>NZ_JACIAC010000007.1:0-331688 GCF_014193935.1 Rhizobium sp. BK377
TGAAATCAATGGCTGTACCCGCAGCGCCCAGGATCGGCACGAGGAGTAGCGCTGTCATAATTCCGAAATTGCCAGATCGGTCAAAAATGAAACGACGCATCATATCAAAGCCCCTTCGCCATCGCGGTGACGGTTGTTGCGTCACAACAATCACACTCCACAGGCGATCAATAACAGTGAGCCATAAATCAAAAGGTAGAGCGGCTGGTTGTATTTTAGCTAAATCGCGAGTGGCCACGGTGCGGCCGATGATTGTTTGAGCTAAAGCCGTGCGATATGCTGAGGCGTCTTTGGGTGGTTCCTAAGATTGCCATGACAGTTTAGCGTCTCGTCTCGCCTGGTGCTCCGGACCAGGAAGCCCGGGACTGGTATCAGTATTATTTCCACACCGAGCGGGGGCGGAAGGGACTTGAGCAGCAGCGAGATGAGATCTGCAGGTTTCTCTGGCAGACGTGGTCGCCGTCCTGGAAGTTCGCTGACTCCACTTTCGAACGCAGCGCCACATCGTTCGACAATCCGGATTTCGTGGACGTCGTCATTCATTCCTATCGCCATCGGTACGGCGTCGTGCCCGGCGATCCGGCCTACGCCGACATCGAAGCCCGGCTGGCGGAGCAGCCTGCCATTAAGGTTCCCACCATAGTGCTGCTCGGCGCCGACGATGGTGTCGACCCTCCATCAATGGAAGACAAAGATGCTGTCCACTTCAAGGAACCCTATAGCCGCCATATCCTTGCTAGTGTTGGCCACAACGTTCCGCAGGAAGATCGACGATATTTGCAGACGCAGTCCGAGACTTGCGCCCGGTGTGACCTCTCCGGGATTCGTGACACGACTATTGCAGTCTTGCTTCGATGGCGCGCCCGACGATGGTCAACTGAAGTGTCGGCTGGCCGCCGATGCAGCTCTCTTCCACCAGCTCCATCTTTTCCAGGCGCTCGATCAGCTTTTCGGACAGCCGCTTGTCGCCAACCAACCATCCTTTCCCCGCCTTGCGCTGGCGCCGAAAAAACGCGATCGCGCGGAGTGCGTCCCGTTGGCTCCGGGTAAGGCTCTTTGCCGTCTCGGCTGGGCCGGGTGCCCGAGGGAGGGGTGCTCGAGGGAGGGAAGCATAAGCGTTACTCCTTCACCTCTGCTGCCGGAGTCACTGCAGCGGGCCAATCGTTCGCCGGCTCCTCAACGTCTTCAGCCGGGTCGGGGTCACGGTCGTAAGCTAGGCGACGTCTTGCAATGACGTCCTGGAGCGTTTCGATCACCGTGACCGTTCCATGGCCCTCATTCGCAAACCGGTCGATGATCTCGGCGACAAGATCATCGAGATGCTGGAACAATCGTTCGGCATTGTCGGGTCCATTTGTCACGATCTTCGCTCCTCAGATATCTATCCGCCGCTGCTGCCAGTCCTTGTATGGCGCCAACAGCTGGCCGGGAAATCGGTCTTCGATTGCAGTTTCGACCATGGCAATCCTGAGGAAGACGTCGCTGCTGTCGCGGTCTTCGGAGGGGATGTCTTCGCTCTCGCCTTCCAGCTTCTGCATCAGCGCGAACAGTTCTTCGTCGGTCATCGCGGAAAGCTGGTCTACGAACGCCGCGGCATCAAAGTCTTGTTTCTCTGCCATTGCCTGGCTCCTCCTGTGCCATCGGATGTTTGAGCGATAACGGCCTACTCGTCATCGAGTTCGATCCAGACCGGCGCATGATCGCTGGTGTGCTCCCAGGCCCGCGCAAACTTATCGACACCGCAGCTCTGCAGCCGTTCTCGCAGCGACGGACTCAGCAGGAAATGGTCGATGCGCAGCCCGGCATCGCGGGCGAACGCGTTCCGGAAATACTTCCAGAACGTATAGATCCGCTCTTCCGGATGCAGCAGCCGAATAGCGTCCGTCCAGCCCATGGCAACGAGTTCGGCATAGGCTGCGCGAACCTCAGGTCGAAACAGCGCATCGTCTCGCCAGCGCTCCGGCTTGTAAACATCGAGATCGGTCGGCATCACATTAAAGTCGCCGACCAGAGCTACGGGCACATCGAGTTCAAACAGTTCCGCCGCATAGGAATGCAGCCGCTCCAACCAGCGAAGCTTGTAGTCGAACTTCGGCCCAGGTGCTGGATTGCCGTTCGGAAGATACAGGCAGCCGACGACGATGCCATCGATGGCAGCCTCGATGTAACGGCTGTGACTGTCGTCGGGGTCGCACGGCAAGCCACGCCGAGTTTCGCGCGGCTCGTGATCCCGGGAAAGGATCGCGACGCCATTCCAGGATTTCTGACCATGCCAGATGGCGCCGTAGCCGGCACGCTCGATTTCCCGGCGGGGAAACTTCTCGTCCGGTGCCTTGAGTTCCTGCAGACAGACGACATCAGGCTGCGATTCGGCCAGCCAACGCAGCAGCACGTCGAGGCGACCGTTGATGCCGTTGACGTTATAGGTGGCGAGCTTCAGCGGCGTTTCCGTCAGTGCTTGCGATCGCCCTTGTCCCCCTGGCCCGGCTTCGCATCATGCTTGGCGTCGTGGCGAGCATCGGCAGACAGCGATCGCGAGACGTTGACGCTCTCTTTGAACCTGCCTTCCTTGTCCCGCCGGACATAACGTTTGTCGGTTCCGGTAGCGATCAGTTCGCGCTTGCTCATGGCAGGACTCCTTTAGGGTTGCTGTCGGGGAAAACGCGCGTGGCCGCGAAAAGATGCACCGGAATCAGTACTCTAGCAGGGACTTGCAAAACGAGCGGCGGCGATGGCCTAAGTCATTGAAAAAATGATTCGTTTCGACTCGGAACAATTACATGCCGATTCGCTTGAATCGCATTGGTTGTGTCAGGAGTTCTGCGTCATGGTTGCCCCGAGAGCGAATTGGAAAGGCTTCATCAAGTTCGGAGAGGTGTAGTGCCCGGTAGCGCTCTACACCGCCGCCTCATCGTCGGAGCGGATCGCCTTCAACACTCTCAATCGCAAGACCGGCAATCGGGTGAAGCGGGAGTTCGTCGACAGCGAAACCGGCGATCCGGTCGAACGCGACGATCAGGTCAAGGGCTACGAGATCGAGAACGGTCAGTACATCGTCCTTGAGCCTGACGAAGTGGCGGCGGCCGTGCCCGACAGCGACAAGACACTCACGATCGACGCCTTCATCCCCTGCAACGAGATCGACGACGTCTATTTCGACAAGCCGTACTATCTGGCGCCTGACAAGATGGGCACCGACGCCTTCGTGCTCCTGCGGGAAGGCATGAAGACAGCGAATGTCGCCGCCATTGCCCGCACTGTGCTGTTCCGGCGTGTGCGAACGGTTCTCATCCGTCCGCATGGCAAGGGACTGATCGCCACGACGCTCAATTTCGATTATGAAGTTCGCTCGTCCGAAGAGGCGTTCGAGGAACTTCCCGACCTGAAGATTGAAGGCGAGATGCTGGAGCTTGCCGAGCATATCATCGGCACCAAGAAGGGCAGCTTCGACGCCAGCGCGTTCGACGATCGCTACGAGGCGGCCGTCGCCGAGCTGGTGAAGGCGAAAATCGAGGGCAGGGCGCTACCGAAGAAGAAGGCTCCGCCCGCGTCCAAGCCCAGCGATCTTCTCCAGGCTCTCAGGGAGAGTGCTGGGGTCGGCACGAAGAAGCCAGAGCCGAAACGGACCGCCGCCAACGCCAACAAGGGGGCATCGCGCCAGAAGGCATCAAAACCGGCGGCCAGCGCCAAATCGAAGTCGGCGGCCGTGCCAACGCGGCGCGCGAGCTGATCGGAAGAGACCTTGGCAGCTCGCCCCTATTGGAAAGGCTATCTCAAGCTATCGCTGGTCACCTGCCCCGTGCAGATGATGCCAGCGACCTCCGAGAACGAAAAGGTTCGCTTTCACACGCTCAGGCGCGCGACTTGCTTGAGATGCTTAGCCGCCCGGCCATGTTGGTTCCGCTCGCAAACAAGGGCTGGTCAAAACGCAATTCGGGTGACACCGGCTGCGCCCACGCTGTGGAGGATCCTCGAGACTTCGCCGCGAAACCGCAGTTTTCCTTGCTTCACATCAGCTAAGGAGATGTTCCATGCCCCAAGGTGACAAATCCGCCTATACCGACAAACAGAAGCGCAAGGCTCAGCACATTGAGGAAGGCTACGAAGACCGTGGCGTTTCCGAGAAGGAGGCCGAGCCCCGCGCCTGGGCTACCGTCAACAAGGAGAGCGGTGGCGGCAAGAAATCCGGCTCCGGCCGCGGCCATCACGAGAACCATGCCTCCTCCGAAAAAGGTGGCCGCAAGGGTGGTGCCGCTGCTGCATCACGGACAAAGGAAGAGCGTTCCGCTTCAACCAAAAAGGCCGCTGCCACGCGCAAGCGCAATGAGCATCACGCCCATCATTGATTGGGAGACGGCGTCATCACCGATGGCGCCGCTTCACATGCGGAGGATTCGATGGCCAGAAGCGCCGTGGCCGCCATGGATCAGATCGAACAGTTCTCAAGAGAGATTACCAGTATCATCGGCGTCATTGACGATATCGCCTTCCAGACGAACCTGCTTACGCTCAATGCTGGCGTCGAAGCCGCTCGGGCGGGCGAAGCAGGCAAGGGGTTTGCTGTCGTTGCCCAGGAAGTACGTGAGCTCGCCCAGCGTGCGGCGAAGGCCGCCAAGGAGATCCAGGACTTGATCAGCTGGTTGTTGGCAGGACCGGACAGTCGCTGCAAGAGATCGTCGCGCAGGTGGCTGAGATCGACGAGAACGTCGCGGCTATCGTCGAGGCGGCGCGCGAGCAGGCGACGGGGCTGAAGGAAATCAACACGGCCGTGAATTCCATGGATCAGGCGACACAGCAGAATGCGGCCGGCGATCTGCCATTGACCATGGTCTTGCACAGCAGGAATCCGCTAGAATTGGCTGCTGACCCGAATGCCGACGGCATGGTCCTGCCTGCCGCTGCCGATGGAAGCGCGGTATTCCACGCCGACTGCGCAGTTGTTCAGGAGGGCCGCATCGAGCGAGAGCCCGAGCGACGCATAGTCATCCCCCGAGTCCTCCGCTTCGAATTCGTAGGGAAGATTGCCGGAATCGGCATATCCGAGCTGCATCCGGCTTGAGCCGGCGAAATCATGGGTATATTCCGCCCGCGCGCCTGGTGTCAGGATCCCCCAGTCCGTCATGAGGGTGTAGCTCAGGCGCAGGCCGATGACGCCTGCGGCCGTATCGACAGTCTGATTGCCGTAGGTCAGGTCGTAGATGCCTCCGCCGCTCTCGGTGAACCCGTTGAGCCAGGACCTGGACAGCTCGAATCGGCCATAGGGAGAGACGAGCCAGGTTCTGTTGCGGAATTCGTAAGCCGCGGTGAGGGAGGCGAACATCTGCCCTCCGTCCCTGGTGGCCTCAGCAAAATCCCCTGATGAGCTGATGTAGCGGCTTGAATCGAAATCAAGCCGGCTTGCGCCGACCAGGCCGTCGAGGAACAGGTTATCGGCCGCCTTGAAGGAGCCGTAGATCGCAGCGCTATAAGCGGCGCCACGGCTTTCCGTGCCGTCATCTCCGACATCGCTCTTGTCATGCCCGTAGCCGAGGCCGAAGCCGGCGACGAAGCGATCGGAGAATCGGTAATCGACGCCGGCGCTCACGCCGACCGTGGTTGAGCCGATATCCGGGCCGCTATTGCCGGTATCCGCGAAATCGACGAAGCCTCCGGACCAGACTGCAAAGGGTCCGGGATCCATCCCCTGTATCCCCGTGCTGTCGCCTTGCCGGCGGGATAGGGCGGGATTGACAAGATCGGGGGCGCTGCCGCCCGGCCAGCCGAACTGGCGCTCGGCATTGGCAATGCCGCCATTGGGGCCGCCAATGGGGCCGCTACTTGAGCCGCTATTGTCGGAGCGGCGAAGCCCGAGGCGGATATCGAATGACCGGCGCTGTCGCTCGCCTTCATCGTGCAGCTGCTCCAGACGGTTGTTGAAGTTGCGTGTCTGATATTGGGCAAAATTCCTGGCGGCATCCGCCTGCGCATTGAGAAGGCCGATCACATCGGGATCCACAGTCGGATCGGGACGGGCGGCAACGGCAAATGTGATCGTCGCCTGCGCCGAGGTTCCGGACGCATTCGAAAGCGTAAAGCCGACCTGGGCCGGGCCTGCGAACGAAGGGCTCGCCGTGAAGGAGAGCCGCTTCTGCGCTGCGTCGAAATACAGCTTTCCTGCTTCCGGGTTCGGCAGGAAGGTGAGCGCGGCTGCGGTGAAGGGCGCCCCGGTCGCGCCCGCAGTCAGATCGACTGCGACCGTCGTTCCCGCCATCACCGTGACCGTGCGGGACGCTGCCGTGACCCCCAGAGCGGACCTGATGACATCGACATTATAGGTCTTCATCGTGCCATCCTGTGCGGTGACGACGACAGGGATCGCCGTGGACCCTACCGCAAGGGAAACGGACATGCTGGCACTGCCGGAAGCGACGGGTGAACCATTGATCGTGACGGTCGCGTTCGGCTCCGAGACGACAGGTGTCAAGGTGATGGCGGTTACGTTATGTGGCACCGCGATCGAATAGGACAGCGTATTCGCATTGAAAGCCGGGCTGAGGCTGCCCTGGCTGGGCTGCAGCTGCGACAGATCGGCATTGGATGAGGCGCCGACGGCCCAGGGCGCAGAGGCCGCTGCCAGGTTGCCGTTGCCCGCATTGTTTTGAGCCGAATTTGCAGGAATATCGAGACGGAGTGTACCGGAGCCGGAAATGGCCTGGGCGAGGACCGTATAGGTGATGTTGTCGGAGGTCTGGAGCGAGGTCAGCGTGGCGCTTGCGGTTCCTGTCGCCGTCAGAACCATGTCGCTCAATGTGAAGCCCGTCACGGCCTCGGAAAAGACGATCTGGAACGTCACCTGCGTCGCGTTTGAGGGCGGATTGCCGAGGACGGCGGCCGCGACGCTCGGCTGCTGCGTATTGACGAAGACATTGCTCGTCGAAGCGACGTTGTTAAGCGTGGTGTCGGCCGCTTCACCTCCGGTATTTTCAATTGTGCCGCCGTTCAGGTTGATCATGGCCCCGAGCGACACGCCGTCCAGGTCCATGTCGCCGGGCTGAACTGTGTATCCGAACGCAAGGGCACTCGTGCCACTTCCTCCCAAATAGCTTGCCGCACGCGACGAGCTGCCGATCACTACTGAAAGGCTCGGTGTGCCGGTGACGGTCACGTTCTCGCTGAACTGGATGGTAAAGGCCAGGTTGTCTCCAGCCTTGTAATATCCATTTGCAGGGACCGAAACGGCGGCAACGACAGGGGCGGCTTGCGCCGAAGCGGTCGCCGCGGCCAGCAGCGCGATGACAGAGAGAAGAATCAGGGAAAGCGGGCCGAACATGAACTGGCGCATGGACCTCCTGCCGGGAAATATCCGGTGATTCCAGTGGCTTCCATCGGTTTTCGGCGTCCCAAACGATCCCCGAAACGTTGGCGCAGGACGGTGGGGTAGGGAAGTGGCCATTAAAAAAGCTCGCAATAGTTTTAGAAAACTTGGCAACGCGAAAATTCTTTACACGCAAAGGGCGGTTGAGGAAATGTCTTCCGCGCATCAGAACTGGCATATCCGTCGAAACTTATTCGTGATGAGCGGAACCTCGCGCTGCGCCTCAAGTTTTCCCTGATGAAAACCAAGGAAGCACATGGAGGTTTTCATGCTTCAGAAGCTCATCACGGTATCGATCCTTTCCATCGGGTCGAGGCCCTCGCGGCAACCCGACCGAGCTCGATCCTGCTCGCCTTGCTCTTCACGGCGCTGAGCTTTCTGGCACTCGTTTTCTACGATCTCAACGCCATCGACTATATCGGCAAGCGGCTGCCTTTTCCGCATGTCGCGCTCACCGCCTTCAGCGCCTATGCGGTCGGCAATACTGCCGGTTTCGGTGCATTGTCAGGCGGGGCGATCCGTTACCGTGCCTATACGAGGCTTGGGATTTCGCCTGAGGATATCGGCCGGCACCAACGCGACTCTCGCGCTGATTAGCAACATTCACGAGTACGCCGCATCCAGGATAGAGACTTTTGGCTTCGCAACATCTCTTGCACATGGCGTCACGATCCTGGCGGGCATTGTCGTAGAGTACGAGGGCGTCGCAGACTTCCCGATGATGCGGTTCCCTCAACAGTCATGGCAAAACTCGGAAGAACGACAGGTCATGATCGACTCGTTTCTCGCTGACGGTGCGCACCCCTTTGATACGTCAGACTTGGACGCCAAGGAGATGCCGCCAGGGACGATTCTGATCTCCTTCAAAAATGGACCCTGATAGGGTCACTTGTCCTAGAACGAGGGGCGGCTTAGTCGAGTAACTCCCGAGAACCACATGAACCACAGTTCAACATAGGCCGTAGACGATCCTAAAGTAGGTCGATTCCTCAAGTTGATGCTACAAGCCGTGCGCAACGACAACGTAGGTAGCCGGGTCGCTGGTTCGAATCTCCTCAACTGCCCGGCTTTGCCCCCGAAAAACCGCGCTCCTCGGATGAGATGCAAGACCACCTACTTTTCGAAGAGGGCAGAGTGCATCCATTGTCGCGACCAACCTCCTCAATAGATCTTCAATCGAGGAGGTTGGCCGGGACGGATTACGATTTGCTATCCGAGGGTGCCGCATACTGCGCATACGCATCGAGCAACATCTGCGTGTATTCGGTGGTGCTTGAGGTCAGTTCGCCCAGACCTGGCCAGTGAAAAGGTATCTTTGACCGCATGGTCTCCAACTCAATTTCGATACCGAGCTGTGCTGCGACCTTGATCGCCTGAGTTGGCTCCTTATGATCCGGCCACAAATCCTCTTCGAGCGAGATCCACACGTCGTTGTCTTCATCGACGGTGATTTCGGCCAGGAGCGCCCCCAACCGTTCGCTTACGTCCGTCGAATCATCTAACAGTGCGCTTCTCATGAGAAGCACGATGTTGCGTTCGCTCAACTCAAGTTTTGGACGGTCGTCGACTACCTGAAAGTCAGGCTTGCTGCTGTTCGATTTTCCCTTTGCGCCAATCGGGGGGAGCGACTTGCCTTCATCTTCGCACCAGAAGGCAGTATCGAAAATGTCGACTGGGGAAGCGCCACATGCAGGGCAATGCCACAGATTTTGTGCGATCTGAACACCCGTAATCTTCCCGTTACAATGCAAGCAAAACCAGGTGTCGGAGTCGCGGTCCCACAGTGGGTGGCGAGATCGCCCCCTTTCCATCGGGCCTCGTCGACCTCCTTGGCCAGTCGGTCGAGATTTTGCCGCGGACTTGCGCCACCCGATCATTGGCCAGGCTGAGTGCTTCTTCAAGGAAATCCGAGTCGAACACGGGGCACTGAACATCTGCTGCAGCACTCGTCCGCACTGTGGGGCGCGCGCTGGGGTTCTCTGGAACCGTGATACTCCACCCATCTCCTGCGATGATGACGTCATCTAGGGCAACTTGCAGGCGATAGACGTGACCTCTTATGTCGCCCTGTTCTGCTTGTTCAAGATACTCCCAGCGACGCGCATTCGGGCTGATTTCCGAGGAGTTTCCCGATCACAGCATTGTCGGTGAAGAGTACGGCGTCACGGGAGCTGGAGCCTGTCAGTGGGTCCTCGATCCGATTGATGGCACCCGTCCTTTCCTGCTTGGAATTCCGGTATGGGGAACCCTAATCGGCTTCTGCGAGCAAGGGCGAGCGACCGACGGCCGCCTGGTGAAGGTCTTGCCGCATTATCGATTGCACGCGCACGGTCTTCATGCCGTGTTTCCGTCCCGCAGGGGCCTCGTGCCAGCGGTGAGGGCTTTCCTCGACTTCCTGGCCGAAGAGCTCCCGGGGATGCTTGCGGCGGTGACTGGGGGATATGACGATGGCTATAGACCAGGTAGCCTCGGTTCAAATCGGACATCGTGACCGCTTGGTGTAGACGAGGGCTGTAGGTTCGGCCCGCATTCAGCTGTCATCCACGATGACGCAATAAACAGGTCCGTTGTCATATACGACGCGGTGTTGATGAGTTAAGACGGTCCCAATGCCCCGCTTTGTCGGGAGGACAAACATATTGTCAAAAAACCTGCGACGTAAGCCAGTCTGCGAAAATCTTCGATAGCCTCCGTTGGCTGCCGGCCTTCGGATAGGCGAGGTAGTGGCCGATGTAGCGGTTGTCACGGCTGTTGCTGAACGGGCGAACCAGACGCCCGCTGTCGAGCTCGCGCCTTGCCAGAGTGTTGGACTCCAACGCCACTCCCAGTCCGTTCGCTGCGGCGTCGACTGCCAGAAAGCTTCTATCGAAGCTCATGGCGGGGAGGGGCGGGGGGCCGAGATTGTTGAGTTCGAACCAGTCGATCCATTGAATCCTTTTCAGGTCGCTGCGGATGAGGGGAAGGCGCGCCAGGTCGCGCGGGTTTTTCAGTCGTTCAGCCATCTTTGGAGAACACAGCGGAGAAATGATTTCTTCTCCAAGCGGCACGACGATCAGATCTTCTCTGTTCGATGGTTCGCCGTAAACGATGTCGACATCGAAGAGGCCGTCCACGAAACGCGCATAGTTTGTGCTCGCCGCCACCCGGACCTCAACCCCCTCATTCTTGCCCAGGAAGTCGGGAAGACGTGCGGAGAGCACCTGCGCCGCATAGCTAGGCGCGCAGTGAACCCGCAGCAGGTGGGTCTTGTTGGATGAAATCATCTCAACACCGCGACGAAGCTCTTCAAAGGCATTGGAGGCATGGGAGAGGAGCGTCTGCCCCGCCAGTGTCATGGTGACCTTTCGCGTGCTGCGCTCGAAGAGGGAGATGCCAAGGTCACGCTCGAGCTTTGCAATGGCATGACTTACGGCGCTTGGTGACAGGTGCAGCTCCTCGGCTGCAGCGCGAAAAGACGCCAGCCTGGCTGCGGCTTCAAAGATGCGGACCGCGGAGAGGGAGGCCATCTGCAACATCGGATTAGTGAACCAGATTCACCCACCGTTGTAAACTTCGCGTTTGTCGAACGGCGTCAACTCGATCAGTTTCGGACCCGCAAGCCAACTGACTTGTCAAAGATTTGCCAGATGCTCGGGACGCATCGGGAGGAGATTACATGCTACTGAATGGGAAGACCGCGGTCATTTCTGGCGCGGCGAGCAGGCGCGGCATCGGCCGTGCAACGGCGCAGCTTTTCGCCGAGCATGGCGCCCGCGTCGCCATCCTCGATATCGATGCTGACGCCGCTGCGGAGGCCGCCGCGGCGCTGCCGAGCGTCAAGTCTGGCAACCATGTCGGCCTGCGCTGCGACGTCGCCGAAAAGTCGTCCTGCGCCGATGCCGCATCCAAGGTGATCGCCTCGTTCGGTTCGGTAAACGCGCTGATCAACAATGCCGGCATCACCCAGCCCGTTACCACGCTCGATATCACCGAAGCCGACTGGCAGCGGATCGTGGCGGTCAACATGACCGGTGTGCTCTTCCTGAGTCAGGCCTTCATCCCCTACATGCGCGACAATGGCGGCGGATCGATTGCCTGCATGTCCTCGGTATCGGCACAGCGTGGCGGCGGCATCTTCGGCGGGCCTCATTATTCCGCAGCCAAGGCAGGCGTGCTCGGCCTCGCTAAAGCGATGGCCCGCGAATTTGGTCCAGCCGGCATTCGCGTCAACTCCGTCACGCCTGGGCTCATCCAGACAGATATCACCGGTGGCAAACTTACCGATGAGATGCGCGCCGACATCATCAGGGGCATCCCTCTGAGCCGGCTCGGAGAGGCCGCCGACGTCGCGAATATCTACCTGTTCCTCGCCTCGGATCTGTCCGCCTACGTCACCGGCGCGGTCATCGACGTTAACGGCGGCATGCTGATCCACTGAGGTCTATCTGGAGAGACACCGACATGAGCCAGATTGGCCACAATATCAGCCTGACAGAGCGCGCCCGGCGCATCCGCCGTCACGCGCTGCGTATGGGCGAAGTGCAGGGGCAGGGTTACATCGCCCAGGCGCTCGGCGTCGCCGACGTCCTTGCCGTATCCTACTTCCACGCCACGAACTACCGGCCGGAAGATCCGGAATGGGAAGGCCGCGACAGGTTCCTGCTGTCGATCGGCCACTATGCGATTGCGCTTTACGCTGCTCTGATCGAAGCCAAGATCATTCCCGAGGACGAGTTGGAGACCTACGGCACGGACGACAGCCGGCTGCCGATGTCCGGCATGGCCGCCTACACGCCCGGCATGGAAATCACCGGCGGATCGCTCGGACACGGACTTGGCATCGCGGTCGGCATGGCCTTGGCGCTGAAGCGGAAGAAGTCCTCTTCCTTTGTTTATAATCTGTTTTCCGACGGCGAACTTGACGAGGGTTCCACCTGGGAGGCCGCGATGTCCGCCGGCTCCTACAAACTCGACAATCTGATCGGCATCGTCGACGTCAATCAGATGCAGGCCGACGGGCCCTCGATCGGCGTCCTCAATTTCGAACCGCTCGGCTCCAAATTCGAGGCCTTCGGCTGGTTCGTCCAGCGGGTCGATGGCAACGATCTCAATGCGCTCGTAAAGGCGTTCGACGCAGCTCGTCATCACGCCGAGGCCAAGCCCCGCATCATCATCTGCGACACGAAAATGGCGAAGGGAGTGCCCTTCCTCGAGGCACGCGATCGAAACCACTTCCTGCGCGTGGAACCCCACGAATGGGCCGAGGCCCTCAGAATCATCGATGCGGGAGCGGAAGCATGAGGCGTTCGAAGTACATCCGGCCTGCGCATCTTGAAAGCGGCATCGACAAGCCCCGGCTCACGACGTCGGCGATGATCGCATCGATCGCCGGACCCGATCAGCCGACGAGACCGGCACCCTTCGGCAACGCGCTTGCCGCCCTGGCGCGGAAGGACGAGCGTGTTGTCGGCATGTCCGCCGACCTTGCGAAATACACGGACCTTCATGTGTTCCGCGCTGCCCATCCCGACCGCTTCTATCAGATGGGGATGGCGGAACAGTTGCTGATGATGTCGGCGGCGGGAATGGCGCGCGAAGGCTTTCAGCCTTGGGTGACGACATATGCCGTCTTCGCGTCCCGACGGGCCTACGACTTCATCTGCCTGGCGATCGCCGAGGAGATGCTTGATGTGAAGATCGTCTGCGCCCTTCCGGGCCTGACGACGGGATATGGGCCGAGCCACCAGGCGACGGAAGATCTCGCAATGTTCCGCGGCATGCCGAAGCTGACAATCGTCGATCCGTGCGACGCGAGCGAAATAGAGCAGGCAGTTCCGGCGATCGCCGCCCATAAGGGGCCAGTCTACATGCGCCTGCTGCGCGGCAACGTTCCGCTGGTTCTGGAGGAATACGGCTACAAGTTCGAACTCGGCAAGGCCAAGCTCCTTCGGGATGGCAAGGACACGCTCATCATCTCGTCGGGCCTGATGACGATGCGCGCGCTCGAGGCTGCCACGCAGCTTCGAAACGACGGCGTCGACGTTGCCGTCCTGCACGTCCCGACCATAAAGCCGCTCGATGAGGCGACGATCGTCGCCGAGTGCCGCAAAGGCGGACGGCTGGTGGTCGTGGCGGAGAACCATACCGTCATAGGCGGCCTTGGAGAGGCAGTCGCCGGGACGCTGTTGCGCGCCGGCGTCGCACCGCCGGCCTTCCGCCAGATCGGCCTGCCCGACCAGTTCCTGGAGGCGGGCGCCTTGCCGACGCTCCATGACCAATACGGGCTATCGACCCTGAAGGTGACGGAGGCGGTGAAGGCCTGGCTCTCGACCTGACGACCTCGGCCGGTTGAGGAGATGCCGGCCGTTTAAACAAGCTTATGATGGAGGATGAAATGAGCTTGCAGATGAACAGAAGATTTTTCCTGGCGACCGCCACTGCTGCGCTCGCGGCCCCGGCAATCGTTCTTTCAAGCCGATCCGCCAGCGCTGCCGCCACGACCTTGACCCTTGGCCATGGCGCGGCTCCCGGCAATCCCAGAGCCGTGGCCGCGGATAAGTTCGCGGAACTCCTCAAGCAGAAGACCGAAGGTCGTATGCAGATCAACGTCGCAGGCGCCGAGACGCTTGGCAGCGACTCCGCGATGCTCACCAGCCTCAGGACGGGCGCGCTTGATTTCACGGCCAACAGCCAGGGTGCCACGTCCGCGATCGTACCGGAGCTCAGCGCGCTCGGCCTACCCTTCCTGTTCGAGGACACCGACCAAGCGATAGCCGTGCTCAATGGGCCGGTCGGGACCGAACTCAACAAGCGGTTCGAGGCGGTGGGCGTCGTTCCCCTGGACTGGTGGGACAACGGCATCCGGCACCTGACGAACTCGAAGCGCAAAGTGACTTCGCCTGCCGACCTGGCGGGCATGAAGATCAGGACGCCGGCCGATCCGATGACCATCGACATCTTCCAGGCATTGGGAGCAGGCACCGAACAAATCGCCTTCGGCGAGCTCTACATCGCCTTGCAGCAGGGCGTTGTCGATGGGCAGGAGAATCCGCTCGCCAATATCGAGAGCTCGAAACTTCACGAGGTCAACAAATACATCAGCCTAACCGCCCACAAATGGGAATCCACACCGTTCCTGATGTCGAAGATCGCTCAGGCCCGGTTGGGGTCTGATTTAGAGGCGGTAAAGGCCGCGGCAAAGGAGGCAGGTGCTCTTCAGCGGAAGCTCTCGAGCGAGAAGGCCGCTGACGTGCTCGAGAACTTCAAGAAGAACTCCGCCGTCGAGGTTGTGGAAGTCGACCATGACGCTTTCGTCAAGGCGACAGCGTCCGTCGCTGACAGCTGGAAGAAGAAGCCTTTCGGCGATTTTGTCACCCAGGTGGAAGCGGCTGCGAGGGGCTGAGGCTCCTCTCACGATCCGGAGGCCCCATGAGCAGGTTCTATTCAGCCGTCGATCTGGTCGCCGGCATCATCGTTATCTTTGCGCGCATGGTCATCATCGTCAGTGGCATCGCGCTGACGGTGGTCACCACGGCCAATGTCGTTGCCCGATATGCTTCGGCGAGCGGAGGACTGTCCTTCGCCCAGGAGCTGCCGATGCTGATGTTTCCATGGTTCATCATCGCGGGGATCATCATTGCGGCCCATGCGGGCGGGCATATGGCCGTCGAATGGCTCTACGAAAAGCTCGACGGCAGTGGTCGGACGACGGCCCTCATCACAGCAAACGCGATCAGCGTCGCCGCATTTCTGGTGCTGGCATATCAGGCGACCGTGGTGGCCGAGATTGCCGGGGCAGAACACAGCCCCGTTCTGCAGCTTCCGAACAGTATCGGCTATTACTCGCTGTCGATCGGCGCGGTGCTGGTGTCCATCGTCACCATCGCCGCGACCGTCCGCGTTCTTCGCTTGGGCTGGGATCACCGCCTCGAGATCAAGCCCGAGGAGATCGCGCTATGACACTCGTCATGATCGTTTCCTTCTGCATCCTCATGGTCCTCGCCGTTCCCGTCGGCTATGGGCTGATCATTGCAGCGGGGCTTGGAGTCCTGTTCAACGGTTACGTTCCGCTCTCGGTGGTCGCCCAGCAGGTCTACGACCAGACCCAGTCCTTCCCGATGCTGGCGCTTCCGTTCTTCATGCTTGCAGGCACGCTGATGCTTAGCGGCGAGTTGGGTCGTCAGCTCCTGGAGCTCGCCTCGCGCGCCATGCAGCGGTGGCGAGGCGGACCGCTCTCGACCACCGTCGTATCCTCGGTCGTCTTTGGCGGCGTATCCGGTTCGGCCGTGGCGAATGCGAGTGCGCTCGGCTCCGTCCTCATCCCCTGGCAGAAGAAGCACGGGTTTCCGCCGGCGCTCTGCGCCGCCAACAACGCGACCTCCGCTGTCATCGACGTCCTCATCCCGCCTTCGATTCCGATGATCCTCTACGCTCTGATTAGCGGCGTCAGCGTCGGTGACCTGTTCATCTCCGGCATCGTTCCGGGGCTGATCATGGCGGCGAGCTTCGTGTTCGTTTGCTGGTACGTCTCCGTGAGGCGGGGGTATGCCGCCGAGGCCGTGAAGGTCCGCAAGCGCGAGCTGGCGCGGCTGGCACTGCAAAGTTTCCCGGCAATCCTGCTCCCGATCCTGATCATCGTCTTTCTGCGTTCCGGCCTAGCGACGCCGACAGAGGTCTCGGTCCTGTCGGTCGTCTACTCGCTGCTGCTCAGCATCCTCTTCTACCGTGACCTGACCTGGAAACGCTTCTGCGAGAACATGGTGGAGGCGGGCGTCGCGACGGGCGTCGTCATGCTCGTGATCATGGGCAGTGCGGCGGTGGGCTGGGTTCTGACATTTGATCAGGCCCCGCAGCACATGGCCGAATGGGTCTCGACGCACATCTCCAGCCCGATCGTGATCATTCTGATGATGAACCTGATCATGCTGGTGGTCGGCATGCCGCTCGACATGCCGCCGGCGATCCTCCTGCTCGGACCGATCTTCGTTCCTCTGGCCGATTCCATCGGTCTCGACCGGGTCCAGCTTGGACTGATGATGGTGATCAACCTCGGGATTGGGCTCTACACGCCGCCGATTGGCACGACCCTGTTCATCTCGTCGTCGATCGCAAAGGCGCCGCTGGGAACGACGACCAGCGAGCTCTGGCCGTATTTCGGCATGGCCATGCTCCTCCTCCTCGCGGTCAGCTTCGTACCCGCGCTGACGATCTACTGAGGAGCGTTCGATGAGTGAAACGTCGAAGAACGTCATCACCGTCCGAGGACTTACAAAGTCCTACGGTGCAACGTCGGTCCTCAAAGGCGTCGACTTCTCCGTTGCTCGAGGGGAGGTTCATGCGCTGCTTGGCGGTAACGGCGCCGGCAAGTCGACGATGATCAAGATCATTACGGGCGCGGCCTCGCGCAACGACGGAGAGATACGCTTCTTCGACAGCGAGGGCAGCGAACGCAGCGAGGCCGAGGGCAGGGCGAAGGTCGCGGTCGTGCACCAGGAACTCGCGCTCCTGCCGCATTTGACCGTGGCCGAAAACATTGCCCTGCCGCATCACAGGAGAGGCGCGGGCTTGTTTCGGCGTGCGGCGGCGGCGGGACAAGCATACGACGCACTGCGGATTATCGACCAGGATTTTGCGGCCAGGTCTTTGCACAGGCTGGTGGGGAGCCTCAGCCTCCACGAAGGTCAGATGGTCGAAATTGCCCGGGCTCTTTCATCGGGTGCGGAATTGATCCTCCTCGACGAGCCGACTGCCAATCTCACAGCTCTGGAGACGGAGAGACTGTTTGCGGTCCTGAGGCGTCTCACCCGGGATACTGGTCTGTCGGTCGTGTTCGTCTCGCACCGAATGAAGGAGATCAGGCAGATCGCCAATGTCTGCACGATCATCCGCGACGGCCGCACGGTGGTCGATCATCAGCCGATGGAAGAGCTGACGGACGCCGGCATCATCGAAAGGATGGGGCAGGTGGCAGCCTCTCATGCACCGCAACGGGCGCCGCGGCCCGACTACCGGTCGGACGCCTCCGCTGCGACGGACACTATTGCCATCGAGGAGGCAGGTTTCAGACTGGAACTGCAGCCAGGCACCGTGCTCGGCGTGGCCGGCGCACCGGCTGGACCGGCAGCACTGATCGAAGCGCTGACGGGCGCCGCCCGGAAGAAGCGATGGACGGTTGCGCGTGCAGGATGGCCGGACCAGCTCCGTTCGCCGCGCAAGGCCGCACGCATGGGAGCGGGCTATGTGACCGGCGATCGGGCACACAAGGGTGTCCTCCACAGTCTTCCGATGATCGATAACGTCATGGCGTCCCGCCGTGTGACCAGAGGCGCGCTCCTCACCGGCGGCTCTGAAGGGGGCGAATGCCTCGATCTGCTGAAGGCCCTGAAGGTGAAGGCCGGTTCCGTCTGGGATCTGCCGAGCACGCTGAGCGGCGGCACACAGCAGAAGCTGCTGCTTGCCCGCTGGCTAGGCGTGCCCTCCCGGCTGCTCGTCCTCGAGGAACCGACCAGAGGTGTCGATATCGGGACCAAGCGAGAGATCTATCAGCTCATCAGACAGATGGCCGCTTCAGGCACAGTGATCGTCTGGTGGTCCACGGAAAATGTCGAACTGCTGGAAGTCTGCGACCGCATCATCGCCTTCGACACCGAGGGGCGGTGTGCCGGCGTGATGGACCGCGACGACTTTGGTGAAGAGAAACTTGTTACCTTGACTGGAATGGCCGCATGACTGGGACACGGGCACACATCGCGCCGACTGAGGCGCCGGCAACACAAATCAGACAGAGGGAAAGCCTCTTTAGCGTCTACAGGACAGAGATCGCGATCGCTCTGGCCATCGTGCTGCTGGCCCTTGCAGTCGGCTCGCAGGTTCCGCAGGCGCTCACCTGGGGCAACTTCGCCAATATCACCCAGGCCGGTGCACCTCTTATCATCATGTCGCTGGGCGTCCTGCTTGTCGTCATCACCGGCGGTATCGACCTATCCGTCGGCTCGGTCTTCTCCTTGACCGGGATGGTGACCGCGCAGGCGATGGCAAACGGGTTTGGCGGCATCTCGGCAAGCCTGGTCGGTCTCGGCGTCGGACTTGTTTTCGGATCGATCAACGGCTTCCTCGTCACGATCGCCGGTCTGGCGCCGTTCGTGGTGACGCTCATCACCTTTGCCGTTGCCGGCTCGCTGGCCTTCATCGTCACCAACGGACGCTCGATGCCGATCGGCGATCCGGACTTCTGGCTCCTCAACAGCGGCAGCCTGATACCAGGCGTTCCGAATTACATCCTCTTCTGCGTAATCCTCTTGATCGCGATCGAGCTCTTCCTGAAGAAGATGGTGGCGGGCCGCTGGTTCTATGCTGTGGGCAGCAGTTCGACGGCTGCCTATCTGCTTGGCATCCCGGTCAAGCGCACAAAATTCATGGCCTATGTCGCGTCGTCGCTGCTGGCATCGTTCTCCGGCCTCCTGACGATCTCCTACATTCTGAACGCGGAATCCACGGCTGGGTCGAGCCTGATGCTCCAGGCCATCGCGGCGGTCGTGATCGGCGGAGCAAGCCTGCTCGGCGGCACGGGCACCGCTGTCGGCGCCGTGCTCGGAGCCCTGATGATTACCGTCATCCAGAATGGCGTCAATCTTATCGGCATCAACAGCTTTTGGCAGGGGTCGGTCACCGGCGTCGCCATTCTCATCGCGGTCCTCATCGACCGCTTCAGCAAGTCGCGGCGGGGGGCCGTTTGACAACAACCCGGCCCGAGAGCCGGTTTTTGGAGGAGGAATGAAAATGAAAAGCACGAAACACGCAGTGAGGTTATTTGCCGGCGTTGCAATGGTGGCCCTTTCACTTTCGGCTGCCGCCCATGCTGAGGAAAAGAAGACAGTGGCGTACCTCGCGCCGTCGCTTGACATCTCCTACTGGCAGTGGGTCGGCTACGGCGTGAAGGAGAAGGCCAAGGAACTCGGCATGGACTATGTCGAGTACACGTCGGAAAATTCGCCGGCCAAGCAGATGGACAATGCCCGCACTGCCGTGACCAAGGGCGTCGACGCGATCGTGATCGGCCCCGTGAGCTCGACTAGCACGCCGCCGCTTCTCGCATATCTGAAATCGCAGAACATCCCGATCGCCTTCGCCGGCATCGGCCCGCAGCCCGGCCAAACCGACTATACGTCGTCGGTAACGGCAAACAATTACGAGACCGGCAAGGCGCAGGGCGAATTCGTCTGCAAGCTTGCCAAGGACCGCGGCGGCAACCAGGTCGGCATGCTCTCATTGCCGCAGGACCGCGAGAACGCCCAGAAATATCTGAAGGGTGCAGAAGAGGCGTTCAAGGCGAGCGGCTGCGATCTGGCGCAGATGCTGGAGACCAGGGGCCTTACCGTCAACGAGGCGGTCACGCAGGCCAATGACATGCTCACCGCCCATCCTGACATCAAGGCCATTTACGGCATGTATGATGAGGCCGGCACAGGTGCCGCGAAAGTGCTGCAGACCCGCGGCCTTACCGGCAAGGTCGGCATTGCGGTTGCAGACGGTAGCCCGACGACGATCTCGTTGCTGAAGTCGAACGCCATCCAGGGCATCTTCTTCCAGGAGGCGGTCGGACAAGGAATCGACGGGACGCAGCAGGTGTTCAACGCAATTTCGGGTGCGCCGGTCAAGAAAGACCTCGCTCTCGTCATGCCGCTGGTGACGGCTGACAAAGTCGACTCGCCGGAAGCGAAGGCCGTCATCGCACGGGTGTTCCCGCCCGCCAACTAAGGTGATGCGGACGCCGGCTGTTCTGGCCGGCGTCCTTTTCAGCGATCTCTTGAAGGGCAGCAGGCATGAAAGACCTCCCGATCATCGATCCGCATTTTCATCTGTGGGATCTCGACAACAACTATTATCCGTGGCTGTCGGACGGCGTGAAACCGTCTGCCTTCGGCGACTATACCGCCATCAACAAGACCTACCTCATCGACGACTTTCTGGCCGACGCCAAAAATCAGAACCTCGTAAAGGCAGTCCATCTTGACGTTGGATACGATCCTGAGGATCCGGCCGGTGAGACGCGGTGGCTGCAGGGCGTGGCCGACAAGCATGGTTTTCCTCACGGCATCGTCGGATATGCGGACCTCCGCAAGCCCGACGTCGCCGATCTGCTCGACGAGCACATGTCGTGCGCGAACTTCCGCGGCATCCGGCAGTCGATGAACTATCACCAGGATCCCGCCAAGACCTATCTTACCGAAGCTGGCGTTAGCCGCACGCCGGAATGGCGCAGGGGCTTCAAGGAACTTGCCCGACGGGATCTCAGTTTCGACCTTCAGCTCTACTACTGGCAGATGGAAGAATTTCTCGATCTTGCCCGCGATTTTCCCGATGTACAGATCATCTTGAACCACACGGGCATGCAGGTGGACGGACTAAGCCATTTCGAGGGGTGGCGAAGTGGGATGCGCGTGCTTGCGCAGGCGCCCAATGTCGCCTGCAAAATCTCAGGTCTCGGAATGGGCGATTGGACCTGGACGGTCGAAAGCATCAGACCCTATGTCGAGGAGGCGATCGCAGCGTTCGGCATCGAGAGGTGCATGTTCGCCTCGAACTTCCCGGTCGACAAGCTGTTCGGCAGCTACGACAAGATCATGGACGGCTTCAAGTCCATCACCGCCAGCTATTCTCGAAACGAGCGCCTCGCACTGTTTCACGACAACGCCGCGCGCTTCTATCGGTTATAGCGGCCTCTCGGAGCCAGCGTAAATGTCGGCCACTACCTGCATCCGCCAGCGGCTAAACGCCAAGCCGCTAATGATGCAGTTCAATGCAGTTCCATAAATCGGCATTATCCCACCTGATTACGCCGTCTGTTCAGATACATTCAAGAGCAACTAAAAGAAACGAGAGGGGCGAAGGCTGCTCAAAATGCGCTATGGCATTTGTCATTCATTTGCATTACCATCGTACCGAAAAGTGGAGATAGCTATGGCTGCAAATGCACTCGTGCAAACTCGTATTGATGCCGAAGTCCGGGATCGGGCCTCCGCAGTGCTTGAAAACATGGGGCTTACAGTATCGGACGCGGTTCGTATCTTGCTCACCCGGACGGCCAATGAGGGTGCGCTGCCACTCGAGCTTCTCTCAGGCAGCGAGGCGCATGACGCGTGGTTTCGCACCAAGGTGCTTGAAGCGCTGAACGATACTCGACCAGACGTCTCGGATAACGAAGCCGAGGCACATTTTGCCGCACGTCGAGCGGCAGCCCGACTTAAAGCGGATTCTCGAAAATCGTGAAGCTTACCTGGTCTGTCTTCGCATTATCGGATCGCGACGCCATATTTACATACATAGAAGCGGAAAATCCGTCAGCCGCTATTCTGGTCGACGAACGGATCGTTGCTGCCGTTCGTCGGTTGATAGATTTTCCCGCGAGCGGTCGTGTTGGTAGAATTGCTGGAACCCGCGAACTGGTAATTAACGGTACGCCGTACGTCGCGGCTTATGCAATTACCGAATCAGCAATCCGTATTCTTCGCGTCCTCCATGGCGCGCAGGAATGGCCAGACACTTTGCCAACGAGCTAGGCTTTGTTCTCGGTGCTGAGAATTAACGGGGTCGGTGGTTCGAACTGGTTCAAGGCGAGATGATCTACTTTCGGCCGTGAGGCCACATCCAGATACTTTAGTTTCGGGCCTGCGCCCGCGCAAGACAATCAGCGTTGTTAAAGAAACGAGCGAGCGTGACTATGTTCCACTTAAGCCCCTAGCCGCGTATCTGCGTAGTTATCATTGGGGTCGTCTTTTGCATGGCCGATCTCATGCTTGGCAGCTCGAACCAAGAACCCTGATCGGGTCAGCCCTTGGGCTTCAGCGAACGCATCGATTGCCTTTAGGACGTCCTCCGGCAGAGTGATATTGACGCGAACCGCTCTTTTGGCTTCGGTCTTGACGCCAACTAGAATTGCAACGCCATCTTGGTTCTCCGCGTCTGCCATCACCGCCTCCAGTGTGGAGGGTTCAGGAATTGCTTCGCCGTCTTCGGTTAGACCTTCGATGTGTAGAGCTAGGGCTTCTTCGGCCATAGCTCGCGCATCATCGAGGTTAATTCCAGCAGTGATCAGGCCAGGAAAATCGGGAAAGGATACACCGTAATCACTGTCGGCATCTTTATGGATCAATCCGATATAATTGCGCATGTTCGTTACCTCAGTTTGAGTCCGGCTTGCTTCTCGATACTTTTCAGCGTTCCGATTGGGATATCTCTTTTCGGGTGTGGAACAGTGACGCGCCCGGGTTTCTCGGGATGCTTAAACTGAACATGGCTGCCCTTGGTGGCGACCTCGTACCAGCCATCCTTCTGCAAGGCCACAATGATATCGCCACTCTTCATGCGCCTTACAATACACACTGATGTGTATTTTTGCAAGTGCGGCGTACCGAGGAGGCGCTTCGCCTCGGAAACCTCCATGCCGTATTTGGCTTTCCAATTGTAAAATGTCGCGTCCGAAATCCCATGCTTGCGGCAGAGGTCGGCCACCTTCGCGCCAGCCTCCTGCTCCTTCAGCACCGCAATAATCTGCTCTTCAGTAAATCTCTGCTTCTTCATTCGTCCGTCCTTTGATGGGCCGGACTCTAATGATACCCGTAGCAGGTCACGATACTTTAAGGCGATGGTTTCACGTCGAAACTGCCTGCCTGGACCGCCGCTTCGCACATTGACCGAAACTTCCATCTGGTCTGCGCAGGTAAACTGCCACGTCATCAATCGTCCAAACGTCCTCTGACGCGCAGGCGTTGTTGCGACATTTTGTTACAAAAGTTCCACTCCGCGGCACAGTTTTGCGACACCCACTGGCTAGTTTTAGATCGCCGCTGCGGTGGTGCATTTCGTTTTGAGGACAGGAAAAGCACAGATGACAGAAGAGAGCTCCGCTAATTTTAGTGGCGTCGGCGTGACGCGACGCACCGTCCTCGGTACCGGCGCCGGCGTTGCGGTCGCGACCATACTTCCAATGCAGCCCGCAATTGCCCAGGACACTCCTTCTCTCAAGGAAACGGGCAGGACGCTTTCTGTATCTACGACTGTGAATGGACGAGACATCGTCCTCGAGATCGATTCACGGGCATCGCTTCTTGATTTGCTGCGCGAGCGTGTCGGGCTTACGGGAACAAAAAAGGGCTGTGATCACGGTCAGTGCGGTGCATGCACGGTCCATCTGGACGGGCAAGCTGTCGTGTCGTGTCTTACGCTTGCGGCGAAAGTCGATGGACGCCATGTGATGACCATCGAAGGGCTCGCAGATGAAGTTTCGCTTCATCCAATGCAAACCGCATTCATTGATTGCGACGCGTTGCAATGCGGATATTGCACGCCGGGTCAGATCATGTCGGCAGTCGCCTGCGTTCGACATGGTCATGCCACGGATAGGACCTCGATCCGACAATTCATGAGCGGAAATATTTGTCGCTGTGGCGCTTACGCCGGGATCGTCGCTGCCATTGAAGGTGTTGCGGCAAATTCGAGGAAAGGCTGACCAATGCGACCCATTGATTACACCCGCGCCGACAGCATCGCAGCAGCCGTTGAAGCCTTCGCCGCGGTTGGGGCGGATGCGCGTTACATCGCCGGCGGCACTACGCTCTATGATCTTATGAAGCTCCGCGTGGAGCAACCGACGCATCTGATCGACGTCAGCGGGATCACTGGCCTCAACACGATTGACACAAACGGAGATGTGCTGCGGTTTGGTGCCTTGGCACTGATGAACGAGGTCGCTTACACACCTTTTGTGCGAGAGGAGTACCCGGTTCTCTCCGAGAGCTTGCTGAAAGCAGCCTCGCAGCAACTGCGCAACATGGCGACAGTCGGTGGCAACCTGCTTCAGCGAACACGGTGTCCATATTTCCGCAACGGCGCCGGATCTTCGTCGACAGTGGGTGTGTATCCCTGCAACAAGCGCGTCCCCGGTTCCGGTTGCGCCGCAATCGGCGGCTTGGATCGAGGCCATGCAATCCTCGGCGTCAGCGATGCCTGTGTCGCGGTATCACCGGGCGATTGGCCGGTGGCATTGACGGCTATGGACGCATCGATCGAGATCCATGGACCCGCGGGAACACGAACGCTCCCAATTTCCGATTTCTACAGACTACCGGGCGATACGCCACATCTGGAATTTAATATAGACCACGGCGAAATCATCACCGCGATTAGCGTTCCAAAGACGCCGAGCCGATCGTCGACCTATCATAAGATCCGAGATCGAGAGAGTTTCGCGTTCGCGCTGGCGTCCGCCGCCGTCGTTGTCGAAATGGAGGGCGCCATTGTCCGAACAGCGCGCATTGCGCTCGGCGGAGTGGCGACGGTTCCGTGGCGAGCGCACAGTGCTGAAGAGGCGCTGCGTGGGAAGCAATTGACGCCTGATCTGGCGCTTCAAGCCGGACGGACCGCCTTTGGGGATGCTCGTCCGGGTCAGCACAATGGCTTCAAATCCGACCTAGGAGCCCGGGTTATCGCCGATGCTCTGATGATCGCCGCCGAAAGGAGTGCTTAATGCCGTCACAAGTTTCCGCTGAAATCGTTCGGGTCGACGCCAGGGATAAGGTACAGGGCCGGACGCAGTACGCAGCTGATACGCAGCTACCGGGCATGCTGTATGCGATGCTCGTTCCCGCCTCCATCGCAAAAGGTAAGGTAACCAAAGTTGATATCACCGCCGCGGCCATGATCTCCGGTGTCACTCATGTTTTGTCCATCGGTGACTTTCCCTCCCTCCGCCCAGAAATATCGTTCAGAGGGCAACCAATCGCTTTGATTGTCGCTGAGACCATCGAGGCCGCGATAGAGGGTGCCGAAGCGGTGTCCGCTGTCTACGAAGAGGCGCCGTTCCTCGCTTTGATGACCAGTCCCGGCGCACAACGATTTGCGGCAGAAGGCTTCACTACAGGCGATGTCGACAACGCATTTCAACAGGCAGCGGTTACCGTCGAGGGTACTTTCGAGACACCGACACAGCATCACAATGCCATGGAACTCTTCGGGACGGTCGCAGAGTGGTCTAATGGACGGCTGACGGTTCACGAGGGCTGCCAGAATATTGAGGCGGCCAAGGGCGCGCTTGTCAAAGCGTTTGGGCTTTCGCCGGACCAGGTAGTCGTCCGATCTGAACATGTCGGCGGCGGATTCGGCCAGAAGTCTCCTCCCAAGCCTCAAACCGCCCTGGTTGCACAGGCTGCCAAGCTTGCCGGGCGGCCGGTTAAACTGGTGACGCCTCGTGGGCAGCTTTTTCACATCGCGAATTACCGGCCGCGCAGTGTCCACGCCATGCGACTCGCCGCCAATGCTGAGGGGCGGCTGGACGGCGTACTCTATGATGTGGTGCAAGAAAATATTCCCGACGGCGGGTTCCGCTCAAGCGGCTACCACGAGGATATCGCCCGTCTTTATGCCATCGAAAATTTTCGAGCCACATGTGGCGATATCCATATCGATCGCCAAATGCCGCGCCACACGCGCGGGACGCATCCGTTCCCCGCCGGCTTCGCGCTGGAAAGCTTGATCGACGAGATGGCTTACAAGCTCGGCAAAGATCCCGTTCAACTTCGCCTTGACCACGAAGCAAAGAAAGACATCATTTCCGGTCAGCCGTTGTCGCCGCATTTTCTCAATGACTGCCTGCGGGAGGGTGCGAGACGCTTCGGCTGGAGCCAGCGGTCACCCGAGCCAATGTCGATGCGGCTGGATGACGGCACGATGGTCGGCTACGGTGTTGCGTGCGGCATCTTCGGCGCGTCGGGATCGGCCGCCGAGACAACGCTGCGGGTTCGTGCCGACGGTACGACACGGGTGATCTCCTCCGGGCATGAAATGGGGCAGGGTATCCGGACGGCTGTCGCAAACACGATTATCCAAGGGCTTGATATTAATCCCGATCGTCTCGAGATTTTGCTTGGGGACACGACCGTGGGACCGCAGATGATGACGGTCGGTGAACGCGGCACGGCCAGCATCATTCCTGTCACCGCGAAGGCTGTTAGGGCTTTGCGCGCCCGCTTTGACGAGCTTGCGGGACCGAACCCACCGCCTGGCAATTTACACGAGCAACTGGCGCGCCTGAAACGTCTCCAGATCGAAGTCGTCGTTTCGGAGCTCGCGCCCGGCCAGGATGCCTCGGCTCTTGACGCCTTTCGAACAGGGGGGCGTGCAGGCGCCGGCCCCGAGTACGCCGGATTTACGTCGATGAGCTACATTGCTCAGTTCGTGGAAATCCATATCGAACCGACGACGGGCCGCATTCACATGCCGCGGGCCGTCAGCATTGCCGATATCGGAAAGGTCGTCAGCCCGGTGACCGCCCGCGGGCAGATGTATGGCGGGATTGTCTGGGGCTTTAGCACAGCGCTTCGAGAGGAGACAGAGATCGACCCGCGTTTTTCCGGTTACCTCAACGACGATCTGGCCGATTATCTAATGGCAGTTAATGCCGATATCGGTGACGTGGAGGTCGGCTTCATCGACAAACCAGACACGATGGTCAATTCGGCGGGTGTCAAGGGAATGGGCGAGCTCGTAATGATCGGCACCGCTCCTGCAATCGCGAATGCGATCTATCACGCGACGGGCAAGCGCGTCAGAAAGCTGCCAATCCGAATAGAGGACGTCCTTTGATCGACGGCAGCTCCCGACCAAATCATCAAGGCAGCTTGGAACTGCGTCATTGCACACCGCTCGGCCTTAGTGTCATTGTGACCATCTAAAACAAAGACAGGACGGGAGCCGCTATTAGCGGCTCTGCGTTTTGGCCACGGCGTCCAGGAATCCGATCCGCTCCCGTGCGCTTGGAGGCAACTCGCTTCGCGCACTGTCAGCAGAGTGGAACTTAGCACCTAAAGGCGGACCACGGTTGACACGACCTGCGAATAACGCGCTGTTGAATGGGACATAGTTTGGCGTGACGTCGCTATGTGAAACTATTGCACCAACCGCCAAAAGCGACTTTCGCAATTTGATCATGACCTCCGAAAGAGCAGACGAGGGCTATGGTCAGGGCGATCACTTGAGGCCGGAGCCGAGCCGGGATTGATAGGGCCGATCGCGCTGTGAAACTTTGTTACACTTTTTTCGATGCGCAAACCCCAAGCGTCTGCAACAATAGGTTCAGAGGTTAGGCAGATGCAGAACACGTCGCATGTCGTGGTCGTCGACGATCACGGCGAAATCCGGGATTTGGTTCGGCAGTATCTTGAGCAGCAAGGTTACAGGGTGAGCGTTGCCGAAAGTGGCGCTGCGCTTCGACGCCTGCTCGATCGCGAGCGGCAGGTCGTTGACCTGATCATTCTTGACGTCATGATGCCGGGTGAGGATGGATTGTCCGTCTGTCGCCAGCTGCGTGCTGCCACCGATATTCCAATCATTTTCCTGACCGCTTTGGTGGAAGATACCGACCGCATCATCGGATTGGAGCTTGGTGCCGACGACTATGTCGTGAAGCCTTTCAATCCGCGGGAGCTTCTCGCTCGAATCAGAGCCGTCCTTCGGCGTTCCGCCAATCCGCTGACACAACAGCGCATCACTCAGCAGCAGAGAACCGTGCGCATCGCCAATTGGCGCGTGAATATGGGCCGTCAGGAAATATCTGGTGAGGATGGCGTCGGCATTCCGTTAAGCACTGCCGAATTCCGATTGCTTAAGGTGTTTATCGAACGGCCGGGACTGATCCTCAGCCGCGAGCAGCTACTCGATCTCACCGTCGGCAGGACGGCAGATATCTTCGATCGCAGCATCGACAATCAGGTCAGCCGGCTGCGAAAGAAAATCGAAGAGAATCCAAAATGCCCATCGATTATCAAGACGCATTGGGGTGGCGGCTATAGTCTTGCTGCTGAGGTAGCAATCGAATGAGTCACGTCTGGAACAGAAGCCTCGCGACGCAGCTTATCGCCTTCACCCTTGCGGCCTTGCTCGTTTCCCAGGCGCTGACGTTTCTGATTTCGTGGAAAGAGCACTCCCGAGCACTTGACGCAGCAGCCAAGAGCGAGTTCCTCAGTCGAGCGCGCACGATGACCCGTCTCGTAGAAACGGTTCCGGCCGAGTACCAAAGGCAGGCGCTGCTGGCAAGCGAGACAAGCGATTCGCGTTTTTGGGTGACGGACCGCGAGGCGGAGGACGCTGGGGCATGGCGTCAGACGGCTGCAGCGGAATTTTCCCGCCCTCTGGAAAACTTCGTAGACCTCGTCAGAATTTTTCAAGACGGTTCAGCCAGGACTCAAATCCCTGATGCGAAAAGAGTGGCAGTGTCAAACCTCGGTGAGGGGTGGCGCGTTCCAATGCAAAGTCTTTGGGCGCTCCCGCAGCCTATCAAATATATCTATTTCGATGGGTCGAGGGGCTATGGCTTGGTTATCAAGGTCGATGATCGCACTTGGCTGAACGCGGCATTTTATATGCGCCAGACCGGAGGATGGTGGACATCCACGTCGCTGGCCTCGCTCTGCCTGACGGCCGTCGTCCTGGCGTTGATCGGTGTGTTCTTTGCCAGCCGCATTTCAAGGCCGCTGCGACAGCTTGCGGCCTCAGCCGAGGCCTTGGGGAGGGGAGAAAACTTGCCGCCGATTTCCGAAGAAGGACCCGAAGAAGTCCGGCGCACCGCCGAGGCCTTCAATAAGATGCAAAGCCGGTTGCACCGGTTCGTTGAGGACCGGACGAAGATGCTTGCCGCCATCGGACATGACCTGCGAACACCCTTGACGACGCTGAGGTTGAGGACTGAGTTCGTTACGGATGAGGAGATCCAGCGGAAAATGCTGTCTACTATCGATGAGCTCCAGGCAATGACTGAAGCCGCCATTTCTTTTGCTCGTGGAGAATCCACCGAAGAAGAAACGCGCGACATTGATCTCGAAGCGCTGGTCGGAAGCATTTGTGACGATCAGTCAGATCTCGGCCAGCCAGTCGATTTCGTTGAAGGCGCAAAGTTGACCTACCGCTGCCGCCCGGATGGCCTCAGACGTGCCGTGAGAAACCTCGTTGAAAACGCCATCCGCTATGGCGGAGAGGCACGCGTCTTCATCCGACCAACGGCTGCAACCGTCGATATTATTGTCGAAGACCGCGGCCCAGGTATCCCTGAGCCCATGCAGGAAAAGGTTTTTGCACCTTTCTTCAGGCTTGAGGGGTCTCGCAATCGAGATACCGGCGGGATTGGGTTGGGCCTTTCCATCGCGCGGGCGGTTGCTAGGCAGCATGGTGGCGACATTTCGTTCATAACACGCAATGGCGGCATGCAAGCCGTTCTTTCCCTGCCACGGGACGGCCGCGTGGAACCGTCAAAGGTCAAGAAGGGGCGCGATTGGAAGCTCCTGCGAGGATCGATTGGGTCGCGCACCCAGAACCTTGCTGAAAAACAGTCAAAGCCGCGGACACAACAGTAATTCCGGCACTGTCTTCGCACCCCGGCTTGCCATCTTCATCCTTAATACCCAGAAGTCCTGCTGATACTGGCGTACTCGTGGCACGGTCTCGGCATCACTTAGAGGCCGGTGACAATCGATTACATTTTGCTTCACCTTCGACACAGCTCTGCGATATGGCAAAGCTAACCTTTCCATCATGATCAAAGCGAGCGGTGTCTCTGACATTCCGCCAACCAACCGATTTGTGAGGCGCGCAAGCACATTTGCAACGTCCATTGCGGTTGATCGGATGGCTGACAAGGAAAGGAAAACTCATGGCACACGAGTTCAGCAGCTACGGGTTCGAAAGACACATCGTCCCGACGATGATTGAAGGGGTGCTTGCCGATATCATCCTCTTCACCTCCATCATCGCGCTGACGGCACTCATGAGCCTGACCGGAGACTGATCGGGATCGGTTCGGCCGGCGACAGTTTTGGCGGCGTTCGGTATGCCCGTGCGACAGAGCCGGTGCAGCTTTCCGCCGCCGTTCAGACGAGGCCGAGGGCGTTTAAAGCGGCGCGATGGTTGATGACGATGCAAGCATGAGGAGAACGATATGCGAAGGGCACCTGTCCAGGGGCGGCACCGCAATCGCTTCGTGGTTTGGCGCGTCGCAGCCGCATCTTTCGCCATGCACGGATGTGAAGCTGCGGGGTGGCCGACGCCGTTCCAGTGCCCGCTGAACGTGCTGGTGTTGACTGTAGGCCTTCTTAAAGTCTTCGGCGGCATGCTTCTCGCGACCGACGTCTGCCCGCCAGGTGGCGAAACCGACCACGGGGCTTCTGATTGGCATCGGCGCCGATCAACCGGCGCGTCTGCGTACGCCGATGAGGCGTGGAGACCTGTGGCGGCCAGTTTTCGAAGGAATGCCGGGATGAGCGCCCGCCGCCTGCGCCCTGATTTCCCTTCGCCTTGCTAGCCGAGAGATTGATACAATTCCCCGGATTCCTGACAAACACACACGACAAGTTCAAGCTACGATCCAGTCGAGCGAGACCCCTTTACCCTAAGTCCAGCTCCACGGCATCGACAGCCTGCCTTGGATGGCGATGCCGGATAACGCGAAGCTGCGGGTGTCTTCAGGTTGATTTCGAGGATCCAATATGAACGAAACCGTATTCATAGAGAAATTTCCGACGCCCATTCAGGCGAAGGCGACCGACGATCCGATCGAGATCCTGCGGTTTGCAGAAGAGCAATTTCAAAGAGGTGCGGTTGCTGTTGCGATGCTCGTCAGCATTCGGGGTGGGGCAGCGCGCTCTCCTGGATCGCTCATTGCAGTCGCAGCTGACGGCAGCTACTGCGGCTTTGTATCGGGGGGATGCATTGAATCCACGGTGGCCTTCGAGGCTTTGCTCGCGATCTCTCAAGGAAAGGATCGCGTAGTAATGTTCGGCCAGGGCTCCCCCTTTTTCGACATTGTTCTTCCATGCGGAGGAGGGCTCACCGTGGCAATCCATGTCTTGCGTACAGCCTCAGTCCTCCGATTTGTACTCGAGCGACTTGAGCGCAGGCAGCCGGCGGGCGTTCGCTACTCGCCGCGAAATCAGGTTCTTGCACCCACCGACCCGCCTGCTCAATCGGGCTGGATTGAGGAGGACTTCTTATCCGCCTACCGTCCGCGCACGCGCGTGGTCATCTCGGGGCGTTCGTTGGAAGCGCAGATGCTCGCTCGCTGTGCAACTGTTCTCGACTTTGATGTCACCCGGCTGGAAAGCGCGGATGGCGATTATGTTGCAAGAGCGATCGATGCTTATACGGCTGTCGTGCTACTCCACCACGATCTCGATGCAGAAAAGCGGATACTTGCAGCGGCGCTCGCTTCGCCGGCCTTTTACATCGGCGCTCTCGGCAGCACGCGGACACATGCCAAGCGTATCGAGATGCTGGCAAGTTCCGGCGTTTCTAAGGCTGACATCGAGCGGATTAAGGCTCCGATTGGATTGTTCGGACCAGCGCGCGATTCAGCTTCGCTTGCGCTTTCCGTGCTTGCCGAGATCGCTGCTGTGCGGCAGGACATAGGCGAACAATAATGCAATAAAGTCGCTGCGATCCAGGTCGTAGCCACCTTTGCAGAAGGGCTTTGCGACAACTCCGCATTTCCTTGGCTAATGCGCTAGCAGTTGCTTGCCCTCCGGTCATGCTTGGCGCCTCTAGGAGTGGCGCTTCTACTGCAGACAATGTGGGGTGGGGAAATCGCCTTACAATCGGCGCGGTGAAGCCGAGCGCTCTGATGCCGCTTGATGTTTTCCTGCCGCCGTGGTTGGATATTCTCAATATGGATCGCTGCGGTAGGACGGTTGTTGGTCCTGGAAAGCAACACGTTCGCAGGCTGCAAACTCTACGTGCGCAAAATCCCTCCCGCGGCTTCAACTGCATCAGGCGTATCGACGTCGATGAGAGCGCTGTCACCAATCTCGACATCGACAATGGGAAGGCCTGAGCCTTTGATCAACTCACGTGCGCCTTTGTCCCCCTTCAAATTCTTCAATCGGCTATAAAGCGCTTCAGGAATAATGGCCGGGTTGCCGGGCTTGCCTCGCGCGGCGGCACGAATGATCGATTTGCCGCGTGCGGCCCGAAACGCTGTTATAAGAATTTCCAGGTCCATCACCGTGAGAGCAGGCATATCGGCGAGCATGATCATAATGCCATCCGGGGCTCCTACCTCGGCGGCTGTGACGCCGAGGGCAAGCGAACTTGCCATCCCCGATGAGAACGCAGCATTGCGAACGACTGTGACCGGCAGATCTTCAATGGCGCGCTCTAAATCGACGTGTCGATAGCCAGTCACTGCGATCACCGGGCGGCCGTTGGAATTGCTCGCCGTGATCGCAGAGCGGCGGATGAGCGGCATCCCATCAAATTCCGCAAGCAACTTATGGGCGCCGATCGTGCCCATTCTGCTCGATTGTCCCGCCGCAAGGAGAACAACAGCAACGGAAATCGGTCGGTTTGATCGTCCCTGCATCGAATTTTCAGCCTCAGGCCACCAAGGGGTTGCCGATGGCGGTGCGCTGACGTCGCTCTGAAATTCACCGGAACAATGCTTTCGCTGCGATCGATCGGCGGGAATGAGGCATTTGCAGGAAGCCGCAATTTCCTGGTGCTCCGTCATATCGATCTCCTCGCTGGGTCCGGTGTGCTCCTGAGCCGATGTTTAGGCAAACGATCCCAACGAAAATGCTATCATTATTTTGTCGTAAGAGTGTGTCGCGCCGTTACCAAATTGTGTCGAAGGCTCTCGGTTCTAGGAACACCCAAACGGCGCCGTGACGGCGTAAGGAGAGATTTCCGACCTCAGGGACGCTCTCCCGATACGTTCGCGATGAAGGCCTGTAGGTCGCCCAGAATCAGGTCGGCTCTTCTAGGGCGGCTAAATGCCGGCTCTCACCATATCGGTCCAATGCACGATGTCGTAGGTTTTCTCAGCAAAAGACTGGGGCGTGGGCAAAAACACGAGAATGGGAAATGCCGCGCATCGATGCCGAAGTTGTTGGTGGCGTTGGTTTGAGTTCCGGCACACCAGCGCAAGACGCCGAGTGTGCTCAGGCGGGCGTTGACCTCTTCCTAAGACTTTCGAAATCCTTATTTGAAAGGCCAGTGATCTGAACTCCGCGCAGCTATCCACCTCGTAGCACTTGCCTTGGTTGCTGTTTGGATGACCAAGCTGGTGTGCCTCAAGTTTATTGGGTCTTTTCGACGGTCTATCCGCGCGTGCGCTGGCACCGCGCTCCCCACGATCTATTGGTTTTTGCGCTGCCCGACAAGGGCTGGCATCTTGTCCATCAAGAGGAATTTCTGCTCAAACTGATGGATCCCGCCGCGGCGCTTTCGCGCAGGGGGTACACGTGCGCCGACACGCGTTTCAGCCTGGAGATCCACGGTCAGGAAATAGAACATCTTTCGGTTTCGATCATCGACGGCGTCGCGTCCGTCAGCCAAGATCACCAAGCATCGGAAACGATCAGCATCGCAGCCTCTGGGGTTTCGGTCGGCCGCGTTCCTTCGCCGCACTGGCGGCCTCGATGGGTCCGATGAGGCAATCATGATCCTTGATCGCGTATTCACCGGGCCTCCGCCCTGGGTCGGAGAGCATTTCTAAATGCGCGGCCTTGAGCGCACCTCACCAGCAAAGAAGAGCGGCTTAGGTGATCGGATAAGTAAGCCCTGCGAGCGCCTCACGGCATGCCATTGCCCGATATTGCAGCTTAATGGAAAATCCCGTTTTGCTAAGCGTATTTGCGCGCGATTTCGAGGTCAGGCGCCAGAGCGTTTCTCCTCGCCGGCGGGAGTCCTTGTAAATCAGCCCCATATGAACTAAATGTGGTTACGTAACCACGATCATGGGAGGCTTGTTATGAGCGTCACCACACTTTCGGGCCGAGAACTTAATCAAGATTTAGGTCGCGCCAAGCGAGCCGCCCAGGAAGGGCCTGTGATCATCACCGACAGGGGCCGGCCCGCGCATGTCCTTTTGTCGTTCGAGGATTACAAGCGGCTTACCGGCAAAACGCGCACGCTCGGCGATATGCTCGCGGCGCCGGGTGCGGAGGACGTCGACTTGCCGCTCGTGTCGCGCACGGAACATGCTCAGCCGGTTGACCTGTCCTGATGCTGCTGCTCGATACCAACGTGGTGTCGGAGTTGCGCAAGGTCGCAAGCGGCAGGGCCGATCCCAATGTCGTGGTTTGGAACGAGACCGTAGATCCGGAAGAGACTTTTATTTCGTCTGTCGTTTTGCATGAACTCGAGATTGGTGTCCGGCTGGTGGAGCACAATGATGCTGCGGCCGGGAAGGTGATGCGGAATTGGTTGGAAAATGCCGTGTTGTCCGCGTTTTCCGGACGTATCCTCCCCCTTGACGAGTCGGCCGCCCGTCAGGCAGCCAAATGGCATGTGCCTCACCCCAAGCCAATCAACGATGTCTACATCGCAGCGACGGCGTTCACGCGGCGAATGACGCTGGTGACACGCAACGTCAAAGATTTCGAGACCCTCGGGGTCGCACTTAAAAATCCCTGGGATGCTCCACTCGCCTGATGTGTCAGTCGGCGTAGGATCGCGTCGGCAAGGCAGCCAAAGACCGGGGGGTGGCACTAAGGCCATGAATACCTGGCGTGGTCACGATTAGCCGAAGAAGTCGAATTGGATCAACGCTAGCGTTGTTTCAAAATCAAAGAGCCCGTATCTGTCGCGGAGGGCTGTGTTCGAAGCCCCAGCTTTCCGTTTCTAGTCAGTCAGACTAGTCAGATATTTGAGGCGCTTGACCTGAGGTTGATAGCAACGTCGAAATTGGCGAGATCGAACGCCCGTTGCCCCTGAGGGCGTGCGTGATGGTCTGCAAATCGCTGGCCAGCTGACAGGTGATCCCAATGTTCTGCGCGCCCTGAGGCAAGCCAAGAAGATAGAGAAGTGCGCGTTGGCGATCTGTACGCCTTGAAGACGCACGCCATTGAGGATGAGGGATTTTCGCCTATATTCCGTCGCAATCCGCCCTGCGAGAAGCAGAGGCTGTCATTGAAGAAGCCGAGACGATCAAAGTGTCAGAACGCGATCATCTTCGTATTCTTGAGCTTCTGGAAAATCCGCCCAAACCCAACGCCAAGCTTCGAGCGGCGATTGCCGGTTTGCCCGACAGCCTATGACTTTACCTCCATGGCATGAGGAACCGATCGCCAAGTCTCACGGTCGGGCGGCCTTCGATTGCGGCGACAGTCAAATGAACGAGTTTCTGCTCCACTTTGCCCGACAGAGCCATGAGCAGAATGCCTCGAAAACCTTCTGTGCTATCGACGACGCAATGCCCGGCCGGATTCTTGGGTTCTATACGATCGCGCCTTCGGCAGTCGAGCATGCGACTGTGCCAGATGCAATGACACGCGGTCTTGCCCGCGATGATGTGCCGGGCTTCAGGTTTGCGCGACTGGCTACCGACCGCGCGGTTGCCGGGCAGGGACTGGGAGGCCGGCTCCTAGCCGCCGCAGCGCTCCGCTGCCTGCGACTTGCAGGAGAGGGCGGGGGACTTCTACTGATCATCGATGCCAAAGGCGAGCGAGCCGCCAACTGGTACGCTTCCTGTGATGCCGCTCATCACCTTCGCGGCCGACTTGCGTGCCAAAGGTCTCCTTTGAGTCCGTAAGACGCGGGCGTTAAGGCCGCGGATCTTTGCCGCCCGTCCGGGAGAGGGGCAGGCAATTCAGGACCGCAGAACGTGTGCGATTGAGGTTCCTGCCGCTTGCCGGGGCGCGTAGTGATCGCGAAATCGGTCGGCAGTAGACGCTCAACGGGCGTAGCGCAAGTCACCGTTGGACGATCACCCTGGTTCCCGGTTGCACCATCTCGTAAAGCTCTTCGACGTCCTCGCGGTACATCCGAAAGCATCCGCTCGATGCATTGGTGCCGATAGAAGAGGGGTCGTTGGTGCCGTGTATGCGCAGCAGGCCGTCGGCCAGGTAAATTGCGCGAGTTCCAAGCGGATTGGCAGGCCCAGCCTTCACGACCTCTGGAAGCCTTGGGTTCTTCTGTCGCATGCTCGGCGTTGGCCGCCATTCGGGATGCATCCGCTTGGATACAACCCGGGTTGTTCCGTACCATTGCTTGCCTTCACGACCTACAGCTATCGGGTAAGCGAACTGCTCTCCGCTTGCTGTCGTGTAGATAAGGGTGTGCTCCCGTGTGGCGATCACGATGGTTCCCCTGCCAGTTCGCGTCGATGGTTCGCGCCGTTCCTGCAAAGGTTCCCGATAGCCAGGTTGGGGCTCGTAGTAGGGAGGTGGGGGATAGGGGCTGTAGGGGTCCTCATACCCATACGGGTCGTATTCGTCGTATCCATCATACGGCGCGTAAACCTGGGCTTGGACATGCGCCGCTGTCAGAAAGAGGCTCGCAGCAAGTAGAACCAGCAATCTCATTTTATGCCATCCGCTTGTTATACAAGCATGATTGGGCAGAATGTCTGTGGCGGCACTATGGCATAAAAACACTATGAACGGCCATGATGATTTGCTCGGAAGGCCCAAGCTTGCGGGTACGGCACGCTTCGCCTGACGATGCGGCAGCTCGTTTTTCGCTGGGAAACAACGCCGACATTGTGAGGATGTTCGGCGTCAGCCATTCCAACACGAAACCTGTGACAATGGATGCGGCTGATGCGTGGGCTCGCGGCCACGCGACCAATCCTTACGCTTGGATTATTGAACTTGCGGGACGGCTGATAGGAGAAATCAAACTCCACGGCATTCATGCGCAGGATCGCAGAGCGTCAATGGCAATCGCAATCTGTGATCCCATGCAGCTTAGAAAGGGACATGGAAGCGAAGCCATCCGCCTGCTTTTGCACCACGCCTTCACCGAGCTGAATTTTCACCGCATTGGCATAAGGGTTCTTGCTTACAATGAGCGAGCAATCAGGCCCTACCAGAAGTGTGGATTTGTGATTGAGGGACGGGAACGAGAAACCGTCTTCGTAGACGGTGTGTGGCATGACGATCTAATAATCGGCATACTCTCCAGAGAATTTCAGGCGTAGCCGTCGCCGAAGATGTCGGCTTCGGGCCGAACCCCTGCCGGCCCTTCGCATCACAAGGAGCTCGCCTATCCGGCTACTCGGGATCGCATGACACGGTGGTCAGGCGACGGTTTTTGAAGAACTTGGTAATGGTGCGACACCGGTAACCTTTCTCGCCTTTGGCTCTCCTTCAGCGTTGTCCGCGGGGTGATTTCAGCGGCTATGTCTTTCGCGGTTCGTACCCGGCCGTAGCCATTGCACCGTAGGCCGGTTAGCTGACGGTCTAGCTCGCAAGTGCCCTTAGAGAACCCCAAGATATCGGACGTAAGTGATGCGTCTCTAACTGACGTATGGGATCCGAATATGACTTTCTTGGCAAGATTGCTTTGATCGGGGTCGTGCCGCAGCAATCCGAAGAGAGACGCCAGTCCTACCGAAGGAGGCCGTCGCGTCCGAACTCGTCCCATCCACTTAGCCTGGTCGCGGCTTCCTCCGCGCGTTCAGTTTGTTCGGCTTTTTCCTTTTTCTTCAGCGAACGGGTCAGCTTCGCCTGGTATGCGGCCCGCCTGCGATTTTCCGCTTTCGCCGCAGCGTCTTCCTCCCTCCATTCGTCCACGGCGCCGCGATCGAGCAGATCCTCAACAACTCGGGGGTCGAATACGTGAAAGGTGATCTTCCTTGCACGCCCTTGCAGCCTGACTGTTCGCGTTCCAGCGCTTGGCAGGCGACCGTCTTCGAGCCAGCGCTTCCGCTCTGCTGCCGTGATTGTCAGGATATCCTCGATCTCACGCGGAATGATCGGAAGATCTGCGATGTCGTCGAGCGCACTGGAAACGGCCGATGCCGTTGCTCTGAATGCTGTCTTCGAAGTCTCTGGCATGACGAGGATGAGCCCGCCTGCGTGCATATTCAGCGACTTGCGGACCGGAGATGGTAGTCGTGAGCGGATTTCCTGCAGAATTCCCTTCACTCGGACACCGGATCCGAGGGTCACAGCAACTGGAAGCGGCCACTCACTGATCAGTTCGGGATCGTTGCTTTCCTTCTTCTTCGTCTTAGGCATGTCGCAGCAAATGGTGTCTAAGGGGCAGAACGTCAACGGAACTCTGCGTGATTTCCTACGTTCTCGCAGCAGGTGGAGCCCCGATGTCTGTGCCAAATGAGCCCATTGTGCCGCCTCCATCACCGCCGCCGTTGAATTTGTACAATATAATCAAATGCCGAGTGACAATGGTGCCCGTTCAACACTCTCGCCTGCTGGAATTTCTAGCTTCTTTGAAGCGCCGGCAGCGATCGTCCGCAGAGACGACACGCACGAGGCAGATCCGGAAAATAAGATGGTGGCGGAAATATCCGCTCCATCAAGTCGAACTTGCAGTTCAGCAACGGCGACTTCGACACCCGCCTTTTCGAATGGGAAAGCCGTGAAGAAAATTCTGAACACCTCAGTAAAAAGGCAACCGGATCCGCGCCCCAAGAAACGCACGACGATGATACTCCCTAAGCGGCACCACTACGTCCCTGAAATGTTGCAGAAGAACTTCGTCGACGAAGACGACCGCCTCTGGACGTTCGATAGCCGAAACAGGGGGAGGGGTATTTGGCGTAGCTCGTATGAAAACCTGTTTCTCGAGGGCATCTCCATAGCTATATCCATCCGGAACGCACAAAAGACCCTCACTGGAGAAATCTTCTCGGATCTGGAAAGCGAGCTGCTCCCGTCACCCGCAAGCTATCGATGCGGCGCAGCGTGATAGCTGCCCCGGACTGACCAAAGCTGAGCGTCTAACGTGGGACGTCTTCTTTTATAAGCAGTCGCGCCGTGTCCCTGATTTGTTCGCCTCCTTGATGACGTCGAACAGCATCGCGACGAAGTTGAGCGAATTCTGGATGAGTTGGAGCGCCCCGGACGACGGCCTCACCAATCAGGAACGACGCGAGCTTCTCGATCCAGACGCGCTCAGACGCATGCGGAAAAACCTCAGGGTTGCCGCTCTGAAGACAGGAAGCGACGACGGTCTGAAGGTGATCGGCGTGCGTGGCATTGTCATCGGCCGGGTGGACAATTTCAAAAAGCCCTTCGTCCTAGGAAGCCGTCCCGTCGTGAAATTGACGCCCGTGAGGATAACGGGACCTTCGCTGGTGGATAGGTCTTTTCCTCGGTAGACAAGGTGTCGAGTACAACCGTAACCGTAACCGTCGTCTCGCTCTCGCCATAAATAGCGAAAGTCTCCATGGCGCTGAAGTGTTTGCTCATTTCGTTCACCCATTTGCACGCTCCAGGCTCGACGTCTACGTCCGATCACCAAGGCCATCGTTACGCTCCGGTCAGTTGAGCATCAGGGGGACTGTTCGCATCCGATCAGCTTTTACCCGCGCTTCCTCGACGTTCTGCGCAGGGAACATCCTGACGAAATAGTTGTCTCCCGGTTGGGTACGGCTTTGCAGTTCTCGCTCAATAGCTGCGGCTTCGGCTAAATTATCAAACACCTCGTGTAGCCGATTGCGTGTGTCGTCGGTGTGTATCGCATAGACATAGTATCGCATTGGGGCCTCCTTGGACCACTGGCGAAGCCGGCTCAGCCTTTCCGGGCGTGAACAAAGCCATGTAAGCGACGGCAACAATGATCGCGATGACGAATATCGTCAGCACGAACTTAATCATGCCTTTGCTGGCTTTTCGTTCGGTGTCGCTCATGAGAACTACAACATGGCTCGGGCGCCGAAGTTCCGTTTATTGGCAAGCGACGACCAGGACGCATGATTCTTGCAAACGGAGGGATACTTTCTCGCAATTCCTGTTGCGCGCGCTACCTCTGATTCCAGAAGGAGTCCGAACTTGGAAAATCTCAAAGAGTTTGCTTCAAGCACGAATGGCGATCGGTGGTTTCTCGGCGTTGACGCTGCCACCAACAGCGAAGTCGTTGTTCATCGTGGCAACCCATCCTCCGGTGGGCATGAAACGACAATCCCAGTGAGTTCATTCTTGAATCAGCGGCCGTTTGGTCCGGAACATCAGGCTTTGGACTCGTTGCTCGCAGATCGAAGAGCATCCAAGAGCGAAGCCCCCGCCAAGCCGGTCGAGCGGTAGGGAAGGCTCCATCACAAGTCTCGACTTCTCAGGGGCAAAGGCCGTATGCGGAAGCACCGGCCATTTACTATTGTGTCTTGCCGGTGCCATAAGGCGGGCCAGCTCATCACCGGTTAGGATTGGCTCCGGGATCTGCCCGCGCAGCGTGCTTGAGGACACCAAGGGCGGTCTGTTCGTATCCCGCCGGGGTGAGATCATCCCGGCCGAAGCTGTGGTTTCTACAGCTACGATGCGAAATATACCGATGAGGATGGGGCGGCGCTGAGCATTCCGGCGAAGCTTCCGGCGGATCCTCTCACGTCATGCGTTACCCTTCTCCGACAATTAGGGGACGATCGAGTCACGGAAGCGGTCGACGCCTACCGGCAGGATTACGGCGCTCGAGGCCTGCTTTTCAGTGAGGTTTACGACGGTATCCCTGATGCTCTGCTGGCGATGAGACAATCTGCCAGACTGTACCTGGCTACGTCGAAGCGCGAGACATTCGCACGCAGGATCCTTGAGAATAAGGAGCTGGATGGGTTGTTTGCCGGTATCTACGGATCGACGCCGGACGGCCATATCGACCATAAGCCGGAACTGATCGCCCATGTGCGAGAATGGCCTTGAGCGCGATCACTGCGTCATGGTCGGGGACCGGCGGTACGACGTTGCCGGCGCCGCAAACCTGTTCCGCCCCCGGCATCCGTTAGGCGGGAAGCGAGACCACTGTAGGCATGTCCACCACCTGTGAAACCCAGAACTCTCATCCCGGCGCGTCTGGCGGCCAGGACGCCAGCGACGGAATCCTCGAGCTTCGTGAACAAGCCACGCAGTTCCGGTTCCTCAACCAGTCGGCCGGCGTCGCCCAGCCTAACCCCCGAAAGGTAGGCGGAGGAGTCAATGTGTCATGTTAGTAGTGCCTTGAACGCGAACTCAACGAGGTGAAACAGCGCAGGGCGCCGCCGGGATGATCCGCTGTAGCACCAAAGAGCAAAATCCGCCGTTCGACCGCATATGCCAGACTTGCCGAAAACTCCGCCCCGCCCCGTATTAGAGGCCCCGTAAGTGAGCGGTCCTAGAGACGGTGACGGCAGGTTACTTAGCCTTCTGGAACGAAAGTTCCCGAACTACGTTGTGCTCCGTTGTCCCGCACATTCGATGCGAAAGACGCCCAGCCGGTTCAGCGATCCACGCCAGCGTGACGCCGCAAATATTTGGGCGATACGTGTCAAACAGCCCTTTAATTGCGGGTGTTTGTCAAGCGCCTGCAACATCCTTGCCGGGGTCATGGTCCTTTCCGAGGTCGTTGCCTCATGATGTTGTTCGGGTCGAGTGCTTCAACGTGTCCATCGATGTGCCTGTTGGGCCATCAGCCGATTGACCGAAGTCACCGCAACCACCGTCCCGGCGGGGACATTGCAGACCCCGTCTAGGGCCTGCAAACTCAGGTTTAGTTCAAGCGGTTTTCTGAGCATTCCATTCAAAGGTGGTGCCGTCGACCCAGATGCAGTGAAGAATGACAGCGAGCTTTCGGGCAACGGCGCCCTTGGCCTTTTTCATCCCGATGCGCTTCGCAAGCCGCAGCCCCCACGCCTTCAATGTGCACCATTTCTTCGTCCTGTGCAGCAGGACCGACGCGGCCTCGAACAGATACGTTCTTAACAGTCGATCGCCCCATTTCGATGTCTTGCCGTTCGTGTCGCTCTCCCCAGATTGCTTTCGCCTGGGTGTCAGACCGAGATATGCGCCAACTGTCGCGGCCGATCGGAACCGACTCGGATCGTCGATGGTGTGACGGAACGTCAGCGCTGTGACGACGCCGATGCCTGGCACGGTCATCAGCCGACGGCTTGTTTCGTCGGCGCGTGCAAGAGCGGCGATCCGCTTGTCGAGCTTTTCCTGTTCGCCGCAAACTTGTTCATGAATGGAAAGCAGCGGGGCGATGACATCTTTGAGAGGGTGTTCGGCATCGACCAATTCCGCCACCTTACGCCGGAACATCGACCCAATGGCGCGATCGAAGAGCAGTCCATACTCCTTCACCATCGCTCGTATCTGGTTTTCGATCGCTCGTCTTATTTCGATCAGGCGCGAGCGGGTTACGAGCAGGGAGCGAACCTGCTGGCTCTCGGCACTCTTGACCTTCACCTCCCGGTACCAGCCGATGCGAACCAGCTCCGCTAAGCCTCGGGCATCATTCTCGTCGCTCTTGTTCATGCGCACCGATAATGCGGCTTTCGCGTGCCGTGCGTCGATGCAGACGACAGGTAAGTCGATACGCCTGAGCTCATGCCACAGCCAGCTCGACATAGCTCCAGTTTCAAAGCCGATGCGTTCCGCAAACGGCGCTTTCCTCCGGATCAGCTCTGCCAGGGCTCCGGGATTCGACTTAGCTCTACCTTCGAAGATCAGTCTTCCGGTCTCGTCCACGACACAAACGGCTGTTTCCCGTTGCGATACGTCCAGGCCAACATAGTGTTTCATGCGAGTCTCCTTCGAGGATGGGGCTCAAATATTGAGCGTCATTCCAAGAACTAAGGCGAGCAATTACGTCATGGTGTCCAAAATTCACCCCTAATTGGAGTGCGCCCCTCGGGGTGGACAATGATCAGGCTGCTGATTTGCCAGTCTGCCGGATGTGTTGATCCTCGAACTGTTTGGGGGCTCAGGTAGCCGAGTGCTGAATGGAGCCGGCGCTTGTTGTAGACCTCCTCGATGAAGTGGGGAAGGTGTTCAGTGATGTCTTCGAAGGTTTCGAAGGCCATCGGATAGACCGCCTCGACCTTCAGCGTTTTCATGAAGCTTTCGGCCTTGGCATTATCGTACGGATTGCCGCCGCGGTCGAGTGGCCACCCGGCGATGGATTGCGAATGGCGGTGAGACCGCCGGCTGGGCAAAGGCCGGGACGGCAGGCAGACCGCAGCCGTTTGGCACAGCGCCCGCCGAGGAGGCCAAGCAAAAAGATTGAGCGCCCGAGCCGATCTCGTCTTTCATGCTGACAAGCTATTGGCCAATCCCGCTCGTGGCAGCATCGTTCAGCAGAGTGGTTAATGCGGTGACGAGCTGGGCATGGACGAAAGGCTTCTGAAGCAGAACGCTATTGGGAACGCCTTGAGCTGCCCATTCCTTGGCGCTGTCGCCTGTCATATAGATCACTGGGATAAGCGGCTGCAATTCTCGCGCTCGGCGAGCCAAATCCCAACCGTCTGTTTGTCCTGGCATCCTCACGTCGGTTATCAAGGCGCAAAAGCGAGCAGAGTCCTCTTCCAAAGCAAGAATAGCCTCATCCGCATCCGATACGGCGCGGTGCTCGAAGCCTGCTTCCGTCACGACGTCTTCGAGACTTAGTTTGATGAGTAATTCATCTTCAGCGATGAGAACAAGCAGCTTGCTACTGTCTTCGCTGATGATTTTCTGAAAAGTCTCGGCGCAATCATCGACCACGAGCGCGTCCTGCATTGGCAGGCGGGAGCTCTTAGCCCTCAGCCGCCAGCGCCTACGAATTCATTGCTGACGATGAGGGATACGTAGAGCTTTTCTGTATTAAGTCCATCCTTAATCCATGGAGGACGGTATTAGTCAGGGCAAGAGGCAGCGTCCTGAGCCGCACATTCTTCCGGCACAGGTGTTCGACACGCGCGGGTGAACAGGGGAGATGTTCATCGAGAAGGCGGCTGATGGTTCTCACCCCTTCGAGATCGAAGAAGCACCACAACGTGACAATTGAGCCACCTCAGTCCGATCGTTCTATAGCCTCGCGGCTCCGGCCCCGGATCTCTGAGCGTCGCAGATCAAAGCTTATGCCGACGTCTCAAGAGTCCGTCAGACCTGTCGCCGGTCAGGCGAGCGGCGTGAAAGTGGGTAGCCCGGCGCGTCATAGAGCGCGCGAATCTGGTTCTGATCAAAACGCGCCTCGTCAATCTCCAACATAGAGCCACGCTGCTGACTGTTTGGCATGTCCTCTACGGCGAAACGCAGGGCTTCGGCAGCTGTCTCGAACCGCCGATAGCGAGGGCCGCTTGTTCCACCTTTCGACTTGCCGGCGTAAAGTCCAGCTCCGCCCGTATAATCGAACCGGGTCACATTTGAGCCCTCGCGGTTGCGACAGGATGACGGAGGCGACGGGCGGCATCTCGCACGGTCCGTTCGCTATCGCGCAGTTGGCGCTGGCGCAGCTGCATCCCTTTTCGAAGGTTGAAGAGCTTTTCGGCACTGGAACCGGCTTCGGCGGCAGGTGCACGAAACAGCCCTTCTGCGGATTTTCGGGTGGTGTAGCTTGTCATTTTGTCCTCGAAGAATGAGCGCGCTATCGCGCCCTTTGCGATGGTATTGGCGTGACAACGACGAGCTATTTCTTGCTGACACTCGCGGTGTGGCCGCCCGTGAGCTTGACCTGCGAGCCAGAGGGCGCGGGTGTCACTGTTGCGGTCTTGTCTTTTTTCGGTTTACGGATTTCGCGGTTGCTACGCGTTTGGCCTTTGGCCATGGGTTTATCCTTCGGCGCCTAAATGTCGGCGCTGTTTGAGCTGGAGTGATTTGGGTCCGCGTTTGTCTCGAAGCAAATTTGCTAAACTGGGAGGAGCGTCCTGCCTTGAAGTATCGTCCGCATGCGGGTTCCGTCGATGCCGAAATTTAGAAAGGCACTCATCGCCGCCAGGGGTAGGTTTCGCTGAGCGGCTCGGGTGACCGCGGTCTCGAGAAGCGCGCGAAGGGTCGCTTGTTCATGATATCCGAATGGACTCGAACGGGCCAGATTTTGTGAAACGTAGCCGGAATACTCGTTGGAAGACATCGTGTCCTCCTCTCGTTTTGGTAAGGCCGTCGGAAAGACAGCGATGCCTATGATGCGGCTATTGCGTCTGCCACATGCCTGCCTCGCCGTTTGGGCAGGCTATTGTCATTTGTGCCTGCGATGCCGCTCGGGCCGGATGTTGCAGCGGTTGAAACCGGACCCGTCCTTGCGGACGCTTCGGAGATTAAAATTGCCAATCTCTGTGGCGGGAAAAACAAAAGGCCGGGCATGAACCCGACCTCTCACAGTCATTCAGCTTTGCTGCCAGTACATCCGTGGTCAGCGGTCGAATGACCTTATCACGCCGCTTGAAGGTTGTCGGCAGAACTCTTGCCGGACTTGCGGTCCTGGACGATGTCATAAGTGATCTTCTGACCATCCGAGAGCGAACGCATGCCGGAGCGCTCGACGGCAGACACGTGCACGAACACATCCGTGCTGCCATTGTCAGGCTGAATGAAGCCGAAGCCTTTGGTGGAGTTAAACCACTTTACAGTACCAGTGTTCATAACGATTTCCTTTCGAAGCAATCGTTGTGGTTCCCGCGATGCCTTGCGGAATAAGATCGATTATTTGAGAGGAAATCCGACGGGAGCATAAAGCTCTGGAACGACGTCACAAGCATTGGTCGATAATCAACATATAAGCTCAATTTTTGGTTTTGCAATACCTATCTGGTTTTTGTTCTAAGCTCCTGCTGTGTTGGTCGTATCGAACCTGTGTCGCGCAACCAGTCTCTCGTGCGTTCGACAAAATTCCCAGCGTGCGACCCTGAATTTTCCAAAGGAGCTTTCGCTGGCGATCACCATCACCGCGATGTTGGTAGCTATCGTCGACATCCATAGAAGTACACCTTCGCGCATCATCCCCATCGGCAGCCGTTGCTGAAACAGGAAGAGCCAGGCAGGGCCTATTCCAAACATCACCAGCGGATGCCGATAAAGGCGATATCCAATCTGTCTCCACCGGGACCGACCATAGTATTCCGTGACGGTAAGAGTGGTAATATCCCCGACGCCGCGCTCATCGAGATTGCCGGCCGACGCGTGGTGCGTAGCATGCGCCCTGCGCCAATAGTCATGAGGCGTCAGGGTAAGGACGCCGAGAACGCGTCCTCTCCAGTCATCGAAGCGCGAAGCCGAAATGAACCGCGAGCCAAGTCAGCGTCCAGAAGGCGACGAAAGGGCGTCAACTCGAACACGCTGCGGCCCGCATGCGGCTTGCGATATTTCGCAAGGATTTTGAGCCAGGCTTTTTCGTCCGAACCTCGTTCCATGGATGACTTTGTTTCCGCGATCATCGTTGCATGCCGGCTTTCTCCAGGGCTGCCGCGAGATAGAAGTGTTCAGCGTGCTGATAAAGGTTCTCCGCCTCGACCCCGTCACCGGCATGGGCGGCTTCTCGGGCTGAAACCATATATTGTTCATATCGTCTCATTAAGTTCTGCGGGCTCGATATTACTTTTTTATCTGCGGTGGCTCGAGCACGGCTGCTGGCAAACGGAGTAGAATTTCGGCGTGGTGATTTCAAAACAACAATTCAAGCCTGCATGAGGCCTGCTCCATAAAGGTCGTAATTTCGGGAATGATTGACGGCGACTAATCTAGGCGAACTCGCCAATGGTATCGCCCCTCGGGGCGGCATCGCAGTTGAAGGTAGCGTACCGCGGCATTACGGCCGTTTGATGTTGCTGGTCTCCCGGTGTCGGCACCAAACAGTTGAAGGCGGCCTAGATTCGAAGGGCGAGTTCCCAATGCGATATCTTGGCTCGGGCTGTTTGTTGCCCGACTGAAGCAGTACCCGTAAACAGGCCTGATGCTGCAGGGGTATTCTGAATAGGAGGGCACAGCGGCTATGGCTTGGCTTCGGCCGGCTTTAACCTTCACCGCGTTGCTGATTATAACCCAAAGCAGAGAGTCAGCCGGTCAACGTGTCCAGCAGATCGGCAATCTTGATGGTCGAGAAGTTCGAGAACGTGTCGCAGATGGCGTATGGTAGCACGATCTGATCGTTGTGACGCATGGCGCCACATGTGTAGACGACGTTCGGTACATATCCCTCGCGTTCCGACGGCTCCGGGTGAACGAGCGGCTCTTTCGAGCGGGCGAGAACCTTGGACGGATCACGTTTGTCGAGAAGGGCTGCGCCGATTGCGTATCTTCGCACGGGTCCGACGCCATGCGTGAGAAGCAACCAGCCTTCGTCGAGTTCGATCGGCGATCCGCAATTGCCCATTTGCACGAATTCCCACGGAAATTTCGGCCCGAGAATGATCTCGCCGCCATTCCAGACGTGGAGGTCATTGGAACGGATCAGGTAAAGGTTTTCATTGTCCTGACGGCCGATCATCGCAAACTGGCCGTCGATCTTTCGCGGGAATAAGGCCATCCCCTTGTTCTTTGCAGCTGTCCCCATGAGAGGTGTCATCCGGAACGACAGAAAATCTTTAGTCTCGAGGAGTTCAGAGCGAATGTCTCTGCCATTATAGGCCGTGTAGGTGGCGTAATAGGTTTTGTGCCCAGCCTCTTCGAACTCGACGAAGCGAGCATCTTCGATGCCGTTCGACTGCGCAGCGCTGACTGGAAAAATCACCCGCTCACTGATTGGCTGCTCGGAGAAAAACCTCAGTTCCAAAGGCTCGTCGGGAGATGTGGATAGGGGATTTTCAACAACGGGAATGGACGCAAGTCGCGCCGTGGGTTCGATATCCACAGTGCCATCCTGGTCGACAATTCCCGATCGAAAGGTGAGAGACGAAACATGTCCTTCGCCGACCGCACGCAGGCTCAAGACAAAGCGCTTGCTGCCGCTTGGGACCCCTGACTGATCCGCATGGGCGACAATGCTTGGGTTGAACAGAGCGGATGCCTCGAAGGAATATTCGTGCATGAAGAAGGCACCGACGAGTTGGCGTTGCACCTTGGTGAAAGTAATATGCGGTGCGAACGCCTCTTCCATTTCATAAGCGCGCTTTTCGAACGTCGCCAGCAGATTACGGTGTCGGCCCTCGAAGTTTTCGAGAATCTCTGCAAGTTGCTGCTTTGCGACCTCCATGTCGAGGCCGAGCACACGATCGACTATGTGATTGGCACGCGTTTTGTCCGTCGGCTTGAGATCTCGCGGTTCCGCGGCTGGCTTGAAGGGCCGCACCACGACGCGCGTAGGATCCGGTCGTAGGAAAAGTGCTTGGCGGTTGAGAAATGCTGTCTGTGACACAATGATCTCGATCTGATTTGAGGCTGTGATTCATGCCGTCAGTGCGCGAAGCTGGCCGAATGTCGATGGATGGCCACTCGCGCGCGAAAGCTTGCGATACTCGAGAAGGCCAAGGAGATAGCAGACTACGGATTCGCCGCCTCTATTTTCATTGAGACGCGTCGGATGCAGACCGTCGCGGCAACTGCCTGTTTCAAGATCCACGACCGGCAATGAGAGATCGTTGCTGCCGAGGAACCAGGCGAAAGCTTTTGCAGCCTCTTTTTTCCATGTGATGTCGTGGCCGACCCGCCATGCCGCATGACAAGCAGCGATCGTCGCCGACGCTTCCAGAGGCTGTTGGTCGAAGTGCTTCACCTCTCCCGCCCGATCTGTAAAGCCATCCGTTCCGATCGGCCTGAATAGCCCTTCAGGCCCCGTCTGTATCGTCAACAGCCATCGTAAGGATTTGAGGCCTGCCGCCACATAATCGGGGCGTGCAGCACCCAGTCCCGTCACGATCAGGGCCTGACACAGCCGGGCATTGTCGTAGGACAGGTTCTCCTCGAACCAGGTCCAGCCCGTTCTCTCGACGCGATGGAAGATATCCATCATCCTGTCGGCCAGGGACGAGCGAATGTGTTGCGCGAGTACGTCCTGAGGCGAGGCCGCGCAATAGCCGTCCAGTCCCAAAAGCGCAAAGGCCCAAGCGCGTGGGGAGCCGAAACCTTCAACGGTTGGCAATGCCTGCGCGAACAGGGCCGTAGCCCACGCGCGCCGGGAGGGGCTAGTGTCGCCACGGGCGCATTCCCCGAGAGCCCAGAGCGTTCGGCCGTGGCTGTCCTGTGATCCCTTGTCTTCCAGCCAGCGTCGGTCGAAGCCCATAAAGTTTCTAAAATGTTTCTCGTCGGGGTTCCAGGCGTGCTGCACGAAGGAAGCGAAGCGCGAGGGGAGCGCCTCCGGAAGAAGCCGTTCGCCGGGCTCGTTGAGGGCAACCGACAAGAGAAGCGCGCGGGCATTGTCGTCGACACAGTAGCCGTGCGCCCGATCAGGCACCGAATAGACGGCATGCTGGAATAGTCCTGTATCGTCGCACATCGACATGAAGTAGCCGAGCTGAAGCTCGGGCAGGGGAGGGGCCTTTTGCATCACGACATTCTTTGATGCTGCGGGCCAGCGTGCGAGATTTTGAATCGCTACCTGTGAGAACAATGCGAGATAGCGCTCCGCGGTCTTTTGCCATGTCATCGGTCGGCTGGTTTGGTATGCCTGCCGGCGCATTACGTCGCGTCTTGCGTCATTGGTGAGAAGCGACGCGATCTCGCGTCCGATGGCCGTCGGGTCACCGAAGGGAACGAGCACACCACGATCGTTAGCCAGCAGCTCTTGAGCATGCCAATAAGGTGTGGAGACGACGGCCTTCCCGAGACCGAAGCTGTAAGCCAGGGTGCCCGATGTCATCTGGGCTTCGTTGAGATAAGGCGTGGCATAGACATCGCACATGGAAATGAACTCCAGCAGCGTTGCCTTATCGACGAAGCGATCGAGAAACACCACGCTGTCCTCGATGCCCAGGTCGTTCACCCGCGTCACCAGGCTCTCGCGATAGGCCTCACCTTCGTCGCGTACGAGATTGGGATGAGTTGCCCCAAGGATCACGTAGACCGCATCGGGCCGACTTTTCAAGATCAAGGGCATGGCATCGATCATGACCTCGATGCCTTTGTTGGGCGAGAGAAGGCCGAACGTCAGGATCACCGAGCGCCCGTCAAACCCGAGGCCAGCTTTCGAGACTGCCGGTTCCAAAAACGGCATGTCGGGAATTCCGTGAGGAACGACCTCTATCTTTTCGGCCGCTACATGATAGACCTCCGACAACAAAGTCCTGCCCTTTTCCGCCATGACCACCAGTTTGTCGGACAGGTCGATGATTTTGTTCAGGACTCGACGCTGGCCGGAGCTCGGTTCAGCAAGAACCGTGTGCAGCGTGGTGACGACCGGCATCTTCAACCGCGACAGCAGCGCAACGATATGCTCCCCGTTCTCGCCGCCAAATATTCCGAACTCGTGCTGCAGACAGGCGACGTCGAAATTGCCGGAGTTCAGCACATCTGCGGCACGAATATAATCATCGCGATTTTCATCGGCTATCGAGAGGCGGACCTCCGGCGGGTAATCGTAGACATGACCGTGGTCCGTCATGGCCACGATTGCCGTGGCAACATGCGCTGGAGATTTGGAAACGGCATGCTGCAGATCAGTTGTGAAAGTCGCGATACCACAGCGGCGTGGCAGGGAGTTGCCGATGAAAGCTATATTTTTGAGCTGGTTCATAGCGAAGCTCCCGACGGGCTGGATGGAGTGACGTCGACTCCCGCAGGACCGCTGTCCGCGTCCGCAAAATCGGATTGCAGTCTATCTTTTATCACCTCGCGCAGGAGCCCGATCGCAGGCGCGCTCGCTGCGGTGGCGATGAGCAAAACGATTCCGTCAGGCCCGACACGGATGTCGGCACGATCAGCTTCTGCGAAAAACCCTTCGCCAATCGTGGCCGTCAAAGTTCCTATCGTTCCGTCTCCCGCGACGACCAGCGCCCAGCTCTCTCGGCTCGCGATCAATTCCCAAACGGTGTCCGCAGGGAGGTTCAACCGTTCGAGGGTGAAGAATGGGCAGGACATGAGCTCGGAGCGCTCGACGGTGATATGGCGTGGCAGCTTTCTGCTGCTCGCTGGTTCCAGCCGTGCCACGGCTATGGCTTGTTCGATGTGAAGTTCTCTCGAGCGTCCATGATCCCAGATGCGAAACGTCGTCTCGTTGCGTTGTTGGATCTCGGCAATGACCAGACCCGCACCGATGGCATGCACGGTGCCAGCCGGAACATAAAACACGTCACCGGCCGCGGCCGCCTGCCAGTCGAGAAGGCCCTCGATTGATCCGTCGATCGCGGCCTTCCTGAATTCGAGCTGTGTCAGTGGTCGCTTGAGGCCCACGGCGACCTGCGCCCCGTCTTCCGCTGCCAACACATACCAGGCTTCGCTCTTGCCGCTTTCCATCCCCATCGACCTGGCGGCGGCATCATCTGGATGAACCTGTATCGACAGAGTTTCCCGTGTGAAGAGAAGCTTCAGGAGGAGCAGACGATCCCGTTCCCCCGCCTCGTCATAGGCAAACGAGATTTCGCCGACAGGGCTATCCTGATGGTTTTCCTCCGATGCCCATGGCCCGAGATCAAGACGACCCCATGGCTTGAGCGTTGTTCTCACACTGGCACGGTCGAATGTCATAGTGGTCTCCTTGATCTTGCCGCTAAGATCGGGGTGACCTGAGATCGGATCGTCTTTTGCTGTCGCTCCTGTGCTGTCGGCACTGACCTTGAGAACCGCAAAGGCGGGAACGCGCTTGCGGAGCCGCTATCTCCGCGGCTCGGCGCCATTGTGTCTATGCCCAGAAAAAATCTCCTCGGTCGCCAGTTCGTCGGGTCCGAAGGCGAGATCGCTCAAGGCGCAATAGACGGCGCCAGCGTCCTTTCAAATTCCTCCCTCGACACGGGCCAAGCCTCGGTGCGCCCGTTGGAGCTTAGGAGCAAGGTCATCGTCGTATGATAAGCCTCCCATGAGACGTCGATAGGCTCCTCGTCGATCTGTAGGTCGAAGATGCCTGGTGGATGAGGTTGCGCCATCCCGGGAAGCTGGAACGGTCGAACGATAGTGATGCTTTTCACTGTTGTGTTCATGATGGCACCTTCTGTCTGGAGAATGGAATGCTCTATGGCAGGCAAGGAGAGTGGAAGCGGCGATAATACCGCCGATGCCTCTATCCGCCGGCATTTCTGAGGAGGTCTATTTCCTTAGCGATGGGGCCCAGGAGCTTCCGCAACCGGTTCTCCTCCACCTGACCGAGGCGAAACCTTTTCGCAAATTCGCTCACAAGCACAGTTTTCGCTGCCCCTGGTGCTAGCGCCGGAGCTGATTTGGCTCGATGATGCACGATCGTATCCTTTCAGGATCACTGTATGCTCAACGAAAATGCGCGAGATCCAGCGTAATTGCGCTGGATCGAACTTTCGAATAAGCAGAGGTCGCAGCTTTCAAAATTCGCGGCCGCAACGCGTCGAACGCCGTCAGGTAATCTGCCTCGCTGGCATTTCGATGCGATTTCTCGCAGGCCAAGACGTCGGTCGCCACATAGAACTTGATCTCGAACATCCCGTCGTATCCGGTGAAACGGACACAGCGATTTCTGTCGTCAAAACTACGAGCTTCGTTTGGGAACAAGATGCCCATCAGCGCCCACCCTCATCTTGCCACCGATCAACAGCGCTACCCTTCGATTGGGGATCAAGACATACTCGTGTCGACGACTGTTTGCGGTTGGCGAGAGAATGCAGGAGAGCCGATTTGGTCCTCACACCGCTACGGAACGCGGCTGAGAGGAAGAGCGAGGCGTCAGGTTTCATGTCGGGACTCGCGTCCGACTGAGATCCCCGGAGGCCGGCGGACCTTAAGACTTCCCTGACCAGCTTGAAGCCGGCGGACTCGACATGCGGTGCTGCTGGATTGGAAGACATTACATCCTCCTTTGTTGGGGCAAGGTTTTGCACCCTTGATGACAGCGCCCTAAAGACGAGCCGTCACTAATATCTTAAGTCGTGCTGAAATTTTGAATTACAAGGGCAAAAAGGCGCGGAGCAATTTGCTCGATAGAAACGATCGAAGTCGCGCCAAGATGCAATAATCGTCAAGCTCTCGGACGTGCAGCGCCAGCCACGCTCGTATCTATAAAGTGCCGCGCGTCGCTTTGAAAACTCCACGATTCTGAGGCGGTTTTCCTCAGCGGACCGAAAGCGGGCAGACGCCGACCTCTATTATCCCGGTTGACCGTTGGGTGTTGTGTCAAGCGCTCCAAGATGTCGGCGCGAGAATATGGTTCAGAAAGGCTTTTGGGTGCAAGTCGCCAATAGGGGCTAACCCATGGCCGGTTATCAACGGATGATGAAGCGACTCTAATGAAAGCTAAAATCGGTGGAGGGATGATGCAACTCGAACTCACTCAAAAGCCTTATGGCCTGTGCGACAGACGTTTCGGCGGCTTCCGAGGTTTCCTGAGCAATGGCGGCCGCGTTTCGCGATAATTCTGCGGCCAACACTTCCATCTCGTTCCAACTCGGATACTCTCGAAGCTTAGCTACTCCCGCAGAGTATTGCAGCATCGATACGAGCGAGCGCAGGACCGCCTCCCGCCGTTCAGCACTCATACTCCCTAAGGTCGATCTGGTGGACATGGCACGCTCCTTTAAGGGGGCCGTCCGAAAGATGACCGAGAAGTGGCGACAACCATTCTCCGGGCGAGCTTGTATCCAACTAGGGCGTTCGCTACTTGGTGCAAGCGTTTGGATTTAGTACTTCGCCGCCCCCCTACCTCCCCGCAACAAAAGGAGCCCTCCCAGGGTTGTGGGGGGCTCCGAGAAGCTTAGATGCCGGAACAGGTACCAAACGGCCAAGCTAGACAGTAGGCTCACAGAGCAGGTGTATTAGCGAATCAATTCGGCTGATCCTCCAAGCCCGCCCTCATTTGAGCGAAAATGAATAGGCGCAAGGTCTGCTCGCCTGCCAGGCCGGGCGAGTTTGAGAAAAGGAGAGAATATAAACTTCGGCAACCGAAGCTCTGTCCGCAAATTCGATGGGAGTCGTGTCGGCGCGTGGCTGGAGGTTTCTACGTCCTCCCTTCTGCATGGTGTAGTGACAGAATGCATCGATAACCACGGAGAACAGTACTGTTCGCGATGTGCTAGTGGTGATTTTGTAGTAACGACTGGTTCCCAACGATTGCCCCACGACATCGATTCGGTCTTGGAGGTGGAGGGTTTCGAGTGGCTCGGTTCGCGCGATGATGGGCTGGGCGGCCACAATTACGACCAACAATACCCGATTGAGTTTCGACATGACGTCTCCCCGCGCTTATATTCAAGATAAACAGCAAGGGAAATCGCCAGCTCCATCACCATTTCGGACTTCGATCGAATGGTGGCTTAGCAAAAAGCCTGGACACGCAATAGGTAATCCATAGCGCGACGCCTGCTATCACATATCCTCGCGAGAAGCGCATTGTCCGTTTCTGCCAATCCCCAGTTGGCCCGGCGCGCGCTGACAATCGCCGTCTGAGTGACAAGAAGCTTTGTTATCTTGTCGATCCTGTTTTCGGCGAACCTTAGATCCTTCTTCTGGGAACGGTGATTTCTCATCTGCTTGATTGGCGAGAAAGCCATCTGACTGCGGTCATTCATCTGAAAGACTCCCTGAGGTGTGAGTTGGGCGATGCGCGGTTCCTGAACAGACTGACCAGGAAGCAGTACGGCTTCGCGATGTTAGTGAGCGAATTCGGCTGATCCTCAAAGCACGAGGACCAGCGACGGGCGTTACCGGAGTTGCGCGATTCCCAGTTTGATGACCTTGATAAGATCGCTCATCCGTTCGCCGTGGCTGTTCTGATATTCTTCCAAGGTAGGGGTACGGAGGGTGGCACCGGCGAGCGCGGAGATTTGATTGTCCTGTACTGCCTTCGCGCCCAAAGCCCAAATCCGGTCAAAGAGTAGCCGGTCTAGCTCTTTATCTGCCATATGTTCCACACCAGTTGCTTGATCGAAGGTGAAGTCGGGACGGTGACGAGGAGCCAAGCAAGTTTATCCGGCCGAACGAATCCCCGGACGTTTTGCGCAGGCCGACACAGCTCAACGGTCCTCATCCTGGCTCAGATCATAGGGATGGTAACAACGACGACGCCAGCTAGCGCAGCTATAAGCACTGAGGTTTCGATGAGAAACATAGTGATTTGCCTTCCCGTAAGACCTGGAAAATAATATTGCATGTTTTTTCCTCTCAAAAAATTTATTCTACAAGGTGCATCCTATCACTCTTTTCGGAAAATATTTTTTTATTTGCGAGAATACTAAAGTTTTTGGAATGGGCCGGCTCCAGCAGGCGCCAGTACCCGGTGCTTAGCCGCGCAGTGTCGCAAGCGCCCACTTTTCTCGCCCGCGACATGACGCCATCCTCGCCTCTTCAAATGCGTCAGTTGATACCGTGCAGCGGAGTGGTGCGTCTTTTTCTGCCTTACCCCTACAGAGTTCAGCCGATTCCATTGCATCGACAGATCAGATTGCCCACGGAGAATGGATGAGGCGTCCACCACGTTGACTTGCCATGGCACCACACCATTCCATGCGGTGATGTAGTCCTGCGGTATCATTCGTCGATCTCCGGCGGCCGGCGAACGATCACGCGCCAGTGTTCATCGCGTTCGGATGGCGGCGGCGACAGATCTGGATCACCGGCCTGTTTGGGATCGAGTTCGACCCATGGCAACGGCCCGCGAGGAGAGAGCGCTGCAAACATCGCTTCCGCTACCTCAAAGTGCCCCAGTCTCCCAAGCAGATATCCGAGGCGTCGTGCGACCGCTTTCTCGAAGGCACGCGACAGGGAGGCAAGCTTTTTGGGTTGCAATCGCTCGGCGAGCTCTGAAAGCACCGTAGCAATATTGTCCAGACCAGCCCCGGAATGCGGATAGCGTATCGGGTCGAACGCCGTCAGTTCCGGCGAGGATAGCTTCATATATCCCGAAGGCGTCTTGCGGTCTTCGATTCCTGCCGACACCGCTCCCACATCCTTGCGGTATGAAAACACGATCCGCGTTCGCCCAGCCTCAATATCCGGCAGAAGTTTGTTCGTGACGACCTGAAATACCATGGTGGCCTGGTGGGAGGCGCCTGGGCGGCCGCGGCCGTCAACAAGCCCACATAGTAGGGTCGCTTTTCGTGGCGCATCAGGGCGTCGACATACCACTTCTGCGGTGTCTTCGGCTTCAAGCCAAGCGGCGGAGCGACGCTTCCGGCCGATATTCCACCAAGCACCCGACCGCCTCGATTTTGAGCGAACACTGCATCAGCCGCTCCGTGCGCGACAGCGTAGAATGGTTGCGCGCGACAGCGAGCAGCGCGGCCCGCCCCCGCCGCCTTGGAAACATCTGTCGCATGGCGTCGGCCGCAGTTTGCGGATCGGGTATTATACCGAAAGCGTGTTTGGAACGCAGGCAAGTGCGCAAGCTTTGGCAGGCCTTGACGAGACGGTGTCGCTCTGCCGCTCGTTTGGCTATTCGATAATCGAGGTGCGCCCGCCGCAATTTTTCGCCGACGACACCGCAGAGGCGTTTTTCGGTCTCTCCGGTTTCGCTGTCCGGCTGGTTACGGACATGCTCCGCGCTCAGATGGGCGATGCCTTCCCTGTACGTCTACTGGAACCCTTCACGCTTGAGCTCGCGGACCGCGTTCGCTCTTGGGGTCCGGACGACGTGGTGCGGGCGCAGGACGTTTTGGCGGCCTCGGGGCGCGCCGTCGAAAAGACCATCACCGACGTAGATATGCTTCTATGCCCGACTGTCCCGGACATAGCCTTCCCACTTCATAGCTGTGATCCGGGCAAGCCGGCCGAGATACTCATGGACCATATCCGCCATGTGGCCTCCTACACGGTTGCCGCCTCACTTGCGGGTTGGCCAGCTATGTCGGTTCCCTTGTACTGGACTGCGGAAGGCCTTCTTATCGGCAGTCACCTGGCCGCCCGCCAGGGGGAAGAAGAGATGCTCTTCAGGCTGGCCTTCGATCTTGAACACGCGCAGGGCTGGTCATCACGGCTTCTGGCACGGCAGTAAGAGCTCTTGTGGCCCAACGACTGAAGGAAGATGTGCGCCAGCGCATCCTGAGCGCAGCACTTCAGACTTTTGCGGAGGCTGGCTATCTCGGCACGAAGCTCGCCACCATTGCGGAACGGGCCGATATCGCCACAAGCAATCTCTATAAGTACTTCAGCAGCAAGGAAGCGCTCTTCGATGCCGTCGTGCGGCCGGAGCATGCTGCAACCCTCCTCAGGCGGCTTCGTGCCCGCTTGGAAGAGTTGAGGAGCCTCGACGACTGGATGAACAGCGATGTTGGTGTGAGCGCTGCTGCGGCCGCCCTTCTGGATCTGGGTTCTGGAACGCCAACGGACGCTGATATTGCTCGCTGGCGCTGCGGACACACGCTATGCGGAGGTCAAGGACTTGTTCGTCCGCGAGATGCAGCGCAGCATCGAGCGTCACATTCAACAGCTGCGCGACGGACCATTGCAGACGGTCGAGAGGCAGATCCTCAGGAACACTGTTTTCGTGATCTGTGCGATCTTGCGCCAGCATGAAAGTCGTGACGAAATTCGGACAGCCGTCCATTTCGTCGCGCACGCACAAACTGAAGTGTGCAGACACACAACAGTGTGACGTGTCGGAATGGTCCTGTACTTCCACTCGGAAGCTCCGTGAGAGCTGGTTGCGACTATCGAATGGTTGGGAAAACCATCTGTCCGTGCCGCGTGGACATGCTGGCCACGATGAAGGGTTCCATCCTTTGGCCGCCTAAACGCGCAACACGAGACACCGGCTTTCATCATCGACAAACGCGTGCCGCTGACTGGGACGGCCGCTATCGCGAGGTTGCTCGAAGCGAGGGATACGCAGATCAGCTTCGATCTTCTTCGCCTGAGGCGCGCAGGATGCATCGAGACAATCTCCACCTCTATCGGGTCGCTGAGTCTCCTATCGATCGGTGCAGGAGCAGGCGGTGACGCGTAATGAAAGGGTCTGCTGTGTGCCAGACGCCTAAGCAGCCATCCTCGCGCGAGACCAGTGAGCGATTTGCGAGGGATATGTCGCCAGCGCAAGACCAACCGGTGCGGACATCACCACCGCGAGCCCAATAGTTCTACCGAGTTTGACACGGAACAATAAGGCATGGCTCTAGGTTGCCACTGCAAAAGGGGCTCGACGAACCCAATTCGATCCGAACAGCTCGGCGACAATGGCTGTCGCCGCAGCGCCGTAACCGGCCACCTCCCAAGGTGCTGCCGGGGCTGAGGCAAGTCGAACCGGTCTGGTGTAATCCATCGTCATGCGAGGGAGCCGAATGATGGTCCAATCCAAATTGGAGCTAGCCAGTGCTCGCATCTGCGCTTCTCCGTCCAGGATCAGGTCTGACATTTGAGGCATGAGGACAGAACGGCGGGCGAAGAGGTGGGGGTGCTCCACGCCGACCTCTCTATCCTCACGGGCCGCTGAGCCGGTCGTGGCGAGGAGCCTCGACAGCCCCAGTTGCGGCATGGTCAAAACCAGATTGGCTGCCGCAGCCGTGCAAACATCCGGCACGTCGGCTTCGGCACTGCCGAGGGTTGAGACGACGACGTCGACGCCGGTCAGCAGCTGGAGGAGAGACGCAGGATCGTGAACGTCACCGTGGATGAGCACCAACCGCGAATGGTCTATGTTTACTGGACGTCGGTGGACAAGAGCTTTGATCCAATGACCTTCTGCCAGCAGGGATTTAACCACGAAACCGCCGAGGCGGCCGCTTGCGCCAAGAACCGCTACCGTGACCGGCTTTCCTGCTGCTCGCGTCGTTTCGAGACGCTCCTTGGATGTGCTATGAACTTCGTATTTCATCCGGAAAACCTGCCGGGCCAGCGCCAATCAAGCAACGCACCAGGAGGTAACCTTGGGCACAATGAAGGATCATTGGGACGGGAATCCCGCTTCCTGTCCTGTGGGCTTGGCAATCAACACCATTGGTGGACGCTGGAAGCTACACATCCTGCGCACTCTCGTGCTCGATGGCCCGCAGCGATACAACAGGCTGCTTGAGAGCGTCGAAGGGATTAGCGCCAAGGAGCTCACCCGGAATCTGAGACAACTGGAGAGCGCCGGTCTTGTCGGATCGATCACGATCGATTTAGGCAACGCCTATGACCTGACCGGGCTCGGACGTCAGATTGAAGGTCCATTTCGCGCGCTCGGCATCTTCGGTGCGGCGTTGGCGCACGAGAGGCGCGCAAGGCGTTCATAGGTTCGATGCTCTCGCGCTCACTGCGTCCAAGATTTGAGCGGTCGAGCCCGCGTGGGATGAGTTTTTCTGACCATTCATTGATGATCAAGGCCGCAGCAGCTTCACAGGGACTGATGACGCCTTTGGCATCCGGAAGACGCAGGTACTTTTCGAATTTTCGCGTCAGGCCTTTTGCCGATGTCACAACACCACCGATGATGAGGCCGAAACCGATAATGATCGCGATATAGGATCCGAACGGCTGCGACATAACCCACTGAGCGAGGCCTTTCTCGCCAGGACCTTCACTATCGCCAATGCCTGCAAGCGCGTGCCCGAGTGCGCAGCCAGCGAGACCCAGATAAGTGATCGCGCTACCGGACATCGCAACCCTGATTACGATGGCTTTCCACCGAACGGTTGCTCCAGCAAGGTAGATACAGCCGACTTCGTATCTGCCTTGCCTCCGGCGACTCCCGAGAGGAGCGCGAGTCCGGCAACGAGAAGGAAGACGATCCCGCGAGCAGCGTAACCTGATCTGCCGAGAAGTGCGAAATTGCGCTTTCGGGGCATCAAATCATCCTGTCGGGACTATGGCGCCTATGAGAACGCATCAATTCCCAAAAGGTTGTGTCCGCCACCGGCAGATACCTGTTTGCGGACGGGGATCTCGAGCGATCGCAGCATCCGGCCATCAGACGATGGTCCCAGGTACCCTCGACTGAAGTCCGTGATGAGGAACAGTCAGTGCATGCCGTCGTTCGTCTGACAGCCGGTCGCTTCGATCCGGTACTGGTTCAACAATCGATGGAGGAATCTATGTTCAAGGCAACCGGCATCGCGTTCGCGGCTGCCCTTCTCGCAAGCACGGCATTCGCCCAGACATCAAGCACAGTTGGCACCGGTGGCTCGTCTGCGGGCGGTGGCACGTCCAGCAGCACCGTTGGTACTGGTGGAAGCTCCGCCGGGGGCGATTGCACCGCAGGGGCGACTAACTGTCCGTCTGGCAGCTCGTCGACCGTTGGCACCGGTGGCTCTTCGGCAGGTGGCGGGACCTCCAGCAGTACAGTCGGCACAGGTGGTTCGGCGGCTGGCTCAGGCTCGGGTTCGTCCTCCACCCTTGGGACGGGCGGCTCGTCTGCGGGGGGTGGAACCTCCAGCAGCTCCGTCGGTACGGGCGGTTCTTCCGCAGGAAGCGGGCAGAGCGGCAGCACCGTGGGGACCGGCGCAAGCCAGGCAGGTTCCTCTCATGAGAACAACGGAAAGAAGGGCTGTGCCCCCGGACAGGCGAAGAAGAGCGGCTCGACCCAATCCTGCTAACCACTGGGGCCGGCGTTTCAAGACGCCGGCCATCCTCATTCGGAGGCCAACAATGTCTAATGCCACAAAATCACTCATGTACGGAGCCGCTCTGCTCATCGCAACGCAGGCTGGAGCCGAAGATATCAAGCTGGATGATGGATCGACATGTACCGTGATCGAGGGAAAGTCCGCTTCTGGCGACATGTCCACCACGGTAACGGCAGGAAACGGCAAGGTGACATCGTCGACGACGACCGGAACCGGGTCATCAACTTCGGCGTCGTCGTCGGCATCGAGCTCCTCAGCAGGCTCGGGAAGCGTCGACAGTTCCTCGACGGCGAGCGTTACGCGGCCGGACGGCACGGTTATCACCAAGCGGTCCGATGGCACCTGCTCCGTCACCAAACCGAAAAACTAGGAGAGACCAATGAAGAGGATCAAACTTATTGGCGTGATGACCTTCGCGCTCTTGTCTGCAACAGCCACCGTCTCGGCAGAGGAATGCACAGCTGCGGGCACAGTCGGGACGGGAGGGAGCGCCGCTGCAGGCGGTACGACCGCGAGCTCTGTAGGAACCGCAGGTGTCTGTCAGACCGAGGGCGGCACAACCTCCTCCATCGGCTCTGGCGGTAGCGCTGCGGCCGTCGACGGCAAGGCAACAAGCAAGACGCACGTCAACGACAACAGCGAAAAACTGAAGGCGCAGACCAAGGCTCAGGCCGTCGACAAGGGCACCTTCAGCAAATCGAGGACAAAGACAACCGCCGGTGAAGATTCACTGCAGAGCACGACGCGCACGATGTCGCACGTGCCCGGAGAAAAGCCCGTAAAGAGCACCACAGAACAGAAAATCATTCTGCCCCAGCAGTAACTTCGGAGGAAATTGTCGCGAAAAACCTTCATTTGGACCGTCGACGCGGTCGTGGCGGCGGTCAGAGTTTTCGGACTCTAGGACCAGCGCCGGAATTTTCCTTCACCGCTAGAGTCCACGCTTCGAATACGCAGCCGGGATTGAAGCTTTTCTCCATTAAAGCCGGGTGTGCGGTCCGTCTATGGTAGCTGGGAATTACCTGCTTACCCCTTTCAAGAAAGAGGTCCCGGAACAAAATATCGGTGAATTCGTTTCAATCCGCTGTCCTGCAGATTGTTTTTGAGGGGCTGGAGGGATGTACGATGCACCGATTGCTTATTGTCTTCATGCGACAACAGATGACCGGCCGAGACGATTTCGATGTCGCAGAAATTTTCGACGCTGCCGAACAGTATTTCAACAGAAAGCTTGAGGCGCGTGCATTCTTCGATGCGCTCCATGTGGTTCTGCGCGAACGACGTGACCGACGCAGACACCGGTTCATCGCGAACGCTGAGCACAATGGCTACAACCGGTAGAAAAGGGGCACGCTTCCGAATAGAACGGTCTTAACTTTAATCCCGGATATCGCGTCACCTGCTAAAGCAGTCCCCGAAGCAGAGGCCAATCCGAAGCCAAATGCGGTCTTCGTTCAATCAAGCACCCATCAACATCGCTGTCCTCATGCAGCATGTGCACCGGCAGATAAGTGTTCTTCTCCATCCACTCGCGCACGATAAGCCTGACGGTATCGTTGCGCGTCTTGCCAAACTCACCAGCCAAATCCCTGGAGAGCTTCTTCAATGTCATCGTCGAAGGCGATCGTGCGCAACAGCAGTGCGGCGCGGCAGAGCAAGATCTGCAGATCAGCCGTCGAAATGTCCGCGATCCGATTGGCGGCGTCTTCGAGAAGGGCGGCTATGTCGGGCATCGCCAGGGTTCACTCCCGCACGGTCATCAGGGATAGACTTACCATCCAGTTCTTTCCTCACTCGCGTCGCCGCCCGGGATAGGTCGTAGGGATGCCAGCCGCCCCATGGCACCGGCAAGCGTCTCCGGCCAGGCCGAGCGCGCCGTCCGCAGGTTGACGATTGCCGCCCTCAGCGTCGTCTTCTTGCTCGGCGGGGTCACGGGGTGGCCTTGCAGCGACCCCGCGTCTCTCAGGCACTGTCATTGCAGCCGGCTCATCGCCGAAGTAAAGCTTTCGCCGACAGACATCGATCAGTCAGCGTCGGCAAGGCGGTGCATCTGCGGTTTTTCGCTTTCAGCCAGCGCAACACGCCGGAACTCGATGGTGCCGTTACAAGCGTGGCAGCTGACGTGACCTCCGACCAGCGCTCCGGCCTCGGTTATTATGTCGTGGGCGCCAAGGTTTCCGACCGCGAATGGCAGAGACTTGGACAGGTCGCTGCCGTTCTCCCGGAATGCCGGTCGGGGCCTTCATTCAGACAGGGAGCGAACTGCTCTAGCCTACTTGACGAAACCGTTCGTGGACCAGGTCGCACGCGCATTCAGGGAGGAGTGAGCGAAGGACACTCGCCCGCAAGGGAAATCTTGAGGCTGTTTCCGTTTGAAGAACCGCGGGCCGTGGTTCGATTCCCATCAACTGCAAGCCAAACTTCCAATGATGGGCCCCAGGTTCTGATCCCATCAAGGCGACCGCGAGATTAACTTAGTCAATTGAAATGGCGTCAGCCCCGACGTCCGGGACGCAGGTTTGCAGGAGGCTGTTCTCCTTCAGGGGGGGTGGCAAGAAGTTCGCAAACTTTACATTCAAGGATGTTCGCAATCTTTCGTAGCGCGCCTATCCCTAGATTGATTTGCTTCCGTTCGATCTGAGATATCGAAGCACGTTCTAGGTTTGCTTCCAGCGCGAGACGTTCCTGTGAGAGGCCACGAGCGACCCTCAACTTCCGCACATTCCAAGCTAGCAGATCACGTGGCTTCATACGCACACACGACTATTACTCGCTCGCGCTCGTCGTGGCAGGAGAGGTGATCGAGGTAGGGTAATCCACGAACGGCCTGCGCTCCGATCGATATGTCTCCCAAGATGTTGGGGTTGGGCTTTCCATCGTCGCTGTTAAAAGCATGCTACTGGCCGATCTGCCTGTGTGTGCCCATCCGGGCACCCACGCGCGGGTAGATCGGTCGGCGTCTGCGACAGCGCGGTCAGACGTCGCAGCCGGGCTGTAGTGCAAATCGCTGCAGAATATGCGTCGGGTAGGCACGCGCTCGGTCGTAGAGATCTTTGAGTTGCTCTTCGTTGACGTCGGCAAGAATCCCGGTACGCACGAGTACGGAATCCAAGCCAGCCGACTTCGCACCCAGAATATCGTGATCGATGCTGTCGCCGACGCAGACGACACGGCGACGGTCGGTGACACCTGCCAGCCTCAATGCGTGTTCGTAGATCTCTGGATAGGGCTTTCCGAGCCAAGTCACGGGGCCGCCCATACTCTCGTAGAGTTTGGCAATACTCCCTCCTCCTGGAGCAATGGAACCATTGTTCAATTTATGGATGTCGGGGTTGGTGCAATAGCAGGGTATGCCCTTTTTTGCGGCCGGATGCAGCATTTCGCGGTAGACGTCCATAGGTATGCGTTCGGCTTCGCTGCCGGATATGATGACAATTTCGGCCTCAAACGCGTTATCAGTGGAAACCAGCCCTAGACGGTCGGCAAGGTTGCTGTCTCCGCCGCTGGATATCGTCAGGCACCTTGCTTTCTCCCCGATAGCATTTTCAGGCCGCGAGAGGATATCGAACGCCACGTCCCCCGATGTGACAAAGAAGTCGAAGCTTTCAGAGGAAAAGCCGAGCTTCACAAGCCGCTCGGAATTGTACTCGCCGCTTCTGCCCGAGTTCGACAGGATGACCACCTTTCGCCCTGCAAAAGCGAGTTCGGCCAGAGCCGTGACAGCGCCCTCATAGGGGCCGGCATCATCCCTGAGGACTCCGAACTGATCGACGAAGAAGACGTCGTATCCCTCAATCAGTTGAGGCAGGCTGGTGGGCATGACTTTAGGCATTGGCGCTATCCAGTCGAGAGAGGATCAGGGCAGCCGTACCGACAGCGGCCTCGACCGATTTTGCGGTCAAAGTTTCGACACCCATGGCTCGGGCTCTCATTGTGGTCCAAACCGGATTTCGAGCCCCGCCTCCCACCGTTCGGAGGCTAGCGAGCGCCGGTGCCCCAAGTTCGCGCAATCGCTGGTAACCCAATCGTTCAATCTCTGTCATGCCCTCGAGGATGGCCTGAAAGAAATCACTGTCGTCGGCGGGTCGCGGCGTAAGCCGGGGTGGATATTGCGGATCGTTGATTGGGAAACGTTCACCCGGGCGGAGGAGAGGATAGAAATCGAGATCCAGTTTGCGGCCTGGATCGATCTTCTTTGTGAGTTCGTCCAGCCGGTCGTCACCGATCAAGGCGCGTACGACGTTTCCACCGCTGTTGGAAGCGCCGCCAGCAAGCCAGAACCGGCCGACGCGATGCGAATATATACCGTACTCGGGCGCGTTGATAGGAGCGTGCGACGCCAGTTTGAGAACGATCGTCGACCCCAATGCAGTCACAGCGTCGCCTATGGTCGATGCTCCAGTCGCCAGAAACGAAGCGCAGCCGTCAGTCGTGCCTGCGTGAAACCAGGCGTGATCAGGCAGGCCCAATTCATGCAGGTAACCTTCGACCGGTGCGACCTTTTCGCCCGCGCGATAGACCTTAGGGAGCTTTGATATCTCCATCCCCGCGGCCGCGATCCAATCCGGCCACCGTTCCGATTCCAAATCAAAACCCGTCTTGAGCGCGTTGTTTTCGTCGCTGACGCGCATTGGACAGCCCAATTTCATCAATATCCAGTCAGCCTGATGAACGATCGAGTGAGCGCCGTCTTGGCGTGAGAGATAGATGGCGCGGGCGATGCCCGAGTTCGCGCCGACGGCAGTGCTACCCGCCGGAGCTTCCCTTGCTATGCGATCGACGATTTCATCATCGGGGCAGGGATCATTGTACATGAGAACCTTGTCTGTCGGCTCGCCTGCAAGATCGAGCGACAGGACCGTCCCGGAGGTCCCATCGACGGCGACACCTTCGATTGAGCTGACGTCCGTTTCGTGAGCGAGGCGCTCGATGGCCTCAATAACCCTCTTCCACCAATGCCGTGGCTGACGCATCTCGTCTGGCGATGTGAATGGCGCGGTGGCGAAGCCTACGGGGTTGCCTTTGCGGTCGATAGCCGAGGCACGAGCGCCGGACGTGCCGATGTCAATCCCGAGTGAAACGGCCTGGTTGCTCTTGGCGTTCACGCGGGCCGCCTTTCGGACCCGCGATCCAGCGCCTGTCGGTATTGCTCCGCTTCCCAGTGCGTCAATTCGTATTCGTCGTCGTTCGAGAGATAGACGACCGACTTCTCTTCGGGGATACGGCCCACCACTTCCGCGAGGCAGCGGGCCATTACCTCGCCGCCTGCAGTGAGCGTGCTGGACAAGAGGACCCCCTTATCGGGCACAATCAGCATTTTCGGCGCTTCACGACCTTCTCGGTGCGAACTGGCCTCGAGGTCGGCAGCACTTTGTCCCTCCGATAGCACACCGATCTCGGTTCCAAGGAAAATCACGTGATCCGGATAGAGCGATCCACCAAGTGCGATCCTCCGATTGGTATCCGACAGTGCGGTTGAATGGCTCTCGCCATCACGAGCCGGGTGATAGCCGGAATTCTTCGCAACCCGGTCCAACGCATCGATATCGGGGGAACCGCTATTTCGCGGCGGGCATGAAAGTGCCTTCGTGACACGATTGATCCGATCGGCCACTTCCTCCACTGTGCTGCCGCAGACGATGATGCCGTGATTGAACAGGATCAGGACATCAGGCATTGAGGACGCCGACCGCTCGATCTCCCTGGCAAGCGGCGTCCCCGGACGCCTATACGGTATCGCTACCCAGCTGAGATCGGAAACAGCGCTCATGCGTCGGGCAAACTCTGTCTCGCGGTCTTCAAGAACAGCCAGAGCGATTGCGTTTACACAGTGATAGTGCGCGATCACGGGGCTTTTGAGCGCTGCGTGAAAACTGGTTTCGATCGATGGCCGAAGTCCGCTGGAATTGAGCTCGGAAACGACGAAATCGGTGGATTTCTCGGCCCGCGGATCGCCTTCGCGGAGGGCCGCGATCAGCGGATCAACCACAACCGGGACCATGATGTCTTCAGCACCCGCCCTGGAAAGCCACGTGCCCGATGCCTTCACCCACATGACGCCGTCGCTCTTGATGGACGTATTACCGCCTGCGCCCTGCGTCTTGAGGATATCGCTGCCGATCTGACTGGTGAGCCGGAGGAAGTCTCTGAATAGCTCGGTGTCCCTGAGGTCCGGTTTGGTCATGGCGTCTCCCTCCTGTTGCCCTGACAGTCGCTTCCTTGTCCGGGGCGAGCGCGTGAGCGAACTTTTGCGCGATCCTATAAATGTGATTGCAGATCGTCAACGATGAAGTTTTCCCTTCATCAAGTGTTGCGATCTTTCCGCTGATATGATTATAGTTCGTCATAGACGCTGAGGGAGAAGCGTCGTTGGAGGCCCGCTTTGAACGATTCCGATCGCCACCGTCTGATCGCCGAGATGCTTCGCGAACGGCCCTTTGCGTCGGTTCGCGATTTGCAGGAGCGACTTCGGGTCTCTCCTGCCACGATACGGAGGGATATCGACAAGCTTCACGAGATTGGGGTTGCCCGGAAGGTCTACGGCGGGATTTCCGCGAACGAGCCGTCGACCACGGCGCGCCTTTCCGCTCGTCCCTATGACGAGAACCGCGACATAGCGGTCGATGCCAAGCGTGCGATCGCCGAAACCGCCGCGGGGCTCGTGCGGGATGGAGACTCGATCATCGTGCATGCGGGATCGACCTGCTATCAACTCGGGCTGAAATTGGCTCGCCGCAACGTCCGCCTCTACACAAATTCCATGCCTCTGGCCGCATATGTCGGCGAGCACGGGACTTGCCATCTGACTCTGGCGGGCGGGGTGCTTTACCGCGAGCCGGGAATTATCCACGAAGCGTCAGCGGGCGCGCCCGACTTCTTCGCCTCACGATTTTTCGTAGGGACGCAGGGTATCAGCAGCGAGGGGCTTCTTGAATCACATCCGTTGTTGACGAAGGCGATTGGAGAGCTGAGCAGTTGTGCAGACGAAATCGTCCTCCTGGCAGATAGCCGCAAGCTCTCGATCCAACCGCGCAACGTCGTCCTCCCGCTTTCGCGTATCGGCACGATCGTCATCGACGACGGACTCTCGGATGTCGGAGCAAAGATGCTTGAGGATGCGGGTGTTACGATAATTATCGCGACGGTGGGAGGTCAGGCATGACGGCATCAAACGTGATCGCGGTCTTCGATCTCGGCAAGACCAATTCGAAACTCTTTGTCTTCGATACAGACGGGTCCGTACTTTCGGAAACGCGAACAAAGCCGTTGTGGGCCGAGTACGAGGGTTTTCGCGTACTTGACGACAAGGCGCTCTACGAATGGATGAAGATCTCGCTCGCGCGGGCGGTCGAAGACCATTCGGTCGGACACGTCATCTTCTCCGGTCATGGCTGCACGTTTGCGCTCGTCGAGCAGGATCACCTTGTCCATCCGATCCTCGACTATGAACAGGAACCTCCTCCGTCGCTGGCAGGTCGGATCGACGTATCTATCCCTCCCTTCTTAGAGACCTACTCTCCAAAGTTGCCGCTGGGTTTCAACTACGGGCGGCACATGCTGTGGCTGGAGGCCGTCAGGCCTGAGGCCCTAAACCGCGCCGATGCTGTTCTTTCCTATCCGCAGTTCTGGTCGTGGAAATTCTCTGGTCGCAAGGTCTCGGAAGTCTCCTATATCGGCTGCCACTCTCACTTGTGGGCACCCCTGCTCGGTGATTTCAGCAGTCTTGTCGACAGCCGAGGATGGCGTGAGAAGATGCCCGATTTCGAAAAAGCGGGGGCTGCCTTGGGCCGCTGGGAGGGCGCTTCGGAGGAAGGGGCTGCACTCTCGGTCGTGGTCCACAATGGTGTGCACGACAGCAATTCGGCCCTCTACTATTATCGTTCTGTCGGCTTCGAGAATTTCACCCTCGTATCGACCGGCACTTGGGTAGTGATCTTCAATTCGGCATGCCCCCTCGATGCGCTGGACGAGCATCGGGACATGCTGGCGAACGTAACGGTCGACGGCAGGCCAGCGCCCACGATCCGATTCATGGGCGGCAGAGAGTACGATATTGCAAGCGGCGGTTGGAGCAAGCCGATCAGCCTCGAAGCACTATCACGCATGATTGCAAAAGGCGTGTTCGCATTGCCGTCGTTCGCGCCGGGCGGGCCGATGCAGGGCTTCGAAGGCAGGTTCGTGGGACCGGAGGTCGAAGGCGAGGAGAGGGCGGCAGTTGCGCTTCTCTACGTGGTTCTCATGACCAGTCTGGCTCTCGATCTCATTCGTTCCGAGAATGCGATCGTCATAGACGGGGGCCTGGTCAAGACAGGCTTGTTTGCCGAGATACTTGCACAGCTGCGTCCTGAACAGCCGGTCTTCACCAGTCCGACCGCTGAAGGCAGTGCATTTGGGGCTGCGGCCCTTGTGCTCGACACGCTTGGTCAAAAACCCTTCGCGAACGAGACAAGACAAGTTGCGCCGGCTGAGCTCTTTGGCCTCGAGGCATACCGCGACGCCTGGAAGGCGATGGCTGAGATTGACGAACCGGAAGCGACGCAGCCAAGGAAGGAGCTCCACGCATGAGCGCGGCAAACACCGAAACGCGCGTGCCCGTTCTGGAGATGCGCAATATCAGCAAGACGTTCGCCAGCACAAAGGCGCTCACCAATGTTTCGTTGACGGTCTATCCGGGAGAAGTCCATGCTTTGATGGGAGAAAACGGGGCTGGCAAATCGACCCTGATGAAGGTCCTGTCGGGGGCCTACGTCGCCGATCCTGGCGGCGCCGTACTCGTTGAGGGAACGCCGATCGTGGCGGGAGATCCGATCAAGGCCAAGGCAAACGGCATATCGGTCATTTACCAGGAGCTGTCGCTCGCCCCAAACCTGACGGTTGCCCAGAACATGTTCCTGGGTGCCGAGCCATCACGCTATGGTGTCGTCGACAAGGCTGCGGCACGCGCCCGTGCCGAGCCAATCCTCAAGCAACTGGGCACGACGTTCGGTCCGGCGCAACTCGTGGCGACGCTCTCGCTGGGCGAACGTCAGATGGTGGAAATTGCCCGAGCACTCACCACCAATGCGAAGATCATCGTCATGGACGAGCCGACCACCTCACTGACTTCACGGGAGACGGAACGGCTGTTCGAGGTCATCGCGGGCCTCAAGGCACGGGGCATCGCCGTCATCTATATCAGTCACAGGATGGAGGAAATCTACGCGCTCGCAGATCGCGTCAGCGTCCTGCGGGACAGCGCTTACGTGGGCACGCTCGAACGTGAACAGCTATCGGCCGAACGACTGGTCTCCATGATGGTCGGTCGCGATCTCTCGACCTTCTACAAGAAGGAACACCGTACGGCGCCTCACGTGGCCAAAATCGTCCTCTCCGTGACAGATATCGGTGACGGTCGCCGGGTTCTCGGGTGTTCATTCGATGCAAGGGCAGGTGAAGTCCTTGGTATCGCCGGTCTGGTCGGATCCGGACGGACGGAACTGGCGCGTCTTATATTCGGTGCGGACCATAAAACGACCGGCACCGTGTCCCTCGAAGGCAAAGAGCTCGCCATCGGTGGTCCTCGCGACGCGATGGAAGCCGGGATCGCGTATCTCACCGAAGACAGGAAGGGTCTCGGACTTTTCCTCGATATGACGATCAACGAGAACATCAACATCGGCGTTATCGATAAAGACGCCGGCCCCGGCGGTATCCTCAATTTCGCCGCCGCCCGGGAGCGTGCGGCCCGTGCCATAAAAGCACTTTCCATTCGCACATTGAGCGCAAGCATCAATGTCGGCGCGCTGTCGGGTGGCAACCAGCAGAAGGCACTGATCGCTCGTCTCCTCGAAACGAAGCCCAAAGTTATCATTTTCGACGAACCGACACGCGGCGTCGACGTGGGGGCGAAGTCCGAGATTTACCGGATAATCGACGAACTCGCTCAGGCAGGCATAGCGATCGTGGTGATCTCGAGCGACTTGCCGGAGATCATCGGCATTGCCGATCGCGTCCTCGTCATGCGCGAAGGTCGGATCGCGGGCGAAGTGCTGGCGACGCCCAATCAGCCAATCAGCCAGGAAGCCATCATGGCCTTCTCCACCGGATCGGCGTCGAAAGTCGCCTGAAGCCGGCTAACAAAGACGACGGGATTAAAGATATGACCTCGACATCAACCGACCAGCCGAACGCGGGCAAGGCAAAATTCAGATCGACCCTCACCGCGCTCGGTATGTTGCCCGTTCTCGTCATACTGGCCATCGGCTTTCACCTGTTGAGCGGTCGCTTTTTAAGCGTCAACAACCTGTCGATCGTCATGCAGCAGGCGTCGATCAACACTGTTCTGGCCGCCGGAATGACGTTCGTCATCCTGACGGGTGGCATCGATCTCTCGGTAGGCTCCATCCTTGCTGCCTCGGCTATGGTGGGCGTGATCGTGTCTCTCTGGCCGGACGTCGGCATGCTGGGCATCCCGGCTGCGATCGGCGTCGGTCTCGCTTGCGGTGTTGTCAACGGAACCATCATTTCCGCGCTCAAGCTTCCGCCCTTCATCGTCACGCTCGGCTCACTGACCGCGATGCGCGGCATCGCCCGACTGCTTGGCAATGACACGACGGTTTTCAATCCCGACCTACCGTTCGACTTCATCGGAAATGGCAGTTTCTTCGGCGTCCCATGGCTCGCGATCATCGCTCTGGCGACAATCCTGATCTCGTGGTTCATCCTGAAGCGCACGGTATTGGGGACTTGGATTTATGCTGTTGGCGGAAACGTGGAGGCAGCGCGCCTTACGGGCATCAAGGTTCCGCTGGTGCTGCTCTTCGTCTACTCGATGTCGGGTCTGCTCTCAGGGCTTGGGGGCGTCATGTCGGCGGCTCGCCTGTATGCCGCAAACGGCCTGCAGCTTGGCCAATCGTACGAACTTGATGCCATCGCTGCTGTTATTCTAGGCGGCACCAGCTTTGTCGGCGGTGTCGGTTCGATCTGGGGCACCCTCATCGGAGCCCTCATCATCGCGGTGCTGTCGAACGGCCTCATCCTCGTCGGTGTTTCCGACATCTGGCAGTACATCATCAAGGGACTTGTCATCATCGTTGCCGTGGCGCTCGACCGCTACAGGCTGAAAGGACTTAGCCGCACCTAAAGTGTGGCTGGAGGAACCGGGTTGCCGGATAACAGGCGCAGGAAGCGCCATAAGGAGGAAAATATGCGCATGATTTCGAAACTGCTCGCAGCGACCGCTCTGGCCGCAGCAATTGCAATGCCGGCAGCCGCCAAGGACCTTCAGAAGATCGGCATTTCCGTCGGTCTGCTCGGCAACCCGTTCTTCGTTGCGACCATCAAGGGCATCGAGGATCGCGCCAAGGAAATCAATCCGAACGTTCAGGTCACCTCGGTCTCGGCTGACTACGACCTCAATAAGCAGGTTTCGCAGATCGACAGCTTCATCGCTGCTGGCGTTGACATCATCATGTTGAACGCCGTCGATGCCAAGGCAATCGCCCCTGCCGTCAAGAAAGCCCAGGCTGCCGGCGTTATCGTCGCCGCCTTCGACGTTTCGGCCCCGGGCGCTGACGTCACCGTCATGACGAACAACATCAAGGCTGGTGAAGAGGCGTGCCAGTACATCGTCGATCAGCTCAAGGGTAAGGGTAACGTCGTCATCATCAACGGGCCTGCTTCTTCGTCGATCCTCGACCGCGTCCAGGGTTGCAAGAACGTGCTGGCGAAGAACCCGGACATCAAGATCCTGTCCGACGACCAGAACGGTCAGGGTTCGCGTGATGGCGGTCTTGCCGTCATGCAGGGCCTGCTGACGCGCTTCGACAAGATTGACGCCGTCTTCGCCATCAACGACCCGACTGGCATCGGTGCGGAACTTGCCGCCAAGCAGCTGAACCGCAACGAGTTCTTCATCACCGCCGTCGACGGTGCTCCGGACATTGAGAAGTCGCTCGCAAGCGGCAATTCGATGATCAAGGCGTCAGCTTCCCAAGACCCCTACGTCATGGCCGGCGACGCGCTCAAGATGGCTGTCGATGTTCTGAACGGCAAGAAACCAGCGGAAAACACCGTGCTTCTCGACCCGAAGCTCATCACGGCCGACAACGTCAAGGACTACAAGGGCTGGACTGCAGCTCGCTAACGTTTCCTCCCGGGAGCTCGCCGGTGCGGTCAGGCTCGGCGAGCCCTTTCTTCAATGGAATAGGATTTAGAGCCATGTCCAAAATCGGCGTCCACTCTTTCGTTTGGAGCGCTGGCTCGTCTCGCGATGAGCTTGAGCGCACGCTTGCGAGATCGCATGAACTCGGCTTCAAGCTCGTGGAGTTTTCATATCTCGATCCCAAGCTGGTCGACGTGAAGTGGCTATCGTCTCGCATCCGTGAATTGGGTCTCGACGTCGCAGTGAGCATGGGCCTGCCGGCTGATGGCGACATCTCCAGCGATAATCCCGCGGTGGTCGCCAACGGTGAGGCCATATTGGACAGAGCGGTTGCGCTCGTTCGCGATATTGGTGGCACAAAACTCGCCGGCATTTTGAGTTCCTCGCACGGAAAACAGGAGCGCGCACTGTCTCGCAAGGCATGGGATACCAGCGTCAGCACCCTTTCACGCGTCGCCGATCGCGCAAGGGAATCAGGCGTGACCCTCAATCTCGAGATCGTCAACCGTTTCGAAAGCAATATGCTCAATACGGCAGCTCAAGGCCTGGCCTACATCAACGACACAGGTGCTTCGAACGTCTTTCTGCATCTCGACACCTTCCACATGAATATTGAGGAAGCTGACGTCGGATTGGCAATACGCAATGCCGCCGATAAAATCGGCTATGTCCACATCGGTGAAAGCCATCGCGGATTTCTTGGGACCGGCAACATCGATTTTGCCGCAATTTTTGATGCTTTGATCGCGATCGGATGGGACGACTACGTCACGTTCGAATCCTTCTCAACGGCTATCGTTGACAAAGACTTGTCGTTGAAGACAGCGATCTGGCGAAATCTCTGGGACGACAATGTTGCGTTGGCTCGGCATGCCCGCCAGTTCATTGAACTGGGCTTGGAAACCGCGCGGCTCAAAGCCGAGCTCGTAAAGAATGCTCAAGCGCCATCAGCATAGAGTTGTCAAACAGACAATGTCGAGCAGGGGCAAAGTACAAGATCGCGAAGCCCTTGCCTATATCCAAATAGACCTCCCAGTTGCCAAACTGATCGGATCGGCAACCCGATGTTCGCTAGTTTTTGCCATTTCCGGCAATAGCGAACATATGCGCATCGATAAGCTTAAATCATTGCAGGCCAGAACGAAGGCCGCTTTGGCAACCCTTAGGGGGCCAGACGCGGCATGGGCGTTCGGCTGCGCGAATATTCAAGCGTTTCGGGAAGGACGGCTCGACCGCCCTTGCCAGTCAGGATGTTACCCGATGCAACTGCGCTGCAGAGACTGTTTTGCGCCGCTGGAGCATGAACCGAACCGCTTCACGGCTGCAGAGGAAGGCGCCTTTCAGATTGACGTTCATGACGCAACCGGCAGGCGTGGTGGGCCGTGACGGCGTGACGGTTAACGTCGTCCTTCCAGGCCGTGTCGCAACCCAACGCGTCACATACTTTGACGAGCAGAAAGCCAAGCGTGAAGGCAAGTCCGTAGAAGACGTTTCAGCAGCCAGCCCAGCCTCGATCCCCCTTGATCGCTACGGTGATCCGCAGGAATACGCCGATGTCGTGGCCTTCATGGCGAGCAGCAGGGCATCCTATCTCACCGGCTGGCTAATCCGCATCGATGGCGGGCTGATTGCGATCGTATGACGTAAACATGCTGATTGATTGGAAGACATTGCCGGCTGTTGCCGGCATGCGTGCAGGCTCCTCCCGCAAGGGAATCTGCGCCGATAAGATCTCGGCCGTGCGTATTGAAACGGCGGCCGACGCTGCTTTCGATGGCAAGACACACTCACACGAAAATGAGCAGGTCTTGATTATGGTTTCGGGTCTTTGCAAGCTCGTCATCGATGGCAAGGAGCTTGAAGCCAGCGCAGGCGACATGGTTTTCTTTCCGACAGGCTCGCGACACGCGGCGATCGGAACGGGGCCGGGAGGTTGTGTCTATTATGAGATCTTTGCACCGGCGCGTCCGGACCAACTACCCGGGTGGATTGGCTCGTCAGTCTGGGGTTCGAATAAGAAGAGATTGATCGGGGCGGCCTAAAAGCCGCCCTGTGAGTAGGTGTTGAGACTTGTTACCCGCTCCGGACCGGCCGATTGCACCGCCAGAAATCGCGGCACAAGTGTTTTCCGGCTGGAATTGAGGCTTTGGAAGCCGCCGTTCACGAAAGCTGAATTTCGGTGATTCTGCACGGCCCGAGCAAGCGGCATATCCGCTCAGCCGACAGATTGCTTGCAACAGCCTAACGTTTGTTGAGGTTATCCGGAGCTTCCCACCGTGACGTCGAATTACGAGCGCCTGCAAACACGGTGGTCCAAATGTCTTCGGCGAGCACAAGGCTCGCAGGCGGAGAGACATCTTCCTCACCCCTAAGGATCGCTGATATATAGGCAAGAGCATTCGTCATGCCGTTCATCGTGTAGGGCTTTTCGATGGCGCCGAGGGCGCCCGCGAAGTCGGCGGGGATCTTCTTGATGTTACCGCTGACGAACACGTACGGAATGCCTTTGGATGCCAGAGCGCGCCCGACGTCGATCCCGGTTTGACCGTCCTGAAGATGGATATCGACAAAAGCGAAATCCGGGCGATGCGCTTGTAGAAGGTCGTCCACCTGCCTGCGGTTCATCGCCATGCCACTCACCTCGTGTCCGGCCGTTTCAACCTCGGTTTCAAGCTCCATGGCGAGCAACATCTCATCTTCGACAATCATAACCTTCAATGCGCGCTCTCCTGTGCCTCGACGAGCAAAGTGACATTAACCGTTGTCCGATGTCCCTCGATCCGCTTCTCGATTTTCGCGTCAATCTGCCTGGCAGAGGTTTCGAGAAGAATGCGACCGATCTCGGCGGTGTCCGCATCGACCTCAACCGGTACGGAGGTGTCCTCCACGCTTATAAGGAAATGGCCGTTCAATCGTTTGACGACAACATGGATGTCGCCGCCACCGTCGCTTAAGCCGCGCCGGACGGCATCGCCGACGAGCTCGTTGACGATCAGCGACAGCGGTGTCGCCTTTACGGCCGGCACATAGAGCGGATGCAGATCAAGGGTCAGTCGGATATCTTTGCGCCCAACAGCTTCGACAAGATCGGTAACGAGTTCCTTCGTGAAGTCCGCGACGTCAAACCGGGAGACGTCCTCCAGCGTGAACAGTTTTTTTTGAACGGTGCTTAAGGCCTCCACGCGGTTTAGCACGGACCTCAAAACGCGCTTCTGCCCTTCATCCCTGGTGAGCCGGGTCTGAAGTTTTACGATCGACGCCATGGTCAGCAGGTTGTTCTTGACGCGGTGATCGACTTCGTGGACGAGCAGCGACCTGGCTTTGAGTGCAGCCTCCAGTTTCTCGGTGTGCGCGGCGACTTCCTCTTCTGCGCGATGACGTGCGGCGGCGAGATCGGCCTCCCGTGATTTCACGTTGGTGAAGTCGAGCTGGGAGGCGAAGAAGTAGATAATCTTGTCTTTATCGTCGCGCACCGGAGATAGGAACAAGGCGTTCCAGAAGGGTTCGCCATCCTTCTTGTAGTTCAAGATGTCGATGGCGATATCGGAACCGGCGCTGATTGCAGCGCGAATGCGACCCACCGTTTCCAAGTTCGTCTCCGGGCCTTGAAGGAAGCGGCAGTTGCGACCTACTGCTTCGCTGCTCGAATAGCCGGTCAGCTTTTCGAATGCGGCATTGCAGAAGATGATGGGATTATCGGCCTGATTTGGATCGGTGACAATCATCGGCATACGCGTCGCTTTGAAGGCTGCGGCAAAGGGGTCTTCGCGAACGTGGCGGGCAACAAGGCGCTCCCCGGCATCTCGCGCTTCAGCTCGTGTCTGGTCGTTTTCCTGCATAGTGACCTAGTGGCTTCTAGTCTCGGTGTAATGCATTGTGGGTTGGGCGAGTTCCCGCTCGTTCCTCGGCGACAGCTTGCCCGACCCCGACCCGCTCCATCGGTGAGAGGCCCGAAAACAGTTAGGCTGGAGAATTTCCCCTTCAAGGATCCACAAAGCATGCGGCGATCAGCGAAAATTGGGCGCTTGCGGAGAAAAGACGGGAGACGCTAGCATGACAGAACATGGCTGAAGACCAGCTATCGTCGCTCCGGTGCTGCGTCCGGATCCAAGATCGCCTCAATCTCGCAGATGACACCGGCAGGATCGTAGTTGATTGTCGAACGGCCATTCAGCTCGGCTGCCAGAAGCCTCTCGACCAGACGCGAACCAAAGCCTTTCCGGGACGGCGGTTGTACTGTCGGGCCATCCCGCTCGACCCATCTGAACCGCAGCCTCGTGATGGCCTCCTCATAGCTCCAGGAGATCGAGACCGTCCCTTGAGCGACAGACAATGCTCCATATTTTGCGGCGTTCGTTGCAAGCTCATGGATTGCGAGCGAAAACGAGAGAACGGCCTTCTGAGGCAACAGCACAGCGCAGCCCTCGATGTCGAACCGCTCAGGAGGGTAGGGTTCCAGCACCTGGCTGACTAACTCTCCCAAGTCAGCGCGTTGCCAGTCGCGATGCGTGAGCAGATCGTGTGCCTTCGCCATCGAAATGAGGCGATCCTGGAATGCGCTCACTTGGTTTCGATCCGTGCCCTCCCGATCCAGGGTCTGCCTTGCAATAGCAATGACAGTGGAGAACGTGTTCTTGACGCGGTGATTAAGCTCGCTGGTCAGCACCGTTTGAAGACGTTCGGCCTCCTTTCGAGCCGTGATGTCGTGGGCCACCTTGGAAGCGCCGATCGTTCTTCCATTGCTGTCATAGATCGGGGAAACGCTAAGCTGGACGTCTACCAGGCCGCCATCCTTCCTTCGACGCTGCGTCTCGTAAGGTTCCACGACCTTTCCGGCGCTGACTTGCCGAAGAATTTCAGGCTCCTCGTCATGACGGCCTTCCGGGAGGAGCATCAGGACCGACTTTCCCACCGCCTCGTCTCGAGTGTATCCGTAGAGCCTCTCGGCAGCCGCATTCCAGTTGGTGATCGTCATGCCGAGATCGATACTAAGGATGGCGTCGTTGGAGGAAGCGATAATCGACGCAAGCAGACGCTCCGCTTCCTGGGCGCTCTTTCTCGCCGAGATGTCAATGGCGATGAAGCCTAACTGCCGGATTGAACCGTCGTCATCTGTGAGGGCAGAGACCGAGACAGCCGTCCATACGATACTTCCGTCGTTCCGCACGCATCTCTTTTCCATATCGAAGGGTTCGCCGGCCGCGGTAAGGTGCTTGAAAAGCCGTTCAACTTCCTGACGGTCGTCCGGAAACGTCAAGTCCTGAAAACGGATGCCCACAAGCTCCTCCCGCTGGTAGCCGAGCATCTCGCAGAAGCGCTGGTTGACGAGCGTCATTCGGCCCTGAAGGTCGATCTGGCCGATACCTGCGGCAGACTGGGAAAATAGCGCTCGTAGACGTTCCTCGCTCTCCTTGAGTGCTTGCTGCGAACGCACCCTTTCTGTCGTCTCGCTGACGATGCAGAACACCCCGCGGACGCTACCGGTTTCGTCTTTGATCGGCGAATAGGAAATGTCGAAATAGACGGTTTCGGGATGTCCGTGGCGCTCGATGTAAAATTGACGATCCCTGGCGGAAACGGTTTCGCCACCATAAAGGACGCGATCCAACAAAGGCTTAAGGTCATCCCAGAGCTCGCCCCAGTTCTCCTTTGCCGGTCTTCCAAATGCACGCGGATGCCTAAGGCCGATCGTGGGAGCATAGGCGTCGTTATAAAGGGCTGCATACTGGTCGCCCCAGAACATCACGATCTGTGCATGTGAAGGAAGCATGATGTCCACGGCGGACTTCAGACAGTCAGGCCATTCCGACGGCGGTCCCACGACGGAGTCGTCCCAAAGCCCCTGCTCGAGCATGTCCGCTATTCCGGCACACGCGGTTTCATTGTTCAATTCGATTGCAGACACTCTATCGACCCTAAGGAAACAGATGTGAAGTTAAGCCGCTTGAACGCGATAACGAGGGGAGACGCTTAACACTTCGCGGCGTTTCGATAGTGGCAGCCATCGCATGGATTTCCAATGTAAAGAATGGCTGCGAGTGCTGGAAACGTTCTCCAGCCCATCCGAAGGCCTTGCCCATCAGCTGCAACGGAGACGATGTGCGTGGAACTTCGACGTCCCGGATTGTAGTACCTCTTCACGACGCCGGTGGTGGAGGCAATGCGCCAGAAGGGCAGGCCGCATCACATGGCTCCGTGCCCAGTGTTACGATTGCTAAGATTTTCGTATCCAACTGGGGGACGCACGACTGGTCAGCGTGACAACGAAACTGGACCCGGTATTGCCGTTCGCAACGCTGCGCCCAACGGCTGGCCATCAGTGCAGGCCTTCGCGCACTTGTCAGTCAGCGCTCGACACGGAAGGCGGTCTGACATCTACCGCTGATGGCGCTTCTGCGCCCTTGCCATTGAACTGGCGGTTGGCTTCCTGGTTTGCGTCAGTCACGTCGGCGGCTTCCGTCTCTACTGCTTCGCCGTCCTCGTCTGCGCGTCGCCAGTGATCGAGATGGCGTCCTTCGGGGCGACCTTCTGCCTCCCAAATTCTGTAGGCGCGCTCTCGCCGTGCTTGCTCGCGATCTCCCATGGAAAAGCTCCTTGCTTGGTCTGAGCCTTAAACGGGCGTCCGGAGCCCAAGTTCCGGTGCGAACGTTCTGCCTTTCCCTTCTCTGAGAAATCGCCTGATATGAAGGCCGAAGCGACGGAACCGTCGATGGACGATCATCGGTGTTCAGGCCCCTTATATTACGGCTATCAAGAATTCCGCACTAGACGCTTTCATGCCGAAATAGGATGCCGTTCTCCGGCTCTTACCGCGCCCGCCAGCCGATTGTCCTCCTCTGAACAAAAAAAGGCCGCCCTATCGGCGGCCTTGATCGCATCATATCATCAGGCGACCTTCTGACCCTTGGCATTCGCCTGCGCCTGCGCAAGCTGTGTCAGCTTCTTGTCGGTCGCTTCTTCTTGGGCCAGGTTGGCCTTCAGCAATGGAACGACGTCCTGCAGGCCATGTTTGAAAGCGGCCGCACCGGTTTTGGGATTGTGGAGGACGGCTGGCGCGATGATGCCGATCCCTCTCGAGATCCGTGCCGGGCCAGTGCTACCACGCCACCGGAATGCCCTTCGCGCCAAGCTTGTCGGCTTCAAAGAAAAGGGAATATCAGTTTATTTTTGTGGAGGTATTCAGCTGGAAAATCTTATGCCTTCACCGTCCCTCGCAATGAAAGATCAAGGTAACCCTCAAACGCGAGCTCCTTGCCCATCTCTGGGTGGAACCCGAAGAGCGGACGAACAAACTGCCGCACGGAGAGTTACGAATCCGAGCTGCCGGCGCCGCAGGGGCGATCAATGATCGGACGATGCCGGCAGGGTGAAAAAGTCCCTAACGATCGAGGAAATGAATGAAATTGCTGCCGAAGGCTGGAGCCACGACGCGTGAAAAATCGCCGGTAATCTGAATGGTCTTGCGAGCTTAGGAGGTCATCCGAAGTCTGCGGTGGGTCGGCGACGCCCGCCTGACCGATCGAACGGGCTGCCTCACCCAAGGTCCGCCCGGTTTTCATGCAACGGCCAGTAACGGTCGGACATATAATCGGCCGGCAAGGGCGACATCTGCGACAAGGCCTGGACTGCAAATTCAATCTGCAGCTTGAAGAACTTCAGCGATGGCGGGATGGCACGACCCGTTACCCTTTGGCGTGATTCATAGCGTTCGATACCTGCCTGGCGCAAACGCCGCTGCCCCTCTCCGCGAAGTTTTACGACCGCGTCGCTCGCACAATCTTGCGCGGCCGGACAATGAAGCCCACCCTCAATGACCCTGAGCAAATCGCACGCCCTCATCGTTTCACCCGGATTTCTCACTTCGCGCCTTTCGCGATTCGCTTCAAGACGACCGGCTAAACCTGACGAGAAACGCCGCTGGTGTGACAAAGCGACGACATTAGGGAGGGGAGGCTGCGGAACCAACCGGCGGAGGCGCTGCCCGAAGGTAGATCCGCGCGAATATCGCGATGTTGGACGTGCCTGTGTCGCTGTGATCGCCGAGGAAGGTCGAGAAAGCCGTGGCTTTTCGAGAACCATTGTGGATAGAGGATGCATCTGGAACAAGAACAGCCCACGACGATTTTCCTCCTGCCAACCAAAAAGGAAAACCGTCATGCGCAGGCTCTTCGCATTAACGTTGATTGTTCTGGCCGGCTTCGGCACCGCCCCCGGCTTTTGCCAGTCGTTTGGGGACATGGACTCCCGCGGTCGTTTCGGGGGTATGCCGCCTGGGACCGATCGCTACCGTCGGGACTACGACCAAGGGGGCATCGCGATCCCGCTCGACCCCATCGAAACCGGAAACGTTACAGGAATCCACCGCACCGAGCGCTCATGCCCGCGACCTGACACGCGTGAGTGGCGTGCACAAATGCGCAATGGCACCTTGAGAGACGAGTGCCGTTGAACGAACAACGGCTTGCCTGGGATCGGCACGCAGGTGCTTGATTTCAGGACGGAGCCGCAGCTATCTGCGTGCGCCTGACGGAACTCCGACATTGCGAGGCGCCGTCGCTGACGGTCGTTTAGCTCTTCGACCGCCGGTTTCAGGCGCTTTCGTCGAAGCATATCTCTGTTACGCAATCGCGGCGACGCCCTCGATCTGGCGTGCAGCGAAGTTTTTCTGTTCGACGACGGTCTCCTGGAACCTTGTCGATAACGGTCGCAGTGGTTTCTCCAACGGCATCGCTGGCCGGCGTCAGATCTTCGGAAACCTTCGCTTTGAGATCGCTGAAGTTTGGCGCCGACTGGTCTGAACCTGACCGGTCATTCCCTCGCGAGGTCCTGCCTTGCACGTTCACTGGATCCTGTGCGGATTTGGAGATGTCTTCCGGCATGGTCTTCCTCCCATTTTCTGGCTGTTCGGATGCCTACCAACCTCGATCGGATCGGATTGTTCGGCAGGCTACGCTTCTTGGGAAACCAGCTCTCGAAACGCATTGCCAGTCGGCTCAAACGGGCGTCGAAGGCTCGTCGCCGATGATAGGTGCCGCAACCGCTGTCATTGCGCGCCGGCACCATCTGTGATGATAGGCGAACTCAATCGAGCCGGAGCCTTTCCTGCCAACTGGCGCCGGCTTCAAGCTTGGCGCGGGCATGCCAACAGAGCTTGCACGCATGAAAGGTGGACCTATCGCGCGAAGGCCGCCGTCAGTGTTGCTCGGACAACAATCTCCACGTGGCCCACCCAGCAGCTTGTTCGCTGGTTCGCCCGGCCCGCCTGCAAGATAGCTACCACGGACCAAAGTCCTATTCCCGGAACCGACTGCGCGATCGCTCGTTCTTGGCCTGCGGTCCCCTGGCCGCATCAGTCAAAGGAGGACATTATGTTTCACAAGATCATGATCGGCGCGGCTGTCTCCGCGACACTTATGTCGGGCGCGGCTTTTGCTCAGTCGTCGACGGTCAACGGAGCTGCAGGCGGCGCCATTACCGGCGCGATCGTCGGCGGTCCGGTCGGTGCAGCCGTCGGCGGCGTAACCGGCGCGATCGTCGGCACTGCAATCGATCCGCCGCCGCAGAAGGTCGTTACCTATGTCCAGCAAGCTCCGGCGCCCGCGACCCCCGTCGTCGTCAGGGAAAAGGTCGTGGTTGGCCAGCCGCTTCCCGAAACGGTGGTCGTGACGCCGGTTCCGGAGAACCCGAAATATTCCTATGCGATCGTGAACGACGAGCGCGTCATCGTCGAGCCGTCGTCCCGCAAGGTTATTCAGGTCATCAACTGACCTTGCCCCTGGGACGCGGCATGCTGCCGCGTCCGTCTCTTTCCAACAAGCAGGATTTTGATCATGAAGGCCATCGCTTCACTGGCGTTTGGTATCGCGAGTTCTATTGGCCTGTGCGTTGCCGCCGGCTCGGTCGCCTCAGTCGTGCTGGCCGATCCCGGGCCTCACACGTTCGAAAGCCTCTCGCGACCGGATATCTGGACGACGAAACCGGTGCGGGTAGACGTCGCCAGCCAACATTACGAACGCATTCCAGCTGTCTATTCCACCTATGTCACCGACGCGCCGAAAATGGCGGTTGCCTCGCGGGCCAAGGCGCCTGCCCCGCGCGAACCGGAGGCAACATCGATAGCGACGATGTCGCCAGAGCACGTGGACTGGTGCGCCAACCACTATCGGTCTTTCGATCCCGCTACCAACAGCTATCGGGCTTACAGCGGCCAGACAAAGACATGCACTTCGCCGTTTTCGGCTCCTCTGAGGACGGCCGGAACGAATCCGCAACAGCAGGAATCCGGAGCCGCGGAGAGCGCCGCCAAAGCGTGGTGCGCGGCCCGCTACCAGTCCTATCGGGCAGAGGATAACAGTTACCAGCCTTTCGATGGCCCGCGCAGAGCCTGTGTTGCGCCAACGCGCCAGATTGTTGCCTCGGCCACCGGTTCAGGCCCGCGAACCGAAAACACGCTAGTGTCGAACTGAGCGCCATGACGGAGTTTCAGACCCACCAAGGCTGCCGCCCGACACATCGATATAAAAGCTATCGATGAAAAGCCGTTGACAGCGGATGGATATAGAGCGGCTGTGAACGACATCGGGATCGCCGAGGGACAGGCCGATTTTTCCATCGGTAACGCGTATCTCCGCCTACGTTCTACTTTTGACGTGGGTGGGTGAGGTTGAGCCGGCGGTGAGCTGTTGTTCGTGTTTTCGTGTTTTTCGGTGAACATTCCTTCGAGAAGGGTTTTGCGGCGTTGCGGACCTCCTCTTTCATTCCTTCGTCTTTGTTGAAGGATTCATGGCTCGTCGCATAGGATTCCCAGTAGCCGATATGGCGGTCGATCTCTGGTCAAGAGCTTGAACTTCCACCGAACTCCAGACGCAAGCCCCTAAGGTCGCAGGTTCGATTCCATTCAAGGCCTAGGATGTCATGCATCTTGAGCGCTGGCTGACCTTTGCAGCAGACCGTGTCTTGTTGCCGACCTCACGGCCTTGTGGCAGCCGCCGGATGAGCAAACCAGCGCCCCAAGCCCCCGCCATGCCGTCAAGATAAGTCAGGACCACCGGCACAAGGACCAGGTTAAGCGCCGTAGAGGATATCAATCCACCAATTACGGCATGGGCCATCGGGGCACGTTGCTCGCCGCCTTCGTCGAGGCCCAAAGCCATCGGCAACATTCCAAAGTCGCCGGACGCTGATATCCAGAGAGCGATTACGGCCCTGGCGACTCCGACATTGTGGATGTTCGGCGTGAGCCATTCCGACACGAAACCTATGACAATGGATGCGGCTGAAGCGTGGGCTCACGACCACGTGACCAACCCTTACGCTTGGATTATTGAACTTGCGGGACGGCTGATAATCTTGCGGCCTATTCTCTCGACCGTTATACTGTTTTTGAAAAACGGTATAACGCCGGAGCCAAGACTATGAAACCCATCGACCTCATGTATCAGACGATGCTTGCCGAGCTGGGTCAGCGCTCGCTCGACGCCGCTTGGACGGCCGATTTCCCTCCAGAAGGTCGGTTCACCCCGGCGAACATCAAAGGGCGCAAGTACTGGTACTTCGACATCCCTGATGGACATGGTGGCACGAAACGTCGTTACGTCGGTCGTGCTGATGATCCGGATATCGCGCAGCGCGTAGCTGATCATAAGCGGGACAAGGACGATCTACGCGCTCGCAGGCGCTTGGTAAATACCCTCACCCGCGAAGGCGGGATGATTGCCCCTGACGCCATGTCGGGCGACATCGTCGAGGCTCTTGCCGATGGCGGTCTTTTCCGGCTCCGGGGTGTTCTCATCGGCACGGTGGCCTTTCAGTGCTATTCGGGACTGCTGGGGGTGCGGCTTCCCATGGCTGCAATCCTGACGGGCGATGCGGACATCGCCCAGGATTATGCCATCAGTCGGGAGGTTGAAGACAGCCTACCCCCGATCGTTGAGCTGCTGCAGGGCGTCGACGCTAGCTTCCGGCCAATCCCACATCGGTCGGGATCCGCGGTCTCGTCGGCGTTTCAGAATGCCGACGGCTACAGGGTCGAATTCTTGACCTCTAACCGCGGTTCGGACGACCACATCGACCAGCCGGCGAAGATGCCCGCCCTTGGTGGCGCCAGCGCGGATCCATTACGCTTTCTCGACTTCCTCATAAGGGAACCTATCAGGACAATGCTGCTCCACCGAAGTGGTGTCCCAGTTGTCGTCCCTGATCCGGCCCGCTATGCGGTCCACAAGCTCATCGTCGCCAGTCGCCGACACACTGACGGGCAGGGGCCGGCAAAGCAAGAGAAGGACATTCGTCAAGCTGCGTTGCTCTTTGAAGCCCTGCAGCAGACAAGGCGATCTGCCGACTTGGCGCTCGTCTACAACGAAGCCTGGGAGCGCGGGCCTGCGTGGCAAGAAGGAATTCGAACCGGCGCAGGGATGCTGCCGGCACAAGATGCCGAGCGGTTCAGCGCGGTCCTGATCGAGGGCGCAAAAAAAATCCGCCAAGAAATTGAACTTCCGTTTGGGGAATAGGCCGTCCTCGGCTTCGAAAGCCAAGCAGTTGATTTCATTCGAAGTGGAGACAAATCTGGTGCCGAGAGTTCGAGTCCGCTCAAGGCGTGGAATTGAACGACGCTTATTTAAGTGCGCTTAACTTAGCTTCTTTCTTATTAAAGCGAACGGCGCCTTGCTTAGATAGCGGCTGAAAATCATACTCGCTCCATGTCCGATTGCGAGCCTAGTAGGGCGTCCGGTGCGTCCGAGCACGTCGCCGACCGCATAGAGTCAAATAGGCGGTTGAACAAACTGGCGCCCCTCGCCGCGCACGATCCCCACGACGGTTTTGCCAATTTTCGGGGAGAAAGTTCGCGTCTGCTCAAGGCCACAGACCAGCGACAAGGCTGGAACTACTGCGGGTGTCGCAGTGTAGGATGGCAGCAATTCTCGCGATTGCTTTCAAGCGTCTTAGTCGTTCACGGACAAGGTGAGATTGTTGCTTCAGGTCTCAGCTAAGGCGCCCCATCGTTCATATCGTTGGGTTGCGCCCACCCACCCGTCTGCAGCCCCGGCATGCGATCGAATGTGCCGGCAAGCACCAAACGGATGAACCGAATGCCGGCGTCATAGTGCCAGCCCAGACCATAGCTGGAAAAGGCAGCATCCACTTCTGGTGTAAAGCCAGAATAGTAGGCTGACCTGACGGCCATCTGAGGCGTGCGGGGATGGAGCGGGACCGGTACACCTAATGCTTCGGCCGATTGGAAGATTGGTGTCAGGGAAAGGTGATCGAGATTGTGTGCTCCAACGCGCCCGCACAGCATCGTGCGCTTGAAGCGCTTTGATATAGCGTTCGAGTTCCAACGCTTCTCCTTCTCCGCCCCTTGCGCCTGGCCCACATACCCACATATGTGTTAATGTGGCTTTTCAGTTCAGGAGCACGTTGGATGAGCCGATTGACAATTGACATAACGGACCAGCAACATCAAAGCCTAAAGGCGCTCGCCGCTTTGCAGGGCAAGACAATCAAGCAGTACGCGCTCGAGCGCCTCTTTCCCGGTGACACAGATGGAGAACGAGCCTGGGAGGAGTTGAAGACGTTGATGAACACGCGCATTAATGACGGGCTCGCCGGAAAACTGTCAACCAAAACCGTAGGTGAGATCCTCGACGAGGAGATGGTCGAGGGTCGTGTTTGACGGCCTACATTCTTACCGCAGAGGCGGAATCCGATCTACGTTCGGTAATCCGCTACACTCGTGCGCAATGGGGTCCCGCCCAGGTACGCCGCTACGTCTCAGCGTTGGAGCGCCATATCGCAAATCTGGCGGAGGGCAAAAGTCCTTTCAAGGATCTGAGCGCGCTTCATCCGGCGTTACGAATGGCCCGGTGCGAACATCACTACGTCTTTTGCCTGCTTCGCGAGGATGCGCCCGCCTTGATCGTGGCGATATTTCATGAACGAATGGATCTCATGCAGCGTTTGGTTGGTCGTCTGAACGAATGATCTATGGACGAAGGTGAGATTGCTGAGCGCAAGGTCCATAGATCGTTTTATCATGTGGTTCTAAGCGGATCGCCAGTTCTGATCCCTTCAAGGCGAAGGTCAGTTGTTACTCACGGCTTCGCCAATCAACGCCTTTCTCAAGGCCAGGGATTTTGATACAAATCCTCGGATAATAGATTCTATGCTCCGGGTTTTTGTATCAATGCCGGCCTCCGTCACCCAACGCCAAATCGCCCGAACTGTGCTCGCTAAACGCGGGATAGCACGTCTGGCGGAACTGCGGAATGCAGGGGTGACGGCGGCCACCATGAGCCGATGTAACGGGATAGCAAGGTCGTGCGGCTTAACCGCCGTCTTTATCAACTCCCCGATGCGGAACTCGATACCAACCATAGTCTGGCAGAGATTGCCAAACGCGTCCCGAAGGCGCTTGTCTGCCTTGTTTCGGCCCTCGCTTTCCACGGACTGGGCCCCACAACCGAACGGCCCTCGATGTGTATCGTACGTTTCACAGACAGCCTTCTCAACGAAAGCGTCGAGACCCATGTGGCTAAAAGAAGTCAGAAATCTCGGTGCCTCGGTGCGCGCTCGCCTGTTGCAACTCGCAAGGCAAGCGGGCAAAGCTTGATTTGGTTCTGACGCGTTTTTGCGCTTGAGCGGTTACTTTGCGCCTCCATAGTGGTCATCGAGCCACCGGTCGACGTCGCCGCAAAGCGGACATTACGTGGTGAAAACACCCGGTCGCAGCGGAGCCATAAGCTGTCATCTCTGCCATTTCAGTGACGAGGGGTCGGCACTGCAGTGTAGTGTAGTGTAGTGGCGCTATGCTGCAATCCGAAAAAGTCTAGTTCCGAAAAGGACATATTGGCGCGTCAGATCCGGGCGAGATGGCCTTACGGCTTGTTGTGCTAACGACGAAGAACACCGGCCGACAGCACGGAGACAATACTGGCGGCAGCCTGAGATATTCCTCTTCCGCCCTTTCGCCGAGGCGCTTTGGGGGACGGCTGGTGGTTGCAGCCACCCGATTTGGCATCCGTTTCCCGGCCCTATCCGCCCATTGGCCCACGTTGCGGAGCCAGCGCCTGTGTCTGCGCATAGGCAAGCGGCGAACGGTTGCCCGGGAGATTGGCGTCGAGGACGAGCGTCTTGACGTCGTCGGCTCGGATGTCGAGTGCCACGACGACATCGAGCTTGTCGATTTGCCATACGGCATATCCGAGCTTGGGCTCGTATCCGCAGTCGCATCCGCAATCGCCCTGCACGATGGTGCGAGCCTCTTCCGGCAAGAACATGATTTGCGGCTTTGGCAAACGGTAGCAATGGCCTTCATAGGCGTATCCGTAGATGACGCCGATGCTTTTCATGCATTGCCGGACTTGCTTGTGGAGCGTCTGACCACCGATGGTAATTGGCAGCGCATAAATTCCGTCGTCACCAAGCGCCGTGAATGTTATTCTTCCGTTCAAGAGGGAAAGGATGACGTCCTCGCCGGTTTTTCTCTCAATCTCTCTTATTAGGTCGTCGATTATTCCACCGACTTCTTTTTTTGCTTCCGGATTCAGGTTGTTTATTGCTTCGTTCGAGTCCATCGCGGCATAAATTTTCTCCTTTAGCATGTTGTCGTTGATTGCGGATAGAAGAGTGGCAGGTCGTCCATACAATTTCACTTCTCCTGGGTTGTAGGTACTGTAGTCAGGAACCTGTAGGCCTTTCGGCTCCTCCCCCACGCCCGGATAGGGACCGCAACAGTCGCTCATTGTTTGCCCTCCTAGAGTTCATCTCGGACCGATAATTTCACGCCACACAAAATTCGCTTCGAGCGCATCGGCGCCGCCACGGCTGGCAGCTTGGATGACGGCCCGTGCTACTTGCTCGAGAGTCATGGTGTTGGGATCAAGTGTACGCAGCGACGCGGCGAGTGCACTGCCGACCTGGTCACGCGCGGTCTCGAGCGCCAGCTTGAAATAGAGCGGCCGGTCGCGAAACGACCGTTCGGTCAGCGAGCGGAACTCGTCGAACTCGCTCAGCGTCAAGTCACGCAGATCGACGTTCAAAAGGCGCCTGTCGGCAAAGCCGTCCCTGACCAATTGCCGATGATAGATCTCCACGATGCTGTCGAAGATCGCGCCGAGGAAGGGCAGCGAGCGGTCGTGCGGCTCGCGGGTGGTTTCCGACATGCGGCGGAAATTGGTGGCGAGACGGATTTGCGTCTCGGGACTGGTCTCGGCGAAGCGGTTGAGCTCGTTGGAAAGTAGGAGATTGCCTTGCGTCCGACGCAGCAGCCGGTCGACGGCGGAATCAAAATGCAGCAGCGAAATCAGCGACACGCAGTCGGAAAAGGCTTCGGAAAACGGGAAGAAATCGGCCTCGCGCGACGTGATCATCGGTATGCCGAGTTCCGACAGGCTGATGAAATGGCCGACTTCGTGGGCGATTGTGTCGAAGTTTAGCGCATAGGGCCGCAGCACGCCGCCAACATCGGAGGCTCCCAGCTCCAGATAGCCGTAGCCGGCATGGGCGTTGTCCCACTCGACCAGGGGAATGATTTCCAGGCGGCGAAAGACCGGGTCGAAGAACCAGCGGATGCGATGACCGAGATAGCTGTGCCAGATGTCGAGCACGAAATGTACGCAGGCATAGACGTGGACGCCGAGGTAGGCCCGCGATTTCGGATCCATATTGTCGAAGTTGCGATCCGGGCCAGATCGTGCCGCCGGTCGCCGCTCGCCTTCGAACGGCGGCAGATCGTCAGGACCATAGGGCCGTTTTTCGATCAACGGATCGACCACGTACACCCACTGGTCGCTCGGTCCGTCACGGATCTCGTCGGGCAGGATCGAGAGCCAGACGCGATCGGGCTCTTCGTAGCCGGGGATGAAGGGAGGCTGGGGGAAAATCCAGAATCGTGTTCCGATGCGTGGGTTCACGCGTTCCGTCACATTGTTCGGATACTCCATAGCACAATCGCTTTCGAAGAAGAAGGATTGAGCAACCACACGTTTAATTAGTAATTTCGTATCAAGTCGATGTCAATATGCGAGGCTTCCAAATCTCTCATGAAAGTATTGGTCGCGACCCAGGCGCGATCAACATCGCGGCCCTGCCGCTCTATTGTTAGAGAAGGCGCCATACGTAACGCAAGGAGTGCGTCCTGGCGCTTTTGCCCGGTCATTTCTTTCCGCAATGCCGAAATACGGTCGCTGGAAAATCCCCCAGCCCGCAATAGGGCTGCGAGCGAGCGATGGCGAAAGTTCGTCCCGCGCGCCAATGCGATGAGTTGGTCGCGCTCATCGGATGTCATCATATTTCGGCGGGCAAGCGTCGAGAATGTCCGTTGAAGGTCGACCAGTGCGTCCGTGAGCGGCAGAAAGCCGAGTTCGGCGGGCCCTGACTGCACAGCGACCGCATCCTCCGCCGTCAACGGCCAGCGCCGGTACCACCTATAGATCAGGCCGACGCCGATCATGCCATAGGGCGCAAGCTCGGCCGCCCGCAAGGCTCCCATGCTGGCCGCGCCGATCATGACGATGCCTTGTGCCATCGCCCAGAGAATTTCCTTGTGGCGGACGGCGGGGCGGTCCTCGAACTGTCCGTCGATCAGCACCATCGCACGTGGCCGGAAGGCATGGGCGGCGAGTATGACGTCTCCCTGGGATACGGGCTGAAGATAGATCGCGTCGAGCACCGCCTGCGCCTCGTCGCGACGCAGCGTGGGGCCGAGAAATACCAGAATCGGACCTTCCTTGCCGGCATTCGTCATCGGCAACCCCTCAACGCAAAATTGAAAACGGCCGCGCACCCGCAAGAATGGTTCGCACGCAGGCCACGCCTGCTTCGGCGTCCGCTCCAACCGGTACGGCGAGAATAGGTCCAAGCCCGCAGGCGGCAACCCGGTCGACGACGTCGCGCAGGCATGTTGGGGCGAAGGGCGACGCTGCCGTGCCCGCTGTCGTGGCTTCGAGGATCAGGCGGCGGGCGTCCGCGACGAGCGGATCGGTGCTCTTGCGATAGTGTTCGCGCGTCTGGTCGTCGCGCGCGCCGGAAATCGCCCCGGCGCGCGCCGACAATGCCTCCAGCATCGCGCTCGCCGCGGCGGTCTCGACGGTAAAGCCCGCCGAATGGCCCTCCGTCGGCAACGCCAGGGTCGGCTCAGCCGCGCCGGCCTCGATCGCCTGGCACCAGATCACCGGTAGGTCGGTGGGCGAGGGGGCGTGCCAAAGCGCGAAAGCGATGCCCTGCGTCCGGGTGACCGAAAGAATATGCTCGACCTTCGGCCCGATGCGCGATGTCGCTATGCGGCGACGATCGAAAAAGCCGTGGGTGGTGAAGGCCCGCGCGATCGCGTCGCGTTCGATGCATTCGAACAGCCCATGCGCGAAGGCATCGCGCGCCGTGCTGTGGCAGGCAAGGCCGGTGGTGGTGCGGATGAACAATCCGTCGCCCTGTGGCTCGGGATCGGTATAGCAGGTGTGAACAAGTTCGAGCGGCACCGGCTGCGGCGCTCCGCTCGCGACATCGACAGCCAAGGTCCAGGGAATTGGCAGCGATCGCCATGCGGTGCCGGCGTGGGGAAGCAGCAGGTTTTCGAACAGGGCCGCGTCGATCCGAAGCTCGTCGGCGGTCGCAAGAAAGCAGTCCGAGGAGGGAATGCGCTCGGCGAAGAAACGCTCGAGACCCTCCATGATCGCCCCGACCGCCGCCTCCATCAGGGTGAGGCCGCGGCCAAGCGAGGTCACCTCGGAAAGCGCGGCCGGCTGGATGGCCTGCGCCACCGGCAGACCGAGACGGTCGAGCCCGGTCAGGTCAGCGAGACGGGTGATGCCGGCCCGGCGGCTGAAAGGGAGTAGCCTGCGAAAACATGCCTCGGCGGCGCCGGGGTCGGCCGGCGTATCGAGCGGTTGCCTCAAGCCAGCGGCAAGCTCGTCGCGAAAGTCGGCAATCCGTCCGTCGATCGCCGGCGGGGCAGGGGTCAAGCCTTCGGCCGTGTCAGCGTCCGATAACAACACCCAGCTCCCGGGTTGAGCGGCTCGCCCGTTGCAGCAGAGCCATCGCACCCTGGCTTTCGGCGATGGTCACGGCGGTCAGCAGTTCGGCGGCGACAAGATTGGTTTTCACGTTTCCCCGAGCGCGCAGCACGGCCCGGCAGCGGTAGAGTTCGGCGAGCCAGTAGGCATGGCCGGTTTCCTTGGCCTGCCGGATGGCATCGGTGGCGACGTCGATGGCCTGCTCATACTTGCCGGCAAGGCCGAGCAGGGTCGCGTGCATGTAGAGATAGATCGGCAGGTCGGCGACGGCGCCGAGGTCCTTGAGCAGCGCCAATCCCTCGCCGAACATCTCATGGCCGGCGAGGAGGTCGTCGCTGTGGGCTTTGGCCCAGCCGCCGAAAAGCAGCGACATGCCAGCGAGCGACTGCATCTCATGTTGCTGGGCAAAGAGCCGCATCCGGCTTGAAACATCCGCCAGCCGCTCGAAATCGTCGCGGTAGAAGGCCGAGACTGCCTCGGTGTCGAGCGAATGGGCGGTACTCGGAACATGGCCGATGCGCTCGACCAGGCCGACCATGTCCGCAAGTGCTGTGTCCGAGGCCGAGCCCTGTCCCGTCAGCCAGAGCGACAGAGCGAGTTGTCCGAGGCCGCAGACCTTGGCGTCGTGGCCGCCATAGAGCGTTCGCGCGGTTTCGGCCGATCGCTCGTCGTAGAGCGCAAGCCCCGCCGTGATCGCCTCCTGCGTCTCCTTGTGCCAGCCGAGATTGAAGTCGATCGCCCAGATGCAATGCTTGACCTGCAGGGCGATTTCGCGATCTTCGGTGCCAAGCATCATCATCTGCACTTCGAGTGCGCGGTCGTGCATGACGAGAAAGTCAGGCCCGGTCAGCCACCAGCCCCAATAGATCGGAAACCACTTTGGCTGGTCTTCCTTCGGCTGGCGGCGGGCGATGGCGACGCCGTCTTCGTACAGCTTGCGGGCGGGCGGAGAATTGGCACCGACGAGGCCAGTGAGGATCGGGCCGAGCCTGGTGAAGGCGGAAAGCCGCAAGGCGTCGACCGCCTCGCTTTCGTCCATCTCGGCGCAAAGGGCCAGCGCGTGCTCCAGATGGTGGCGCGCCTCGATCATCGCCGAGCGGCCGGCACTCTCGGAGCCGGCGGCGATGAACAGCCGAATTGCCTCCTCCGTGAGCCCGGCGCGTTCCGCCTGGTCGGCGAGCCCGCCGGTGTCGATCCATTCCGCCAGCCCACGGTCGTCGCTGACAGCGTTGAACAGCCGCCGGTGCAGAACCTGCCGTTGCTTGCGCAGGAGTGCCTTATAGATCGTTTCCTGGATCAGGGCGTGTCGGAAGCGGTAGATCACGGTTCCGCCGGTTCGGCCACGCGTCAGAAAGCCGGTTTCGCACAGCACATCCGCCGCACTAGCCAGCGACCGCCTGGCGAGATCCGGCAAAAGCGCGTGAAGCAGCGGCAGCGTCGTACGGCCGCCGGCGATCGCCGCGGCTCGCGCCACGTCCCGCGCCGGTCCGAGCCGCGCGAGTCGTTCGTCGAGAATCCCTTCGAAGGCAAGCGCGTGCGTGTGAGAGACCTTTGCCTCGCCATCATGCGCGATTGCCTCAGGAATATTCGCCGCATCCGCAGGCGCGATCTCCGTGATCCACTGGCAGATCTCCTCGATGAACAGCGGAATGCCGCCGGAAATCCGCTCCGTCGCCTCCAGAAGTTCCGGAAGTGCCGTCCGCTTGTGTGCCGGCCAACTCGCTTCGATCGCCTGCTTCGTCTCGTCGCGATTGAGTGGCTTCAACGACAGGTGCACCACGTCGGCACCGTCGGCCCAATCCATCGCGGTGCCGGGACGCAAGGTGACGACGAGAAGGATGGGAAGCCGTGAAACTGTGCGGGCGATTTCCCCAAGGAGGTCCTGCGACGTCGGATCGATCCAGTGAATATCCTCGACCGCCATGATCAGCGGACCGCGTGCGCCGACGGTCTCCAGCGCTTGGATGGTCGCCCGCCGCGCCCTGTCGCGGATTGCCTTGGGATCGCTGCCGGAGAGGGACTCGTTTCGGCCCGCAGCGCCGAGCAGATACGAAAACAGTTCGGCGACGTCTGGCTCTTCTATGCCGTGGTGGGCGAACGCGGCGGCGACGGTTGTGGCCGTCAGGCGTGAGGGGCCAGCCGCCTTGGACGCCGTGCCGGGAAAACCATGCATGATCGGGTGAAGCGTGGAGCGCGCGCCGCCGGGCGCGCACTGAAACAGGAAGGCCCTCGATCGCTCCTTGCGGGTAAGCTTGCGGATCTCCCGCAAAAGCCGCGATTTCCCGATGCCGGCGTCGCCTTCGATCGCCAGGATCTGGCCTTTCCCGGCCAAGACCTCTCGCCAGCAACGGGCAATTGTCTCAAGCTCGGCGGCATGGCCGATGAAGGAACCGCCAAGCCGTCCGAAGGCGTAGAAGCGGGTGACTTCGGTACGATGTTCGAGCGCGCGCCAAACCCTTTGGGGCTCGGCAAATCCCTTTAGCGACCGGCTGCCCTCGAAGATGAAGGCGTAGGCGCGTCCAGCGAGGGTCTTCGTTTCCTCCGAGACGAGAATGCTGTCAGGGGCCGCGAGGGCTTCCAGCCGCGTCGCCATGGCGAGCGCCGCCCCCGTCACCGGTTCCTGCGAAGGGACTTCCTCGCGCGGTTCCTGGACCAGCGCGATGGAGGTGGCGATGCCGACGCGGACATGCATGTCGCTGCGCCGCGCCTCGCGGCCGATGCGCCGGCAGGCCTCGATAACGTCGAAGCCAGCGCGAATCGCCAGCGACGCGGCATCGCGCGCGCCAAGTTCGGTCGGGAAAAGGGCAACACCGCCGTCACCGGCCTCGACCCGCATAACGCCGGAACGCGCGAGGATCGCCGACCGCACCCCGTGCTGAAAGGCGGAAATCAGCTCCTGGAAGTCCTCGATATCGAGTTGATGGAAAAGATTTGTCGATCCGACAAGATCGTAGCAGAGCGCCGTGATGAGGCGCCGCTCGCTGCCATGCTCCGCCGGCCGCGCGCCCCCGCCCGTCGATTTTCGTGTATGCTTCGGTGAGTTGATAGGACTTTCGCTCGCCATCGCCGGCCCTTGCGTGTCTGCTAGATCCTGCACCTGACAGAGCGACTATAACACAGGCCGACACGATGTGTCGGTAGCCAAAAGTTGAAAGCAGATCGGATTGTTACGCGGCACGAAATGCCGTGCGGCGGGGCATACCCGCACGTCGAAATTACGCAACGATTTCAAAGAGAGTGGCACGCCATAGGGGAATCGAATCCCTCTTCCCATAATGAAAAATGTGTTTCTGACGCTGACAAGCAGTGGCTCTTTGCGACTTCGCCACGCGCTTGCCTACAACAGCCCAGCGGCACCCGAGACCATGGCATGGATCGCGGCGGCGATCGGTGCGTCCGATGCGCCGATCGGGCTGCACTGGTTGGCAATCAGACTTGGCGTCCCACAGCACTGCGCGACCTCGGTGTGAAGGAATCCGACCTCGACCGCGCACTAATCCGTATTGGAACCCGCGTCCAATCGAAGCCGCTCCCCCCTTGCGCGATCTGCTACGGCGCGCCTGGGAGGGAGCGGAACGCAAGCCCTGAGGGAAGCGGCGTAGCGCGACATCGCTCCTCGCCCGGCGAGAAAAATGGATACGAAAGAGCCTTGCACAGTCTGCGTTGCGATCACCGGTTCACTGCCGCAAAAGAGCGCTGCCGGGATCGGCCGGCACCAAGTGACGCTGAACAAACGGTGCACCGAATTGGGCAGACACTGCCGCACAGGTCTTGAGGATAACATCCGCATCGGCCACTTAGTTCAGCTCCTGCGCCAGGTAACGGTGACTGCCGACGAAGACTGCGACCTTGCCGCCACCTCCGACAAGGCCGGCTATGAACCATGCGGCAGTCCGACCCTTCTTGACGCAGTCGTTGCCAACATAGCCTGTGCGGGAGGCGGTGGAGATATGGGACTACCGGTGCCTTCCCCGGCCAAGTGATCCACCGCGTGGTTCACCTGCGGGTGGTCTGAGGTTATCATGCCGATGAGTCGGCTTCGCGGCTGAGGGAGCGGATAGCATCGGCGGCCTTGTCGGGTGCGAGGTCGTCCATGAACGCACGATCGGCCTTCCGTGCGCCTTCGGGTAGGCGACTGTGGCTTTTGTCAGGAGCTGGCCCAAGCTGATCCAATCGACGCTGAGCTAGCCTTCCCCCATCGAAATGGCGGTGCGCGGTTAGCGCCTATCGAACCTGGCAAGCATCTTTCGCAATTGCGCGTTCTGCTCGACGAGCTTCTTCGCGAGCTGACGCCGCAACGCCGCGACTTCCGCGTCAAGGTCAGCAATTTCATCGATGAACGATTTCGGGCCTGCAGCCACGACAGGAGCCTTTTCTGAAGCTGCATAGATCGGAATAACCGGCTCCACGGCGGGAGCAGCCCGCTTCCGCCGCGTGGACGCGGCCTTGGTGGTTGTCTTGGAAGCTTCGGTCCTGGGGGGCGGCGTCGGGGTTTTTTCAGCCTGCTGCGTGCCAGCGAGGCTTGTAGGCTCACCGTCACCGACTGCGACTGCGGGAGCGTCTGTCGCAACTGATGTCGCTGTTTCGGCTTCACTAGAATTGGTATCTGGTTCCGGTCGGCTTGCCTCGACCTGCGCCTCGGAGACGGGCTCAGCTGGGCGGTCAACTGTCGTCGCGTCGATGACAGGTTGTTCCACCTTGGGGGCCGGTTTGTATTCGAGAGCAATAGTCTTCGCTTCGGCTTCTCGGCTCTCATCAAAACTATGTGGTTTTGGTTTACGCGACACCAGGTCAGCCACAAATCTCCATGGTGTTCTCATCATATTCAACCTTCAATACATAGCGGCGGGACATGACCGCAGTCATTCATTGACAGCAGGATCTTATTCATCTTGGCCCTATCAGACGAAAGATCAGCGGCGCCATCACGTTGAACGATTGACGCCGCTGCAAAACGGAATCAGGCCTTGCCAAGCCGCTTGCGCAAATCTGCATTTTCGGCGCGTAGCTTTTCGGAGAGCTCCTTGCGAAGTTGCTTATTCTCTTCCTCGAGTTTGATGAGATCAGCGATATCGTCGATGACGTCGACAGAGGTGGCGACCGGAGCGGGCGTAGCTTCGACGCGAGGGGCGCGAGGGGCAGCCGTCTTCCGTGCGGGAACCACCTTTTCGGCCTTGAGCGGAACAATCTTAGAGCCGCGCTTCGCACGCGTCTTCTTGACCGACTTTTCAGCAGGTGAAGCGATCGAATCGGCGGTGCTGGCTTCGGCCGCGACTTTCGGCACGCGTGGCTTGCGGGTCTTCTTCTCAGCGGGGGCTGCGGCAGGCACTTCGGTGGTCGCAGTTGTTTCAATTCCGGTTTCGTCGGCCATCAGTGTTCTCCTCTGTCAGGCGGGCAAGCATTTGATTCTTAGTTACTTAAAGTCAATGCTAAGAGCCGCGTTTCGTGGACTGCTTCGCGTTCTTCGTCAGAACCTACCCAGAGAAGCTCCCGACAGACAATCGACCCGAGCCAATCGATCTCATAACGAAGCCATTATCTCCCGACAATCTCGTGGAAAAAGTAGCTCGCGCGAAGAAGCACCTCATTGAAAGGCGGGCAATGACCGAACGTTTGGCTGAAAGGCAGGCAAACAGCCGAGCCACTTAGGCAATTTATTCGCCGTGCTGGCAGGTATTTCCGACGTCCAGGAGAGGGGTACTGACGTGCTCCCGTGAAGTTAGACCGTTTGGAACTGGAATTCTCCTCTTCCCTTCAGGGGATCATAAGTGAACAATTCCAGCTCCCGCTGAAGGATTCAGATCAATCAAAGAACGGTCGAATGAAGAGCGGCTCCTGGCGTTCGGCCGCTCCATTGACGAATACGACGTAGTAAACCAAAATTTCTTGTCCCATCACACTGTGCCGGCATATGCGGGCAAGCCTTGCCGCTAAATCCTGGACTGCGCGGCGGTTATGCCTGTCTTGTTCGAGGACCGCCTGGTACGAATCTTGCGCGCGGGCGTCACCAATGATGGTGGTGCATCGGCGAGTGCCTCTCGGGCAGCCGAGGTCAATGTCGTGGCAACGAAATCCGCCTGCTCAAGCGCGGGCGGTTGCTCTTCCTCCTGATTTTCCACCCAAAGGACCGCGCCGACGCGAATGGCTGGGTATATGCGCTTGAACCGACGAACAAGTATGGCGGCGTGCCTTGCCGAGTCCTTGTTCAGGAAGCAAACTACGATGGCGTTCGATTGTTTAGGAACGAGGCTCATCGCACGGCGATTGGGGATGTCAGAATGCCTCGCTGCGACCACCTCGGCTCCCTGGACCTGAAGAATCTGGGCAAGCATCGCAGCCGACGCGTCGTCGAGCGGGCCCCTGCCTCCGACGCAAAAGACGGTCTTGCCACGTCCATCAGGTAGTTCGCTTTCATCTCCATTCCCTTCCTTAAGGGTGGTGCTGAGCCGACCTGCCGCTTCCGTCTCCTTCTGTTCGTCTTCCTCTTCCTCCGCGATTTCCCCGAGGTTCGAGACCAGTGTGATGGCGGTCCCAAACACCTGTTCCATCTGCTCCGCGGTCAAGACGCCTCGACGCCTATCTTTCTCCGCCAGTAGGAGGGCGGGAATGGCAACCTTGCCATAGTAATCCTCCAGATAGTCCTCCTCGAGGAATTCCTCAGCGTAGTCGGTCGCCTCATCAGGATCGCCGGCAAGAAGCCGCTGGTACAGACGCTCCTTGGGATCGAGCACCGGGTCACTACCGAAAACGACCTCGAGGAATTCGAACTGCGGGACATACCGGCCCAATACTGCAAGACACACGGTCAGCGGCGTGGAAAGCACAAGACCGACTGGTCCCCACAGCCATGCCCAAAAAATCGCCGCGACGATGATTGCTAGCGGAGAGAGGCCGGTACGAGAACCGTAGAGCCAGGGCTCGATGACGTTATTGCTGGTCAATTCCAGCACGACGAAAATGGCCGCAACCCAGAGAACAAGGCTCCAGCCAGGGTCTACTGCAAAGGCCAGGAACAGCGGCAGAACTGTAGCGATGACAGGCCCTATATAGGGGACAAATCGAAGGACGATGGCCAGCATCCCCCAGAGCGCTGGATTTGGAATGCCAACCGCCCACAGTCCAAGAGCCAATGGAACGCCGTAGGCGCAGTTCACCACCAACTGCATAAGAAGATACCGTGCGACGCGGCTTCCCGCCTCCTGGATGGCTTCTGTTGTGCGATGCAGATCGCCATAGCCAACGAGCCGGATAAAGCGATCGCGAAGCTCTTCCCGTTCCAACAGCATGAATATTACCACGACGATGATCAAACCCAATGAGGCGATGGGACCAAGCAGCGGGCCAATCAGGCTAGTAAGCGTTTCAATTGGTCTACTTGGCGCGAATATCTCGACGAGCACAGGCTCCCTTGGTCTGGATGCGCTACCGGGAGTAACTGGGCGCTCTTCCGCATTGCTGAGCTCACGACCGACGCTTTCAACGACGGACGTCAGGCGCCGCACAATGCCGCTATCCGTTCCACCTTCCTGGAGAGACCGGATTTTCGCTATGATATTTCCCTGGTAGGCCGGAAGGTTCTGCGCAACTTCGGCAATGTGTCCCGCTACGACAAGCCCGAACAGGACAAGGACAAGAAAAGCGAGCACGACAGTGATGATGACCGCCGGAATACGAGGCAGGCCAAGCTTTCGAAGACGGGAGGAAATGGGTGCCAAGGCGAACGTCAACAGGACTGCGATTGCCAGAGGTAGAAGTACTTCCTTGCCGAAATACAGAATAGCAATAACAGCGAGTACACTCGCGAAGGCAGGCATGCGTGAAGAGGATGACGAGGTCGAATATACGCGTCGGGGGCCGAGGTCTTCTTCCAATTCCGCCTCCGTGATCTTGGCGTTGCCCGAAGACATCGATGTGTCGATCGTTCTTGCCAGGTCTTTGCAATTAGGGCGCAGTGTCGCCTCGGCAATGGTTGTAACGTGCCGCCCTTGACAGCCTTTAGGGCATCGTGTGCGGAGGTGACCGCATGGGCAGAGAGACCGCCAGCAAAAGCCATGACAAATGTCGACGAGGAGCAGCCGGATTCTTTCAGGATGGCTGACCGAAAATGTCGCGTGCGAGCACTGTGACAGCCACATTGACCTGCCACTGAAGTTTCATCCGGCTACGATTAGAGCCTCAGCCGTTTTTGAACCGCCCCAGGATTCTGGACCAGCGGAGGCTGGAGTTTTCCGGCTTCACTCAGGGAGGCGGGCTGGTTGCGCCTCCGGAATTCATCAGCGAGATCGGCACCTTGTTACCGATCGCACCATGCGGCCGAACCTCATTGTACAACACGACGACAGAACACCCACGGGACCGAGGTTCGGGAGCTTTTGTATCCGTGGCATCCTTGGTCCGGGCGGCTCGTTTGCGTGCATGAGGCGGTGTCCAAAGGGACGCATATTTTCCGCTGCAGCCTTTCTGGTTCTTCTTCTGATCGACTTCTTGAAGTCCCAGCATGGATGTTCGACCGATCAGTGAGTGGTTGTTGGCGCAGCCTGGCGGTCCCGTACGTCGATCTCGCAAGCCTGCATACTTTGGCAAGATTGCTGAAGGACGCTGATGCCTCATCGCAATCTTCGGTAATGGGCGCAGCATTGGTCTCTCACGAAACGAGTCGGAGAGATGTTCATGCCTCGCCAGCCCATGACATGCCAGTTCGATCTGTTCTCGGCCCCGCAGCAGGGGAAGACGGCAGGGACGCCGCAATGGCCGGAGTTGCCGGAGGAGACCCGCCAAGCGTTGACGGTGCTCATCGTGCGGCTGTTCGTCGATCACGCAAAGTGCGGACATGCCTCCCGACAGAAGGAGGCCGGTCATGATGCATGAGAAGATCGGACCGCATCATCTGGAGCGGAAGGCCATCCTCTATGTTCGGCAGTCCTCGGCTCACCAGGTTCTGCACAATCGAGAGAGCAGCGCCCTCCAGTACGCCATGCGCGACCGTCTGGCAGCGCTTGGATGGTCACATATAGAGACGGTGGATGACGACCTTGGTCGTTCGGCCGCCGGCGGCGTGACCCGCGCTGGATTTGATCGGATGGTGGCGGAAGTCTGCCTTGGCAAGGTAGGCGCCGTGGCCGCGCGTGAGGTATCGCGCTTCGCCCGCAACAGCCGCGATTGGCAGCAACTCATCGAGATGTGCCGCGTTGTCGATACCGTCCTGGTCGACCAGGAAGCAGTTTATGCGCCCCGCCAGGGCAACGACCGCCTGCTCTTGGGTTTGAAGGGCAGCCTCAACGAGTACGAACTCGATCTCTTGCGTCAGCGTTCCCTTTCCGCCCGCTATGAGAAGGCTCGCCGCGGTGAACTCGTCGTCACTGTTCCGGCCGGCTTCGTCAAGGCCGGTGACAGGATCGAGAAGGATCCCGATCGGCGCATCCAGGAAGCCATCGCACTCGTCTTCGACAAGGTCACCGAACTCGGGAGTGCCCGGCAGGCCTTGCTATGGTTCCTTGAGCAGGGATTGGACCTGCCCGTCAGGTGCGCCAACGGTGACGTCATCTGGCGCAGGCCAAATTATGCCACCATCCACCGGATGATTGCGAACCCGATCTACGGCGGCGCTTATGCTTATGGTAAGAGTCGTTCCGTACCGGGATACGATGGCCGATCTGGAATTCGCCGCAAGGCGCGTGATGAATGGTTGGCGCTGATCCCGGACGCACACGAAGGTTACATCAGTTGGGAAAGGGCGGAGGAGATCCGCAAGATGGTCAGCGACAATGTACCGGCCAGTCGCCATCATGGAGCGCCGAAGCATGGCGACGCTCTGCTTGCCGGCCTGTTCCGCTGTAAAAGGTGCGGCCGGAAGCTGACGGTTCGCTACACAGGAGCCAACCATAACATCCCGCGCTATTCCTGTTGGCGTGGTCTACTCGATAATGGCGAACCACGTTGCATCGCCTTCGGCGGTCTGCGGGTCGATGATGCGATCGAGGAGGCGCTGCTCGGCGTGGTCGAACCGGGAGCCATTGCGGCCGCCGTTGAGGCGGAACGCAATATGGCCAGCCAACGCGATCAGGTTCAGGATGCCCTGCTACGCGACCTCGAGGCAGCACGCTATGCAGCCGACCGGGCATTCCGGCAATATGACGCGGCCGATCCGGAGAACAGACTTGTAACGTCAGAGCTCGAAGCGCGCTGGAATAGGACACTCGCACGCGTCGGCGAGATCGAGATCAGGATTGCCAAACATCGGACAGTTACGCCTCAGCCGTTCCCCATGTCCGCATCACAGGTAACCGCACTTGCGGGAAACCTTCGCACCGTCTGGACGGCGCCGACAACCGATGCAAGGCTGAAGAAGCGCATCGTGCGCACGCTCATCAATGAAGTGGTCGCCGATCTCGATGATGGAACCTCTGAGATCGTCCTCGTCATTCATTGGGTTGGAGGCGTCCACTCCGAACTGCGCCTGCCGAAGCGACGCCGTGGCCAAAGAAACGCGACCCCTGACGACATTGTCGACGCTGTGAGACAGCTCGTCTTGATCGCCAATGATGATGTGATTGCCGGTGTCCTCAATCGCAACGGACTGACGACCGGCAATGGCAATCGCTGGACACGGGAGCGGGTCACCGCGCTGAGGTCATATCGCAAGATACCGGTCTTCCGTCCGCAGATCGACGGGGTCGAGCCATGGCTTAATCTGGGCGGTGCGGCGAAGTTACTCGGGATAACGCCAAAGACGCTGCGTCTGGCGGCCGAGGCTGGCGATATTGAGGGGGATCATCCGCTACCCGATGGCCCATGGATCTTCAGCCGTTCCAAACTCGCGACCCCACAAGCACGTCAGATCCTCGATCGTGCCCGGAAGAACCCTCGCCACCCCGCGGGATCGCCTCCAGATCAGGAAAACCTATTCCCTTCAATGGCATAGAAAGATGGGTGTTATGAAACAGGATTGTAGTCTCTACGCCAATCCTCCATCTTTTCGCGGGCATCCGCAAGGGTCAGGAACCAGTGTTGGTTCAGGCATTCCGCCCGGAAGCGGCCGTTAAACGCCTCGATGAAGGCGTTGTCAGTCGGCTTGCCAGGGCGTGAGAAGTCCAAGGTCACGCCTTTGGCATAGGCCCAGAGGTCGAGATCGCGTGAAACGAACTCCGTCCCCTGGTCGACACGGATCGTCTTCGGATAGCCGACCTGCCGGCATACCCGTTCCAATGTTTCCACGACATCTTCTCCCCGATAGCTATGCCGCGGATCAAGCACCGGCACATAGCGCGAGAAGGTGTCGACCACCGTCAGCACTCGTAATTTCTTGCCGGTCGCGAGTTGGTCGTGAACGAAGTCCATCGCCCAGACATCGTTGGGTTCAACGGCCTTTTGCCGGTCCTCCCGTAGCTTGGCTTTGACTCGGCGCTTCGGCGTTTTATTTCGTAGTTGAAGGCCTAAGTCCCTGTAAATCCGATAAGTTCGTTTGATATTGGTGCCCCAACCTTCGCGTTCCAGGAGTACATGAACACGACGGTAGCCGTAACGGACACGGGTCTCGCAAATCTCACGAATACGACGTTCCAGGCCGGCCTGATCGGCACGGCGAGAGGTGTAGTGGTAGGTCGAACGATCGAAGTTCAGTGCCCTACAAGCTTGCCGGATCGAGATCGCCCAATCGCGGCACATGCCCTTAACCACCTCCCGCTTGCGAGCAGGCCTTAAAGCTTTCGGCGGATGACATCCTGCAGCATCTCGCGGTCCAACGTTAGGTCCGCGACGATCTTCTTCAGCCGAGCGTTCTCGTCTTCGAGCTGTTTCAGCTTCTTCATCTCCGGCGGCAACATGCCAGCGTACTTTTTCTTCCAATTGAAATAGGTCGCCTGGCTGATGCCCGCCTTTCGGCAAATCTCCGCCACCGGCACACCTTCATCACCCTGCTTCAGAATGAACGCCTTCTGCGCGTCCGAAAACTGCGATGCCTTCATCATCTTCCGTCCTTTCCCAGCCAGGAAATGCACCGGAAAACTCTAACCAAAACTGGTCCAGTTTGAAGGGTTCAGATCACGACTTGTTTGGCATCATAGGGATCAAGCGTGTCATCGAAGCGCGTCCATCCCTGCTGTTCATAGGCACTACGGCGTTCGGCCGGATCAACCCAGCTTGAGCGTTTCAAGATCGCGTCGGCTTCGGGTGCAATGGCTTCGTCCACCTTGGCGGTGACCAATGTACCGCCCCGACGAACGCCTTCCGCATAAAAATGGGCATCGCGTTCCGGGACACCGGACTCGGTGAGAGCGCCGATAATGCCCCCGGCCGCACCGCCGGCGACTGCCCCCGCCGCCGCGCCAGCAGCGGTCGCTGCAAGCCAGCCTGCCGCTACAACCGGCCCGACACCTGGTATCGCCATCAAGCCAAGGCCAGTGAGGAGGCCACCTGCGCCACCGACCACGGCGCCGATTCCGGCCCCGGTTCCAGCGCCCTCTGCTGCATTCGAATCCCCATGCCGCCTGTCGGCATTATTGGAGACAATGCTGATATCGCTAGACCGCACACCTGCAGCTTCAAGGTCACTTACCGCCGCGCTGGCATCTGCGTAGTCATCGAACAGTCCGGTTACAGTTCTCATAGATGATCTCCTTGAGATTAATTGGCGACGACGTTGCCCTGGTAATCCAGTGCGACGGTAACGGCCTTGCCGTCCTTCATGGCGGCGGCATTCCAGATGCCTTGGTCGTCCTTCTTGAGGTCCTTGACCCCGGTATAACCGGCTTTCTCGATCCGGTCCTTGGCCTGACTTTCCGTAAAGCTGTTTGCGCCTTCGACCGGGGCCGTGGGGTTCTTCGTGTCCGGTGTCGCAACCGCCGGGGTGTTGCCATTGCTGTTGGCTGCGGGTGCAGTCTGAGCAACGGCTGAAAGAGTTGATACGGAGGCGAGTGCGGCGGCAAGAATGATCTTTCTCATAGTTTCCTCTCTAGCTCGGATCTTCGTCGTTGGATCCGTTGCTCAACCCCGTGATAAACTGTTTGTTCCGCCATCGGACTTTAGGCTGAAGGTTCGAACCAATATCTGCAGATTCGTCGAATGCCCGTCCGGTCATCGCAACTGAGAGGCGTTGCGGATCTGGACGATCCAACGCTTGACGTTGCGCCCTCCTGACTGGCGCCATGATCTTCGGGCAAGCTGAAGAGGCAGGTGATGGCGGCTAAGTTGATCCTGTCGGCCCTGGCGCCGTATTCTATCGTTCATTGCCGACTTCACAGATGAGCCGCGCGTCACCTCGAGAGAAGCCCAGGCGAATGTAAGCCCTGATGGCGGAGGAGAAGACGTTTGACCGCAATCAGTGAATAGCGGCTATTGCGATCACTCCGGCTTCGCCAGCGGCGCGCAACATGGCGGTTCGAAGGTGATGTGGATCGCCGCGACCGATGATGACATCCAGACAGACTTTGACGGCAGCACAGAACTCCTCGCCATCGTCGTGCGGCCATTCGTGAAGGAGGGCTTCGGCTGCATCGCGAGCTGTGCGGACTGTTTTCCGCCTCTGTTTATCCGGAAAGACCAGAACAATTGGCTCGATCGGTCTGACTGTACGCCACTTCATAGTCGCCCTCAAACGACAATCATCAATGGAACGCAGCAACTATACATTGCACTCGTTTGGATGCAAAGGCATCGAATCCATTGCTCCGATTTATTCGAGCTGTTGAGCTGACGTGCTCAGCTTGGTCGATCTCAGCGATCGCCAGGGTGGGATCTGGTCCAGATCTTTAGGGGTCGGCGGAGCACGCTCGTCGTCCGACAAGATAGCGGGCTAGGCAAAGCGTTTCCGACCTATCGGCCAGCCGTTGCCCGCCCCAGCACCTCGGCCATGATCTCCGGCATCGTCGGCTTCGAAAGCCACTCTCCAGCCGAGAAGGCTTCGGCCGCAACGTCACTCTGGTCGACATCGGCCCCGGAATACACCACGAAGGGAACTTTCATCTGCGCGAGAGCCTCGACGACGTCCGTGCACAGGCCGTCGTTCACCCTCGGATCGACGACTGCGAGATCCGGCGTGTTCACCGCCAGCCATGCCAGCGCATCCGCTCTCGTGTCCAGCGACGTCACGGACGCTGCTCCGAACTCCTTGAGCATCTCCTCCATGTCGAGCGAGATGAATGGTTCGTCTTCGAGGACGAGAACGTTTCCGAGCTTCACGCGATACCCCTCCGCACAAGGAGCGTAGTTGTCTTGGGCCGGCGTCGCAACCCACGTTTTCGTGGGCTGAGCGTCGCAGGCGCCTCGCTGTCCTTGCCTTGCGAAACCTTTCTCGTTTCCTCACGTTCAGTTCGAAAAATGAGGTGACCACGTGCGCACAGACGACCGGCCCGAAATCCATGGAGATATCCCAGCAGCAGCTTCTGAACAGGGAATGGCAGACCGCAAGGAACTGGCATCGTTCGCATTCCAGCGAACCCGGATGCCAATGGTGGTCGCCGACGCCCGCGAGCCCGATATGCGGATCGTTCTTGCGAACGACGCCTTCGTCGAGCTGACGGGCTATTGTGCCGAAGAGATAATCGGCCGGAACTGCCGGTTCCTTCAAGGTCCAGACACGTCGCCCGTAGCCGTCGCGGAGATCCGTGCGGCAATCGCGCAAAGGCGCGACGCGACAATCGAGATCCTGAATTACAAGAAGGACGGCACACCGTTCTGGAACCAACTCCATTTGTCCGCCCTTCGGGACGAGGCAGGTGCCGTTGCCTATTTCTTCGCGTCGCAGGTCGACGTCACCGAGCTGCGGCGTGTGCAGACGCTGGAAGAGGCCGAGCACAGGCTGCTTCTGGAAGTCGATCATCGAACCAAGAACGTGCTCGCCATCGTCGACAGCATCGTGCGCCTCAGCAAGTCGGAGAATTCAGCAGCCTATTCGGCTTCGGTCAAGCAGCGCGTTCAGGCGCTGTCGCGCACTCACATGCTGCTCGCGGAGAGCGGCTGGCAGGAAGTTAGTCTCGAATCCATCATTCGCACCCAGGTCGCCGTCTTTGGCGGCGATCAAGTCGACGTCCAGGGGCCGGAGATCATGGTTCCCGCACCATCGGTTCAGCCTCTTGGGCTGGCTGTCCACGAGCTTGCAGCCAATGCCGCGGTCCATGGATCGCTCTCGCGCGGAAAAGGCACACTTTCTATCGACTGGAGAAAAGAAGGAAACGGTCTGGTGCTTCACTGGAACGAGGAAGGTGGCCCTGTCCCGGCTGAGCGGCACGGACATGGTTTCGGCACGGTCCTCCTTGGCGCGGTGGTCGAGAAGCAGCTTGGTGGATCAATCCACAGGACCTGGGGAAACGGAGGGCTCCAACTGCGCATTGAGCTCCCATCCCTCGACCGCGTGGGCGGCGGTCTGAGACACAAGCCCTGAGGCAGCCCCTCCGAGGCCGAACAGGCTGCGCCGACGTAACCTTTTTCAACCGCCAACGTTCTAAGTAAGAGAAGGAGATTTTCGATGACGTCAGAAGCCACAGCCGCAAAGCAGCGAGAAATCCAGGATCAAGTCGACAAGGCGGACAAGAAGCAGAAGCCGAAGGAACCCGGCGCGATGCAGGCGGGCGCTCGCCGCTATCCCGAGCCACCGTTTCCAAAGGTCCATCAGGACAAGCCAGGATCCGAAGCCGATCTTCCACTCGCCCCGATGTATGACGCGCCCTTCTACAAGGGCTCGGAAAAGCTGAAGGACAAGGTCGCATTGATCACCGGAGGCGATTCCGGCATCGGTCGTTCCGTTGCGATCCTCTTCGCGCGTGAGGGCGCCGACGTCGCGATCGTCCACCTCGACGAAGCCGAGGACGCCGAGGCGACCATGGCTGCGGTGGAGAAGGAAGGCCGCAGGTGCCTCGTCATCCGCGGCGACGTGAAGGACGCAAACTTCTGCCGCCAGGCGGTCGAGAAGACGATAAAGGAGTTTTCCAGCCTAGACGTGCTCGTCAACAACGCCGCCTTCCAGGTCCACACCGCCGAAATCGCAGACCTGACGGACGAGCATTTCGACGAAACGCTGAAGACAAACCTCTACGGCTATTTCTACATGGCCAAGGCCGCCGTCCCGCATATGAAGAACGGCTCGGCGATCATCAACACCGGCTCGGTGACCGGCCTCGAAGGCTCCAAGGAGCTGCTGGATTATTCGATGACGAAAGGCGGCATCCATGCCTTCACGAAGGCTCTGTCGAGCCAACTCGTGCCGAAGGGCATCCGTGTGAACGCAATCGCGCCGGGACCGGTCTGGACCCCGCTCAATCCTTCCGACAAGCAGGCGGAGGACGTCGCGAAGTTCGGCAGCCAGACGCCGATGAAGCGTGCGGCCCAGCCCGAAGAAATCGCGCCGGCCTACGTTTTCCTCGCGTCCCCGCAGATGTCGAGCTACATCACCGGCGAAATCATTCCGATCGTCGGCGGTTACTAGTTCAGGAACGGAGGACGTCATGACCGAAATCAGAGACAGGCGGAATGCCCGCGTTACCGAGACTGCAACGGAAGCCCGGCAGGGTCGGTACGGGAAGTCCGTGTTCCTTGTTTTGGTCGGCGGCCTCGTGCTCGCGATGATCGTCTGGGGCGGCGTCGAGATCTGGGGCGAAAATATCGACCGGACGGATGGCCGGACGACTGCAGCGACGTCAAACGACCCGATAAACGCCCAGCCTTCCGGTGCCGGAACCTTCGACAACAGCGCCGCCGACGGGTCAAGCAAACCGCCTGAAGCGACGGATCGATCTCCTTCCCCAAGCGGAAACGGCGGCGGCCCGACGCAGGTCACCACGCCATCCGGAACGGAGAAGACGCGATGACCAAGCGGGAGGAGGCTGCAACATGACCTCGAAACGTCGCCTCGTCGGCGTCAATCACGTCGCGCTCGAAATCGACGACGTCGAGGAGGCGCTTCATTTCTACGGCTCGATCTTCAGCTTCGAACTAAGAGGCATGGAGATGGACGACAACGACCGTCCGCACATCCGCCGGCCCGGATCCTTAGATGAGGATGACTTGACCAAATTCGGGAGAGGTGTCGAATTCGTTGCGCAGTACCCCACAGTCACACGTCTTACTGACCGGCTTCGTGCGAAAAGCTAAAAGTGAGGGTGAAGACTGTCGTGTGAATACCACGTGACATATGTCGGCGGTCACAGCGTCGTGCTTTCGATCTGATCCGCGGCCTGAGAAAAGGGTGCCACCCGGTTACGGAAAGACACCCTTCATACCGACTTTAAAGGCGCCAGCAGGATAGGAGTTAGCGGACGCACCACGGTGTGCAACGGACCAAAGTCCGATGCGAGTTTTTGACGTCAACGATTTCTTGGTGCCTGGCAGCCTAGCGAAAAATGCCCCGCATAGGGCGGGGCAAGGAGTGCGGTAACTGGAAAGGTCAGGAAGCGCGCGAGCGTGCGCATTCCCCGTCGCTTCGAACGCAAAGCTCAATAAAAAGTTCCACAGAAAAATAGGGAGACCGCTTGCGAGCAAAAAAGCCCGCGTGCTTTTTGACGTGGAGGGCGAGACCGGATCAGTCGGAAACAATCTCGCGAGTGGCCGATCGTCAACGATCCCCGCAGCTCTGCAAACAGCGCCGGCAATCGCTGTACCTCATCGAGCACCGTTAAATGCCCCACTTGAGCTTGGAGGAACGCTTCCGCATCTTCCAGTTTGCGTCGGTCACCTACGCGTTCCAGGTCCAGAGAAATTGTGCCTTGTACTCGATCCGCAAGTTTGCGAGCGAGCGTGGTCTTGCCAACCTGACGTGCGCCGACTAGCGCGACCACGGGTGTGTGCGCCAAGGCCTGTTCGAGAGGGTCTGGGTATAATCATTACCGTAAATCATAAATCAGAGTTTCGATAACGGTCAATTTCCTTTGCCAGGATGGTAGAGCTTGCCATAGCACCCCATATCGCGATTTCGCACGTGTTCATTCGCGAACTCTGTTGGGGACGAGTGAGAAGCCCCATTTATGGGCCTCATTGCGTTCCTGATCGCTGCTGCTGGATGGAATGAGCCAGTTGCCGATTGCCGCCGGCGGTCGACCCAAATGCAGAAGCATCGGTCTCAAACGCCCTCCATTCTTATGTATCGGATGTCATTGATGCGAAATAGAATCTTGCCCGCTGAAGGGCGGTTCGATTCCGTTCAAGGCGAAAAGGAATGAACGCTGGCCCTCGCTGCTTTCGTCCGGTTTGGGTTCGGGCTTGCGGCAAGACGACCCGGTCGGTGACAGGGCGGTCGTTAGCAAGCAAAAGGCCGCTTGCGGCGGCCTTCTGCGTTCTCTAGTGTTACATTCAGCCAGCAGCCTTGATGCTTGTATTGCAAAGGCTCCAATAGCCGCCGCCCTTTTGGATCCACTTCAGATCTCCAAGCGTGCCGGCATCCTTGGCCGAATGATAGGCATCGACGCAGGTATGGAGGCGAGCCTTTGCGGGCGTCTCGCTTGAATATTTCTTGTCGATCGCCTTCGGGAACTCGACGCTCTTCGGCGCCGCGGTCGTCGCCTTTTCAGGCTCTTTGTCGGTGGTCTTTGCGACGTCCGCCTCGTCTTCCTTATCGGCGGCAGCAGCGTCCGCGCCGCAGAATTTGGCGCGGAAATCGTTCCATTTCATGGCTTTGGCAGAGCCGTCAGCTTTTGCCGCCTGATATTTTGTGCTGCATTCCTTCATCGTCAGCGCGTGCGCCGGCGTCGACATGATAAATGCAGCAAGCAACGATCCGGCAGCGGAGAGAAGCAATTTGTGCGACATGTGATTGGCCTCAGTCGATGATGTTGACGTTTCAATCTTCTCTTCCGCCTGAGCTATGGCGCCGATAACGGAACGGCTCCATTGGGAGCCCTGCTCAATGAACCTCCGATGAACGGTCGCGCTGACAAATCATCGTAGCCACCGCCGCGCTCGCGGGCGGCCCAGCAAGGTCGGAACGTCGACATAATCCTTTTTGCGCAGATGGGCCGGTCCCTGATATCGGAGAAGCTGGCCGTTGTTCCGTAAGCGGCCGATCAGCAATCCGTCTTCGGATTTCGTCAGCGGCGCGATTTCTCGCGCGCCGGCGAAGCGCGCCGTCCCGTGCGTGTCCGATTCACTCATCGTTCCGAAATGCCCAACCAGCGGCGCCGTCAAAAAGCGGATCAGCAATACGACGGCAAACAGCACGAATGCCCAATCGCCGACGTGCCGGAGGATATCACCCTTGCTGCTGCCGAGGATCACACGCAGGCCGTAGATGGCAATCAGATAAGTTACAGATCCCTTGAGGAACGACCGGGCATATCTGAGCGGCAAAGTGATAAGCGCGACGATCGCTGAGAGCGGATCGCGGGCTGCCGTGCGCATCATATTGGCGAACGCAGCTTTGATCTGACTAGCATACATCATAATGCTGCACTCCCACTATCCGATCGACGGCTCGGGCAGCTGTTGTTTCAGAAGATCGTCGAACAGATCCCGGTCGCCGTCGCGGGTGAGGAACTTCGGCAATTCGGATCGAAGCCACGCGGCCAGTCCTTCTGTGATCTGCAGGTCGCGATTTTTCTCCAGCCGATGCAGCACAAGGGCAGCCGGCGCGATCACTTGCGGAACACGTTTTCTCGAATGCCGAAGAAGCCATGCAGGGACTGCGCGGCCGCATCCTTGACGGGAATTCAGATCCTCGCGAAATCTCAAGACAGCTCCAATCGTCGCCGCAAACGATAGGCACACTCCTCGGCAGGACCGGCATGTTCGAAGACAATGCTGCGCGTCGCCGGGCGCTCGGCCTCATCAAGGGGCTGGCAGCTCACGTCGAGCAGTGCGGCAAAACCTGGCAGCGGCGACTTGAGGCCGAGACCAATTCCGAACGCCGGAAGCGGGAAAGGCAGGACGTGATTGCGGTGCCAGATCTCAGCGATGGATCGAAGACGCTGCTTCGCGAGCTCGACGGTCTGCCGTCGTCGGAGAAGAGCAGGCCAGTTGGCGAGTTGGCAATGACTCCTGAAGGTCGCAGAGCGTTGGACGAAGCAAAAGAAGTCGTGAGCGCGATCGAAAAACGCTTCGGTCGCGCCAATCCCGCAGACCTTGCAGAACAGCTGAAGCGGGCAGGGTCAGGTCAGGTGGTGACATCGAGCGTATCCGCGATGTCACGCGGCTTGCCGACCGCAGCCATCGCGCCGAGCTTACCCAGCGGCTGGAGCTGAAACGCTCCCTTGGCAGCACCAACACACTGGGATTGAGCATGTGATTTGATGCAGGCCATCGCGCCAAACAAAGCGTATAGAATTCCAGTCGGCGATCTAATAGGGCGAAGCCGATTGGGAGGTCAGACGTGTTCTTCCCTTAGGTGGAGCTACAACGATGTCTCTAAACCTCTTAAATCTTCCGGAACTCTCCGAGCGGCACATAGAGATGCTCGCTCGACCTCCGGATGGCTGAGAACAAGCGTGCGGAACCTTCCTCGTAGACGCGAGTTGAGAGGAGGCCACTGCAAGTACGGACCGGTTGGCAGAAGAATCGTTTCTCTTTCCCGGTTGATTTCACGGTTCAAGGTGCAAGCCGGCGGGCGGCCTGCGATGCCACTTCCAGCAGCGGCCAGCCATGCTCCCTCGGCCTCGCCAGCGCGCGCGCTGCGTAAGACACCAATGCGGTAAACGCCAGCAGTCGATGTGGTCAAGAGCCTGAGACCATTTGGCCCGCCGCGTGGAAGGGCTAGTACGCTAGGCGGCCGACGGTCCGGGGTCGTCCGGCTCCTCCGGCGGTATTCCGCTGCACGCGGGTCCGATGCCTTGCACCAATCTCAGGATCGGCTTGTTGCCCAAGCCTATCCTCACCGGAAAGTTGTCCGATCTGCGCATCATGCGCTCCGGCTGGTACTTCACCGCTTCCAGCGAGATCGCTTCCATATGGCCGTCTACGTTTTCGATGACGATGGTCTGACCTTCCCTCAGGCCAAGCAGCGCAAGACCGCGTAGTGTGTCCACCGGAAGAAGCATTCCGACCGGCGTCGTCATGCGGCCGGTGGTGAGGACTCGCGTATCGCGGCGGCCGTCTGCGCTGAAAGTCACGCGACTGTTCAGGCTGGCGATGTCCTCCGGGAGATCCTCCCTAAACATCACGATGGCCGAAGCCTTCTTCCGCCTGAGGAGGCGTAAGAGCGCGGTGTCGCGCACGAGTGGGTCGTCGTGCATCGTCTCGAGCAGGGTGTAGTCTTTCGTGGTCAGCAGGCATTGGTCGTTCATCGCAGTTCTCCATCGCCCGCAGAGGGGCGTTCATAACCGACATGGATGGAGTTCCCCTGGCCGCGCACGGCACAGGGGTCAGCGTTCTGCGGTAATACACCCTCCAGGAAGACGAGGGCGATTGTAGGCGCTCATAACAGGTGCTCCGTTTCTGCGGGCTCTCGCAACGTCCTCACAGTCAGGCGGTGCAACCGCCCATCGCGAGCCGTCCAGTCGATCGACTGACCGGTTTTCAGGCCAATCAGCGCGACACCGATCGGCGTAAGAATTGAAATCTTGCCTTCGGCAATGTCTGCCTCTCCGGGAAACACGAGGGTCACCTGCCTATCTTCGCCCAGATCGCTGGTAAAGCGAACTTCGAAGCCCATCTGGACGACATCGGAAGGGACGAGGGCGTCGTCGACAACGCGCGCCCGTTACAGTTCTTGAAGAAGCGCGTCAGACACATCAGGGTTCTTGGACGCATGCGCCTCGGCGAGTTTGGTCAGCCTTCCATGTTCGCCCTTGCCTATGGTGATCGCCGGTCTTCGCGAGGTCCAGCTGCTTGCCATTCGATAACTCCTGCACGCCGCCAACCAGGTTCTGCGACGGCGAATGATGGAATTGTTGAGAAAATGCGGGGAGACTCCCAGCCTCGGCCGCCAACCCCCTCGGCTGGATGCGATGCGGCCAGCCGGGGGTCAAGTTCCTGCGATGAGGAACACCCGTCTTACGACGATATCATGATGCAAGATCAACATGTGATGAAGATGGTGACGAACTCCGCATCAGTCAAGGATAGCGTCTTCTACCGGCTGCGTAGAGGGGACCTCTTCAAAGTCAATCAGTGACTGGGAGGGCGACTTGAGTTGTCGATTCGCGACGGCTGCGATTTCTAATGCAATTTCCTCCCCGTCGGCTGGGGAGAGAACCCCGCCGAGGCGGGGAAGGGTGAGGGGTGATGTTCTATGCGACCGACATCTATCGGCTTTGTTGACTAGACATCCCACGTCACTTGCCACGTTTTTCATATTTTCTCCATCTACTGCAGAAGATCCCGTGAGCGGCCCATGCGCAGAATCAAGAAGGTAGCGCGGCGAGGCAGGACTAGATGTCGACTTGTCAGGGCCATCCTCTATGTCCCGAAGCAGCAATACTGGATGGAGAGCTGACATGCACATCGATGGCGCATGCCAATGCGAAAAGATCACATATGAAGCCGAGGTCGATCTGCAAGACGTCGCGATCTGCCATTGTGCCGACTGTCAGAGATTGACTGGCACCGCCTATAGGGTGACCGTCAGCACACAACGTAGCCAGTTCCATACCACGTCAGGTGAGCCTAAACTTTATGTTAAGACCGCCGACAATGGTCGTCGGCGGCTGCAGTTCTTCTGTTCCGATTGCGGATCGCCCATCTACACGACGGGAGAGAATGAAGACGCCGAGCAGGTCGGGATCAGACTGGGAACTGTCAATCAGCGTCGGGGGCTGAAGCCCCATTCGCAGATCTGGTGCTCCTCGGCTTTGGCGTGGGCGCAGGATCTGACTGGACTTCCAGGTCGACCGGGGGGATTGAGCGTCCCAGCAGAAGACGTAACCGAACGGGTTTCCGTCTTATCCCAGAAGGAAAGCGACGAAAGTCGGCCAGCGCGTCCAGCGGCTCCCGGTACGACGCCTTGAAATTGGACCTCACCCGAGATCGAAGTCGAGCCGCCGTTATTGCCATCAGCCGTCGAGGCATACATATTTTTGTGTATGCAATCGATTTCTAAAACGCCATAGGAGTAAGCATGGCCCGCCTTTCAAACATGGTCGCCGTCGTAACTGGCGGCGGCAGAGGAATAGGTCGAGAGATCGCTCTACAGCAGGCCAGGGAAGGGGCAAAGGTCGCCGTGTTGGCGCGAACGGCCACCGAGATTGAGGAAACAGCCTCTCTCATTGACGAAGCGGGCGGTGAAGCGATCGCTGTTTCGACGGACCTGATTGACCTTGCCGCCGTTGAAAGTGCCTTTGCTCGCGTTGCGAGCGAATTGGGCCCGATCGACATTCTCATCAACAACCACGGCTCATTTCAGGGCTTTGGTCCTATTTGGGACTGTGATCCCCTTGTTTGGTGGCGGGATGTCGAGATCAATCTTCGTGGTACATTCAACACTTGCCGCACGGCCGCCCCTATGATGTTGGCGCAGAGCAGCGGCCGGATCGTAAACCTCGTTGGTGGCGGAACGGGCAACAGCTTTCCTCATGGCTCTGGCTACGCGTCCAGCAAGGCCGCCATCATGCGTTTCACGGAGTGTCTGAACGACACAACCATTGGCAACAACGTGCGCGCGTTCGCCGTCGATCCCGGTCTTGTTCGCACGGCGATGACCGAGTTGCAGCTATCGTCGGAGGCCGGGAAAATCTACTTGCCCGGGATCCAGAAGCTTTTCGAGGATGGTGTCAACATCGAACCGTCGCGGGCTGCACTCTTGATTGCCGACATCGCTGCCGGACGCTTCGATACTCTGGCTGGCCGTCTCTTGCGCGGTGTCGATGATCGCGATGTGCTCGCAGAGGAGATGGATGCGATAGTCGCGGCAGACGATAGAGCATTGCGTTTTAGCTCCGTCGAACAAGCTAGGCTTTGAAGATAAGTTGGTGGTTGGAGAGCCCCGTTTGCAAAGTGCCTGAATGAACATGCGGCGCCGATGGTACCGCTGCGCTATCCGTCGGTAAATTCATGTCCGCGGGTTCGCACAGCCGTCCTGTCTCATCCGGGCCTGGCGGTCGCCTCCGACTGGATGCGCTGGAACTGGCTGATCGCAGCGTGCGGCGCGTCCTAGAAGACAGGAAACTCCGAGGATCGATCTTTGGGCGGTGTTCGCCACCGACAGGCTGACAATGCAAAGACACGCGTGTTCGCCGATTTCGCGGGATCGATTGTTGCTGCGCAAAGGATATAGGCCCGGTGGTTGACTTGTTCACCGCGGGCGGCCGGAACTTCTTGAATCGGCATCCGTTTTTTGACCGAAATGAAATCGTAGGGGACTTCGCTGGCGAGCACGTCCCGAGGCAGAGCGCGGGATCGAGCCTAGGTCGCTGGCGGACAGGATCATGAGGTCCGCTACGAGGCTAAGAAGGAAGGCGTTTCCAAGGACACGGTTAAGAAAGCCGTGAAAAGCGCCGGCAACTCTCGCAAGAGGTCGAGCAGGAAATCGGCCGTCTGTAGGCCGTTAAGATCGCGACCTATAATGTCAAAGGCGTCAACGGCCGGCTTGAAGTTCTCATCCGATGGCTCGAAGAGGCTGGGCCGGACGTCGTCTGCCTGCAGGAGCTGAAGGCGCCGCAGGAGAAATTTCCGGTCAAGGCGATCGAGGCTGCGGGCTACGGGGCTGTGCGGCAGGGCCAGAAGCCATGGAACGGCGTCGCGATCGTTGCCAATGGGCGGGAGCCGCACCTCACGAGAAAGGGATTGCCGAGTGAACCGGAAGACGAGCACAGCCGCTAGATCGAGGCGATCGTCGACGGCATTGTCATCGGAGGGCTCTATCTACCGAACGGCAATCCATATCTCGCCCCGAGCAGAACCGGCAAAGTCGCAATTTTTCGTAACACAATAAAATAATCGTGCCCCCGCACCTGTGTAGATTGCATTACGGCGATGCATTGAAGCCTCGACCGTTAGGTGGTCTCGCAAGGTCGGCTGCCAGACGCATAAGCCGCCGACGGCATGCACATTAAATGAGGGAAGATTATGGGTTCAAAAGTACACCTAACGATTGTTTGTTGTGCTCTAGCGCTGTCCGCAACAACAGTGACCACCATGAGCGGATTTAAAGTTGAAGTGCGAGCGGAAGCAGAACGTTCCGTCACGAGTGTACTTCCCACCGGGCCCGCAGTTGGTGACATGGAGCTGTCGCCGTTCTACCGATGGGATGGTGAATTGCCTGAAAAGCCGGGACATCTGCTGCGTAAGGAGTCTGCGCCGGTTCAAAAGGATTTAGAATCGGCGAGCGAAGTCCTACGTATCCTTTACACATCCACAGATGCGCGATGGAACTCAGGACTTCTGCCTGTCAGCGGCATGTTGTACCTCCCGGCGGGTCCGCCTCCGGCTGAGGGGTGGCCACTGATTGCATGGGGCCACGGCACCCTCGGCATAGCCGATGTCTGTGCGCCTTCCTGGGCAGGGCTGAAAAAGCGAGATGCCGCCTATGTGAACCAGTGGCTAGGTGCCGGTTTTGCTGTGGTTGCTACGGATTATCAAGGGCTCGGGGGGCCGGGACCCCATCCATACCTTTATTGGCAGTCGGAAGCACGCTCAATCCTCGATTCGGTGCGTGCTGCTTCGGCTGCTGCTCCAGGTCGTCTTTCCGGTAAAGTCGTAATTGCCGGCCAGTCACAGGGCGGGGGGGCCGCACTGGGCGCGGCTAATCTCTTTCGTGAATACTCTCCTGACCTCGAGATCCTAGGTGTCATCGCTACAGCGCCCAACAGCACGTTTCCAGACGGTCCAATTTCGCTTCCGGCGCGCAATTCTGCGAACATGTTTTTCAGCGTAGCTACAGTTGGGCTGCGGGATCAAAAGCGAAGTGTAGAGGAAATCCTTAGCGACAAAGGGAAAAAGCTTCTTGTAACAGCGCTGCAAGGCTGCACCCGTGAGGTTGGCATAGAAGCTCAAAAGCTTGGAGTAAAGTCGTTGGCGGACGCATTCTCTATTCCGCTTGAGGAGCTCGCAGCCATCAGAGTGAATGCCACGGACATGCCGCAGAAGACCATGGATATACCATTGCTTATTGGGACTGGTCTTGCCGATCACACGGTCGAGCCTATGCGTCAATATGCTCTGGTGTCGGCTCTGTGTGCGGCCGGCAACGACGTGACTTGGCGCCGCTATGATGGACTAGACCATGATGGAACATTGAACGGGTCTTTCCAAGACTCTGTCAGCTTCGCTCGCGCGTTGATCGAGAAAAAGAGGGTGGTAGCAGAATGCTCGCAGATCTCCGCGCCTGGACCTGTGCAGGAGCCGGATCCGCATTCTCACCATAACGTTGATTAGAATCCGAGAACTCACGTTCTGACGCAGGCGGTGAACGCGAATCTTCTGAGAACGATCAGTAGTCCATCCACCATCGTCCCGACAAGAAGGTCCTCCTGACCGGGAGTGCCGCCGGTCCCGGCGGTCAGCTCGACGTCAATCGTCAGCGACCGCCGTCCGGCGATCTCGCCGATACTCGCCGGCTTCCAGAAATCCACCCGCTGGCAGGATGCAGTTACGAAAGGCACCCGTCCGACCGGCGCCCAGCACGATCATCGAACATCACGGCTGGCGTATATGCGCGGCGAACGATAAGGTGTTTGGCACAACGATGTCCTTCACGCTTCCAATCAATGTGCAGGCGACAGTGGAACCGCTCGAACTTATATCTCGGAGTCGCCAGTCACATTCCTGTCCGAAATCAATTTGTGCATGGCGAGCTTTGACGCGCAAGTGGTTTAGACCGGCTCCGCCATGAGGGCTTCCGCATCACGTCCTGCGGCGAGGCGGAATGGCGCCGAAATGGCCCCCGATCGCGAACAGACCGCTACGCTTCGCGAATTGCTTCCACAGTGCGAGTGGCCGAAGGCCTTTGCCTAAAGAGGTGCAATTTCGCCGCATTAAAAAAGGCGATATGCTGCCCATGACTTGATCTATTTTCGGCGTTGCTGCCAGCCGCGCGGCCTTCGCTGTCACTCGGCACAAATCAACTTGACCGCGGAAGCCTCCTTTGTCTTTCTGCGCGATGTAGACCTAAAGTGAGCGAAAGAGCCAAATGCCCCGCTTTGTAGTTGCCTTGATTATCGGAGTCGGAGCGCTCCTGAACGGCTGGTATCGTCTTGGAACTCCAGCAACTGATGCCGAGCAGACAGGTTGGCTATACACTCGTTTTGGCCCGAATGGAATCGGGTGGGGTATGATAGTGCTCGGGGCAGTCGTGCTTATTGTCGGTGTTTTTATGCTGCGGGCTTGGCTGACCCCAGTCAAGATGGGTGAACCTAAAGTCAAACGCGACAGGTGAATGGTCGTGTGTTTGTGAACCAGCACCAATGGTTGCCCCTACCGCTCTTACGCAAGGAATTGATTTACAATCCGAGATGAAAATGGAGAGGGGTCACGATCGGAGCCGATGATGGTCCATCCGGATCCAGGTGTTCCTGCGAATTCAGACACTTGCGAGCCTTTTATCCGTGGTCTACCTTCGGTGCTGGATTCATAGATGAACGGGACCGGCGTGACCTCCTTCGATCCTTCGAATTTCGGGCCGTAGACCGCTTCGTCGACAATCACATCCCATTCTTGGTAGGGTGCGCGCTAGCCGCTCTGGCGCCCGTTCCTTTGCGCCTTCCCCACCGGTTCGCCGCGACCATAGACGTCCGCCTCGGCGGCTTCAGCCTAATCGAAGGCTGAAAGCGGCGACATCAGCGCTGCCACGATAACCAAGCCACTACTCCTATTCATGAAAGACAATGTCCGCTCCCGGGCTGTCTGTTTGCCACGTCGCTCTGCGACCGCGCGAAAAGTGCAGGCAAACTGCTCTTTGATGGATTTTGTCTTGTTAAGAGATGCTTCTGCCATGGTAGCTTTGGGGATCGGCCGTGGACGCGGCGTGATGCCCGACGCGGTTTACTTCTGCCCCGCGCCGCCAGCTTCCGCAACAAATCGCAGCGCGAGTTAATATCACTTAAAACCGATCCCTTACTCGAAGGGCTACTTCCAGGACGTCGTGCAGCCGGGATCCCCGGCCGCCGAGCCCGGAGAAAAAAATGTTATCGCATCTTAAGCCATTGCCGCAGAGCGAAGCTCTCGAAACCTTGGTCGCGGCGTCCCCGCATCAAGTCCGGCATTCTTCATCCGTTTCGGTCATCCTTCCGACCTTGGACGAAGTCGAAAATATCGATCGCGCGATTGGCGAGATCATCGACAATCTTGAAACCGGATATACGTTCGAAATTCTGGTGGCCGATGGCGGATCGCGCGATGGAACGTGCGAGAGGGTCGGGCGCTGGGGCGCGCACTATCCCGTCAGGCTTTTGCAGAACAATGGTGGCGGCCTTGCCGAAGACGTCCTGGCCGCGGCAGGGCAGGCTCAATATTCCATCGTCGTCGTCATCGACGCCGACGGAAGCCATCCCGCAGGATCGCTCGCAGAATTGATCGATCGTGTCGCCTCGGGCCGCCACGACATGGCGATCGGCAGCCGCTATGTCGACGGAGGCGCCACTGTCGGGTGGTCTTTGCGGCGCAGGCTGCTCTCGCGCCTGGGGGCGGCCTTCGCTTCGCCTTTCACCGACGTCCGGGATCCGCTATCAGGCTTTTTTGCGATCCGCCGTCCTTGCCTTCTCGCCGCCGGAACTCATGCGAGGGGCTTCAAGATCGGACTGGCGGCCCTTCTTGCGGCGGGAGCGGGATTTCGGGTTTGCGAAGTGCCGATTTCCTTCGTCGATCGGCAATCGGGCCAATCGAAGATCGGCGCCGGCCATCTGGTCGCTTACCTCGCCCAGCTGCTCGCCTATCTCCGGGGTACACGTTTCTCCGGCACTTTCCCGCGCTTCTCGGTGGTCGGCACGGCAGGCTTCGTGCTCGATCTGGTGATCGCGTCCTTTGTCCAGGGGTTGGGCGCCGGCATTATGGTAGCGCATATTTGCGGCTTTTCCATTGCGACCGCCTGCAGCTACGTCGGACATGCCCATTATTCGTTCGACGACCGCGGAAAGGACAGCGTCCAGCGGATGCGTTCCGCAGCCGTTTGGATCCTGGCGCTGGCGATGCGCGGGGGCATCATTTCGGCGGCGTCCCTTCTTTGTCTTCCGGTAACCATTGCTTTGGCAGCCGGGATTATCGGCGGTGGCATCGTCAGTTATCTGGGCAACGATCTTTTTGCCTTTCGCAGAAAAGACATGCTCCCCCTCGCCGTACGCTGGAAGCTAGGCGCAATCGGACTGACGACTTATGTCTTTTTCCTGCGCCTGTTCTACCAGGGCGCCATCGACCTCATGCCGCAGGAGGCTTATTATTGGACCTATGCTCAGCATTTGGACTGGGGCTATCTCGATCATCCGCCAATGGTCGCCTGGCTGATCTGGCTCGGGACAGCGGTCTTTAGTGACAGGGAATTCGGCGTGCGCATCGCAGCGCCGCTGTGTTGGCTTGCGACCGCATTTTTCATGTTTCGCTCGACAAGCGAGACCTTCGGCCGTACGGCGGCCTTTCTCTCGCTGCCGTTGTTGGCGGTCCTTCCGTTTTTCTTTGCGACGGGCGCCGTCATGACGCCGGATGCACCCCTGACGGCAGCTTGGGCGGGGGCGCTGTATTTCCTGCAGCGGGCACTCGTTGCCGGTTGCCCGAAAGCCTGGCTCGGCGCTGGCGTCTTGATAGGGTTCGGCATGCTGTCGAAATATACGATTGCTCTCCTCGGACCGGCGGCCCTCGTTTTCATGATCGTCCGCCCGCAGTCCCGTCGATGGTTTGCAACTCGCTGGCCCTATCTCTGCGCCATCTGCGCGACAGCCCTGTTTTCCCCGGTCGTTGCCTGGAACGCTGCACATGGCTGGTTGTCTTTCGAGTTCCAGGGAAGCCGTCGGTGGCTCTCCGATGATGTGGTCTTTTCAGCTCCAACGCTTCTCCTGTTCATCGCCATCGTGCTCGGACCGGTGGGGTTGCTTCTGGCGGCCACGTCCACCGCGCGACTGACGCGCTTGTTGGCGGCGCGCCGATTGTGCAGATCGGAAACATTCCTCGCGGTCTTCACCTTCGTTCCACTTGCCGTCTTCATAGCCTTCAGCCAGTTTCACGCGGTCAAGCTCAACTGGACCGGTCCGATCTGGCTAGCGCTCCTCCCGCTCATGGCCAGGATGATCGAAACCGCGCTCAGATCTGCTTCGATGACAAAGGTTGCGACTGCCGCGCAAGTTCTTGCGATCGGCACCGTCCTGGTCTTTTCCGTGCTTCTCCACTACCTCGCCCTCGGCCTGCCCCTGGTCGGATATCCAAAGGGGCTGCGGGCCATACCGATTGCCTTTGAGGAATTCGTGTCGGCTGCCGAGGAGGTGAAGGCGAGGGTTGCTGCAACGACCGACGGGCGGCCGCTTCTTGTTGGGATGGACAAGTACAATGTGGCGAGCGAACTCGGATTTTACGGCAGGGGCCGGACAAGGCTCGATGACATCACCAGCAGGAACCTCTTCGGCGATTCCGGTCTGATGTTCGAGCACTGGCGATCGGCGCAGGCGCTTTCCGGCAGGGTCGTGATCATGGTCGGATTGAAGGAGGACAGCCTTTCCGGTCAAGGCCTCGCCAATTGGTTCGAGGAGATCGGCCCTATTGAGCAGCGTACCATCTACAAAGGCGGCACCGAAGCTGGGCGGTTCTTCTACAGGATCGGCTACGGTTATCGCACGCACGATGGCGGACGGGTCTGAAGGCATCGTCAGGTCCCTGCGGGGTTCTTCCCGGCTTGCCGGCAGGCCGCGCGGAAGGATCCGCAAGAAAGGGTGCGTCTTCTCACCTGCGGACACGACGGGAAGATCGCCCCAATCATAGAATTGAACAAAACGAAGCCCACCTTTGCGGCGAAATCCGTAGCGTGGGACGAAAACCGGAAGTGAATGGAAACGCGCAATGTCAGGCGAAATCGCCTACTGTCCCGTTCTGGTCTATATCGCAGATGACCGGGGCCGTTACCTCGCCAGTGAGGTGCGGCGGTGCGGCGGCTTTAATATTCGAAGCGTCGCCAGTCGTCCGGATCTTCCGTATGCTCTGGACGATCTGGGCGGCTGCGTCGTCGTTACGGTCACCTAGATGATCGGAGAGGTTCGCGCGATTGCCAACGTTTGCGTGATCAACATCCAGGCCTTCGTCCTGCCGAATCACGAAATATCCGCCGAAGATCCGCCCGTTCTTTTCGACAGGCGGGCCCTCCTCGAAAGAGTGCGCAGCAACAGCAGGGCTCAGCGGAACCACATGCCCGCGACCTAGTTGAATAGTGGAAGAGGGACATATAGCGCGTCGTCTGCCATCGCGCGTATACCGCCGTGGCGATCTCGTGGCACATCGAGCCTCGAACAAGCGCCTTCAATAAATCAGCGACTCCGCCGCAGCCGTTATCGCAGTCGACGCAGAATCCTTAACCTCCTCCGCTCCGCGCTAGGCTAGGGCGATGGACAAGCGAAACCGTAATGGCCACTTCGATTTTGCCGGGTTCGAACTTCTGCAGCGATGTCGGCCACAATGAGTTCTCCCACGGCAGCCTGAAGCCATTTCAAATGTCGCCTGAACGATGGCCACTCGCCTTCAGCCGGCATAAGGCTGAGTTGGCGGAATTCGCACCGGATTCGGCACCCTGACACCGACGGCGCCGGCAAATACCTCCCAGCCGGGAAGTAGCCAACACGGAACCCTCCAAAACATCCGACGTTTAATCTTCTGCAAGACAAACAGGGTTTGAACGTTCATGCGTCTGATGATTGCCGTTGTTGCCGTCATGATAGCCTCGGTGCTCAGCATTGCGATAATGTCTCCGTCGGGCGCCGGACAGACCGGCAACGGGGCCAAGATCGAATCGAGCGTGAACGAGGCCGCCGAGAGGTGAAGCTTGATGTCAGATCGCTTTATCGAACGAGACGAAGGACGCGAGAGGCAAACGCTTGGGGATGCAGATATCATTGGGAAGTGGCGACGTCTTCGTCTCAGGTTCTCTCCGCAGCAGCCGCGTTGGTATTGTGGTCGCCCGCTGGCGTGAACACCAACGGTTTGACGACCATATACATTGGTGGACTTTCGCACGCTGAAAGGTGAGCGCGTTCCGATCTACCTGGATGCTCTGCCTAGGAAGCCTGTGAGATGGTGTTTTTCATCCTCAACGGGCATTGGCAATCGTCTCGCTGAGAATTCGGCCGAGGGCCGTGCCAGGAAGGCCGAGATCGCGAACGCTGCTCATATGATTGGAGCCTTCAAGCCTTTCGCTGGTGACCAACAGTCCTTGCTGTTGCAAGTGGGATGAGAAGGCTTCCGCCTGCCGATGAAACGGCGGCGTTTCTTCAGCGCCGACCGCGATGGTGGCGCGGCAGCGCTGGTCAAAAGAGTGCAGGATCGGCGAAAAGTCGGCAACTTCTCTGTCTGTTATGCCAATCTCTGACTGCAGGAAGGATGATTGCAGGGGCTTCAGGTCGTATAGACCCCCAAGCAGGAGGGCTGCCGACACGCCCGAGAAAGCCTCCTGCCGATGAAACAGGAAGCTGGCAAGATGGGCCCCGGCGGAATGACCACTGACCGAAAAGCGAGATGCGTCGCCGCCGTGGCTTGCGATATGTGCCAGCACCCACTGCTTTGCTCGCCGGACCTGGTCAACGAGCACCTCCATCCTGACATGCGGCATTAGAGCGTAATCGACGATGACGGCGATTGCTCCCGTGCCGACGATCGTGTCGGCGACATAGGAGTAGTCGCGCTTGGAAAACATCCGCCAGTAGCCGCCGTGGATGAACATGTGCACCGGCCGCCCGGCTGGACCGTCGGGATAGAAGACGTCCAGGAGTTCACCTGTTCCGTTCCCATAAGAGATTTCCCTCATGGGGAGCCTTGCGCGGGTCGAAGCACTCCTTGCCCTAATCTCCGAGACGATGGCGTCGAAGTCTGACACATGTCCCCGTATGCGAAACGGATCAGTCTCCAAGAAATTTTCCTCCGTCTCAGAGGCTCGTTGCGACATACTTGGCCTCCATGAACTCGGCGATGCCGTGATGCTGTCCGCCTTCACGTCCGAGACCACTTTGCTTGACCCCGCCAAACGGCGCTGCGGGATCGGAAACCAGCCCGCGATTGAGCGCGATCATACCCGCCTCCAAAGCGGAGGAAACGCGAAATCCCCGTGCTATGTCGCGCGTGAAGACATAGGCGGCGAGACCGTATTCGGTGTCGTTGGCACGCCTTATCACCTCGTCCTCGGTATCAAACCTGTAAAGTGGCGCAACCGGTCCGAAGATCTCCTCTTTTGACATCTCGACACCGTCGGGCATGTCGACAAGTACCGTCGGCTGGTAAAAGTAACCCAGCCCCGCAAGGGCCTCGCCGCCGCAGGTGACCCGCGCACCCTTTGCCTTGGCGTCACTCACGAGGCGATCAATTTTCTCCACCGCCTTTGGCGTGATCATTGGCCCACATTCGGTAAGGGCATCGACACCGGGACCTACGTTGAGAGCTGCCATTCTTTTGGTCAGCCCTGCCGCGAATGACTCGTAGATTCCTGACTGGACGTAAAGACGGTTCGCCGCGGTACAGGCTTCGCCCGCGTTGCGCATTTTCGCAACCATTGCGCCGTCGAGTGCTGCATCCAAGTCGGCATCGTCAAAAACGATGAAGGGAGCGTTGCCGCCGAGTTCCATCGAACAGGAGATGACATGCTTGGCCGCTTCCGCGAGAAGCAGGCGGCCAACACCCGTAGACCCGGTAAACGAGAGTTTTCTGACGCGCGGGTCCGCGAGGATGGTCGCGCTGACTGGGGCGGGAGTGCTTGTCGTCAGAACGTTGACGACGCCTGGCGGTACACCGGCCTCCTCATAGATCGACGCCAGTGCATAGGCCGTCAGTGGTGTCTCGCTTGCCGGTTTCAGGATGACAGTGCAGCCAGCGGCAAGTGCCGGGGCGATCTTTCGCGTAGCCATCGCAGCCGGGAAATTCCATGGGGTGATCAGCAGGCAGATGCCGATCGGCTGGTAATCGACAATGATCCGGTTGGCTCCCGACGGAGCGATGCCGAATTCTCCCTTAATGCGGACGGCCTCTTCTGCATTCCAGCGGAAAAACTCGGCGGCATAGGCGACCTCGCCGCGGGCGTCGCGCAGCGCCTTGCCATTCTCCAGGGAGATCAAGGTCGCAAGCATTTCGGAACGCTGGATCATCAGTTCGAAACAGCGTCGCAAGATCTCCGAGCGCTTGCGCGGCGGCGTGGCCCGCCAGTCAGGCGCAGCCCGGGATGCGGCCTCTATGCTTGCCTGCGCATCCTCGACGGTGGCGTCCGCAACAGTCGCAAGAAGCGCCCCGGTCGAGGGGTCGGTCACGTCGATCTTGCGCCCGCTTTTCGATTGCCGCCAGTTCCCATCGATATAAAGGCCGCGGGTCGTGGCCTCAATGTCTGGCAGGTGGCGCTCGGCCTGTGGCAGTTGCTGGGCAATAGTCATTTTGGTTCTCGAATGCTTAGAGGGCAGAGGCGGTAAGATCGCCGTCATAGGCTGCACGAACGAGACGCTTCATGGCGTCGATGTCGAGAGGCCTCGGGTTATTCTTGATCAATCTGTCGATGCTGAGCGCCTGTTCGGCAGTCCAGTCGAGCTTGTCGGCGGTAAGCCCGAGATCGGCGAGTGTCGGCGTGATGCCGATGGCTCGAAAGAGCCTGCGGATCTCCTCGATGGCTGCTTCCGCCATTTCCTGCTTCGTCCTGCTCGTTGAATCCAGACCCAGTGCCTGGCCGATCTCGGCCAGCTCGGCCGTCGAGGCGGAGCGGTTGTAGTTCATGACGTAGGGCATCATCGTTGCGACGCCAAGCCCGTGGGCCGTATGGGTCAATGCGCCTGCGGGATACTGGATGGCATGCGCTGCTGCGGTACCGGCCGTGCCGAATGCGCAGCCGGCAGCCAGTGCACCCATCATTACGTCGGCGCGCGCATCTTCGTTCGATCCCTCCTTGCAAGCCGTTTCAAGGCTGCGTCCCAGGAGCTTGATCGCGAGAAGCGCAAAATAGTCGGTAAGTTCACTCTTACCGATAAAGACATGATTCTGGGGCAGCAACGGGTCGGCGCCGCGTCGGGCGGCTGTGAATGCCTCGATTGCATGAGTCAACGCGTCCGCGCCCGCGACAGCGGTCAGGCCTGGCGGGCAGGACATTGTCAGCTCCGGATCGCAGATAGCCGCTGCGGCGATAAGATAAGGGCTCGATATGCCGACTTTCAGCGTCCGATCCGGGTCGGAGATGACGGCAACCGGCGTCACCTCCGAGCCGGTACCCGCCGTGGTCGGGACAGCGATGATCGGGATTGTCGGACCGGGAACCTTGAACTCGCCATAGTAATCCGAGAGGCTTCCGCCATAGCTCAAAAGCAGGGCGGCGCATTTTGCCATGTCGAGGCAACTCCCCCCGCCTATCCCCATCACCATGTCGGGCTCGAAGCTCCGCGCCTCCTCGATGCATAGCGCAACGGTGTCGCGCGGCACATCCGGCAGGACCCGGTCATGGATCAGTGTCTCGATCGACGCCGTGTTCAGTGCGGCTACAAGCTCGGCGAAGATGGAAGTGCCTGCGAAGCGCTCATCCGTGCAGATCAGCGCCCTTTGGCCGAGCCTCTTGGCGACCGACGGCAGCGCGAAACGTTGGCCCTTGCCGAACAGAATTTCTTTCGGGAGCCGGATAGCGGCGAAGAGGGTCATTGTACTGGCCCTTTCACCAGTGCGGGGATGACGAAAGACCTTGAGGAAGCGTCGCAAAACTGTCGCGCGATGTCCTCCGCGCTTAGCCGAATGACCTTCATGAAACCTCCGATATAAAATCCTATAGGATATGGGATTGCGTATCGCCGAGCATCGTGTTAGCGATTGTTCCTGTCAAGAGGCAAAAGAAATGCAGGGCCAGAATACCATGATGCTCAACGCCACGCCTGATCCGAGTGGTTTCATCCAGCGCAGCAACAGTCTCGCTGACAGCGTCTACGAGGTGATTTTTGCGCAGCTAATGTCTCTGAAGATCGCTCCGGGTGCGCGCATCACGGTCGATAATCTGGTCAAGGAATTCAACGTCTCCCAGACGCCGATCCGTGAAGCGCTTGGCCGCCTCGAGGGTGAGGGGCTTGTCGTCAAGACGCATCTTATCGGTTACAGCGCTGCCCCGCAGATTACCCATCGGCGCTTCGATGAGCTCTATCACCTGCGGTTGCTTCTCGAGCCCGACGGTGCTGCGAGGGCGGCAAAGGCCATGGACGATGAAAAGCTCGCGATTCTCAGGGAGGCGGCTGGCGTCATGGGGCGCCGGGAAGGGGCCGATGAACGCCTGCGCTATTCCACCTTCGCGCGGCAGGACGCCGTTTTTCATGACAGGATCATGGAATTTGCCGGCAACGAGCTCATTCGCCAAACTCTCGGCCACCAGCACACGCATTTCCACATCTTTCGACTGATGTTCCATTCCCGCGTCACCGAAGAGGCACTGGACGAGCACGAAGCGCTTCTCTCTGCCTTTGCTGCAGGTGACCCATCGGCTGCCGAGAAGGCCATGAGGACCCATCTCGAACATTCACGGGACCGGCTCCTGCCGGCCTTCGATTAAGAGGCGGATAATGTCGAGCGTCATGACCATGGAGAGGAAGGGGAGGAGCTTGGTGCCTGAAACCGATGGCCTTGTCTCTCATCCGGTCCTTCGCGCAGAGGGCATGTCGAAAAAGTACGGAGCGGTCACCGTACTCTCGGAAGTCACGCTCGATATCTTGCCCGGCGAGATCCATGCCATCATCGGCGAGAATGGTGCCGGCAAGTCGACATTCATGCGGCTCCTTTCCGGTTACGCCGAGCCCACTGCAGGAACGCTGTCGATGGGCGGCCGCAAGGTCGGTTTCTCAAAGCCTGAGCAGGCGCAGGAAGCGGGTATTGTTCTGGTGCACCAGGAGATCCTGCTTGCCGACGCCCTGACTGTCGCCGAAAATCTTTTCCTCGGCCGCGAGCTGATGCGTTATGGCCTGGTCGATGATCGGACGATGCGGCGTCTTGCTGTCGAGAAACTTCAGGACCTTGGATGTCACGTATCGCCTAACGCCTTGGTACGCGACATCTCGCTTGCGGATCGCCAGCTTGTCCAAATCGCCCGTGCACTCTTCGACGATTACAAGATTGTCATCTTCGACGAGCCAACTGCAGTCCTGACGGGTGAGGAGGTCGAGCGACTGCTTGCCATCATCCTGCAGCTGAAGGAGCAGGGTGCTGCCGTCCTCTACATCAGCCATCGCCTCGATGAAGTCCAGCGGCTTGCCGACAAGGTGACGGTGCTTCGAGACGGCAAGATGGTCGGCACATATCCCGGTCATAGCCTGACGCAGATGGACATGGCGCGGCTGATGGTTGGGCGCGATCTCGCCGCCCTTTACCCCGAGAAGACTGTGAAGCCAGCGCTACAGGCGATGCTAGAAGTCGAGGACCTTGGCGTTCCCGGCTTCGCAGGCGACATCTCGTTTACCGCTCACAAAGGCGAGGTCCTCGGATTCGCCGGCATGATCGGTGCAGGTCGCACCGAAGTGTTCGAGGGAATCATGGGCCTGCGTCCTGCCACCGGAACCGTAAAACTGCAGGGCAGGACGATTGATATCAGGCGTCCCCGGGCGGCGATGGATGCCGGCATCGGTTACCTGACCGAGGACCGCAAAGGCAAGGGCCTGCTGCTGCAGGAACGGCTTGCGCCGAACCTCACGCTGTCTGCCCTCGGCAAATTTCACCCCGGCCTTCTGATGCGGCGCCGTCGTGAGCAGAGTGCGCTCGTCGAAGCCGTCAACACGTACGACATCCGGCTGAAAAGTTACGCCGTCAAGGCGGGTCAGCTTTCCGGTGGCAACCAGCAGAAGCTTCTGCTCGCCAAGGTGCTTCTCACTGACCCTTCGGTCGTGGTCATCGACGAGCCGACGCGCGGAATCGACATCGCGAATAAGGCCCAGATCTACGCTTTCATCGAGCGCCTCGTCGCAGAAGGAAGGACCTGCATCGTCATCTCGTCCGAAATGCAGGAATTGATCGGGATCTGCGACCGGATTCTTGTGATGCGGGAGGGGCGCATCACGGGAGAGGTGACGGGCGACAGAATGACGGAACATGAGATTGCGCTTCTTGCCACCAGCGAAACGACGGTTGCGGCGAAGCAGGGAGGAAGACAATGAGTGTGATTACGGGTTCGACGCCGGTTCGGCCGGAGCGGGAATGGAACATCGGCTGGTCGGATGTCGGCCCCTTTCTTGCGCTTCTGGCGCTGCTGCTGATCGGCTTTTCGATCAACCAGGATTTCCTCTCGGCGACCAATCTCGGCAATGTGATTACGCGAAGCGCCTTCATCGCGATCATCGCCGTCGGTGCGACCTTCGTCATCTCATCCGGCGGACTGGATCTGTCAGTCGGTTCGATGGCCGCATTCATCACGGGCATAACCATCATGTTCATGAACAGGATGGCTGCCGACTGGGGTGTCCTGGCAATACCTGCCGGCATGGCCATCGCGCTTGTCGTCGGGCTCATCTGCGGGCTGATGAACGGGCTCATCGTTACTGTCGGAAGGATAGAGCCCTTTATCGCGACACTCGGTACCATGGGGATCTTCCGCGCCCTCATCACCTATATGTCGGATGGCGGAACGATCCCGATCGATCGCAGCCTCCGCGATGCTTATCGGCCTGTCTATTTCGGCACCCTTGGCGGTATTCCCTTTCCGATCCTCACTTCGATTGCCGTCGCCGCCATCGCATCCTTCATCCTCTACAAGATGAAGTACGGCCGGAAATGCGCTGCCGTTGGTGCGAATGAGGACGTGGCCCGCTACTCAGGCATTTCAATCATCAAGACGCGTACGATCGCTTACGCGATGCAGGGCGTTTGTGTTGCGATCGCTGCGATCTGCTATGTGCCGCGCCTCGGAGCGGCGACACCGACCACCGGCGTGCTGTGGGAATTGCAGGTCATCACTGCAGTCGTCATAGGCGGAACTGCCCTGCGAGGTGGCAAGGGCCATGTCTGGGGCACGGTCGCCGGTGCAGTCATCCTCGAACTTATCGCCAACCTGATGGTGCTCTCGGATTTCGTATCGGAATACCTCGTCGCCGGTGTTCAGGGTGTCATCATCATCATCGCAATGCTCATTCAGAGGTTCTCGAAGTAACCGCGTCCGGACCGCGCGGATTGATGTATGTGGTCCGATTCTGGGAGGAATGAATGTCTAGAAAATGGATTGCGGCCCTGGCCGTCAGTACGGGTCTGCTCGCCGGCCAGGCCCTTTCGGCCGATAAGAAGGTTGTTGCCGTGTCGATCCCGGCAGCCGACCACGGCTGGACGGCGGGCATCGTCTATCATGCACAGGCTGCCGCCAAGGAAGTCAATGCCGCCTTTCCGAATGTCGAGGTCGTCGTGAAGACCTCGCCTTCGGCAACGGCGCAGGTGAGTGCGCTTGAAGATTTGTCCGCAGGACGCAAGCTCGATGCGCTGGTCATCCTGCCCTATACGTCGGAGGAACTGACGACGCCGGTCAAGGCGGTCAAGGATGCCGGCAGCTTCATCACCGTCGTGGATCGGGGTCTCAACGACCAATCCATCCAGGACCTTTACCTTGCCGGCGACAACATCGCCGTTGGCCGCAATACGGCGAAGTTCATGATCGACAAGCTGGGCGGCAAAGGCAACCTCGTCATCTTGCGCGGCATTCCGACGGTCATCGACGATGAACGCATCCAGGGCTTTCAGGATGCCATCAAGGGAACCGATCTCAAGGTTTTGGACATCCAGTACGCGAACTGGAACAGTGATGACGCCTTCAAGCTGATGCAGGATTATCTTGCCAAATACCCGCAGATCGACGCTGTCTGGGCAAATGACGACGACATGCTTCTCGGTGTGCTCGAGGCCGTCAAGGAATCTGGTCGCAAGGACATCAAGCTTGCCCTTGGTGGCAATGGTATGAAGGACATCGTCAAGAAGGTGATCGACGGCGATAAGATGACGCCGGTCGAGACACCCTATCCGCCTGCCATGATCAAGACCGCCATCTACATGACCGTTGCCAATATTGTTGGCCAGGCGCCGGTACGAGGCACGGTCAAGCTGGATGCGCCGCTGATCACGCAGGAGAATGCCAAGGAATACTATTTCCCCGATTCTCCATTCTGATGAGACCCAAACCGGGGGCGGCCGCAGCCGCCGCCCCATTGCATGAAGAAGAGGAGTACATCATGCCTGGTAAGAAGATACTGATGCTGACCGGTGAATTCACCGAGGAATACGAAATCTATGTCTACCAGCAGGCGATGGAGGCAGTCGGACACACGGTCCACGTGATCTGCCCCGACAAGAAGGCCGGCGATCTGATCAAGACCTCGCTCCACGATTTCGAGGGCGATCAGACATATACGGAGAAGCTCGGGCACTTCTTCACGATCAACAAGACCTTCTCGGAGGCCGAGGCGCAACTCGACCAGTATCATGCGGTCTATTGCGCAGGCGGTCGCGGCCCCGAATATATCCGCACCGATAAACGCGTCCAGGCAATCGTGCGGCATTTTCACGAGAAGCAAAAGCCGATCTTTACGATCTGCCACGGTGTCCAGATTCTGATTGCCGTCGACGGCGTCGTTCGCGGCAAGAAGGTCGGTGCTCTCGGGGCTTGCGAGCCGGAAGTCACGCTTGCAGGCGGCACCTATATCGATCTGTCGCCGACGGAAGCCTATGTCGATGGCACTATGGTTTCCGCGAAGGGATGGACCGCGCTTGCTGCATTCATCCGCGAATGCCTGAAGGTGCTCGGCACGGAAATCCGCCACAGCGACGATATTGCCAAGGCGGCCTGAGCTCGCGTTCCCGCTATGGGTTTATGATCAGGCAACGCTCGCGAAATGCGGGGTTGCCTTTTGCGAAGAGGCTTTCCTGCCCTAAGTCTCCCACGTTCTCGCCACGGCTCGGTCATTTGACTGAGACACGGATCGGCGGCGTGGGGCTGCCTCCGCGTCCGGCATAGTTCCGCCGAGCGCGATGAGGCGTTTTCCCGACTCCACCCGGACAAGCGTCTCCAACGCTTGCCGGACCAGAGTGGCGGTTTCTTTCGTGCCGGTTAGGGACCTAGCCCTTTCCAGGAGCGTGTCGTCGAGATTGATAGTCGATCGCATCGTTGCTTCCTGATTATGATGTTATAGATAGCACCATTTGGTGACCAAATCTGCGCCTGGATATCCACTCTGATGCATCTGCGTTCGGATGCGAAAATCCAGTAATGTGAATTTCGTCTGATCGCGGGCGCTAAGCTCGCGCGCTCCTGGAATGGCCCTAGCGGCCAAAGAACAGCGTTTCCGCATTTTCAATGAAAATCTTGCGAGCAAGCGAGGGGTTGCCGATGGCGTCCTGAATATCGTCGATCAAGTCGGCGTCGTCAGGCATATCGCTCCAGAGTTCGGTATGCGGCCAGTCGCTTCCCCAGAGTAGCTTATCCGGATGACTGGCGGCAAGCGCGCCAACAATGTCGGCGAGCCCGCCATGGCCGCGTTTGCGCGTCAGCCGGTAGGGCGCCGTCAGCTTGATGTAGCCCCCGGAGTGATCGGCGAGCCGCTGCAGGGGCGGAATGTGTTGTCGCCATGCGCCCGCATCGAGTGGTATGAACCCAATGTGATCGATAACGAAGCGGATGCCGAGGGATGGCAGCCGTGCGGCAAGATCATCGATCTGGTCCGAGCTGATCTGCAGCTGCAGTGACCAACCGAATTCGCGGATGGCTGCCGCAATCTTTTCGGCGGCTGCCAGCGGCAGGCCGCCTTTATTGCGGGTGTTGATGCGCACACCGCGGACACCGAGTCCGTCGAGGCGGCCGATCTCTTCGGCACTCGTCTCGGGATCGATGACGACAATGCCGCGAAGACGTTTCGGGAAGGCAGCCAGCGCTTCGACAAGCACCCGATTGTCGAAGCCGTAGACGCTCGGCTGCACGAGAATGCCCCTGCCGATACCGAGCCGGTCGGCGAAGGCGATCCAGTCGGCCGTCGTGGCGATCTGCGGCGTGTAGCTGCGCGGCGTATTCAGGGGAGCGTCCGACCGGAAGACATGGAAATGCGTGTCGATCGTGCCCTCAGGCAACGGCGTGTTCGGAAGACGGGTCAACGGCAGACGTGGCAGGCAGAGGGGCGCTTCACTATCCGGCCGGCTCATTTCCGATCCAGTTCCTCATGCTGGAGGAAGTCGAAATCGGCGCCTTCGTCGGCCTGCAACACGCGCGCATGGTAGAGTTTCGCATAACCGCGCGCGGGCTCGGCAGGCGATACCGCTCCGAACTCCGCCATCCGCCGGTCGAATTCGGCCTGGTCGATGGCAAGGTCAATGCGTCTCTCCTTGACGTCGAGGCGGATGCGGTCGCCGGTTCTGACGATCGCCAAGGGTCCGCCGGCGGCAGCTTCGGGGGCGACATGGAGCACGATGGTCCCGAAGGCCGTGCCGCTCATGCGCGCATCGGAGATCCGAACCATGTCCTTGACGCCCTGCCGGGCAAGCTTGCGCGGGATCGGCAGGTATCCGGCTTCGGGCATTCCCGGCGCGCCTTTCGGACCGGCATTGCGCAGAACGAGAATATCGTGGGCACCGACGTCAAGGTCGTCGCTATCGATCCGCAGAGCCATGTCCTCGACGGAATCGAAGACGACCGCTCGCCCATCGTGCTGCAGAAGCTCCTTCGATGCGGCAGATTGTTTGATGACGGCGCCGCGAGGCGCGAGATTACCACGGAGTACGGCAATGGTGCCGATTGGTTTCAGCGGTTTTTCGACCGTGCGAATGATTGTCTGCCCAGGCTCATCGGGGGCCGCGTCGATCACCTCGCCAACAGTCATCCCGTAGACTGTCCGTTGGCTGCCGTCGATCTCGTGACGAACGGCTTTCAGCAGCGTCTGCACACCACCGGCCTCGTGGAACTGTTCCATATAGTGCTGGCCGGAGGGTTGCAGGTCGACGAGCAGCGGTACGACATTGCCAAGCCTGTCGAGTTCGGCCATGTCGAGGTGAAAGCCGAGGCGCCCGGTAATGGCGGCAAGATGGACGACGGCATTGGTCGAGCCGCCCATCGCTTGCAGGGCGACAAGACCGTTGCGGATGGCCGCTGGTGTCAGGATATCGCGCACGGTTGGCGCATCCGGATTGGCTGCAAGGCCGGCAGCGATCCGGCCCGTTTCTTCGGCAAGCCGCATCCGCTCGGATTCGGCAGCCGGTGCCGATCCTGCCCGCGGCAGGCAGAGGCCCATAACCTCGGTCAGATTAGCCATAGTGCTTGCCGTTCCCATCACCGTGCAGGTGCCGATCGAGCTTGCGAGCTTGTTGTTGACATCGCTAATCTGCGCCTCGTCAATTTCGCCTGCGCGGAAGCGGCCCCAGAAACGGCGGCAATCGGTGCAGGCGCCGAGCCTTTCGCCCTTGTGATGGCCGACGGCCATCGGCCCTGTGGGCAGGAAGATCGCCGGGATCTCGCTGCTAGCGGCGGCCATGATCTGCGCCGGCAAGGTCTTGTCGCAGCCGCCGATCAGGATCACTGCATCCATCGGCTGAGCGCGGATCATCTCCTCGGTTTCCATCGCCATAAGATTGCGCAAATACATCGAGGTCGGGGAGGCGAAGCTCTCGTGAATGGAAATGGTCGGGAAGACCATCGGCATGGCGCCGGCCAGCATGACGCCGCGCTTGGCCGCTTCGATCAACTGCGGGACGTTGCCGTGGCAGGGGTTGAAATCGCTGTAGGTATTGGCAATCCCCACGATCGGGCGATCGAGGGCATCGTCGGAATAGCCCATCGCCTTGATGAAAGCTTTTCGAAGAAAAAGGGAAAAACCCTGATCGCCGTAACTCGTCAGCTTGCGACGAAGACCGCTCGACATTGTTCCTCCCTCGACCTTAAATCGATCTCAAGCCTAGTGGGATGCGCATGATTGTCAATAAATAAAGATATGGTCGCATATGTGCAGGTTAGCTTGGTCGGCGATTTTATAACGAAAACGCAACATAATTCACGTTATTTCCCTATTTTTATCTGCGCCACGCATTGGCTTCCCAGCCGGCGGCGCTTAGATTATCGATAAAACGAGTTGCGGTGGTATATGGAAGAGATCAGGCGAACGCGCGTAGGGATTATTGGTGCCGGCTGGGTGAGCGAATATCATCTGCCGGCATGGGCAAAACAGTCGGCGCGCGCCGAGATCGTCGCGATCGCCGATCCCTCGGAAGAGGCGCGCGAGGTCAAAAGCCAGCACTTTAGGATTCCACGCGCTTACGCGACTGCGAAGGCGATGCTGGCGAATGAGGCGCTCGATGCGGTCGATATCTGCGCGCCGCGCGAGGTCCATGTTGCGCTTGTGCGGCTTGCCGCGGCAAGGGGCCTCGATATCATCTGCCAGAAGCCGCTCGCGCCCGACTACGATCAGGCCGCTGCTCTCGTTGCCGGTCTGCCGCCGTCGATCCGGTTGATGGTGCATGAGAACTGGCGGTTTCGCGCTTACTATCGCCGGCTGAAGGCATGGCTGGAAGAGGGCATTGCGGGCGCCGTCAGGCAGGTCCAATTCGAGTTCCTATCGAGTGGGATGATCGCAGACGGTGAGGGCAGAAGGCCGGCCCTCGTCCGCCAGCCGTTTTTCCGCAACCAGGAACGCCTCCTTGTCATGGAGGTGATGATCCATCACCTGGATACGCTGCGCTACCTGTTCGGCGAGATGGAGGTCGTTGCCGCACGTCTCGAGCGCAGCAATGGGGATATTGTTGCCGAAGATGTTGCCTCCGTCGTCCTGCGCCGTCTGGACGACGGGGTGATCGTCACTGTAAACGCCAATCTCGCTGTGCATGGCGCTCCGCCGGCGCCGCGTGACCATCTGCGGATTTTTGGTACACAGGCGACGCTGGAACTGGACGGCGTCCGTCTTTCGGCGAACGGGCAAATCCAGCGCCTGGAGGAATATGATGCGGATGCGGTCTATCAGGGCGCCTATGATGCAACGATCGCCCATTTCCTCGACGGGCTGGAGGGGCGTGCGCCGATGGAGACCGTGCCCGCCGATAACATGAAGACGCTGGCGCTGGTTGAAGATATCTATCGGCTGAGCCGGTTCGACGCTCGATGCAAACCGCGATAAGATGGCAAACCGCCGGAGGATTATGGATGCAGACGCTTGACGATATCAGTGAAGGCGAGATCGAACACGACGACCTGAGCATCGCGCGCGCCCTTGAGGAAGACATCATCTTCGGACGCCTGGCGCCAGGCACGCGTCTGACCGAAGACACGCTGCTGGCGCGCTTCCATGTCACCCGCCATTTCGCCCGTCAGGCGATTGTCCAATTGGAGGCGATGGGCATTGTCGTGCGCGAGCGCAATAAGGGTGCCACTGTCCGTTCGCTGACCCCGCGACAGGTGCAGGAGATCTATGACGTGCGCGAGCTGCTGCAGCGGCAGGCCGCGCTCTGGATTCCATTGCCGGCACCCGAGGGGCTAATCGCTGAACTGACGGTCCTGCATGAAGAGCACGGCCGGCACGTGGAATCCGGCTATCTTCGCGGCGTGCACGAGACGAACGACCGGTTCCACCTGACGCTCTTCGGGGCGTGTGGCAATTCCCACCTCGTCCAGTCAATCGAACTCTATATGCGGCTCAGCCTGCCGGTGCGCGCCAATTCCATGTCCAGCAAGGAATCGCTGCGAATCTCGCATGAACATCACCGGCTGATGATCGAGATGCTGAAGGGCAGGGACAATTGGGTCCTGGCGCAGCTCTGCGTCGATCACCTGCAGCCGAGCAAGAAGCGCTACCTCGCTTATGTGAGCGATAATCGAGGCCCAAAGGAGCAGACCGGCGATCATGCCGGCTGATGACATCCGCCGTTCCGTATGAGGGCCAGGACCTCGGCGCGCTCGGGTGCGCCGAGCCGTCCTCCAAAAATGCTGCATTTCAGGGCCGCAGCGGCCGACGCCATGCGAATGGCGGCATCGGTCGTTAATCCCTCGGTGATCGCCAGCGCGTAGGCGCCGTGGAAAATATCCCCGGCTGCGAGCGTGTCGACCGTTTTGACCCGAAATGCAGGCACATGCGCGACGTCAGCTGTTTCTTCGTTCCACCAATAGCTGCCGCGCTCTCCGGCCGTGACCACGATCAAAGCCTGCGGATATTGCTTCTTGAGAAGCGGCACCATGCCGGCGGGATCGCCGATCTGCGACAGGCTGCGGGCTGCCGGCTCCGAAAAGATGATGTGGCTGGCATGTTTCGCCAGCATGTCGATGATGTGAGGCGCAGCGACATCGCCATCGAGAATTGCGGGCTTGCCTGCCGCCCTTGCCGCTTTTAGGACCTTCAGGGCGAGAGCGGGCCAGCGCACATCCACCATGACGGCATCGAACGCCGCGAGATCGTCGGTCGTGACCTCCCGGACATCTTCGTGCAGTCGCGGATCGTAGAAGGGAACGATCAGCCTTTCGCCATCGTCGTCGATGAGGATCGTCGAAACGGCCGAACGGGCGCCGGCAACCCGGGCGCTGCCGCTGACATCAATTCCGGCTTGTTCGAGCTCTGACAGGATCTGCTGGCCGGCCGGATCGTCGCCGACTGCGCCCCACAGGCTTGCAAGACCACCGAGGCGCACGATCGCATAGGCCGCACTGGAAGCCATGCCCTCGGCTATCTGCAGCATCTCATGGGGCAGAACCTTGCCCGGTGTCTGCGGAATTGCGCGGACGCGAAACAGCGTGTCGAGCACGGCCGCACCAACACACAGAACGTGGCGCTGCCTGCTGTCCGCATTGAGTGAGGTCATGTTCAAATGCGTCGGCCAGTTGACTTGTCGAAGAGATGGACACTTGCCGGATCGATCGCGATCGAAACTGTGTCGCCGTACGCGATTGCCAGCCGTTCCCGGAAGAGGCAGGAAATCTGTTCGCCATTGCAATCCAGCTTGGCGAAGATTTCCGATCCCGTTCCCTCGACGATTTCGGCACGGCCGCCAATGCCGCCTTGGCTGGCGCGGATATGTTCGGGACGGATGCCGTAGACCAGCTCGCCGGCGGGTGGTGCGCTCTTGATGTTTTCCGGCAGTGGCAGGATGAGGCCCTTTTCCGTGCGGAAGACACCCTCCTCGATCCTGCCGTCGATGAAGTTCATCGAGGGTGAGCCGATAAAGCCGGCGACGAAGAGATTGGCGGGGCGGTCATAGAGTTCCAGGGGAGCGCCGACCTGCTCGATGACGCCATCGTGCAGTACAACGATCTTGTCGGCCATCGTCATTGCCTCGATCTGGTCATGGGTGACATAGATCGTCGTCGTCTTGATACGCTGATGCAGCGATTTGATTTCGGCGCGCATCTGGACGCGCAGCTTCGCATCAAGATTGGAAAGCGGCTCGTCGAACAGGAAGACTTGCGGATCACGCACCAATGCACGGCCCATGGCGACACGCTGGCGCTGACCGCCAGAGAGCTGCTTGGGATAGCGGTCGAGCAGCTTTTCAAGACTAAGGATATTTGCCGCCTTGGTCACTCGTTCAGAAATCTCCGACGTGTCGGCCTTTTTCAGCTTCAAGGCAAAGCCCATATTGTCGGCGACGCTCATATGCGGATAGAGCGCGTAGTTCTGGAAGACCATCGCGATATCGCGGTCGCGGGCCCTCAGATTGCTGACATCACGAGCACCGATCCGGATCTCACCATCGCTCATTTCTTCCAGACCGGCGATCATGCGCAGCAAGGTGGATTTGCCGCAGCCGGACGGACCGACGAGCGCGACAAATTCTCCGTCGGAGATATCGACGCTGATGTCCCTGATGACATTGACGGTGCCAAAGCGCTTCTGGACGTTTCGAATATTCACGTTTGCCATGTTGATAGTCCTTTGAATGTCCGGTCAGCCGCCCTTGACGGCGCCAGCCGTCAGGCCTGCAACGATCTGCTTTTGCGCAAACATCGTCAGCACCAGCACGGGCAGCGTGACGATGAGCGCGGCTGCGGCAAGCGGCCCCCAGCTGACCTGCTCGAACGACAGCATGTTGTAGACGGCCACAGGCAGGGTTCTGGTTTCGCGGCTAGCAAGTACGATGCCGAATACGAAGTTGTTCCAGGAGAAGATGACAGACAGAATGAAGGCCACGACGATGCCGGGCCTGGCGATCGGCAGCGCCACCAGGCGGAAGACCTGCCAGGATGTCGCGCCGTCGATGCTGGCAGCCTCTTCGAGCTCCATTGGCGTCGTTTCGAAATAGCCGATCATGATCCAGACGACGATCGGAACGGTCACCACCAGATGGATGATGATCTGCGGCCAGAGCGTGCCGAGAAGGTTCAGCCACTGGAACAGCAGGAACAGTGGGATGAGGAAGGACAGACCGGGCGTCATGCGTGCGATCATGATGACCATGGCGGAGCGCTCCGCCTTCAGCCGCGCAATGCCGTAGCCGGCAGGCACGCCGATCAGCAGCGCAAGCAGGGTCGCCCCGCCCGTCACGAGGATCGAATTCCAGAAGTAGAGGAAGAAATTGTTCTCCTCGAAGACCTTCATGTAATTCGACCAGGCGAAGCGCTCGGGGATGAAGATCGGCGGATAGGCGCCATTGTCGATTTCATATTTCAGCGACAGCGAGATCATCCAGAGGAAAAACAGGATGACAGGGGAGACCATGACGAGGGCGACGAACAGCAGCCCGATACGGTCGATCGTCTTGCGTTTCATCAGCGTGTCTCCGTGTCGGACCAGTTGGCGCGCTGCCGGATCATCATCAGCACGAAGGAAAGCGCGACGATGATGATGAAGAAGACGACTGCCATCGCCGATCCGTAGCCGATGTCGTAATAGGAAAAGGCGGTATTATAGAGGTAGATGTTGATCGTCTCTGATGCAGTGCCCGGACCGCCCTGTGTCATCGCATAGATGATATCGAAGCTCTTGACCGCATCGATGCTCCTGATCATGACGCCGATCATCAGAAAGGGCGCGATCATCGGCAGGGTCAGATATCGAAATTTCTGCCAGGCGTTTGCTCCGTCGATCTCCGCGCTTTCATAGGGTTCGCGCGGCACGGCGGCGAGCCCGCCAAGCACGATAAGCATGATCAGCGGCGTCCACTGCCAGGTCTCCACCAGCACGAGCGAAGGAATGACGCTGTTCTGGTTGTAGATCCACTCCTGCGGTCCGATGCCCACGAGCGACAGCAGATAGTTCAGAACGCCAAGCTGCGGATGGAACATCATGGTCCAGACGAGCGCGATGGCGACGGGTGTCGCCATCATTGGCATGACGAAAACGCCGCGCAGCAATCCGCGGAACGGAAACTGCGCGTCGAAGATCAGGGCTGCGAGCGTGCCCAGAAACAGCGGGGCGACGACCGCAAGCAGCGTGTAAAGCGCCGTGTGCCACAAGGACTCCCAGAAGCGCATGTCCACCAGCAGCCGGGTGTAATTGTCCAGGCCTGCAAAAACCACCGGCTGGCCCAGAGTCCAGCTGTTCACACTCATCCAGAGCGTAAATAACCAGGGAAACACGATGACCGCGGCAATGACGACCAACGCCGGGGCAACGAAGGGCCAGTAGTTCGGAACAAGCCTGCCAGGCTTGCTCCTTGCATTTGCGATGCTTTTCGATCGCGTGGTGTCCATGCTCACGGATGCCATTATCCCTCGCTTCGGGCCAGTACCGGTTCGAACTGCGCGGTGGCGCTCTTGAGTTCCGCTGCCGGATCGGCGCCGCCGATCATGTTGGTCAGACCGACGCCATAGATGTCGCGGAACTCGGTAACCGGAATGATGACCGGCAGCGCGAGCTGCGAAATCTTTGCCGAGCCCGCAACGGCATCGACCCAGCTGCTTGGCATCTTGACGCCTTCGCGAACCTTAGCATCTTCGAGGATCGAATTGCGGAAGGGAACGCCGGCGCCTGCCTGCAGCAGGCGTGCGCCCATGTCGTGGGAAACGACCCATTGGCAAAAGAGATAGGCTGCTTCCTTGTTCTTGCTGGCAGCGGTGACGCCGATGCCGTCGCCGGTCGTTGCGGCAGCCTGGGCCTTCGGTCCCTTCGGCATGATGCCGTAACCGACCTTGCCGACCACGCGCGACTTTTCCGGGTTCTCGATCGGCGGAGCAAAGCCGACGCCATCGAGCCACATACCGACCTTGCCCTGCAGGAAGGCAGACTGTGCTTCGGCCCAGTTGAAGCCGGAAACGCCGACGGGCGCGGCCTTCGTCATTAGCCGCTGATAGAGCTTAGCTGCTTCCACGGCTTCATCCGAAGTCGTGCGCAGCTTTCCATCAGGACCGAGGGGCGTCGAGCCGTAGCCGAGCAGCAGGGTCGTCCAGACGGGGACGTTTGCATTCTTAAGACCACGCGCGACGAAGCCGTAGGTATTGGTGGAGGCGTCCGTCAGGGCTTCAGCGGCACTGGCCATCTCGTCGAAGGTCGAGGGGTAGGAGAGGCCCTTCTTCTCGAACAATTCCTTGTTCCAGTAGACGATCCAGTAGTCCACTGAGAAGGGAAGCGAGCGCAGCACGCCCTGCGAATCCTTGGCGAACTGCAGGCCGGCTTCTGCAAAATCGCTCTCGACCAGAGACGGGTCGGTCAGTGAAGGATCTTTCACGAATCCGCTGATATCGGCAAGCCAGCCACCCTTTTCAAACTGGCGCTTCTGGACGTGGTAGCTGAGGTGCACGACATCGAAACTTGGTTTGCCGGAGCTGAGTTCGATCGTCGTCTTCTGACGCTGCTGCTGCTCGGGTGTTGCTTCGGCATTGACTTTGATGCCCGTCAGCGCTTCGAATTCGCTCAGATATTTGAGGATCGTTTCGCTGCGCGGGCTCTTGACGAGGTTCACCTCGAGCGTCGTTCCGGCAAAGCGCTTCCAGTCGACAGCTGCCGAAGCAGGCTTGATGCCGAAGAAGCCGGCGGCACCGATCGCCGCGGAACCTGCCAGGAAGTTTCGCCGCGTGGGACGAATGAATGATGATGACATGCTCTCCTCCTCTTGTGTGGCCCGCGATCTCCTCACCGCAGGCGTCAGTCTAAATTCTCAGCGCGCGACTTCGCGCGTGATTGATATGCGCGGCAAGCGCATCGACGGCTCCTTGCGCATCCCTTTGCTCAATCGCCTCCAGCACGCGAAGATGCTCGCCCATGACGGGGCCGACGCGCCCTTCGATGCGGAAACGCTCCTGGCTGATCAGGCGCATCTTGATGGAGTTGACGCGGTAGGCATTGGAAATGATCGTATTGCCCAGCGCATCGATAAAGGCGTCATGCATGCCCCAGTCGACGGCCTGGGCGTGGATTTCCAGTTCATGGGAAAGATTGCCGCCCTCGATCGCAGCCACGATTTCTCGATGCTGCTGCAAGAGTGCCGCAATCGTCTCGTCGCTTGCCGTCTCCGTGAAGATGGCGACGGCTTCCTTTTCGAGAAAAAGCCGAAGCTGAAAGGCTTCTCGGATGAGGTTGAGGTCGATATGCGCAATCTGCAGGCCGCGTTGCGGTACTGTCTTGATGAGGCCTTCGGCTTCAAGCCGGGGAATGAGCTCGCGAATGGCGCCGAGCGTCAGGCCGGTCAATTCGACAAGCCTGCGCTGGGACACGAATTGCCCGGGACGGACGTCACGCGCAAGCAGATGCCGGGTGAAGCTCTCATAAGCTTTCTCTCTCAGCGTCGGCTGCTCGTCACCTCCATCCATCGGGCTCTCCTCGTACATGACCGCTATGCTGCCTTTGTGCGAAAAAGTGCGTCAAAGGCAAGGGCAAGCTCGCGCTGACCGTCGGCGGAGATTGACGTCAAAGGCGGGCGAACCGCAAGCCATGTATCATCGCCCGTCATCTTGGACACCATGACTTTCACAGCCGGTGTGACCGGGTGCTTGAGTAGCTCTGCGACGAAGCTCTCGATACGGGGGTCGTCATTACCGTCGACGGCCATGGCGCGCACTTCATGCGGCGCAAAATTGGCCATGCCGGAAATTGCGCCCTGGCCGCCCATGCGGACACCCTTGGCGAGATGCCGCTCGTCGCCGATCAGGATGATCAGGTCGCCGTGCTGGCGCAGCAGGGCTTCGGTGTAGGGCCAGTCGCCGGAGGAGTCCTTGACGCCGATGACGATTGAGGGGAATGCCGTTCGCAACCGGCTGATCAGGTCGATGCTCAATCCGACCATCGTCACCGAAGGAATATTGTAGACCAGAACGCCACGCACTGTGTCGCCGATGCGCGCAAAGACGTCCGCAAACCAGGCAAAAATGCCGTCATCGCTGACATTCTTGAAATAGGAAGGCGGGGCGAGAAGGATGTTGCCCACGCCCTTCGACAAGGCATGCGACATCTGCTGGGCGGCGTCTTCAGCCGCATCGACGAGTACACCGACGACGATCTGCCGGGGCTGAACGCCGGCGGCGACGAACGCGTCGAGGATCCGCTCCCGTTCCTGATTGCCAATGGATGCGCCTTCGCCGGTCGTTCCAAACAGCGTGACGCTGGCGCAACCCGAATCGAGGCTGCGCTTCGCTTGGGCGATCATGACCTCGACGGCAATGGCGCCGCTGCTTTCAAAAGGCGTCGCCAATGCGACCGACAAACCAAACCCCGTCACCAATATATCTCCTCGATGTCAGTACGATATGACTAACATGTCAGTTATTGGCTGTAAACCGCTTTATGATGAATGTTTCGATGTGCAAGCTGCGGATTGTTAGCGCAATGCGCTTGACCAGCCTGCTCATGCCGGCAGTGCTGCAGGGAAAGGTTTTAGGAGATGCCGGTCATGTCGCGCGGCCGGTGACGGCCGCACGCCATTGCTTGAGGGAAGTCCGAGAGCGCAACTTTGAGGGCTGCGTTCTCTTGCCTGCCGTCTCACCAGTCCAGGCGCAGGAGAGACACGCCCTGACGCGGCAGGGAGAACTTGAGATCGATCTTGCCGTCCTTGACGGAGATCGATGCTTCATTGTCGATCTCGGCGAGCTTGCCGGAGGCTTCGAGCCTGGCGTAATCGGCGCCTTTGATGTCCTGCGGTTTGCCCATTTCCTTCCAGATGCGGAAGGAGTTGGAATGCTGCTCGTCCATGCGAAAATGCTTGAGCGCAGCCGCACGATTGCCCCAGCCGTCGATCGACAGGCTGATCTCGGCAGCGGCGCCTGCCTCGTCGTCGTCATGATAGTGCCAGACGAGAACAGAGACGCCCTTGTCGTCGCGGGTCGCAACAACGTTGACGTCCGGCTTGTCGCGAACGCCGTGGCTCATGATGTCCTCGATATCGCGGCGATAGTCACTTTCGGATTCCAGCCACTCGCCGCCCAGCTTGCCGAGCATCCGGAAGCCGTTCAGCACTGCCTTGTCGACGCCGTTGGTGGCAAGATCCCGGAAGCCGTCGAAATAGGGCTGGTCGTCGAAAAGGAAGGCCCAGGTCACGGCACCTTCGATTTCGATATTGGCGCGGCGCGACAGTTCATATGTGCGGATCATGCTCTCGACGACATAGACGCCGTAGAGCGGTCCATTGCGGTAGCCGTTCTGCGGGTGGACGCGGGCCGAGCAGGCCGCACAGCCTTCCGGGTCGGATTCGCCGATGACGACGGGCAGATGCCGAAGCTCGGGGAATTCGTTGATAATGGCGAGGTTGGTTTCGATGTCGCGCAGTTGCTTGTGCAGGCCCATGCGCACATGGCCGTCGAAGATGACCGGATTGCCCTTTGCGTGGAAGGCGATGAAATCGATCGGCGGCTTGTTCTCGACAACATGGCGCAGAAAGGCGCGCAGGAAGGTCTGCGCCTTCTCATTGGCGAAACCGCCGCATGTATGCGGGCCGCCGACGCGTGCTTTCGGCAACGCTCGTTTTACGGCATGTGCGCTCGCATCATACATGGCGCAGAATTCCGGGATCGTACCGGTCCAGTAGTGGCCGTCTGGCTCGTTCCAGACTTCCCAGGGCCAGGAGGAGACGACGTCTTCGCCGTAGCGATCGGCAAGATGCCGCGCCCACTCCTCGATGAGGTCGCCCCATTTTTTCAGGTCCTTCGGCGGCGCGGTCCAGCCGGTCGTGATCGTTGCGTATTTATCCGCCGGTTCCCAATGATGCTTGTAGGGACCGTCGAAATCGGAAAGCGCCTCCGGCGTGAAGCCGATCTGGATCAGCGGAATGTTGCCGGCCTCGACATAGGCGTCGAAGATCTGGTCGATGATCGTCCAGTCGTAGACGGGATTGCCGTTCGCATCCTCTGTATAGGCATTGGTCGAGCCCCATTTCAGGGCCGGCTTACCATCACCGCTCGTTAACAGATTGTGGGTGCGAATGCGCGGAGCGACGGGGCTGAGTTCCGTCAGCTCCTTCAGCAGCTTCTTGCCATGGGGGGAATAGGTGTAATTCGGCTCGTCATAGCCGAACCAGTTCCACAGCGGTTTATAGGCGCCTGTCGGCCTGCCGACGTGAACGTTGATGGTCACGTCATAGGAACTCGTCATCGTCTTTCCTCTTGAACGGCCAAGCCTCTGCCTCCTCCCGAAGGCTAACCGACCAATATGGTGATGAGTTGCGGCCGTCTTGGGAGGGTGCCGCGCTCGCCGCAAAAAGCTAAGCGAAATGACCATTTTGTCAATAATATAAAAATAGACGATGAACTAGATGATCAAAAAATGCCGGAATTTCCGAGAGTTTTTAGCGTCTGGAAAATTACCTGTTGCCGTTCCGCGAAAAATTGTCGATAAATGCTGAGGCGAAGCTTGTCGGCTGGAGGAGCCATAGGAACTATCAGGTCCCTATGAAGACGCTTTCGCCGGAATGCGATCGATAACGGATAACGGGAAGCGCCCGCCTCTGCGGGCCAAGGAGGAGCGTCCGATGAAGTTCCCAAGATTTGCAGCCATTGCCTTATCGTCTCTCGCCGCTCTGCCTGCTTATGCGCAGGATTTCATCGCCGGTATTCCGCGTAATGAAACTCTGATCATCCAGGGCACGCCGCAGCAGAATGCCGACTGGTTCAATGTCTGGGCGCCGGGCGGTGGCGGGTCTGCCAATGTAAACGGCCTGCAGCAGCTGACGACCGATACGTTCTGGTTCATCAATCCGGAGGGCGGTCCGGATGCCTGGCAGAATGCGCTCGCGACCGAGCCGCCGGCCTATAATGCCGATTTCACGCAAATGACCGTGAAGCTGCGCAAGGGCATCTATTGGAGTGACGGTGTCGAATTCACCAGCGATGACGTGGCCTATACCGTCAAGACGCAGATCGACCATCCCGGCATGTCCTGGAGCGCGCCCTTTTCCGTCAACGTTGCCAGCGTGGAAAATCCCGATCCGCAGACGGTGATCTTCCATCTCAAGAAGCCGAATTCGCGCTTCCACACCGTGTTTACCGTGCGCTGGAATGCTGCCTGGATCATGCCGAAGCACGTTTTCGAAAAGGCGGGCGACCCTCTGGCATTCAAGAATAATCCGCCGGTCTCGCTCAGCGCCTATGTGCTGCAGAGCTATGACAAGGCTGGCAACTGGACCATCTGGAAACTGCGCGACGACTGGCAACGGACGTCGATCGGCATGGCCGCCAAGGAGCCGCCGCAGGTCAAATATGTCGTCTATCGCGCCGCCGGCAATCCCGAAGCCCGCGTCATAGAGCAGCGCAATCATAATCTCGACGTGATCAACGACATGGCACCCGAGGGCATGTTTGCGATGATGCGCGACAGCAAGAGCGTTGCCTCCTGGCTGAAGGGCTTTCCCTTCGCCCATCCCGATCCGACCCTGCCATCCGTGCTGCTCAACAACAAAAAGCCGCCCTTCGACAACAAGGATGTGCGCTGGGCGCTGGCATTGATGATCGATATCCGCGCCGTGGCTCTCGGCTCCTATCGCGGTGCCGCCAATCTGGCTGCTCTCGCCACGCCGCCGACGGGCTCGGCGCCGGACGATTATTACGCACCGATGCAGGACTGGCTCACCAATTTCGAGCTCGATACCGGCAGCCGCAAGATCAAGCCCTACGATCCTAACATCTCCGCCCAGATCGCCACCATGGTGCGTGGTCAGTGGGGCGACCAGATCCCGACCGATCCGAAACAGCTGCAGCGGACCTTCGGCTTCGGCTGGTGGAAGCAGGATGTTCAGGCTGCAGCCGAGCTCTTGCAAAAGGCCGGTTTCAAGAAGAGCGGCAATCAATGGCTGAAGCCTGACGGCACGCCGTTCACGATCCGCCTGCAGGTCGAGGGCGATGCCATTCCGACATTGGCGCGTGCCGGCACGGTCATTGCCCAGCAATGGAGCCAGAACGGAATTGCCACGAAGGTCGACGTTGCCGGCCCGACCAACGGTCAGCGCCTCTCGACCGGCGATTACGAAGCCGCAATCTACTGGAGTATTGAAACCTGGGGCGGCCATCCGGACCTGTCCTTCTTCCTGGACAGCTATCATTCGGAATTCATAAAGCCGCTCGGCCAGATCCAGCCGCCGCGCAACCTGCAGCGCTGGCAGGATCCGCGTCTCGATCAGATCATCGCGAAGAACCGCTCGATCGCCTTCGACTCGCCCGACGTCACCAAGGTCGGTCAGGATTTCTTAAAGCTCGCGGTCGAAGAGATGCCGATGATCCCGCTGATGGCCTATAACAAGTTCGCACCGTTCGACACGACCTACTGGACGAACTATCCGAGCGCTGAAAACCCCTATTCCGCCTCGGGTCCGAACTGGTCGAACATTCGTTACATGGTGACCGGCCTGAAGGCCAATCCGGACGCTCCGAAGAACTGATCGCGTCGACGTGGGAGTGGCTGATTGCCGGCCGCTCCCCTTCTGCTACAGAAGGATGGATGCCATGAACGGTTTTCTGATCTATGCGGGCAAACGTTTCCTGCAGTTCCTTTTCGTGGTCGTCACCGGCATCACGCTCGCATTCCTGATCGCGCATTTCTCGCCGGTCGACCCGGTGGAGCAGACCGTATCGCTTTTGACGAGTTTCGGCTCGACCGATCCACAATCGGTCGAAATTCTGCGACAGTCGCTGCGGGAGCTCTATGGGACCGGCGGCCCGCTTATCGGTCAGTATTTCACATTCTGGGGACGGGTGCTGACCGGCGATTTCGGTCCGTCGCTGTCCTCTTTCCCGACACCGGTCATGACCGTCATTGGACGCGCCTTGCCGTGGACCGTCGGCCTTCTGACGCTTGCTACGATCATTTCGTGGATCATCGGCAACCTGCTCGGTGCGCTTGCCGGCTATTTCCGCAACAGCCGGCTGCTCAAGCTTGCCGGCATCGTCATCATGGCTTTGCAGCCGATCCCCACCTACATTATCGGCCTCAGCCTCGTCATTCTCTTTGGTTTCGTCTGGCCGATCCTGCCGATTAGTGGCGGCGCGCAGGTCAATCTTGCGCCTGCCTTGAGCTGGGTTTTCATCAGTTCGGTAATCGAACATGGCATTCTGCCGGCGCTGACGCTGGTGCTCGTCGGCATCGGCGGCTGGTTCATCTCCATGCGTTCGCTCGTCTCCAACATCATCACTGACGACCATGTGGTTTATGCCGAGCTCGGCGGCGTGCGCTCGAGCAGCATCTTTTCGTATTATGTGGCCCGCAACGCCATGCTGCCGCAGGTTACGGGTCTCGCGCTCAGCCTCGGCAATGTCTTCGGCGGTGCCGTCATCGTCGAGTTCGTCTTCAACTATCCGGGCATCGGCAAGCTGCTGATCTCGGGTATCTATTCCGGCGATTACAGCCTGGTCCTGGGTGTCACGACCATCGCCATCATTGCTGTTGCTGCGGCCGTCTTCGTGATCGATATCATCTATCCGCTGATCGATCCGCGCGTGAAACTGGGATAATCGCGATGTTCAAGATCCTCCGAGACCTGCTTCGTTACAACCGCGAATTCCTGCTCGGGACGATCCTGATCCTGATCATTGCCGGGTTGATCGTCTCTTCCTTCTTCTCGCCTTATGACGAGACCGCCATCTATGTCGTGATCCCCGACATGCCGCCATCGGCCGAATTCTGGTTCGGCACGACCTCGCGCGGCCAGGATGTCTTCTGGCAGATCGGCGCGTCGCTGCGCAATACGCTCATCTTCGGCATCATTGTCGCCGTCGTCAGCCGCCTCATCGCGCTCGTCGTCGGCCTCGTTTCCGGCTACATCGGCGGCCGCACCGACCAGATCATCATGGGCGTCAACGATACGCTGGGCGCGCTGCCAAACATCCCGATCCTGCTTCTTCTGGTCTTTGTCCTGCGTGACCAGATGACATGGTCGATGCTGGCGGTCGTCGCAGCCCTGCTCGGTTGGACCCATGACAGCCGGCTCATCCGCTCCGTTGCGCTATCGCTTCGGCAACGGGAGTTTACCCGGCACGCCGTCTTTTCGGGCATGCGCACGTCGCAGATCCTCATTCGCGAACATCTTCCCTATGTCATGCCGATCGTCTTCTTCACGACGATGAACAATCTTATCTGGGCGATCGGCCTGGAGGTGACGCTCTCCATTCTCGGTTTTTCCGACATTAACCGGCCGACGATCGGTGGCATGATCCACTGGGCCAATGCACATTCGGCCATGGTTGCCGGCATCTGGTGGTGGGTGGCCTTCCCGATGCTCTTCGTGGTCATCCTCTTCCTCGGCCTTTTCATGCTTTCCATGTCGGTCAATGAATATATCGACCCGCGCTCGCGCCTGGCACGGATGGGAGCCTGAGACGATGCAGAATTCTTTGAGGCAAGCACCTTTGACCCTCGTCGAAAACTCCCGGGATGCGCTGACGATCGACGGGCTCAAATGCTACTACGTCAACGATTATTTCGGCGTCCGGCGCGAGATCAGGGCCGTCGACGATATCAGCCTGACGGTACGCAAGAACGAAATCTACGGCATTGCCGGAGAATCCTCGAGCGGCAAGACCTCGCTCATCAAGACGCTTGCCGGAGCCATTCGCCCGCCGATGAGGGTCGTCGGCGGCACGGTCAATTTCAATTTCGATGGCAAGCCGATCGACGTCTATGGCGAACCGCAAAAGATGCGGGCTGCGCGCTGGCGGCATCTCTCCTACATCATGCAGGGCTCGATGAACGTGCTAAACCCGGTCCGGCGGGTGAAACACGCTTTCAACGATTTCGCCTTCCGCCATATGGATCTGGATCAAGCTGCTTTCCGCCAGCGGGTCGAGGCGCATCTTGCCCGCCTGCATCTCGATCCGCATGTCCTTGAAGCCTTTCCGCACCAGCTCTCCGGCGGTATGCGCCAGCGGCTGACCATTGCGCTTGCCACCGTGTGCGAACCGGAATTCATCATCGCCGACGAACCGACGACGGCGCTCGACGTTTTGGTGCAGCAGGATGTTCTGGCGTTGATCAAGGAAGTGCAGACGCGTATGCAAGCTTCAGTCATCTTCGTCACCCACGATATGTCTGTCCACGCCGCGATCACTGATCGCCTAGCGATCATGTATGCCGGCCGCCTCGCCGAAGAAGGGCCGACGCAGGCGATCTTCGACAATCCGCAACATCCCTATACGGCTCACCTGATCGGCAGCCTGCCGCGCATCGGCGATACCCGGACGCGGAAGAGCTTGCAGGGCAAGCCTCCGGCGCTTTCGAACCCGCCGTCGGGATGTCGCTTCCATCCACGGTGTCCGATTGCGATCGACAGGTGCTCGAAGGAGGTTCCTGTCATGGAGCCGAGCGCGACCGGCGGGCGTGTGGCCTGTTTCAGGGCAGGGGAGTACAAGATCCAATGAGTGGCGAACAGCTTCTCCAGCTTGAAAATGTCAGCAAGTTCTTTCCGATCGGCGGGTTCTTTTCACGCGCCAGAATGACGGCGGTCGATGACGTGAGCTTTGCGCTTGCGGCTGACAGGCCAGAGATTTTCACGATCGTAGGCGAATCCGGCTCCGGCAAATCCACGCTCGCCAAGATGATCCTCGGCAGCGAAGCCGCAGACCGCGGCACCATCCGCTTCGACGGCGCCGACATTGGCGATATCAGCAGCCGCAGCGCCCGCGAAGCCTTCATGACCAGAGTTCAGCCGGTTTTCCAGAATCCCTTCGAAGCCTTCAATCCGCTGACGCGAATCGACGAGTATCTGTATGCCACGGCGCATCGCTTCAAGGGTGCGAGGAGCCGCCCCGAACGGGAGGCCTTGGCAGATGGGGCGCTGCAGCGGGTCGGCCTTTCCATTGCGGAGGTTCGAGGACGTTATTCGCACGAATTGTCCGGTGGCCAGCTCCAGCGCATTGCGGTGGCACGCGCGCTCATTCCCGAACCGAAGCTTATCGTCGCAGACGAGCCGGTTTCCATGGTGGATGCGTCGCTGCGCATGTCGATCGTCAATCTCTTCCGCGAATTGCGCGACACGTTGAAGGTATCGATCATCTACATCACTCATGATCTTGCGACCGCCTATTACATCGCCGACCGTGTCATCATCATGCGCAAGGGCGTGGTCGTCGAAAGCGGAGACGCCCGTGCCGTGCTGGACAATCCGCAGCACGACTATTCGTTCGCCTTGAAAAATGCCGTGCTGCCCCCGGATCCAAAGCGAGCATCAGCGATCCTATACGCGCGTCAGCGCGACCGTATGTCTTCCGGTGTCTAGCTCTGTTCCACTCGGCTGAGGGGCTCTACTTCTTCGCCGACATTGCGTCGTGAGGCTACGAGGAGGGCCTCGGCGACGGTACCGGCGGAAATCAAAAGTCGATCCGCCTCTTCGATTGCCGTCATGCAAGCTTCGCCCTGCGGTTCGTCGTTGGATTCCCACCCACGCGAATACATCAGCTGTCTTCATCGAAGGCTACTGCTTATACAAATCCAACTCAGCACTCGGCCATCATCCTGCAGTGGGGCGGCGGTCAGATTTCGGAACCTCATTTGAGAAGGACCAGGCTTGCGGCGCCGATCAAACCGGCATGCCTTCCGAGTTGCGCCGGCACGACCGGCACATCGCGGTAAGCGGGCATCGCGCGCTCCTGAATGGTGGCCTCGATCCGTTCGCGAAGAAGATCGTAGCCGTGGGAAATTCCACCGCCCATGACGATCATATCCGGCGAGTAGAGGTGGAGCAGATTGGTAAAGCCGATGCCCAGCCAGCGGGCCTCCCTGTCAATCAGCGCAAGGGCTGCTTCGTCACCCCCGCGCGCAGCCTCGACAACGTGTTGGCCCGTCACGTCGCCGTCATGTGACAGCGCCCGTAGCACTGAACCGTCACCCGGTTTTGTCAGTGCTGTCGCACGACGGCCAAGTGCCGTGCCCGATGCCACCGCCTCGAAGCAGCCCACCGCCCCGCAAAGGCATCGTTCACTCTCGCCGGTGATAGTCATATGGCCGATTTCACCTGCGAGCCCACGACGACCGTGCACGATCCGGCCATCGGCGATCACCCCACCGCCAATGCCGGTGGACACGGTGACGAACACAAGCGAGGCCGTGCCGCGCCCGGCGCCGAAACGCCATTCGCCGAGAGCGGCGGCGTTCGCATCGTTCTCCAACCGGACAGGCAGGTTCAAGCGATCTTCAAGAAGGCGCGCGAGGGGTACTTCACGCCAGCCCGAGAGTGTCGGCGGTGCAGTCAGGATGCCTGCGGCCGGATCAAGCGGGCCGGGCGCTCCGACGCCGATACCGAGCGGCCTGGCGTCGGGAAGTTCCGAACAGGTTTCCTCTGCAAGCATCGTGATCTGCTCGATGACTGCAACCGGTCCATCCCTGGCGCGCGTCGGAGCGGATGCGAACGCCAGTAAATTGCCGCCATCGCCAACCAGTGCGGCGCGCAACTCCGTTCCACCCAGATCGAATGCGAGCGCAATTCTGCTCATTGCGGCTCGGCCTCCAGAGCACGCAGCCAGGCGATGCGACCCGGCAGATCCATGTCGCCAAACGCCAGTGATCCGAGCACGACCGTCTCGGCACCTGCTGCCCGCAACAGCGGAACGGTCTGTTCGCGGATGCCGCCATCCGCTGCAAGGACGATCTCTTTTTCGCGTCCGGCGCGCTTCATCAGCGAGCGCGCTTCGCGCAAACGGTCGCAGGCTTTGTCCGAAAGGCTTTGTCCCTTGACGCCGATTGAGGTCCCGAGCAGCGTGAAGAAGGCGACCTCAGTGAGGAACGGTTCTGCCGCGGCGACCGGAGTTTCCAGTCGCAGAACGACACCGGCTTCGGCCCCAAGCTCTTTTGCGAGTGCCACCGCACGCAAGCCGGCTTCCCCATTCTCGGCATGAACACTGATGAGATCGGCGCCTGCCTCGATGAACTGGCGTGTCTGCTCCTCGACGATCTCGGCCTCGACCATCAGGTGCACATGGATCGGTTTTGCCGTCAGCTTGGCGATGCGGGCGACGAAATCGGGAAAGAACAGGAAGCCGGGCGTGAAGCGTGCGTCGGCTACGTCGATATGGTGGAGATCGACAAAGGATTCGATGCGGCGAAGGTCGCGCTCCATATTGGCAAGATCTGCGGACCAGAGTGAAAACTCGCCGAGTAGCCTATGCCGGGGCAATGCGGCGATGGCGCCGCCCGAGAGAGAGTTCGATGTCATGGTTGAGCGACGCTCCGATCTTTGAATTCTGTGGTGAGGAATTGCTGGATCACCGTTCGGACTGCGGCGAAATGCGCTTCGGCATCCGCTGCCTTTGCCGGCACTTCGAGGAAATGCGCATTTGGAAGCGCGTCAGCCGTCAACCGTGCAACGGCGAGAGGGTGAATGGCATCCCGCCGGTTGCCGAGGACGAGGGTCGGAATAGCAAGCTTTGCCGCGTCTTCTTGCGAAACGCCGGTGCCATCCGAGGCGATGTCGCAGAGGACGTCGGCGAAAGCTCGCGCATCCGGGCGTTCGAAATAGCCAAGCAGAGAGGCGAGATTGTCTGGCGCTTCCATCCGCAGACGTCCCGCCGTCGCCGACCTGGCAAAAATTCTCTGGCCGTCGCCAGGCGAATGAGATCGAAGCAATGCCGCGATCTCGCGGATCGGCGCGAGATTGTCTGGGGCCCGGGTAAACCACCAGGCCGGTCGCACCAGAATGAGACCCATGACGCGCTCGGGATACGTTTTGGCCAGATGCAGCGCGATGGCTGCGCCCATCGAGACGCCGCCGGCGATGAACCGGTCTATTCCCTTTTCGTCTGCTGCGGCCAAGACGTCGGCTGCAAACATCGCAATGGAGAAGGGGCGTCGCGTTCCGAGCGTCGAGCTTCCATGCCCGCGGCACTCGGTCGTGATCCGCCGCCAGTCGAGCCCCTTGGGGAGAACCTGCGCGACCTGCGCCTCATTGCCTCCGAGCCCGTGTTGAAAGAGCAAGGCTTGGCCTGTCCCGCAGTCGTGGACGGACAGGTCGGCATCATCTCGCCTGAGGGTGATCTGCACCTTCATCGGATCAGATCCGAAAGAAATCTGGCGACGGCGGGTGCTTCTTCTGCCGCAAGACCGTGCGTGACGAGCGCACCATTGAAACCGGTCGCGCGCAGGCCGTCGATGAAGGCGGGGAAATCGACGATACCCTGACCTGCCGTCGCAAAGCGGCCATCGGCATAGCGATCCTTCGCATGGGCCATCGTCACATACCCGGCCGAGATATCGATCGCCCTGTCGATGATGTCGGACACTTCGGCCGGCGTCGCCTGCTCGAAGAGGTTTGCCGGATCGAGCACGATGCGCAGGCGCCTCGAACCCATCTCTTCGATCAGTCGCACCGCATCGGCGGCGGAGGTGACGATGTTTGCCTGTTCCGGCTCGATGCCGAGATCGATCCCGTGCCGCTCGGCAAGTTCCAGCGCCTTTTCCATTTCGGCCGCCATATCGGCCCAGGCGGACGGAAGCCTATTGTCGGGATGATGCATCCATTGGTCTTGGGCATGCCGGCTGCCGGTGCAAAGCGTCACCAGCGGAATCTGCAAGGCCGCAGCCGTTTCGATCACCACGCCAAGCTGTTTGAGCCCCCTTTCCCGCACGGATTTGTCCGGATGGGCCATGTTATAGGTGCCTGAAAGTGCCGCGAGCGAAACGCCGGTCTCTTCAGATGCCGCCTGGATCGCGCCAATCGTTTCCGGCGCCACTTCATCCGGCATCGACGGCAGGCCGACGCAGGCGAGATTGAACTGCGTCGTCGCAAATCCGCAGTCACGCACGGCCGAGAGGACTTGCCGGGGATCGGTGCCGGGGAAGGTCTTTGCAAAGATGCCAAGCTGCATCAGACCGATCCCGTGACGGTTGCGAGTTCGACGCGTTCACCCGTTTCTACCGAGCGGGCGATGGCGACCATGGCGCGGATGGAGGCGATCCCGTCCTCTATATCGGCGCCGCGCATCGGCGCGCCGTTCAGCACGGTATCGGCGAGCCCTTCCAGCTGCCGGCGGAAGAAGTGCCCGTCGGCTCCTAGAGGTTTTCGGGTCGTCGCGTCCTTTTCGTGGAAGATCTCGACTTCGCTCGCTCTGAGGTACCAGGGATTGAAGGTCTTGGCGATCACCGAACCGTTTTCGCCATAGAGCTGGAAGCCCTCATGCCAGTCCATGCGGACCGCGACCGTCAGATCGAGATGGCCGAGCGCGCCATTGGCGAATTCGGTTTCCACGAACCAGCAATAGGCGCCGGCACGCTCGAGAAGGCGGGCTCGCACCGCGACGATCCCACCACACAGAAAACGGGCGGTATCGACGAGATGCGAGCCATGCGCCAGCATGAAATACTGGCGTAGGTCAGCCTTGGGATTTCCGGAGGGTTTCCTCGCGAATTTGCTGGTGATCGGCAGCGGCTGGACCGCATCGGTATTGGTGTAGCGGTGGGTGGAGTCGCAGTACCATGCTTTCAGCGCGAAGATCTCGCCGATATCGTCACGGACAAAATCCCGGGCAGCCTCCAGCGCCGGGTCGAAACGCTTCATGTGACCGACCTGCAGCACTTTGCCGGAGCGCTTCACGGCGTCGGCGAGCGCCCGGCCTTCCTCGATCGTAACACCAGTGGGCTTCTCGCAGAGCACATGCTTTCCAGCATCGAGCGCCTTGATCGACATCGGCACGTGATAGGCGTCTGATGTGGCGATGATGACGGCTTCGAGCTCGGGATCGGCGAGCATCTCGTCATAATCGGCGTACATCTTCTGTGGTTCGTACGTCGCACCCATGCGCGCAAGCAAGTCGGGTGCTGCATCGCAGATGGCGTAGAGGTCGGCATTCCTGGCTTTCACGCAGGATTCGAGATGGGCGAACTGTGCGATCGGGCCGCAGCCGAGCACGCCCACACGCAGCCGGCGGTCTTCCTTACGGATCATGACTTCTCCCTCAGGCGCCGTAGCGGCGCATCGTTTCACGGTTCGCCCGGACGGCTGCCACGGGATTGGCGGCGGCCGTGTCTGATTCCTCTTCCAGGACCAGCCAGCCATTGAAGCGCGGCGCAGCGGCGACGATGTCGATCACGGCGGGCGTATCGCAGACCCCCTTGCCAAGCATGGCCCATTTGCCGTTCGCATCGACGTCCTTGAGGTGCAGATATCGGATGCGGTCCTGATAGGTTCGCAGCGTATCGAGAATATCCCCATGGCCGCGCAGGATATGGCCGGTATCGGGCACCCAGCCGACGAGGTTCTTGTCGATAAGCGAAAAGATCCGGTCATAATCGGCACGGTCGAACAGCAGCGTATTGTGGTGCGAGCTTGGATGCACAGCGATATCCACGCCCGATGCCTTGCCCAGTTCGCCGGCCCGATTGTAGAATTCCGAAGCGATTTCGAATTTCGCTTCCCGCGGTCCTTCCGAGACAACCGTCGCCGAGCCGATCGAAACGAGGGCGCCGGGAAAGGCGGCCGCGAAATCGATCCAGCGCTGTGTGGTTCCGAGGTCGTTGTCGATCTCTTGCCTGACAGTAAAGCCGCTTTTCGAGCCCATCGCGAAAGACACGAGCGTCAGGCCATGTTTCTTCAGGCTTGCGGCGAAATCGTCGGAACGGTCTGCGTATTGACCGATCATCGTGTCGGTGATCTCGATGCCCGCATAGCCGCCCTTTGCAATTGCTTCCAGCAGATCGTCCGGGCCGCCATTCCAGTTTTTCCCGAGCATTTCCCAGGTGAATGTCTGGCAGCCGACTTTCAGCTCTCTGATACTCATGCCTCATTCCTTGATGCTCTCAGGCGTTCGATGACATCCGATGGATTTTCCGCATGGTTTATAAAAATTTATCGCGCGTCAAGAAATAATATGGTCTATAGCGATTGTCGCGGCAGCGATCCCCATCGATGATGGGCGAAACGTCTGAAATTGGTGGGGAGGCCAATTCATGAAAGCATATCCGGGAACGAGGCTGGGCATCGGCGTTATCGGCTGCGGCAATATCTCGATGACCTACCTTCGTAATGCTGCCCTGTTTGCCGGAGTCGAATTGAGGGCCTGTGCCGACATCTCATCCGACATCTCGGCGCTGAGGGCGAAGGAATATGGCATCCGGGCGATGGAGGTCGACGCGCTCTTGGCAGACCCCGAAGTCGGCCTTGTCCTGAACCTCACGATCCCGGCCGTTCATTTCGACGTGACGATGTCGGCACTTTCTGCGGGCAAGCACGTCTTCACCGAAAAGCCGCTTGCGACGTCGGCCGCCGAGGGCCGCAAGCTGGTGGCTGAAGCCAGACGTCGCGGTCTTCTGTTGGGTTCGGCTCCCGATACATTCCTCGGAGCGGCCGGTCGGCGCGCACGAGGCCTGATGGATGCAGGTGCGATCGGTCGCCCGGTCAGCGGCACCGCCTTCATGTTCGGCCGCGGCATGGAACATTGGCATCCCAATCCGCAATTCTATTATCAGCCCGGTGGCGGGCCGATGTTCGACATGGGTCCCTATTATCTGACGATGCTGGTCAATCTGCTCGGGCCGGTGAAAAGCGTCATGGCAATGGCGACGAAAGGCCAGGAAGAACGGCTGATCACGGCCGACGGCCCCTTCAAGAACACGAGGTTCAAAGTGGGCACGCCGACCAACGTGCTCTCGCTTCTCGAGTTTCAATCGGGCGCAACGGTGAATTTCGGCACGTCGTGGGACGTCTTCCGGCACTCCAATCATCCGATCGAGCTGCACGGTACGGAAGGTTCGTTGCGCTTGCCAGATCCCGATACGTTCGGCGGAACGGTCTCGCTTTCCGAGCGTGGTGCCGAATGGAAGAATTTCGAAAGCGAAGGCGAGTTGTATGGCGCTTTGAACTGGCCATATAGCGCTCCCGACCGCGCCAATTATCGCATGCTGGGCGTTGCCGATCTCATCCGCGCGCTTGGCGAGGGCAGGGCGCCGCGCGCCTCCGGCGATTTGGCCCTTCATGTTCTCGAGATCATGGAGGCGACCTTGGCATCCAGTGAGGCCAGGAGCGCGGTTGTGATTGCGGGTACAGTCGCACAACCGCCGCTGCTCGGCGAAGACGAAGCCCGCAGCCTGCTTGCTTGAGGTGAAACGATGAACGATCGATTGGATGCCGGCGCCGCGCATGTCCTGGCGCTCGGTCGCGCCGCAAATCAGCCACCCTTTGAGCGCGGGACGGTAAACGAGGCGCGCGCCGCCTATGACGCGGGTTGTCCGACATTGCAGGGCGATCGCGAGCCGGTCGGGGCGATCGAGGACAGAACAATTGTAGGGACGGGCGGCCCGATCTCGGTCAGGATCTATCGAGGCGTGGGTGCGCCAGACGCGGATGCGCCGGCACTTCTTTACCTTCACGGTGGCGGCTGGGTCGTCGGCACGCTTGAATCCCATGACGAGATCTGCCGGTGGTTTGCAAATATCGGCGCCTGTGCGGTATTTTGTCCTGACTATCGGCTGGCCCCCGAGCACAAGTTCCCGGCGGGTTTGGAGGATTGCGTATCGGCTCTTGCCTATATGGTGGAGCAGGCAAGCGCGCTCGGTATCGACCGAGATCGCATTGCCGTCGCGGGCGACAGTGCCGGCGGCAATCTGGCTGCTGTCCTGTCGCTTCTCTCGCGGGATGGCGTTGCCCAGAAAATCTCGGCGCAACTTCTGCTCTATCCCAATACCGATGCCGGACAGACGGCCGACAGCTATGTGAGGTTTTCAGAAGGATACGGTTTGACGACCTCAACGATGCGCTGGTTCCGGGATCACTACGTCCGCGATGCGGCCGATATCGGTGACTGGCGCGTCTCACCCCTGCGTGTCGGAAATGTCGCGGGCGTGCCACCGGCCTTCGTTGCGATTGCAGGCCATGATATCCTTGCAGACGAAGGTGAAGCCTATGCCCGCCGGCTTGCCGAGGCGGGTGTCCCTGTCGTCCTGCGGCATTGGCAGGACCAGATCCATGGCTTCGTTTCCATGGGGCGGCATATTCCGGCGGCGCGGCAAGCGGTGGAAGAGGCGGTTGCCGGATGGCGCAGCCTCGTCGATCACGCCGACTGACGCATCACCAATGTACCGTCGAGGATGATTTTTCGCGCGACAACCTTTGTGGCGTCATTGTCTTCATCGAGCATCGACAGCAATGTGTCGACGCTACCGCGCGCCATGGCGCTGAAGTCTTGCGCCATTGTCGTCAATGGCGGGCAGGTATAGCGGCTGAGAGGGTGGTCGTCATGGGCGGCGATGCGAAGATCGCTGTCGCTTCGGCGGCCGACGCGAAGGCCGCGCGAGTGGGCGGCTGCCATTGCGCCGAAGGCGAGGCGATCGTTTGCGCAGAGAATCGTCCTGCCCGGGAGCGTTCCGGCCGCGATCATTGCGTCGGTCTGCTCGTATCCCATACGTTCGAAATCCCAGCCATAATTCTCAGTGGCGCCAAACACGACCGGTTCGAAACCGAGCGACTTGATCGTGGCGATATAGCTTGCCAGCCGCTCCCCGGAATTGTGATTGACATGCGGAATGTCGAAATATGCAGGCGGCTCGCCCGATCGGCAAAGATAGTCGACAATCGTCGCAACGCTTCGGGCGTTGTTGTTGCCAATGAAGGGCGTGTCGCCTTCGATGAACGTATCGAAGTAGACAATGGGAATGCTCTCCCGGAGTTTTTCAAAGATCCCTGGCTCGGAAGAGAGACCAAGAGGCGCGATGATTGCACCGGCAGCCTTCAAGGACAGAAGTGTGTTCACAGCCTCGGCTTCGAGATCCGGCAAGCCGTGAGACGAAATGACGATTGGCCAGTAACCTTCACCACGCACGAGCAATTCCAGCCGGTTGATCATTTCGGCATAGAATGGATCTGTGATGACAGGCACGAGAATGCCAATATTCCGTGTCCTTTTGCGATTAAGGTTGCGGGCATACAGGTTCGGCCGGTAGTCCGATGCCGAGAGAGCGTCCTCAATGCGTTTGCGCGTTCCCGGCTTTACGCTGCTCGGGTTATCGAAATACCTGGAAAGCGTTGGACGAGAAACGCCACAGGAGCGGGCGAAATCGTCCATGGTTTTGATCGTCATCTTGTTCACTGGCGATTCTGGTTGCACTGCGCCAAGGCTCGTCTGCGTCAGATATCGCAAAGGCGGTCAGTGTGAGGGCTTTCGAATTGCGTTTGTAGCCTGAGAATATCGCATGCGCAAAATTTTTTGTTACATGAAGAACAATTGGCAGTGGCCGCCTCTACACATAGCGCACTTCGACCCCCAGCTTGTCCAGTCGAGTGCGAATCCCGTGCGGCATGGCGGTGTCGGTAATGATCAGATCGACCCGGGAAAGCGAAAATGCCTTGGACGAAGCGCCAATATCCCACTTGCTGGAATCCGCCACGAGAATGACGCGCCTCGCCATGCGGACCAGATTGCGTTTTGTGCGCGCAATGTCTTCCGAGACATCGACGACATCGAATGCGTGATCGATGGCATGAGCGCTGAGGAACGCCTGGTGGGCGACAAGACCGCCGACCGCCTTATCGGAATCCGAGACGATCGTGCTGACGGTGCTGGGAAAGACCCGGCCGCCTATCATATGCACGTCCAGCCCCGGCCGATACATCAGATGCTGCGCGATATTCATGGCGGTTGTGGCCACCACGACGTTATTGACCGGGGGCATTTGCATGGCGACCTGCAGCAGTGTCGAGCCGCTGTCGAACACAATGGACTGATTGTCGATGATCTGGCGTGCGGCCATCTGCGCGATGCGCCGCTTGGCATCGAAATTGCGGTTCATCCGTTCTTCGAAGGCGGCCGCGGGCGAGCTGGCAGGTAATGCGATCGCGCCACCATGCGTTTTGATAAGCAGCTTCTTGGCATCCAGAATTTCCAGGTCGGATCTGATGGTCACCTCCGAGACGCCGAAGTTTTCCGCCAGCTGCGTGGTGCGCGCTTGGCCGGTCCGCTGAAGTTCCAGCATGATCTGATGTCGCCGTTGTTCCGCAAGCATGTGTGACCCCGAATTCCTTTCGATGACGGTACCTAGCTTTCGAAAATCGAAAATCCACGGAAACCCTTTGTGCTCTAAAGACGCGATGAAGGGCGGTGTGAGTAGATGTCCAGTCCACGGTGAAGTCATTTTAGATCAAAACGAAAGGAATCGAAATATTGAATATTCGTTTATTTTCGAGTTAGGCTCTCAGCGAGCAATCAAACTTGTGGAGGGACAGCATCGAAATGGGCCTTGGAACCAAGATTCGCCTGTCACGGCTGTTTTCACATCCGTCAGGGCATTTGTTCGGTGGCGCAGTCGACCACTTCGTTGGCTATGGCAACGTGCGAGAGGGCGGCCTGGCGGATCTGCCGGGCGCTCTAAAGCGGGTGATGGCCGGAGAGCCGGACTATATCAGCATTCAGCCTGGTGCTGCGCGCCACTTGTGGCCCGCCTATGCCGGCAAGGCCGCCTTGGTCATTCAAGCCGGCTGCTTTACGCCGGACGACCGAATCCGTCAGTTAATCGCGACCCCCGAGGATGCGGTACGCTACGGTGCCGATGCTCTGGCCGTTGCCATTCCGGTGCGCGGCAATACGGAAGGCGAATATATTCGCTGGCTCACCGACACGGTCAACGCCGCCGCTCGCTTTGAAATGCCGGTCGTTGCGCATGTTTATCCCCGTGATTATTCAAACGGCGGCAAGATCGTCTTCACTCCGGACGAAATTGCCTATGCTGTGCGGATCGGGTTCGAGACCGGCGTTGACGTGATCAAGGTCGGGTACACCGGGGATTTCGACTCTTTCCAGGAAACCGTCGCCACGTGCCCGGTTCCCATCGTTATCGCTGGCGGTCCTAAGACGGAAAATCTGCTCGGTGCACTAACGCAGACCTTCGACGCATTGCGTGCGGGGGCAAAGGGTGCCGTGGTGGGTCGAAACCTCTGGGGGCACGGCGACACGACGATGGCGGCTCGCGCCTTCAAGTTCGTCATTCACGGCGGTATGGCACCGCAAGAGGCGCTCGCTGCCGCGGGCGGTTGACAGGTGGTACACAACCTTCAGGTTCTGGGCTTCGGCGCTCTGGCGATCGACGATATCATCTATGTCGATCGACCGCTGAGTGCCGGCAAGGGGAAGGTGACAAGTCGCACCCAGGACCACGGCGGCAATGTCGCGACGGCCCTTGTTGCGGTCGCAAAGCTTGGAGGGCGGGCCGGTTTCATCGGCTGGCTGAGCGATCAGCCTCTCACCGATATCAGCGCCCGCGAGCTCGAACGGCATGGGGTCGATATATCTTTTGCGCCGCGCCGCGCCGACGCCCGGCCAATACGGTCGGTGATCACGGTCGGACCCGAAGGTGACAGGTTTATCGCCTATGACGACGATGTACCGCACGGAACCTCCGAGGCCCTGACCGACAAAATTCTTGCACAAGCTCAGGTGCTGTTGATCGACGGCTATGCCACCCACGCCGATACGATCGTTGCGCGCGCCCGTATGCTCGGCCTTGCGGTGGTGGCAGACATTGAATGGACGGTCGGGCCTGCGACGGAACGATTGATGAGCCTGTCCAACCATCTGGTATTGCCCCTGAAATTTGCTCAGACTTATTCCTGCGAAACCGATCCGGCGTTGATCCTGCACGAGCTTTGGTCCGATGATCGTACCGCAGTCGTTCTGACCGACGGTGAACGAGGATCCTATGTCAGGCAGGCGGGAGACGCCGTTTATTGGCATGTTCCGGCCTACAAGGTTAAAGCAGTCGACACGACGGGCGCCGGAGATTGCTTTCACGGCGCTTATGCTTTTGCGCTGACACAGGGAAAGCAGCCTGTCGACTGCGCCGTTTATGCAACTGCCGCAGCGGCGATCTCGGTGACTGGCCCCGGTGGCCGCATTGCGCTGCCGGATCAAAGCGCCTGTCTCGCGTGGCTGGCGAGGGAAAATGCACCCGTTCCCAGGCCGGTTGTGCCGCCAGGCTGAGAATCCGTCACACTGGTGTCCTGGACGATCGGATTTGTGACGCGCAGATGACGGTTTCGGTTCAATCCGAAACAGCGCCAGGGAGGGGCTGTCTTCAGGATTGGATGGCGACGATACTAAGGAGGAAGTGCCGTGGCTGTTGTTGTACTCGATAAAATTTGCAAGACCTTTGGAACCAAATTCCACGCGATCAAGGATCTTAGCCTGACGATAAATGATGGCGAGTTCCTGATCCTCGTCGGCCCTTCGGGATGCGGGAAGTCGACGGCATTGCGCATGATCGCCGGGCTGGAGGAGATCAGCAGCGGGACCCTGAGCATCGGTGGAGAGAATGTCGAGGATCTCGCGCCGAAGGACCGGGACATAGCAATGGTCTTTCAGAATTATGCGCTCTATCCGCATATGACGGTGTTCGACAATATTGCCTTCTCGATGAAGCTTGCGGGCAAGAACAAGGAAGAGCGCACGAAGCGGGTCAATGAAATCGCAAAGACACTTCAGTTGCATACGCTGCTCGACAGCAAACCGGCCGCGCTCTCCGGCGGTCAACGCCAGCGGGTCGCCATGGGACGCGCAATGGTACGGGAACCGGCAGCTTTTCTCATGGACGAGCCCCTGTCAAATCTCGATGCCAAGTTGCGCGTACAGATGCGTGCCGAAATCGTCAGCCTGCAAAGACAGCTTGGCGTGACGACGATTTATGTGACGCACGATCAGACCGAGGCCATGACCATGGGCGATAGGGTTGCCGTCTTGAAGGGCGGCGTCCTTCAGCAGGTCGACACGCCAAAGACATTGTATAGCCGGCCGGTCAATGCCTTCGTTGCGGGTTTTATCGGCTCGCCGTCAATGAATCTGTTCGAAGGCCGCTTGCAGAACGGCAGGATCGAGCTGCCAACCTTTTCCATACCGGTCTCGACGACCGCATTCGAGCAATCTCCCGGTCTGAGGTCGTTCGAAGGCAAGACAATCATCTTCGGAATTCGCCCGGAAGACCTCTACGACAGCGGTCTGGAATCGGGATCACGCTACGCGACGATCCCGGCCCTTGTGAAATCGATCGAGGAACTGGGCTCCGAGCTGATCGTTCATCTGAAGATCGAAGCAGTGCGGATCGACTCCGGTGATCCCGATGCCGTCGAGGACTTGAGCGGTGCGGCAAACGCCGTCGCGAAGTTCGAAGCCGTCAGCACAGTCCAGCCGGGAGAAATGATCAACTTGGCGATCGATGTGGCCAAACTGCATTTCTTCGATCCCCAGACGCATCTGGCAATCTAACAGGATCCGCGGTGGGCGGAGCTGGTCGGCAGGCGGTCGCAGGAGCGCCTGCTTACTCGATTGTTTAAAAGTGCTCGCCACCATCATCGCCGCTCTTTGCCGCCGGCACAGACGCCAGGCTCTCTTTTGTTGTCGCTGCACCGAATTGCTACTTTAAAGTGATATCGCTATGGCGCTCAATTCGACCGAACCCCTGCTTTTCCCATACCGCTCAAAGCCTTTCATTTGTTTTCCTTTGAACGCCCCGCCTTTCATTTGTTTACGAAAGTAAAGAAAAAATGCAACACGAGCAATATCTCGGAAAGAAAAAAACGGATCGAGGTTGAAACCTAAAATGTCCGAAAATCAATAGGTTAAAGACATTTTTAGCACCCCTGGAGCCTTCTTGCTTTTTCCGATTGCAGTTCTTCATTGACAGCCAGAGGGCTCAAGGAACCTACTTTGAGCTCGATCGGGAGGATCGAGCAATAATATCATTCCTAGGGAGGGAAACATGAACGTCAGAAGATATATCATGGCGGCTCAGTCGGCGGTGGCCGCCTGGGCACTATGCGCCACTTGCGCCTTTGCTCAGACCAATCTCGAATTCATTCAATGGTGGGAACCAGAAATGCCCGCCGGCGCTCTGCGCAGCATCATGGACGACTTTGAAGCTAAAAACCCCGACATCAAGGTGACGCTCGTCAGCGGTCCCTATTCCGCCACCCATGATCAGATCGTTGTCGGAGCCGCGTCCGGGACACTCAGCGATGTCGTCGGCCTGGACGGCGCATGGGTTAACGGCTTAGCAAAGCAGGGCGCAATTGCCTCGATGGACAGCCTGATGGCTGATGCCAAATATGATCAGAGCCAGATCGCCGATATTATCAAGGTCAACGGGCAAAGCGTCATGTTCCCGCTTGCCTCGTTCGTCTACCCGGTCTTCGTCAACCTCGATCTGGCAAAGGCCGCCGGCGTCGAGAAGATGCCGACAAACCGCAGCGAATTTGCCGCTGCCGCAAAGAAGATGACCAACGCAGACAAGAACCAATATGGTTGGGTGCTGCCGCTTTCGTTGCAAAATCCCGGCGGCATCCAAAATGACGTGATGTCCTGGGTCTGGGCATCGGGAGCATCCATGCTGAAGGATGGCAAGCCCGATCTGGAAAATGCCTCCGTGGTCGGCACGCTTGAATACATCAAGTCGCTGCAGGACGCCGGCGTCATCTCGCCTGGTATTTTTGCGAAGAAGGAACAGGACAAGGTCGAAGAGTTCGTCAACGGACGTGTCGGCATGATGATCGACTCGTTGGCGCACATCAATCTCATTCGCCAGCGGAACCCCGATCTCAAGTTCGGCATCTCCGCCCTTCCAGCCGTTGACGGCTATACTGGCAAGCGCGGGCTGCCCTATGCTTCCTGGGGTATCGGCATCAGCGACAAAAGCGAGCACAAAGCGGAAGCCTGGAAGCTCGTCGAATATCTGATGAGCCCGGAAGTGAACAGCCGTCTCGTGTCGATCGCTAATGCCTTCCCGGGCAATATCCACGCCAAGCCCGATTTCTCCAAGTCAGATCCGCTGTTTGAAGAAGCCTTCAAAATCTTCCAGAGCGGAAAGCTCGCCAACGAATTCGTCGGACTGCCTGTGGCCGAAGATCTGATGCGCCAGATGAACGTCGAAGTTCAAAAGATGTTCGACGGTCAGCAAGGCGCAAAGGAGGCAGCCGCCAATACGCAGAAGCAATGGTTGGCCGAATTCGCCAAGTAGTCTCCCAAGACGGTAGCGACAGCGTGATAGACTTCAATCACGCTGCCGCTACACCGCGACCAAGCAATGCGTTACGACCAGGGAGAAATTACCTCTCATGAGCCTCGCCACAGAAACATCGATCCGCACGCGTGTTAAAGTACGAAGGCCCGGCATTCTTTCCTACAAGACGCGAAAGAGGCTTTTACCCTATCTATACGTCGCACCGGCGACGTTTCTTTTCTGCCTGCTGATGCTGTTTCCCATGCTCACCGTCCTGCGCTATTCGCTGATGGACGGTGCGATCACAAAAAAGGACGCGTCCTTCGTCGGTTTGCAGAATTATGTGACGATCTTCAAAGATCCTGTTTTCTGGCAGTCGGTCGGACAGACACTCTACTTCACGATAATGAGCGTCATCTTCCATCTTCTGATCGGTCTGGCCTTCGCCCTTCTGCTCAACAGCCAGCGTGTCGATCCGTTGATCAGAAGCATTCTGCGGGTTCTCTACATTTTGCCCTGGCTCTTCACGGCGGTGATCATAGCGATCATCTGGCGGCTGCTGCTGGACCCCAACGGCGTCGTCAACAGCATTCTGATGACGCTCCATATCATCGACTTCAAGGTCGAGTGGTTTTCTTCCACGACAACCGCGCTGCACGCGCTGACCTTTGCGAATATTTGGGCGGGATACCCGCTCTACATGGTCAGCCTTCTCGCCGGCCTTCAGGGCATTGCCAAGGATCTCTACGAGGCCGCCGGCATTGACGGGGCAAACGAGTTCCAAAAATTCCGCTACATCACGATCCCGCAATTGATGCCGATCATCATCAGCATCGCCTTGCTTGATTTCATCTGGACGATGCAGGTCTTTCCCCTCGTGTGGATGACGACGGGAGGCGGTCCGATCTACGCGACCGAGGTGCTCAGCACCTACACCTACAAACTCGCTTTTTCGAGTTATGAATTTTCGCGCGCCTCGGCGAGCGCAATCTTCATTCTGCTCATCTCGATGGGCGCCACGTATTTCTACATCAAACATCAGAAGGCTAGGTGACCGGCAATGGCAAAACGCTCTCTCAGTCGCACCATCGTACCGACCCTCCTGACATATCTCGGGCTGGCGGTCGGGTTGGTCTTCGCGGGCTTTCCGATCCTGTGGATGTTTTTCACGTCCTTGAAATCGAATACCGAGATCTTTGCCCTGCCGCCGCGGCTGCTGCCGGACCATTTCACCAGCGTCGCCTATCTTGCGATCTTCAACGACCCGACGAAGGTTCGTTTCTTCATCAACAGCTATCTCGTTGCGGGAGTGGTAACGGTTCTCACGGTGCTGATCGCCATCGTGACGGCCTATGCTTTCAGCCGGTACACATTCCGGCTCAAGAAAACGCTGAACGTCTTCATCATCAGCACGCAGACCGTGCCGCCGATCACGCTTTTGATCCCCTATTTTGGCATGGTCGTCGCCTTTGGTATTTTCAACACCTATTTCGCGCTGATTTTGACCTACATGGTCTTTACCCTGCCTTATGCGATCCTTCTCATGACCGGCTATCTCAATACCTTCCCAAAGGAACTCGACGAGGCGGTGCTTGTCGACGGCGGGTCGAGCTGGACGGCGCTATGGCGTGTGATCATCCCGCTGTCTGTACCTGGAATTGTCGCGACGGCGGTCTATACCTTTCTGCTGGCATGGAACGAATTCCTCTTCGCCCTGACTTTGACGAAGTCGATGGACATGCGGACGGTCCCGATCGGTATCGAGCTTCTTATGGGTCAGCATGCGTTCGAATGGAACGAAATGATGGCGATGAGCGTGCTGGGATCGCTCCCGCTCTTGGTTCTGTATTTAATTGCTCAACGCTACTTCCTGGCCGGCATGGCGGCCGGATCGGTGAAGAGCTGAGCAGCGGTCGCGCTTAGCGCGACTGGAATTCCTGGCGGACGAGGCAAGAAAAAGTCGAGTGCCATCCCTTCACAGGGCGGCGAACCGGGCGAACTCGCATCGGAGAACAAGTAACGACAGCGGTCGAGGGATTTGCTGTCACCCAGACGCTATCTAAGTTGATCTCGGGCCCGTGGCTGAGTAGGCCCGCTGTTTAGCTGGATCGGCAGCGCATGCTATTCGATTGATGAAGATAGACGGCGGCGGGCTTCGGCCCGCCGCGGCTGTCACATTTGTTCGGCTTGAGCGCCGCTGTTGGGCAGTGCCGGGCCGAGGACCGGTTGCGAACCGAGCGGCTTCATCGATACCGTGACAAACTCGCCTTTACCGTCGACAGATGGACCTTCTGACCAGCGGCCTGCCGCAGACGGTGACCCGTCTTTTTGGAAACCCAAATAAGCGTAGCTGAACTCCTGGTTTTCCTGTTCTTGAGGGAAACTATTCGGGATCGGGAAGACGCCGGTCGATCCGCCGAGCTCTTCCAGTGCCGCCAACCACTGGTTTTGGTGCATGGTGTCGCGAGCGATCAAGAACGACAACATTTCCTTCATACCCGGGTCGCTCGTCAGATTGTATAGGCGGGTCGCAAGGACACGGCCGGTCGACTCGGCCGCGACGTTCGCTGTCATGTCTGCTGCGATATTGCCGCTCGCATAAATGTGGGACATATCGAACGGGACGCCGTCGGAGTCGACGGGCATCGCCGACAGACCGGCTGACAAAAGGTTCTTCATATTTAGGCCGCCAAGGACGGCGCTTGCGACCGGGTCGGCGGCAACCTCGTCCTTGATCGAGACCGGGGCGCCCTCGAGGTTGAGTGCCACGGCTGTTGCCAGCATTTCGATGTGGCCGAGCTCCTCAGTCGCCGTGTTCATCAGCAAATCGCGGAATTTCGGGTCGCCCCGGGCGCCGCAGGCTTGAAAGAAGTACTGCATAGCAACGCGGATTTCGCCTTCGACGCCACCAATGGCCTGCTGCAGGGCTCGTGCGAACTGCGGGTCGGGCGTTTCCACGCGAACCGGAAATTGCAGCTTGTTGTCGGTGTAGAACATTCGTCTCTCCTGGGTTTGGGGTGGAGGCCTGCTAACCTGAAGGAGAAGACAAAGTTCCCGGGCCGCCGAGATGACGGTGCGGCCCGTTCGGTTCCGTACACAACTCGGAGCCTTGGGAACTTGCACCCCATGTGAAGGTTTGTCGTGGCGAAACAAATGAAGGTCTTTCATGGACAAGGTCATCGACGTCGATTTCCCCGTGACCTGGCAATCGCCCGTCTTCGTCCGGATTGGCAACGGCATGCGAGAACGCATTGACGCGCCGGACGCGGCATTGGCGGCGCTCCTGCACCTCTGGCCGGCTAGCAGTCAATCGGAATACGCGGTCGCCAAGCATCGCTGCGCCGACGCGATCGCGCAAGGTAGCCCGGACCTTGCCCGCCTCGCGTTTGGTGAGGCGGCGGTCTCGGCTAGGGTGCTCTGATGATAGGAATAGAGCGGCGGCCCACACGAAGCTTCCCGCTGTCCGCGGGGCTGCTTCTGGGTCTCGGGATCGGAGGTTTCTTCGACGGTATCGTTCTTCACCAGCTTCTTCAATGGCACCACATGCTCAGTTCCTGGTATCCGATCACCACGATCGAGGAACTTGAATTAAACACCTTCTGGGACGGGGTCTTCCATTCCGGGACGTATGTCCTTGTGCTTGCTGGCCTCTTCATCCTGTGGCGGTCTGGCCGCCTCAGCCATTTCCGCTGGTCGGCGAGCGAACTCTTCGCGACGATGCTCATCGGTTTCGGAGCGTTCAACCTTGGCGAAGGCATTATCGACCACCAGGTGCTCGGCCTGCACCACGTCAACGAAACCGTTCCTCGCGGGGAGTGGTTCTTCTGGGACTTCGGGTTCCTTGTCTGGGGTGTGGCGATGGTCGCCATCGGCGTACTGTTCATGAGACGACGCCATGGCTGAGATGCTACGTGAAGTCCGCACTGCGTTAATCTGGGATGCTTTCGGTCTCGGCCTTGTCTTGGCGACGCGACCGGTGTGGTCGGTTCTTCTATTCGGCCCAAACCTTGCGCTTGAAGACTTGCTTTTGCTGCGCTGCTTCGGCCTTCCGACATGATGCATCGGTTACAGGCAACATCCTTGAAGCCATTGACGGAGCGGATGATGACTTCGAATAACGATCGACTTGGCCGTGAGGCCGAACGCCGCGTCTCTCGCCATATCGTCATCATTTGCGGCGGTTTCGGCTGCCAGGCTTGTGCGATCGAACCGGTAACGCGCCGGAACCAACGTCACGGTCGTTGACCGCCGCAATCGCACCCTTTCCCAGCCGCTGCGACACTTCAATATAAATTTGAATTTTGGACTTTACTGATCAAATCCATCATCGCAGGTGAGGTGCCCATCTGGGATGTGACGCACTTACGGCTTTGCATAGATCTAAAGCTTTTAAGCAACGATCTGCGTACGTTTTTTGCATGAACAGCAGGTCGAGTAAACGCGCGCTGAGCTATTCAAGCAGCCACGCCCGCGAGTAGGCAGGCGCGGTTCCCTTGATGAGAACCCAGTCGAAAGGGTTTCAGTTCCGGCTACTCGTCCGCGGACATCGCGTTCAGGGACTTGCTCCTCTCAAAGCGTATCGATCAGGCCGCCATCAACACGCATGGAAGCACCGGTCGTGGCTGATGCAAGCGGGGAAGCCAGATAGGTTACGATGTTGGCGATTTCCTCGACGCTAGCCGCGCGTTTAATGATGGAGCTGCTCCTATGTTTCCTGACGAATTCCGCGGCTACCTCCTCGATCGGCTTGCCGGTCTTTTCACGCTCGTCGGCGAGCATAGCTTCGACGCCTTCAGACAATGTTGGACCCGGAAGAACCGAGTTGACGGTCACTCCGGTACCCGCCATGCGCTTCGCAAGCCCGCGGGCGACAGCGATGTCGGCCGTCTTGCTGACGCCATAGTGGATCATCTCGACGGGAATGTTGAAGCCGGATTCCGACGCGATGAAGATGACGCGGCCCCAGTTTGCCTCCTGCATGCCTGGCAGATACGCGCGGGATAGTCGAACTGCCGACATGACGTTTACCTGCCAGTGCCGGTCCCATACTTCGTCGCTGGTATCGAAGAAGTCGCTTGGCTGGAAGATCCCGGCATTGTTGATAAGGATGTCGACATGCGGCAGCTTCGATACAAGCGCGCTACATCCTTCGGCGGTGGCGAGATCGGCCGCGACCGCCGTGACGCTGGCCTTGGCACCCTCGTTTCTCAACCGTTCGGCGGCCTTCGCGGTCTTGTCTTCGGATCTGCCGTTCACGGCAACGTCCGCGCCCGCTCTCGCGAGCTGCCGAGCGATCGCGTAGCCTATGCCCTCCGTGGACCCTGTCACCAGGGCTGTCTTTCCTTTGAGATCGATCTGCATATTCTGCTCCTGTAAGGTTGGACGTCGATTAAAGATTGCTCATGCCGCCGTCGATGACGAGCTCGCTGCCGACGATATAGGACGCCTCGTCCGATGCGAAGAACACCACGGTCTTCGCCACTTCCGACACGTCACCGAACCGACCGACCGGGATCTGGTTCTGCACACCTTCGGTCATCGCCTTCATGTCGGCTTCCGACATACCGAGCTTTCCGTAAAGCGGCGTCGCGATCGGGCCAGGGCTAACGGCGTTGACGCGGATGCCGCGACCGACCAGCTCGCCCGAGAGCGTCTTTGCCAGCGTCAGGAGGGCACCCTTCGTCAGCGAATAGACGCTCGAGTTCGGCATGCCGATGTGCGCGTTGATCGACGTGTTTAACACGATCGAGGCGCCCTTCGAGAAGATCGGCAGGAGAGCCTGGATGAGGAAATAGGGGCCCTTCACGTTCGTCGAAAACGATTTGTCGAAGTCCGCTTCCGACCAGTTCTCGACGGGACCGAACTGAGCGACGCCCGCGTTGACGAACAGGATGTCGAGGTGGCCGAAGGCTTTCGTGACCTGGTCGACCACCTCCTTCTGACCGGGGACGTTGCCGGCGTCGGACAGAATGACGATGACGTCTTCGCTAAGCTCCTTGCGCGCCTTTTCGACACTGGCAGCGCTGCTGCCCGTCACGGCGACGCGCGCGCCTTCGGCGACGAATTGGCGAGCCGTTTCAAGGCCGATGCCGCTGGTGCCCCCGGTTATGAGGGCGGTCTTGTTAGCAAGTCTGCGCACGGTTGATTTCCTTTTGCGTTGTTGAGACGGCCTCGATGCCGGGGTCGATGACAATGATTTACAACTGGAGAGCCGTTCGAATTAGTGGGCCGAAACCAATTCTGTTGTTCGGCATTGCCGAACACCTTAAGCCTTTCGGGCAAACGCTCCAAAAGAGGCTCTTGTAGCCGCATGGCATCGCGGCAGTAAGGACATGTCTCGATGCCATTCAAGGAAATGTCCCAGCACAGGAAATACGTTCCTCACTCCTTCGTGCTGCGGAGGAAGTCGGAACTCCCGTTATTGCCGTCGTCCACTGACGGAATGCTCTGCGGGGGCGCCGGCACCAGTTCTGGTGACGCAGAGCCCTTTTGAATTCGGTTCGGCGCCTCAAGCTTTCACTGGAAGGTTGGTCCGCTCGCGACCCGATGGGTTCCTGGGCGAGCGTTCCTGGCTGCCATGGACAACGCGTCCACTATCCTCTCGGGACTCTCCGGTATGGTGACGACAGCTCGGCCCTCGGGGTTCTCGATAAGACTGGGTGCCACGGTGATGCCATCCCCAAGCCTGACGTCGATGATGGCGATGTCTGCTTCGGAGCCGAGTTCCAGAGCTTCTGACTTGTTCCCGCGATGCCGGTGATTTCGAATCCGGCGCCGACCGCGACGTCCTCAATCATCAGAGCGATTTCCGGTTCGTCTTCGACAATGAGCAGACGCATATTTCGTCTCCAGGCGGCTGAAAAATCGGTGCGGCGCTCTTTCGCGCCGCCAATCGAAACACTCCCCAACCACAAGCGGTTCCACGTCTAGGGCCTGAGTCTCACGCATCCCCGACTAAGGTTTGAGAATTAGGATGCGTGGTTGAGATCGCGCGCGCCCGCGCCCCTGCTGCGGTTCGCATGAAAGATGTCCGAGGACCAGATCTCGATGCCAGGCCCGGCCGCTTCATGTTCTTCACCAAAGTCCGGACTGACATGTCCGCCCTCTTCCACGAAAGTAGAGGATCTACGTCGGACCAAAGTCCGTTTGCGTCCGCAGAACAAAGTTAGAGTGTAGGCGTGTTGAAGGCGATGTCGGAACGATGTCGGCGGCGCGTTTCTTGCTCTGAATTGAATTTATGAAAACCGCAGAAATCGAAATGCAGTCCCTTCATCCCTACGAGAGTAACCTTTTGGTTGACGTGGCGAGAGATCTGCAATGCTTTCGTATACAGGCGAGAATCGAGGAGACACATTTTGTTCTAGCCAGCCTCTGGTCTCAGTAGTCATCCCGGCCTTCAATGCTTCCGCCTACATCGGGCGCACGCTTCGGTCGGCTATGCGCCAGACCTACGCCGCCTTGGAGATTATCGTTGTCAACGACGGCTCCACGGACGACACGCCAAAACTCGTCAAGAATATAGCGATGTCAGACTCTCGGATTCGCCTCCTGTCCACGCCGAACAGCGGTGTCGCCGCCGCAAGGAATACCGGGATCGAGGCGTCATCAGGTCGATTTGTGGCATTCCTTGATGCGGACGACCTGTGGCACCCGACGAAAATCGAAAAACAGGTGAACGCTCTCACCCGGTTGTCCTTCCACTGGGCTGCGGTTTACACGCTGCATTATATCATTAACGAGGACGACGAGATCATTTGCCCTAGCAGTTCCAACGTCGCGAGAGGATATATCTATGCGCGGCATCTGAATGTTAAATATATAGGAAACGGAAGCGCGCTTCTCGTCCGGCGGAATGCCGCGCTTTCGATTGGCGGATTCGATCGCTCGTATGCCGCAGCCGGTATTGGAGGATGCGAAGACCTTGATTTCGAGCTCAAGCTAGCCTCACGCTACTTCATCGAAGTCGTTCCCGAACGGCTGGTGGGATATCGAAAGCATCCCGGCAGCATGTCTTCCGATCACCTACGAATGGGCAAAAGTGCGCTGGAGGTCGTCAGGCGTTCGCTGGCCGCAAATCCGCAGCTCCCCCGATACGCGATCGGTAGTGCAATCGACGCCACGCAAAAATATGCGTTTTGGGAGTTCCAGCAAGCTCGGAGAACCTATCTGTCACTCGTGATGCTTCGGTCTATATTGCGAAGCGACCCGTGTTTCGTGGTTCGACTTGTGCTCCAGAAGGGTCTTCGCAGAATACAACGCTGTCTTGGTCCGGGGACGAGCACAGCAAACCGTGAAGATCAACCGCGAATGATGAGGTCGAAATTCGACGATCAACTTGCTCCTTCGTGTCTGGAATGCCCAAAGGAGACCCTGCGGTTACGACGTCGTCTGATGCGGCTAGCTGCGGTGGATGCAAAGCTGAAGTCAACTTTCCTAATGCGGACAAACGTTCAATGATAGAAAAATCGCGGGCGTTGGAAGCAGGCCCGCGATGCTTTCAACTCATTTGATGAGCTCAATCACCGTGCGGGTCTTCGGATTGATGAGCACATGCTTTTTGTTGACGACCACATAACCGTAATGAGGTTGATCGGGGATTGTGTGGACCTCGACGGTGTCAGGAAGCGCCGTACCGACTGCGACGTCACCTTAAAAGGTACGGATGGCGAGTCAATCAGGGCGTTGTATTGAACAGCGGTCATCAGCGGAGCCGTGGCCGTTCCGGTCATGAGAGTTATGATGATGATGACCGCCCAGCGGAGGTCATGGGCGACTTCACAGTCCAAGGGCTGGCTGCGCTGGTTAGGATGGACTTCCACAATTGCGATGGCTGTTTGCCTGGGCGGAATGGTCATCAGCTGGTTCATGTGAGCTGATCACGATGCGCGTAGCGCTGCGGTTGCCCTGTGGCCGTCTTTGAAAGGCGCGCTCTCGAGATGTGCTTCTGGTAATCAGCGAGGCCTGATTGGATATTTCAGACGGCATGTTAGCTTTCCCACATGAGACAACGAGGTAGGGATGAATGATCCAACCTGGCGCGCCCATGTCCGGTCAGTCTAATGAGCTCGTTTCTTTCTATGGCCATAGCCTGGAACTGATCAAATGCTCTCCGGTGGGCACGAAGGTCCACGAAAACGGGTGCGGCCCTTTGGGATCTATATCCTGAGCTGGTTGATCCCGGATCCAGATCGATGATCGAGGCCGTGCTCGCCGGGGGCCTGCCGCGCAACATCGCGATCGGACGCGGTCCTCCCGGCAGAAGTCGTAGTGATCTCTTTTTCGGCGCCGGGCAGGGGCCCTGGAGTTATCGAGACACGAGAAGCGTGAATTAGGGCGTCGGGATGGAATGCTTAAGCTCTTCAAAAGACGGGCCGCGGACTATGCGGTAGCGGGCTTCGATGAGATTATAGACCCCGAACGCGCCAAGTCCTATGGCGACCGCGAGATAGAGAACGGCGCCGAAGGGGAGCTGCCTGACCCGGGCTAGGGCATCCCCCGTGCTGCCTGATTGTTGAGCGTCGACGCGAAAGCCCGCATAGGCAAAGAAGACCTCCACGATCGCGAAGACAACGCCGCGCGCTGGGGAAGCTCGCATGCTCTTCCCCGCGCGGTCTGGCAGCCCTCGATGCAAAACTGGGCCGTTGCGTCGTCGATCACCTAAGTCGTGGTACGTTAACCCCGCTGATTGAACAACGCATTCTGTCATCGTTTGGTGCAGCCCAGGCGCGGATTGGCTCCGCGCCTGTTCATTTACCTGTCAACAACGAGGGCCTCAGTGTCGCGCAGGGCGTCTACTTGGTATTCTTGTGGCTCTGCTCTCCAGCCTTCACATGCTGCTCGTGGCTGCCGCCCTGCTTGCCGGAGGAGCTAGAACTCTTTTCCGACGCGCTCTTAGTGCCACTGCCCGACTTTGGGCCGCCCTTCGTCTGTGATCCACTTGTAGATGGCATGTTGCATTCCTCCGTAAGAGATCGGCTTGATCTCGAGGAGAGAACTTCCATCCCGTTAAAGTGTTCCAGGGATGGCAGGGGTCATGGTAAGGGGCCGCCATCGTCGGCGACATACGTCGCTGCATGGGAAGGCCGGAAGATTGGTGGCTGAGCGTTCGGGCGAGCCGGGCGTAGGACACGGCCAGGCGGTTTACAGTCCATTTAGTGAGACAGGAGGATCCTGCGATGGCGTCGTTGACCTAACGCCAACGCGGTCCATGGCGCCGGCAGAATGGGCATTATCGCGAACATTCCCGACGTGAAGTTTGCACAGATACAACCCATAGGCGATGGTGAAGTTTTCAACACTAAGCGTTGACTCCACTATCTGCGTCGTGTAGAAAAACGTCATCGATCTTTTGCTTGCCGAGCTTTGTCTACCGCGCGATTGGCACCGCGCTTTAAGCGAACTTCTCTTTCAAAAATAGTCGGTTCTCCGCTGCGTCGCATCTGCTTCGCGGTCCCTCACTCTATGCTTGAAAGGGTTCATCATGACCACTGGCACAGTAAAATGGTTCAATTCCACTAAGGGCTTCGGCTTTATCCAGCCTGACAACGGCGGTGCTGACGCCTTCGTTCATATCTCAGCTGTCGAGCGCGCCGGCATGCGCGAACTCCTCGAAGGCCAGAAGATCGGCTTCGAGCTTGAGCGCGACAAGAAGTCGGGCAAGATGTCGGCCTGCAATCTTCAGTCCGCTTAATCGATATCTGCTTCCCTTGACCACGGATGTACTGGCACTGCCGGAAGCACGCTATCAGTTGGAGGCCAGGCACTTGCCTGGCCTTCGTCGTTTCGGCGCACAACGGAAAGCTAAAGTTCTGATGACAGAGACATACAGTAAGGCACGCCACAAGGCCGAGATCGCATTTGGGAATCTCCAGACAGAGTTCTTCTCCAAGAACAATGCGGTCGAAGAACTTGCATCGCAGGCACTGGCCCGGGGCGCTAAAACCTTGCGGCTTCGAGAGGCGCGTCTGGCCAAAGAAGAGGCTGCGCGACTTGCCGCCTCAACTACCGCGCCCCTGAAGCCTTCCAAGGGCGGCTGATTACCTCCCAACTCACGTCAGGAAAATACTTGAAAAACTCCAGAAATAACGATTTCGCCGATCGACGTTCTGCCGCCGCGGACGCCAAGGCATCCCTCCTCAGTGCCTACCGCGCCGCGAAAACTGCTGCTGAGCCTACCAGACTGGCACGTCAAGCCGAGCGCATTTCGGTTGTCGCAGCGCGTGAGGCCAGAAGCGCCGAACGGAAACGTCTCAAGGCTGAGGAGACTGCTCGGCTCGAAGCAGAGGCGGCTGAACAGCAAGCAGCTGCGCAGGCTACCATCCTCGCTGAGAACGAGGCGCGCCAGTCTGCCGAAAATGCCCGGATCGCACGGGTCATCGAAGACGAAGCGGCACGTAAAGCCGAGCGTGACAGACGATATGCCAATCGCAAGGCGAGGCAAGCGTAAGCAGTTGAAGTTTCGGCTCCACTTCCAGTCTGCGGTAGTTGAGCCAGTCAGCCATTCACATTACTCACACCTTGGGAGCCACCGATGGCACCGAATACAAACGAGCTCCAGGCGATCAATACTGCCTGGCAAATCGCCATACAGGAAATCCTGCGCATGGTCATTCGTGACCTTTATCATGCAGGCGGGGAGGCAGCCTTCAACGGCCACATTAAGCGGATTGAAGAGGCCGCCGTCGACAGCATTCAAACCGATCTAAGGCTAAGAGGCACAGACGAGTGGACCGAGGTGTTGGTCAAGGAGCGGGCCAGCAACTTTGTAACGACCTTGTTGACGTCATTCACTTACGACCGCGCGTGAGAACCGATAGACTAAGGAGTTCAGGCTAACGGCTTTGGGGCTGTCGGAGAGCGAGAGGTGGCCCATACTTCATCCCTGATGACGTCTCTATGACGAAAGTTGACGTAACTTCAGGCGTTCGTAACCGATGTTCTGATCCCACGTTGTCCTGTTCGTCCTAATCTGTGATCGGCTTTCCATGGACGAGCAACGGAAGTTTCTCCATGGAGAGTACATTGGAGGTTCTCGTATAATCAATTTTTCGCGTAAAAGCGGTATGCGGTCAACCTTTGTTGCTGATTAACAGCTGCCGTCTCACAGGCATCGAAAACAGACAGTTATTGCAACGGAATAATCGAACCGGACGTCGCGTAGCAGACGGCTTCATGCCGTTCCCCGCCGATCCTGACGAAACCTGGATCGAACTTGGCGTCGATGGCACGAGGCAGGTTCCCGCAACACTTCGCTGTATGGTAACGTCAACGTCAGCACCAGGTTCGATGGGCCAGGAAGGACCGGTGAGTGTGAATTGGTGAGGTTCTTCATCGCGTCAACCAGACCTGGGGATTATGCTCGCCCCCAGCATCGTGATCTCGGCATGTTGGCACTTCGAAAGGCTTTCCGGAACAAGAATGGCGTCAGGTAGTTAACCCGGCAACGCTGAAGTTAAGGCAGATGAGGAACCTTGCCTCTTTATATCGTCATCCGGTTTTCTTTTGCCAAGACAGACACCCATGAATTCATCAGAGCAATTGCCCACTGACCGTCTTCAGCAAGTTCTCGACAGCGCCATACATACCGGCGTCATTACGCTCGATCCTGATGGTGTCATAACGAGCTGGAGCCAAGGAGCGACCCATCTGCTCGGTTGGACTGAGGCGGAGATGCTCGGAAAGACGCTGGTCGAGATTTTCCCCCCAGAGGAAGGCGCGTCGGATCTGCTTGCCATTGAGCTGGAGGACGCGAGAACGAATGGTAAGGGGGGAGGGGAAGGATGGCGCCTGCGCAGGGACGGGGGGCGGATCTGGGCTGTCGGCGAGACCACTCCGTTTTTCAGCCATGAGCAACACCTCATCGGCTTCGTCAAAATCCTACGAGACCGCACCATGGAACGGCGGACGGAGATCGCGCTCCGCGAGCGCACACGAGCTCTCGAGGTTCTTAACCGTGCAGGGGCCGGCCTCGCAAAGGAAACCGATCTTGAGCGCGTCGTCCAACTGGTGACGGACGCGGGGGTCGAACTGACCGGAGCACAGTTCGGCGCATTTTTCTACAACGTGGTCAATAACGTCGGCGAGAGTTACATGCTCTATTCGCTCTCGGGCGTGCCGCGAGAGCTGTTCTCCGGATTCCCAATGCCGCGCAATACCGAGGTCTTTGCCGCGACGTTCGACGGCGAAGGCATTGTCCGATCCGCCGACATCACGCAGGATCCGCGCTTCGGCAAGAACCCTCCTCACATGGGCATGCCGAAGGGGCATCTTCCGGTCCGCAGCTATTTGGCGGTTCCCGTCATTTCTCGAACCGGCGAGGTGATCGGCGGCCTGTTCTTCGGTCATGGCGACGTCGGAGTTTTCGACGAAGCGTCAGAGCGTGGGCTGGCGGGCCTTGCCGGCGAAGCGGCGGTGGCCATCGACAACGCACGTCTCTTCGAGGCGGCGCAACGGGAGTTGCTGGAGCGGCGGCGGGCAGAGGAGGCCCTGAAGGAGCTAAATACCAATCTTGAAGACCTTGTGAGACAGAAAACCGATGAACTCACCCGCAATGCCGACGCCTTGCGGCAGGCACAGAAGATGGAGGCGGTCGGGCAACTCACAGGCGGCGTTGCGCACGACTTCAACAACTTGCTGCAGATCATTGTTGGAAACCTAGATACGCTGTCGCGGAACCTGCCGCCGGAAGCAGGTCGGCTCCGGCGCGCCGCCTCGCAGGCAATGAATGGCGCCAAACGTGCTGCGGCGCTCACCCAACGCCTTCTTGCGTTTGCCAGGCGCCAGCCGCTTGACCCGAAGCCCATCGACGCGAACGCGCTGATCCGGGGGATGTCTGAGCTCTTGCATCGGACGCTGGGAGAGCTCTTTCAGCTCGAGGTCGTTCTCGCCGGCGGACTCTGGAAGACGGAAGCCGATCCGAATGAGCTCGAAAGCGCTTTGCTCAATCTGGCCATCAACGCGCGCGACGCGATGCCGTACGGCGGAAAGTTGACGATCGAGACCTTCAACGCGCATCTCGATGAGGCATACGCAGCGAGCCACGTTGAAGTGATACCGGGACAATACGCCGCGATTTCGGTTTCGGACACCGGAACGGGTATGGATGCCGAAACCCTTTCTCGCGCTTTCGAGCCGTTCTTCACCACCAAAGAACAGGGCAAAGGTACCGGCCTCGGGCTCAGCCAGGTCTACGGCTTCGTGAAACAGTCGAAGGGGCATGTGAAGATTTATTCCGAGGTTGAAGAAGGGACCACGGTCAAGATTTATCTGCCCCGCCTATCGTCGGAATATTCCGACGAGGAGACCGCCGAGCCTCTCGCAATTCCCGAGGCGGCAGTTGGCGAGACCATTTTGGTCGTCGAGGACGATCCTGACGTACGAGCATATTCCGTGGAATCGCTCAAGGAACTCGGCTATCGCGTATTGGAAGCTAAGGACGGCCCGGGGGCACTGCAGATCCTGTTGGCAAACGGGCCGGTGGACCTGATTTTCACGGATGTGGTCCTGCCTGGAGGATTGAGCGGTGCAGACGTGGTTGCCAAGGCAAGGGAGCTACAGCCGTCGTTGAAAGCCCTATTCACCACTGGCTATTCCCGCAACGCAATTGTCCATCACGGTCGGCTGGATAAAGGCGTTCACCTGCTGCCGAAGCCATTTTCGTTCGAGGACCTGGCGGTGCGCGTCAGAGCCGTGCTCGACGGCTGAGGGCGATGACGGTCCCAACCGTGCTGACCAATTGTCACATCAGCTTTCAGTTACTGACGTCGCAGACGATGACGCGGTCCCGATAATGTGCATCGTCGCCTGTTGCCAGACGTTCTGTGGATGAGAGCAGTTCCGTCAATGCGTCGAAGCGCTCTCGTGCCTTTCTCAACACGTCGGCACTGGCAATGGGAAGGTCGATGACGGCTTCGAGTGCGCTAACGACGCGCCGCGACGCATTTTGAATTTCATAGGAAGACAGATCGGAGTTCAGGATCTCCGTCGCCAAGATGAACTTGGCGCGATAGCTTGTCGCGTTTTGAGCGGAGATTAGCCATTGGCGGTACATGTGTTGCATGGCGCGTTAACGCGTCATCTGCCAAAAACGTGCCTTTTCATCTGCAAACAGGGTAAATCGCATTTTAACTAAAACCTAAACGTCAATTAGTGGGACCTCATTAAACCGCCGCGCCATAGGTCGGGTGTTGGCGCCGAATAATCAGCTCGATTATGCCGGCGCCTCGAGATCACTCCAGCGCAATGGGGATAGTTCCTCGCCGAGTTCCATAAATCAACGATACTCCGTACGAGGGAATACCTGGGCATCGGTTCGTATTCCCTCAACTGCGAAGCTTGTTGGCATGAGGGATGCTCCATCATGGCGGCGGCCCGCTCAAGTTTGCTTTTGGCTTCCCTGCGCGGATTGGCGGCCGGCGATAGTCGAGGTGGCGCGGAACGCTCTCAGGAACGCTGTCGCAGTAGTTGAGGCTCGCCAGAACAGGGCGTTCTGTCCCTGCCTGCTGATTTGTATTGGGTCAGCAACAGCCCGGCAACCGAGATAATGATCATGGCTGCGCCGATGAGGGTGGGCGTCGTTACGCTTTCCCGGAGAAACATCCAGCCCAGGGCAACGGCAATGATCGGGTTGACGAAGGTGTAAGTGGCGACCAACGAGGGCGATATTCGCTTCAGAAGCCAGGTATATGCCGCGAAGGCAATCACCGTGCCGAACAGAATTAAGTAAGCCAAGCCACCGAGCGAAACGGCGGAGATCCGGTTCGGCTGCAGTGCGTCCAGTTCGCCCGACAGCGCGCTAATTGCCGCCAGCGCAACTCCGCCACCGAGCAGTTCGATCCCCGCGAGCCCGGTTGAGGCAAACTTAGCGGAATAGCGCTCCGATATGACTGTTCCGATCGCCCAGGACAGTGAAGCCCCCAGCAGGAAAATGAGATCCATGAGGTGCACCGCGCCTGCATCGGCGGATATTCCCTGCCAAGCGATGAGAGCGACACCTGCAATGCCGGGAACAAGGAGCGCCACCGTTGTTCCGGTCGGTCGGTCACCTCCGGGAATGAAGGCCTGCAGGAGTACTATCCAGAATGGCATGGTTGCCAGCACCAGAGCGGCCACGCCGGACGGAACGTGTTGCTGCGCATATGCCAGAACGCCGTGGCATCCGACGAAGAAGAACAGGCCACAGGCTGCCGCGACAGCCCACATCGGGACTGAAGGATTTTGGGCACCCCTTACCCTCGCATAGCCGTAGAGAATGGTGCCTCCGATCAAACAGCGTATGCCCATCAAAAGAAACGGTGGCAGCGTTTGCAGGCCCAAAGCTAAGGCAAGATAGGTCGATCCCCAAATGACATAGATCGCGGCAAAGGCCGCGCCAATCGTGATATGCGTCCTTGAAAGCATCATGGCTGGTCCTAACCTTTTATAGGGTTAGGCTTCAAACGTGGATCCGAGTGATGAGTTCCTTAGAATACCGACATTCAAGCGCCGTCGGTGACCCCAAAGAGGAATTGGCGATCCGGTTTGTGAACACAGCGGCTTGGCGGTTGCGCTCACCCCGTGAGGAGCGGCTTCCTGACGCGCAGGCATTTTTGCACTGGCTGACGGCCAACCTGGCTGGGAGTGAGCAGCAGTTGGCACCGATCAATGTGCGCTGGCGCGCGCATCAACATGATGGCGCCAAAACCTACGAGGCGGCGATTGCATTGCGCGAGGCTATCTATGAGCTCCTCGTCGCCCGCATCGCAGATGTCGCCCCGCCGATCGCGGTTCTCGAGCATTTCAACGCTCACTTGGTTCGGCCCGCGGATGGAATAAGGCTTTGGGCGAGGGCGAGCGAACTTGCCTGGGATCTCCGCGAAGCCAGCGATCGGGATCTGTTCAAACCCATCACCACGTCTGCGGCAAGCCTCATGACCGGTCCTAAAGCGCATCGTATCCGGCAGTGCCAGGATGATCGCGGCTGCGGCTGCCTGTTCATCGACGAGAGCAGGGCGATGAACAGGCGCTGGTGTTCCATGGGAGATTGCGGGAACCGTGCAAAGGCACTGCGGCATTACCGACGTTCGCGCGGTCGAATCGACAGCTCCTCCAGCTAGTAGCGTTCTCTTCGACTTGGGTAGGAAGCGAACGGTATGCGGCGTCTCGTCGAGCGCAAAATGTCTTTGCGGGTTTTGCCCCGGCCTGCAGAACGATTGCATGTGATTGGACGCCGCCGACTAAAACACGCCGTTCGCTTGGTACAACGCCAGCACCTGCGTGGGGGCTGGCCCGCTGCAAATAGCATTCCATCCGACCGTTCGGCGAGCTTAGCTTTTCGACGACACTGCGAGAAGTCCGCGAAGGCGTGACGAAAAAACGATAGATACGGTCCACTTCTCAGAAGGCGCCGGTCTTGATCGATCCGACCTGTTGCCTTTGTATTTGGCTCTCGGCTGACACAGCAACTGGAGTGTCAGACGTTCGAAATCGCTTGCTGCCATTGCCGAAGGGATTTGTCATCATGGGTTTGTTATCGGTGAGCACGCCGCGGGGCAAAAACAAGCGCGGAATCGGCATCGAGCACCCACCGCCGCTGAACGTCGATCGGTCGTTTGCCACATCCTCCGTAGGCAAGGTCTTCGCTCGACCATTCAACGTTCCACTGGCAGCCCTCGGGAGGTGCGAAGAGCGGGTCTGGCAGACTGGAGACCAGAAGGCTCCCGCCGAAATTGACGATCAGCAGACGTTCATCTGCCTCCTTTCCTGCGAAATAGCGCAGTAGGAAGGCCGAACGGCTAAGCACGCTTCCATCGATAGATACGCTGCGTTCGCCTCTCCCTGGTGCGAATACACCGCTTTCGCGTCGCAGCCGCAGCAGATCACGGTGCAAAGCAACAATATGGCTGTTGCCGTCGAATGCGCTCCAGTCCAGCTTTGAGCGTTCGAATGTAGAACGGTCGCTTGGCTTCGGCATGACCAAGCTAAAAGCTTCATCTTCGAGGTTCGGAAACTGCCTGAGGAAGTCCAGGCGCCCTTTTCGCACTATCGCTTCGAGCTCGCCAGTTTGATCCGCGAAATAAAAGAAGGGACTCGAGGCACCAAATTCCTGACCCTGGAACAGCATCGGCGTCTGCGGTCCGAGCAGGAGGAGCGCAGTCATCGCCCGCATGCGCGAAGGCGACGAGAGGTTTGCGATCCGCTCACCTGTGCCCGAATTGGCAATCTGATCATGGTTCTGCAGGAAATGAACGAAACTCGCCGCCGTCAAATTAAGGCCCGGCCGCCCGCGGCTCGCGTTTTGCCAGTCATACCTTTGCCCCTGGAAAAGATAGCCATATTTTGCTGCCGAAACGAACTCCTGTGCCATTCCATGGTGGTCGTGGTAATAGGCGTCATTCCTTCCTGTTAGGGCAACGACGGCGGAATGGTGGAAATCATCGTTCCATACGGAATCGAGTCCAAGGCCGCCCCGACACGGCGGTCTAACCAGGCGCGTGTCCTGGGGTTCATTCTCGCCGACGAGGTAAATGGATTTGCCATTGGCTGCCGCGCGAGCCTCCTGTGCTATGACCGCCAAGATGTGCTCGTCGCTGCTGTCGAAGAGCGCCTGCGTTGCATCGATCCTCAAGCCGTCGAAGTGAAACTCGTCGATCCAGTAGGCCGCGTTCCCGGCAATGAAGGTGCGCACACCGTGGCAGTTCTTGCCATCGTAGTTGATCGATCTGCCCCACTCATTGGTGTAGCGATCGGTAAAATAGTCGGACGTGAAGTCGGCATATCGCTCGCCTGCACCGAAATGATTGTAGACGACGTCAAGTATCACGCCCAATCCAACAGCGTGGGCCTCGTCTACGAATGATCTCAGATCATCGGGCGTACCATAGAGGTGGCTTGGCGCGTAAGGCAGCACGCCGTCGTAGCCCCAACCGAAGGTTCCGCTAAACTCGTTGACAGGCATCATCTCCAAGCAGGTGATGCCGATGTCCTTCAGCAGCGGAAGTTTCTTGGCCGCAGCGGCATAGGTTCCCTCCTTCGTGAAGGTGCCGATATGGAACTCGTAGAGAACCTGCCTGTCCGCCTCGACGCCTCGCCAGTCACGATCGCTCCAATTATAGCGCGAATGATCGACCACCATCGAGAAGCCGGAAGGCCCCTCCGGCTGGAAACGCGATGCCGGGTCAGCATGTAAGTCTCTCCCGTCGCCCAGACGAAAGCGATAGAGCAGTCCAGGCCGTCCATCTATAAGATCGAACCGGAAATAACCATCCTCCTCGGCTTGCATCGGGTATTCGGCGCTATCATCAAGCACGAGATAAACCTGATCGTGCGACGGTGCCCAGGTGCGGAATGAAACTGAGCCGGACATGATCTCGGCTCCGACCTGGTAGCGCCGTATGCCAGATTTTATTTGGGAACCGGTCGGGGCTTTGCCTGTCATCGTCACTGAACCTCGGCACACGGGACGGCAAAGCGTGCGTGGCTTGTGTCAGAACCTCCGCCTCGAATTTTTGTTCCAAATCCTAGGGCCGCATCTGCTGAAACCGCGATCGTTTCATCGAAGCGTTTAGGATACGGCTCCTCCTACCTCCACTCCCAGAGCCTCTTGGAATGGTGCGGTCGCGTCGTGACGACGGCAGCCGGTTCTGCCGCGATTTCAACGTAGCGGCGGGCATCTTCGGGATCATTTACGCCAACGAAGATCATCTTCATCGAACTCTTGAGGGGCGCGCCCCTCGCGCGATGTTCGAAGCTGATCACAGCATGTGGATACTCCTCATTGAGGCTGATCATTGGCTCGCCGGTCAAAGCGATATGGCCCTGCATCGCCAGGAACGACGAGATCCGCTGTTGGGCGAGTTCTGGCGATACCTGAACGTTGCGCTGCGGCGTCCTGGAGTAGGCAATCCTATCGGTTTGCCCTTTCTGCCTCTTTGTTTCGTAGATGAGGTGGGCCGCGCCCATCGCAAGCTCCACGTGGAGGTCGAAGGTTTGATAGCGGTCAGGCCGTTCGAACAGATCGTCCAGCTTTGCCTTCAGGTCTTGAACATAATCGGCATAAAGAGAGGCAATCATAACAGGTCCATGATGAGGGACGAGCCCACGCTTTCGTCGCTGTAACGGCAGCCTCTCATCTCAGGTCCGAGTAGACTGCCTTTTTGTCATCGATTTGTGCTGGTCTGCCATAACGGGGCAGGGCAACGCAATCTGCGAGATTGCGACAACGAAGCTCAGACCGGCTCGGGAGGCAATAATATCACGGGCGATTATTTTGTTCTGCTTGACGTCCTCGCGACGGATAACCAAGAAGGCGACCGCCGGAATTTGCTCATGCGCTTCTTCTTCGAACACAGTCCATTCGACATAAAGGATCGCCTGAGGAAACGGGGCTATCGCCGGACAGACGGAAGTGACGGCCCGCCGAACTCCTCGTGGATCGACGTTACGGAAGAGATGCTGGAGGATGAGCTCAAATATCTTCTCGCCTGAATCTATTAGTGGGACGATGCGGAGGCGCTCGTGAACAGCCTGACGGCATTGGAGCGGTTCCTGTCCTGAGGCCGCACCGTTGAATTTTCTGCTGGAGACGCATGTCGATGCTCAGGCGGAGAGGCCGGCGCCCGCGACAGCAATCGCTGTATGTGGCCTCTATTCCTTCGACAGCCCGTCAGATGGCCGATTGACGAATGGAAAGCGGCGTCGCTCGTTAATGCGGTTTGATGTCCGAGGACGTAATCCACACCCGTCCGTCATAGGCCAATTCGCCGTCTGAGAATTTCCGATCGGCGATACCCTCATAAACATGAAGACACTGAAGAAGACCTTGCATAACGTCACCTTCACCGGCAGGCATCGCATCGTCGGTGATGCAGACGGCCTGATGAAGGTTTCCTTCCGTCATGATCAGGATGGCATGGTTGCCGTAGAGGCGAATTTTACCGGGCGCGGTTACGAGCGACATGGTGTCCTCCTCGAAAGTTGCCTGAACGTTTTGCTCCTCTCCCCGGAGCCTAAGGACGGATGGTTAATGAAAGGTTGATACTTATCTACCCTGCAATCAGGAGAGGCTGCCACGATAAAAGGTGGTATCTCGAATTCGCCCACTCGCTTTTCAGCCCAGGCTCGCGGTCGCTTCAACGTGGTGGCAGTGGTTGCTCGGCATTTTGACGAGGACTGATCGGCCCGTTACCGATCCGCGCGCAAGCTTCTTTGCACAGTTCATTTTCGACAACCGTGGGATCGCCCGATCTGCATCGATCAGGGCTCGGCCATCAGGACACGTAGCCTTCATCTCTGGCGAGACTATAGAAATCCGCAAAAGCGAGATCGATGTCACCCCTAAAAGCGAACTTCATCGGTGTGGTAAGGCCGAGTTCGCCGTCACAGTGGCAGACACCGCAAGCGTGATTGTTCTGTCTGTCGATTGCGATCGTGAATCCTCCGACTGGTATGCAAGACGCCATATCGACGGTTCCCGCTGCATAGAATTCAAAATTTTCATGTCCTTCTGTTGTCACCAGCAGTGCGGGACCGCGGCGCCTCAAAGCCTCGACCAGCACCGCGCGAATGTCGGGATGGATCTGATCGATGTTCAAAGCTTCTGGTGGCGTCCAATACGTACCAGTCAGATCATCATAAAGCTCATCTTCGCATGATTTATCGTTTGGCAAGTTGCTCATCGCCGTTATCCTCCTTTCGATTGGTGATGCTCCTAGAAGAGGGTCAAGGGCCGGGCAGCATTCTCTGGTGTAAAACAAGGAGGTCGCCGCCCGGCCCATTCGATCCCGTAGGATGTTCTTATTATGTTCTCATTATTGATTGAGTCAAGGATGAAGATTCGGAACTGCTAAAATGTCTCGCCATCTCGTTTACGATACTTTGTAGGCCCGCGGCAGAGACCCGAAGGAGAAGGTCCACTCACGCCAATAGACCTCGATCCAGGTTTCGCTTCAAAAGCTGGAGCGACTGGATCGAAGTCGTGTTGATGATGGCGCTGCCTGGCCGCATACGAGTGATAGCTGCCTTCGACACGAAGAACGGCGCATAGCTCAATCCTTCTTTAGCTGTCGTTGCAGTCATTGCACGTCCACCGGGAGTTCCGCATCAGGCAGCAGAAGTCGCGGCGATGGAAATGAGGTTCCTTGTCCGCCATCACGTCGGCGAGGCCGGTGCCTTGTGTGACCTCCGGTCGATGCTTCAGGCCTTCGTAAAGTGCCTGGAGAAGGTCTTCCGCGAACTGGCGAGTGTGTGGAAATGCTGCTTCCACGGCCGCCCGCTGCATCTCGGTGAACCGCTCGCAGCCGGCGCCCACCAGGTCCATCATCACGCCTTCGGCAGTGAGCGCAGCGATGGCATTCAGATGCTCGGGAATGCCGGGCGTCGTGTGCAGGGCGATCGCGAGCCAGACGTTCTGCATGTCGTCTTCTAAGATGTCGTGGCTGCGCAGAAAATCGCACGCAGCATTCGCTCCGTCGACCTCGAAGCGAAGGTGGCTCTCCTTGAAGCCGGCCGTCAAGCCGACGTCGTGGAACATCGCCGCCGTGTAGAGGAGCTCAGGATCGAAGCGCACGCCTCTCCGCTGCCCCGCCAACGCGCCCCAGAAATAGACGCGTGTCGAATGTTCGAACAGAAGCGCGCTCTCCGCCTCCCGGATGAACTCGGTCGCTTCGCGGGCGAGCCTGCTGTCTGGAATCCTTATTCCGGAAATTTCGACGACGGCCATGCTTCGTCCTCCATCAAGCCTCAAGCACGGCTTGGGGCGTGTTGCGGAAGCTGATCGCCATGCGATTATAGCTGTTCATCAGGCTGATCGCGATCGTCAGATCGACGAGTTGCTTCTCGTCGAAGACCTCCCGCGCTGCCTTGTAGGCGTCGTCAGGTACGCCGGTCTCCGCGACCAGTGTCACGCTCTCGGCCCAGGCGAGCGCGGCCCGTTCGGCCTCGCTGAAGAGGTTTCCGCCTTCCTCCCACGCCTGGACCAGTGCCACCTTCTCGATCTTCACGCCGCGCTTGAGAAGTTCGCGCGTGTGCATGTCGAGACAGTAGGCGCAGTTGTTGATCTGCGATACGCGCAGATAGACAAGGTCTACCAGCTCTCCGGGCAGGCCGCTCTGCAGGACATAGCCATAGACGCCGCCGAGGGCCTTGGCGCCGTTTGGAGCCACCTGATTGTAATCCAATCTCCTTTTCATCGTTCGAGTTCCTTCTGTTACTTGACGGGTGTGGTGAGCTTCGTGTCGTCGGTATCGACGACGAATACCGCGAGCAGTTTCGCTGGAGCCGTATTGCTGGCGTTGCGGCTGATCGAATGAACCGCCCCCGGTGCCTCGAACCAGCTTTCCCCGGCCTTGTAGCGGCGCGTTTCACCGTTGTTCACCTTTGATTCCACCTCGCCGGAAAGAACGTAGGCGTAGATGAAGGCGGATGGGGCATGGGTGTGCGGGAGCGAGGAAGCGCCGGGGGCATACTCGACCTCCACCGCTCGTATCGACTTGCCGGGAATGTTCGCGATCGCCTGGGCGAACTTGGGCGTGACCGTCTCCCGTTCAGCGTCGTGAGCGGGCGCCGGGCCTGCAATCGCGGTGGCGATCGCCCCTATGGCGGCGGCGATGATCCTTGGTTTCATAGTCTTGTCTCCTTCAGTGACACCCAGAAAATGACGCTTTTCTGAGCCAGAAAAAAGAACCAAGAACGCGAAGAAATGATGTACCATGGCCGAATGGATAAATCGCTGGGACTGACCGTAGACCGGTCGAACAAGCTATCGCTGTCGGAGCAGATCCGCGGAGGTATCGCGAAGGCTATCGAGGAAGGCGTGCTGCAGCCGGGAGCGCGGCTCCCATCCTGGCAGGATCTTGCGGTCCAACTCGGCGTCTCGCGCGGGACTGTGCGCACTGCCTACGAGAAACTCGCGGCCGCCCAGTTGATCGAAGCGTCGAGGGCCGCGGGAACGCATGTCGCCGATCGCCCCCGCGCTGTTCCCCGCAAGGAACCTCTGCCCGACAAGGGCTCCTTCCTTGAGACCTATCTCGAGATGACTCAGGGACCCGCGCTGTTCCAAATGGGCGTGCCGGCAGCCCATACTTTCCCGTCCACATTGCTCGCACGGCTGCGCGCCGGCGCGGTTCGTGCTGAAGTCAGTGCTGTGCCACTCTACCCGGACCCACGCGGCGAGCTCGAGCTGAGGCGGGAGATCGCGGCATACCTGGCCGTGGGCCGCGGCATAAACTGCTCGGCATCGCAAGTCATCATAACCAACGGGTTCGCGGCCGGGCTTGGTCTGACCCTCAACGTTCTTGGGCTGCAAGGGCACGATGCATGGTTCGAGGAGCCCGGCTTTCCCTGGACGAGGCGAGGACTCGAGCTGGCTCATGTGGCTCCAGTCCCAATACCTGTCGACGGGGATGGCGTGGACGTCGATTATGGTATCCGTCATCATCCCGCGGCGAAGCTCGTAATTTTGACGCCGGGACAGCAGGCGCCGCTCGGGGCGACTTTGTCTCTTCAGAGGCGTCTTCAGCTTCTCGAATGGGCAGTCAAGAACGGGGTGTGGATTGTCGAGGACGACTATCTGAGCGAGCTGCAACTTCGCGGACGAGCCGCTCCGGCGCTCGCATCTATCGATCGCGGTGGCTGTGTCATCCATATCGGCTCGTTCAGCAAGACGATAAGCCCGACACTCAGGCTCGGCTTCATTATCGTACCAGTGGAGCTCGCATCGCGTTTCGCCGAAACGGCGGCCTGTCTGGCTCCGCCTCCTGGGCCGGCGGTCCAGTTCGCGATTTCCGAGTTTATCCGCGAGGGGCACTACATGCGGCACCTAAGGAGGACAAAGCGTGCCTACGCCGCAGCACGACAGCCGGTCCTAGACTATTTTCGTGATGTCGTCGGTCCGGATCGCGTGTCGGCTCCAGGCCTCTCAGTTTTGCTCAGGTTGCCCAGGGGAGCGCCTGACGTAGCGATTGCCCGGGAGGCGTTGACCTTTGGCGTGTTCCCCGCGCCTCTTTCTCCGTGGTATGCATCGGCTGGAACGGCAGAGGCTGGACTGCTGCTCGGCGTCGCGACCGCGCCGGTTAAAAACGTGGTGCGAAGTTGCGAGCGCCTTTTGGAAACGATCAGACGATCACCGTAATGCAGGCAAAATAAACGGAACAGGAAGAGTACGCGCAGAACCTGGTCGAATGATCACGAACAGAAACTGCGGCCGATCCCATGGACGTCGTCGCGGGGCAAACTAAGGCTTCTTCGCCAAACCGCCTTCGAAAATCGTCAGCACCTGCTGTTCCCCCGCAACGCGTCAGAACATTCGCATTTTATTAAATATGTTGGAAAATACTCTGCTTCGAGGGGCGATCTAAATCTGGACAAACGAGTTCATCTCGTAACCAGGAGCGGAGACTGCCATGTATCAGCGTACGGTTCTCATCGTCGAAGACGAGTTCCTCATCAGGATGGTGCTTGCCGACACCCTTGCAAACGAAGGCTTCGACGTCATCGAGGCGGCTAACGTACTCGAAGCCGTGGGAGTGCTTGGACAGCGCAAGATCGACGCCGTCGTCACCGACGTCGACATGCCCGGAGGCTTGAGCGGCCTTGACCTGGCGAAGATGATCTCGACCACCCATAGAGACGTGCCGGTCATCATCGCGTCGGGTGGACATCGTCTCCGGGCGGACGAGCTGCCCGGCCACTCCGTCTTCGTCCCAAAGCCATACGGATTGGAAGCCATTGCCGCCATGGTTGACGAGATGACCGTGCGCCGCACCCGCCGGATGGCCGACTAGACGAAATCGCCGATGCGGGCGGCCGCAATCGACCATGATGACGATTGCTGCGGCATCTAAGGGAAGTGCCCTGGGCCGTAGTTCGGAACTTCTTGAATCGGCGTTCGTTTCCATCGATCGAAATCACCAGGAGGAATGCAAATGGCAAGCGCGTCCCGAGGTAGAGCACAGGATCGAGCTAAGGTCGCCGCCGGGCAGGATCACGAAGTGCGCTACGAGGCGAAAAAGGAAGGCGTGTCAAAGGACACGGTCAAAAAAGCGGTGAAGACCGCCGGGAATTCCCGGAAGAGGGTCGAAGCGGAAATCGGTCGAGAATAGGCCAACCCGCGACATATAACGTTATCGGCTTCAACGGTCGGATCGAAAGCCTCCTGCGATGGCTCGTGGGCGGTCGGCGGGCACCCGGGCACATAGATGTCGACAGGCACGACGCGGTCGCAGTCGGCGTCAGGAACTCTCCCGTCTTCCCGGGTTTGATGCCGACGAACTGCCGGATCCGACGGCAGAGGCTGCCTTCCTCTCTGCAAAGCCCGATTGGACGAAGCTTCAATCGGATAATTCCAGGCAATGGCTCGATTTCTATCGGGAGCTTGTTGCTCTGCGGCGCCAGCGGATCGCGCCCATATTGATGGACATAGTCCGCGGCAGTGGGCGCTATCGTTTGTCAGCCGGTGGCGGCCTGACCGTTGAATGGGCTCTCTCGGCTGGACGCAGGCTGCGGCTCATGGCAAATCTCAGTGGCAGGACTGTCGAATTTGATGAAGAGGTCATCGACGAAAGCCCGATTCTCCTGGTCGGGGCCTTTGCGGCGGGGCGGATGGCGCCTTGGTCGGTGCTGTGGTCGATGGTCTAATTCTACAGATTCAAGCCCATGCGGCGCATGATCCTAAGCGCTACAGGCACTTTAGTCGGGCTGATATCAACTGACCTGTAATTTGCGGCACCATTCCGGGCTGCATAGAAGATATTCCATGATCGTTCTAGACGTTCATGCTGCCATAAGTCGCGAGCGACGCGCGACATGCTTTGCCGCGATGGCCCAGTCGGCTGGCTTCATAAAAACTTTGTCGTTGCGGTAGAATGGCGGCAGCAGCCTGTCATCGTATCCGGTGACGAAGGCGAAAGGGATCTGCCGCATCTTCAAGATGGCCGCGACCGGATAGACCATTTGACCTGACAGATTGACGTCAAGCAATGCGCCATCGAGACCATGTTCATGCTCGGCGATGTCGAGTGCTGCAGCAACGGAGGAAACTGACAGAACTTCGGCGCCGAGCGAATTCAGCCGCTGCCTCGCATCCGCTGCAGTGTAGTAATCATCTTCCACGAGCAGCAATCGAAAGCCTTCAAGACCCGAGTGGCGCGAGAACTTCTCATGTGCCGCGGTGCGGCAAAGCGCTTCCAGACGCTCCGGGCACACAAGCCCTCGCCGATACATCCGCATGATGTAGCGGGCAAGTCCGGCCTTATTCGCCGCACCGGATGAAAACCAAGGTTCCATACTGACCCTGGTGAAGACATTCCGCATGACGCGCAGGTCATCGGGAGAATAAATGCCGTGGGTCAGATCTTGTGTCATCGGCCATTGTCTCATTTGGAGCACAACGCCATCTTCCCAGCTTGACAACCGTGAATCAAGGTCGATTCGGCAAGAGCGTAGGTTGGACTCTTACCGTACCAAGCGCGTTCTTCCTGAGGGAGCGGCCCTCGGTGTTGCCGCTGTGCGGATTACCCCACATGCTCAACCGATAACGTCCCTGCTTCAAGCGGCTTGATCAACGACTGTGCTGACACAGTCGCATCGAGCCAGTCTGCCCATGAATTCCGCTCGAGGATGACGATCTGGCGATCGTGGTAGGGCAAGATGTCTGGTCCGGGCTCCATCGTCAGCATTGTGAAGGCTTGACCCACATCCAGCGTGTCGCGCCAGATGCCCGCGATGCAGAAGATCGGCTCGTTCTTTTTGGTGAAAAGCCATTTGTCCTTGCGCTTCTTTTTTGGGTCCTTCGGGTCCGTGAATTCGTAGAAGCCGTCGGCGACGATCAGGCATCGATTGGACGTGAACTCCCGCCCCTCGGAGCGGAAATTATAGACCGGTCGCTTGTTGGGCCCCGGCCAACTCCATCGCCGCTGTACGAGCTCTGCCTCATCGCTGTCGTCGATCGCGCGGAGGATCGGGCCGACGTCTGTGATCTTGATATCTTCGCGGGCCTGGAGGTTCGGAATGCCTTCACCGAACCGGATCTTGATCTTAAGATCGGCGAAGTCTTTTGCGATCGATGCAGCATCCACCATCAATCGGTAATCATTGCACATTGGTCTTCCTTCAAGTTTCTCGATCGCTCACGGCCAAGCCGCTAAAGGTGGAATATAGGCTCGGATCGCGCGCGCTCCAGCAGAACGAGGGGATCCTGATCATCCATGGTCGGCGGCCGGACAGCACGGGCGAGCGCTCGATCTTGTCCGATGCGTTGGTTCCTGATATGTTCTCCATAATGAAAGCGATGACCTTTCGATCCGATGGCCCTGTCGATAAGCGCAGGATCATCGTCAGGCGCCATGACGGCGAGGTGGAGATGGTGGAACTGCCTTGGGGGCTTCGTGCCCGAGATGGCGGTGCGCGTTCCGTCTATGTCGTCCGATCGGAAGGCCGGCGATTTCCGACCCACCGCTGTCTGGTGCCGGCTTCCGAGTTCGGCCACAGGAATTTCAGTTTTTCGCTCGCCAACAGCGACTGGTTCTATTTCGCGGGGATCTGGCGGCCGGCGACCGAGGGTTGGCCGGAGGCCTATGCCATCCTCACCATCGAGGCGAATGCGGATATTGCGCCCTACCACGATCGGCAGATGGCGGTGCTGACACGCGAGCAAAGCGTGGCCTGGCTCGATGGTCTTCTCCCGGAAGACGAGATCCTGCGACCGTTGCCTGCAGGGACGTTCCGTATCAAACTGACCTCGGGCGCTTCTGACCAGCCAGCGCTTTCGCTCTAAAGCGCCAGTCTCAATTGCGGCTCCATTGCAACGGTCTGCCTCCCCAGCGAGGAAAGGGTGACACCGAGCAGGCGGATGCCCTTGCGAGGCGGAAAGATCGGCGAAAGCAGCAGATCGACGATATCTTCGAGATCGTCGATCGCCGACAGCGGTGTGGAAGCCGTCTTGCTGCGGGTGATCTGATTGAAGTCGGCATATTTGACCTTGAGTGTCACCGTTTTGGCGCCGATCCCGTTTGCCTCGCAGTAAGCCCATACTTTTTCGATCAGCGGCTGCAGCCCCTCGCGGGCCGGCCCATAGGCATGGAGGTCCTGCAAGAAAGTATCTTCGGCGCCGACTGATTTGCGTTCCCGGTTCGGCTTGACCTCGCGCTCGTCGATGCCGCGGGCAATGCCGTAGAAATATGGTCCCGATTTGCCGAAATTCTCCACAAGGAATTCGAGTGTCTTCTCTTTGAGATCAGCACCGGTGTCGATCCCGAGCCGGTGCATCTTTTCAGCCGTCGCCGGGCCCACGCCATGAAACTTCTTGACGGGGAGGGCTTCGACGAAGACCGGCCCATTCTTCGGTGTGATGACAGCTTGGCCGTTCGGCTTGTTGAGGTCGCTTGCCATTTTGGCGAGGAACTTGTTGTAGGAAATACCGGCCGACGCGTTGAGCCCGGTCACCTGTTTTATCTTGGCCCGAATTTCCGAAGCTATCTCGGTGGCGACCTCCATGCCTTTGAGATTTTTGGTGACATCGAGATAGGCTTCGTCAAGCGAGAGCAGCTCGATAACAGGCGTATATTCCGCAAAAATCTCGCGGATCTGTTGGGACACGGCCCTGTAGACGTCGAAGCGTGGAGGCACGAAAATCAGTTCCGGACACTTTCGTTTGGCTGTCACCGAAGGCATGGCCGAGTGAACACCGAAGGCGCGCGCCTCGTAACTCGCTGCCGCCACTACGCCGCGCGCTGCCGATCCACCGACGGCGATCGGCTTGCCACGTAGTTCCGGATTATCGCGCTGCTCGACCGACGCATAAAATGCATCCATGTCGACATGGACGATTTTTCGGATGGGGGAGGAGCCTAGGTCTTTCATTCCAGCTTCAAGGAGCCCAATGGATCGGCCGTAAAAATCGCGTCGAAACAAAGAGAGAACATAACAGCGTTCAGGGTGATATCAACGTTTTTAATGAGCGCGTCCTATGAAGACGAACCTTGAGCATCAAGGTGCCGTCGCGCCCTCGAGAACATCATCAAGAAGCTGTCGGTGATGAGGAAAACCGATGATGGTGGGGGAGCGTCCGGTATCGTACTGCATCTCTTTGCCGGCGAGCTCGTTATCTCCTCTCGAGGAGATGACACCATGACATACGATATTAAGCGGAAAAGAGTCGTCGGCACCGCCAAAGAAAAGATTGAACGGTTGGAGAAAACGAGCGAAGCGGCGCGCGAGGCCCTCGTATTGGAGCGTCGGTTGCGCGAGGTCAAAACCGCACGGCTGCGCCTTGCTCGCTTGCAAGCTGAGGAACAGGGTAAGCGGCGCTAGGTGCAATTCCCTCCGGTAGATCGCCTCAGGCCGAGGATGATCTCAACACCTAGACGTCATTGGCGCTGTTGCATGCAGCCGAATGGTCGCCGACAGCGCCGGCGCGAAGTGCCGTGGCACCAGCTCAGGAGGCGAGCGCATCGTTGCGCAGCGGGAGCTCAGTCCCAAAGAAAGTCAGGTCCCGCTGTCTGATAGGTGAGCCGCAAGGTTCCGTCGGGCTGAACCACATAGCGCTCGAAGACACGGTATCCGAACTGCCCGAGAAAGGTGTTTTTGACGATCGTTCCAGGCTTGTAGGGGGAATGGACGACTTTGCCGCCGTAAGTCAGGCTGCCTGGCAAAGGAGTGGGAGCCGCTCGCGTTGTGGCGGGATCCTGCGTGCTGCACCCGATGATAAAACTAGCGACAATGAGGATCATCCCGCTTGTTGTTAAATTCTTCATCGTCGAGGTCCTCAAGTTACACGAGACTGGGTTGGCGATCAGAAAAGTAGCGAGCCCTTCGTGCTCAAGGCCGCAGATCTCAACCGGTAGCTTTCAGGAACTTCGCCTGATGATGAAAGTTCCCCGACGATAGACGCACGCGGTCTAAAGGGACGTGACCTGCCCCATTCGGCGGGAACGATCGCCTTTCTCTTGAGTTCGGCCTGCACGAAAAACCCATCAAAGAGGCTGACGTGACACCGTCACGACTTCGGCTCCGACCTTCGGAGAGGCAACATCAAACCAGAACGACTGCACTGACTGGAGGTCAAGAATGAAGGAAGCGTCCTCGTCGCTCCGGCGCCTGGCAAGGCAGAAGGGGATCGAATTGGTTCGTCCATCCCCAGAGGGCCGCCTAATTCGTGTCTCCGATCGTAACCTCGCCAGAATGCTCGCTGCGCTTGGCGAAGATGTTGCGTGCAAATCATCAGATGGTGAGGATCGCTGTCATGTACCAGCCGACCTCATAGAGCGGCCGGCCTGGGGCCTCAGCCTGCAACTGTATGAATTAGTGTCCAATCGCAACTGGGGAATCGGCGACTTCAAGGACTTGTGGGCGATCTGTTCGATGGCCGGCGCTCTTGGCGCCGATTTCATTGGTTTAAACCCGTTGCATGCCGGTTTCCTCTACGAGGCAAACCGGTGCAGTCCATACGAACCTTCCAACCGCAAGTTTTTAAACCCTCTCTACATCGCCGTCGACGAGGTGGAGGGTTTTGTCACCTCGTCTGACATCGAGACGGAGCTTTCCATGCTCCGAGAGCTTTCCCTGGTCGACTACGAGGCTGTCGCAGCAATCAAGCTGCGCGTTCTGGGCACGATCTGGAAGTCGGTCCAACAGGTTCAGAATCCAGCATTGGAGGAGTTCATCCGCAATGGGGAGCGGGATCTGCATCTTCACGCTCTATTCGAGGCGCTATCCTTTGCCCAGTCGATGGCGGGTAAAGGTGCCGGTTGGCTGAGCTGGCCACGAGAATTTCAGTTGCCGGAGAGCACGGTTGTACGCGAGTTCGCGCGAGCACATGAGGATGAGATCAAATTCCATCAATGGCTGCAATGGATTGCGCATATCCAGCTTTCAGAGGCAAAATCGTGCTGTCGCAGGGCCAAGATGCGTCTCGGGCTCTATCTCGATCTTGCCGTCGGTGAAGCGCTCGACGGATCCGCCACCTGGAGCGACAGAACCTCATACGTTCGCGGTGCTGCCATCGGAAATCCGCCTGAACCCTTTGCGACCGAAGGCCAGGACTGGAGGCTGGCGGCGCTGCGCCCTGACAGGATCACCAGCGGTGATCCCTCCCCATTCGCCCGGTTGATGAGCGCCTTAATGCAATATGCCGGCGCAGTAAGGATCGATCATGCGGCCGCTTTCGCCCGATTGTTTCTTGTACCGACCGACGCGACGCCCGGGGACGGTGCCTATGTGCGTTATCCGATCGACGATATGCTGGAGGAGCTGGCTAATATGTCTGTCAGGTACCAATCTATCGTCATCGGCGAAGACCTTGGCGACCTCGCGGCTGGGCTGCGCGAGGATATGGCGGCGGTCGGTGTGCTATCTTATCGCATCCTGTCCTATGAACAGTCAGACCAAGGTTTCGTGCGACCCGAAGACTATCCCGAGCTCGCGCTCGCCTGTGTCTCCACGCACGACCATCAGACCTTTTCCGGATGGTGGAAAGGCGCTGATATCGATCTCCGTCGGAAACATGGGCTGGTTTCGAAGGACATGACGTTGCAGCATCGGAAGACACGAAAGAGCGAACGTAAAAATCTTATCGCAGCACTTACGGCCGCTGGAATGATCAGGTCGGACGAGCAGACAGGTTCGGAAAACTTGGAACAGCTTATCATAGCGGCTCACGAATACATTGCTTCAACCCCGTGCATGCTGGTTAGTGTTCGCCTTGCAGACCTGACGAATGAACAGGCGCCGACCAACATCCCCGGTACCGACAAAACCTATCCGAACTGGAGGCCCAAGCTTTCAGTTGATTTGGCGGCGCTCGAACGTCTTCCGATGGTGCGGGGGATCGCAGATGTCATGAGCCGTTATCGTGGTAATGTCGCCGCTCATGGCAAAGTCGACAACATCTGATCGCCGATGGCCTCCGATGTAGCAGCAGCTCTAGCAATCAATTGTGGGAACACAAGGCGCCCCATTTTTCAGACGGCGACGCAGATCGGTGCGTTCGATGGAGGCTTCTTTTGCAATCCGGCTGTGACCAGATCTCCAACATGTGGCGAGCACTGGATCAACCAGGCAATCTAATTCTATTTGGTGGTGGCTAGTACATTTGGGCAAATTGCCTGCCGGCTCGCCGCTAACATATTGTTTAAAAGCAGCACTCAAAGGTTTAAGGGCTCGCCGATGTATCGAGTAACGCGAGCCCTTTTACCGCTCCCATGCCGGTGTCACAGCAATAGGTCGCAAAGATCTGTCATGCGACCTCTGGTCGAGAGGAACCCGTCCGAGAAAAATTGTTGTTTTCGATTGCCACGTTGTTGCTCGCGCTCCGTGGCCCTTCCCAGTACCCATTCCTGCTAGCCACGCTTAAAGGGCTTTTTGGAAGACCGAAGGGAAACCACGAGCCGCTGGAGGCGTTGTCGTCCTGTAGAACATCATCAGGAGAGAGCCATGGGAGACGGCAGCACGACGACAATTGAGGCCAGCTTCGAAACACGGGAAGCCGCCGATATCGCGGTCGAACATCTGGTTCAGCAGCTTGGCGTTTCGCGGCCCGACATTTTCATCCAGCCGGCGGCCGATCGCAACACCGCCGGCTTGGCGCCCTCGGGTGGGGACGCCTCTCATGAAGAGGGCGCACGGCGCGATGCGCCGCTCGAAGGCGAGATCCAGGTTTCGGCAGATGTCAGCCTCAGCCAGGTCGGCGCCGTCAAGCGGTGTCTCGGCGAGGCTGGCGCGCTGTGGGTTTCGAGCCGCTGAGCATGGCCGACACTCTCTCCAAATACCGTGCCAAGCGCGATTTTCAAAAGACCAGCGAGCCGAGTGGCGAGGTCCATGTCAAGCCGTCGAACCGCCTGCGGTTCGTGATTCAGAAGCATAATGCCACCCGCCTGCACTATGACCTGAGGCTTGAGCTCGACGGGGTCTTCAAGTCCTGGGCAGTGACAAAGGGGCCGTCGCTCGATCCGCATGACAAGCGGCTCGCCGTCGAGGTCGAGGATCACCCGCTCGACTACGGCGACTTTGAAGGTACCATTCCCAAAGGCCAGTATGGCGGCGGCACGGTCATGCTCTGGGATCGCGGCTACTGGGAGCCGGAAGGCCGCAAGTCGCCGCAGGAGGCGTTGAGAAAGGGCGACTTCAAGTTCACGCTCGAGGGCAAGCGGCTGCATGGCAGTTTCGTCCTCGTCAGGATGCACGGCGATCGGGATGGCGGTAAGCGGACGAACTGGCTGCTCATCAAGCATCACGACGACTATTGTGTCGAGGAGAACGGCGCCGCAGTCCTCGAGGCGAATGCGACTTCGGTCGCCTCCGGCCGGACGATGGAACAGATCGCAGACGGCAAGGGCCGTAAGCCGCGTCCGTTCATGATGGCGAATGCGGACATCGAGGCGGATGCCGTCTGGGATAGCAAGCATGGGCTGGCGGCTGATGAGCGCAAGAAGCGATCGCGAAAGGATGTCGCGACCTCAACCGCTGCGGATCTTCCGGATTTCATCGATCCGCAACTGTGCGAAAGGCTTGATCGGCCGCCTGCCGGCGAAGACTGGTTGCACGAGATCAAGTTCGACGGTTACCGCATCCAGATGCGGGTCGCCGATGGAGCTGCGACGCTCAAGACGCGCAAGGGCCTCAATTGGACGGGAAAATATCCCGAAATCGCCGATGCGGCTGCCGATCTTCCCGACTGCATCATCGATGGCGAGATCTGCGCGCTCGATGAAAACGGTGCACCGGATTTCGCAGCACTTCAGGCTGCTCTATCTGAAGGCAAGACCGCCGATCTTGTCTATTTCGGCTTCGACCTGCTGTTCGAGGGCGGCGAGGACCTGCGGTCGATGCGGCTCATCGAAAGGAAGGAGCGGCTGCAAAACCTGCTTGCCAGCGCTGACGGCGATCCGCGCATCCGCTATGTCGAACATTTCGAATCCGGCGGCGATGCCGTACTCCGATCAGCATGCAAGCTGCATCTCGAGGGCGTCGTCTCCAAGCAGATGGATGCGCCCTATCAATCCGGCCGCACCGACACTTGGGCAAAGTCCAAATGCCGGGCCGGCCATGAGGTGGTGATCGGCGGATATGCCAAGACCAATGACAAGTTCCGGTCTCTGCTTGTCGGTGTTCATCGCGGCGACCATTTCGTCTATGTCGGCCGCGTCGGGACCGGCTATGGCGCCAAGAAGGTCGAGACGCTGCTTCCGAAGCTGAAGGCGCTGGAGACGGCGAGATCGCCGTTCGCCGGCATCGGAGCGCCAAAGAAGCAGGCCGAAGTTGTCTGGGTGAAACCCGAGCTTGTCGCCGAAATCGAATTCGAAGGTTGGACCGCGGACGGCCTCGTGCGCCAGGCCTCCTTCAAGGGATTACGTGAGGACAAGCCGGCGAAAGAGGTGGAGGCCGAGAAGCCTGCATCGCCTGCCAAGACCGATACAGCAGAGCCTGCCGCGACCGCGACACGCAAGCCTGTCCGCCGCAAAGGCGCAAAAGCCGAGGTCATGGGCGTTCTCATCTCCAATCCCGACAAGCCGCTCTGGCCGGACGCCGGCGATGGCGAGCCCGTCACCAAGGAGGACCTTGCCCGCTATCATGAAGCAGTTGGCGCCTGGCTGATCGAGCATATCAAGGGCCGCCCCTGTTCGATCATTCGGGCGCCGGACGGTATCGGCGGAGAGCAGTTCTTTCAACGCCACGCTATGCTTGGCACCTCCAACCTTCTGGAATTGGTGAAGGTCTTCGGCGACAAGAAGCCTTACCTGCAGATCGATCGGATCGAGGGACTTGCAGCCATCGCCCAGATCGGTGGGATTGAACTGCATCCTTGGAATTGCGAGCCCGGCAAGCCGGAAGTGCCGGGCAGGCTGGTGTTCGACCTCGATCCCGGACCTGATGTTCCGTTTTCGACCGTGGTGGCGGCCGCCCGGCAAATGCGCGATCGGCTCGACGAGTTGGGTCTCGTCAGCTTCTGCAAGACCACGGGCGGCAAGGGGCTGCATGTTGTGACCCCGCTTGCCGTCAGCAAGCGCAAACCCCTGTCATGGGCCGAAGCCAAGGGCTTTGCACATGATGTCTGTCAGGAGATGGCGCGTGATAATGCCGATCTCTATTTGATCAAGATGACCAAGAGCCTTCGAGGTGGTAGGATCTTCCTCGATTATCTCCGCAACGATCGTATGGCGACCGCCGTCGCGCCGCTCTCGCCGCGCGCACGTCCAGGCGCAACCGTTTCGATGCCGCTCACCTGGACGCAGGTGAAGGCAGATCTCGACCCGAAGCGGTTTACCTTGCGCACCGTGCCGGCACTGCTTGCGAAAACGTCCGCTTGGCGGGACTATCGTGACGGCGAGCGGCCGCTGGAGCAGGCGATCAAGCGGCTCGGGAAATCAGGACGGGCAGCATGATCTTTCGAGGGCAGCTGCTGGCGATGTCATATGGACGACGCAACAAAAAAGACATCCGAACCACCGCCGCCCGAGGGGGCCACGACCGACCTGCCGCATGATCGGATAACGGTGGCACGGTTTCGGGAAGCATTTCCCCGAGCCCGGTGGAGTGACCGCCTCAACGCATGGTTCGTGCCCGGCCGCACCGCCGAAAAACGCATCGGCCGCTGGCTGGCTGAGCAGGAAGCCGAGGCAGACAGGTTTGCAGACGAGAAGGGCAGGGACGCTTTTGCCTTCGAGCCGATCGAAAGCCGGTATCTCGACGCAGCGCCTGCAAATTTGCAGATCCGCACGCCCTATTCACGGACCGTTGTCGAAGAGATCCGCGAAATTCCGCATGCGCGCTGGGATGCAGCTCGCCGCCTCTGGACGGTACCCTACCGCTCGTTCGAGCAACTGCGCCAGCGGTGGCCGGCAATCGAGGCGGCGGCCGAACATAGCGAGCCGGAGGCGCGCCGCGCGAGGCGTGAGGAGATCAGAGGGACCGAGAAGGAGGAGGCATCCAAGGCAAGGCTGAAGGAGCGCCGGCGAAAGCGGTACCCAGTCCCCGCCGACGATGCTCCGCCGCTCGATCGCGCAATCTGCACGCATGTCGGCATCGTCTTTTTCATCGGGACCGACGGTGAAATCGCGGACGCGGCGACAGTCAGCGCATTCTACTTTACGCCCGCAGATGACGAGGAATATGTCTGGGCATCGTGGCGGCGCGGCACGCTGGAAGAATTGGTGACGACCTGGCCGGCGCCGATACCGCCGCAGCAGACAGAGCGCGCGCGAGGCTGGTGGAAGCCGACGCTCGACGAGTTGCGGCCTGCGCGACGGGAGGCAAAATCCAGGCGGCGAGCAAAAGAACGCAGCGAACAAGCCGCGGGCAAGTCCTTGCGACCAGACGCTGGCGGCTGACGCGCTGTGACGGTATTCAGGCGAATGTGCCGCCTGGAGCGGGCGTCGATGGAGATTGCGCCGAAGTCCAGGCATCAGCCTGCGTTTGCGTTGGTACGCGCCCGTCCGGGGTCAACTCGTTTACGGCCTTCGGGAGATCGTGAGACAGACGGCTCAAGATTTCTTCCTTGGACAGGCCGGTTTTGGCAGCAAGCTCGTTTAGCGTTTCGTCCCCAAGCGCCTGGCTCAGTTCCTGATCGTTTATCGGCTTGTTCTCGCCGGTGCCGACCCAGGATTCAGTCCTGTCACCCAGGCCTTTGCGTTGGAACTGTTCCAGAAGGCTTCCAAGACCTCCGCTCAGAATGCCGCCGGGTGAACTGCCGCCGAAAATATCGCCGAGACCTCCCCCCTGGGCAAGGTTGCCGAGAATGTCGCCAATGCCGCCTGCGCTTGATGCGCTGTCGGCTCCGGACTGGCCGCTTTGCGCGCGCTGGCCAATTCCCTTCAAAACTTCCGCGATCTTGTCGCGGTTCTGGTAGCCGGCGACTGCCAGCACGGCCAGCAGTGCAGTCAATGGTCCACGGGACATGGTCGATCCTCCGTTCACGTCGATTTTCACAAAACTGGCTGACGACTACATTGTTCCGGCCGGTTTTTCGTCGATATCAAAGACGGCGGCGTTGTCTTGGACTTCGCGCAGACCCTTAAAAGATGCGTGTCGCAAGTTGCCGTCATCGGTCCAGCCGCGAAACTCGATCTCGGCGATCAACGTCGGCTCCGCAAAGACGAAGTTCTTGTCCTTGAGCGCGATTGCCGGCCGACTGGTCTTGAGTTTGTCGAGCAGCGTGCGCAGTTGCACGGCATCCTTGGCATCGAACCCTGTTCCCACCGAGCCGACATAGACCCAGTCGCGGCCGCTGCGGGCGGCAAGAAGCAGGCTGCCGATGCCGCCGCGCGCTACTTTTGACTGTTCGTAGCCGACGATCATGAAGCTTTCGGCCTGAACACATTTGATCTTCAGCCAATCGCCGGTGCGGCCGGAGCGATAGGGCCGGTCCCGGTGCTTGGCGATGATACCCTCGAGCCCCATCGAGCAGGCGTTCGCCAGAAGCTCGGTGCCGTCCCCGTGCACTTCCTCCGACAGCTGGATCGCGCCGGTGGCACCATCGAGAAAGTCCTCGAGCAGGTGCCGTCGGACGGCGAGCTCCGTTTTCGTCAGATCATGGCCGTCGAAATAGAGAAGATCAAAGGCGAATAATACTGATTCCATCGAGGCGCGTTTGCCTCCCCGACCTCCGAGCGAACGCTGCAATGCGCCAAAGCTCGAACGGCCCTCCTTGTCGAGAACGACCGCCTCTCCGTCGAGGATCGCCGTTGCGACGCCGAGCTTTCTTGCTTCCTCGGCGATCACAGGGAATCGATGCGTCCAGTCGTGCCCGCCACGGGTAATGATCCGCACACCGCTCGGCTCGATGTGGACGGCGAGGCGGTAACCGTCCCACTTCACCTCGAACGCCCAGTCCGGACCTTGCGGGGGGATGGTCTTCAAAAGCGCCAGGCACGGCTCGATGCGCTCCGGCATCGGATCGAAAGGAAGACTGGGTTGCAGGGGGTCGCGGGAGCGGGCCGGTTTCGACTTGAGAACCTGGTCGTCTTGAAGAAGCGGTTTAGCGCGCCGGCTCATCTGCCAGCCCGCTTCTCGGCCGCAACCGACTTTTTCAGGGCGTCCATGATGTTGATGACGTTGGAGGCGGGGGCGGCTTCCGGCTTGTTGTTCTTGCCGGCTTTCCTCGGCTTCAGCGTTTTCTTCTTGTCCTCGATGAGCACCAGCAGCGCCTCCTGGATCGGATCGGTGACCATGGCCGGCGACCAATGTTTCGTGCGCTGCTTGATCAGCTTCTCGACCAGCGGAAGGGCATCTTTCTCGCAATCGGGATCGATCCCTTCGAAGTAGGATTCTTCCGGCCGAACCTCGTCGCCAAAGCGAAGGGTCCAAAGCACGATGCCTTCATCGCGGGGTTCGAGGATGACGGCGCGTTCACGCCGGCCGACGACGAGTTTCGATACGCCAACGACCTTCGAGGCTTTCATGGCGTCGCGGATCACGGAGAAGGCCTCCTGACCGACCGGATCGTCGGGCGTCAGGTAGTGAGGCTTCTCCAGATAGGTCCAGCCAATGGAATCGGCTGGCACGAACTTTTCAATGTCGATCGTCCGGACGGTGTCGAGCGCCACCGAGTCCAGATCTTCGTCCGTCAGGATCACATAGTCGTTCTCGCCGCGCGCGTAACCCTTGGCCTCGTTCTCGTCCTTCACGGGCCTTCCGGTGATCGAGTCGACATATTGCGAGACGACGCGGTTGCCGGTGGCGCGATTGAGTGTGTGAAAGCGCACCTTCTCCGATTCGGACGTCGCCGGAGACATTGTGACCGGACAGGTGACCAGCGACAGCTTGAGGTAACCTTTCCAATAGGGACGTGGTGCCATTGCTCGTGCTCCTATCCGACCTTACGCTGCGAGGCGGCTGGTGTAGCGGTTTTAGCTGCCCGGCGCGCGGCACTTTGCCTGCCCGTGCCCTTGTTGGCGTTGGCGGCGGTGCGCTTGGGCTGTTCTGTGGTCTTGCCTGCAAGGCCGGCACTTTCTCGAAGTGCGGCCAAAAGGTCGTTCGGCTTCGAAACCTGCACCTTCTTCGGTTTGGGAAGGGACCTGCCTTCGAGTTTAGCGCGGACCAGTTCGGCGACAGCCCGCTCATAGCGGTCATCGAAAGTGGCCGGGTCGAACTCGCCAATCTTCGTCGAAATGATATGCTTGGCAAGATCGAGCATCTCTCCCTCGATCTTCAGCTTGGGTATCTCTTCGAACGCCGTCTTCGACGAGCGGACCTCATAATCGTATTGGAGAGTGTTTGCGATCATGCCGGCGCCATGCGGGCGGATGAGAACCGTGCGCATGCGTCGGAAGAGGACGGTCCTTGCGATCGCCGCGACCTTCGCTCTCTTCATTCCGTCCCGCAGCAGTGTAAACGCATCGGATCCCACCCGGTCGCTCGGCGTCAGGTAGTAAGGCTTGTCGAAATAGACGTCGTCGATCTCGGAGCAGGGGACGAAGGCTTCGATCTCCAGGGTCTTGTTGCTCTCGGGGATGGTCGCGGCGATCTCCTCCGGATCGATCATGATGTAGCGACCATCGTCGATCTCGAAACCCTTCGTCTGTTCCTCTTTCGGCACCGGCTCCTCGGTCTCGCTGTCGACGAAGATGCGGTTCACCCGGTTGCCCGTCGCCTTGTTGACCGTGTTGAAGGTGATACGCTCTGCTGTTGAGGCAGCTGTATAGAGCGCAACGCCGCAGCTCACCTCTCCAACCTTCAAGAACCCCTTCCATTGGGCACGATGTCCTGGCGCCATGACGCGATACTCCTGATCGACGATTGTCGACTCAAGTCTGGCGAAGGTGATTCGTTCCGATGCGAAACGAATTAATTTCAATGGCTTGCCACCTGATGTTGAGAAGGCGATTCCAGCACGTCTGCGTCGCAAATTCCACGGCCCAAGGGCAGCCTCAAGGGGTATGGCGAAGGCGCCGCCTCATTTGAGGTCGTTCCCCGTCGGCTGCCTCCAGGGGCATTCGCGCGTCGATCAGACCTGGAAACCGGGTCTGGCATCGGTCGATCCCATCGAGTGAAACCATTCTCGGACAACCCATGGACATGCGTCTTCGAAGCTGCTCGAAGCTGAGGCTCGCTCCGTATTGCTTGACCAATGCTTGGCGGTCGAGATCGGCGCGGCGATCGCATGCGAGGCATTCAACGGAAATAATCGGATCGCGGAATTCGCGGATGGTCAGCTGGTTATAGGTATTTTTTCTCATCGATGACATCTTGGATACAGTCGCGATCGACCAGCTATTGGTTTGATTTTTAGATGTTTTTTCGATTAACTCGAGTATAGATTGTCGTCGTATAGGAATATTCACCCGATACATGCGCGTTGACTCACATTCATTCAAGGAACAAATAAGGAACATATGCGCTGTTGCGCAATTAGAAAACTTGAATCTGAATGATGAACAGCCATGGCCCAGGCAAGTGCGAAGCCCATTATTTTCGAATTGAGGGAGCGCATTCGACACCTCGAAAGAGGTCAGCGAGCCAAACCGCTTGTCCTGCCGTTCGGCGTTCCGGAGATTGACCAGAGCCTTCCTGGCGGAGGACTGGGCTGCGGTGCTCTGCACGAGTTCGCAGGTGGCGGGACGGGAACGGTGGATGGCGCGGCTGCCGCTTTGATGGTGGCCGGAATAGCGGCGCGCATGAAGGGCAAGGTGCTTTGGTGCCTGACGAGGCCTGACCTGTTTTTTCCGGCGGTCTCGCAAGCGGGACTGCACCCCGATCGGGTCATCTTTTGCGAAAGCGATCGCGAGGAGGATGTTCTGGCATCAATGGAAGAGGGCCTGGCGTTCGGAGGTCTTGCAGCTGTGATCGGGGAATTGGTCCGATTGCCGATGACCGCGTCGCGCCGCCTGCATCTGGCTGCCGAGAAGACCGGCACGATGGCGATCGCTCTCAGGAGGTGGAGGAGACAATCCGAGGCCTCTGACTACGGTCAGCCGACAGCGTCGACGACAAGATGGCGGATCAGCGTGCTGCCCTCTGAGCCGTTACCCGTTTCCGGAGTAGGCCGGGCCAGGTGGCTGGCCGAATTGATGCGCGTGAAAGCAGGCGAGTGTGCTGAGTTCGAAATAGGAGCCTGTGATGCCAAGGGTCGTATCTGTTTACTTCCCGTTTCTGCCGACAGACCGGATCAGACGGCACGGCAAGGACGCAGTTCCGGCTGACCAGCCTCTGGTGGTGATCGCCAAAAGCGGATCGAAACGCTGGATTTCGGCTGCGGATAATAACGCCCGAAAGCTTGGTCTCCATTCCGGAATGCCGGCAAGCAAGGCGCAGGCGATGGTCTCCAATCTTGTGACCGTCGATGCCGACCCCACCGCGGACGCTGCTGCGCTCGAACGCCTGGCGCTGTGGGCGCTGCGGCAGTACAGCCCGGTCGTCGCAGTGGACGGTACCGACGGGATCGTGATGGACACAGAAGGGGCCGACCATCTTCAGGGGGGCGAGGATCGGCTGATTTCGGGACTGGTGAACATGCTTCGCGCGCGGGGTCTCACAGCACGGGCGGCAGTTGCCGACACGCGGGGTGCCGCCCATGCGGTCGCCCGCCTGACATCTGCCGAGACGACGGTCGTTCCGATAGGAGGTCTTGCAAAGGCGGTGGTCGGACTGCCGATCCACTGCCTGAGACTACCGCTGGATACCACCCAGGGATTGAGGGCCATGGGCATCGAGACAGTCGGCGAACTGTCGGTACTGCCGCGCGCGCCGTTGACGCTTCGGTTCGGTCCGGAGCCGGGAAGACGGCTCGACCAGTTGTTCGGGCGCGTCGCCGAACCGATCGAGCCGCTTCGCACGCCGGAGCTGGTCGAGGTGTCGCGCAATTTTCAGGAACCGATCGGTGCTGCCGAGACGATCGCGAAATACGTCCGACGCCTGGTCGGCCAGCTGACGACGGAACTGGAGAGCCGCGGTCTCGGCGTCAGGCGGTCCGATCTCATCATCCATCGGGTTGACAATACGAGGCAGTCCCTGCGAGCCGGATTGGCGAAGCCTGTGCGTGACCCGGCCCGTCTCTCCAAACTGTTATGCGACCGCATCGAGAAAATCGATCCGGGCTACGGGATCGAGCGAATGGTCCTCGCCGCAATCATGGCCGAGCCGCTCGAAGAGAAGCAGACCGCCGCGTCCCTCATCGAAGAGCAGGTCGTCGATATCACGCCCTTGGTCGACATCCTCGGCAACCGTGGCCAACGTCTCTACCGGGTCACGCCAGTTGCTTCCGACGTCCCCGAGCGCTCCGTGGCGCGCGTCGGGCCGACCGTGGAGGAAACTGGAGCCACCTGGGCCGCCAAATGGCCGAGACCCTCCCGCCTGTTGCTGCATCCGGAAGAGATCGACGTGATCGCGGTCCTGCCGGACCAGCCACCGGCGGTTTTCTCTTGGAGGGGGAAACGCCGCCGTGTGAAGCGAGCCGACGGCCCCGAGCGCATATTCGGCGAATGGTGGACCACGCCTTTGGAAATGCGCGCCGTCCGCGATTACTTCGTCGTCGAGGACGAAACGGGCGAACGGTACTGGGTCTTCCGAGCCGGCGACGGCGTCGATGTGGCCACGGGCTCCCATAAGTGGTTCCTTCATGGAGTGTTCGGGTGATGAGATACGCCGAACTCCAGGTAACGTCGCATTTCAGTTTCCTCCGGGGAGCAAGTTCAGCCGAGGAGTTGTTCGCAACAGCTGCACTGTATGGCATCGACGCGCTCGGTGTCGTCGACCGTAATAGCCTTGCAGGGATCGTCCGCGCCTGGGAGGCGGCCAAGACAACGGGCGTTCGCCTCGTCGTCGGATGCCGTCTCGACCTGGCGGACGGAATGTCCCTTCTCCTCTACCCAACGGACCGCCCCGCCTATTCCAGGCTGACCCGATTGCTATCGCTCGGGAAAAGCCGTGGCGGCAAGGGCAAGTGCATCCTCGATATCACCGATGTCGAAGCTTACAGCGAGGGACTGCTGGCGATCCTCGTGCCGGATGAGGCGGACGACATCTACGCAGGCCAGCTGAGGAGGGTTGGCGCGATCTTCGGCGATCGTGCCTACGTCTCGCTTTGCCTCCGGCGTCGGCCGAACGACCGCCTCAGGCTTCACAACCTGTCGAACATGGCCGCCCGACACAGAGTGAAGACCGTCGTGACCAACGATGTCCTTTTCCACGAGCCGGGGCGACGGCAGCTGCAGGATATCGTCACCTGCATTCGAAACGGCACGACCATCGACGATGTCGGCTTCGACCGCGAGCGGCATGCCGACAGGTTCCTCAAGCCGCCGGAGGAGATGCATCGGCTATTTGCCGACTATCCCGAGGCGCTGGCTCGGACGCGCGAGGTCGTCGACCGCTGTCGTTTCGACCTCGGCCAGTTGCAGTACCAGTACCCCGAGGAGGCCATTGTTCCGGGCCTCGACCCCCAACAGTCGCTGGTAAAGCTGTCTTGGAAGGGGGCTGCGGAAAGATATCCAGAGGGTATTCCGGAAAAGGTCAGGACGGCGATCCAGCACGAGCTGGAACTGATCCGCGAGATGAAGTACGCGCCGTATTTCCTGACCGTCTTCAACATCGTCAGGTATGCACGCTCGCAGGGCATTCTCTGCCAGGGACGAGGGTCGGCCGCCAATTCGGCGGTCTGCTTTTGCCTTGGCATCACGTCGATCAATCCCGAGACATCCGACTTGCTCTTCGAGCGCTTCGTATCGCGCGAACGCGATGAACCGCCCGACATCGACGTCGACTTCGAGCACAATCGCCGCGAGGAAGTGATCCAGTGGATTTACGAGACCTATGGCCGTTCCCGTGCCGCGCTGGTCTGCACGGTCACCCGCTATCGCACGAAAGGGGCGCTGAAGGATGTAGGCAAGGCGCTAGGTCTGCCGACGGACCTGATCGAACAGCTGTCCTCAGGGGTCTGGGACTGGTCTGAGGGTGTCGGAGCGCGACAGCTCAAGGAGAACAATCTCAACATTGCCGACTATCGCCTGCGTCTGGCGCTCGAGCTGTCGTCGCAATTGATGGGTGCTCCGCGCCACCTTGGACAACACCCAGGCGGCTTTGTTCTGACGCAGGACCGTTTGGATGACTTGGTGCCGATCGAGCCGGCCTCAATGGACGACCGTCAGGTCGTTGAATGGGATAAAGACGATCTCGAGGCATTGAAATTCATGAAGATGGACGTCCTAGGGCTGGGAATGCTCAGCTGCATGTCCAGCGCCTTCGAGCTGCTTGCCGAACACAAGGGCCTTGAGATGGGACTTGCAGATGTCCCGCAGGAGGAATCGAAGACCTACGCGATGATACGGAAGGCCGACACGCTTGGGACATTCCAGGTGGAATCCCGTGCGCAGATGGCAATGCTTCCTCGCCTGAAGCCGAGGACGTTTTACGACTTGGTGATCCAGGTGGCGATCGTGCGCCCGGGTCCGATTCAGGGTGACATGGTGCATCCCTACCTTCGTCGACGCGAAGGCAAGGAGGAAGTGGTCTATCCGACGCCCGAACTCGAGGCGGTGCTAAAGAAGACCCTCGGGGTGCCGCTGTTCCAGGAAAGCGCCATGAAGGTCGCCATGGTCTGTGCGGGCTTCACGGCGGGTGAGGCCGACCAACTGCGCAAATCCATGGCGACCTTCAAATTCACAGGCGGCGTCTCGAAGTTCAAGGACAAGCTGATCACCGGGATGATCAACAACGGCTATACGCCGGAATTCGCAGAGCAGACGTTCGGACAGCTCGAAGGCTTCGGCTCGTACGGCTTCCCCGAAAGCCACGCCGCGAGTTTCGCGCTCATCGCCTATGCGTCCTGCTGGGTCAAATGCCATCATCCGGATGTTTTCTGCACCGCGCTTCTCAACAGCCAGCCGATGGGTTTTTACGCGCCCGCGCAAATCGTTGAGGACGCCCGAAAACATGGTGTCGAAGTCCGGCCCGTCTGCGTCAATCGTTCTCGCTGGGACTGCACGATGGAGCCGATCGAAGGCACCGATCGCTTCGCCGTCCGATTAGGGATGCGAATGGTCAAAGGCCTCGCGCTGAACGATGCTGCCAAAATCGTCATCGCCCGCACCGACCATCCATTCATGTCCGTCGACGATATGTGGCGACGGTCCGGCGTTCCGGTCGCAGCTCTCGAGAAGCTCGCCGAAGCAGATGCGTTCCTGCCGTCGCTGAAGCTCGAGCGCCGTCAGGCGCAATGGGACATCAAGGCGCTACGCGACGAACCCCTCGAACTCTGGGCAGCGGCCGCCGAACGCGAAGCCAGGACGATATCTGAGATGCAGGAGCCAGAGGTGACACTGAAATCGATGACGCAGGGCAGGGAGGTCGTCGAGGACTATTCGCATACTGGGCTGACGCTGAGGCGGCATCCCGTCAGTTTCCTGCGCGGTGAACTCGAGAAGAAGAGCATCGTCACCTGTGCCGAGGCCATGAGCCAGAGGGACGGCCGATGGCTGATGACGGCCGGGCTCGTTCTCGTCAGGCAGCGGCCGGGATCGGCAAAGGGCGTCATGTTCCTGACACTCGAAGACGAGACCGGGATCGTCAACGCCGTCGTGTGGCCGTCATTGTTCGAGCGTCAGCGCCGGGTTCTCATGGGGGCGAGCATGATGGCCATTAACGGGAAAATCCAGCGGGAAGGCGAGGTCGTTCATCTCGTTGCCCAGAGGCTGTTCGACCTGTCATCGGACCTCGCGAATATCGGGGCGAGCGACGGAGAGTTTCCGTTGCCGCACGGACGGGGCGATCAGGTCAAGCATGGTGGCGGGCCGGACCCGCGAGAAAATCCGAAGCCTGTCGTGCAGACGAGGGATATCTACATCCCCGATCTGCACATCGATACGCTCAAGGTGAAAAGTCGAAACTTCCACTAGAGCGGAACGCACCCTTACCCCGATTTCTGATCGAGCGCAGCGGCGACCCGTCACTTCCTTCTGATCATGCGAGGGCGACGTTTGCAATTGCCGCGGCCTTCCTTCTACGCGGATCAAGGCGACCATTTCGGCCAGGCCGGCGGTGAAGTTCAGCGCCGCTCCTTTGGTTGACGGTAGGCGAGAAGCTGAGGCGACGGTGGCGTGACTGGATCGACATCGTTTCGATTTTTGTAGCGCGATTGCTGTCCTGGAACTGGACTTCTAAGCTCACCGAACATAAAAGAGAATGGACGATTCTCTTTTGGAGGTCTTTGATGCCGTTCCCTCTCTCGAATAATATAGATCTGCCGCTTATTGATCTTGACGCGACGTCGCAGGCTGAACTGGTAAGGAGAGGTAGCTTAACGGCTGCCGATCTGCTTGATGCCGCAACTGCACGATATCAAGCCCTGAACCCTATTGTGAATGCGGTTGCGATCTTTAATCCCGATAAGGCCAGCCAGCGTCTACACCGAAATTCAAGCGGCACCGTTTTCGAAGGGGTGCCGACGATACTGAAGGATCTTCTTGCCTATCCTGGCCTGCCGGCTTCGTTCGGCTCACGGCTTTTGGCCGGGTATGTTCCCGCCGCAGGGTCACCCTATACCGACGCAATTGATGCCGCCGGCCTGGCTGTCGTGGGCAAGTCAACCACCTCGGAGTTTGGCCTCCTGGGTACAACAGAATCGATGGTAACGGGCCAGACACGCAATCCTTGGGATCTGTCGCGCTCGACCGGAGGGTCGTCAGGGGGAGCGGCAGCGGCTGTCGCCTCGGGCATGTTTCCGGTGGCGCACGCCTCGGATGGAGGTGGCTCGATACGCGGTCCGGCCTCGCTTTGCGGCGTCTTTGGTTTCAAGCCTGGACGAGGCAAAACAAGATCGACAGGCATGCCCGATGACGCGCCACTTTCGGCCTTACTGAGCGACCATTGTCTCAGCCGAACTGTTCGGGACAGCGCCACTTGGCTACGCGTGACGGAAAAAGAAGGGACCGCCAATCCGTTGGCCGATGCTGCCGAACTGGCCGCGAATTCACCTGGCTCGCTGCGGATCGGCTGGTTCGAGCGAGACTGTTTCGGCGATCTGCCTGACCCGGACGTGCGAATAGCGCTCAGTGCAACGGTGGAGCTTTGTGAAGCGCTTGGTCATCGCCTCATGCAAATTGACGGCCCACGATTGAATCGTGCGGGGTCTGGAGGTGCAATTCTCGATCTGATGGCGGTGACGACCGCACATATCACGGGGATGGTCGCCCCAAACCTCACAGCGAGCCAAAGTGAGCAGTCGCTGGAGCCCTATACACGCTGGTTGGTTGAACGTGGCCGCGGGATTGCTCCTTCCCGCATCGGTGAAGCGATGCAGACGATGGCGGCGGTTGGCCACGACTTTACAAAATTTCTTAACGGGTTCGACGTGCTGCTCTCTCTGACAATTCCATTTACTGCCTTCCCGCTCGGCGAGTTTGCTCCCGGCACTGACAACGAAGTTTTGCGTTTGCATTTTGAGCGGAGTGCCGCATTCACGGCTCCTGCCTCAATGGCAGGCTATCCGGCCATGTCCGTGCCATTACACGTCAGCGAAAGCGGTCTGCCGATCGGAAGCCACTTCGTTGCCCGCGAGGGCCAGGAGGCGCTTCTGTTCCGATTGGCCTTTCAGCTTGAGGCAGCGGCTCCATGGCTTCCCAGACTGCAAGAGCTGTCTCGGAGGCTGACATGGCCCAAGTCCTGAAAAAAGAGATGCATGCCCGCATTCTTCAAGCCGCAGGCAAGCAATTTGCGGCACGAGGCTTCGAGGCTGTCCGTCTTGCCGACATAGCGCGCGAGGCCGGCACTGCCGTCAGCAATATCTATAAATACGTGGCCGACAAAGAAGCTCTGTTCCTCAAGGTCGTCACCCCTGATCTCGCGGAGCGCCACATGCAACTTTTGCGGGCCCGCCTAGATGAGTTTGGTGAGCGTCGGCCCTGGACCGCTCTCACCGACAGCCAATCATCTGCTGCAGCAAAGCTCCTCGAGTTTTGGGTGGATCACCGACATGTTGCGGCGATCCTAATTGGCAATGCCCAGGGCAGCCGCTTTGCCGGTGTCCGTGAACAAATAATCGAGGAGATGACCTCACGCGCGATGAAGACACAAGGGAAGGAAGAAGACGGATCTCTTGAGTTCGTCCTTCGCCGGATTTTCTCTGCGACCTTGGACACTATTTGCGCAATTCTGCAGCAGTATCAGAAACCTGAAGACATTCGCAAAGTTATCGGGTGCTTCTGGCGTTTCCAATTGGCCGGCTTGCAGGCCTTGTTGAAGGATGAAGCCTAAACACTGGGTCACTTGCTCCAAAGGCTGTAGGGCCCCTCAGTTCTGTGGTTCGCAGGACATTGCGCTGCTCACCTCAAGCAGAATGCATCCTCCGTATCCAACAATCAGCGGGGATGCTCGCGTTCGCGAAGTTGGACGACTGACACGACGACGGATGAGCACATTGATTTCCCGCTTTCTGCGCCAGTTCCATAAGACATGTTATGCGATTTACAACTTTAAGTTGTTTTGCATATTTAGGTTGTTGTTCTCTGCCGGCAGCTGTGATCTCCGAACTGTCCTTGATCGGGAAAGCGCTGACGCTGTATTTCCCGCCACCCGTGGCGAGCCCATCTAAGTCAGAAGGAGCGTTTGCCGACCCTGACCGTTTAGCAGATCAACTGCTTTTCGGTTGAAAGACACGAACGTCTCGCCACCAAGTCACGCTCCTTCATGCGCGATGACGCCGTCTGCAAAATCGCCTCCGGCCTCAAGGACGGCCAGGCCCGCCTCCACGGCCGGCCTGTCCATCGAGACGAACTTGCGATGCACCAAATTCTACTGCTGATTCATGGTGCTCTAAATAGAATTACTTGCCCAATCTTCGTGCCCGTGGCGAACTCGTATCACAAAAATTGTGTCATCGTCTTCGATCCGGTAGACAATTAGATGCGCTTTGAAGGGATGAATTCTAACAGGCGGATGAATTTCATCCCGTTCCCGCGCGATGCGTGGATTGGCACCGATCAGATCAAGGAGTGCGAAAAGGTCATCGTGGTAACGCTGCGCCTGCACTACTCCGAACAAGCGAACACCCTGCTCGGCGATCGCGATTACGTCTTCTTCCGCTTCGACAGAAAGCCTGAAGCTCATGACTTGCTGGCACGAGCCACAGCTTCGGCAAAAAGTTCGTCCTTTGATCGAATCCCAACACCACTTTGAAGCCCGGCATCGACGAAGCTCTGCATGGCGGCAATCTTGTCGTTGCGTGTCTGGTCGCGTCGGATCAGGTCGCGCACGTAGTCGCTGGCATTAGAATATCGCCCCGTCCTGGCCTGGGCCTCCACCCAATCCTTCATCGGGTCTGGAAGAGATACATTCATCGTAGCCATTGGAAACCTCCATTTGAAGGTACCATTACCGATCTTGGCAAAGTTTGTCAAAGACTGGATTCGGGTGCATGGCGGCCTCCGTTGGTTAGCCCTAGAACCTTGCGCGCTCTTCGAAGTTCGCGCTGCCGAGAAGCGCCCCCTCACGGGGCGGTGTTTGAAGATCTCGCGGCTTATTCAGCGCGACAGCCCGCTCTCCTTGAAATGAAGAGCTCAACTGAGCTTAGGAAGCGCAAGATATGCAACGTGAGCATCAGCCCTGGCTCAAATAAGATCTAAAGGCCGGGACTTCTGCAAAACAACGAGGTTGTTTGGGGCTGGCGATGAGCCGGCATTGCATTCCTCGACCCAGCGCATGGATAGACCGCCTCACCAGGTATCGATGCAACAACGGCAGGAGATTGGCGTCGTGCCGAAGGCTGCACCGCCAGTCTCACCAGTTGCTTCGCCGGTCGTTCGTGCAGACGGGTTGCAGTTTCGTCGCGCCGAGCCCGATCGATCCCTTCCTGAAGGCTTTCTATAATCCTGACGTTCCGGTCTATGCCCATGATCCGGTCAGGGGCAAACAGCTTTTCGACGACGCCGGCTGTCCGCGCGGGCCTGACGGTGTGCGCTTCGACGTGCCGCACGATGTGATGCCCTATGGTGACACCTATACCCGACGAACTGGCCGCGCCGCGAGATCACCCGGTAGCGCCCGCGAAAGCCCCTTGCCTCCATGCTCGCGATCGCATCGACCATGGAGAGACTGGCGCCGATGATAAGGATATCGGAACTTTCGACCAACCGGTCGAGTGCGCCCGGATTCCACGGATTTTCGGGGAAGCGCGGATGGCCTGCGGCTGCGGCTTCGTCAGGACGCAGACCGGGTTGGAATACCCCGGGCGCAAGCACCGCCTCGTCCGCTTCTAACACAGCGCCCTGCGTGGTCGTAACACGGATCCGATGTGGCGACGATGACAGATGCGCCCCCGACGAGCGGACATGATTTAGGCTGGATCCGGATCGCGCTTGCGCTGCCGCGCGCTTCAGTTCGTCGCGAACATAGGTCCCGTAAAGATGACGCGGGCGGGCTGCTTGCGGCGACGTCAGCGGGTCAGGTGACCCATGTCGTCGTGATAGAGCGAGAAGATCTCGGCCGGTCCGTTGACGAGATGGGCCGGGTCGGCGGTGCTATAGGCAACGCCGCGCCCGAGCTCGGCACGCGGCTCCAGGATGGTGATAGACAGTGCGACCATCGTTTCGGCGGGCAGTTTGAGCGCGGAGAGGGCCCCGGCAAAGCCGCCGCCGACAATGACGACAGAATGACCTGGCTTCGGATCGAACTGCATGAGACCTCTCCTTCGCCGTCACACAGACCCGGGACCGACTGAAAAAGCGCATAGATAACCTGCCGGCCTAACACCGGAAGCCGGGGCCACCTCGAACGATGATCGGAATTTCAGCGACGCAGATCGGCTGTGCCTAGAAGACCTTGCCTTCTTCCAGATGCGTCGTCGTTCCGTTGATGTAGAAATCGCCGACCACACGCGCCTTGTGCAGCAACGGATTATGGTTGAGCACGGTGCGGATGTTGCGCCAGTGGCGGTCGAGGTTGAGATGCCTTGACGTGGCCGACTCGCCGCCGAGTTCGAAGACATTGGTTGCGGCAGAAAGCGCGATCTGGGAGGCGACGATCTGGATGCGCGCCGTCGTAAGCGCGCTTTCGACGAGGGCTGCCTCCAATCTTTCAGAATCGCCTGCGCCGAACGCCTCGACGGAACGGTCCAGTGCGCGGGCCGCCTCGCGGATCAATGTATCGACGGCAAATGAGCCGCTGGCGATCTCGCCTAGGATTTTCTGGACAAACGGGTCGGCATTGGCCGTTTCGGCAGTGCTATGGGCGGCCGAACGCGCCTGTCTGCGCACATAATCGGTGCCCTCAGCCACGGCACCGCGCACCGCACCCGCCATGGAGGCGGCAAGATGAAGCTGGCGAAGCGTAGACGTGTGACGGCCGACGAGCGTATTCAGGCCACGCGTGAAAATCTCGTGCGGCAGGACCTCGACGTCCTCCAGCAACACGCCGCCGCTCGCCGTCAGCCGCTGGCCCATGCCGTCCCAGTCGTCGAGAACGGTGGGCCTTCGCCCTCGCAGGCGATCGACCGTTACGTCGGACCACTCAGACACCCGGTTCACATTCACGATGCCTCTATAATCAGCCAGCGAGGGTCTCTCAAACGGCTCATGCGCCCTGCGCCAAGGTATCAGCTCCTATCTCGGGTTTTGCTTGGAACGTGCTCTTGGAGTGCTTCGAGAAGGATCTCGGCAGAAAACGGCTTCTTAACAAAACTTGCATTGCTCGGGAGATCACCCTCCTTGGGCATCCTTGCTCCCGATGCGACGATCACCTCTATGTTTGGCCACCGCTCGGCGACCTTCCTGGCCAATTCGAAACCGTCAAGGTCTCCGCCGGTCTGCACGTCGGTAAACAGTAGCTGGAGGAAGCTGTATTTTTCGAGAAACGCGAAAGCTTCGTCGGCCGTATCCGCCTCTACGACGTAATATCCAGCTTCCGAAATTAAGTCGGCAGTATCCATCCGGATCAATGGTTCGTCATCCACGACGAGTGCGATGGGTTCGGCGATCTTGTCGAATCGTTCTTTATCCATGCTCGCTAACACGATCCCCGAAGGCTTGTTCCAAACTTTTGATATAATTTCGAAAATAACTGGAAACATTTGAGATGATGCAAATCGAAGTGATTGAGATTACCGTCCTTTTGTCGCCAATGTGCAAGGATTTCTCGTGTTGGAACCAGCTTGTTGAGCACGCCGGCCATGCCCGGCTCGCAGTCCCGAGACCGCCCCAGGTCCCCCGTGCACCAAACACGGCACATGAGATGGTGCGGTTCTTCCTGGTGCCTAGCTGAGCTTCGTATGGAAATTGTCGCTGCGAACTAACGTCAGCGAGATCGGTGAGTGCACGGCATCAGGAATCCCAGAAGGTAGATCAAGAGATCTGACCCGGGCGTCTAAGACGGGCTTTAACCCTTCTGTTGAGCCAGTTGATTCGGCGCTGGTATTGGCTTCCATAGGTCTCTCCATCGCAAAAGCCCGAATACCGACAGTCCGGTCCACAACCCGGTTTTGGCAACCATCCCGGCGATTGTGCGAGCGGCCCTCCAGCTAAAAAAATCGGATTGGATCTCCTTAACAGAACCAGACGGGTACCTAAGTGTTCCGGTTCTTCCGTCCCCTCCCGGACGGTTTGCCATCATCCCGAAGTCTCCAAGCGACGGGATGTTTGGCCTTCCGTCGTTTTCTGCGCGGACAGGGCGAGTTCCGACAGTCTGGTCTGTTCCCTGCGGCATCCGGTATTGATGAGGTTGAGGGATAACATGCCCCTGGTCACATCCGATCGGCACATGCCGGTCAGGCTCCGTCCGTCTGCTCACGCCTGAAGGCCGGTGAAGACATGATAGACAGTCCAGGAGCGGTCGGATTCGATGCCGCACGCCAAAACGGCGCCATGCATTCACTATCAAGAATTCGTAGTGTATGGCAGGCCGTAGTCTCTGACACCGCGAAGCCAGATAGGCCAAATCAGACGAGATTTATTCTTATGCTTCGATTGAGGCAATCAAGGCGAAAAGTTTTTTCGGCGTTATTTCATATAGAAACAGCAGCGAACTAAAGTAAAAATCCTTTTCCTTAAATAAATTCCCCCTTATTCATAAAAAATAAAGCTACAGGCGAGCAAAGATTATTTCGTATCATGTTCCTCTCCCGCTAATATTTCCTGCCACTCCTATCAATCGAGTGTCATAAGTGCTATCTAGGGGATGCAGCTGCCCTATGCGCCGGCCGCAGAAAGATTTCTCATGATATTCCGTCCCCTCCACGACCGCGTCGTCATCAGGCGCGCGGAAGGCGATCTCACATCCAAGGGCGGGATCATCATTCCCGATACCGCCAAACAAAAACCCCCGGAAGGCGAGTGCTTGTCGTCGGGCCTGGTTCCCGCGACGAAATCGGTAAGCTTATCCTGCTCGACGTCGAGGCCGGCAATACGATCCTGTTCGGCAAATGGTCCGCAACAGAAGTCAAGACCGGCGGCGAAGCCCTGCTGATCATGAAGAAATCCGACATCATGGGTATTGTCGGGAAGGCCGCCTGATCCGTGGAATTTCCGATCCCTTCTCTCAAGACTGAACTGGGCAAAGACCATGTCTGCCAAGGAAATTATCTTCTCCACCGAAGCCCGCGACCGGTTGCTGCGCGGCGTGGAACTGCTGAACAATGCCGTCAAGGTGACGCTCGGCCCCAAGGGCCGCAATGTCGTCATCAATAAATCCTTCGGCGCGCCGCGCATCACCAAGGACGGCGTCTCCGTCGCCAAGGAAATCGAGCTTGAAGACAAGTTCGAGAACATGGGCGCGCAGATGGTGCGCGAAGTCGCCTCGAAGACCAATGATCTTGCTGGCGATGGCACGACGACGGCGACCGTGCTTGCCGCTTCCATCTTGCGCGAAGGAGCCAAGCTAGTTTCGGCCGGCATGAACCCGATGGACCTGAAGCGCGGCATCGATCTCGCCGTTAGCGCCGTGCTTGCGGAAATCAAGGCGCGCGCCACCAAGGTCAAATCTTCGAGCGAAATCGCCCAGGTTGGCACGATCGCCGCCAACGGCGATGCCGAGGTCGGCGAGATGATCGCCAGTGCGATGGACAAGGTCGGCAGCGAGGGCGTCATCACCGTCGAAGAGGCAAGGACCGCCCATACCGAACTCGATGTCGTCGAAGGCATGCAGTTCGACCGCGGTTATCTCTCGCCCTATTTCGTGACCAATACCGAAAAGATGCGCGTAGAGCTGGAGGATCCTTACATCCTCGTCCATGAGAAGAAGCTCGACAACCTGAAGGCAATGCTCCCGATCCTCGAGGCGGTGGTGCAGAGCGGCAAGCCGCTGCTAATCATCTCCGAGGATGTCGAAGGTGAGGCCTTGGCGACGCTCGTGGTCAACAAGCTGCGCGGCGGCCTGAAAGTTGCGGCCGTCAAGGCGCCAGGCTTCGGCGACCGCCGCAGAGCGATGCTCGAAGACATCGCCATTCTGACATCCGGCGAGATGATCTCCGAGGATCTCGGCACCAAGCTGGGGAGTGTCACGATCGATATGCTCGGCCGCGCGAGGCGTGTGCTGATCGAGAAGGACACGACGACGATCATCGACGGCTCCGGCGACAAAGCCGCCATCCAGGCGCGCATCCAGCAGATCAAGGCGCAGATCGAGGAAACCACCTCCGATTACGACAAGGAAAAGCTGCAGGAGCGGCTGGCAAAGCTCGCCGGCGGCGTTGCGGTGATCCGAGTCGGCGGCGCGACCGAGCTCGAAGTCAAGGAAAAAAAGGACCGCATCGACGACGCGCTGAACGCCACCCGTGCGGCGGTTGAAGAGGGTATCGTTCCCGGCGGCGGCGTGGCGTTGCTGCGTGCGAAATCGGTGCTGGCCAGCCTCACCGGCGACAATGCCGATGTGACGGCGGGCATCTCAATCGTGCGCCGAGCGCTCCAAGCGCCGATCCGGCAGATTGCCGACAATGCCGGCGTCGAAGGTTCGATCGTTATCGGCAAGCTCGCCGACAGTAAAGATCACAACGAGGGCTTCGACGCGCAGACGGAAACCTATGTCGATATGATAAAAGCCGGAATCGTCGATCCAGCCAAGGTCGTGCGGACCGCCCTGCGGGATGCCGGCTCGATCGCAGCACTGCTGGTCACCTGCGAAGCGATGATCGCCGACATTCCTGCAAAAGACTTTGCCTCCGGCGCCGGAAACAACGCCATGACCGGGATGGGATACTGAGGACAGTGCCTGAGCCGCTTGGCGGGGTGGCCGGGCGGTGGAACGCGAACAACGACAGAGACGGAGATTTGCAAGGCCATGCAGAACAGCAGCAAGACATCGATCGCCGGGCAGATCGACAGCTACCAGCCTTCCAAGACGACCCTCGTATGGGCTTGCGCCATCACAGCGGTCGCAACCATCGTCATTGGCTTCAACTGGGCCGGCTGGGTGACGGGCGGCACCTTCCGCACGGCGGAAGCGACCGCAGTCGAGAACGCGCGCGGCGAGCTTGCCTCCGCTATATGCGTCGAGCGGTTCAACGCTGCGCCGGATGCGTCCGCAAAACTTGCGGAGTTCAAGGCGATCACCGACAGCTATAAGAAGCGTCAGTTCATCGAGGCCGGTCGGTGGGCGACCATGCCGGGACAGACCACTCCTGACAGGCTCGGGGTTCAGGGTTGCACCACGGCTCTTGCCGGCTGAGACACCCGGTCACGGAAACGCTCCCATATTGGTTGGAAGCGCAGCCCCAATCGACCAGATCAGGAAAATAACGAATGATCGGCTTCGAAAAAAGGCCGACTCGCAAACAACGCCTGAGAAAGCCGAGAACAAGCCCGTCGAACAGCTCCGCGAGATACCCGCCGAGGGACTTAAGAAACCGGCCGCGAATGGCACCTATCACGTGCCCGGCAAAATGCTGGACGACCCGCCTCATCTGAGAGAGCCTTCAGGTTTGGATTACACATGAGGCTGCATCTCTGCTTCATTGCGCAGCTCACGGCTGACGAACCCGCACCTCAGCATCGAGCGTCTTGAGAAGGTCCGAAATCTTGATCGTCGAGATATTCGAAAACGTGTCGTGAACCACATAGGGCAGAACGATCTGGTCGTTGTGGCGCATCGCGCCGCAGGTATAGACGACGTTTGGCCCGTATTCCTTCCCGTTTGGGGGCCGCGGCCAGATCAGCGGCTCCTTCGAGGAATTTTGGGCAAATCGACCTGCTCACGTCTAGCCACATGTGGGATGGCTGCCTCAATGCCTGATTGTTCCTTGTTTGTGCCTTCAACATTAGGATGTTGCGTTATTGAAAGAATATGCTGCAGTTGCGGTGCATCCGTCGCGGTGGGCCAGGACTGACGTATCTGCGTGACGAGCCCCGCATCGATCTGACCGATCTCGCCAACAACGCGTTGCAACAGCGCCAGAAGCTATGACGAAACCGCCAAGCGCATCCGCTTCCTCGGCTATGATGGCATGTTCGAGATTCGCTTCTTCATGGACATCGACGTGCTAACTAAAGGACCTTGCCCCGGTAGCGACGTCGGAAGGGCATTATCAACCGGCATTTGCCCGGCTTCGAACCAGAATTCTCGACGTTGATACACGCATGTATGCTTCTGCGCGAGTGATGGATCCGTTCACGGGCGAGACTGATCGGAAAGGTCCAAGTAACCCTCAATGACAGGATGGTCAAAGAGACAATGAAGCTGCCCCGCTTGCATTGAGCCATCGCATTCGGGTGCTCGAGCTTCTCACGCCCATCCTATTCCGCAGCAAGTCCATTAAGTCGGCTCGCCGACTGGAGCGTCTCCAGATCGTGCAGCCGAACGCCCGGCCAAACCTTCCTCGCGATCTCGGTAAGGTGTTGATGATGCGTGAGGTAGATCACCTGCCCATGGCGGGCCATCTCAGTGAACAACCGGAAGGCCTCCTCGGGGCGAAAATCGTCGAACGTTTCCATGATGTCGTCTGCGATGAACGGAATGGGAGCACGATTGGCGACGAACTCGTGATATCCCGCTACCCGGAGCGCGAGATACAGCTGAAAACGCGCGCCTTTGGAGAGTTCGTCGGCGATCTTAGAACCGCCTTTTGCCGATACGGCGATGAGGAGCTCGCCGTCCTTGCCGGGCTGCGCGGCGACCCCCGTGTAGGCTCCGCGGCTAGTGGTCCTGAACGCCTCGGATGCTCGTTGGAGAAGACATGCTGGGGAACACCGCTCCGCGCCAGCGGGAGAAAATTGTAATCCCAGTCCTCCACTCGTTGGACGTGCGAAAGATGCTTGCGGGTATTCTCGTGCGCGATGATCTTGGCGCCGCCGGACCCGATCCAGGGATTTCCATCCGTGGTCGAAATGCCAATGGGTGTTGATCAAGTGGGACACCGGGTCCCGCGAGATGTCGGATAGCGCCTTGGTCATCTGTTTCTGAGAGAGACTGATCCCGGCGTCCACGCCATGTCGCTGGCGCGCTGCAGGTCGCAGCCCATCATACCCCCCGAGCCTGACGGAATTCTGTGACCTTGGTTTGCCGGAGCATCGGGTCCGACGCGGCCGCGACATGCAAGACGTAAGACGGGACAAGGTTTAGCCCGGAACTCAACATCCTGCGGCGCCCGGACGTCGCCAGCGCTGCCAGGTCCCAACAGAACGACGCGATCATCCCGAGGATCAGGACCTTTCCGCCTCGCCGGCCGGCGCGTACTTGGCGCGGACCCTCAGAGAATGCCCCGCGCCGCCTATGAATCTTTCGGAAGCTGTGGAAATGTCGTCGGAAGAACTCCGGCATTAGCACCTGCGTCATGACAATGGAGGCGGCCGATGTCAGGAATTCCGCATTACCCATAATGCGGAGAACGACATGACGACGACCAACGAAATCGCAGACAAGATCGCTGGAGAACACGGCCTGACGAAGGTCCAGGGCAAGGCAATTGTCGAGGCCGTCATCGCCTCGATTACCGAGGCGGCACTTGCTGGCAATGAAACCTCGTTGCCGGGCTTCGGCAAGTTCAAGGTCAAGGAAACGCCCGAGCGCGAAGCACGTAATCCGTCGACAGGGGCGACGATCAAGGTCGCGGCTGCCAAGAAGCTGAGCTTCCAGCCAGCTAAGGCACTCAAGGAAGCAATGAATAAGTAACATGCAGAGAGCCTCGGCACCTGATCGAGGCTCTTATCTTACGTCGTGCCCCGGTGTTATCCTCGATGTCGGGATGCCAACTCTGCGAGGGGCAATGAACCGAAGACGAGAAATTGCCGATCGGGTCATTGCTCGATGGAAAGCAAGCGGATTCCCTCTCGATGCGAATGCCAGACGCCTCGTCGAACTCTGGATCGACGGCGTCATCGACGCAGCCGAAATGCGCCGTCAGTATCTCATAACGGTGCGCGAGGAAGAACGTGCGCGCGCGTCGCGAAACACTCGGACGGTGCGGGAACCTCAGCAATTGCCTGGAGGCGCTCCGGCCGCTAATCCGCTGAAACTCGATGAAACAACCGACTTGGTCCACGGTCCCGCCCTTCCGCAGTCATCAATCGAGTAAAGGAGAAATCCGATGGCCACCACACCCCGCCGACCGGTCAATCCGCTGGATGCCGCCGAAGCACTCTTCAAGCCGACAAAGAAGACAGCCGCGGCAGCCGTCGAACGGCGCCCGGTCCCGGTCGCGACCGAGACCGTCTCGATCGGATCGATGGTGATGTCCTTGCCTTTTTCCAGGAAGACGGCCCGGGTTGGCAAGAGCGCATCAACGCAGCGTTGCGGCAGGCCATGGAGCGCTAAGGCTAATCGAGCCAGTTCCTCGTTGGCATGGCAACGACTACATCCTCAATCTCCATGTCTTCGTGCACGAGGGCGAGCGTTTCAGCTCCATCTGCTGCGTGGCGTCGGCGAGATGACCGCGATCGGCAAGCTGAGATTTAGCCTCTAGTGACCGCACAAAAATGTTGATGGATACGGTGACCGCAAGTCCGGAGCGCGTTGCGAAGAACTCGAGCGAACAGACGCAGCAGATGTTTGAAATTTCAGCGCGCTGAAACCGCCGGTAGGCTGAACAGCAGCGAGAGCTGCCATCATCATGCTCCACCGCTGTTGCCGGCGCGTCCCCCGCGGGCTCGATGAGGCGTGTCTGATCGGAGAGCGGCTTCGCCTCGATCGTCCTCCCGCAACGGCCGCCGCAATTTCTGACCCCTGTCGGACCTACCCCGCTCGACAGGTCGAGCGGGGACCCAGGTTGCCGCCATTCCTCGCCAACTAACAAATTTGCGACTTGCCGCCCTCCACGCTGTTCCGGCCCTATGAACCACCCCATTGCGCAGGCGCAACGGGGACCCCGGGGGTGCGGTCCGATCGTCCCCGATCCTTGCGACAGCCATCGAGGCCGCGAAGGGCGCGGCCCGAAACCAATGAAAGGAACATGACAATGGCAACCATCGGCAATTTCACTTCCACGGAAACCGGCTTCAACGGCTCGATCCGCACGCTTGCCCTCAACGTCAAGGCCCGCATCGCCCGCGTCGAGAACCCCTCCGACAAGGGACCGCACTACCGCATCTACGCCGGTAATGTCGAGTTCGGCGCCGCGTGGCAGAAGCGCTCCACCGACACGGATCGCGACTATCTCTCGGTCAAGCTGGACGACCCGAGCTTCCCCGCCCCGATCTACGCGACCCTTAGCGAAGTCGAAGGCGAGGACGGTTACCAGCTGATCTGGTCTCGCCCCAACCGGGACTGAGATCAGGGACGGCCCCGCTCCTCAAGGCGGGGTCAAAGGCCCGATTGGCAAATCGGTAACAGGCATCGAGCCTGTTACCTCTTTTCTGATGCCATACGGAACCGGAAATGTCTGCTCAGATAGCCCGATTGTGCCGTGGCGGGACGGCGGCCTCAAGGACGAACGGTTCCCCCAATTTTCCGGTGCCGTCCTGCGGCCGTCACCAGAAAATCGGCTCGCCCATTCGCCGCCGCCGGCGGTCGCTTGCGCGATCCCTGACCCCGCCATCCCACCACGCCCCTGCGTCGTCGTCCTTCACGAACCCAAGGAGATGAGACGATGACCATCGAACAGCACATCGAGGAACTGCGTGCCGAGCTCAACAATACGTTGGATGCAGTCGAGCGCCGCGAAATCGAAGCGGAGCTCCAATTCGCCCAAGCCGATCTGGCCGTTCTGGTTGCGGAGCAGGAGGGCGTCATCTCGGCTGAGCCGCCCTTTTGAGGGAGGCTCTTTTTCTCCGCCTTGCGAGCGGGGTTGGCCGGATCGACCGGCCAGACCGGCTGTCAGGGATTTCATCCCTCGACACTCCCGCCGGCTCGCGCCGGATACGGTCGCGACCCCTCCTGGGCCGCGGGTCTCTTCTCTCTCTGACGTCCGATTTTACTCCAGCAAATCCGGCGTCAAGGACGGCGCGGTCTCCCCCAATTTTTCCGCTGCTGCGCTACGACTTCGCTCTGGAAAAATCGGTTCCCCCGCTTGCAAGCCGCGTTCCGCAGTCCTTGACGCCTCTTTGCTGAGGAGTGGCCGATCCCCGTCATCAAGATGAAGGAGATCACATTATGGCAACCGATCAGAACCTTATGCTCTACACCCAGCTTGCCGGCTTCCGGCTCGTGGTGCTCGCCAACCGGTTCGGCTGCGATACCGACTTCTCGCGAAAGCTTCACGACCGTCTGGTCGACCAACTGGAGGCAGGAATTGACCGCCTACGGATGATCATGGCGCTGGAGCGCAGCGTTCTCATGGGCGACGACGAGTTCGCGGAATATCAGCTGGAATGGGAGACCGGGATTTTCGCACGTTTGGCCATCAACCTGCTCGACAAGCTCGAAATAGATTTCGACACGCACGAATATCGGATCAACGGCGGCGATTGGGTCATCGCTTTGACGGCAGACGACACTGGCGTCGATCTCGCCTATCCGGATCTGGTTTCCCTGACTGAGGACGAACTCGGCTCACTGGCGGCGATCCTCAAGGATATCACGCGGGAAACCGGGATTGACGTACGCGCAGCGCGCGCCGTTCACGCCTGCTGGTCAGAATCCTGACCAGTCCTGCAGTTGCAGTCCCGATTGATCGAGGGGCGGCCAAGGCGGCCTCTCTATTTAATCGGAGCCGAACGCTCAGAGTCACATTCTTACGGTGCGCCGTTTCTGAACAAGCGGATCGTCGATGGCCGAAACGCCATGCCGAGCAGCTCTTAGCTGCCCTCTCCTTTCGACGATGCCGCCATCTCTCATCGGGAATGTTAGCCGTTCGCCGCGACGCAACTTGGCGCCGCCAGAATTTTCCCCGCCGCGCCGCTGCTCCTCTCTCTCATGTATGTCGCGCAAACGTTCGCAGCGGCTTGCGGTAACGACATCTATCGAATCAATGAGCTAAGGCCTGTCCGTTCATCCTCTTTTCACGCGACAGGCTTTAGGTCCGAACCAGATCCGCGAGATAGGTGTTTTCAGCACGCGAATGGGCAAAATCTTGCGGTCGAATGGTCGCGAAAAGCAGTTTTTCGCCTTCGGCCGGCGCTTCCGCGAGGAGGGTTCCGTCAGGCGCGGCTATTTGCGACAACCCGGCATAGGCGAACGTATCGTCGGTGCCGCAATGATTGACATAGGCCACAAAAACCTGGTTTTCGAAAGCACGGACACGGATCATATGCTCGGCAATCATGGTGCCTGAGTGACCCCTCGGGAGGGCCGTGGGCACAACGATGAGATCGGCGCCGGCCTGTGCCAGTCGCCGTACGTTTTCGGGGAATTCCACGTCATAGCAGATCAGCATCCCCAGCTTCATACCATTGACCGACATGATCTCAGACGAGGGGAAATCTGGCTTGAACCAGGTTCGTTCATAATCGCCGTAGAGATGAGACTTGCGGTAAACAGCAGTCGTTCCCCTGCCATCGGTCAAAAGCGCGCTGTTGTAGATCGTGTCGGCGACCCGTTCAGCGAAGCCCGCAACGACGGCGATGCCGTTCTCGCGGGCAATCGCGTCGAGCCTTTCAGGGATCTCGCCACTCGCCTCGCAGGCGAGACGACGAAAAGCCTCTCCCGCCCCATATCCGATAACTGCCAGTTCCGGCGCGACCAGCATGCCCGCACCGCTAGCGGCTGCTTTACGAGCCGCATCTTCAATGCGTGCGAGATTGGCTTCAACATCGCCACATACGGCTTGCATTTGCAGAGCGGCGAGTTCCATCCTCCCGGCTCCTATTAATCGTTGGACGACATGGCGCCGAGCAATTTCGGCAGATCGCCGAAGCGCGCGACGAGGCTGAACACCGTCGCTGCCACGACCACGAACAGGATCGTCACAGAGGCCATGGTCGGCGTATAGCCATAGCGCAACGCGTTGAAGATCTTGATCGGTAACGTCTCGAGCGTGAAGCCGACGGTCATGTAGGCCACAATATACTCGTTGAGCGACAGCACGAAGGCGAAGGCATAGCCGGAAATAAGGTAAGGCAGAATGAGCGGCATGACGACGGTGCGAAACACCGTCCTATCGTCGGCGCCCATGGTCGCGGCCGCCTCCACGAGCGATCGGTCGATCGCTGAGAAGCCGAGCGAGATCGTAACGAGCGGCAGGGTCACGAAGAAGATCGCGTGACTGATGACTGCTGTCCATGGTTGGCCGTAAGAGCCGACGGTCGCCCAGAAAGTAAGCATTCCGAGTGCAGTGATAACAGGTGGCAGCGTGAAGGGCGCAATGCCAAGAAGTTGGAATATGTTCGCCCATGGCGCAGTGCGGCGCCAGAGGAACCAGGCGAGCGGCAGGGCGATCAGCACTGCAACGGCAGCGGAAAGAATGGCGAGTGTCAGCGACGCGAAGAAGGCGCTCCGCCATTCTGGATTGAGGAAGATTTCACCGTACCAGGCAAGCGAGAAACCCTGCGGCGGGAAAGTCAGGCTTTGCTTCTCGTTGATAGAGACGCCGGCGACCACAATGATCGGCGCGGCAAGGAACAAGCCAATGAAAAAGAAGAAGAGGCGATGCCAGACGTTCATGCCGCCGCTCCTTTGCGTCCGACCAGGATCGTGAGGCCCACGAGCGCCAGCGTGACCAACACGAGGAATACAGCCATGGCCGCTGCAAACGGCATGTTGGATTGGTAGATCGCCTGGTCCGTAATGAGGACCGACAGCGTCCAATGCTGTGGTCGGCCGAGGATTTGCGGCAGAAGGTAAGAGCCGAGCGCGAAGATGAAGACCATGATCAGCGTGGCGATGATCGTATTGCGGAGCGCTGGAAGGACGACCGTGAAGAAGGACTTGACGGGCGAGGCGCCAAGCGTGCGCGCCGCCTCGGTCAGTGTCGGATCGAGACGCACCAAGGCGGGATAGAGTACGAGGATCGTATAGGGCAGTGCCTGATAGACCATTCCGGTTAACACGGCCGGGAAGCCCGGGGTCAGCGCCACGGCTTGCTTCATCACGCCGAGCATCACGAGCAGATTGGTAATGCCTGCCGTGCGCGAAAAGAGCGTCGACCAGGCGAAGCCTATGATCACCTCGGAAAGGGACAGGATGGACAACAGGGCGATCAGCCACAGGATCTGAGCTCTCCGGCTTATGCGGGTCAGCAAGTACGTGAATGGGATGCCGAGAACGATGCAGCAGACGGCCACCGAAACCGCAAGAAAGAGCGAGAAGCCGAGCACCTTGCCGAAGAAGAGGCTGAAGAATCGTGCATAGTTATCGAAGACGAAGGCAGGCGTGTAAAAGCCGCCCTGTTGTCGCTGGAAGAAGCTAACCGCAATCATCGTCCCGAACGGAATGACGAAGAAGACCGTCAGCATCGCTGCCGGGAAGGCAAGCGGCCCGTAGTCCCGGAGCGTCTGAGGCGGTTCGCGTGTCATTGCTTCAGCACCACGCAGACATCCGGCGAAAGCGTCACGCCGACCTCCTGACCAACATGGACGCTTGGCCGCTCGCGGGGAGTGGAAACTGCGATCACCTTTGTGCCGGAAATATCGACAAAGGTTTCGATCGTGCCACCGAGATCGCGAATGAAGGTAACCTTGCCGTTGATCGTCCCGGCTCCCGGCGCCGTCAGGTGCACGTCTTCCGGCCGTACGGAAAGCGCCGCCTTGGTCAGCCCGTCTGGAATTGCTACCCCCTCGACTGGGTGGCCAAGCACGAGCGCACGTCCAGCGCTGTCGCTCTCCACAGCAAGAAGGTTGGTCGATCCGATGAAATCTGCAACGAAGCGGTCGGCGGGACGTCGGTAGATCTCGATCGGGCTTGCCGCCTGCCGGATCTGGCCGCCATTCATGACGACGACTGTATCGGCCATGGTCATGGCTTCTCGCTGATCATGGGTGACAACGATCGTGGTGATGCCGAGCTGCTGCTGCAGCTGGCGCAGCTCGACCTGCATGGCTTCGCGCAGTTTGGCGTCCAGCGCCGAGAGCGGCTCGTCAAGCAGGAAGAGCTTCGGCGAGATGGCCAATGCGCGCGCAATTGCAACACGCTGGCGCTGGCCTCCCGAAAGCTTATGGACCGGTCGGCCGGCATAGCCAGTAAGATCGATCATCGCGAGCAGCTCCTCGACCCGCTTTTTCTGCGCTTCCTTTGCCGCGCCGCGAATGCGCAAGGGGTAGGCTATGTTCTCGCCGACCGTCAGATGCGGAAAAAGCGCAAGCGACTGAAATACCATGCCGAAATCCCGCTTGTGCGTCGGAACTGGTGTAATATCGGCTCCGTCGATGAGGATTGTTCCGTTGGTCGGCGTGTCCAGGCCGGCGATCATCCGCAACAGGGTCGTCTTTCCGCAACCCGACGGACCGAGCATGCAGACAAAGGTTCCGTGCGGCACGGTGAGCTGCACGTGATCGACGGCAGTGAACGTGCCGAATTGTTTTGAGACGCTGTTTAACGCCAAGCCAGACATTCAAATCTCTCCGGTAAAAGGGTCGCCGTCCAGCGCGGCGACCCGTCAATAGTCGCTTAACCGGCGATAAGTTCCGTCCATTTCTGGTTCAGCCAGTCGGACTTGCTCTGGTAGAGATCATAGCGCGGCGTGATCGGCTCGATGTCGGAGGAAACGGCGGCGAATTCCTTCTCGTTGAGATCGAGCAGATCGCGCTTGACCGTAGGCGCAGTGCCGACCTTGCGCGACAAAGTCGCCTGGATCGCCGGCTGGCACATATAGTCGATGAAGATATGCGCTTCTTCTGCCTTCTTGGATGCCCGCGACAGCGCCCAGCAACCGGAGTCCTGAATGCCCCCTTCCTTGGGGAAGGTCGAGCGAACTTTGAAACCGTCGGCGGCTGCAAGTCCCGTGACGTCATGGTAATACTGGCCCATCGGAATTTCTCCGGACTTCAGCGCCTGTTCGAACTGCGCTTCATCGCGATACCAGAGCCGGACATTCGGCTTGACTTCAGCGAGCTTTTCAAAGGCCTTCAGAATGCCTTCCTCCGTATCCAGTGCATTGGTGCCGCCAAAGAAGGTCTTGGCCGTCACCTCCAGCAGGAAGGAATTGGAGACGAGCGCCAGCAGGCCGAGCTTGTCGGCATTTGCCGGATCCCAAAACGCCGCCCATGACGTGGGCGCGTCTTTGTAGACATCGGTATTGGTGACCAGCGTAATGTACCATGCGACGGCGCCGATGCCTGCCACGCGGCCATTCGGATATTTATTGATGAAGCGATCGATGACGCCGGACGAATTTTTAATCTTCGCTGTATCGAGAGGCGCCCAGAGCTCGCTCGCCTGTCCCTTAAGCATCGCAACCTGCGACATCATCGAGACGTCCGCCGGTGCCTGCCCAGCCTTGGCGGCCTGCTCGAGTTGTACCAGCCAGGCTTCGCCAGTCGGCTCGGCGACGGATTCGACCGCGATTCCGGTCGCCTTGGTAAAGTCGCCAAAGATGTTCTTGTCGAAGCTGTCCTTGAAATAACCGCCATAGACGCCGACCTTCAACGACTTGTCCTGCGCCCGCAGGACCGTCGGCATGGCCAGCAGCGAGGCGCCGGCAAGACCGGCGCCTAGCAGGGCGCGCCGGCTCACGCTCGTGTTGAGGATGTCACTCATTTCTTTTCTCCTTTATTTGCCGACCGGCGTTTTCGCCATCCCGGCCAGTTCCCACATTGTTATTACTATGTTTTACACCTTTGCCGCGATGGAAGGGCTGAAAACCATCAGGCTCAGTATCTCGAACAATACCTGTGCACCCGCATGCGCCGTGTTCGTTGTCGCGTCATATTGCGGCGCGACTTCCACCACATCGCCGCCGACGAGATTGATGCCCTTGAGACCGCGGATCAGTTCGAGAACTTCGCGCGTTGTAAGTCCTCCCACTTCCGGCGTGCCCGTCCCTGGCGCGAAGCTCGGATCAAGGCTGTCGATGTCGAAAGAAAGATAGGTCGGGCCGTTGCCGACGATAGCCTTCGCCTTCTCGATGACCGCTGCAATGCCCATGCCCGGGACATCCTCCGCATGGATCACCGTCATGCCTGACTCATAGGAGAATTCCCAAAGATATTCGGCCGAGCCGCGGATGCCGATCTGGATCGTGCGCGTGGGGTCGAGCACTCCATCGAGCACGGCGTTGCGGAACGGTCCGCCATGGTGGAACTTGGTCTGGTCGAATGCGCCGCCGGTATCGCAATGGGCGTCGATATGGATCAGACCGACCGGTTCCTTCCTCCCAACCGCCTTCAGGATTGGATGGGTGATGGAATGGTCGCCGCCGACCGATAGGGGAACGACACCGGCATCAACGATCTGGCCGATCCGCCGCTCGATATCGTCATGACTCATTTCCAGCCGATAGCGGCTGGCGAAAGGCACATCGCCTATGTCTGCCACACGAATATCAAAGACCGGCGCACAGCCGAGCACGTGATTGTAGGGGCCGATCCGCTCGATGGCGCGCAGCGCCCGCGGTCCAAAGCGCGAGCCGGGCCTGTTGGTAACGCCAAGATCCATCGGCACACCGGTGATCGCAACCTGCAGATTGCCGAAATCCGGATTATCGGCTTCGACGGGCATGTAAGGGGCGGTCAGGAAGGTTGGCACACCGGCATAGGGCGCAAGACGCGTACCGGTCTTAGAAAAGATCTTGTCGGCGACCTTGCGGAAGGCGGCATCGAAGAGCTCGCCGCCATGGCCCTCGCTATATTTTGCCCTCAACGCCTGCAGCTTTCCATTGTCGAATGCCATTCCTGCCTCCCTTCTGCGCGGCGGGACATGCGAAAAATCGCCCGCCTCGCCGGCTGTAAGAATGTTGTTCCCCAGAGCGGATTGCCGAAATTGGTGTACGCCGTTTTCGGGCGACATTCCCTCTGTTTTTTGATCGAGAGACGGTTTCAGATGTCAGGCCGATTCCGACCTGACATCATCCGAGTCTCGGGCCTTGCCCTTGTTTTTTCCATTATCGGTACAAAGCAGATAGAAAATCAATTGACATTGTTATAGCAATTGATGTGAGAAAAATTCACATGAAATTGCCCCGGGAAGTTGGATGTCCGATCGTTTGCCACCCCTGAACCCCTTGCGTGCTTTCGAGGCGACGGCGCGTCGCGGCTCAGTTTCGGCAGCTGCGCGCGAACTGAACGTCACGCACGGTGCGATTAGTCATCAAATCCGGGCACTGGAAGCTTCGCTGAATGCGGCGCTCTTCGAGCGCGGTGGCAAGCGGCTGAAGCTCACCGCGCAAGGTGCGCTCCTCTTGCCTGCCGTCACCAAGGCCTTTGGCGAAATCGCTGCGACCACCGCACTGATGAAACGACCGGCGACGAGCGGTGAACTCACCGTCACCTGCGTCCCGGCATTGCTGTCCTTCTGGCTGATCCCGCGCCTCAACCGTTTCACCGAGCAGTATCCGGATGTGAGGCTGACGCTGATTGCATCCAATGATCCCGGTCAACTTCATTCCAGGGATGTCGATATCTGCATCCTCTATGGCGACGGCAACTGGTCCGACTGCTGGACACGGCTCTGGAGCCATTTGCGTCTCTTTCCGATCGCAAGTCCCACTCTGGTCAACAGCCGGCCATTGCGATCCGTGCGCGATCTCGCCGACCACGTGCTTTTTCACGGAGACGACGGACGGGAGTGGAATACGTGGCTTGCCGCCGCAGACGCGATCGATCTCAGTCGCGGTCAGCAGCATTTCATGAGCGATGCGCGACTTTCGACTGAAGCCGCGTTGCACGGTCAGGGGATTGCCCTTGGCGATACGATTACAGCGGGGAACTTGATCGCCAAGGGGGAACTGATTGTTCCCTTCGATCTCACGGTGCCTGCGAATGATGCATTCTATGTCGCTTGCCGCCACGAGGTTCGGGCGGCCCCCATCGCCAAGGTCTTCATCGATTGGCTCTTCGCCTCGCTCGAGGCCGACAGTTTGCCAGAACCGAAGAACTCGGCCCGCACCTTGCTCAGAACGCGCGCCGGCCGTGCCGGTCAGGAAGGCTTTCAGCCTGTTTCGGCGCCCGGTCAACGGCGGGCAGGGCTCGTGCAGAGACGCAAATCTCGGGCCTAAACTCGGATAGAACCACAGGAAACCCAATGCCGCCCTTCAATCCGCTCGTCGACAAACTCGTACCGCCTCCGATTCCTTCCGTTTTCGCTTGGGCAAGGTCCTATGACGGACGGTACGGACCGTTGATCGATCTCTCTCAGGCCGTACCAGGCTATCCGGCCCACCCGGAAATGCTGAAATTGCTCGGGGAATCCGCTGCTTCAGCCGCGTATACCGGCTACGGGCCCATCGAAGGCGAAGCGGAACTCCGGCAAGCCTATGCTGCTCAGGCCTGCGAGGTCTATCGCGCCCCTATCGACTCTGCCAACATCCATATTACCGCAGGCTGCAACCAGGCCTTCGTTTGTGCGGCGATGACGGTTGCTGGGTCGGGCGACGCAGTGTTGATGACCAATCCCTATTATTTCAATCATGAAACGACCCTTGCCATGCTGGGGATCCAAAGCCGGTTTGCCGCCTGTGATCCGGCAGCCGGTTTCCTGCCTGACCCAGCCGCCCTCGCCGCGGCAATCACGCCTGATGTGCGGGCGTTGGCGATCGTCACGCCCAACAACCCGACCGGCGCCTTATATCCGGCCGACCTGATCGAGAAGATTTTCGACCTCTGCAAGGCGCGCGGGATCTGGCTGATCCTTGACGAGACCTATCGTGACTTCCTGCCCGAAGGTGTCGGCCGACCGCACGGTCTCTTTGCCAAGCAGGGATGGGAAGATACGCTGATCGGCCTCTACAGCTTCTCCAAGTCCTTCTGCATCCCTGGCCATCGGCTCGGAGCGATCACGGCAGGGCCGCAGGTCGTGAGCCAGGTCGCAAAGATCATGGACAACCTGCAGATCTGCGCGCCTCGTGCGCCTCAGGCGGCCGTGGCGAAGGCTCTTCCGCGCTTAGCCGCATGGCGGGAGGAAAACCGGCGGGAGATTGCATTGCGGGCGGAAACCCTTCGCCTCACGATGGCAGAGGTGACGAAATGGAAGCTTGGCGCGGTTGGCGCTTATTTCGCTTTCGTACGTCATCCCTTCGACCGGCGTGATTCGACCGAAGTCGCCGAGAAGCTCGCGCGCGACGCCGGCATTCTCTGTGTGCCTGGCGCCTATTTCGGAGAGGGCCAGGACGCCTATCTCCGTTTTGCCTTTGCCAATGCGGATGCTCAAACCATCCGTATGCTGAGTGGCCGCCTCTCGCGATTTTGACCGAGGGCTACGAATGTGGAACTGGCGCCGATGAGCATTTCTCTGGCCCGCTTCGGCGCGTTTTTTATATCGACATTGAGGGGCGCTGACGATAACCGCGCTTTCGTTTCTGCCGGAGCAGATCGAGGAAGAGCACGACCGCTTCCTCTTCCCTCTCGAAATGATGGACCATCATCTGCCCTTTGGTACCGATGCGCCCCCATTTCCGCAACAGGCAGACGTCGCCGAACAGGTTCGGCTCGATCCACATAGCATAGTAGCGCGCCATGTTCCTGGCAGCGTCCGAGCGCTCGACATAGAGGTGATAGGGCTGCGAGATCATGAGATGAGAATCGGCGATCCGCGGAGTTGCGTCCAACGACACTTATGAATCGGTCGGGGTGGATCGATTCATATCCGTGATGATATTGGAAAGGCCGTGACAGGCTTGGGCGAGACCCCTTCGGCGCAGGCTCTACTCGCCGCGCTCGCCCCATCCTGAAGCCGGTTTCGGCCATCCGGTGACAATCCTCTCGCGGGCCCCAGCCGCACCATCCGAGTCTCGCGCCGCCCGAGTGTCTGGATTCGCCTCAACCTATCTCGGCTTCGGTTTCATCTGCGTTTACGGGCAAGGCGCTTCAGGCGGTGCGCGAGATGCGGGGCGCAGTCGGTCCCGCCTCCCCTTCGGTAACTCAGTTGAGGCTCCCGCGGCTGCGCTGCTTCCCGCCCTCGCACGACGAGAATTCCCGAAATCGCGACCGTTGGTCGCCGCTATGCTGATTTCTCCGATACTCTTCTTTGTCCTGGATCAGCCTTGCTCGTTGCACTGCGCGCCGGCTGATCAGGCTTCAAGCGTTTTCTCGATCTTGTAAAACCGGTTCTTGCCGACGCAGGCCTTCATGTCATCCCGCCGGAACCAGATCGCCCGACCGCAGCGAAGCGGCGCGTTGCCGGCCGTAAACACGATCTGCTCATCGGCTCGCATGCGCAGAACCTCGTGCGCTTGGATCAGTGGTCTTGCCGCAAGTTGCTTCGATCGCGTTCGCGACGATCCCCTGGATTGGGAACTGCGGCTGATCTGGTCGACCTCCACGGTCGTCATGCCGCAACGCTTCGAGATGTAGTCGGCGGTGTCGGGGTCGTTGATCGCGGCGAACGAAATCCAGCTCGCGCTTTCGAACCACTTGCTCGCTGCATCGCGGCCGCCATAGGTCTCGCGCATCTGACCGATCGACTGGTAGATCATCGTCAGCGTGATCCCGTACTTGCGGCCGGCATCGCGCGCGGTTTCCAGAATGCGCATGTAGCCAAGTCGTGCCACCTCATCGAGGAGGAATAGCGCCCTGCCCTGCACCGCTCCGTCGCGATTGTAGATCGCATTGAGGAACGACCCGATGATGACACGCGCCAGACCGGAATGCGTCTCCAGCGTTTTCAGGTCGATGTTGATGAACACATCGGTCTTGCCATCGGCAAGCGCGTCGGTCGAGAAGGTCGACCCGGACACGAGCGCGGCATAGTTTGCATAGGACAGCCAGTGCGTTTCCTTGACCGCATTGGCGTAGACGCCGGAGAAGGTTTCCGGCGTCATGTTGACGAAGGCAGCCACATTTTCTTTCACGAAATCCGAGTTCGAATTGTCGTAAATCTCCTGCAGCCGCACGCGCAGTTTCGGCTCTGGTTCGGCGAGATTGGAACGCACCTGACGCAAGGTTTGGTTCTCCTGGTCGGTGTGGCCGGACAGGCAGACGTCGGCGATCAGAGCGGTTAACAGCTGGAGCGCTGACGCGCGGAAGAAGTCGTCGCGCACGCCGCGTGCGGCGCCGCTGTCACTCATGATCCAGGACGCGACCGAAGCGATATCCTCCTCCTTCGTCCCCCCGAACCGGCCGATCCAGTCGAGTGCGTTGAACCCGGTTTTCGGCTCCTTCGGATCGAGAATGCGGATGAAGTGCGCCGCACCCCTGCGCTGCTCCTGCACCATTGGTGCGACCTCGTTCGAAGGGTCCAGCACGACAAGTCCACCGCCCCATTTGAGGGCGGTCGGGATTGTCACCGACGTTGTCTTGAAGCCACCTGATCCGGCGAACACGATCCCGTGGGACGATCCGAATGAACCGTCAAAGCAGAGCAGCGGCGACTTACCGCCGACGCCCCAGGTCTTCGGGTCATCGGCACGGAATGAGCGCGCGGCCGTGCTGTCTCTGTCGACCCGGTAGCGCTCGCCGATGACGATGCCGCCCGTGTCGGCAAAGAGTTTGGCCGCATCCTGCATTTTCATCCAGTCGGCTTCACCGTGCAGCGCGCGTGGTCCGCGGACGCGTTTCGGCTCGGCTCGCGCGAAGGCGGCGTTGCCGATCAGCGCGACGCGTATCGCGAAACATCCCGCCATCAGCGCGGCCGCCCCGCCGATCATTGTCGCCGGGTCAAGATAGGAAACGATCGACTTGCCCGCCGGAACCTGCCCGGCGAAACCGGCAACACGTGTCGTCTCGCGCGCCACCGCGATCAGGATCGTCGCCATGCTTCCCGCGGCGGTGCCCCAGCCTGCGAATTTGATGCAAGTCCCGCCGGCGCTCGCGAACAGGAAGATCACGCCGATCGCCGCGGAGCTGATATAGGGCGCGGCGATGCCTGCCCGGCCCAACGTCAATCTCGCGCTTTCCGTCTTGCCGAAGGCCGAAAGCCATAGCTCGATCCCGGCCATGCCGATGACCGCCAGCATCATGAGCACGACCGGGACGCCGGACAGAGCAAGCTTATTCGCGGTCATCGCCGAAAGCCTCCGCTCCGATCGCGATCAGTCGCGCCCGCTCGCTGTCATCAGACTTCAGCCGCGAGCTAAGTTCGACCAGTGCCCCAAGCAGGAGTGCCCGCTTCTCGTAGCGAAGACCGGCCTTGACGATCAGGCCGCCGAGTTCGATCTTCTCGCGCGTGTCTTGTCTGCGCGCATCTGATGTGGTTGTTCGCGCCATCCGCTCAAGCCTCGCCAGTGCTGCCCTGAGCCGCGCCATGCGTGACCGCCCCGGGCGATGCACCGGTGCTGGCGTCTCCGTTGCTCTTCTTCCCTCCGTTCGAAACGCCCTGCCCTCCGCGAAACCGTTTCGCCAGATCCTCGAAGACGGCTTGGAGCGTGGCTTCCTCGATCTCGATTTCTCCAAGACCTGCTTTGAGCGCGATCCGGCCGATCCGCTCGGCTTCGCGGATTTCCGCAGCCTTGAGCTGTTCCTGGAGTCTGGCGATCTCGTCGCGGATCTTGGAGGAAGGCTTCTTCATTGCCGAGCGTCCTTTCATGCGATTTTTGAATTCGAACCACGTGAGAGTCCCCTAGATCGGCGTGCCGATCTACTAACATAAATGCGAGTTGGCGCAGCCAACGCCTTTGAGCATCATCCCGGCCGTTCCGAAGGAGCGGATCCGAAGGGCGCAATTATACGTCGCTGATGCGACGCTCTGCTTTTGCGCCGGCGGTGCCACCGCTCCCGACGAACCCTTTGAATTTGTTCGACGCAGGAGCAGTTTTCGCCGTGGCCGTCCCTCATTTCTCCGTCAGCGTCGTCGCCCGCGGCTCCGGCCGCAGTGCGGTGCTGTCGGTAGCCTACCGGCACTGCGCAAAAATGGAGTATGAGCGGGAGGCGCGGACGATCGATTACACCCACAAGCGCGGTCTCCTGCACGAGGAGTTCGTGATCCCGGCTGACGCGCCCGAGTGGTTGCGGACAATAACCGCCGATCGGTCGATCTCCGGTGCTTCCGAAGCCTTCTGGAACAGGGTCGAGGATTTCGAGAAGCGCTCCGATGCGCAGCTCGCCAAGGACGTCACGATTGCCCTGCCGATCGAACTGACGACCGCGCAAAACATCGCGCTCGTTCGAGACTTCGTCGAGCGTCACGTCACCGCCAAGGGCATGGTCGCCGATTGGGTCTATCACGATGCGCCGGGCAATCCGCATGTTCATCTGATGACGACTTTGCGGCCACTGAAGGAGGATGGGTTCGGCGCCAAGAAGGTCGCGGTTCTCGGGCCGGATGGGAATGCGATTCGCAACGACGCCGGGAAGATCGTCTACGAGCTTTGGGCGGGGAACCTCGATGACTTCAACGTATTTCGCGACGGCTGGTTCGGCTGCCAGAACAGGCATCTGGCAATGGCCGGCCTCGACGTCCGCGTCGATGGCCGATCCTTCGAAAGGCAAGGCATCGACGTGGAGCCGACCATCCATATTGGTGTCGGTGCGACTGCCATCGACCGGAAGGCGGAGACGCAGGCAGCGTCACCAAAGCTCGAACGGATCGAGTTGCAGGAGGCGCGGCGAAGCGAGAACGCACGCCGCATCCAGCGCCGGCCGGAGATCGTCCTCGACCTGATCATGCGCGAGAAGAGTGTCTTCGATAGCCGAGACGTCGCGAAAATCCTGCATCGCTATATCGATGATGCCGCCCTGTTCCAGAACCTGATGGTCCGTGTCCTGCAGAGCCCCGAAGCGCTCCGCCTCGAACGTGAGCGGATCGCGTTTGCGACCGGGGCCAGGGTGCTTGCCAAATACACGACCCGCGAGTTGATCCGGCTGGAAGCGGTGATGGCTGACCGCGCGATCTGGCTTTCTGAGCGATCGTCGCATGGCGTTCAGGACGCGGTGCTAGAGGCGACTTTCGCGCGCCATTCCCGCCTCTCAGAGGAGCAAAAGGCAGCGATCGAGCATGTCGCAGGACCCGAGCGGATCGCAGCCGTCATCGGCCGCGCCGGCGCCGGGAAGACCACGATGATGAAGGCTGCGCGGGAAGCGTGGGAAGGTGCCGGATATCATGTCGTCGGTGGTGCTCTTGCCGGTAAAGCGGCGGAGGGTCTGGAGAAGGAAGCGGGGATCGCCTCGCACACGCTTTCGTCCTGGGAGCTTCGCTGGAGCGGAGGCCGAAACCAGCTCGACGCAAAGACGGTCTTCGTTCTCGATGAGGCCGGCATGGTGTCGTCACGCCAGATGGCGCACCTGGTCGAGGCGGTGACGAAGGCCGGCGCCAAGCTTGTCATGGTTGGTGATCCGGAGCAGCTTCAGCCGATCGAAGCCGGCGCCGCCTTCCGAGCGATCGCCGATCGGATCGGTTATGCCGAGCTCGAAACCATCTATCGCCAGCGCGAACAATGGATGCGCGATGCGTCGCTCGATCTTGCGCGCGGCAACATCCGCAAGGCTGTCGATGCCTATGCCGCTCGGGGCCGAATGATCGGCTTGCGTCTGAAGGAAGAGGCCGTCGAGACGCTCATCGCCGATTGGAGCCGCGACTACGATCCGAGCAGGACGACGTTGATCCTCGCCCACCTCCGCCGTGACGTGCGCATGCTCAACGAGATGGCACGCGCCGAGCTCGTCGAGCGTGGCGTCCTTGGCCAAGGTTTTGCGTTCCGAACGGAGCACGGGCACCGCGACTTCGCGGTCGGCGACCAGATCGTATTCCTGAAGAATGAAGGCTCGCTCGGCATCAAGAACGGGATGCTTGCCAAGGTCGTCGACGCTGCTCAAAACCACATCGTGGCAGAGGTCGGCGAAGGCGAGCACCGCCGCCTGGTCACGGTCGAGCAGCGTTTCTATAACAATCTCGACCACGGCTATGCCACCACGATCCACAAGAGCCAGGGCGCCACCGTAGACCGGGTCAAGGTGCTCGCATCCCTCTCGCTCGATCGGCATCTGACCTATGTGGCGATGACCCGCCATCGCGAGGATCTCCGCATCTATTACGGTACCCGATCCTTCGCATTCGCCGGCGGGCTGATCAACATCCTGTCGCGAAAGAACGCCAAGGAAACCACGCTCGATTACGAAAAGGCTACCTTCTATCGACAAGCGCTGCGCTTCGCGGAAGCGCGCGGCCTGCATATCGTCAACGTCGCCCGAACGGTTGCCCGCGACAGGCTCGAATGGACGATCCGCCAGAAACAAAAATTGGCCGTTCTTGCTCATCGGCTCCTCGCCATCGGCGCCAAACTCGGTCTCGGTGCCCGTTCCAAACCGATCCGCTCGCAAAGTAGCAAGGATGCCAGCCCCATGGTTGCCGGTATCGCGACGTTCCCGAAAACGATCGAGCAGGCCGTCGCCGAAAAGCTCGAAGCGGACCCCGGTTTGAAGAAGCAATGGGAAGATGTGTCGACTCGCTTCCATCTCATCTATGCCCAGCCGGAAGCCGCCTTCAGGACCGTCAATGTCGACGCTATGGTGAAGGATGAGACTGTCGCCAAATCGATGCTGGCGAAGCTCGCCGGCCAGCCGGAAAGCTTTGGTGTACTCAAGGGGAAAGCCGGCATCCTCGCAAGCCGGGCCGAAAGGCAGGAGCGCGAGAGGGCGCAACGCAACGTTCCTGCTCTAGCTCAAAGCCTCGGTGATTACATGCGCCAGCGCAACCGGGCCGGACAACGCTATCAGGCGGAGGAAGTGGCCCTCCGCCGCAAGATCTCGATCGACATTCCGGCGCTATCTCCGAATGCCCGCCAGACGCTCGAACGCGTGCGTGATGCGATCGACCGCAATGACCTTCCGTCGGCGCTCGCGTTCGGTCTTGCCGACAGACAAGTGAAGGCGGAACTGGAGGGATTTGCCAAGGCGGTCGCCGAGCGTTTCGGCGAGCGGACCTTGCTGCCCTTGGCTGCCAAGGACACCAATGGCGAGACCTTTAAGACGATTACGGCGGACATGAGCCCCGGTCAGAAAGCAGAGGTCCAGTCAGCATGGAGCCTTATGCGCGCAGTGCAGAAGCTCGGTGCTCATGACCGAACGATCGAGGCCATCAAACAAGCTGAGACGATGCGCCAAGCCAAGGGCCAGGGGATGTCGCTGAAATGAACTTGTCTCTCATGATAATGGCGCTGGCGCGGCGTCCGCACAGGGGGGTCCTTCCGGCCGTGGCGACAGTCACAGCAGCGCTTCTTGCTGCGATCGTCGCGGCCGCGTTCGGTGGCTATCGGATCAATCTTACACCGAGCCAACCGCTCGGTCTCTGGCATATCGTCAAGCTCGAGCGCGCCGCTGAGGTCGGCGATCTCGTCTTCATTTGCCCGCCGCAAACGGCAGCCATCCAGGAGGCACGTAGCCGCGGTTATCTGCGCTCCGGCCTTTGCCCAAGTGGCGTTGCGCCGCTGATCAAGACGGTGATCGCCGTCGCCGGCCAGCGGGTCGAGGTCGCAGCAAGCGTCCGCGTCGACGGGCGTGACGTTGCTCGATCGAAGCTTGCAGACCAGGACGGACAGGGACGGTCGTTGACGCCGGCTGGAGGCGGGATCGTGCCGGCGGGTAGCGTGTTCCTGCACTCGGCTTTCGCGGGCTCCTACGACTCCCGCTATTTCGGTCCCCTCCCCGCTTCGGGTATCCTCGGTCTAGCGCAACAGGTCCTGACCTATGCGCCATAATCACTACCAACCAGCGCTGCTGATCATTGTTGCGATCGTTGTCGGAACGGTCGGGTGGAGTGGCCGTGTCCTGCTGCTTCCCGCCGCCTTGGCGTTCCCGATTCTTTGGGCGCGGGCCCAAACCAGATCCGTGGCGGCGCTTGTTTCAGGCGGGTATTTCCTGGCGGCTTCGCGAGGTCTGCCGCAGGGTGTTGCTACCTTCTATTCGTCGGATCTGTGGCCCGGTCTGTTGCTATGGCTATATACGTCGGTGAGTTTTGTTGGCGTGCATGCGATGCTCTGGACGAGCCGTGCCGGCGGTCGGCCGTTTCGCTATCTGATGGCGGCCGCGCTCATGGCGGTGCCACCTTTCGGCATCACGGGATGGGCGCACCCTGTGACAGCCGCCGGCGTCCTGTTTCCCGCATGGGGATGGTGGGGACTAGCTGCGATGACAGCCAGCCTCATGGGCCTCGTAACCCGCATGTGGCCGGCTGTTGCCATCGCCTTGGTAGGCTTTTGGCTGTGGTCCGCCGTCTTCTGGACCGATCCGAACCTACCTGAGGGCTGGCGGGGCGTCGATCTGCAAATGGGGTCATCGCTGGGGCGGGACACCAGCATGCAGCGCCACCGTGATCTGATTGCCACGGTGAGGGTTCGTGGAACTGGCCAAACGATCGTGTTGCCGGAGAGCGCCCTCGGCCTCTGGACGCCGGCGGTCGAACGGCTTTGGAACGCAGCCCTTCGGGGCATGGATGCTTCCGTGGTCGCTGGCGCCGCCGTTGTCGACCCGAAAGGATATGACAATGTTCTCGTCGTCCTATCCGGCGCCGGCAGCAGCATTCTCTATCGCGAGCGTATGCCGGTCCCGGGCTCGATGTGGCAGCCGTGGAAGTCCTGGCTCGGCGAGAGTGGCGGCGCACGTGCGCACTTCTTCGCCAATCCGATTGCGAAGATAGGAGATCAACAGGCCGCGCCCCTGATTTGCTACGAGCAGCTCGTCGTCTGGCCGGTCCTGCAGTCGATGCGCTACGACCCGGATCTGATTGTGGCTGTAGGAAACGGATGGTGGACATCAGGGACGTCGATCGTCGACATCCAGCGAGCCAGCACCACCGCTTGGGCTCGGCTGTTCGGCAAACCGCTAGTTCTTTCTTTTAACACCTGACAAACGGAGCATTTATGATCGATGCTGCACTCATACAACAATGCGCCGATGCATCCCTGAAGCCGGCGATCGTCGAGAAATTTATCGAGGTTGCGGGTTCTACCGATCCCCTGGCCGTCGCAGTTCACGCAGGCGGGCGGCTCATCCTGATGCCAAGGTCGAAAACACCCGATGAGGCTCTTGAGTTCATGCGCAAATATGTCGGGAAGGCGATCGTTCGCGTCGGGCTCACCCAACTGCCGGCTGGTGTGGGTGCGAAAGACGCTTCCGAGCTGAAACTCGACCTTGTCGAGCCATGTGCCAACCTCCGAATGGGGACGGCGATGTTCGCCAAAATCCTCCGTACTGTGACCAAGTGGTACGGAAACCCAAAGAGCGAGGAGGTTTTCCCTCAGATATTCGATGACGCCATCTATGCCTGGAGGACGGGCCAGTTTGAGGGCGAGAGCGTGTTTCGGGCAGAGGATCCCGCAGGCAAGCTCGGCGAGCAGCTTAGTGTTCCTCCTAGCGAAACGTCGACGACGTCCGGTCAACCGGTCGAACCAGCCGTGTCTTTTCAGTCAAAGCCGCAGGATGCCGGTATCCGGATCGATCTTTCGAGGATTGAGAACAAGTAGGCGATAGAAGGATAGTGTGCGAAGCGCTAGCACAATGCCGAAACAGCCCGGGGGCGCGCTGTATTTCATCGATGATGGCGCGGTCCATGCTTCTTACAAAGCCGACTGGATCCTGTGTCGCTGCATCGAGGGTCATCGCATTATCCAGCGTGGGGTATTCGATTTCCGCGCTGGCCAAGTCGCGAGGGTCGGTTTTCCTGATTGTCGGGAAGCTCCGCAACCAGCCACGACTGGCGTGTCTGATATGGCGCCGCTATTTCGTTGCTCAACGAGCCTTGGATAGAGCGCCATAGCTTCATTCCATTGTGACGGTTTGAATAATGAACGTGGCGGCCAATTGAAATCATCCGCTGCCGCATTGCACGCCTTCGATGAGTTCGCCTCGATTCATAGCGTCAAGGCATAAATGCCAGCTGATTGTTATTAGACGTGTGGATGTCGCGTCGGCACACTTTTTCCGGGAACAATACCAACCGGGAGAAACCGACGTGCGACCATTCCAGCCACCTTCCATTCTACCTGCGGTCTTTGCGCTATGTCTGCCACAGCTCGCGCATGCCGAAACGCTCGTCGTCAACAGCTATGGTGGACCCTATGAGGCGATCATTCGGCAGGCCATCATCGAACCTTTCGAACGCAAGACTGGGATCGACGTCATCTACGATGCGGTCGGTTCGGCCTCACAGGACTATGCCAAGATCAAGGCCACAAACGGACATCCCGGCTTTGACGTAGTCGTCATGACAGCGTCGCAATCGCTTCAAGGCTGCCGCGACGGCGTGCTCGACAAGCTCAACGTTACCACGATCCCGAACCTTGGTTCGCTCACGACAAGCCTACAGGACGTAGCGGGACCTTGTGGCGCGGTCCACGAGGTGCAGTACATGTCGCTGCTATACAGAACCGACAAGCTCGCGTCCTCGCCGACCTCCTGGGGCGATCTCCTCCGGCCTGATCTCGATGGCAAGGTGGTCCTGCCGACCTTCCAGAACATCATGGCCGTCTATCTCTTGGAAATGATGTCGATTACGGAAGGGGGCGGGCTGATCGACAATATCGATCCCGGGTTTGCGGCTATGGCGCGTCTCTCCAAGCGCTCGATCGGCTTCGAGCAATCCTCTGCCATCCTCGAAAGCTACATCAAGGACGGCACGGTCTGGGCAATGCCCTTCTGGAGCGGCCGCGCTCAGCTTTTGGTCGACGCGGGCCTGCCCGTTGACTATGTGCGGCCCCAAGAAGGCACCATCCCGCTGATCGCGACGCTGAACATCCCCATTGGCGCCGAGAACAAGGCGGCAGCAAGATCCTTCATTGATTTCTTCCTCGAAAAGGCCAGCCAGGAAGCCTGGGTCGCTGGGTACAAGGTAGGTAGCGCTCGCGCCGACATCGATGTTCCGGAAGCCCTGCGCCGCCGGCAGATCACGTCGCAAGAGGATCTCAGGTCGCTCAAGTTGCCCGATCTGACCGTGCTTGGCGACAAGCTCTCCGAATGGGGTGAACGCTGGGACCGGGACGTCGTCTCGCAGGCGCGTTGAGGAGTGTCCATGACAGCACTTACCGATACTGCACCGGTTGTTCCCGGTCGATTTGCCGTGCGAACATCTGCACCGATATTGCTCGCGCCGTCCTGCCTGTTGTTGACGATCTTCTTTGCTCTTCCGATGGGCATGATGATCGGCATGAGCTTTCTCGACAGCCGGACGCTCACCCCGACATTTGGAAATTACGAGCGCTTCTTCCTCGATGGATTGTCGCTGCCCGGTCTTGCCCGCACGGCAATTATGTCGGCCTTGGTCGCCGTTGCCGTTACGCTTCTCGGTTATCCCGTCGCCTATTTCCTTGCCCGTTCGCAAACACGCTGGCGGAGCATTGTCTTCGCGCTGGCGCTCGCGCCCGAACTTGCGGGCGTGGTGCTGCGCACTTATGGCTGGCTGATTATCCTCGAGGATCGAGGCTTCATCAATGACGCACTGATTCATCTCGGCATCGTCTCGACGCCCCTTCCCCTTTCTAAGAGCCTTTTTGCGGTCGTCGTCGGACTGACGCATGTCGTGCTGCCCTTCGGCATATTGTCGTTGATGACGAGCATCCAGGGGATCGACGTCAATCTGGAACGCGCCGCCCAGATGCTCGGCGCCTCCAGAGCGTCCGTCATCCGTCACATCGTCCTTCCTCTCTCTGTGCCAGGCATCGTCAGCTCGTTGCTGATCAGCTTCACCATGGCGGCCAGTGCCTACGCAACACCGGCTCTTCTCGGAGGCGCGCGTTTCAAGGTGCTGGCAACGATGATCTCCGAACAGGTGCTCTTCTATATCGACTGGCCCTTCGCGAGCGTCATGGCGATCGCCCTGCTCGCATTGATGCTCGTCGCCTCGCTGATCGGAATTCGGTGGGAGGCACGCCTCAAGGTGCGAAAATCATCAAAGAAGGGAGAGGTAAGATGACGAAGGTGATTGCGATCAGCTTCTGGGCGGCGCTTATTCTGGTGCTGGCGTTCATCGCACTGCCGCTCCTCGTTGTTGTTGCGGCTTCGCTCAGCCCAACCGCGGCCGTGACATTCCGGCCATGGGAATGGACACTCGTCTGGTACGGCGGGCTTTTCGAGGAACGATGGGTCCGACCCTTCCTGTTAAGCGTTGAGATTGCGGTGATCGTGGCGGCAATCAGCGGCGCTCTCGGGACACTTGCCGCCTTTGCCCTTGTCTATGAGCGTATTCCAGGTTCGGGCGTCATCATGGCGGCGCTCTTGTCGCCGCTCTCTGTCCCGCAGATCGTCAAGGGTGTGGCGATTGTCCTTTTCCTGTCGATCATCGGCCTGCAAAACATGCTCGGTATGCCGGCGCTGATTGCTGCTCATATCGTCTTGGCCCTTCCCTTCGTAATGCGGATGGCAGCCGGCGCACTTGCGAATTTCGATGAGAACCTCGACCGCGCCGCCCAGATCCTCGGCGCCAGCAGACGCCAAAGGATGCTGTACGTCGTGCTTCCCCTCATCAAGCCGGGCGTTCTGTCTGGCGTCACCTTCGCCTTCATCATCTCGTTCAACAATATTCCGCTGTCGGTCTTTCTGGTCCGCCCCGGCGACACAACCCTGCCGATCGCCGTCATCAATCACCTCGAATATAGCCTCGACCCCGTCATGGCGGCGGTCAACGTGGCGTCGATGATCTTCGTTCTGATGGTGATCCTGGCTTTCGAAAAACTCGGCGGTTTTTCCGCGCAGCTTCATGGAGGAAGCAAATGAGCGAATTCGATATCGAACTCCTGTCGGTTACAAAGTCCTTCGGCCAGGTTTGCGTGGTCAGAGACGTGAATCTGCAGATCCCGGCCGGCGAGTTCGTCAGCATTCTTGGGCCGTCCGGCTGTGGCAAGACGACGACGCTGAACATGATCGCCGGTTTCAGCGCTCCGAGCCGGGGCGATATCCGGATCCGCGGACGCAGTCAGCTGAATGTGCCGCCCGAGAACCGCAACCTCGGGCTCGTGTTTCAGAACTACGCGCTCTTTCCTCATATGACGGTCGCCGAAAACGTCGGGTTCGGACTTCGTATGCGCCGCGCGCGGCGCGCCGAGATCCATGCGGCGGTGGAGAAGGCACTTCGAAGCGTGCATCTGGATGGTTTCGGCGCACGTTATCCGAAGGAGCTCTCCGGCGGCCAGCAGCAGCGCGTCGCACTCGCCCGGGCGATAGCTCCTCGGCCCTCGCTCCTGCTTCTCGACGAGCCGCTCTCCAATCTCGATCTGAAATTGCGCGAGGCGATGCGCGCCGAACTGAAGGAGATCCATGAGACGCTCGGCATGACCTTTGTGTACGTGACACACGACCAGGAAGAAGCCATGGCCATGTCTGACCGGATCGTCATCATGGATCGTGGCGCCATTGTTCAGCAAGGCGCACCCGGCGACATCTATCGCCAGCCGGCATCGCGTTTCGTTGCCGATTTCATCGGGCGGTCGAACATCCTGCCGATTTCGGGATGTTCGCGCTCGGCGTCCCGCATCAAACTGTCGATCGAGGGCGGACCCACGATTCTCATGTCCGCCGGGTCGAACGCGCCAGCCCAAGTCAGTTTCTGCTCCGTAAGACCACAGAGCGTGAAGCTGGCCGGGGTGGACGAGGTTCCAGCGGGGATGAACCGGCTTGAAGGGACCCTACGTCGCGTGACCGACTTCGGCGCCTATGCTGAGCTTGAGGCGATCATCGACGGCGGGCACCGGGTGATCCTGCACCACCCAACCATCGCAACCGGACATGGCCTCACGCCCGGCCATCCTGTGACGCTCGCGGTCGATCCCGCTGACGTCCGGCCTCTGGCGACGTGAATCGGGACCAATCGATCGCCCCTATCAATGCGCGACAATCGCTATTGGAGCTAGCGACCCTCCCGGACGTAGCATCACCTCGGCCTCACAAGGGGACCACAGAAGGAGAATGGAAATGCTGAAGGAAAGACTGAAGGCGGTGCAAGTCGAGAGCAATGTCTGCGCCGACATCGAGGGGTTTGATTTCAACAATTACGATGCGCGCGATATCGAGGAATTGCGTCGTTACTGGCTGCAATATGGCGTCCTTCGCTTCAAGCGGACCCGCATCACCGATGCAGACCAGGTGGCCTTCTCGCGCCATTTCGGCGAGTTCGTCATCCATCCGAAACAGCTGCAAGAGGGTGGTCATCTGACTCATCCGGAAATCCTCGTCATCAGCAACACGACGAAAGATGGCAAGCCGACCGGTGCCATGGGCAACAGCGAAGCGACCTGGCATACCGACACGTGGTTCTACGAAAGACCGCCTGCCGGCGCCATTCTACGGGCCATCAAGGTTCCGCCGTCAGGGGGGGATACCTACTTCCTATCCACCTATATGGCCTATGAAACCTTGCCGTCGTCGTTGAAAACGCTGGTCGATGGTCGCCAGATCTATTTCCAGAACGTTTACGACAAGACCGGCAAGCTGCGGCTCGGCAAGACGGAGCCTAAAAGCAAGGACTTTCGTGAGTGGGGCGGCATGGTGCATCCGCTGGTGCGCACCCATGGCGAAACCGGCCGCAAGGCCCTTTATCTCGGCGGCACCTCCGATGGCGCCTGGATCGTCGGCATGCCGCTCGACGAGAGCAACGCGCTGCTCGCCGAGCTCTGGGATCACACGACCCGAGAGCAGGAAGTCTTCGTCCAACGCTGGGACGAAGGAGACATCATGATGTGGGATAACCGCTGCACGATGCATCGGCGCGACTCTTTCGATCCGGCATCGATCCGCATTATGCACCGGACGACCACCTCCGGCGAGCGCCCGATCTGATCTTATTTCAGGAAAGACCGTGACATGACACCCTTCTACCGGGCCTATGAACGCCAGCTCAGCCTACCCCCGGATCTCATCGACATGCTTGCGGCGGTCGAAACCGCAACGATCGGACATGTCGAGCATCTGGGCTTTGTCGGCGACAATGTCCGTCCGGTCTTTCCCTGCCGGGCCTTCGGGCCGGCCTTGACCGTCGCGGCGCCAGGCCGCGACGGCGTCATCATCTACAAGGCGGTCGACATGCTGAAGCCAGGCGACATGCTGGTCATTTCCCGTGTCGACCGCGACGATGTGGCCTGTGTGGGTGGCGGCGTTGCTGCCGCTGCCAAGGCGAAGGGCGCAAGCGGTGTCGTCATCGACGGGCCTTGCACCGATGTCGAGGAGTTGGTCGCGGTTGGCCTTCCGATCTGGTGCCGGGGTGTTTCGTCGCGGACGACAAACCGGATCTTTTCGATCGGCGGATCGATCAACGTGCCAGTCGCCTGCGGCAGCGCGGCAATTCTACCGGGCTACGCCGTCCTGGCCGATAGCGAAGGCGTCTTTGCTGCCGAGGCCGAGCGCATGCACGCCCTTGCGGAAATGGCGATTGCACGCCAGCAGCGCTCAGCAGCGCTGCGTGCGCACCTGACTGCCGGCAAATCCATATTCCTGTTCGAGCAAGAGGACCTTGCATGAAGATCTCGCTTATTCAGATGAACGCCCGCCCGGACCGCGCCTACAATCTTGCCGAAGCTGGGCGCCTGATGCTGAAGGCGGTTCGAAACGAAAGGCCGGACCTCATCGTGCTGCCGGAACATTTCGACTGGACGGGAGGTACTGCAGCCGAGAAAAAGGCGGCCGCCGACCTTATCCCCGGCGGCAGAGCCTATAAGATGGTGCAACGCTTTGCTGCCGAGCATGGTGTCGCCATCCATGCCGGCAGCATCCTTGAAAGCGTTCCTGGCCACGACCGGATCTTCAATACGAGTGTCGTCTTCGACGCCAATGGGAGACAGATCGGTGCCTATCGGAAGATCCATCTTTTCGACATCGTCACGCCGGACGGGAAACGCTATGCCGAATCCGAGACGGTTGCGCCCGGCAATCAGCTGCTCATTTATGAACTGAATGGTTTCCGACTAGCCTGCTGCATCTGCTACGATCTGCGGTTCTCCCGCATTTTCGATCGTCTGGCCGCCGAAAAGGCCGATGTCTTCGTTCTACCGGCAGCCTTCACGACCCAGACCGGAAAATACCATTGGGAGGTTCTGTGCCGGGCCAGGGCCATCGAGTTCCAGGCGTTCGTCGTCGCCTGCGGCCAATGCGGTTCCTACACGACGCCTGCCGGCGAGGAGCGGCAAATGTTCGGGAATTCGATGATTTGTGACCCCTGGGGACAAATTCTCGTAAGGGCCGACGATAGGCCGGGGGTTCTCAGCGCCAGAATTGACCGTGATAGGCTGAGGCAGGTTCGAGCCTGGATTCCGATGGAAGCACACCGGGTAGATGTTACGGCCATGCCGCTCGCCACTGCCAATGCTGCCACGCCCAATCGCCGCGTGACGGACATGACCTTTTGAGGGGCTCAAGGGGCCGACCCAAGAGGCTTCATCAATCGACGATATTCTTGTTCAGGTTGCCCTGTGGCCTTCGTCGTTGCCTTTCAAGCATTGTCGGAGGTGGTTGGAGGATGTGTCGATCTCCAAAAATCGTTACATAAACCCATCGATGATAAAGAGCCGTCGGACCTTATTTCCGCGGCCGTCATTGGTTTGCTCCAGATGAGAGCGGAAGCGCATGCCGCTTCTTATTCGACCTGCTGTAATTGTGGCGAACGCGTCGTTCCGACCGGACGGCACCGTGAGGCTACAAGTTTCAGCGGTGACGCCACGCGCAGCGGGAACCGCCTGGGGCCAACGACGTTGCTCATCAGATAAGGAGCTGACGATATGGTTGCATTTGGCAGGATCCGCAGGGGTTTCCCGAAAAACGAAGGCCGATCTGGGCTTGCAGGGGCGCTGACGCCTGGAGTTCTTCCATTCTGGAACATCGAGAAAAAACCGATACGGAAAGAACGGAAGACTGGCGCGAAGGAGAGGCGCGCGCCAGGTTGCGCGTCACCAGCGCAGCCTGTTGCGACGCTGCGATAGTCCCAGGCTAACCGGTTCGCAATCCAGCGCTTCGGATACCTGACGGCCGTCTAAACACGTTGGCGCCTCAATAGAACACCGATGATCGGGACGGATCTCGTCGTTTCTCAAAGGCCATGACGAACCCGTGGTGCTGGCAGGGAACCAAACGACGGTCCAGAGGTTCGGATCTCAGTCTTAGTGGAGGAAAAGTATGAACACTGTGCTCAAAGCATTCCTGTTGACGTTGGTCACTGGCGCTGCCGCCTTGCCATCTGTCGCTCACGCCCAGGTCGAGCTGCGATTGGGGCCCGGCGGGGTCGAAATGCGAAATCCCGATCGCGACCGGTATGCAGATCCGGATGACGATTACGGCCCGCGGCGCCGGTGTGACCCGCGTGATGCCTTAGACAATGCGCGTGATGCCGGTCTTCGCCGACCGCACATCATCGGCGAGACGCGCCGCAGCATCATCGTCGAAGGATTCACACGCAGCGGCAGGTCTGAGCGCATACGCTTTGCCAATGTCAGAGGCTGCCCGGAAATCTAGGTGGTTCAACATGCCGACGATCATGCCTTGATCCATCAGGGCGGGGAGTAAAAGACCGCTACCGGCGTTTTACGCTTTATAACCACCGTCCTGCGCCGCCGCGATGGAGACATCAGACCGCCTCGGATTGCCGTGCGGCGTAGGATGCGGCGCTGTCTTGCGCCATGCGTGAAACCCGACGACGTCACCGAGCATCCCCGTAGCAGGGCCGACTTTATATTACCGAGACGCCGCAGCATCGTCCTTGCTTGCCCGGCGTTTTGAACGGCATGAGCCAGATCGCCGTGATGCCGAGACCAGCAAATCGAGACGGCGCGCAGGCCCGGTGAAATCGCCGATCCCGTCACTCTACGCATCCATGAAGGCTTCGACTGAGAGGCAGTTGATGGCGGCATTCTTATACCGGAGATCGTCAATCGTCGCACCCCTTCTTGTTCGAGGCCCCAATGGCGTATGCCGTCGATTGTTCCGGCACCTCCCGTTCTTCGCCGCACCGGACGAGAGCCGCCAAATGGCTCATCTGTCGTTACTGAAAGCTGCATCGCGTCTTGGACACCTCACATTGATTCCAACCGTACGAATTCTTGACATCCAATAGCTCACCATCAGACAGTGCCGCTTCGTCAGATCATGAGGACTGGATGGGCCCGGCAAACGGCTTCACAATTGTCGGCAGGGCCGCGATCACCGCAGTTGCCTGCTTATTTGCCGCCCTTTGTGTCGTCCTGGCAGTCTGGCTGCATTCGAGCTATTCGGCGGCGGTTAAAAGCGGCGAGGAACAAGTTGTTGCAACCGCCAAGATCGTGGTGGCCAATGCTGTCTGGATCAATTCTCTTGCGCGTCAGACCCTTTTTCGAATGGACGATGCTTTTGGTACGGCAATTGGTCCGGACAACGGTGATCGCCTCAGACGGCTGAACCTGGCAACGGAGGAGCTGCCAAGTGCAGCGACAGCCTATGTGCTGGCCTCCGACGGCTCGCTTATCTATTCAACCGATCGGGAGGGCACGCCGGCCGACATTGTCGATCGGACATACTTCCAGCGGCTCTCCAATGGAGCGGAAGCCTACACGTCGGCAATGACTGAGATGGCCAGTACCGGAAGACGCGTCTTCCTGTCGGCAGCCCGCATCGAGCGCGACCACAAATTCGTCGGGGTCGCCGTTCTAGCCTTCGATACCGGACTGTTGCGTTCGATCTGGGACGCGTCGCCGCTTGGTCCAGGTTCCACCGTCAGCTTTTTTCGAAGGGATGGCAAACTGATCGCGCGCCATCCCGAACCGAAGGAGACGGTCGATCTCGGCAACTACGTGCTGTTTACCGACTATATGCGCAAGGCCACGTCCGGAACCTATAGTTCGGTCTCGCCAGTCGACCAGGTGCAGCGTCTGGTCGCCTATCGCATTGTCGAGCGCACGCCATTCGTGGCGATCGCCTCCGCCGAAACTTCGCTGATCCTGAAACCCTTCTGGACGGATGTCGCAATCGTGGCGCTCATCACCACGCTTGCCCTCGTCGCAAGCCTGGCTGCCGGATGGAAGATACTGAGCCTGGCACGGGCCGACGCCCGTCACACGGCCGAACTGGCAGAAGCGCTGCATACCAATCAGACCCTCATGCGTGAAATTCACCACCGCGTGAAGAACAACTTGCAAACCGTTATGGCACTTGTGCGCCTGCAGGGCCTCAGGCCGGAAACGGTACAGAAGTTGAACGACCGGGTTCAGGCCATGTCCGCCGTCCACGAGCAGATGTATGGCTTCGATCAGTTCAAAAGCGTCAATGCCCGCCAGCTCGTTCCAAGCCTCGCGCGCACGCTTGTTAGGCTTAACGATCGCCCTATCGACTTGAGGTTCGAACTCGACGACATCGAGATCGACGCTGAAAGGGCGACGCCTTTTGCGCTTCTGCTCAACGAACTGCTGACGAACAGCATGAAATACGCCTTCGCTGATCGGCCTCAGGGGCTAATCCGCGTCCGGCTTTCGCGACAGTCGAGCGATCTCGTGCTGTTCGAAATTGCCGATGACGGCATCGGATACGATCCGGCCGCGGCAAAGGCGGGCATGGGCAGCCGGCTGATCAAGGCGTTCGTCAACGAGATGAGCGGGACCTTCACGATCGAGCGCATGAATGGCACCCTGTTTAGGGCGCAGTTGGCGTTGACGCGCTAGGCCACGCCTGACCTGAATTACCCTTTGGCGCCAGACGCCTGCGCGCCTCCTCCCAGATCGTTGAGGATGTGAAATCTCATTCGCTCCTTCCGGGACCAGATGCGCGACGGCCTTACGATCACGATGGCAAGGCGTCCTTGAACCGGACGACGGCTGCCAGGGTTCCAGCGTCATCGACGATCTCGAAGCACTGCCCGTCGAGTTCCCGGCCGGACCTCAACCTCTCCGCCATGGGGTCGCGCGCACCGGCCTTGGCCTCCTCGATGGCAACAGCAAGGCGCGCGCAATCGCTTCCCTCCTTATCCAGATCAGATCCTCGCCGTCACGTATGTGAAAAATACCGCATGCTTCACTGGATGATTGTCTATTGGAAGCCAGCGCCGCTCATGCCGGTTTGTGATTGCTCAAGCGGCTCCCGATAAGCCGTTCGAATTCCTGTTCGGGAATCCCATAGGATCCGGCCGCAAACACCTCGAGACCGGCGCGATTGCGAATGATGACGGAGCCGCGCACGGAGCGGATCAAACGATGCCCTTCCAGGACATGCAGGGCCGCCGTCACACCGGGGCGCCTGGCCCCGAGCATCAGCGCGATATATTCATGGGTGATCGCCATCTCGTCGCTGCGAAGGCGATCGTGACACATCAGAATCCAACGGGCGAGCCGCTGTTCGAGCAGATAGCGAATATTGGCAAGCGCGGTGAAGGCGACCTGCGTGGCAAAGATATGCATGTATTTGACGAGCGGCACTTGGAAGGTAGAGCTCTTCATCGTGGCCTGCCGCATCGCCTCGATCGGCACCCGATAGCCCGAACCGGCGATGTTCATTTCGACGACATAGGGAACGACATTGTCGCCAATGATGGTGGCGGTCGGCACAAAGCCTTCCCAGCCGAACATGCCGGCCTCCGCGGTCTCGCCTGTGGAAGAGACCGTCATGACCGCTCCGATCCCACTTTCGGGAAAATAGACGTAGTCGAGCTTTTCGCGCGGCTTTGCGATCTGGAACTGAGCGGGAAGATCGACCTGGGCGAGATACGGTGCAAGCATCGCAAAATCAGCCGGTTCGAGCGCAGTCAGCATGCGGTTTGATATTTGTCTCTGGCTCGGCGCCATCCGTGTCTCCCGACTTGCCTCCAGCGCGAGCGGCAATCGGCAGCTTCGCTCTGCACCAGTATCGAGTGAACTTTCGTCTGCGCTTCTGGTTCCGTAGCAACCACGTTCGCGCGCTGGCGGCAGCATCGGGTGTGGGCGGGCACGCCGTTTGGCCGAAAGCCGCTCGCTTTGCGCGATCGGGCGATGCCAAGGCAATCGTCGGGGTCGAAACCTGGAGAAAAAACCCCAAACCCTGGCGCCATGCGCGTCCGAGAGCGACCCGCAGGGCCTCGAGGCGACTAACCGTCCTCATGCACGAAAATCATCGTCGACAGCGGCGGAAGGTCGACGAGAAGTGACTGGCTGCGGCCATGGGCAGCGACATTGTCGCTGCTGCGATCTCCACCGCTCGTGCCGGTGCCGCCGTAGACGGATGAATCGGTGTTGAGGATTTGCCGCCAGTGGCCCGGCACGGGAACGCCCACCCGGTAAGCGTGACGCGGAATCGGCGTGAAGTTCGAAATGACGAGAGCGACCGATCGGCGTTCGCGGTCATAGCGCAGCATGGCGAGCACGGAATTTTCCGCATCATCGGCGATTGCCCATTCAAACCCCGACGGCTCGCTGTCGCCATACTGCAAGCAGACAAAATAGCGGTAAATTCGGTTGAGGTCGCGCACAAGTCGCTGCAGGCCGGAATGAGCCTGATCATCAAGCAGATCCCATTCCACTGAACCGTCGTGGTTCCACTCCGTCGTCTGGCCGATCTCCGACCCCATGAAGATGAGCTTCTTACCGGGATGGCCCCACATGAAACCAAAAAGCGCTCGCAAATTGGCCATCTTCTGCCAGGCGTCTCCGGGCATCTTGGCGAATATCGATCCCTTTCCGTGCACGACCTCGTCATGCGAGAAGGGTAGAATGAAGCGCTCGCTGTAAGCATAGATCATGCCGAAGGTCATCGATCCGTGGTGATATTTGCGATAGACCGGATCCTCAGACATATAATTCAGCGTGTCGTGCATCCATCCCATATTCCATTTCATGTCGAACCCGAGCCCCCCGTCCTGCGGTGACCTGGTAATGTTCGGAAAAGCGGTGGATTCCTCGGCGATCATCAACGCATCGGGAAACCGGTCATGGACGATGCTGTTGAGATGCTTGAAGAACTCAATGGCCTCGAGGTTTTCACGGCCGCCGTGACGGTTCGGGATCCATTCGCCAGCCGCCCGGCTGTAGTCGCGGTAAAGCATGGATGCCACCGCATCGACGCGCAATCCGTCGATATGATAATGCTCGAGCCACTCAAGGGCGCTGGCGATCAGAAAGCCTTTGACCTCGTTGCGACCGAGATTGTAGATCAGTGTATTCCAATCCTGGTGAAAACCCTCACGGGGGTCTTCGTGCTCATAGAGCGCCGTCCCGTCGAAACGCGCCAGACCCCAGACATCAGTCGGGAAGTGCGCCGGCACCCAGTCGAGGATGACGCCGATCCCGGCGCCATGGCAGCGGTCGACAAAGTAAGCAAAATCCTCTGGTGTGCCATAGCGGCCGGTTGGCGCAAACAGGCCGAGCGGCTGGTAGCCCCATGAGCCGCCGAAGGGGTGCTCCATGATCGGAAGCAACTCGATATGAGTGAAGCCCATGTCACGAACATAGGGTATGAGGCGCTGTGATAGCTCGACCCAGTCAAGCACGCGCGCCCCCTCGCTCATGTCGCGCAGCCACGAACCGGGGTGCACCTCGTAGATGCTGATCGCCTCTGCTTGCTTGTCGGCGCTGCGGCGGGCGTTCAACCAGGCTGCATCGGTCCAGGCGAAGGGATCGGTGGAAGCCACGACCGATGCCGTCGAGGGCGCCGGCTCCGCCGCCCTGGCGACCGGATCGGCCTTCTGGGCCAGAAGATTGCCGTACCGATCGAGAATCTCGAACTTGTAGCGCTCGCCGACGCTCATCTGCGGAACGAAGATTTCCCAGACACCCGCCTGGGGCCGAAGCCGCATCGGATGGCGCCGGCCATCCCAGCTGTTGAAGTCGCCGACGACCGACACGCGCCGTGCGTTTGGTGCCCAGACCGCAAAGCGCACGCCAACAACGTCGTCGATCGTCATTGGATTGGCTCCAAGCGCACGCGTCAGACTGTAGTGCGTGCCTTCGGCAACGAGGTGCAGGTCGAGGTCGCCGAGCAACGGGCCAAACCTGTAGGGATCATCGGTCACCTGGATGGCGTCAGGCCAGTATACCTTCAAATGGTAGGAGGCCAGTTCCGGCAGCACGGCGCCGAACAGGCCCGCCGGATGGACGAGATCCGCCGTTGCGAGAAGCCTGTCACTGTCGCCGGCGATTAGATCGACGCCCGTGGCCCCAGGCAAGAATAGGCGAACACTATAGCGACCATCGCCGCGTTGATGGGGGCCGAGGATTGAAAATGGATCGCCATGGCGCCCCTCGATGAGGGCTTGCATGGCATCCGGCCCAACACCGAAGAAGATGTCGGCGAAGTCTGTCGTCATGAGGGGCTCTCCGAGAGGCGGGTCAAGATGTTGGCAAAGCCATTCAGCGGAATCGGTAGCCATTTGGGGCGATTGCGCGCTTCATAGGCGATTTCGTAAGCTGCCTTTTCCAAAAGGAAGACGTCGAGGATGCGTCTGACCTCGGCTTCCGAATTCGGCAGATCCGCAGAGGCCGAGAGCGCCTGCACATAGGCCTGCAAGAAGACCTGTTCAGCTTTGGCGCCAAAGCGGGAAATGACCTCGCGCCGACGCGCGTCATGATGGTCGGAGATCGCATCGTTTTCGAGTTTCGCGGTCGCCGACAGGTAGTCGAGCGAGCGCAAAAGCCCTGCCACGTCGCGCAGCGGACTTGTCTTTGCCCTGCGTTCGGCAAGATTGCGAGCTGGTTCCCCCTCGAAATCGATGATGACGGCGTCACCCTCCGTCACCAGGACCTGGCCGAGATGGAAATCGCCATGGGCGCGTGTGAGCAGCGTTCCTTTTGCTCCGTCCGCCAATGCTCCGGCAAGCTCGACGATGGTGTCGCGTCGCTGAAGGAGCGATCCGGCCGGGCCACCCATTCCCTCGTCGATCTCTGCACCGAGGTCGGTGAGCTTGGAGAAGGCGTAGGCAATTTCACCGGAGACGGATTTGCGGATGGTTTCAACGTCGCTCTCGTCGGCCCGGCGCGGCGAAAAGGCCTCGTCATCGGTCGGCCGGGACAGGAGCACATGCAGTTCGCCGAGCCGCTCCCCGATCATTGCGACGAAATTGACAAGCGGTCGCAATTGCTCGTCAGCCATCTCGACGGCGACTTCCGTCATGACGATCTCGTCGGCGACACGTCTGAGGTTGGCGAGCATCCAGTTCCAAGCGTCGCCCTGGTTGCGGATGGCGCCCTGAACGATGATCAGGGTCGAGCGCCGACCTTCGCGGTCGGTGCGAGCGACTTCGCCTAGCCACGGCGCGGTATGTTCGTAGCCGTGCTGCGTCAAATAGCGGGTCATCTCGACTTCCGGATGAATGCCGACGAAGACATGTCGGATCAGCTTGATCATCGCCGCGTCCCCGACAATGAGCGAGCTGTTGGATTGCTCCGCCGATAGCCAGTGGATCGGCATGTCGTCAGACAGCGACAGGCGGTCGAGCGTGTCAGTGCCAATGAACTCGATCTGCCCCGTGCGTCCGCTGACGACGGACCGGTCGCACAGGCCTCGCAGGATGCCGCGCGCCATTGTCTCGACCGCAAATCCATCCGTCAGAAAGCCGACACGCCGGCCCTGCCGGATGCGAGCGAGCGAGAGCTGTTGGCCGAGCACGTTGGGTGGTGTGTCGTCCCATTCGGCAGCAAGCGGCAGCTGATAGCTCTCCACGTGATCGGGCAACACGGCCTCAAGCTCGCCCAGAACAACACCATCGGCGAACGGGATAGGTGTGGCAGACACGAGCCGAGCCTCCTGAAGCGCCTGATCCTTGGCGCCAAACCAGCGCCGCTTGGACAGGTAGGCCGGTAGGATGTCGCGGCTTAGCATTGCCGCGTGCTGGGGCTGTTCGACAAGTTCGCTCAGGTTGCGCCGGATGACGACGGTGACGAAGTCGGCCAGTTGCTCGGGCGGCGCCGTGCGCCAGGCGGGGCCATCCGCCTCGCTGTTGAGCTGGAACCAGAAGAACCCGTAGGGCGGAAGCGTCAAAAGATAGGTGAGCTGCCCGATCGGTGGAAAGGGCGACATGCCGGTGAGCTCTATCGGGATGCGGCCTTCGAAAGCCGACAGATCGAGTTCGACCGCCTGAGGAAGGCGCGAGAGATTGGCAACGCACAGGATGACCTCGTCTCCATACTCGCGCAGATAGGCGAGGATCCGGCGGTTGCTCGGCGTCAGGAACCGCAAGGACCCGCGCCCGAAGGCACTGTGACGGCGCCGCAGCGCCAACATACGCCGCGTCCAGTTCAAGAGCGAATGGGCGTCGGCCACCTGCGCTTCGACGTTCAATGCCTCGAAGCCGTAAAGTGGATCTGCGACAGGCGGCAAGACGAGGCGTGCCGGATCCGCCCGTGAGAAGCCGCCGTTGCGGTCGGGCGACCATTGCATCGGCGTGCGCACGCCATCCCGGTCGCCGAGATAGATATTGTCTCCCATGCCGATCTCGTCGCCATAATAGACGACCGGCGTACCGGACATCGACAACAACAGCGCGTTCATCAACTCAATCCGCCGGCGGTCGCGCTCCATGAGCGGCGCCAGCCGGCGACGGATGCCGAGATTTATGCGGGCCCTCTTGTCGGACGCGTAGGTCTCCCAGAGATAGTCGCGCTCGGCATCCGTCACCATTTCCAGCGTCAGCTCGTCATGGTTCCTCAGGAAGATTGCCCATTGACAGGTTTCCGGAATATCCGGCGTCTGTCGCATGATGTCGGTAATCGGGAAGCGGTCTTCCTTGGCGATCGCCATGTACATGCGCGGCATCAGTGGGAAGTGGAAGGCCATGTGGCACTCGTCCCCGTCACCGAAATATTCCCGCGTATCTTCCGGCCATTGATTGGCTTCGGCCAAGAGCATGACGCCCGGATGTGTGGCATCGAGGGCCGCGCGGATCTGTTTGAGGATCGCGTGGGTTTCGGGCAGGTTCTCGTTATTGGTGCCCTCGCGCTCGACCAGATAGGGAATGGCATCGAGCCGGAAACCGTCAATGCCGGTTTCGAGCCAAAAGCGCATGATGTCGATGAGCTCCTCCATCACCTTCGGATTGTCGAAGTTGAGATCCGGTTGGTGGGAATAGAAGCGATGCCAGTAATAGGCGCCGGCGACGGGATCGAACGTCCAGTTCGATTTTTCGGTGTCGAGAAAGATGATACGGGTCTCGGGAAACTTGTGGTCATTGTCCGACCACACATAGAACTCACGCTCGGGACTGCCGGCTGGCGCTTGGCGGGCGCGCTGGAACCAGGGATGCTGGTCGGAGGTGTGATTGATCACCAGTTCGATGATCACCTTGATATGGCGCTCGTGGGCGGCTGCGACGAACCGGCGGAAGTCGTCGAGCGTCCCGTAGTCGGCGCTGACATTGCGGTAATCGGCAATGTCGTAGCCGTCGTCGCGGCGGGGCGAAGGAAAGAAGGGAAGAAGCCAGATGGCATTGACGCCGAGCGAGGCGATATAGTCGAGCTTCTGATAGAGGCCTTCGAAATCGCCGATGCCGTCGCCGTTGGCGTCATAAAAGGACTTGATGTGCAGTTGATAGATGATCGCGTCCTTGTACCAGAGCGCATCGTCGGTTGTCGGTTTCCGGTCTTCTACGAAGGCTGCATCCATTTCAGGCTTCTCCTGCCCTGACCCGCCATATAGCGAAGGGCAAATGGGCCGGGTCCAGCCTGATCGTTTGCCACTTTCCGGTGCGCTTGAAATTCTGGCCGCTGACAAGGTCCTCGAGTGCCAGCGCGCTCATATCGCCGAGGCCGAACTTCCAGAGCGGAAACTCGACGCTGCTCTCCTCGATTGCGTGCGGGTTGAGAGTGACGGCGATCAGGAGCACATTATGACGCTCGGCATCTGCTTTCTCGAAGAACATGACGTTGCTGTTCGATGAGGGCAAAAGCGTCAGACCGAGATGCGAATGGAGTGCAGGGTTGTCCCTGCGGATGCGGTTGAGCATGGCGATTTCCGCCTTGATGTTGCCGGGGCGGTCGTAATCCCAGGCGCGGATCTCGTATTTTTCGCTGTCGGCATATTCCTTACGCTTTGCGTCGGGGCGTCCTTCGCAAAGCTCGAACCCGTTGTAGACGCCCCAAAGGCCCGACAACGTGGCGGCAAGCGCGGCGCGGATCAGATAGGCAGGCCGCGGCGCGTTCTGCAGGAAGTCTGGATTTATGTCGTGAGTATTGACGAAGAAATGCGGCCGGAAGAATTCCCGCACCTCGCTTGCGGTAAGCTCGCTCATATATTGCTCGAGCTCCCACCTTTCGTTGCGCCAAGTGAAATAGGTATAGGATTGCGAGAAGCCGATCTTGGCCAGCCGGTACATGACCTTCGGGCGCGTGAAAGCCTCTGACAGAAAAATGACGTCGGGGTGGCGCGCGCGAATGTCGCCGATCAGCCATTCCCAGAACGGAAAAGGCTTTGTGTGCGGATTGTCGACGCGAAAAAGCCTGACGCCTTCGTCGACCCACATCTCGACGATATCGCGCAGTTCCACCCACAGGTCCGGAATCGCATCCTTGGCATAGAAATCGACGTTGACGATATCCTCGTATTTCTTCGGAGGGTTTTCGGCGTAACGGATGGTGCCGTCCGGGCGCCAGTCAAACCAGCCGGGATGTTCGCGCAGCCACGGATGATCGGGCGAGGCCTGGATAGCGAGATCGAGGGCGATCTCCAGCCCAACCTTTCTCGCCTCATCGACCAGACGTTCGAAATCGTCGAATTCACCGAGCTCGGGGTGAATTGCCTCATGGCCACCGGCTTCCGAGCCGATGGCGTAGGGGCTGCCCGGATCGTTGGGTGTGGCGACGAGAGAATTGTTGCGGCCCTTCCGGTTGGTGCGGCCGATCGGGTGGATCGGCGGAAAGTAGAGAACGTCGAAACCCATATCGCGAATGGCCGGCAGACGGGGTATTACGTCCTCGAACGTGCCGTGACGGTTCGGATCGCCGCTCTGCGATCGCGGGAAGATCTGGTACCAGCTGGCAAATCCGGCCTCGCGCCGCTCCGATTCAACGCCATAGACTGCTGTGCGGCAGGAAAAGGGGCGCCTGTCGGCGCGTGCCATGAGCTCGGCGGTGCGCGGTCCCAGGAGTAAATCGAGCTTTGCGACGCCCTCTCGACGCTCGAGTTCGCCGAGGAGCGCTTCAAGCTCGCTGCGCTCCTCGGCCGCCATCGCCGGGGCGGGATCCGCCGCCGTCCTGCGTATCAACTCTTCCCCTTCGATGATTTCCAGTCTGAGGTCGAGGCGGGCTTCATGTTTCTTGACGAGCTCGTAGCGGAAGATCGCAAACGGGTTCTTCCAAGCCTCGACGCAGAATTGGAACCGACCGACACGATCGAGAACGAAACTGCCCCTCCACCGATCGTTTTCGAAAAGGCCCATACGCGCTTCGCGCCACCCGTCTTGTCCGCGTGGGCGGAAGAGGAGCGCTGCCGACAAAAGATCGTGCCCGTCGGCGAAGATATCGGCCTCGACGACGACCGTCTCGCCGACAATGCGCTTGACCGGGAAGCGACCGTCGTCGACTGCCGGGGCGACTTTTTCGATAGCGATGCGCGGCGAGGTTGTCGCCTTGTCGAGCGGCAGGTCTCCGTGCTCGGCGGTAATGGCGGCACGCGCCTGGGTTGGAATCAAACGGGCCTCGCCAGGCTTTAGGCGCAGGTCGGGCGTCGCTGCATCAACGGGCACGAAGGGTGCGACAGCTCGATTGAGAATGGTCTCCGGAAGGACGGCGGAACGACGAAGATCTCGATTGACTGCAACCAGCTGTACCGAACGAGCGCTCCTGATGTCGGCCGAGTCGGCTTGCGTCATGACGGTCACATGGCTCGCGATCTCGCAATTGACGAGTTGCTTCGCCCCGTTACGGCTGGATGCTATCAGATCGCGCAGTTCGTCAGTCAGATCGAAGGTGCCGTCGGCTCTGAGCCGACGCAGGCCCTCGCCATGCCCATGCGTCGGGTCGAGCGGCAGCACCGCTCCAAATTCGAAACCCATCGGCACGAGAAGACCGTCGCCGATCGCCACCGCCAGGCGCAGGGCGCGGCGCGACCGCCGCTCGCGGATCTCTCTGCTCTCCGTACCATGCGCAAGCCGCTTGCCGAAGGGCGGCTCCGGAAAGGCTATCTGCGGTCCGAGAGACTGCTGAAGGCGATACTCTTCGAGCATCCAGCTTTCCCGCAGGTCCCACCAGGCGAGCGAGGTAAATGTGGCGTCGAGCCCGCAATCGCGCAGGCTGTTTCGCAGGGCAAAGGCGGTGCCGGGCGTATAGGCAAGAAAACCCGTTGAGGGGTTGGCGGCCCGGGCAGCGGCGATCAGTTGCTGCCATTCGGCGATCTCCAGATTATCCAGGCCGACAAGTCGGTAGCCAGCAATTCCGGCAGCAGCAAAGCGGGAAAGTCTCCTCTTCCACGCCTCGATCAGCCCGGGCGAGGTAGACGAGACCGGGTGACGGAATGGCATGAGCGGCGATCGCCGCGGGTCAAGAGACCGCAGGGTATTGTGGACCTCGGTTCCTGGGCTGATCGTGAGGTCCAGCATCAATTTGATACCGCGACCTTCGGCCTCGCCGGCCAGCATCGCAAGCGCCTCCTCGGCATCCCCAGCAAGGCCGAGGGCCGCATCGAGGCTGCCGTAGTCGTGCGGAAAGAACAGGCTTTCATCTGTCCTTTGAAACGGCGAGGCCGACAGCACGGTATCGAAGCCAAGAAGGGCTGCGTGGTCGAAAACCTCAAGCCAGCGGTCTCTGCCCGACAGCAGAAGCGGGTTGACATAGTAGATCCGCAGAGGTGGAGGGAAAGCGGTCGAAGAGATTGCTGTTGTCATCACTCGGTCTGTCTCCGCCCAGTCGCATGAACAGTCTTTGAAGATCGCCGAGGTGAACCTGCAGGCGCTTTACTTGTTCCCATTCAAGGCGACAGATGATGCACGCGGCGGGATGGATCAGCTTGTCGGGTCGCCGCCCTTCAGACCGATAACGGAGGCGACCAACTCCTCGGGGCACGCTTGCGACCGCTCGTCGACTACCATCCAGCCTGGGTCTCGATGACAGCCTGTGTCGAGGGACCCGGCGACAGCACTCATCCTGCAGAACCAACGCGCGTTGAGCTTTTGACGTCGTATGAGCCGCCGAGACGGTTCTTACTCTACCCACGAGGGGAAGGATCGCCAGACAAGGCTGCCGCTATCGTCTGGAGCCGATCACCCATGCGACGGCGGCCGTGACGGCGACGGCCGCTATCGGATTATCCTTGACCCAAGCCCTGATTGCGTCGAGGAGGTTTTCGCTGTCCGCCTTTTCGGATGCCGCCGGGGCGCCGGCAACGGAGGTAACCGAGTGCGAAACGGGATCAGAGGCTGGAAACGTATCCTCGAGTGCCTTGTCGAGGTCGCCGTCCTTTTCTTGCTGCTGCTTCCTTGCCTTGTCGAGTTCGTATGCTTCGACGGCCGGGGATTTTGATTGGCTCATGTCTTCCTCCGTTTCTTCGCGGCCTAACGCCGCCGAAAACCTCGAAGTTCCCGTGTGTCCCGTCGGGCGGGAGGATTTTGTTACTTGGCTTCCCCGTCTTATGGCTATGCAAGATTACCGGTATCTGTGGCGGTCCGCGTGACCGGGGAGCCTAGACCGACTGCAGCGGACTGTCCCCGGCGCCCTTCGTACGGCTCGCGGCGGCTTTTAGGAACCTTATTGTTCCACGGGCGGTGTCGGCGGTGGCGTTTTTGAGATTTCCTCGAGAAGTAGTCGGTATTCAGCAATCGGGACACGATCCTCATCGAATAGTTCGACAGAAATCATGTTGAGCGGAGCCGCCGGCAGTCCTTCGCAAGCCATCTGGGCGAGCGCCAACCTTGCCTCGCGCTTGGCATCGTCGAGACTTGGGAATTCGTGCGCGACTTCGGTTGGTTCGGGGTTTGTGCGATCGATGACCTGAAAGAGAAATTTCGGCATGGCCACCTCCTTGGCGCAGAACATCAAGCAGGTTTCTTTGTTCCCGCAATGCGCAGCGGCAGCCGCTTCCAATGGCGATCGCACCGGCCGATGACACCGCGGCTGTGACCGCCATCAACCAAACGTCGCCGAAAGGTTGCCGAACCGTTGCGTTCACTGCTTCATGCAGCACGAGAATTGTCCAAATATTCACCCCCAGCACCCAGCAAAAACCGTAAGTTGAACTCTTGCACGCCTTAGACTGCGACAAGGGAGGAGACGACGATGGAGGCATCGCACGATATCTTGCTTTTAAATGCCAGGGACCTCGAGCACGACGATCGCGCGCTGACGATCGCAGAGATTCACCTGGCCACGACGAACGCCTGGGATGAGATCCGATCGGGAACGGCACGCGGCGGAAAGACGGTTTTTTCGCTTTCGGAAGATGAGTTCTGGTCGAGGCCCGACTTCGCCCCCTTTAAGGAGGATTTTGCCGACGAGCGGCTCGGCTGGAAACTGTCGTCGCTCTATGGCGTCAACTCGAGATATGGCGGCGTCAAGATCATCGGCGCAAATGCGTTCAATCGGCGTCTTGGCCTGCCGCGATCGACGTCGACCTTCATCCTCTTCGACAAATATACGCTTCGGCCGATCGCCATCCTCGACGAAACGGTTCTGTCGGCCGACCGGACCGGAACCTACGCGTCGATCGTCGCCGAGAAATGCCTGCGCCGGCAGGCCACCGCCTCCATCTTCCTTCTAGGATCGGGGCCGGTCGCCCGCAGCGTGATCCGCTCGCTCACCTATTCCTGCGAAACCCGGATCGAGCAGATCTTCATCCGTAGCCGCAGGATCGAAAGCGCCCGTGCGCTGGCGATCGGGCTTTCGACCGAGACGAAGATCCCCCTCCTCTGCGTCGAGGACAACAGGGCGATGCGCGACTGCGCGCTCGTTATCACCGCAACCAATGCGCGCGCCCCGGTCTTTAGCGACGAGGAGCTTGCAGAGGATGCGACGACCCTGCATCTTGGCGGTGACGAGGCGCCGGCGGACTACCTGCGGCGCGTGCTGCGCTCCGGGCTCGTCATCTGCGACGACCTACCGACCGTCTCGCGTCGCAACTCGCAGAGCATCGCGTTGCATTTCTCTCGCCAGGGCCTATCGCTGGAAGCCGTCGGGCCGCTGATCGGCATTCGCTCGCTTTCAGATATTCAGGACTGGTCTTTGGATGCGGATGGTCCGACCTGCATCACCTGCGTAGGCCTGCCCATGCTCGATCTTTTCGTTGCCCAGGCAAGCTACGAGAAATATTGCCGGGCCGCAGATGCCGATCGGATCGCCGCATGCACTATCTGAGTCGCGTTCTTGCCGATCATGTATGCCAGGCCCCGACCGCTTATCCGGCCGAACTCAACGATGTCGCCCGACGCTGCATCCTGGACCTCGTCGGTGCAGCTGTTGCCGGCGCCGACATGCCAGGCGCCGTCGCGGCGCGCTCCATCGCCACCTCCGTTTTTGGAAGTGGCACCGACACGATCTGGCTGAAGGGCAGCAGTTCGCCGGCCGGCGCGCTGTTCTGCAATTCGACAGGTGCGACTGCCCTCGACATCGATGATGGACATCGTGCGGCTCGCGGCCATCCGGGTGCAGCAGTCATTCCGGCTGCTCTGATGTTGGCAGGTCACGCCGGCGCTACCGGCGCAGAACTCTTGAGCGCCGTCATCTGTGGCTATGATGTCGGGGTGCGGATTGCGGCGGGCCATATCGCCGAACGGATCAGGACGCGGCAGTCGGGGCGCTGGGCAAGCTTTGCGGCCGCCGCAACGGCCGGCCGTCTGCTCCGGCTCGATCCCGATTGCCTTGCCCACGCGCTCGCGATCGCCGGCGTGCTTGCGCCCAACCAGCTTGCCAACGGCAGCTCTGGCTATTCGAAAATGACCGGCAACGACGTGAAGGAAGGCATTGCCTGGAGCAGCGTTCTCGGACTGACGGCAGCTCATCTGGGAGGTGCCGGGTTTACCGGTCCGTTGGATATTCTCGATCATTCCGACTATTACGACGGCGCGCGCATCGTGGCAGATCTCGGCCAACGATGGGAAATCGGCGATACCTATTTCAAGCTATATGGTTGTTGCCGCTATATTCATGCAGCTCTCGACGCCTATGGCGAAATCGCCACAGCGGATACGATCGACGCCGAGGACATCGTCGAGATCGAGGTTCAGAGCTTTTCCTGGGTTCAAAAACTCGCAAACAGTCTCGAACCGCAAAGCCTGATCGACGTGCAATACAGCCTTCCCTATTGCCTGGCGATTTTTGCGATCGACGGCAGCCAGGCCTTGTCGCCGATTGATGTCAGCACGATTGGACGCAAAGACCTGCAGCAATTGGCACGCAAAATCCGATTGACTGTCGATCCGCAGATCGATCGATCTTTCCCGGCGCAGACCCTGGCGCGGCTGATCGTCAGCACGCGGACCTTGCAGCTTGTCTCTTCGGTCCACACGCCGGTCGGAGAACCGACGAGACCGATGGATTGGCCGGCCATCGTGCAGAAGTTCAAGACCGTCACCCGGCATCGCCTTCAGGAGAGGCATCAGCAGGAGCTTATAGACGCCGTCGCAGCAATACCGGAGGGAAACCCAGTCGCAATCACCAGATCCCTTGAGAGCCTGACGAAGTCGTCCTAAGCGCCTTCTGACATCCCCTGAGATGAAATGGAGTTGAATCGGAGCTCTCCATTGGAAACGACAATTCTGCCAGCGCACAGGACGTCGCGGACCCGGGCGAGATTGTGGGAGTGGCAGATGAGGATGTCGGCTCGCTTGCCTCTGGCGATCAAGCCGCGGTCGCCCGCAAGCTCAGGAAAGATACGCGCCACGTTTCCCGTCGCCTTGGCAATTGCTGCTGCGGGCAGGCACAGCCTCTTTCTCACCAGCCGATGAACCGCCTCGAGGATACCGTCCCAGTCACCGCCGGCAAAGTCGGTCGAAATCGTATCGACAAGACCGGCTTCGACAAGTGCATCGAAATTGCCTGGTCCATTGCGCCAACGTGTTGAAATGCAGTCGAGTGTCGAAACGTCGATGCTGGCGCCGAGATCGCGCAGCGCCACGGCGGTCTCCAAGGCTTCCTTTGTCGTGAACGAGGGATGGTTGCTGTGGCCGGCGACGATCCTCGCTCTCGGATGGGCTCTTGCAAGATCGATCAGCTGGCTGGCCGTTGGTGCTGCGTTGTGGAAAATGGCCGGCATTGCGGTGCGGGTCGCCTCGTCGGCAATTTCGGCAAAACCCCTTCGTGCGAGCGCTACTGGCGGCATCACAGTCTCGCGGATCAGACTGGAGAGGCTTTCGACCGCGAAATGCCGGCCGAGCCCGTTCTCCTCGATCAGCCGCGCCAACGCTTCGCCGCCCGGATTGTCCGCTCCGTTTAGATTGCGCCCGAGCGTTGCCTCTTTGAGGAGCCGCGCCAGATTCGGATGCACGGTCAGGCCGCAGGCTTTTTTAATCGCGGCAGGAAGAATACGGTAGTCCTGGGCGCCGCCGCCAAGCGTCTGGCCCCCGCCCGCCTCGCCGAGCGCCTTGGCGCCGCGGCTAAGAAGGTCATCGATCCTTGCTGCCAGATGTCTGCCCGAGAGCCCCGCGCCATCGACCGCCCGAGCAGCGGCGAGGCTGGCTGGCGTGTGGGCGGTGCTGATATGGACGTCGAGCGGATGGCCTCCATTCGGGCCGGCATCGATCTCGCCATCAAGCGCAAGGCCGCAGACGTTTAGCAGCGTCGTCGTGCCAGACAGGAGATGGCGGTTACGCTGGTAGTCGACCTCTCTTTGATCGAAGGGTGCTGATCCGCTTGGCATTGAAGGACCGAAGACGCAGCCATGCGCGTGGGCGTTGATCACTCCCGGCAGGACGCTGCATCCCGACGCGTCCGACACGAGATAGTCCGGGGAGAGCGAAGGCAGATCGACCTCTACGACCGCCTCGATCCGGCCATTTGCAAGAAGCACGCTCGCCTTGTCGAGCACGGTTACGCCGTCACCGGTGATGACGCTCGCATTGATGATCGCGATCGGACGGATCTGGCTCACAAGGTTCCCTCCTTCAATCCCGGTCGAATTCGATGCCGTAGCCGATCCCGCGAACCGTACGGATGATGTCCCTTCCCATGACGGCCGAAAGCGCTCTTCGCAGCCTTCCGATGTGGACGTTAACGGTTCTTGGGTCCACGAACACACCTTGCGGCCAGGCCATAGATGACAGCTCGTCGCGCCGAAAGACGCGGCTGGGCTCGCCGGCCATCGTCCGCAAGAGCGCGAATTCGATCGGCCCGAGATGAATGTCGCGGCCGTCATAGGTGATACGATGGGCGCGCGTGTCGACGGTCAGCCCGCCGTCAGTGATGCCCTCCTGTTCCTGATGCGTGCAAGACCGGCATCCGTCTGCGCCGAGCAGCCGTCTGAGCGCGCGCAGATATCGGTCGGGCTCGATCGGCCGGATAAAGACCTCATCCACGCCGGCGTTCAGAAACGCCTCGTAACGGTGCTCCGCTTCCGCCGGGACGAGCGTGACGATGCGAACTTGTCCGATCCCTTCATCCGATTTGAGTGATCTGCAAAGGTTGATTGCGAACTCGTTTCTGCCGTCGAGGACGAGCCCGACATTCTGTTTCTGCCTTATCGCGTCGACCGTTTCAGCCGGGCCCATGGCAAGGTCGGTAGAAAATCCCTCAACCTCGAGAATATGACGGAGCGTCAGCGAAAAGTCGGCATCGGGCGAGCTTATGACGATATTGGGTTTCACCGGCGGCCCGCGAGAAATCGAGTTCCTTTTTGAATCGACAACTCTTGGATGTAACGATGCCATGAATGGTCACCGGCAGCAAAGACTATGATATTAAATATTATTTCCTCGGTGATACGGCGATTTCGGGCTTTCGCCGCGCGGATTGATCCCCTCACATCTGCGACTTGAAGGTGCCGCATTCTGTGCTGTCCTAACCGGATGGAAACGCCGCGACGGAAGTCCGCCATACTCATTGCGACCGACGATTTCGCCTCCGCCGCACCGCTGGTGGAGGAGCTCGGCAGACACGGTTTCGCAAGCGCGGTCGTCGCGCCCGCTCAAGCCACCGATCAAGTGCTCTCAGGCGGTCGCTTTCGAATTCTCATCATCTCCACGTCTACCACGCCCGAAATCGGCCTCGACCTGTGCCGGCGCATCCGCGCCGCGAGTTCGATACAGATCATCCTTTTGAGTGGAGCTGAGGAGCAACTCGACGGTCTTGAGGCGGGCGCTGATTATTGCCTTCCCTTTCACGCGGATATGCACAAGCTGATGGTCCATGTGCGAGCACTCTTGCGCAGATCCGACTTGTATAAGGACGAGCGCCGGCCCACCCTCAATTTTGAGGGCTGGCGCGTCGATCCGCGCCGTCGAGAGTTGTTGGCGCCTGATGGCTCGCATGTCGCACTACTGGCGGCAGAATTCGAGATCCTGATCGCCTTGTGCCGACAGCCAGGCGTCGTCCTGTCACGTCGGGCGCTCTTGGACGCCACGCATATCGGTCTCGGCAGGCCACTTGAGCGCAGTGTGGACGTGCATATCTGCCGGCTGCGCCGCAAGCTAGCTCAGGGCGGAAATGCCCTCCAACTCATCCAGACCGTGCGTCTTGGCGGTTATGTCTTCATCGGGCAAATCAACCCTGAATAAGTACGGATTCCAATTTTCGTGCCATGGGTGTTTAATCCCCGGTTGCAGGCATATGGGAGTGGGTGATGATGCCCGGTTGGGCGTGTCTTTGGTCGCGCAGCCGGCCAACGGGAGCGATTTGCATTGAAAAAACGACTGGATAATCTGATTGATGTTCTAAGCCTTTCGACCGATGAACGTTCGACGCACCACGCACTCCTGTCATTCGCCGAGCAATGCGGCTTCGACCATTTCGCTTATGTAAACGTGCGTGCCGGCGATACCGAAGCCTTCTCCAACTACCCGCCGGAATGGCAGGATATCTACTTCGCAAACCAGTATCAGACGGTCGATCCGGTCATCACCGCCGCAAAACGCTTGCTGAAGCCATTTCATTGGTCGGCAACGGGCCTCTGGTGGTCCTCCTCACCGGAAGAACGAAAATTCTACGAGCATGCCCGTCAATTTGGCATCGTTTCCGGGCTCTCGATGCCGATCCCCACCGAATTTGGTCGGATAGCGGTTTTGACACTGGCGTCGAAGCTTCCCGATTTCCGATTCGACGGCGCAATCGATGACATTCGCGCGGCGACCGCCACAGCCATGGTCCATGCAACGCTAAAAATCGCCGATCCGTCCACCATGCGAAGAGCGGATGTCAGCCTGTCCGTGCGGGAAAAGGAATGCCTGAGTTGGGCCGCACGCGGCAAATCGATGTCGCTGACGGCCGACATCCTCGGGATCAAGAAGGTGACCGTTCGCTACTATCTGGACGGCGCGCGACGCAAGCTCGGTGCCCATACGACGTCGAATGCGATCTATTTGGCGACGCGCCTCGGCCTGATATGAAGATCTGGGCCGCGGCGCTTGGCATCAAAGCGAGCGCGTATGGTTTTGAGCTGGACTGCCGATGCCAGTCCGTTTTTAGCGGGTCGTCGTAATGGCCCGGTATTGAGAAAGCTCTCCCAGGCCACATGAAGGGTCCGATTCGAGCTATATCCGAAATACATTACGCGTAGCGATGTCCGACCGGGGGCGTCCGCTTGCATCGTCCTTTCGCTGCACACAATTGCAACAAGCGACGCCCTTCTGACAATTGATGTCTGTGATGGATAATTCGACATGGCTGTTGCCCTAGAATGCGGGATAGGCGCCCGGAAAGACGATGTCTTGGTCGACCAGGAGGTTGAACCTGTAACCGGGTCGGATTTGCAATGTCGGCTGGACGTTCAGGTTCTTGTCGATCGTCCGCTCGGCAACGCGTCCGAAGGATTCGGCAAAATTGCGCCTTGCAGCGTCAGAGGCGGTGTCCTGTGTCGCCCGCGCCGAGCTTTCGGGAATGGAGGCATCGATGCCCGTTCCAATCAGGGCGATAAGGGCTGCTGACCCGAAGGTGCGAAGCGTGTGGTTGTCGACGCGATCCCCGAAGCCCCCGTAACCTTCCGCGTCCGTGCCGGCCATGCCGCCAATCTGCAGCGTCTGGCCGTTGGGGAAGATGAGATCGGTCCATACGACCAGCACGCGCGCCTGGCCGAAAGCGATCTTCGAATCGTAGCGCCCGAAGAGTTTTGACCCTTGAGGGATCAGCAGGCGGTTGCCGGTCGCGCTGTCATAGACGTTCTGGCTGACCTGGGCGCTGATCCGCCCCGGCAGGTCGGAATTGATTCCTGAGATGAGCGTTGCGGGAATGACAGATCCCCGTTTGAGCTCATAGGGCGAAAGCTGTGGCACGACCCTGTTTGGCAGGTAGCCGAGCTCCTTTATGTCCTCATTGAAGAAATCCTCCTTCGAAAGTTGCTTGTTCGGATCTGCATTCTGGCCGGCAGATCCCCCCTCAAGCGCGGCTTGATAGAGATCGAGGGGCGAAGATGGCGTTCTGACGGCCGAGCGTCCCTCTGCCTTATCGCCAGCCGGCGCGGGGACGCGGGCCTGCGTGATATCGACTGGAAGCGGCGAATCCAGCGCCGCTTCCGCCGCCTGCAAACGTGCCATGCGGCGGCGCTCGATCTCCCGCAAATAGCGTTCGCGCCCTTCGCGTGCCAGCCGAGCTTCGAGATTGTCTTCGGATTCAGGCTCTACCGCTCCTGGAGCCGCCTTCTGGATGACGGGCGGTGGATCGGGCGTCAACTGTTTGGGCGCCGTCTCGGGAGGCTGCGGTTTGAACCGGTCGGCCGGCTCTGGCTCGCCGATTATGCCGTCCTGGATCCCCCGTTTGAGCTGGTCCGCATAGTTCGATGCGGGGATGCCGGCTGCGTCCTCCTGCTGCGCTTGCCTGCCGTAGAATCCCCGGCCTGCGAGGCCGAAAATGATCACTGCAAAGAAGATCAGGATCAGGCCGAGCGTTACGAGCACCGGCAACCGGCTGAGGCGACGCATCGTCTGGCTCTGTCCCTCCGGTAGGTGGCCGAGCTGGAGTGATTGAGCCATGGCGTGCTCCTGCTAGAACGTCGTGACGGACAGGGGGCCGGTCGGCGTTACCCGCGCTCCCGAGACGGCGTAGATTCGGGCAAGCCGCATCCCATCAGTCGAGAGACTGGCGAGAAAGCCATCGGGAGAGTGCGTAAGACCGTAGGAGAGGACGATCGCCTTCGCCTTGGGCGTCGCACCGCTCGCGACGGTGTAGCCGGACGCTTTCAGCGACGCGCGCAGCGCCGGCGAGAATTCCGACGCCTCATCTGAGAGCGAGAGCCTGATCAGGCTCGATGCTGGAGACAGACGCTCGGAAAGCCGGACCGCCATGTCGCCTGCGATCACCGCCGCGACGTCCGGCGAGACCGGGGCTGGCTCGATCGCAATCCCCCCGTTCCCGTCCGGAGCCTGGCAGCTGTCGAGAGCGATGCAGCACGCGAATGCAAGGAGCGATAAGCGCATGTCAGCTGCTCCGTCGGATCGTGACTTGCTGCTTGCGCCAGCCGACGCCGGAGACGAGGACCGCGCGTTCGATATTGTAGTCGACCACCATCATGTCGTTTGCGAGGCGATAGTTGACGATGCGGTTCTGCCCGCCGGAAACGACGAAGAGAACGGGTGCGTCCTGTCCAGCCAGGGTGCGGGGGAACTGGATATAGGTCTTTAGCCCGTCGGAATAGACGCGCGTCGGCTTCCACGCTGCGCTGCCGCTGACGGTATAGGAAAAGTTCAGACCCGCTGCCGGCGCGCCCGTTCCGGGTGCCCCTCTGACCTCCAGACGTGCATTCACTTCGGCGAGCCTGTCGGAAACGTCGTCCGGATAGGAAAAGCCGACCCGTGCCATATACTGGCTGGGGTGGGATTTCAGCTGGATGTGATAGGTGCGCCGCGATGTCGTGATGACCATCGACGTCACCAAGCCGGGCTCTGCGGGCTTGACGATCAGGTGGATCGCCTGACCCCCGACCGCTCCCGAAGTTGCCGGCTCCACCTTCCATCTGACCGTATCGCCGACGAGAACGTCGCGGACTACTTCGCCAAGTTCGAGCTCGATGTCACAGACCTGGAGGGGTGAACAGACGATCGAGGGCTGGGTCTCGCCGAACAGGAAGACAACCTTGCCATCGGGGCCTCTCGTGACGAGGCCTGGGCCGGCGCGCCATTTCGACGACAGGCTCGTCCCCTTCGTCTCGTTTGCGCTGATCGACTGTGCCCTGGTCGGCGCCACGCCGGCTGCCATCGCAGCAAAAATCATAAAGGAGAAGGTAAGCGACCGATGTGTCCGGCAATCCATGAATTGTCCTCGCTTCATAACTGTGCGGTCCAGTCGAGGTCTTTGAGATAAAGCCCGATCGGGTTCAGGCGGATCGTCGCCTCGTCCTGTGGTGCCGTCATCGTCACCGTGGCGATCGCCCTGAACCGTCGCGTGCCGGTTTCCTTGCCACGTCGATCACGTTCGAACTCCGTCCAATCGATCTGGTATGACTGGTTCGACAACGCCACTATATTGTTGACTTCGACGGCCACCGTTGCAGTCTTCGCCTTTTCAAAGGGGGAATTGCCGCGAAACCACGCGTTGATCTTCTGGGTCGACGGATCAGTGGTTCTGAGCAACGCATAGGTCCGGTCGATATATTGCTTTTGCACGACCGCATCGGGGGTGACCGATCGAAAGCTGGTAACGAAGCCGCCAAGTGTCGCGCGCACGACGCGGGCATCCGCATATTCGATATGTTCGGGAAACCCCGCCGAAACAGGCGTACCAAGCCTGTCGACCTCGACGATATAGGGGACGAGTTGAACCTGGGCGCTAAGGTATAGTGCGTAGCCGACACCGACGAGGGCGATCGAAAGAGAGAGAACGGCAACGATGCGCCAGGCCGTCGCTGCCCTGACATAGGACCCATAGCGCTCGTTCCATTCCAAGCGCGCCGCGAGGTACGGGTTCTCCGAGCCAGTCGGCATCACCTTTTCTTCGCTTCTCATGGGCGCTGCCCTTGTCGGGGCGCCGTCGAGGACGGCCTGGCCGCGGTCATGCGTGCCTGGTCGAGCTTGGCATTGGCAAGGCCGAGCAGCGAGCTCGGATGGGATCCGGGCGCGTCGATGGCCTTGTCCTTCATGGCCGAGGCGGTAGCCTTGCCTGCGGCCCCGACGCCTTCGGCCATGCCGCTTAAAATAGCGCCCGCGATCGAAGCGCCGCCTGCCCGGCTCGATCGGGCCGCCGCCATGCCGGCCGATGCGCTGCCTGCGACCAGGAAGCCTGCGCCCGCTGCAAAGGATGCGGCCTGGCCGCCGTGCCGGATGACCTCCATGCCATTGCCGACTGACACACCCTGGATGACGCCCTGGATGATGTTTGGCACATAGATCGCGATAACGAACACCACGACCGCAATTCCGGCGATCGCGAGCAGCGTCTGGAACTGCTCGCCGATTTCTGGACGGTTGGCCAGGCCGATCAAAACCTCAGAGCCGATGCGAGCGATCATGACGAGCGCCATCAGCTTCATTCCGACGCTGAACGCGTAGACCAGATATTTGATGGCGAAGTCCTTGGTGAAGGACGAACCGCCGAGCCCCAGCATGATCATCCCGGCGAGCAGGCCGATATACATCTCCGCCATGATCGCCACGAAGATCGCGGACACCAGGGAAAACGCGATGACGACCACGATCGTTGCGAAGGCAGCCGAGACGGCGAGCGCGTTGTCCTCGAAGAGGCCAAAGCGGATTTTTTCAGCCATCTTGCCGGCGACCACCAGGCCTGCATTGAAGATGTCTGCCGGTGAGGCATTGCCGCCGGACGCCCCGATCTGGAACAGACTGTCGACAACGGCCTTCGCAAAGCTCGGCCCCTGATCGAGGACGAGTGCGAAGAATCCGACGAACATGATACGACGCACGAGCACCGCGAACCATTCCTGCAGCGATGGCGCCTGCAATGCGAGCCAGATCGCGGCAAGACCGATCTCGATCGAAGCCAGGATCCAGAAGAGCGATCGCGCCGCATTCGAAACGGTCTGTTCCCAGCCCCGGGCCGCACTGCTGATCTCGTCCTGCAAGGATGTGATGAGGGAGCCTTCCTGGGCATGGGCGGGAACAACAGTCAGGGCAAGACCGAAGACTGCGCAAGCCACGGCACGCCCGGCAATCGCTGCGGTGTGACTTTGCGCCGACCTCACCATTGCGGCTCCATGGTCCGGCCGCCCGTCGTCGGCGGGACCGTGGACTGAAAGAAGCGCTCGCGGCGGGCCTGCGCAAGGTCTTTGTCCGTCTGTTCGTTTTGCAGCCACGCCCCCATCATCGTCATCTGTTGCGAGACGAGACCGCGAAGCTTCTGCATCTGGGCGACTTGCTGGGCGGCGATCTGGTGGCCGACCTGAAGCGCCTTCAGCTGCCCGTCGGCCCCCTCCGACAGGGAGCGAAGGGATGCCATCGTCGACTCCTCGCTGTCGAATTGCCTTGCCGTCAGGCTCGCCGCGCTCAGAGTTGCCGCGATCGTGTCTCGATTGGTGTCCGACCAGGTCTGATAGGTGGTTGAAAAGCCCTCAGCGCTCGGCAGGCTTGTCCGCAGGTTTGCATAGCTTGAAAAACGCTGCCGCAAAATGTCGTCGGCATTGGCCATCGAGAAGGCGATGCTCTGGCCGTCGGAGACGACCCGGCGCAACTGATTGAGGTCGCCCTCGACCTCTCCCCAGATATGGGCAGGAAGCTGCTTCGTGTTCTGCAGCATGTTTTCGTAGATCTTCAGTTGGTTTTGGATCTGCTCGGCAAGCTGGGTAATCTGGGTCAGCTGATTATCGACCTGCACCCCGGAACTTTGAAGCAGCTTGACGAGCTCACCATTGTTGGCAAGCTGCGTGAATTCGGTCGCAGCACCGGTTGCTGCCCCCGCCATAACGACAGGCGGTCTGGCTCCTGCCGCCATGAGGACGGCAAGTGAAAGGGCCAGGATGCGGCTGCTAGAGCATGACATCGGACACTCCCCTCTCCTTCAGCCAAATCGATGGCCATTCATCGGCGTGCTCGCCGCGTAGCTTGCGGATGCGCTTGAGGTCGTCCTTGCCGGAAGCACCGACGAAGGAAAGCGTAAGCGGTCCGAGTGCCATGTCGAAGAGGCGCCGGCCTTCAGGAGAGACGACGTAATAGTCGCGTTTCGGTCTGGCGGTCGCGACAATGTCGAGCTGGCGTTCGTTGAATCCTATCCGCTCGTAGAAATCCCGCGTACCGGGCTCGCGCGCCGAACCATTCGGCAGGCAGATTTTCGTCGGGCAGCTTTCCTTCAACACGTCCATGATGCCCGATCGCACGGCATCGGAAATAGACTGGGTGGCGAGAACGACGGCGCAATTGGCCTTGCGCAGCACTTTGAGCCACTCGCGGATCTTCTCACGGAAGGCTGGATGGCCGAGCATCAGCCAGGCCTCATCGAGGATGATGAGGCTCGGTGCGCCATTCAGCCGTTTTTCGATGCGCCGGAAGAGATAGGTTAGAACCGGAAGCAGCGTCCGCTCGCCCATCGTCATCAGCTGTTCGATTTCGAATGTCTGGAAATGCCCGAGCATCAGGCCGTCGCTTTCGGCATCGATCAGCTGCCCCATCGAGCCGTCCACCGTAAAATGACGCAGCGCCGTCTTCAGCTCACGCACCTGTACTCCGCTTACGAAATCTGACAGAGAACGCCCTGGTGAGTTGGCCATTAGTGCGATCTGCCGCGCTATTGCATTGCGATGATCAGGCGTAATGGAAATGCCCTGCAGGCCGATGAGCGTTTCGATCCATTCGCACGCCCAGGCGCGGTCGGCCTCGTCCGACAGGAACGCGAGTGGACAGAAGCTGAGGGCAGCACCCTCCCCTTCCCCGCCGATCTCATAGTGGTCGCCGCCGGCAGCAAGGGTGAGCGGCAACATCGACGAGCCCTTGTCGAAGACGAAGAGCTGCGCATCCCGATAACGCAGGAACTGGGCGGCGATCAGAGCCAGGAGCGTCGATTTTCCCGAGCCCGTCGGGCCGAAGATCAAGGTATGGCCGACGTCGTCAACGTGCAGGTTGAAGCGAAACGGGGTGGAGCCGGAGGCGACCTGCATCAAGGGCGGTGCGGCCTCCTCATAAAACGGGCATGGTGCTGTCGCCCTGCCCGTCCACACCGCGTTCAAGGGCACGAGATCGGCGAGATTGCGGGTGGTGATAAGAGGTTCGCGGACATTGCAGTACCAGTTGCCGGGCAGACTGCCGAGATAGGCCTCTGTGGCATTCAATGTTTCGATGCGGGCGCCGAACCCTTCTGCCTGGATCAGCCGGCGAACAGCCTCCGCCTTCGTCTGCAGGCCTTCGGCACGATCGTCGAAAAGGACGACGACCGGCGTATAGTATCCGTAGGCGACAAGTTCGGATGCGGCTTCGGCAATCGCGTCTTCGGTTTCGCTCACCATTGACAGCGCGTCCTGATCGACCGACCTGCTCTGGGTCTGAAAGAGCTGGTCGACAAACGGCCGTACCTTCTGCTGCCACTTCTTTCTGGTTCGCTCGAGCCTGACCCGAGCTTCCGTAGCATCGAGGAAGATGAAGCGCGACGACCACCGATATTCAACCGGCATCAGGTCGAGACTATTGAGGATCCCGGGCCAGCTTTCGGCCGGCAATCCATCGATCGCAACGATAGCGACGAACCGATTGTCGATCTTGGGGGCCAACCCGTGCAGCAGTTGCGCCGTCAAGATGCAATCGAGATACATGGGCACGTCGGGCAGCCGAACGGGATGATTTTCGCCGGTGATGCAGAAGCGGATGAATTGCAGGAGCTCGTCATAGCGGCCGCTATCGCGGCCGGCCTTTAAGCTGCGCGTCCGCATTCTGCGAATAGACAACGTGGTTGCGAGATACTGCTCGATCTCACGTGTTGCCGCCTCGAAGGCTGAAAGTGCGATCTCGGCATGGCCCTGCTTGCGGCTGACGGGGTCGGAATAGAGGTATTTGCCGAACGCAGACCGGCGAGGCTCGGGTGGTCGATGGGTGAGAATGATGGCGTGGTGACAGTCGAAATGGCCACCGTCGCTCTCGAAATGCCGGCGGCGTTCCTCATCGATTGCGCGCGTCACTCGGTCTGGAAAATGCGAGCGATCGGGGCTCGAATAATCGGCCGTGGCCACGCGGACGGCCTCGACTTGGATCATCCATCCCGAGCCAAGGCGCGAAAGCACCTGGTTGATCTGCCGGGCGACTTCGTTGCGCTCGCCATCGGTCGAGCTTTCGCAATCCGGCCCGGAGAAATACCAGCCGGCCATCAGGGAGCCGTCCTTCAGGAGAAGGACGCCTTCCTCGACAAGGCCGGCATAGGGAACGAGATCGGCAAAAGATGGTCCAGTATGGCGAAAAAGGCGAAGTGCCACCATGACCCACCTCAAACCCTTCGCCAGGGCGTCGACGTTGCCCGGTAGTGCGAGCTGTAACGAATATGGCGAAGATAGATCCTGCGCATCATCGGATCGGCCTTGGCCATGCGACGCAGCAGCCCGATGATTGCCAGCCAGATCGCAATGCCGATCATGGCAGAGTAAACGGTCAGCACGACGAAAATGAGAATGATGGCGGCAAGGCCGGTGACGAGCACAAGCTCACGATCGGCGCCCATCAGAAGGTTCGGCCTAGATAGGGCGCGATGGATGCGATTTTTCTGCAGCGCCGGGACGTGCGGGGTCATCGCGTCTTCCCTCCCCTCTCGTCTTCCACCTGGACCGCGAACGCAGATATGCCGACTGTGGCGCCCGTCGCATTGAAGAGTGCGACGATCTGGGTGGCTCCGAGGAGGACGCCGGCAACAAGAACGAGATACATCAGGCGCCGCGCGAAATCGTTGAGTTCGCCGCCGAAGATCAGCATGCCGCCGGCCACCGCGACGGCCGCAAGGGCGATGAAGCCTGCGACCGGACCTGTGATCGATTCCTGGATCTGTTCGAGCGGCGCTTCCCAGGGCAAGCTGCCTCCCGAACTTGCAAGAGCCGGATGCCGAAGGCCTGTGAGCGCGAGGAAAACAAGTCCGATCAGATGTCTATGCCGCATGACGTTCCTCCATGTCGGGTTCGAGATGATAGGCACCGCCGGAAAAACCCTTGACCTGCAGGATATCGGTGATGCGTCTGCCCTGCGGGGTCCGTTCGATCGACACGACGAGATCGACGGCCTCGCCGATGACCGTCTGCATGGGCTGACGACTTGCCTCGGCGGTAAGCTGTTCGAGACGCACGAGTGCAGAATGCGCTGAATTGGCATGAAGGGTCGTCACACCGCCAGGGTGACCGGTGTTCCATGCTTTGAGAAGGGTCAGTGCTGCGCCGTCGCGTACCTCGCCGACGATGATACGGTCGGGGCGCAGGCGTAGCGTGCTCTTGAGGAGCTGCGCCATGCCGACCTCGTCGCTGGTTCGCAGGGAAAGGACGTTTGCAGCCGCACATTGAAGCTCGCTCGTGTCTTCCAGAATGATGAGGCGATCGTTCGGGCAATGGCTTGCAATCTCCGCGATGATCGCGTTCGAAAGCGTTGTCTTGCCCGATCCGGTGCCGCCTGAGACGACGACGTTGAGCCGGGCAACGACGGCCTCGCGCAGGATCCTCGCCTGTTTTGCGGTCATGACGCGCGACGTCACGTAGTCGTCGAGCATGATGAGCTGGCTCGCATGCCTGCGGATCGAGAAGGCCGGACGCCCCACGATCGGCGGGAGCAGGCCCTCGAAACGATGCCCGCCGATTGGCAGCTCCCCAGATACGATGGGGCGCGCCGTATCGACCTCGGTGTTTAAGACATGGGCGACGGCGCCTATGATGATTTCGGCGGCCCCTTCCTCCATCTCGCCAGCGTGGACGATGCCTGCGCCGAGCCGTTCGATGAAGAGGCACCCGTCCGGATTGAGCATGATCTCGCTTACTGAGGGGTCTGCGAGCGCAGTCAGGAGCGAAGGACCGAGAGCGTCCTCGAGCTTCCGCACGAGCCGCGGTAATGAACGTGCTTGCATTGCCAGATCCTCAGGCGGCGCAGCGAAAGCAGGTCGATAGGGTCGACCGGTAGGCAGCCGGCCGCAGCGCCTGGAAATGCTCATCCGACACGGGCAAGCTTCCAGCAACGCTCATGACGTTGCCGATCAAACGCGGTTTGCCGTAGCGCGCAAGCGGCCAGGCGACGCGTTTGAGAATGCGCTCGAACCGCAGGTCCGTCACCGTGGCAATTTCAGTCATGCCTTTGGCCAGGCACCATTCGAGAATACCGGCAAACAAAAAGACGGTCGCCTCGTTCAAACCGAAGGCTCCGGCCGCCGCCGCCTTCGTCTCTGTGTCGACGCAGAACCTGGAACTTTCGACCATGCGTGCATGCGGCACGAATGGCCTGTCACCCAGGAGTTCCGGGAAGACATCGACGAGCATCGTCGGGCCAAGCGCTGGAAGCAGACGTGCCGAGGCAATTGCCTCACCGCCCTCATCGACGATGATGATGTAGGAGACTGCAAGGTCGTCGAACCGATCGCGCTCCCTCCCCTCTTCGACTGTGACCTCCCAGTTCAGGCGCCCGCCAAATACGCGTGCCCTGAGGCGGAACATGGTGTCGAGAAGATATGATTCTGATGCTGCATCTGCCGGTGCGATCGCCGTTGCAATCATGAGCGTTCTCCACGTCATTTGAGGTGCGGTTATCCAAACCACGATGTCTGCGGCTTGTCAGACCCTCCAATGTGAGGGGCCCTGATCGCTTTGATCGTGGCGCAAAACGTCATCGCCACATGTTGTCGGTGGAGTATTCGCGTTGAATGCTGTTCGACATTTCGGCACCGATCGGGCCGCGGGGGGCGAGGTCATCAGTGCAGCCATTGCTGACGATCTCCCCCAAGAGGTAGCGCGGCAAGAAAGGATGGCCCTTCCTGCTCCGTAGCGAAATTTTGGCCGAACGCTTTTCGTCTGCGGCCCCTGATTGGAAGCCACACGCGCTGTTGCTCGCGAACCGGCCGGCGTGCTTGAATTTCAGGTTCATTAACCATATGACGTAATGGCGCTATTTCACCAGGCGGAAGCGAAATCTGCACTCACTTCCGTTGGCCATTTTGGATGTCCCATTAGCAACCCGTCTCCGGACGCCCGGTTGTCCGGTCGGTTTCGAGCAAATCGAAGAGCCGTCGTCCATCGATTGCAGCTCTCAAGCAAGACTGCAGGGCCTATTCGAGATTCGGCCGACGGGCGAGCACACGAGAACCCGGCTGCGGTGCGAAACCGGAACCCGCAGTCCTCAGAGCATATCCACGCGGGTGAAACGCTGTTCCTGGATTGGCGGCACCAGGCAGAGGTCCCGTGGCCGGGCGTCATGAAGCGAACCTTACTCCGCCTCTGCAGTGGCATTGGGTCCCCTTCCCTCCTCCACCGTCAAATCGTACACCGCTTCATGTGACCTGTAATCTGTCGCACTGACTTTGCCGCCGCCGACCTCGCAAAGCGCATCTTTTTACTTTTCGTCGAAAGACGTGACCTTGGAGAGTGTCGAACCCGATATCGTACAGCTGATGCCATCTGGGTGGTCCTCATAGAATGGCTAGCGTTCCGGCCGTTGGCCGGGTCGCAGGAGAGACAATCACCGAAAGCTGTCGGTCGCCTTCGATACGGTTCACGCGTCTTGAATCTCGGCCTATTCGCACAGAGAGCATTTCGCTTCGAGCGGAACAGCGCCCGATTGACTGGGCACTCGGGCATTTGGCGTGACCGATGCCGCTCTGATCTCGCCGCTGCGTTCGTAGACTCACATCTCTTGTTGTCCGCGGACAACATGTAGCGTTCTGACGATTGGCGACGCAGCGCGACCCCCTCACATGCGTGGGGATGAGCCTTAGTAGACTTTCGCATATCCTCGATTGCGGCGCAGAAGTACGCAGAAGGTCGACGATCGTTACGCTTATCGAAACTCGCGGTAGGCGGAGCACGTACCTAATCAATATGCCTTCGCGGCTTCGATGGCGGCGCATTACGGCGAGTCGTGCTGCAGAAAAGGAGGCCAAAAAGGCCTGTGGACAGCCTTATGGTTAAGCGTTTGTAAATCGGTAACGAATCGGGCGATAATATAACTGCGCAGTTGATGCCGTTTCTCCCAAAATTGCGCAATTAAATTGGAAACCAAGATGCTAGCGAATCCAGTTCTGAAAGACGATCAAGAGCACCTTCCGTCGCTTCTGGCAACGGATGCTCAGGAGCTCGCCTATCAGCTCCAGCAGCACCAGGCAAAAATTTTCCCGCCGCTGTCTCGAAAGACGATGCGGTTATTCTCTCCGGCGGAAGCCGCCTCCTATATCGGGATCGGCGAAGGTTATCTCCGTCAAATCGCCAAAGACGGCCACGGACCCGATCCACTTGCCAACGGCCGGCGCCAGTATGATGCCGACGACATGAACCGCATCCGTCAGGCGCTCGACGAGCGCAACGGCATTCCGAAATATGTCCCCATCCGGCGCGGCGCTGAAAAGCTGCAGGTCGTCTCGGTCATGAACTTCAAGGGCGGCTCCGGCAAGACGACGACGTCGGCCCATCTCGCGCAGTTTCTGGCGCTGCGCGGCTACCGCGTGCTTGCCATCGATCTTGACCCGCAGGCGTCCCTTTCGGCGCTCTTCGGCCACCAGCCCGAACTCGACGTCGGTGAGGGAGAAACGATTTACGGCGCCATCCGCTACGAAAATCCGGTGCCGATCTCGGAAGTGGTTCGCTCGACCTATACCCCGAACCTCCATATCATTCCCGGCAATCTCGAACTGATGGAATTCGAGCATGAGACGCCGAAGGCGATGACGGGAGGCACTGCCGAATCCATGTTCTTCGCCCGTATCGGTGAGGCGCTGACCGATATCGAAAGTCTCTACGATATTGTTGTCATCGACTGCCCGCCACAGCTTGGCTTTCTCACGATGTCGGCTCTTTGTGCTGCGACCTCGGTGCTGATTACTGTTCATCCGCAGATGCTCGACGTCATGTCGATGTCGCAATTCCTGACGATGACGAGCGAACTCATGTCGGTCGTCGAACGGGCAGGCGGGCGCACCAGCTACGACTGGATGCGCTATCTCGTCACTCGCTTTGAACCCAATGACGGACCGCAGAGCCAGATGACCGGCTTCATGCGGGCGATCTTCGGCAATCGCATGCTTCAGAACTCGATGCTGAAGTCGACGGCAATCTCGGATGCTGGCGTTACCAAGCAGACGCTCTACGAGGTCGACCGCTCTCAGTTCACCCGTGGAACCTACGACCGGGCGCTGGAATCGATGAACCTCGTCAACGGCGAGATAGAGGCCCACATCCGCTCGACCTGGGGCAGGAGATAGCTGAATGGCGCGCAAGAACCTTATCGAAGTCTCGAACGAAGTTCGCCCGGAAGCGTCTGCAGTCGCGCCGCGTGACAGCCGGCCGATCGCCGGCTTCATCCCGCAGTCCCGCAGTGGCGGCCCTGTCGGCGGCATTACCAGGACGCTTGGCAATATCACCGAGAAGGTTGAGCGCGCCAATGACCTGGAACGCCAGCTCGCCGAGGGCCAGACGGTCGTCGAGCTCGACACGGCGCTGATTGATGCTTCCTTCGTCGCCGACAGACTTGAAGTCGACGCCGCTGAGCTCGCGCAATTGACGGATCAGATCCGCGAACACGGCCAACAAGTCCCTATTCTGGTGCGTCCGCATCCCGACGAGAAGGGCCGTTTCCAGGTTGCCTTCGGCCATCGCCGCCTCGCTGCTGCCAAAGCCCTCGGGATAAAGGTCAAGGCGATCGTGCGGGCGTTGAGCGACGAACAGCTTGTCGTCAGCCAGGGGCAGGAAAACAATGCCCGCACCGATCTTTCCTACATCGAGCGGGCGCTCTTTGCGTATCGGCTCGATGAGAGGGGTTTCGGCAGCGACGTGGTGATGGCTGCGCTGAACGTCGACAGGGCTGCATTGTCAAGAATGCGTCTTATCACGCGTCAGGTTCCGATCGCGTTGATCACTGCGATCGGATCGGCGCCGGAGATCGGCCGACGGCGCTGGGTTGAATTCGGCGAACATCTCGAGACGGCTGATATAGACGCGCTCCTCACAATGTTGTCCGCGGACAACATTGGCGACATGTCGAGTAATGACCGGTTCCATCATGCCTTTGCGCTGGCGACGAAAAAGCCGACGGGTGCGAAGGCTGCCATGACGTCAACGCAAATCGGCGATCTGCCGGTGAAGCTCAAACGCACGCCGGCGACCGCGACCTTTGTTTTCGACAGCAAGGCAGCGCCAGGTTTTGATGAATTCGTGCAGGAGAGGCTCAAGCGTCTCTATGCGGAATACCAACAGCAAAGAGGAGCTTAGGAAAGCAAAAGAAAAAGGCCCCCAAACGTCACCGTCGTGGAAGCCCTTCTCGTTCTAGCAAATCAAGAATCGCATTTCCACGAATCGCAGTCAAGAGTCTTTAGGCGTCAGTTTGGCGAGCGGCTTTCTTTTGCCTGACAGAGGGTGAAAGAAAATGAATGGTGGAAGTGTGACGACGCCCTTTGGGCGGCGGCCGATGACGCTTGGCATGTTCTCAAGCCAGGTCGTCTCGCGCCAGATCGAACCGGATAAGTCGGTCGACAAATGGAAACTCTATCGAGCGCTGTGCGAAGCGCGGGTGCTGCTCGGCATATCCGACCGCGCGCTTGCCGTTATGAATGCGCTTTTGAGCTTCTACCCGAAGAACGAGCTCTCGGAGGAAAACGGCCTCGTGGTGTTTCCCTCCAATGTCCAGCTCTCCCTTCGCGCTCACGGCATGGCCGAGCAGACGATCCGGCGCCATCTGGCGGTCCTTGTCGGCGCTGGGCTATTGATCCGCAAGGATAGCCCGAATGGCAAGCGCTACGCGCGCAAGGACAGGTCGGGATCCGTCGAGGATGCTTTCGGCTTTTCGCTCGCTCCGCTGCTTGCGCGCTCGGAAGAGATCGAGACGCTGGCCGCACAGGTCGTTGCCGATCGGCTGCATCTGCAGCGCCTGCGAGAGCGCCTGACGCTTTGCCGTCGCGACATTTCAAAGCTCGTCGAAACCGCGCTTGAGGAAAACCTCTCTGGTGATTGGAACGCTGTGATCGCGTATCAGAAGGGCATTGTCGGCGCGCTCACGCGCAATCCCGGCACCTCAGAGCTAGAGGAAGCTCTCGAAGAAATGGAGCAACTGCGCGAGGATGTGGTCAACCAGTTGGAAAATCTCCTGAATTCCCAAAAAACAAGCGGCAATGCCCGTCAAAGTGAGCGGCACATACAGAGTTCAAATCCCGACTCTATTTCTGAACTTGAACCTGGCTTCGAAACGAAGCTGGGCGCGAAAGCTGAGGGCGACAACGAACGGAGTGCCAAGACGGTAGGGCAGCAGGGCATGGCAATGCAAAGGGCGAGGGGACAGACAATAAGCGACCTGAAATCCTTTCCGCTCGGCTTGGTCCTCCAGGCCTGCCCGCAAATATCCGATTATGCTGCGGGCGGAGCGATCGGCAGTTGGCGGGAGCTGATGTCGGCCGCAGTTACCGTTAGAGCGATGCTGGGCGTCAGTCCGTCGGCCTATCAGGACGCCTGCGACATCATGGGACCGGAAAATGCCGCAACCGTCATTGCCTGCATCCTGGAAAGGGGAGGGCACATCAATTCGGCCGGCGGCTATCTGCGCGACCTGACGAGACGGACCGAACGTGGAGAGTTTGCGCTCGGTCCCATGCTGATGGCGCTTTATCGCAGCAATGGCGATGGGGGCACGCGGGCGGGGAACGGCTAGTGAGTTGGGGCCGAGTACCCGCCTTGGCTTTATCTTGGCAGACGCGATCGATCATGCACTACGTGAGTTGGGCCAAAGCTGTCCCTAAAGCTGACAGCGACATTGCTTCCACGTCTTGCTTCATGGGAAAGACTTCGCGCCCGGGATAAACGACGATCCGACGCAGCGGATTCAAATCCTCGCACGCAAGATAGAACCCCTTTTCGAGTTTCGGTGATAGGCTGCGCTTGATTTCAATGGCCCAGGGACGATCGCCCGGTGGCGTGAGCAGAAGATCGATTTCGGCACCGGCGGATGTCCGATAGAAATTACTCTGTGTTCCGGCCGGTGCTGCTGCGATCAACGTCTCGATCACGAAACCCTCCCAACTTGCACCGGCGACCGGATGACCGAGCAGATCTTCCTGACTGGTCAGTCCCAAGAGGGTGTGGGTGTGGGTGATGCCGCTGTCGCGAACATAAACTCGTGGTGACTTTACGAGCCGCTTTCCGACATTTGCATGCCAAGGCTCCAAACGCCGTACGAGCAGCAAATCAACTAGAAGGTCGAGATAGGAGGCGACGGTCTTGCTATCGACGCCAAGCGCGCGTGCAAACTCCGCGGCGTTCAGAAGTCCGGACTGACGATGTGCGAGCATTGTCCAGAAGCGCCGCAGTGTCTCGGCGGGAATACGAGGACCGAGCAAAGGAATATCTCGCTCCAGATAGGTGCGAATAAAGTCCTGCCGCCATCGCTGGCTTGCACGATCGCTCGCAGCGAATAGGCTGTCTGGGAAACCACCTCGTAGCCACAGCGGATCCAGTTCATCAGCTGGTACTTCGATGCCGTTGACCGGTCCCATTTCAAGATAGGCGATACGGCCAGCCAGCGTCTCGCCCGACTGCTTTAACAAGTCAATGGATGCCGACCCGAGCAGCAGGAACTGTCCGGCTTTCCTTCCGTTACGACGGCCGCGATCGATAAGTCCGCGCAAATTCTGGAAGAGATTAGGAAGCCGGTGGACCTCGTCCAAGATGACGAGCTTGTCGTTGTGTTGGCTGAGATATAGTTCCGGTTCGGCGAGCTTGGCACGATCAGCATCCGATTCCAGATCTAGATAGATCGGGGGCCGATGAGCGCGACAGCTGGGCGCGTGTCTAGCAGTTCGCTCAGCTCGGATGATATTCGACGGTTGATCATCCTTGCATTTATGGAATTAAACTCCAGAATTGCAAGGGAAACGTGGTATCCGACCCGTAAAAGCCGGGACGCGGCTAAACGAACAAACGTGCCGCCCGCCCGTTCTTCCGCTCTGCATCGTTGTAGTAGCTCGACGCCTGCTGAACCGAGCGATGTCGCGATTGCTCCATTGCTTCAGGAAGAGGAATGCCACGATTGGCGGCCTCGGTCAGGTATCCCGATCGCAATCCGTGCGCAAAAAAATCTCCAGCATTCAAACCCGCCAATGTCGCCCGCCGTTTGACGATGTCGTTGACCGCCTTCGGATCGAGCGCGCGGCGGGAAACATTGCCCCAGCGGTCAATCGCCCGAAACACACTGCCGCTGTCGATTTTGGCGGACGAGATCAGTTCATCGAGATAGAGTTTCTCTCTAGCCTTTGATACTGCCTTGATCGCTTCTGGCCGCCGTTCACGAAGTCCGGGAAGCGAAAACATGCCTTGTGGCGTGGACGTGTCGATCGGATCGCGGATCGATCGGAAATGGACGCCGCGCCAAACGCCGTCAGGCGGCTCCTGCGATTGTTCTCAGGACAATCAGAAGAGCTTATCGCAAGGACCGCAACTTCTTCCTAAGAGGTGAGTAAGTCCAACCTGTCGGGTTGGCCTTCGCGCGCGAACGACGCACCCGTCAGAATGGCGTTTGGCCTCGAGGTGTCCGCTACCAGACCCCACGAATGAATGCTGTCATCCCATGCTGCGCGTCTCGTCTGCGGAAATAAGCCGCGACACCGTCTCGATCAGCTTCGTTTCATTATAGGGCTTGTCCAGGACAGCATCGAACACCTCGGGATGAGCGCGGCCGATGCTGCCTTGGGCGCCGCTGACGAGGATGATAGGGATTCGTGCCAAGTCGCTATCGGCGCGCATCGCTTGGGCCAGTTCCATGCCGGTCATCAGTGGCATCATGAAATCCGTGATAACGAGGGACGGACGCTTCTCGCGTACAAGAGCAAGCGCTGCCCTGCCGTGCGATGCCGCGGCAACTTCATAACCGGCGTCTTTCAGCATGATGGCCAAAAGGTCAGCGATCAGAAACTCATCCTCGGCGATTACGATCAGCGGCATCTGGTTCGGCTCATGCTTTCTCTCATGCGTGTGGTTCCGGGCCGACGGCGGTAGCCACACCGGTTGTCGCTCCTGTCACCGGCTCAAGGGCGGAGACGACGTTCAACCCTTTTGACCCGAAACCGAGTTCATGGATGACGGGCTCGTATTCCCTGTCCCTCACCTTCAGCACGGAAATAGTGCGTTTGTAGCGGGACCCGAGTTCTACATGGCGCAGCATGACCAGATTATCCAGTAGGCTGGAGATTTCAGATCCGGGCGCTGTCACCGTCGGACCGAACAGATCACGCAATTCCCAGGTCGCTAGGCTAGTAACCCCTAAAGCACGGATTTCGTTCGTCAGCGCGGCGAAAAATTCAACGAGGCGCGAGGGATGGACCGCAGCCCGCTCGAAACCGCCGAGCCCGTCGATCAAAAGGCGTTTGACGCCACGTGACCGGATCGCATCGAGGAGCCAGTGACCGAGTTTGTCGAGCAGGTTTTCCGTCATCGGACTCCAGATCATCTCCAGTGCGCCAGACTTCATCGCCGTTTCCAGATCGACGCCGAGAGCTCTGGCCTTTTTCAGGAGGCGGGAAGGGGTCTCGTAGAACCCGAAATGCAGCGCCGGCTCTTCGGCGCTCGCCTGGCTGAGGAAATTCAGTCCCAATGAAGTCTTGCCGCATCCGGAAGGGCCAAACACAAGTGTCACGGAACTCTCCGGCAACCCACCGCCAAGCAGGGCGTCGAATCCAGTGGTTCCTGATGCAATCAGCGCAGATCCGGGCTTGTCCTCAACCGCTGCAGTCGAGTGGATGGCTTCAAGACGCGGATAAGCGACCAGTCCGGCGGAGGTGATTTCGAACTGGTGATAGCCACCCAGTCCGGCGCTTCCTCTTGACTTTTTGACCTGTAGCCGACGGACAGTTCGAACCCCGACAAGTTCGTTATGAAGCTCAATGACACCATCGACCATAGTGTGCTCCGGGCTGTCCTCGGCAATGCGCGTGCTGGTCAGGAACAGGACGGTGCAGCCGGCGAACGCGGCCTGGCTTTGGACTTCCGCAACAAAGGTCTTCACGTCGAGATTGGTGTCCACGCGGTCGCTTGCATTGAGAAGGCCGTCAAAGACCAGCAGAGTTGCACTCTGACGGGCGATCTCCTGACGTATAAGGCTAACGACGGCAGACAGACCCTCATCGCGCAGCGTCTGAAACACGCTGACGTAGGAGATGCTCACTCCAAGCTGCGAACGGTCGAAGAAGTCCAGCGTACCAAGCGCCTGAAACAGACGGTCATGGGTCTCCGACAGAAGCGTGACATACAGGACCTTGCCACCCTTGGAGACGTTGGCGAACGCCACCTGATTGGAAAAGATCGTCTTGCCAGCGCCGGGCTGACCCTGAACGATATAGGACGCCCCTTCGACAAGGCCGCCGCCCAAGATTGTGTCGAGGCGGGGGATTCCAGTGGACAGTCTTGGAAGGTCATGCATGGGAATGGTCATCCGATAGGAGAAGGTGATCGCACCGTAGGTCCGGCGGACGATATTGCAACAGCCCCGTTGTACCAAGGGCTTTATTTCCCACGCCGGGGCGCTATTCTTCACCCGAAGGATGCGTAATCCCGCTCGTTCAAGTTCTTTCGATTCACATCCTGGGGTACGTGAGCGGCAATGACAGACAGAGGCTACGACGGGCAGGGCGGTAGCGCTCAGGATCGTCTTGAACAGCTTGAAGCGGGTGTCGCGGCCGCGCAGCCAGGACATGATGCGGCGGCCTTCCTCGCCGCGATCGTCGAGTCCTCAGACGACGCCATCATCAGCAAGTCCCTGCAGGGCATCATCACCACGTGGAACAAGAGCGCCGAGCGCGTATTCGGCTATACCGCGGATGAAGCCGTGGGACGGCCGATCACCATGTTGATCCCGGAGGATCGGCTCGGCGAAGAACCGGCGATCCTGGCGCGGATCAGATCCGGCGAGCGGGTCGATCATTTCGAGACGGTCCGCCGACGAAAGGATGGGAGTTTCATCGATATTTCCCTGACGATCTCGCCGATCCGCGACGGCAACGGCAAGATCATCGGTGCATCGAAGATCGCCCGCGACATCTCGGAACGCAAACGGGCGGCACAGCATCAGGATCTGCTGCTGCGTGAGATGCACCACCGCGTGAAGAACCTCTTTGCGATTACCGGCAGCATCATCACGCTCGCGGCGCGAACAGCGCAGACCCCGGCCGAGCTTGCAACCGGCATGAAGGATCGCCTTGTCGCTCTGTCGCGGGCCCACGAGATGACCTTACCGAGCTTCACCGGCGGCGAGGCATTCGCGGAACAGTCGACGACCCTCTTTAATCTTCTCACCAGCCTGCTTTCTCCCTTTGGAGATCAGGAGGAGGGGCGGTGGCGGCTGCACGGCGAGGACGCGCCAGTCAGCGCCGACAGGGTCACAAGCCTCGCTTTGCTCTTCCATGAATATGCGACCAACGCGGTAAAGTACGGCGCCCTTTCTGTGCCCGAAGGGCGACTGGATGTCACTTTGAGCTCCAGACCCGACAGCTTCGAAATCACGTGGGCGGAATCGCTTGCGATACCCGCCACAGTCTCACCAAGCGAGGACACGGGGTTCGGAACGACGCTCGAGCAGATGGTGGTTCGGACGTTGAATGGGAAGGTGTCGCGGGATTGGCAGCGTGATGGGCTTGTGATCAGGCTCATGGTTCCACGTGATGCCTTCGCGTTGCCCTCGTAGGCCACGGGGCTCGCAATCTCAGCCGACGGACATGCGACAGCTCACCGAGGCCGTTGGCGCGATCGTCAGCGGCATAATGATTGGAAGACATCGCGTCCTCCTTCTGTTTGGGGTAAGGCCGCCAGCAGAAACTTTGACGTCCACGGGAACGGCTCAACCCGCCTTGTCGCGGCGGCAAGATCAACCGGTATGGAGCAATCGGCGGAGCATAATTCCAACTCGACGCCACAAGCAATGGTCGACATTAGATAGATACGTACAATTTTTGCTTTAACAAGAGCCGGGTATACCGGCAGGGATGTGCGCGACTCGGGCCGCCTGGAATCCCTTTGTGATGTTCGGAATTGGCCCAGCCTTTTTGTTTCTCATCAAACAGCGGCTGCCCTTTGGAATGATCCGCTCGGGTGCCCTGTCTTGGGTCTCGACGATGGCAACGAACCTCGCCGTTACCCCACTGGCGACGGTGTTGATTTGGAGCGTCGGCATCATCCCTTTCCTGTTGATCCATCTGGCCATCGTTCTCATTGCCGGATCCGCGGCCGTCTGGCTGTTCTATGTCCAGCATCAGTTCGAGGAGCCCCACTGGTCGAGGCCGCCGGAATGGGCATTTCCGTACGCAGCCATGCATGGAGCCTCCCACTACGATCTGCCTCGACCCTTGCGGTGGATTACCGGCAATATCGGGATGCACCACCTTCATCACCTCTCAAGCCGGGTACCGTTTTATCGGCTGCGTGAGGTGCTTCGTGACCATCCTGAGCTTGCCGACGTTGGTCGATCAGCATTCGCGATGGCTCGGCATCAGTCAGGCTCGTGCTTTGGAACGAGAAAACGCAGCGGTTGATTTCCTTCACCCAAGCCGAGAAGGAAGCCTCATGATTGCCTTGCCCGCCGGTTTCATATGGCATTTGCCGTGAGCTCGGCCGATCTCTATCCGGTGTTCGGGACTTGCAATTGTGCAGTGCAGCATTACCTAGAATATCCGGGACGTCGATTGGCCTTCCGCGATTAGCGAGGATGCTCCATGAGAAGTCTTTCGGATACATTGCATCGGTTGCAACGATACCGTACCAATTCGGTGATGGATGCGGGTCCAACCAGACTCAAGCGCCTAGAGATTGCTACCGCTAACCCTGGCAACCTCCTTGGCTGGTACTATCCTCCCGAAACCAACCAGCGATCGGGCCCACTGCCGCTTGTCGTCGTCCTGCATGGCTGCACCCAGACCGCGGCCGGCTACGATGCTGGATCGGGATGGTCGAAATTGGCAGACGAATTCGGTTTCGCTGTTCTATTTCCCGAGCAGTCCCGCCAGAATAATCCGAACCTCTGTTTCAACTGGTTTTCCGAAAGCCACATCGAACGTGATCGCGGAGAGGTCCGCTCGATCCGCGAGATGATCGATAGGATGGTTTCCGACCACGGCATCGACCCCAAAAGAGTGTTCATCACGGGGCTGTCAGCCGGCGGCGCCATGGCGAACGCCATGCTTGCCGCTTATCCGGAGGTGTTTTCAGGGGGAGCGATCATTGCGGGTCTGCCCTATGGCGTTGCCTCAAGCGTTCCAGAGGCGTTCGACCGGATGCGGGGCCACGGCATGCCCTGCCGCGAACGACTTCAGGAGCGGCTTCGTTTGGCGTCGACGCATGTGGGCCCGTGGCCCACGATATCCGTCTGGCATGGTGCGGCCGACAAGACCGTAGACGAATTGAACGCGCGGGCCATCATCGAGCAATGGAAGGTCGTGCACGAGGTTGCCGATCGACCGGCGCGGTCTGACGCTATCGATGGATATGAACGTCATACCTGGACAAACAAGACAGGCGCGGACGCCATTGAGCTTCACCGCATTGGCGGCATGGGACACGGCACTCCTATCGACACGTCGAGCGGCTATGGCTCGCAAGCGCCCTACATGCTCGACGTCGGCATCTCGTCGACGGAACACATTGCTCGGAGTTGGGGTCTCACGCCGTCCTTCGAGCGTCGCGCCAGACCCGATGCGCGGGCGGCGACCTCTAACGAGAGACGAAGCGATGATCGCAAGGAGGCCACGAGCTATGTCCAGGATGTCATAGAGAGCGCGCTGCGATCCGCAGGGCTCATGAGATGAGCGTGTTCTTGGCCGCCCGGCAAGTAATTCCTTCAACTGCTATACGGTACTAATTCTGGATCCGGCGGACCGTCGGACCCGCGGCGACGGGAGAAAACGGCTCTTGTTTCACAGTATCTGAACATATGTGCACTTAGGTTTATTCTGCGTGAGGAGCGGAAATGGCAAAGCTTTCCATAAACCATCGGACGACCTACAGCTACCGATGTCCCGTTCACCTCTCGCCCTATCGGCTATTGCTGCGACCGCGCGAAGGGCCAGATCTCCTGCTGCACCATCACCAAATGACGGTCTCGCCGGAAGGCAAAGTCGCGTGGACTACGGATGTGTTCGGAAACGCAATTGCGACCCTGACGTTCTCGGAGCCGACGCACCAGCTAGAGATCATAAGCCATGCCGATGTCGACCTGAAATCGCAAGCCTGGCCGGTATTCGACATCGCTGCGTTAGGCGTAACCTACCCCTTCCTCTACGACGATCAGGATTGGAAGGATCTTGGCTCTCTCAGGGATGCTCAGTATCCCGATCCCTCCGACGAACTGGAGCAGTGGGTCAGGGGCTTCGTCATGGAGAATTCGACCGACACGCTGTCGCTGTTGAAGGATCTCAGTGCCGGTGTTTCGGACGGCGTTGCCTATCGAGCACGAGATACCGAAGGAACACAGCCTCCGCTGGAGACCCTTCGCCTAAGGTCCGGGAGCTGCCGGGACCTTGCGACACTCCTTGCCGAAACTGTCCGGGTTCTTGGGCTCGGGGCGAGGATCGTGTCCGGATATCTCTATGACCCGGCGAGCACCCTCGTCGGTTCGTCGTCGGGCGGATCGACCCATGCATGGGTTGAGGTGTTCCTCCCGGGTGCAGGATGGATCGCGTTCGATCCGACAAACAGGAGCATGGGAAGCGCCAACCTGATCCCCGTGGCCGTCGCACGCGACATTACCCAGCTCATGCCCGTGTCGGGAACGTTTATCGGTCCCGCGGATGCCTTTATGTCGATGCATGTCGCCGTCGATATCGCCTTCATCGGCTGATGATGCGAGCGACAGGCGGAAACGCCGGGATCCTCCTGGATCAGACTTAAATCGGCGCGCCCCTTGTAAAATCACAACTTGTGCCCATATGTGGTTTATCGACCATTGCTTGTGATGTTGGTCCGGGTCTTCGCTCCCGTCGGATTTCCTCTCAAATCATCGATCTTATCCCGCGAAGTATCGCGGGAACCACAACGATTGCTCTGAAAGGAAATCGTCATGAATACTGGTACTGTAAAATGGTTCAACTCCACCAAGGGCTTCGGCTTCATCCAACCGGACAACGGTAGCACGGACGTCTTTGTCCATGCGTCTGCTGTCGAGCGCGCTGGAATGCGTTCGCTCACGGATGGCCAGAAGATTTCCTACGAAGTTGTTCAGGACGGCAAGTCCGGCAAAAGCTCGGCCGAAAATCTTCAGGCAGCTTGAGTTTTCATTCGCCCCGCTGACCACGGATGTACTGGCAGCAGAGCTGAGTGACTGTGAGAGGTCGGGTTAGCGCCCGGCCTTTTTGTTTTTAGACCGGCTTCGATCCAACCGTCGACTTCTCGGATGCGTCCGAGCTACAGACCGAAAGAAGATTATCATGACCATGACGAAGCAGGAGTTTTTCAAGCCAGAGAAGGTTTCCGCACGAGACAAGGCCGCAACCACTAGCGAAGTCGCGCGGCAGATCATTCAAACGGAAGCAGCCGAGCGGATCCGCAAAACGGCACGCCTGCGCCAATTACGCGAAGCGCAGCCGGTTATGCCAAACCCGGGCCGCCCGACCGGGCGCCGGAAGACAGCATCATCCGCAGCAGCGTGATGAGGGACTACCCGCGGAATCATCCCCGGTAGTCAGACGACGCGTTAACGGAAGGAGAGGATATGCCTCCCATCTATAGAATTTTTTCGCCAAGCTCTTCCAACGCCGCTCCAGCAGCAGTCGCCGTTACGAGCTTCCTCTTTATCCTATTCTTGATCACGCAGGGCTGGCTATGGTGAATGTAACCGGCATAAAGCAGTCTCTTCTGCGCAAGCTTCTTAAAAGAGCGGACTACGCGACGCTTGACCTGAAGCCGGAAGCGGGAGCGGACCACGCGGCGGAGACCACTCTCGTTGAGCAGATCCGGTCTGGCATGATCGCGCCGGATGACTATCCCGCCTCGACAACAACAGGTGACGCGCAAGCCCCAGGTGAGCCGGCGGATCAAGGAACGATCCCTTGCGGTCAGGCGCATCGCCTGGACGAGATGGATCCTGTCGAGGAAAGCTGCGGACCGGAAAAGCAGATGGAATTCGCCGCGAGTTCCAACGGCGACCGCTGGTTTCTGTGCGGGGATGGCAAGCGAGAAGGTGCCTTTGTCCTGCACCGCGCCAATCCGGCATCGGGCGGGCACGAGACACGCAGGTCGATCGACGCATTCCTCGATCTTAAACCTAACGGGCCTGAACATGAGGCCTTACGAGCGTTGCTCCAGATCGATCGATAGGAGCCCAACCCTAATCCTCTATGACAACGCATTTCGGACATGAGCAGCCGGTCGTCCTGCCGAGGCCCCTTGGCGTTTACAGCATGCGCGCAGCCGGCCGCTCCTCCTCGTTGCATTGTCGTAGTAGCTGGACGCTTGCTGCATCGAGCGGTGACGCGATTGCTCCATCGCCTCGGGGAGGGGGATGCCGCGGTTCGCTGCCTCGGTCAGGTAACCCGACCGTAGCCCGTGCGCGGAAAACTCCCCCACCTTCAGCCCGGCCTGGGCCACCCGGGTCTTGACGATATCATTGACCGCCTTCGGATCCAGCGCCCGGCCAGAAACGTGACCCCATCGATCGATCGCCCGAAACACCCCGCCCTTGTCGATCTTCGCGGCATCCAGCCATGCATCGAGTGCCTCTACCGGCCGGCCGATGAGATAAACGACCTCGTCCTGGCTGGCGCCGGAATTCTTGGTGCGGTCAAGATGGATGGAAAGCGAGGGGAGGGGGGCATCGTCCTCACCCTTTATCGGCGGTTCGACCGTCAGCTGCTCCTTCCGCAGGTTGGCGACTTCGCTGCGCCGGCGACCCCCGGACGCAAAGGCGACCATCAAGATGGCGCGGTCGCGCAGATCGCGCAGGCTGTCGCCGGCACAAGCTCATCATCGAGCCCGTAACCAAGCCTTCCAACATCGTGGAACTTATTGCCGCGTGGAAGAATGAAGCTCCACTTGGGCCAGAAGACCAAGCCCGGCAATCCGTTCTTCAGCACGTCACAAGGTCAGGCGGTAGGTGTGATTGCTCTCAGGCTCGCTCTTCCAAACGCCGGGAACGGCCTCCCGCGAGAAAACCACTAAAGGCCGTAGATCGCCCGAGCGATATTTCTCGGGTACATTCCCAGGCAGCCTTCGACGGCGGTATTGGACATGATCGCGGCGGAAATGCCTTTCACCGGATCGATGAACCAACTGTGCCCATAGACTCCGCCCCAGGTTACCGATCCTTTTGACATCGGAGACTCCGCCAGAACCGGATCCTGAATCACCGCGCCCAAAAAGGAGAACTCCTGTCCTGGTTCGGCTGGGCGCGGGATATTACCGATCTGGTTGAGAAGCGCCGCCCTCGCCGTGTCCGCCTTCAAGATAGGAGCCCCGCCCTGACGAATGGTTTCAAGAAAGGAGATCAGATCCGGCGCCGTCCCCACCATGCCGGCGCCACCGGATTGGAAAGCCTTTGGGTTGAAGAGCCGAAACGGCGCAAAGGTCAGCAAGTTGCCATCACTGTCCGGGACCAGATGCCGATCATTCATCCGGACGGCGGTCGGATTGCCATCAGCATAAGGCGTAGCAAGTCGCTCCAGGTCACTGACCGAGAAACCGGTGTCGCTCATCCCAAGCGGTTCGAGCACGTGATGACGCACCACTTCATCCAGGCTGCAGCCTTCAATCCGCGCTATGACTGCCCCTAGGACGTCGATAGCGATCGAGTAAGACCAGAGCGTGCCCGGTGCGGCCAGGAGCGGAAAGGTCGATAATCGGCCGAAATTCTCTTGAAAATCGAGGTCTGTATCGGAAAGACCACTATTGAACATCCGCTCCGGTGGTGTGGTTTTGGGGTCCGCACCATAGCTGAGGCCCGCCGTATGAGTGAGCAGGTGATGGATGGTGATATCGGCTATTTTCCCATCTGGCTGCCGAGGCTGGAAATAAGGAAGGTGATCCCGCACGAGGTCGCCAAAAGCAAGCCTCCCCTTGTCGACAAGTGCTAAGGCGGCGGCAGCTACAAGCGGCTTACTTACGGACGCGAGACGAAATATGGTCCCGATTTCGACGGGTTTCCCCATTTCGCGATCGGCATAACCCGCGGCGCGGCTATATACGATCTCTCCGTCCTCGACGACGATCACGACAGTGCCGACGATCTTGCCTGTCTCGATCGCCTTCTCGATAATCGTGTCGATCCGAGCCTTCATCGCACCAATCCTCCAATGGCCTGCAAAGCAAGCCCAGGACTACATATTTCGCTTATGTCCGCAAGGCAGCGCAGTGCCGGTAGGTGCTGTGTAGAACCATAAGTGATCGCGATACGGTCGCTCACATGATCAATCGAGCCGCCCGTCCGTTCTTACGTTCGGCGTTGCTATAGTAGCTTGCCGCCTGCGTCACCGACTTGTGCAAGGATTGCTGCATGGCCTCCTGCAGCGGCACGCCGCGATTGGCCGCCTCGGTCAGATACCCGGATCGCAGCCCATGCGCCGAAAATACCTTGCGATCGAGGCCAGCTTGGCTGCAACGCGTCTTCAGGATCAGATTGACCGACTGCGGCGTCAGAGCCCGGCGATCGATATTGCCCCATTGGTCGATACGTCGGAACACCGGTCCAGTGTCGATCTTCGCCGCCGCCAGCCACTGCTTCAGGGCAACGACCGGCCGGCCGATCAAAACGACATGCACTCGGTCGTCTGCTGTCGTCGTCTTCGTGCGGCCCAGACTGATGGTGAGGCAGGGCACGAGAGGGGAGACAGAGTTTCGGGGATCGGCATGCACCGGCTCTTCGTCGACGAGATCTTCGACGCGCAGGTCAGCAACTTCGGAGCGTCGGCGGCCGCCGGAGGCAAAGGCGGTGAGCAAGAGGGCGCGGTCGCGAAGATCGACCATGCGCTCGCCGGCACAGGTGGCCAGCAGCTTTGCCAACACATCGCCGGTGACCGCCCTTGTACTCTTGCGCCGCCTTGGCCGAGCGCTGGCCCGCACGGCGAGCCTGAGCGCAGATTTCAGGGAAGGGGCGGTAAACGATCCGCTCAGGCCGCGCCAGCGGGTGAGGATCGACCAACTGGTCAACCGCCGGCGAACGGTCGCCGGCGCATGCGGGCCGACGCTTCTCAGGAGGCCCTTAGTGCGAAGTGCGATCGCCACATCTTCGGGCATGCCGTGATCCGGATTATTCTCGCGCTCGGCCGGGTTCCACAGATGGTGCGCGACGAATTTCAACAGCAGGCTTTCGGGCGCCGGCCAGGGGAGGGGGGCGCCGGTAGCCACTGAACACCAGGCCTCAAGATAGCCAAGGTCGGACGCCAGCGCGCGGAGCGTGTTGGCACCCATGCCCTCGCTGGCGAGATGTTTCAGCGTGGCGACGTCTTCGTCGGTCAGGAGCTCGGCGAGCTGGTCGCGCCGGTCGAATGGCAGGATCGCATCGAGTGCGTCCAGTTCCTTGGCACGTTTTAGAATTTCATGGCCTGAAAGCCGCAGCTCAGTGCTCATGTTCGAGTGGTCCGACAACGGGGATTCCCTCACCGCGGGCGGCGGCGGCCATCTTTCGGTCGCCGGTCGCCAGAGGTAATCCGTGCGTTCTGGCAAGCGCGACATAGCTCGCGTCGTATGCGGCCAGCGTGTAACGGGCCGCCAGGTCCAGCACCAGCCCATCTCCGCCCGATCCGGCGTCCTCGAGCGGCAACCCCCGCAACTGGGTCATCAGCAGAAGTGGTTCGCCCGGGCGAAGCCGGCCACGCCGTTCGGCCACAAGAAACAGATTGCGCGTTTCGAACCAGAACAGCGCCGGCACGAGACCGACCGTCGACCGTATCTCCGACATCAGCCGGTCGGCGGCATCGTGTTGCTCGTCGGGCAGAAACCAGGCGGCGGCGATGGAGGCATCGAGAACGAAGGACATCAGTAACGTCGGCCTTCATCGCGCCATTCGCGGATTTCGTCCTGCGTGGTGACGGGACGGCCGGTGCGCTGGGCCTTGATTTCGGCGATCAACGCGTCGACGTCGTTGTCGCGGCGGATGCGAGAGAGACGGGCGACAGGTGTATTGCCGCGCGAAATAATCACCTCTTCGCCCGCTTCGACTTTCGCCAGCAGCTCGGACAGATGGGTTTTTGCTTCGGCGACCTTGACGGTAACGGTCATGATGATGCTCCAGGGATAGTCTCTCTCGTCGAGCAGACGGCGATTTGCACCGTTTTCGACATCTGCTCGATCATATGGCCATTTCCATAAGTTGGTCAAGCGCTGACCATATCACTATCGATACTTGAAACTTATCGTTGGTTAGAACGCTAACCAGCAATCATACTATATGAGGAACCATAACATTTAGATGGAGTTCCTGTAGAAAATCATTTACCATGATTTCAATGGCTTACGATCTTGCGAAAATCAGCATGAGTGACTTGATGCGGCCGGCTTTTGACGCCGGTGTCGCTCTCACGCGTCTCGACGAGCGCATCGCCCGTTCGACGGTCGGTGAAGGCTTCCTCGAACGCCAAAACTTTGCCGACGCCTGTGCGTCGCTGTGGATCGACGGCGAACTCGTCCATCTCGAAGACCTCGTCCTCCATGATGCCACCCGCGACATCCGTGCGCCCACCCACGAGCTCACCATTGCCCGCGACGTGTTGCGCACCCGTCGGCGCATCGCCACCCAGTCGCCAGACTGGGTGTTGTCCGCAGATGGTATCCGAACTTTGCGACAGACCCAGGCGTGGCCTGGACCATCGGACGATCCTGACATGATCGCGAATGGCTCTGGCTCCGGAACTGTCAAATTGGTCGAACGAGAAGGCGAGGGGGATGATGGTGATGACCTCGGGGATCTCCCGGGCATCGATTATGCCGCCATCGATGCGACGCTAGCCCGATCCTCGGCGGCGATCGAAAACGCGACGCGTCCCGGCCCTGCCGGCGGCAGCATGACGGCCGAAAAGGACCCGCTCGTCTATGATCTCGACTGGGACGAGGACGAGCGGCTGGAGGAATGGCGCACCGTGCTGCGGCAGGCCGAACACTTGCCGGCGGTGCTGCAGGCGATCGTCGCCCTCGATGCCTGGAACGAGTTGTCGGTGTTGCAGCATGCGCCCTGGCTCGGCCGGCTGTTTGGCGTGTCGATCCTGCGCCAGGCCGGCATCACCACCGGCGCCCATCTGGCCGCCATCAATCTTGGCCTGAAAACCATTCCCGTCGATCGCCGCCGGCATCGCGACCGGGAAACGCGGCTGCTCGCCATCGCCCACGGTCTTTTGGCGGCCGCCGAGATCGGTCTGAAAGAGCATGACCGGCTGACATTGGCGAAGGCGATGATGGACCGAAAATTGGAGGGGCGACGGACGTCTTCGAAACTGCCTGAGCTCGTCGAGTTGGTGATGGCGAAACCCCTCGTGTCGGCCGGGATGGTCGCCAAGACGCTGGAAATGACGCCGCAGGCGGCGCGGCGGATTGTTTTGGAATTGGGCTTAAGGGAGATGACCGGGAGGGGGAGGTTTCGGGCATGGGGGGTGCTATGAAGGAGCATGCCGATCTAAAACCCAGGAAGATTTGCAGTCCACATTGCGAATGACCAAGTGACCTCTGCTATGTCTAACCCTCTGAGGATCGTAAGAAGAAAAAATGAGTTCGAAGTCGGGGCAACCGCAACCGGGCGGTCAATACGGTAAGTGGAGATTGATGAAACGTATCGATGGCGGAGGGAACGCCGACGTGTGGATCGCTCGTGACCCTGAAAGTCGAGCCGTCGCGGCGATAAAGATACTCCATAATCTTGGGAAGGAGCCCCTTTCCAGATTCCGCAACGAGATCACGGCTCTGCGGGAACTTGGCAACCTGGAAGGGATCATCCCGATTTTGGATTCCGAATTTCCGGAAGGAAAAGGTTCTCGTCCCTGGTATGCCATGCCGGTGGCCGAAACAAGCGTGGCATTTTTCAGAAACGCCGATGCAAAGTCGATCGTCGCCGAATTTGTGCGTCTGGGTGAGACCCTCGCGGTGCTTCACGCAAAGAAATATGCGCACCGGGATATAAAACCGCAGAACCTCCTGGCCTTGAACGGTCGGCTGTGTTTCTCAGATTTCGGTCTCGTCAAATATCCAGACTTGACTCCAATTACACCTGAACGGCGCGACGTCGGCGCCAAATTCACAATGGCACCTGAAATGCGTAGAGAAGCATGGGAAGCTGATGGGCTGCCTGCGGACGTTTTCTCCTTCGCCAAGACCCTTTGGATTTTTTTGACTGGCAAGGGTTTAGGCTTCGATGGACCGTACGCCGCGGATTCGAGCGTGGGACTGCAAAATTATTTGCCTGGACAGTACACCACAACGTTGGATGTCTTACTCAGTGATTGCACTCAGCATGATCCTGTTGCTCGACCCAAAATGGGGGAGGTTGTTGATAGACTTCGGTATTGGCTGAGAGTGATCGATGACCGTGCGCTACAGAATGCCAACCAATGGGCGGAGTTTGCTCAAAAGTTCTTCCCTCGGCAAACGCCCGAAGAAGCAGTTTGGACGGACGTGGACGCAATCGTTGATATCCTCAACGAGATTGGTCGGGTCCCGGGCCTGAACCATATGTTTTTTCCAAGTGGAGGGGGCATGACGATCGAGGAGGTCCGACGTGCGCCCGAACTCGGTTTTATTGAGCTTCACACGGGATTCGTGACTTTGCTGAAGCCAGCGACGCTCTCCTTCGTTTCTTTCAGACAAGATCCGAAGTGGGACTATCTCCGCCTCGAAGCGGCTCCTGTCGAACCAACCGGTTATTATCCTGTCGAGGCCGGCGACTACTACGAATATCTGTCAGAGCTGAACCCGGGGCAATACGCGCATCCTGACGTGGTGGACTATCGTGAAGAGAGCGAACGTGAATTGCCGGCGGGCTCAAGGAGTATCACGCGCTATCTCAGGGGAAGCTTCGTGTTTTTCAGCACGAGCTCCCCATACAATCAGGATAGCTCCACCTATGACGCCCGACACGAGCAGATGAATGCGGACGAATTCAGGGAGTACATGAGGCGAAATGCCTCCAGAGGACGGAGTATACTAACGAACTGAGACCGGACGACAGCCTCGCCAGTTCTATGATCTAGTTAACGAAATTGTTGGCTCATGACGCCCATGGACAACCTTTTCTTGGGCGAATTGCCTGATAAGTTGTCTGTATGACCAATCCCGCCAAACTTGCAGCAATGCTGCGCTTCCATCTCAGCGAATTGTCGCCTCAGAACGCCCACCACCAATTTGAGCATCTGGCCCGGCATGTCGCACGGGCTAGGCTCTACAGCAACATTCTTCCAGCGACTGGACCGGTGAGCGCCGGCGGTGATGGCGGCAAGGATTTCGAGACGTTTCGTACCTATCTTGCGGTCGGTCGGGATCCAGGCTCGGCATTCGCAAATCACGCCTCGGGCGCGCGGGTTGTCGCGTTTGCCTGCACGCTGGAAAAGAAAATCGAGCCTAAAATCAGAAAAGACATGGAGACCATCTCCGTGGGCGGCGGTATCGACGAATTGGTGGTGTTTTGTGAAGCAAATGTCCCTGTTGGCAAGCGACACAAGCTTATCGCCGAAGCAAAGGACAAGGGTTTTGATCTGCAGATATTTGATGGCAATACCCTCGCAGAGTTGCTGACCGAGCCGGACCTTTTCTGGGTCGCGGAAGAATATCTCAAAGTTCCTGCTGAATTTTTCCCAGTCGTAAGTCGTGACGAGGGTTATCTGCAACACAAGCGAGAGTGGGCGAACCGTAGCGTAATCCCAATCAGCATGGCCGACTTCGTCGCGGTGAAGTCCGGCTTGCGCAAGGCAACCTTCGATCCAGACGCGCGTCCGGATCTAGGCTTCTGGCTCCGCCAGATGGAAAGTTTCCTTTGCAAAGAGGCGCCACGCGGCTTGCTGCGGTCGGCCTTATATGAGATCGCAGTTGCGAGTCTACGCGGACGCAACGATCTTTCCGACCAAGCGGATCACTTGGCTGACTATTTCGGCGACCTCGACGAATTCCTCTCGATCGGAGATTTAACGGACGCAACTACCCTGTTGATCTATAGTTTTGGAGCTTTTTGGCTTGGGAACTATCGTGCGGATGACACCGATCTTTATCAGTGGCGAGTCAAGATCGAGCAAGCACTTGAGACCTGTTTCGCCGCTGCCAATGGACCGGGTCAGCGCGCCGGACTCCTCAATATTCTTGGGATGCTAGAGCTTACACCGAAGAAACCTGGCAGCACGCCCGAACTTTCTGATGCTTTGCAACGATGGCAGAGCATGCTCGATTACGTCGAGGAGGCGCCTCTCTTTCCGCTCGAGTCCTTTGCCGATTACATTATCAAAATCGTCGGAACTTACGGAAGCGACAAAGCTTTGGAGGATCTGGCGAACCGTGTCGAGGATATGTTCGCGTCGCGCGCTGGAACTGCTGCAGCTGGAAAGAAAGCCGTCGACCGGGCCCTATCGCTCATCGAACGCGACGAGGCCACAGCGGCGATACGCGTTCTTCACGCTGCGAAGGCGAAATGGTTCTCGGGAGCGATGATGGGATCGGTAGTGCGCATCCTGCTCCTTCTGTCGGAGCAATATTGTCGCCTCGGTCTTGCCTATGCCGGGAAATATCATGCCATGGTCGGCGCATTTCTCGCTCGTTACGAGCCGCATGGCGAAATGCGTCAGCTTGAGCCAGAATGTTTGATGGCGCTCGTCAATGCAGAGGAGGCGGCCGGAAATTCCTTCGGATTTCTTCAGCTTCTGCCGCTCTATCTCGATAGCCACGTGCGCAACGATGACCGCCCGCTCGAAATGGAGCGCCATCCTGAGCTCTCGCAAAACTTCGGCCAGCTGGCGGCTCTGCTCGGATTTCTAGGAAGAGGCAATCCCAGTGCCCGGATGGCACTCGATCCGACGATCTCAATCTGGCCTGAACCAATCAGAGTCCCAATTATCGAAGCGGCGGCTGCCAAAGATGGGTTCTGGCTGAATGGAACGTGGGACGAGGCCTGGGCCGAGCTGGAGGAGGCACTCCTTGACCGTCCCTTCGGGGACCTTGGACAAGAACGATGCGTCCGCTGGCAGGCTCTCGGCCTCGAATGGTCCTGTCACTTTGCCAACGACTATCGCACCACGCCACATGCAGAGCAGCTGATCAGCGAACTGCAGCTGATCGCCTGCGCGATGGCGGATCGGGATCAAGGTCTCGTGCGATGCTCAATCGAACTCCATGTCTCGATCGGCGATAGCGCTATGCAAGGAGTAAAGGTTACTGAGCCGACACCTGAGGATCGCTCATTGCGTATCTCCGTATCGGCTGTTGATCGCGGGCCTGAACAGTCCATCGACGCCATGGTCGTCTTTGGCACGGCCATGCGTGCCTGCTCCGTGCTTGATGATGCGGCACTGATGGAGGCTTTCGACCGTGATCCACTTGATGCGTTGTTCGTAGGGCGACCCTATTGCGAACTCTATCGCGAGTTTATGCCGTCCGCGATCTTCGACGAAGCGACGCGGCTCGCGACATCGCCACTCGACCCCGATAGGTCGTTCAAGTGTCGAGCTGGAAGGAGGGTCGACTGGTTTGGCGGACCCGGCCCGAATTTCGATCAAGCGCGTGCGGAAGAAGATATTCGAAGGCGATACGACTGGGCGCGGCGTGCGCTCAGATTCACGCTCGATAGAGCGATGGACGATCGGGAATTTTTGAGCCGCCTTCTTATCCTGCACCAAGAGGGCAGGACCGACTGGGAAATCCTCAGTGTGCTGAATAACATTGCTGTCGCGGCGAGGGGATTTTCGCCCGAGCGCATGACACCGGAAATCCGTGAACAGGCCCAGCGCGCGATGGAGTTTGTCGAGCAGCCCAGTGATGCTTTGTCGGCAGAGACATTTTCTGCGTTCAACATCGAAAATTACTCAAAGGCATTTGTTGGCGCCTTTGCGGGAAGTTGGGAGCTGCACTGGCCTGAATGTGCGATGTACGATGAAATGGAAGGATTTCTCGTAGCGCGTTACGGCCTCAGGAGCATGGATCTCGCTGACGACATGAGACTAGATTGGGAAGCCATCGAACGAAAGCTGACGCAAGTATAGCCGGAGCAAAGCCTATCGGATTGACTCTGGAATATGGTTCCCCACTGTATTCTACATCCAGAAAGAGTTCGCCGAAAAACGCCGGGTCCGCTAGCCACCCACTTTGAGTTGAGATAAAGGCGGGAGTGGTAGGAGGACATAGAATGGCATTCAAAAGCGCTGCCCCGGCCGAAATCGTTCCGGCGAGTCCGGAAGAGATTCTTCTCACGCTGCCCCGCCGAACCATCCCCGGTGTTTTGCTACATCAAGGCGAAATTATGCGGAGCTATGCAGCGCAAGCAATCGCCGATCCTGATGTTGCGCTGCAGCTGCCAACGGGAAGTGGTAAAACGCTGGTCGGCCTAATGATTGCTGAATGGCGCCGGCGCAAATTCAGAGAACGAGTCGTTTATCTGTGCCCCACCAAGCAGCTCGTGAACCAGGTTGTAGAGCAAGCCCGAACTCAATATGGCCTGACAATCAATGGGTTCACTGGGAGCAAGCGAGACTACGATCCGCGCGCGCGCGCCGAGTATCAAAACGCCGATCGTGTCGCGGTAACGACCTACAACTCGCTCTTTAACACGAGTCCCTTCTTCTCGGACCCCGACGTTATCGTCATCGACGATGCGCATGCCGCAGAGAACTATATTGGTGAAATGTGGACTGTCCGGATACAGCGGACAAAACAGCCGCACCGTGTCCTATTTGAAGCGCTCACAGGCGTCCTACGTCCGCATCTGGACCCGTTTGACTTCTCACGCCTGTGGGGACGATGGGATAGTAGACCAGAGGACCGACGTTGGGTAGACAAGCTTCCGACCCCGGTATTTGCCGAGATTAGGGATGAGCTGACAGCGGTCGTTGACGAGCACGCCGAGGAGCTTGACGTCAGATGGGCATGGTCGATGGTCCGCAGCCATCTCAACGCATGCCAACTTTACATCTCCTCCACCGAATTGCTCATCCGTCCCCTTTTGGCACCGACGTGGCAACACGCTCCCTACCAAAATGCGCGGCAACGCATCTTCATGTCCGCGACACTCGGAGCGGGAGGCGATCTGGAGCGGCTAACCGGCCGACGGACGATAAAACGTCTTCAGGTTCCCGAAGGGTGGGATCGACAGGGGATTGGGCGTCGGTTCTTTATTTTTCCCGATAGTTCACTTGAAGCCGAAGACGTCTCGACATTGCGCCAGCACCTCATGCGGCGTGCGGGGAGAAGTCTCGTACTTGTGCCTAGCGATCAGCAAGCTGACGAGATCCGGGAAGAGGTGAGAACGAATCTCGGATTCGCGACGTTCACGGCAGACGACATCGAGGAATCGAAACAACCGTTCGTCGCGACGCCTCAGGCAGTGGCAGTAATCGCCAATCGCTATGACGGAATCGACTTTCCCGGTAATGACTGCCGCCTGCTTTTCATTGAAGGACTCCCCCGAGCCGCCAATCTTCAGGAGCGCTTTATCATGCTCCGGATGGGCGCATCGCAGCTGTTCAACGATCGTGTACAGACGCGTGTCCTTCAAGCAATCGGACGCTGCACCCGCTCGCTTCAGGACTATTCGGCAGTTGTTGTTTCTGGCGAAGAGCTGCCTGATTACCTGGCTGATCGACGGCGGCGCGTCCATTTTCACCCCGAACTCCAAGCTGAACTTGAGTTTGGCAACGAGCAGTCGGTCGGGACCACGATGGCCGACATCATAGAGAACTTCGATATTTTCCTCGCAAACGACGCCCGCTGGGGTGCCGCAAACAACGATATCCTTGCAAAGCGCGCAACGGCGGTGCAGCAGCCCTTTCCGGCCCTTGGCGAGCTGCAGGCGATCGTTGGTCGAGAAATTGAGTACCAAAACCGGCTCTGGCAGAGTGACTTTGAAGGGGCGGTCGAGGCTGCGGAAGCCGTCTTGGGCGGGTTGACTGATCCCGACTTGCGAGGTTACCGGGCGCTTTGGCATTATCTAGCCGGATCGGCTGCCTGGTACGGAGAGCGTGCAGGCATCGCATCGCTGGGGGTCAAGGCCCGCAGTCACTTCAACCATGCGAAGCGTGCGGCTTCGGACCTACCCTGGTTGGTGAAATTGGCGCGGTATCAAGCAGGCGATGAGCCGCACCTTGGCCGCAGCCCACGGCTACTGCATCAGATAGAGCGGGTGGAGGGTGTGCTGGAACGGCTCGGCACCGTGACAGATCGCGACTTCAACAAGCGGGAGCAGGAGATTCTGCAAGGGCTTGCCTCGAAAGATGGATTTGAACAAGCACAGGTGCGGTTGGGCGAGATGCTGGGCTTCACAGCAGGTAAGCGCGAGGATGACGCTTCACCTGACCCCTGGTGGGTGGCGGACGACCTGTGCTTCGTGTTCGAGGACCATGCTGGCGCGACCAACGATGTGCTTGACGCTACAAAGGCTCGCCAGGCGTTCTCGCATCCAAATTGGATCAGAGATCATGTCGTGCTGCCGGAGAATGCGACGATCGTCCCGGTGCTGGTTTCGCCTGTGACGAAGGCCAAGTCGGGGGCGATACCGCATCTCCATACAGTCTCATATTGGGAGATAGAATCGTTTCGCACGTGGGCGGGACAGGCGTTATGGACGCTACGCGATCTAAGACGTACCTTCGGCCAAGCCGGTGACCTCGTCTGGCGAGCAAATGCTGCGGAGCGTTTTGAACAGGCGATGATGGGAGCCGATCAGATTCACGAATGGCTGAAAGGACGTATCGCGAGCGGCATTTTGCAGAGCGTTCTGTGAGGGCGAGCATGGAGCACACGACTCCGTCCGCCGGCAATGCCCATCCCAGACGCTCAACGGTCCTTGACCACCGCTGAAAGCTGCCGTCTCTCCCAGGTGGAGCTCACCGATCACATGAAGCCGGACACGCTCAGCCCGCCGCTGAGTAAAGGCTAGAGAATGCCCTATCGTGTGGAGATCCGGCCTACTTCTTGGTGAAGTCGATCCGTAGTTTGTCGCGATAGATCCCAATTCTCTTGCTCGCGCGATCGACGACGTCGTCGTAGAAGAGTGTCTCGGCGTAGAGTTCGCCGAGGTTTCTTCCACTATCAGGATCTGGCAGGTCGCTCGTCCGGAAGTAGCCTTTACCTGAGGCGAACCTCTTCCACCCGGCCATCCGCAGAGGATTGAGTGTGTCGCCGATGATGTATCCGTAGAACTTCTTCAGGCGGCCGGTCGACTTGGCGGCGAGGAGGTGAGCGTATTCCGACAGGTCACCCGTGTGGTCATCCATGCTGACGCCCGGCGCCTTGAATTCAATGATAATCGCGGAGCCTTCCTTGCCAAAGATCGCAATATCCGGCCGCATGGCGGCGTTCTCGTCGGCACGGCGGCGCAGGGTCGTGGCCATCTCGGTGTCGATATCAGCATCGAAGAGCTTCTCGCCTTCCTTCCACTCAATCTGGGCCAGCGGTTTATCCGACGCGATGTAGTCGTAATATTGATATTCCTCGCTCAGCAGCCAGATGTCGTGATCCGACGTCTCGTGGGTGTCCTTCTTCATTGGAAAGAAGATGCTGTGGATGATTTGCTCATCCTTACGGCGCTGGCCCTCCGACACCGTCTGGACGGCGAGTTCGCGATTGCAGGCCAGCTCGAGGATCTCGACTATCGCGGCCCGCCGCACCACGAGCTGCGACAGGTTGGCCATGTCAAATGTCTTGAGCGACGACGTGTATTTCCAGGAAAGCTCGTGGATCTTGTGCCTGAAGTCTGCGGAGTGCGGCTCGGCCTTCTCGATTTCCGCCCTAAGGTCGAAGATTTCCGCTGTATCGGCGATTATGCGCTCCTGATACTTCTTAAGCACGCGTTCCGCAACGGTCTTCGCGCTGTCCCCATAGACGACCCGCGTGTCCGTGTCGGTCAGCATCGCCGGGATGACGCCGAATTTGTCGGTCACGTCCTTGATGACGTCTTCCTTGCTCCAGCCCGACGGGGTGACCATTTCCTCGATAATTGGATCGATTTGATCGAAGATCCCGTCGAAGGACACAGTTTCGTCGGTGAAGAGATCGTCCACTGGGATCTCCTCAGGGATGTCGTCGAAACCGTCGCGCTGCTCGTTTACGCGCTTATCGAGAACATCCCCCTCAACCAGCACGATATGGTGGAACCCTTCGACTGGGCGGTTTTGTTCGGCTGCAGTGCGCAAGTAGCGCTTGGTAATATCGAGCACAGGCGATGATCTGGCGCAGAACGAGATGGCGTTACGCGGCAGGTCGTAGGTTTTCGCGTCAAGCTTGTAGTGGGAGAGAGTAAACTGTTTCGCCTTTCCCAGTGGGCTGCCCGACCGGGGATCGCGCTCCCCCACCTCGGCCAGCTTGACGACAGTCACGTCCGGCAGGTCGGCAGCGCTCAGACTGCTCCGGTCAATGAGGCCTTCCGGGTACCGAGTTTTGAACTTGATCACGAAGTCGCCCAGTTGCGGCTTTAGGCTGACCAACCGCTGCAGGAACGCGATCAGCATGTTGCGCCGCATGTTCGCCGCCGAGAAGATCTCGCCGAGCGGTTCAGACTTGTAGAGCCGCGTGCGGGGTGCCTGTTTAAGGCTCTCGAGCCGGATGGTAGTACCTATTTCATCAGCGTTGGCGTCGGTCACGACGAAGTCGGCAAGGTCGATCTTCTTCCTTCCCGCCGCGAGTGGAAGGGTGCGCGTAAGGATATCCTTGCCGCGGCGATAAGTGCTGCGGATTCCGACCATCTCGAAGTGATGGAAATACTGGATGCGGCCGGCCCCCTTGCACTTTCCGATCCCCGCGATCGAAAGGTCATCCTTGTAGGACGTGTCCTTGGTCAGAAAGGCGTCGGTCTGATCGTCCCCGAAGCCGCATCCATTGTCGGTGCAGGTCATCGAAATGTCCGAGCCGTCGCCGAATAGTCCGGATGCGGTGACGTCGACCTCGATCGATACTTCGAGGCTCCGCTTGGAGGGATCCAGATGTTGCCTTATCAGAAAGGCGTCGATTGAATTGGAAATCAGTTCTTCGAGGACAACATATCCGTCCGAGCTGATCTTGGTGTTCTTCAAACTTCCGCGAATGTCGAGCGTCATTTTTGATCCGTCGGATGCGTTCATCCATAGACGAGTTCTGAATGCACGGATCAGTCGAAGTCAAGGACCTTCCTAGCGGCGGGTCCACTACAGGAGATTGGTGATCGGGGCCTTCATAACAACAGGATCGCTGGTTGGAATCCCCTTATCCTGGTGTATGAGGATACAATAAATCTAGGCGACGCGCGTAATCCCAATACGCACCGACAACACCCTTAGAAGCAGAAAAATGGCGAATTCCACCATAAGGCTCAAAGCGTTTTACTCCTGGCAGAGCGATAGCCCCAAAAAGACCAACCTGAATGCCATCCGGGACGCCCTCAAAAGCGCCTGCGAGGCGATCAGCGCTGCCAGCCCTTCGATCAAGGTTGAAAGGGATGAGGCGACGCGAAACGTCCCCGGCAGCCCGAACATCGCGGGAAAAATCATGGAAAAGATCGAAGCGTGTGATATTTTCATCGCTGATATCACAACGATCACTCCGCGACAGTCGTCTCGGCCTTGTCCCAATCCGAACGTGACGCACGAATTGGGATTTGCAGTCGCACACCTTGGCTGGGACCGCGTCATCCTGCTTTTCAATACCGCCCACGGCGTCTTTCCGGGCGATATGCCGTTTGATTTTGCACAGCACCGGGCACATCCTTACAGCTTTTCGGAAACCGGCGGCGCCGCGGAGCGGAAGGCATTGGCGGATTTCTTGAAGACGGCGGTGGACATGATCATTGCGGGCGATCCTAAACGACCCGCACAGCTGAAGGGACTGACGAAGGAAAAAATCCAACATGATCACGATGTTCGAAACATCACCTGGCTGATGTCCAACATCCACTTGCCGACAATGGACGACTACATTGACGAACTTCCGTACAAAACCACATTCAAGGCAGCGTGGTTCAGTGATCGCTTCACAGCAATCGTAACCAACAGCCTCTTTTACGTCTACGACCCCGCCATACGAAAAGCGATCGGTAAGCTTTCTTCTGGTTGGCGACGCGCAATGTCACACGATGACCGCTACCATCATACCGCAAACTACGAAGTGCAGGTATTTTCAAACCCGATGGATGCACCTTTACGCAAAGAACAACAAGACGACTGGGATGACATCGACAAGGCCCGACGGAAAATGCGTCGCGCCTTAGATGAATTGATCGAGCGAATTCGTAAGGCCTATTTTGAGGTAGATCTACACCATACTAATGAAAAGGCATGGGCGGCGTGGAGAAAGTTTCAGTCCGATGAGGACGAGGTCGCTCTTGATCTCACAGTTTCGGTTGGAAAAAAGAAGCGAAAGGCATCGTAATTGGCCGCAATTGCGATTTTTGCTCGCATGCCCGCTGATCTCGTGTGGAAGAGAGTGCCGTCCGATCTCCAGAGTTTGGGATGGTTCGGTATCGGCCGCAGATCAGTCAATCCAGCCGGACCAAGTTCTTGGTTCGCCTCTAATCTCGCGCGGAAGGAATTTAGTATGAGCGGGCCGTCGGTTCCGATCATTCAAGAGCAAGCCATCCTTCGCTATGAGTCTCTGTCGCGAGACTAGACCAGGATATCTGTTTCTGCTGCAACCGTCGTCTCAATGCGAGCCTTCGCGGCGATCACGCCACTATAGAGATCAACCTCGACGCCTGGAGCCTTCAACGTCACGACCAAAGAATAGCGCGTCTTACGATTGACGACAGCCTTAGCGGCTCGATTGCGCCACCAGCCAACCACCGGCTTCACGCACAACAGCTCACGGCTCAACAGCTCGATGGCAGGCCCTGACCAAACGTCGCAATGCAGGGAACCTGCCGAAATACTGCCTGGACCAAACATCCATCGGGCATCGTCGGGATGACTTGGCGCCCGCGCACCATCTTCGCGCTCAGCGGCATTGACCCGCTGCTTGAAGCGTTCGGCGAGCTCACCGCGGCGCTGGAGGTCGAAGCGTAGGCCGAAGGATTGATAGCGTTGTGGATCGACGTTGGCCGAGAACCCCGGATTGGGATCCACGAAGTATGACAGCGTGACCTTCAGCTCGACCACGGTGTTCTGCAGATCCTCCAGGATCGCAGCCGGAAGCGGGAGCTGGTAATAATGGCATTCGTTGAATTCGCGCTGCCCTTTCAAGCGGAACGGCTGGATATGGGCCTGCGCGATTAGCGCCAGGTGGTCCTGTGCTGAGGCGGATGCGCGGTCGAAATCAGGTACCCCATAGCCGAACCGCCTCATCAGCGGGTACCGGTCCTTCTTTCCCGCAGGACTGTTTAACTGCTCAAGCATTGGTTCTGTCCATTCGGCGCTATGAACGACAAGCGCCCTAATGGTTTCCGGCCAATAATTCGGGTGCTCGGCCGTGAGCCTTGCGACCATGCGCGCGGCTTGTGCGGTCGCAGCGCTCGTCGCCTGAAACGCCGTGAGGGCATTTGCGCCGGTCGTCGGCGAAGTGGTTAGAAGTGATAGCGAATCCAGGCTGAGAACCTCTCGGCGACCCCGGCTGAGTGCGCGATTGCCGGCCTCCAGGACCACTTCCGGCTTGATCGGCGCGCGGGCGTGAGCCCAGTTGACGCTCGTGCGGCTGTAAGGGCTGAGTTCTCCGGGGCCGGCAAGGCACGACCAATCTTCGTAGCCCGCGTCGGAGATCTGATTGAGATCGGTGTATCCGCCGACGGTGATGGCGTTCCAAGCCTGACTCGGATCTTCGGCGGGGTAATCGTCCTGCTGGGAAATCCGAGCAAATTCGATCTCGGCTGGAACGTTGCCGGCAGAAATGACGAATAACCGCTTCGGAGCGTCGTCGTCGTCGCCATTCATCGTGCCGGCCGCGGCTTGGTCGATCGCAGCGCTCCAGGTCGATGGCCGGGCACCGGAAACATTGTCGTTCGTCACCGCCATACAGAATACCCGGCTTCTCTCGGGTGCAGCGATCTCTGCCAACGATACCGCGGTCTGGCTGATCACGCCGTAGGAGTGCGGATCATTCGGGTCCATATCGTGCGGCGGCAGGAGCTTCACCGATTCGAGTCGATGGTTCAGTCGTCGCTCGGACCGATCGGATAGTGCGGCCGTCAAATCCCCGTGCAGGGCCAGACCCGCCATAGCCGTGCCATGGCTGTGATGATCGTCGACGCCCCAGTCACGGTCGATTGCGTGCTGGTCGGCTGCAGCCAGTGCCGGCTCGATCAGCGAGTGGCCGCGATTGACTCCCGTATCCATGACGCAGACGGCAGGAACCTCGTTTCCAGGCCAGACGATACGACCGGCGAGATCGTCGACCCATTCGTTTTGGCTTTCCTTGGCGTCTTCAAGGAAGAACACCGGGTTGTCGCTCGCGCGTCGGAGCTCGCTGACGACCCCGGTCGCGAAGGTCATCAGCTCGATCGCGGCGCGGCGCGCGAGCACGGGGATGACGACCGCTTCCGGGAAATACAGCCGGCGATCGGAAGAGGCGGCACGCAGAGAAAGCCGGCGGCAGACGTCCTCAACGGCCGCTTCATTATCACGATGCGCCCAGATCGCCCACCACATCTGATGCTGAGGATTGTCGGGCAGGGCATTAGGGTCGTCGGTCCAGAAGACTTCCAGGCGTGCGCGCCTGATCTCCTCGATTTTCTCCACGCGGCTGGCGTTCGGGGGATTTCCCTTCGGGGAGAGGGGACCTGACAGATAATCATGGAGGATCTGCTGGATGGCTTCTCGCGCATTGTCCGGAACATAGAGCGCCACCGTGCGCGCGTTATCGCGGTCCTTCGTCGCCCCCGGGCGTATGCCCTGCTTCTTCCATTCTAAAACGTCGGCGCTGGTGCCGGGCCGCAACTCAACTTCGACGTATCCGCCTGCGGCAGGTTCCAGTCTAGGATCAGCACCCCTGAGTTCGGTAATTGCGGCAAGCGCGACATCCAGTTCGTTGCTGAGTTTGCGTCCATGCTCCGCACGGATGCGCGGCACGCTCGAACCACCGCTACCCGTGCCGGTATAGGGGCTTGCGGTATGGAGCGCCGAAACATCAATGTGGGGAAGCGTGAATCGGCCTGCCATCGGTCAGTGTACACGCTTCTCATCGAGGAATGCGTCGCGCATCTCCCGACGCTGATTAAGACGTTGCACGACGTCCTCGGTTGCAATCGTCTTCCGCTCATCAAGGATCGCGGTCTTGACTGCATCATCGGCCGCGCGGACGATTTCGGATTGGCTGAGACCATCGGCTGCCTTGACGATTTTCGTCCAGCCGAGCCTGGCCGATGTCATCGGCTTGAGGTTCTTGACGATGATTTGCTTGATCTGGTCGGCCGTTGGCGCTTCAAACTCAAGAACCAGATCGTATCGACGCAACAGCGCTCGATCGAGAAGCGAGGGGTGATTGGTCGAACAAACAACAAGGCTGTCCGTCGAATTGCCCTCTTCCATGAATTGCAGGAATGAGTTGAGGACTCGGCGCATCTCGGCGACATCGTTCGTCGATGTTCGATGCGCACCAACCGCGTCGAATTCGTCAAAGAGGTAGACGCCGCGGCGCTTTGCGGTTTCGTCGAAAACTAGCCTGAGCTTTGCTGCGGTCTCGCCCATATAGCGGGTGATGAGCCCTTCCAGCCTGATCACGTAATATGGCAGGTTGAGCTCGCCGGCCAGCGCTTCCGAGGACATCGTCTTGCCCGAACCCGGCGGCCCGACGAACAAAACCCGGCGATTAGGCGTGCGGCCATGTTCCCGCAGCCAGTCACGCTTCCTCTGCTGCCGGATCATATCTTCGAGGTTGTCGAGCAATCCCGGCGCCAGAACCATGTCCTTCAGCTTGAAGCGTGGCTCGCGAAGCTCGAGAAGTCCTTCGAGATCGCCTCGAGGCGCCCCGAGCGGAATGGCAACGCTTGCTCCTCGGGATTTGCGGGCTCGGGCCTTATCAACCTCGGCTCGCATTTCATCAGCGGTGGTCTTGTGTCCCTGACGGGCCTCGGATGCGGCAATCTGGAGAGCAATCGAGAAAAACAGGTCGTCGTCGCCCTCAGCGCGACTTCGCAACATGGCAAGGATTTGCTTGGCGTTCGACACGGTCATTCTCTCTTCGTTGAGCCATCCTAATACAAAACCGGGCGGCAATATAAGGCGGTGGCGTAGGTCATCCACACTGGGATGGTGCGATGAAAGCTACAATATTTCCTTACTCGGCATGGCACGGTCGGCTTGGTGACGTAGCGCAGATGATCCTTCATCAAATTCGAGCCGTCCAACAACGTTCTCGACAACCAAGCTCAGAACATATTAGGAACGTTGACCTTGTTGCAAGCGAAGCTTTTTATTATTTGCAATCAGAGCCTTCATTTTGACGGATGCACGGGTCGACGGTTCGAACCCCTTCAAGGCGACCATCATTTGCAACGTTGGAAAGCAAGCTGCTCATGTTTGCTTCGGCTTTCGTCCTGCTCGCATCGGTTTCGGTCGGTCCTCGGTGGAAGGCTCAGAGAAAAATTCAGAAATATCCGCAGCCAGAGCGAGGGCTAGTCTATCCAGCAGATCGACCGAGGCGTTGTGCTTTCCTCTCTCCAAATCACTGATAACGGTCCGGTCCACCTGAGCGTCGACGGCAAGATTCTCCTGGGTGATGTTCCGCAGGGAGCGAAGGTTTCGCAGATTCCAAGCTATGCGCGCGCGAGTGTCCATAGCCCATGGGCACCATCTTGCATTGCATTAATCCATGGGATATAACCGACATATTATCACAACGTCGTCGCTCGCGCGTCGCTATTGGTCACTGTTCGCGAGGGCAGGGTGGGCAAACCTATGGAACTACGCCAGCTATCCTACTTCGTTGCGGTGGCCGAGGAGCTGCATTTCGGCAGAGCCGCAACCAAGGTGAGTATCACCCAGCCTGGCCTGTCAGACGCGATCCTGGCATTGGAGAAGGAACTCGGCGTGCAGCTCTTCCTCCGCTCGACGAGGCGGGTGGAGCTGACACGGGCAGGGGCGGCGTTCTATGAGCGGTCCGTTCGGATCCTGAGCGAAGTCGATTTGTCGCGGGAGATCGCCCGCTCGGTTGGCGGGAGGTCGGCGCGCAGGATTGCCATCGGTACCGTCTATCCTGCCACGATCGGCGTGCTGCCGTCCTTCCTGTCTCGCATCGGCCGCAAATATCCCGATATCCGCATGCATATCGAAAGCGGCACCACCGATGACATCATCCGCCATATCGAGGCGGGCCGCATCAATCTCGGCTTCATCAGGCCGGTGGAGAATATCGGCTCGTTGCGCTTCTTCTCGATTGCCCATGAACGCTATCTGCTGGCGGTGGCCAAACAGAGCCCGCTGTCATTGAAGAGCGAGATCGATCTGGAGGATCTGCGAAGCGAAAAGATCATCTCCTTTTCCCGTCAGAACCTCTCCTACAGCGAGCGCTATTTCGCGGAAAAGTTCGAGGAGCATGATCTGACGGACAATGTCGCTTACACCTGTGATGACACCTTCTCGCTGGTGTCACTGGTCTCTGCCGGCCTTGGCATCGGCTTCGTGCCGGAATGGACGCAGGATCTGCCGAACCGCGGCTTTGAGCTCAAGAAGGTGAGGGGAGTCGATTTTAAGATCGGGCTTGGCGTCGCCTGGAACCGGGAGGATCCGACTGCCGGCCGTGACGACATCATCGATATTGCCCGGTCGCTGGTGCGGCCAGGGAGGTGAGGGCAGGAGAGGGCCGGACGTCTGGTATCGGGAGCGCCACCAGGTGCGACGTCGGCCGGGAAACGGAACACTCGGTCGCGGGGCAGTCGGTCCCGTGTCTCCTGAGGACCGCTCACGCTGACGCTCCTGCGGCTGCCCGTCTTCACGCCCTCGTGTGACGCGAATTCCCGCTTTCCCGCACCTATGGTGCGATCGCTATGCTGAAAGCTCCGATATGCTTCTTTATCTGTCGGTCGATCCTGCCGGATCGAGCGGGGGGTTAACCGGGTGCGCGTCCTAGGGGCGCTGCGACGTCGAGCATTCGCGTCGCAAGGCCGAATTCGTTGTCGTACCAGCCGAAGACAACGCCGCAGACATGATCAGGACGCTGCACATCGTCCTCGAAGGCGATGTGGAGATTATCCTGAAGCCGGGTGACGGAAGGATGGACGGTTAACCTCTTACCTCTGAGGGGGCTGGCCGGTGTGGGCTGCCGCCGTATCTGTGCATACCGACCGTCTATTGACCCATTTCCGATGTAAGATCATCTTTTGGCATGGACGAGATATCGCCGCCAGACGTCCCACGAGATGACCTTGACTGCTTCATTCGCTGTCAGGAGGCTCAGGCACGTTGGAAAAGCATCACCTGTTAAACGAGCGAGCTTTCATTTTCTTCGCTTGAGAACGCTGAAGCGGTCGTTAGGGGGGAGCGACTTGGCTGGGTCGGTTGGCACGCTCCTTAGAAGGAGCGTAGCCGGATGCTGTCCATCGATCTGATGTTTGTGTCGTGCGCAGCCCCGAGGGCGGACGCTTTACTTTGCTGAACCCCGGGCAGGCTGCAGGGCGGAAGGTAGTTTGCCCAGGCCGGCGTTCCCTGAGGCAAAGGTGGAGTGTAACTCCAACGCGACCCGCTCTTTACGCCTTTGAACCCGTTCCTGATACAGATCGGAAGGAACGTGAACGACACCTGATTCAGGGCCTGTCGTTTGTGATTGAATAGGCCCTCGCTGCCGTTAGGCCCGATAAAATGGGTGAGCTCCCAATTCGGCCCCCCGCTTATGTGGGTCGTTGTGGTGAAATCAATAACCGCGTGGATCTGGCCTACTGTGTATTGCGATCCAACCCCGACATCCTTTGACACGCCCGGATTTGAGGCGTTTTTAGGCCACACGGAAATATCGTTCATACTCGAGGCGACAATCCCCATTTGCAGATTGTCTTTAATCCCAAGTGGACCTTGTAGTTCGGTTCCGCGGCCACATGGTTGGCTCGGCGGGGTAGCAGCTGGTTGCTCGGTACCTTCCACGAGTCGTTCGAAATCTACGGAATGATACGTCGTGTTCGCTCGATGCCCTTTCTCGCTTACTCCAGAGTCAACTCCGATCGTGAGCGGATGGGAGCCGGAGCCGAGTCCGGGAAACGATAGCGATGGGTTGCTGCCGGCGGTTTGCTCGGCGTCGATCATCAGTTCGATCTCGCCTACATATTCGATAGCAGCGAAAATGTTCCTGAGATTGAACTCCCTCTCAGGTGTTGGCTGCGGGTGCCTTTCGAGTTTGAGAGAGATGTCGTTTTCGAATTGCGGTAGCGGCGATTTGTCATTTGCTGCATTCCACAACTCGCATTTAAGATTTGCCATAATAGAAGCGATGCGCACTATAGGTGTGCCATATGTCTTGTCGCTCATCCCAAGTTCAAACGGTGGGATAGTGTTACATCCCGCCAAGCTTGTTGCCGTTATCGCGGAAATAGCAAACTTCTTCATGGCGCGCCCTCCAAGCTCGCTTAGAGAGGTTGCGTTCTTTATTATGTGATTTCAATCAGCGGTCGGCGCGTTTATGAGTTATGCACTCTTTTTATTGTTTTCGTGAGAGAAGATACTCCAAAGTCTCTAACTGAGATCTTACATCGGAGGCGAAGGTCGTGCGGTAGCGCGACATTTGATCGTCGGGTTTGACCCGCACGCTTAAAGTCATCGTCAACGGCCATAGGCAGAGCCACATCGCAGGTCTTCTGCTGTGGAATTATAACTCAGGGTGATGCGCTTCTAAGTCTCCTGTCGGCTATAAGCAGTCATCGCACGAATATTCTCGACAAATGCTGCGATCTCGGCCCGGTTCGCGAGAAGTGTCTTGGACCCCACATATTCATTGAACAGCTTTTGATGCCCAGAATAGGAAGTCGATGAGTTCTCGCGCCGGCGATATTCTTTGATCCACTCGACTAGTTCTTTGAAATTTTCCTCGCTGCCGCCGCCTTGAATGCCTCTAGCTGTTACATTCGCCACGCACTCATCTTCGGGTAGGTCGATCCAGACTAAGGTCGTCGCTCGACCCAGCACACCTTCCGCAAGCCAGCCATAGACCCCTTCCATCAACCAGGCTTCTGCTTGTACAGCTTCAACGACCTTGTTGAATACGAGGCGATTGTTCCGCGCTACCCCATAGTGACCGGGAACCCACCGCATGTCGTCGAGATGAATTGCTGTACGGCCGATCAAGACACCGATCTGACGCGCGAGCCAGCTTTTACCTGTCCCTGCATTTCCGAAGATCAATATCCGTTGAAGTTGTTCTTCCTGGACAGGAAACACAGCTTTTTCTCCCGCAGATGCAGTTACGTAGAAGATTATGAAACGATATTAGCATCAACTGATGCAACCAGCCGTCCCGTTAGTGCGGCACCGCGGTGGCGCCGCCTTAACGGATCGTACTCCTGCGGGCTCTCGTCAACTTCACTTCCTCCTCCAGCAGGATCCGACATGCCTGGACACGGGATCTCTGGCTTTTGGTCGCGCTGATAAGCAATCAGTTGCTCTTGCCGGCGGTTCTCTGGTGGTGGCCTACACCAATATCCGGTTGCTTGCGACAACGGTTGAAGGGGCTTCCTTACTGGTCGTTGTGACTTCTAATGTAATGCAACAAGGGCTTAAAGGCTGCCCCCGGTCAGGCGTGCTGGTCGGGGTTGCTAAGCCTGTCCGGAGCGGATGGCGACGCTATAAGGAAGGTCTGCTCCGCGGACATAGCTGCCGTGGATTGCCAGCCGCTCAACTCGTGGCCCTCGCCGCGCGGTCCGCTCTCCTGTTGTTACCCCGACTAGCCCGCTCCGGCGGGCTCCTTTTCCCCCTATGCGGGGTTCGACCTACTACCGACGACGTGCGGAACTCCTGGCAATCAGGAGGTGATCCATGAACGGGTCCCACATTGCATTCCAGATCGACAGCACACATTGGCTCGTCATTTTCATCCACCCGAACGGCGTTGTTCAAACGTGATGGACAGCCATGACTTCATGGAGTTTATCCCAAACGTGGCGAACACCAACGAGTAAAGTCATCATTTGACGAGGCGGCGGTGGCATGACAGTCAGGCGCAATTCGTCTGCCTAAACTCCGTAGCGCGTTCCCCGAGTTCTTAGAAAATTATAGCGGGTCGCCACTTTACGAAGAAAATGATGATGGGGTGGGAATCAGATCGGTCCCGGTGAGGTCGGCAAAAAGCGCGTGACAAAAGACCTCGCCCAAGCATCCAGGAAATTGGTGTCACGCTTGTCTAGGGCAACCTGCCTGGGGTCATTCGGATTGACTAATACTGCAACAAGAGACCCAGGCTCGAATCCGTCCCGGCACATCTGACGCGTGTTAACCTCAGTCTTTTGATGGCGCACGCCGTCGAGAACAAATTCAACATCAACGAACAAGCTATCAACATCCACGATGGCTGCTGAGTAGCAAGCGGTAACCTTAGCGGTTGCAGACCGCCATCGTTTCGAAAGGTAGATCTCACGAATTCGCAGGCCGAAGAGGATCAACGGGAATGCAATGATAGAAAATATCCATAGAGCTTCGTACATTTATCGCGCTCGCGTCCCTACCTTTGTAGGAGACCGTAATACGCCGGCACTGTCCTGCCAAGGCGTGAGCAGCATAAGATGATGGGGCGGTGGGGATCTGATGAATATCGAGAGAGGGCCCACCAGAATACTGGAAAGGACAACTCACAATGGGATGCCGAATGGGTTGGCCGTGACCAGTGCCGTCAGCTTCCTGAAGAGCAGTTGGTCGCCCGTCTGCCCTAAGCGGACTTCAGTTCGACGAAACTTGAGGAGCGGCCGCCATTTCTCCACGCGACGAGTAGTTTTTCGATGTTTGCCTCAGCACCGTCCTCGGATCGCAAATGGATGTCATATGTCTTCCCGACATGTATTGTCTCGAAGTCCCGCTTGGCACTGCCCAACGGCCTGTCACCTCGCGCGGCTTCGCGATGGCTTTTCACGCAGTCGCTGGTGGTGAACTTTGCGCTGGAACTCTTCATCCCATCCCCACTGGTATAGTATGTGGGGACCGAGCGCCTGCTTCTTCACCTGGAACGAGAACTCAATTTCCTCGGCCGTTGGAGTGAGCTTTCGAAATGTCAGATCAGGGGGAAGGTCCGGGGTTCTCATACAGCCAGACTACGTGCAATCGATCAACTCGTCATCTCGGTCTTTTCCGTTTCGACCTCGCGCCGATCCCGTTTTCAATCCAGGACCATGTGGACCAGTGAATGTTGATGGCCAGGCTTAGGTGACCACCGCGCCACGCCCGCGATATCTTCCTCGGTCGGGGTCGAATATCTGAATCACTCGGCATCTCGCTTTCCATCGGCCCCGCTTGATCTCATAATGTCGCCCGGTTCAAGAACCGAGCACGTTAGCGTTCCATGAATTCCAACCTGTTGCCGAAGGGATCACTGACGTACCGGCGATTGTAGCCGTCAAGCGGCTGATCGATGACCGTCCTGAATCCCGCCTCTTCCAGTCGTTCGACGAGCTGGGCCAGATCACGGACAAGCAGGCCGGGATGCGCCTTTCGTGCTGGGGCGAAGTCCGCATCGATACCAAGATGGATTTTGACGCCGTCTCCCTCGAACCAACACCCTCCTCTCGTAGCCAGGTGTGTTGGCTTTGCAACCTCTCGAAGCCCAAGTAGTCTTCCGTAGAAGGCGCGAGCTGCGTCTTCCTCGCCCGGCGGCATCGCGATCTGGATGTGGTCTATGCCGATGATTTGCAAATTAGCCTCCATTCGAGATCACGCATCAGCCCCAAGGCAACGGCTTGTTCGCGCATCCGCCCTCCGGTGCTGCAGCTAGCGCGATCAACCTCGCCAAATTGAAGCTTGAAACGAGATTGAGTTGGTTGACATCTGCCAGCTTGACCCATCTCGCCTCCGCCGCGTCATCACCTGCAAACGGCTCCCCTGACGTCCAGACGCACAGTACCGGCGTGATCACAATATGATATTTGATCCGGCCCGCTTCATCGCGTTCCATTGCCTCGACCGGCGCGAGAACCCGTTGCGCCACAGCTACGACCGCTGTCTCCTCAGCGAGTTCGCGCACCGCCGCCGCCTGCATCGTTTCACCAAGCTCGATCTTTCCTGCTGGTAAACTCCACAGGCCCGCTTCCGGGTCCTTGGCACGACGGATCATCAGAATTTCTTCGCGACGAAAGACGATTGCCATTGCCCCAACGATAGGCCTCATCCCATGCGCTCCTGATGACAGGGTCCAGGACCAAACGAAGACTTCTGTCGCGTATAACGTCGGTCGGACGGTTGGGCTCGGAAGAATCCGACGCAAGCAGCTTACCCTCGGCGCTGCTATCGTCAATTGGGCAACACGGGCCGATATCAGCAGTTTGCCGGGCCCAGAACGTCGGAAGTAGAACGACCAGTCTGCCTTCCGCCAAGAACTGTTCCTTGAGCGGCCGACGCTGTCGCCGGATGTTCAGCGACGCGGAGCGGTATGCGGTCGTGTCTTTTGGGACGGCGCGTCACCAGAACGCGGAACTGGGCGAAGGAGTGGCCATCAGATGATGGCGAGGAGTTTCTAACCGCAGTGAAAGCGTTTCTCGGCGTTATGAGGGGGAAAGCCAGCAGCGACGAGCTGAGAAGTGCGATCCTTCGAGCGGCCAATGAAGCCGGTGTTGGCGCAGTTGCCTCAATTCATTAAAGCATCCGCGCCTATATTATTCTCCCAACAATCGCGAGTTCGAGCAACTAATGTTGCGGGCCCCCGCTTGTTGACAAGGTTCCTGACAAGGGCGCGCTCAGGCAAGGGCAACAGGTAATCGTCACGGACGATTCATGCCCGCCCTCGGAGATGAAGCTCGTCACGGGCGGGGGCTTTGCTCAACCCAATGAAGTGGAATGTGTACCAAAGTTTCGTTGAGCAATGCATTATTCCCGCCGTCCGACGGGCGGGGCTGGCTCGAGTCTTGCGCGCGATTGTCTGCCATTCAGCGGGTTTCAGGATTTCCGCAATACTACGCCATGTAACCGCCATCGAGGACGAGCGGACTACCGAGCATAAAGGAAGCTGCTTCGGAGCAGAGCCAGAGAACCCCGTTGGCGACTTCAACAGGTGTTCCAAGCCGGCCGATGGGCTCTTGCCCTATGATTTGAGTGCCGATTTCCTCGTTCTTCGTAATAAAATTCTTGACCGGCGGCGTGCCAATCCAACCGGGGCAAATCGCGGTAATCCGCACGCCGTCCTTGGCGTGTTCGAGCGCCGCGCTCCGCGTCAAACCCAACACTCCGTGCTTGGCAGCGGCATATGCAGCCCCTCCTACAAGGGGATAGCCTCGCAATCCATCGACCGATGAATTATTGACGATGACACCGCGTCCGGTTTTGAGCATGGCGGGCAACTGATAGCGCATGCAGAGGAAAACGGACGTCAGATAGCCGTTGATCGTCTTACCCCACGCATCTTCACTCATGCTCGCTATCGGAGACATTTTCCCCCCGCTGCCAGCGTTGTTGAAGGCGTAGTCGATCTGCCCATGCTCTTTTAGTATCGAAGATATAAGCCTCTCAACGTCGCGGCCGTCCGTCACATCGCACTGCGCCCAGCTCCCACGACCATCGTCCGCGAGCGTAGTTAGGGCTTGCTTCGCCCGCTTTTCATTGCGGCTGGCAATGATGACGATTGCGCCTTCGCGCGCGAAGGCTTGCGCTGTCGCCAGCCCAATTCCTGTGCTGCCACCCGTGACAAGAGCAATCTTGCCTTTCATTTCAGGGTATCTTTTTGGCGGCAGTTCAGGCGCCATACACCAGTCTCCTGTTGTCGCAAAAATCCCGCTCTTTGCATGAGATGATACGCAGACTTTTGCAACGTTCAAAAGCAGGATCTCTGCGGCAAAAACGGATAGCTAGATCACTTTGTGCAACTGCACACTTTCAATATTTCCGGCTTCGAATTCAAAAGCTGCGAACCCGAGTTTCTGATAGAAGCCGGCCGCATCGGGAGCCGAGTGCACCAGAAGCTCATTGATGCCGAGTGAAAGAGCCAGGCGTTCAAGATGCGTCATGAGGGCTCTCCCGTGACCCTGATTTTGGAAGTCGGCCGTTATCGCCACAAGACGCACAATTGCCCTTCCACCCGATTTCTGATCGAGCCGAACGGTTCCTATTGCCTGTCCATCAAACTTCAAAATCAGAGACAGATTTTGCTCTTTGATCTCCTCCGGCCCGTCGGGAATATAGTCGAAACGCCCCCTGGCCTCGAACAGCACCGTCCGCCGTATCCTGTGATAGGCGGATTGGTCCGCCGCGCTTTCGACCAGAACCAGCTCGTAGCTCCCCATGGGCGGTAATCGATCGAGCATTTCTCCGGTGCCAAGGTCGAGGCGTGCCCGCGCCGATGCGATGTCGATCCAGAAAAACCGAAATAGGATAGGCGCGCCACCGCCCGACGGCGTAGTCTCGAAATGGTGCCAACCATCCGGGAGATCTTCTTCAAGCGGCAAATGAAAGTAGGTGCGGTGGAGATCAAGATGCAGCCCGTCTCGCTCGAATGTGCGATAACTGTCGCCCAGGATCCGAAACCCCGTTCGGTCCAACAGCCCGGTTTCCTCGCCGAATTCACGACGGGCGGCATCAATCACCTGCTCCCCCGCTTCGACTGTGCCTCCCGGCACTTGTATGGGAACTTCAGGAAAATCGGGTTCATCGAATACCAGAAGACCGCGAGACGTGGTGCCGTAGACCAAGGCTTTCTCAATCAAAGCGTCCCTCCATGTGTGGTTCCTTATCGACCGAAAGTCAGAAATTTGATGAAATCTGTAACAGTCTGGCCATCTCCCGATGGGAGCGGAGCACCGCCACCGGGACATTTGGCCCATGCTGGTCAATACTTTGAATGAAGATCGGCGCGTACTTCTTCTCGAAATTCCAGATATAGGAAAGGAACTCCCGGTCTGGCAATCGTTCAGGGCAATCCGGCGCCATGGCTGGTCGCACTGAACCGTAGAAGCGGGCAACTCGTCTTGCCAGTCCGAATAAGGCGACCCGCCGGGGAACACGCACCCACAGAACCAGATCAGTTTGCGGTAGTCTGAGATCGAAAGATGATGCCCCACTGCCGTCCATTACCCATCGGCTCCGCTGCGCCATTTCGGCGATGAGTGTCCTTTGCTCCTCACGGGCGCGCTCTTTCCACCCAGGCAGCCACCTGACATCCCTGTCCAGTGACTGAAATTCCAGACCAAACAAATTCGCGATCTTCTGGGAAAAGGTCGTCTTCCCGCCTCCAGAGCAGCCGATGACAAGAATTCGATTAGCTCTCGCCAATTTCGCCGCCGCTTCGTTCAAAGACACGTATCGAGGCATCACAAATACCCTTGCCCGTCAGGATCGCCGGAAAGCAGCCTTGATCAAGAGATGCTGAACCGGCTCATGCAACACAAATTCGGCCTCCACGTGCTTCAGCACATGGCGCTGTCCTGCAAATGGCACCATCGCCAAGGCCGCCTCGAACGATACCCATCGAAATTCGCTGTGTTCGTGATTGATGACAACAGCCGCATCAGTATCCACGAAGCCGACAAAGACCGGTAACATGCTGATGGCATCACGATCGGCCTCGTAGAACTGCTCACAAATGTCTGCGGAATACAGAAGGGTCGCAGGTGAGATTTGTCTCCTCGTTCACTTCGCGCAGCGCCGCTTCCCATGCTTTTTCACCCTCTTCGATCGCGCCGGCGATCTGGCACCATTCGCCAACCAGAGTATGATTCCGGCGCAGAAGCAACACTTCGCATCCCGCGGACACCCTGCGTAGAAGGACGACAGATACCGCAAAGCATCGGATCGGAATTTCAATCACGGTGGCAGTTCTAAGCTTTAAGCATCAGCCTCCGGCGCCCTGGTATTTGCCGGTGGCATAGCGCCAGTAAGTGATTGCTATGAGCACCCAAATCGGACCGGCTGCAAGGGCGACAAGTCCGGCCCAGTCTCCGAGAATCGCGATGGGTTTGCCGAGCAGGGCGCCGACGGGGACCGAGCTGGTGAGGGCCAATGGCACCGCGGTTATGAGGATGGTCTGAATGCTGCCCGGAAAAATATTGAGGGGGTAGCGCGTCAATTCCCAAAATCCGAAGAAGATCGAGAAAAGATGGTTGGAGCGCACCCAGATCAACGCCGTAGCGCCGATCATGGTAATGAGGGCAGCGGTCAGCAGCGTCGCGCTGATGAGCGCGGCAATTAGGAACGAGCCGGACCAGACAGACCAGGCGAAGTCGACGGATAGAACGGCCCAGGCCATCAGTGCCACCGCGATGTGATTAGGCATGGATTAAGGACCCCGCATTTGGGGTGATCGGCGTCCAATTGGGAGCCGATAAGGGGTCCCGTTACCAAGCCGATTGACATTCGCCATTACTGCCCACCCCCTGCCTTGACGTCCGTTCCATTTGCGCCCGGCGTCGAAAGGTTCGAAAAAAATGGAGCGCCCGCCACAAACTCCCAACTAGGAAGCATTGTCCGCTGCGGCTGGTCTTAACTCGTTATCCGAGGCGAGCTGACGATCTTCAGGAACAAGGCCTTCATAGCCTCCTCAATACCCTCGGTTGGACTAACCGCGAAATAGAACCCTGGGGAAGCGCACTCTTGCATCTTCGCCGCTATTTTTGTCTCGAAGGGCTTGACCCAGTCATTATAAAAACCGTTGTCAGGCAAGGGCAGATACGTCGTGTAGAGAACAGCAACTTTGATGCCGCGATCTTTGAGCTTCTTGCAATACGTCGTGTCTATCGGTTCGATGCACCGCCCGCCGTTCGATCCCTTCGGGCTGGTGCAGCCTGCAGCCTTATAGCTGTCCCCGACGCCATCGGCCACGAAGAATACGATCTTCTGGCGATCGGCATTGCTCGTACCCTTGCCGATATTGCCCGTTATCTCGCTTTCGATACTTTTTAAGGCTCCGTCAAAGCTCGTCTGCTGATCGTTGTAGTAGTTCTGATAGGGAATGCTCATCAGCTTTATCGTGTCCGTCGCGACTGCCACCGCGCTGAGGTTGTAGTCTAGGTCGGAGACCTTAAAGAGCTTCGCATCCTTCGCGTCCTGGGCCGTTTTCCCGAACGTATATGCTGCGACACGAAATTGATTCGGCATGGATTGCGTGTCCTTAGCCTTGGCCATCAAGGCTTTGACGGCCGCGGCTACGACGTCGATACGGATTGTGACGCCGTTATTACGTGCGACGTTATAATAGCTCTTCTTATCCTCTACGCCCTGTTCAGAAACGATATGGCATGCAAACGCGCAGTTTTTATCTTTGCCGCCATCATGGCCGTTTGCTGTCGCCTTTTTCATGGCGGTAATGTCAGCCGCGGTGGCTGCAACACCCATCGAGGGTGTGTTATCCAACAGCATGAAGAAATCCATATAGGATGGCGTCTCATACTGTGCCGTCGCCGTTCCGGAGAT
>NZ_JACIAC010000008.1:0-285944 GCF_014193935.1 Rhizobium sp. BK377
ACTTCTACGCCAAGGCTTCCGTCCAGTACCTGGATCCGGAAGATGGCGACGACGTAACCACCGGTTACTTCCGTCTGCAGCGCTCGTTCTAATTTGAACGACGGAACCCCCGGCCTCGTGCTGGGGGTCTCCCAACCCACGAGTTTCTGATCAGAATGACCTCCGATCAGTAACGAGGGACTGGTCCGGTTTTCCCTGCTGGGCCAGTCCTTTGCAGTTGAAAGCCGATATGAAACCCGGAGCGCCGCCACGCTTGCCGGCTTCACCTTGTCAGCAGCTTTTTTCTGAATTTTCCCCGACACCATATTTAGCGAGTATCAGCGGACTCGCTGGCTCTGAGCGATCGTTTCAATTTATGCGCGACATGCGCTTTTTTCGTTGCGCGGCTTCATCCTTCAAACCGCGCCGCTGATGGTTTTCTCCTTCGGATTGATGCCGCGACAGCACCGGTCCAAAAAACCGGAGTCGATTCTCGGAAAGCCTGATGCGCAGATCCAAAGAGTTACAGTGTCCTCCGTGCATCCGGATGGACGCACGGCGCTCTAATGGGACTGCAACGTGAGAGGTGAGGCGCTGTGAGCATTTTCAGAGGCTGGCATTCATCACTGCTCTCGGATAGATTTGCGAAATGGACGATCTTAACGACTACTTCTATTTTGCAGCCGTCGTCTCCAGCGGCGGCTTTGCTTCCGCCAGCCGAACCTTAAAAATCCCCCGATCCAAGCTGAGCAGACGCGTCAGCCGTCTGGAAGATTGCCTGGGGACGCGGCTGATCGAGCGTTCCACACGTCACTTCCGGGTGACGGAGATCGGTCAGGCCTTCTATGAGCAGTGCCAGACAATTCTGAGAGAGACCGATCGCGCCAAATCGATCGTTACGGAGGCCCAGTCCGATCCGCAAGGCATCGTGCGCATGGGCTGCCCGCTCGGCCTCATCGATATTTCGCTCGGGGCTGTGTTGCCCGAGTTCCTGGAACGCTACCCCAAGATCAAGCTGCAGATCATCGGCTCCGACCGGCGCACCGACCTCATCAACGAGCGCATCGATGTCGAAGTCCGCGCGGCGAGCGGGCCGGAAACACAGACGAGCCTGACGATGCGCAAGCTCGACCGGGCGCGTCGCATCCTCGTCGCCAGCCCCTCGCTCGTCGAGCGCATGGGCGAACTCGGCAGCGTCGATGACCTCGGCAATGCGCCGACACTCGCCATGACCACATGGATGTCCTTCCATACCTGGGAGTTGGTCGGTCCTGATGGCGAGAAGAAGGTCGTGCGGCATCAGCCGCGACTCACCTGCCGCAGCATGACGGCTATCCTCGATGCTGCACGCGCTGGTGTGGGGTATGGGCTCATCCTGGAGCATGCCTGCGCGCAAGATATCCAGTCCGGCCGGTTGGTTCGTGTGCTGCCGGAGTGGCAGACGGTCGAGAGCCAGTTCTACCTGGTCTTCACGACCGCCAAAGGTATGCCGCCGGCGGTGCGGGCGCTGATCGATTTCCTCGTCGAGAAGTCCAGGCAGAATCAAATCGTCGCGGCGGGGGCCGCGATCGCGGCACAGTGAGGCTTTCGTTAGCCGAGTCGCGCCAGCAGCTTTTCGCTCGTCAGTTCCCTGACCGCATCCTTGCCGATCCAGCGAGCCGTCTTGTCGGTGCTTGAGGCGAGGCGTTCGGCAAGGGCGAGAGCAGGCTGATGGCAGGCGTGGCTGCGCTTGCCGATGTTGCGGAGCGCCCAATTGACGGCCTTGCGGACGAAGTTTCTGTTATCGGTGGAATGAATTTCGATCAGCGGCAGGTAGGCAAGCAGGCTTTCATCTGGGTCCTTCTTCCGGTGAACCGCCGCACCGGCGATCATGGCGAAGGCGGTCCGCCTGACGAACTCTCTGATATCGGCGGCAAAGTCCGGGATCAGCGCGTCGAGATCAGCCTCGATAAAGAGGTCGGCGGCACAGTCAACGATTTCCCAGGAGTTGAAGCCGTCGGCAAGTGTTCGGGCGTCGGCTTCCGTCAGGCTTTTCGGATCGAACGTGTAGAGCGCCAGCAATCGCGCTTCGCGGATGCCGCTTGCCCAGAGCGCCTTCGCTCTGATGTGATCCTTCTTTGCGAGCCGGGCGATTCTCTGCAGATCAGGATTGGAAATACCGATGGCGGTCTCGGTAACGATGCCGAAACGCGCCATGCCAGCGATATTGTCTTCGGAGCGCAGCGTCTGAAGATGCGCCATCAGTTCTGCTGCACTCGAAGATGGGGAGATCATTGACAGTGCTTTTTCATTTTTCGAGGCGCGCGAGCAGGGAGGACGTATCCCACCTGTTGCCACCGAGCGCCTGGACATCGCCGTAGAACTGATCGACGAGGGCTGTCAGCGGCAGCTTGGCGCCGTTGCTGCGGGCTTCCGCCAGCACGATGCCTAGATCCTTGCGCATCCAGTCGACGGCAAAGCCGAAATCATATTTGCCCTGGTTCATGGTCTTGTGGCGGTTTTCCATCTGCCAGGATCCGGCGGCACCCTTGGAGATGACATCGACCACCTTTTCGATGTCGAGACCGGCGCGCTTGCCGAAATGCACGGCTTCGGCAAGCCCTTGGACGATGCCTGCAATGCAGATCTGGTTCATCATCTTGGTGAGCTGGCCGGACCCTGCCGGACCCATCAGGCCGACCATGCGGGCATAGGCGTCGATGACGGGCCTCGCCTTTTCGAAGGCGGCCTCATCGCCGCCGCACATGACGGTCAGCACGCCGTTTTCAGCGCCCGCCTGGCCGCCGGAGACGGGGGCATCGATGAAGTCGACGCCCTTTGCCTTGGCCGCTTCATAGAGCTCGCGGGCGACTTCGGCGCTGGCCGTGGTGTTGTCGATCAGCACAGAGCCAGGCTTCATGCTCTTGAGCACGCCGTTCTCACCTGAGGTCACCTGGCGGAGATCATCGTCATTGCCGACGCAGACGAAGACGAAATCGCAGCCCTCGGCGGCTTCCGCCGGGGTAGGGGCGGATTTGCCGGAAAATTCTTCCACCCAGGCGGCGGCCTTCTCAGCCGTGCGGTTATAGACGGTGACATCGTGGCCGCCTTTTGTCTTCAGATGTCCCGCCATCGGGAAACCCATGACGCCGAGACCGATGAAAGCGACTTTCGCCATATGCTGTCCTCCATAAACGCTTGCAAACAGGCTCCGAGGATTAGCGGAAACGGCTGATGACGGAAAGCCACTGACAAAGGAGAAGCGACCGCTCCTGGAACAAAATTTCTCCGCGCCCGAAAAACGGGGTCGGGAAAGTTTCAGATATCGCGAATATGATAAATTTAGTTGTCGATCTAATTTATAGACTAAATCATGATCACTCTATCAAAACGAACCGGCGGGCGCAGCAGGAGCGCCAGCCTGCCAGAAAAGGGGATAAAGATGATCACACGTCGACAGACGCTCGGGCTTTTCGGTGCCGCGGCCGCCACCGCCATTCTGCCATCGGTCCGGCCGGCACGAGCCGCATCAACGGAGTTCCGCATCGGCTGGCAGAAGAACGGCGTGCTCGCGCTCGCCAAGAGCCGCGGCGCCTTGGAAAAGCGGCTTGCTGATCAGGGGATCACGGTGAACTGGTCGGAATTCACCTCAGGCCCGCCGCTGCTGGAGGCGCTTGGCGCCGGTGCGCTCGATTTTGGCGCGACTGGCGATGTGCCGCCACTCTTTGCGCAGGCAGCAGGGCGTGCGCTCTATTATGTCGGCGTCTACAGGGGCAGCCCGGCGGGCTCCGCCATTCTGGTGCGCAAGGATTCGCCGATCAAGACGCTCGATGATCTGAAGGGCAAGAAGGTTGTCTTCAAGCGCGGCTCCAGCGCCCATAACGTAACGGTCAAAGCCCTGCGCAAGGCGGGGCTGAAGCCTGACGATGTGCAGCAGGTCGATCTCGCGCCGCCGGATGCGGCGGCGGCTTTCAAGAATGGCAGCATCGATGCCTGGTCGATCTGGGATCCCTATCTGGCCATCGCGGAAGCCGATCCCGATACGCGCGTCCTGACGACGGCGGAAGGCATCGTCGACTCCTACAGTTTCTTCCTCGCCAACAAGGATTTTACCGACGCCAACAGTACCGTCATCGTCAATGTGCTGGATGAACTCGGCAAGGTCGGCCGCGCGGCGCAGGACAATCTCGACGCGACGGTCAAGGAGCTCTCGGCAATAACAGGCGTTCCCGCCGACGTGACGCGGGTGACGCTGCAGCGTCCCGGCGCCGATCTTGGCAGCGTGACAACTGTGACGGACGCGGCCGCCGCCTATCAGCAGGCGCTGGCCGACGAGTTCTACAATCTCGGTATCGTGCCGAAGAAGCTGACCACCGGCGATATCGTCTGGCATCCAAAGGCGAGCTAATCCCGCAGCTTAGGGTGGACACTGGGGAAGGGTGATACGAACTGCGGCATGGGAACGTCCTCATGCCGCGGAACCGGGCAAAATTATTCTCCAGATTACGTTAGAATAGCAAATTGATATTGTCGATCTAATTAGTAGTCTATGTCAGTATCTCCGCATGATCAGGCGCGCGGGTTCGCGACATCGGTTGCAATAGGGAACGGCCGAAAACCACCCGAACGGAGAAGAGATTTCATGTTCACACGCAGACAGACGCTCGGCCTTTTCGGTGCTGCGGCCGCCACCGCCATCCTGCCGCAGGTTCGCTCTGCAAAGGCTGCGGCCACGACACTTCGCATAGGCTGGCAGAAATTCGGCGTGCTGCCGCTTGCCAAGGCCTCGGGCGCGCTGGAAAAGCGGCTTGAGGCCAAAGGGGTTTCCGTCGAGTGGAACGAATTCACTTCCGGCCCGCCGTTGCTCGAAGCGGTCGGCGCCGGCGCACTCGATTTCGGCGTATCCGGCGATGTGCCGCCGCTCTTTGCGCAGGCCGCCGGTGGCGATCTTCTTTATGTCGGCGCCTATCGCGGCCCGGCCGCTTTCCACGGCCTGCTGGTGCAAAAGGATTCGCCGATCGAGAAGCTGGAAGATATCAAGGGCAAGAAAGTCGCCTACAAGCGTGGTTCCAGCGCCCACAATTTCGCGCTCAAGGTTCTCGCCAAGGCAGGGCTTTCTCTATCGGATATTACCGAAGTCGATCTGCCGCCGGCGGATGCGGGTGCCGCTTTCAAAAGCGGCAGCATCGATGCCTGGGCGATCTGGGATCCGTTCTTCGCGGTGACCGAAGCCGACCCGCAGACGCGGGTGCTGACGACCTCGGAAGGCCTGCTCGACAATTGGGGCTATTTCCTCGGCAACGGCACCTTTACCAACGCTAATCCGGAAGTGATCGTCGATGTGATCGATGAGCTCGCCAAAGTCGGCGCGGCCGCGCAGACCAACCTCGACGACACCGTGAAAGCGCTCGCCCAGATCACCGGCGTCCCCGCCGATATCACCCGCGTCACGCTCACCCGCAGCCAGGCCGACCTCGGCAAGGTTTCGCTGGTTCCGGATGCCGCGCTCACCTACCAGCAGGCGCTCGCCGACGATTTCTACAAGCTCAAGATCGTGCCGAAGCAGCTCAAGGTCGGCGATATCGTTTGGCACCCGAAGGCGAGCTAACAGCCGCCGGGCGAGCTAACAGCCGCCGGGCGAGCTAACAGCCGCCGGGCGAGCTAACAGCCGCCGGGCGAGCTGAGAGCCGCCGGGCGAGCCAATCGGGCCATCCCGCCGATTTCAGACAGTTATAAGAAAGGAACGCGCTCATGACCGCTTCATCCGACCCGATCAATTTCCTCTGGTTCATCCCGACATCCGGTGACGGCACCTATCTCGGCTCCACAGATCTCAACCGCGCGCCTGAGATCGGCTATCTGACGCAGATCGCCCAGGCGGTCGACCGTCTCGGTTATTCTGGGGTATTGCTGCCCACCGGCGTTGCCTGCGAAGAATCCTTCGTGATGGCTTCGGCTCTCGCCGCCAAAACCGAGAAGCTGCAGTTCCTGGTGGCAATCCGCCCCGGCACGGCGTCTCCGGCCTATTACGCCCGCCTTGCCACAACGCTCGACCGCATTTCCAACGGCCGCCTGCTTCTCAATATCGTGGTCGGCGGCAGTCCTGCCGAGCTTGCCGGCGACGGCATCCATCTGGAGCATGACGAGCGTTATGCTCATGCCGACGAGTTCTTCCATGTCTTCGAAGAGCTGCTCGAAAAGGGTGTCGCGAGCTACGACGGCAAGTATATCAAGGCGACCGATGCCCGCCTCGGCTTCCCCTCGGTGCAGACGCCGCGCCCGCCGCTCTATTTCGGCGGCTCGTCTGATGCCGGCATCGATTTCGCCGTCGGCCGTGTCGACAAGTATCTGACCTGGGGCGAGCCGCCGGTACAGGTTGCCGAAAAGGTGCAGAAGGTGCGTGCCGCCGCCGCCGGCAAGGGCCGTGACGTCTCCTTCGGCATCCGCCTGCACTTCATCGTCCGCGAGACGGACGAAGAAGCATGGGAAGCGGCTGACCGCCTCATCCGCCATCTCGATGACGAGACGATCGCCGAGGCGCAGGAGCGCTTCGTCAAGGAATCCGACTCTGTCGGCCAGAAGCGTATGGCAGCTCTTCACGGCGGCCGCCGCGACAAGCTCGAAGTCTCGCCGAACCTCTGGGCCGGTATCGGCCTGGTGCGCGCCGGTGCGGGCACCGCGCTCGTCGGCTCGCCGAAGACGGTAGCCGCGCGCCTTCGCGAATATCAAGAAGTCGGTATCGATACGGTCATCGGCTCCGGCTATCCGCATTTGGAAGAAGCCTATCGCGTTGCCGAACTGCTTTTCCCAGAACTCGGTATCGAGAGGGACGAGCAGCGCCTCAGCTTCAACAACGAGTTCGGCCGCAGGAAGGTCTTCGCCGGCGGCAGCCACGGCGGCAACCTGAAGGTCGTTTCCGGCTCCTGATCGGGACCGGTTTCCCAACGCAATTCCGGGCGGGAAGCGCATATCTCCCGCCGGCATTGGCCTAAAGCAAAGCGCGAGGAAGATATACATGTCGACTTTCGATACGCCGTTTGCGCGGGTTGCCGCAGAGGCCGGTAAGGGCAGGGCGGGTTTCCGCCTGCCGCTGCCCGGACGCGACGAGCTGCTGCCCTATCTGGCGCCGGTTGCGATCATCGCGCTCTGGCAGCTCGGCTGCTCCGCTGGCTGGATTTCCTCGCGCATCATGCCATCTCCGGCCGATGTCGCCACGGCCTTCTGGACGACGACGGTTTCCGGGCAATTGCCCGAGGATGTGTTGGTCAGTGCAGCGCGCGCCTTTGCCGGACTTCTCGTGGGCGGTTCGATCGGATTCCTGCTCGGTATTGCCAACGGCGTCTCGAAGCTTTCGGAACAGTTGACGGATACGACATTGCAGATGCTGCGCACCATCCCGCACCTGGCGATGATCCCGCTCGTCATTCTTTGGTTCGGGATCGGCGAGGAATCGAAGCTGTTCCTGACTTCGCTCGGCGTGCTCTTTCCTATCTATCTCAACACCTATCACGGCGTGCGCAATGTCGACCGCGACTTGATCGAGATGGGCAAGGTCTACGGTATGAGCGGCTGGACCTTGTTCCGAAAGGTGATTTTCCCCGGCGCGCTGCCATCGATCTTCGTCGGCCTGCGTTATGCGCTCGGAATCATGTGGCTGACACTGATCGTCTCGGAATCGATCGCCGCTTCCTCGGGCATCGGCCATATGGCCAACAATGCACGCGAATTCATGATGACCGATGTGGTGGTGTTGTCGCTCGTCATCTACGCGGTGCTCGGCAAGCTCGCCGATGTCATCGCCCGCGCGCTGGAGCGCCAGACGCTCAAGTGGAACCCGGTCTACACGAAATAGGACAGATATCATGACCGTCATCACGCATGAGCGTTTCCACCCTGTCGAAGCGGCTGAGTACATTGAGCATCGGCCGACCACAGCCGGCGAGGGCGCCGCGGCCATTACCCTTTCCGGCCTCGAAAAGAGCTTCGGCGTCAATCGGGTGCTGCGCGGCATCAACTTGCATATTCCTGCCGGCCAGTTCGTCGCCGTCATCGGCAAAAGCGGCTGCGGCAAGAGCACGCTTTTGCGCATCCTCATGGGTCTCGACGAGCCGACGGCGGGCGAACTGCGTTTCGAAGGTGCCGATGGCAGCGAGACAGAGCCCAATGCCCGCATAGTGTTTCAGGAGCCGCGCCTTCTGCCCTGGCTCAACGTCGCCGACAATGTCGCGGTCGGTCTCGGCGAAGGCATCGACAAAAAACGCGCGCTGGAGGAGGCGAAGGCTGTTCTCGGCGAAGTGCAACTCGCCGAAAAGACCGGCGAATGGCCGGCGCGCCTCTCCGGCGGCCAGCGGCAGCGTGTGGCGCTCGCCCGCGCCCTCGTCAGCAAACCCGGCATTCTTGCGCTCGACGAGCCGCTCGGCGCGCTCGATGCCTTGACCCGCATCAGCATGCAGCAATTGCTGAACCGCGTTTGGCGCGAACTCGGCTGCACCACCGTGCTCGTCACCCATGATGTCAGCGAGGCCGTGCATCTCGCCGACCGGGTGATCGTGCTGGAGGAGGGCCGCATCGCGCTCGATCTCGCCATTCCCTATCCGCATCCGCGCCGTCACGGCAATCCGGCTCTGGCGGAACTGGAAGGCAGGCTGCTGTCGGCAATCCTCGGCAGCGATGGCGGGCATTAGGCAGCCGTCGTCTTCTCCACAAGTCGCTTGATTTCCGTAGGTCAATTGTCCTAAAAGAACCTGGGACAATTGACCTAGAACTGATGGGGATTACGATGAGCGCTGAGAATACCCGCGAGCAGATCGTGCAGGCTGCGGATCGGCTTTTTTACGAGTGCGGATTCGAGGCGACGTCATTCGCGCATATCGCAAACGCCGTTGGCCTGTCGCGGGGCAATTTCTATTATCATTTCAAAACCAAGGACGAGATTCTTGATGCCGTCATTGCGCTGCGGATGGCGAATACGCAGGCCATGCTTGACGCTTGGGAAACCGAAGATGGGACGCCTGCCGATCGTATCTGCAGCTTTTTCAATATCCTCATCATGAACCGCGCCAAGATCATGGCTTATGGCTGTCCGGTAGGCACGCTCTGCAACGAGCTTGCCAAGCTCGATCATGCGGCCCAAGCCGATGCGGCGAAACTCTTCATGCTCTTTCGCAACTGGCTGACGCGCCAGTTTGCTGCGCTCGGCAGAGGGGCAGACGCCGATTCGCTTTCGATGCATGTGCTGATGCGAAGCCAGGGTGTCGCGTCGCTTGCGACGGCCTTTCGCGACGAAAATTTCATACGCCGCGAGGTCGCGGATATGAACGTCTGGCTGGAGGCGCAAATTGCCGGTAGCGCACGCGCCGCCTGATCTTCTTTCATCATAATCACACAATCCGAGGGATATTCAGATGTTTATCATCACGCTCAAATTCGCCGACAAGAGCAAAGCGCCGCGGCACGTGGAAGGGCATAATGCCTGGATCAAGCGCGGTTTCGATGACGGTGTATTTCAGCTGGTGGGCAGTCTTCAGCCGAATGCAGGCGGTGCCATTCTTGCCCACGGCATTGCGCGCGAGGAGCTTGAAATGCGTGTGAATGACGACCCTTTCGTTGCCGAAGGTATCGTGAGCGCTGAAATCCTGGAGATTGCTCCAGGCCGTGTCGATGAGCGGCTTGCCTTTTTGAAGGCCTAATCCGCCCGCCGCTCAGGTCTACGGCCGAAACTCTTCGGGCAGCTCTTCCTTATAGGGATAGAACTTGAAATAGGGCAGCGCCTCTTTCAGTGCGCGGGCGAAGGAGGGGCGCTCCAGCAAGCGTCTGTAATAGGCTTCGAGGCCCGGCCGTTTTTCCGTAAAGGGCACCAGCGTTCTCGCATAAAAGAGCGCGGGAGCGGCGGCGCAGTCGGCCATGGTGAAAGCGTCGCCGGTGATCCAGGCTTTGCCGTCGATCTGCTTCTCCACCATGTCATAGGCGAGGGACAGCAGACCACGCGCTTCATTGACGCCGTGCGGATCGGCCGAGCCTTGCGGGCGTATCCGGTCTATGACGATCTTCTGCATCGGCACCTGCACGTAGAGATCGAAGAAGCGATCCCAGAGGCGGACCTGAAGGGCTGCATTGGTTTCCTCGGGCACGAGCGGCACCGGGCCTGGATAGTGGCTATCAAGATATTCGACGATGATGCTGGTTTCAGGAACCGTGCTGTCGCGCGTCTCGTCACGCAGGATGGGAATCTTGCCGACCGGCCAGAAGCGCAGGAGATCGGCGCTCGACTGTTCGTCGGCGAGATCGACGAAGCGGTTTTCAAAGGGCGTCCCGTTCTCGTAGAGCGCGATCAGCACCTTGTGGCAGAAGGAAGCAAGCGGATGCTGGTAGAGAACGAGCGCCATGCGATGACCTTTCGTGCTGAACGAACGCCGCGTGCCGGTTGCACGCGCTAAGGACGCTCTATAATTAGCAGCACGAAAGACAAATGCCAGATGGCGCGTTCAGCCGTTATACCGCGCCGTCACCAGATGGCCGGGGCTCGGGTGGCCTTCCTGCATGCGCACGTTGATCTCCATGATCTCGATCAGCTCGAAGCCTGTAGCAGCCAGCCGCTCGCGGATATAGGTCTCGGTGTGGATGAAGCGCTGGTGCGGACCGACCATATAGGGGCGGCCGTCGGCCAGCTTTTCGGGCAGGGTTTCCGAGGAAAAGATGAAGATGCCGCCGGCATTCATGTTTTCGGCAGCGCCGAAGAACAGCGGCTCCAGCGCGCCGAGATAGGGCAGCACGTCGGTCGCAGTGATCAGATCGAAGGGCTCTTCATCATTGTCGTCGAGGAAATCCTCGACCTCGGCGACGAAGAGCGTCTCATAGACTTCCTTCTCATCGGCGATGACGACCATGTTTTCCGAAATGTCGATACCGATCATCTCTTCGCAGAGGTCATTGAGCGCGCTGCCGGTGAGTCCCGTGCCGCAGCCGAGATCGAGCATGCGCTTGAAGGGACCGAGCTTCAGATCCTGCAGGCGCTGGCGCACGAGCATCGGTACGTGGTAACCGAGCTGCTCCACCAGCACATCCTCGAAGACTTCGGCGTGCTGGTCGAAGAGGGTTTCGACATAGGCGTCCGGCGCGCGAACAGGCGTCTCGCCGCGGCCCATGGAGGCGATACGAACGGCCGCGCCGCCGTGGTCGTCGGGATCGATTGCCAGGACGTCCTGATAGGCCTCGACGGCCGCGTCGATATCACCGGCTTTTTCAAGCGCGAGAGCGCGGTTATAAGCTTCCGCGAGAGCCTCTTCGTCGATCTTCTTTTTGTTCATGCGGGCGTTTTAGAGCCCACAGCTTACCATCGCAACTGCAATTTCAGTGCAATATGAATTCGCCCTTAAGGGAGCGCCATTCCGTTGCCGAAATGAGCCTGCGGTGAATGTAACGCACCGAATGCAGCGGCCCGTCCAGTTTTTCCTGCCAAAACTTCAGGAACCCGCGCATTTCTGGAAAGTCCGGGGCGAGGTCGTAGTCCTGCCAGATATAGGTCTGGAGCAAGGCCGGATGATCCGGCATGCGGTAGAGGATCTGGGCGGTCGTCAGCCCGTAACCCTGAAGCTGCTTTTCCATGTCCTTGTGCATTGTGTGTCGCTTCTTCTCGTTCCCACTCCGCGCTTATTAGCGCTGCATGATATGAGACCACGCAGTGGTTAACGGAAGCTTTACAGTTACTGCAGCAAAGAGCTATTCAATTTAATTTCAATCAGTTGGCAGCGACATCAGGTGAGTGCTGCCACATCTCTCAGCGCTTCAGATGGCGTGTGAGGCGGCGCTCGATCCAATTCCAGAGATGGCGCAGCGCCTCTACCATGGCAAGGTAGAAGATCGCCGCCCAAAGGTAGGTCTGGTAATCGAACGTGCGCGAGAAGGCGTAGCGCGTTTCGCCCATCAGATCGAGGACGGTGATGATGGCGACGACCGCCGAGCCTTTGATGAGCAGGATGATTTCGTTGCCGTAGGGTCGCAGCGCCACGATGAAGGCCTGTGGCAGGATGATCTTGCGGAAGGCAATGACCTTGTGGATGCCGAGGGCCGCAGCGGCTTCATGCTGGCCGTGCGGCACGCTTTCGATTGCGCCACGCAGGATTTCCGCCTGATAGGCCGCGGTATTGATGGTCATGGCAAAGAGGCCGCAATACCAGGCATCGCGGAAGAACCACCAGAGACCGACGGCTTCCATCTGCGGCCGGAACGCGCCGAGGCCGTAATAGACCAGGAAGAGCTGGGCAAGCAGCGGCGTGCCTCGAAAGAAATAGATGTAACCGTAGGCAAGCCAATTCAGCGCCCGGTATTTCGAAAGGCGCGCCATGGCAAGCGGCAGCGAGAGGACGGCGCCGCAGATGACGGAGATGAAGACGAGGCTCAGCGTTATCCAGAGGCCATGGAGGTAACGCGGCCCGTAATGGGTGAATTTGTCCGGATCCCAGCCCGCTACGACGGTGAAGATCAGCAGCGCGGCCAGGAGCGCCCAAAAGGCGACGAGTAGGTAACCGATCAGCCGTGATGCCGTTACCGGCTTTGCCACCGCGCGGGGTGCTGGCTGCGGCGGGATGAGCGTCTCGGCATAACTCATCGGCGGACCTCCGAACGCCTGGCCCAACGATCGATATGCGCGAGGACGAAGGAGGAGAGGATTGCGAGCACCAGATAGAGACAGCAGGCGATGCCGTAGAAAAAGAATGGTTCCTTGGTGACGCGCACGGCGACGTTCGTCTGGCGCAGGATATCGGCGAGACTGATGATCGAAACGTAGGACGTGTCCTTCAGCAGTACCATCCAGAGATTCATCAGGCCAGGGAGCGCGATGCGCACGAGTTGCGGCAGGACGATAAGGCGCAGTGTGCGGCCCCAATGCAGGCCGAGCGAGTCTCCCGCCTCATATTGGCCTTTGGGAATGGCGCGGAAGGCCGAGAGCAGCACTTCAGAGCAATAGGCGGAAAAGACGACCGAGAGCGCAATCACGCCGGCAAGGAAGGCGTTGATTTCGACCGGCGGGCCGTTGTAGCCGGCGAGATCCAGCAGATACTGGATGAGGATCTGCATGCCGTAATAGATGATGAAGAGCGTGAGAAGCTCCGGCAGGCCGCGGAAGATCGTGGTGTAGACGCCGGCGGCAAGCCGCAGCGACTTTTCTTCCGACTGCTGGCCGAGCGCCACGAGGAAACCGATGACGAGGCCGATCGGCAAGGTGACGACCGCTACCGAAACGGTGACCTGCAGGCCCAGCGCTATTTCATCGCCCCATCCGGTGTCGCCACAGGCAAGAATCGTCGACTGACCAAACCAGGTGAAGATGCCAACCGGTCCGCAGAGCGGATCGAAAATGTGCACAAGTAAGCTCCAGAAGGAGCCGAGCGCGGAAAATAATCCGCCCATGCCAGAATTCCCCTCACGGCTTTTGCCGTTTTGATCTTGCCACCTTTGTCAAACAAAAATGGCGGAAGAGCAAGCCTTCCGCCATTTCCTTCATCGGCCAGATAGCGAATTTATCATTCGCCGTAAACGTCGAAATCGAAGTACTTGTCCTGGATCTTCTTGTACTCGCCGCTGGCGCGGATCGCAGCGATCGCAGTGTTCAGCTTTTCCTTCAGCGGGTCGCCCTTGCGGATGGCGATACCGGCGCCGTTGCCGTTGATTTCCTTGTCGACCGGCAGCGTCGTCAGGATTTTGCAGCAGGAGCCGGCGTCCGACTTGACCCATTCGGAGAGAACGACGACGTCGTCGATGACAGCATCCACACGACCGCTGGAAACGTCGAGCTTGTACTCGTCAGCCGTGGGGTAGAGCTTCAGCTCGGTATCGGCGAGGTGCTTCTCGGCATAGTTGGCATGCGTCGTGGAGGTCTGCGCGCCGATCACCTTGCCCTTGAGGCCGGCAACATCGGTGATCTTGGAGTCCTTCGGCACGGCAATTGCCGGCGGGGTGTTGTAGTACTTGTTGGAGAAGTCGACCAGCTTCAGGCGCTCCGGCGTAATCGACATGGACGAGACGATCATGTCGAACTTCTTGGCGTTCAGCGCCGGGATGATGCCGTCCCAGTCGGTGCTGACGAAAGAGCATTCGGCCTTCATCTGAGCGCAGAGCGCCTTGGTGATATCGATGTCGAAGCCCTGAATGGTGCCACTGGCGTCGACGAATTCGAACGGCGGGTAGGTCGAGTCCGTGCCGATCACGTATTTTTCTCCGTCGGCGAGAGCCGCGCCGGCGAAAAGAGACATTGCTGCGAGCGAGGCTGCAGCAAGGAGCTTGGTGGAAATGCGCATGAGGATCCTCTCTGTTGGTGGCTCCGGGTCTTTTTGTTCTTCGCCGGCCGCCGGATACTTAGACGGTGCCACCACCGTCTTGCCGCGATAATCAAACCTTTTTTCGCAAAATTGCAACAGGAATCCCGCCCGCTATTGTGCGGTGCAACCAGCAGCCGGCATGGCGGCGTGTATGAACCAAGGCGGAATACCGCGTTCAGGCGAGGTTAATGCGGATCTTCCTAGCTTCCGGAACAAATCGGCATTTTGGCGATTGTGGTTTCGCGCAATGCACAAAAAGCCGTGTTTGCGGGGCAGTGAGCTCCGGTCGAAGTCAGAATAAGGACGAGGAAACCCCCGATGGGCATGAAATCCAGATTGTTTGCCAGTGCGGCTTTTCCGCTGCTTTCCCTTGCCTTCATGGTGCCTCCGGCAGGCGCCTACGCCGCGGTCAGCGGAACTCAGCATGGGGCCGCAGGCGCCGTCGCCGGAGGTAGCTACCAGGTGGCGCAGGACGCACCTTCGGAAGAGGAACTTCTGAAAAAGAAGAGGAAGCAGGCAGAAGAGCAGCAACAGCAGCAGGAGGCGCCAGCCGAAAAGCCGCAGCGGCGCGAAGCACCTGCCGAGGCTGCTCCGGAACCTGAACAGAAGCCGAAGCGTCAGCGCGAACCCGAACCTCAGGCCGCTCCGGAAGCCCAGGCACCGGCCGCTGAAGAGCCCGCTCGGCCACGCCGCCAGCGTGAGGCCCAGCCCGAACAGGCGGCACCTGACCAGCAGGCGCCAGCCACCGAGGAGCCGCAGCGTCCGCGCCGCCAGCGTCAGGCACAGCCCGAGCAGCCGGCTGCGCCGCAGGCCGAGCAGCCTAAAGCCGAACAGCCCCAGGCAGCGGAACCAGAGCAGCCGAAGCGCCAACGCGACCGTAAGCAGAATGCCGAGCAGTCAGCGCCCGAGGCTCAGCAGCCCGCGGCTGAGGTCCCGGCTGCCGGCGAGGCTACTCAGCCCGCGGAAAAGCCGCGCCAGCGCCCGCAGCGCCAGAAACCTGAAACGACGGAGCAGCCCGCCGAGCAGAACACGGAACAGCCGGCAGAGCAGCAGGGCGGCAAGCGTCCGGCCGGCGGCAAACGGCCCGCAGCCACCGAGCAGCAGGCGGCGCCATCCGGCGAGGCGCCCCTGCCGGCAGAGAAGCCCGCAACGACCGAACAGCCGGCAGGCGAGAAGCCCGTTCCGACGGAGAAGCCCGCCACGGCTGAAAAGCCCGCTGCAGCCGAAGGGACTGCGCCCGCGGAAAAGCCTGCCGCCGAGCAGCCCGCAGCCGGTCAGCCGCAACCCGAACAGCCCGCCGCCATCGTGCCGCAATCCGGTGAACAGCCGGCAGCCGGTGCGCCGCAGCAGGCCGAACAGGCTATCCCCGCACCTGAAAAGGTTACACCGCAGGAACTGGAGCGCCGCAAGGAGATCGCCCAGGATCCGGCCAAGAGCAATGAGACGATCGTTCTGCCTGTCGAAAACGGGGCTGCCGTCCTCGACAGCGACAAGGATGCCGATCGCAGCCAGGGCAGGCAGAGCCGTCGCGACCGCGACCGCCAACGCGCCGAGAGCCAGGATTTCAAGCTGCCGACATCGGATGCCGAGGCCCAGTCGCTCAGCGCCACCCAACAGCGTGCGCCGGTGCAGATCGAGGCCATTACGCGTGAAGAAGGCCGGCGCCTCGACCGCCGTCCTCAGTTCGCCCAGCCGGATGGCGTGCGCTACGGCGAACGTACGGACGACAGCCGCGTCATCATCCAGTTCGGCGACCGCACCATCGTCCGCAGTGATGACGACCGCCGGTTCCTGCGGGATGGCGAACGGCCGAGTTATGAGGAACTTTCGAACGACCGCTACCGCGAAACGATCATCCGGCCCGAAGGCTATCGCATCGTGACGATCCGCAACCGCTACGGCGACATTATCCAGCGCTCGCGCGTCGATGCCCGCGGCCGGGAAGAGGTGCTCTATTATTCGCCCGAACTCTATGAGGATCCGGATCGCGACTACTTCGAGGATCCGGGCGCCGACCTGCCGCCGATGCGCCTGCGCGTGCCGCTGAACGAGTATATCATCGATACCAGCACCGATCCGGACCGTGACTATTACGAGTTCCTGAGCGAGCCGCCAGTGGAACCCGTCGAGCGTGTCTATTCGCTGAATGAGGTGAAATATTCAGCCCGTATCCGCGACAAGGTGCGCCGTATCGACCTGGATACTGTGACCTTTGCGACCGGCAGCGCGGAAATTCCGATGAGCCAGGCTCGTACGCTGCGCAAGGTGGCCGATGCGATCAACGAAGTGCTCGACAAGGACAAGAGCGAGACCTTCCTGATCGAGGGCCATACGGATGCCGTCGGCTCCGACCAGAGCAACCTGATCCTTTCGGACCAGCGCGCGGAATCGGTCGCCAACGTCCTGACGGATGTCTATGGCATTCCGCCGGAAAACCTTGCGACGCAGGGTTATGGCGAGCGCTATCTGAAGGTGAATACGGATGGACCGAGCCAGGAGAACCGGCGCGTGACCATCAGGCGTGTGACGCCGCTGGTGCGGCCGGTGGCGCAGAACCGGTAAGTGAGTGCCGGAGTGTCATGAAGGGGGCGGGGCCGCGAGGCCTCGCCTTTTTTATTTTGTGGATTCGGCGGCGCGGCTTCTTCCCTTCTTCCCAGCAAGGAGAAGGTGGCCCGAAGGGTCGGATGAGGGGGCCGCAGAGAAACACAGATACCGTCTTCGCTATCCGCTCAGACCTTCCCTCCTTTGTCGCTCAACCCCTCATCTGTCCTATCGGACATCACCAGGGTCGAGCCGCGGGTCTCGACCCGTCCTCAGGACTCCCGCTGGGGAGAAGGCGGAGCAAGCCCAACCGTTTGCGCCACGAAATCCGCAATCGCGACGGTATCATCGAGATCGAATACCGCCAGTCTGCCGGCATCCTCCACCGCATGATCCGCCGCAATCGCCACGATATGCGGATCGTCAGGCGCAAGCGGATCCCGCCTTGCCGCCTCCAGTCGCCGGGCCTCGATCTTCGGGATCGGCTCGCGCTTGTAGCCCTCGATGAGCACGAGATCGCAGGGCGCCAGCCGCGCCAATATCTCTTCGAAGCTCGGTTCCGGCTCTCCGCGCAGCTCGTGCATGATGGCGTAGCGCGTGCCCGACACGATCGTCACCTCATGCGCTCCGGCCTGCCGGTGGCGGTAGCTGTCGGCGCCGACCTTGTCGATGTCGAAATCGTGGTGGGCGTGTTTGACAGTGGAAATGCGGTAGCTGCGGCGGGTGAATTCCTCGACGAGGCGAACCGCGAGCCCAGTCTTGCCGGAATTCTTCCAGCCAGCGATGCCGAAGATTTTCTGTGTCATCCGCCTTCTTTCATCCACCGATCTTGTTCATGCACGAAGGGCCTCCAGCCAGCGTTCGGCCTCCATTAAATCATCAGGCGTGTTGATGTTGAAGAAGGGATCGAGGACACTGGCGCGGGTCGGATGCAGCGGGAAGGCCACTTCCGTTACGTCATGACGCAAGAGGAAGTCGCGAACACGGCGTTTCTCGTCGATCCTGACCCATTGTTCCAGATCGCCGGCGAGCGCGGTCGGCCAGAGACCGAAGACCGGATGGCTGCGGCCTTGCGAGGCGGCGATGGCGATCTGTTCGGAGTGGCTTACAGCACCGGCAAGCCGGCTAACGAGATCGGTCGGAAAGAAGGGGCAATCGACGGAGACGGTGACGACATGGGTGGCGCGCAAGCCGGTGCCATGGATCATGGCCGCATGAATGCCGGCCATCGGCCCCGCCTTGCCGGGAATGCGGTCGGGAACGATGGGCAGGTTGTGCTCGTCGGCCGCGTCGGCATTGATGGCGATCTCAGCCGTCTGCGGCGAGAGGCGGGACAGGACATGATCGAGCAGGCTGCGGCCGCCGAGCGTGACGCCCGCCTTGTCGCGGCCCATGCGCGACGAGCGTCCGCCAGCAAGAATGACGCCCGGAATGGTCGATGGGTCGAGCACGAAATCAGTCATGGCGATACCTCGGACTATCACACGGGCGAACTCTTACACGGGTGAACGGGGCGCCGATTCCTGCGCGACCGGCGGCACGTGGCGCTTGGCCTCACGATAGAACGTATAGAGGCCGGACGCGATAACGATGGCGGCCCCGACGAGCGTCCAGAAATCAGGCACTTCGGCAAAGAAGAAGAAGCCGAGCAGGGAGGAGAAGATCAGGCTCGTATAGCGGAAGGGCGCCACGAAGGAGATTTCGCCGGTACGCATGGCGAGGATGACCGACTGGTAGCCGACCAGAACAAGCACGGAGGCGAGCAGCAGATGCGAGAGCGAGGTGACGCTGACCGGTTCCCAGCCGCCGAGGAAGGGGATCATCAGCGCACCGAAGATTGCCACCGAGACTGCCGTCACCGTCGTGATCATCAGCGAGGGAATGTCCTTGCTGATGCCGCGGGTGGCGAGATCGCGCCCGGCGGTGGAGGCAACACTGGCGACACAGAGCAGGGCGGCGGCGGTGAAGCCTTCCGGACCGGGGCGGATGATGACCATGACGCCGGCAAGGCCGACAAGGATCGCCATCCAGCGCCGCCAGCCAACCGGCTCCTTGAAGAAGAGTGCTGCGCCGAAGGTCACGACCAGCGGCAGGGATTGCAGGATTGCCGAAGCATTGGCGATGGGCATCATGCCAAGGGCGGTAATGTAAGTGACGGCAGCGATGATCTCGCAGGCGATGCGCAGCGCAATGACGGACTTGAGCATGACGCGCCAGGGCCGCAGTGCACCCAGCTTCCAGGCGATCAGGTACACGAGAATGCTGGTGAAGAGGCCGCGCAGAAACATGATCTCGCCGGCATTCATGTAGGCTATGACGGATTTGGAGAGTGCGTCGCTTGCGGAAAAGCCCGCCATCGCCATGCTCATATAGATGGCGCCTTCGGTATTGCGTGATCGCGGCATGCTGGAGATTCCCTTCCCTTGCAAGCCCTTTTAGAAGGGAAAGGCCGGAAAGGGTATCGAAGGAATGTCACACCCAAGGATAATTCGACGCTGCAGTGCGCCACAACCTGCCGTCAGGTAAAGCAAATCCTTTTGCAGCTGCGGCAAATATTAGAAATATAAGGATAATTCCCAAATCTTCCGGTTACCGATTAAGGTTGTATCAACCGATTCGGCGAAAGATGCGGCCACTCTCCATGATGGAGGATGCCGCCGAACCATCCGGAATGATTGCGGAGTGGACGGTTCCATCAGTTCAAGGCGCCGCTTCCCATGCACTTCATCGACCGACTTCTGCAAAGCCGTCGTATCGTCACCAAGGTCCTGCTGTTCGTCATCCCGCTTGTGGTGCTGATCGCCGGCGTCGGCATCCTCGGCTACCACACGGCCAACATCCTGAACGGTCACATGACGGTGACGCGCGCGACGATCGAGAACATCTCCGATTTCGAGAATCTGCAGGCCGCACTTCAGGAGTTCGTCTCCGATCCGTCGGATGCGAGCAAGGCCGGTTTCGGCAAGGCGATCGATGCGCAGGAGAGCGGCGTCCTGCGCCTCAACGGGCTGCTGAAGACGGACGACCAGCGCAGCCAGCTAGCCGAGGTCAGCGGCCTTGCCGCCGCCATGCGCAAGCAGCAGGAGACGCTGTGGGGTCTGCGCCAGAGCGAAGATGCAAGCGTCGCGGCCATTAACAAAACGGTGCAGGCGATTTCGGCTGCTGCAGATGAAGCCGGCGGCCATACCGATCTGGTGCGCAAGGATTTCACCGACAAGGAAGTCTTCGCCAAGGCGCTTCTCTACAATTCCGCAGCCTTCAAGTCGCTGACCGACATAATGGGCGCGATGCGCGTCGACATCCAGATGGGCTTTACGCCCGAGGAGCAGATCGAGGCCGCCCAGCAGCATATTGCCGAAATCCTAAAACAACTCGATATCGCCAAGACCATGGTCTCCAAGGATGGCCAGCCGCTGATCGCGCAGGTCGCCGAAACAGCCGGCAAGCTCGATGCGCTCTTGAAGGGCAACGGCACACCGGATGAGAAAGCCTCCGGCATGGCGCCGCTGCTCACCGGCTTCGTCAATACCGAGGGCCAGATGACGCTGCAATCGGCCAAAAACAGCGATACGGCGTCCGCTCGCTTCGTCAGCCTCGACAAGAGCATTGCCGAACAGCGCGAGCTTCTGACCTCCGTCGACCAGGTGCGCGACGGTGCCGACCGGTTGCAGGTGCATGTGAGCCAGATGCTCAGCGCACGTGATGCCGCCGCCCGGGATGTGGTTCTTGCCGACCTCAAAGCTCTGACCGAAACCGCCGGAAAGATCTCGGCGCTCGGCGCAAATGATGCGGTGATGAAGGCTTTTGCGGACAAGATTGCCCCGGCTGCGGCTTCGCTGACCTCTGGTTCGGCTGACATGCTGAAGGCTGCGGCGGACTGGAAGGCGGCCCGCCAGCAATCTTCGGAAATCCTTTCCGGCGCCATGGCCTCGCTTCGCAAGTTCGTCGGCCAGGCGCAGGAACTCGGCAAGGAGGACAGCGAGCGTTCGGCCAATGTTTCCGTCTTTGCGATGATCCTCGGCACGTTGCTCGCCATTATCGGCGGGCTGATGCTGGTCGAGACGCTGCGCGGCCCGCTGAAGCGCGTCTCCGACGTGATGACGCGGCTTGCCGATGGTGATCTCGACGTTGCCATCGAAGGCCGCAACCGCGGCGACGAGATCGGCGACATGGTGCGCTCGGTCGCCGTCTTCCGCGACGCTGCGGTCGAAAACGTGCGATTGGAGAAGGAGGCCGAAAGCGCGCGTGCGCTCTCTGCCGACGAGGCAAGCCGCCGCGAAGCAGAACGCGCCCGGATCGAGGCTGAGCAGAAGCAGGCGCTGAACGCACTCTCCGACGTGCTGCAACAGCTCGCTGAGGGCAATCTGGAAATCGGCATGCGCCGCGATCTTGCCGCCGATTTCGTCGATATGGCCGATACCTACAATCACGCCGTCGAGGCGCTGCGCCAGACGCTGGCCGACGTGCGCGGCGCTACCGTCGAGATCAAGGGCGGTACGGGCAACCTCGGATCCTCGGCCGACGATCTTGCCCGCCGCACCGAACAGCAGGCGGCCGCCCTTGAGGAAAGCTCGCGGGCGCTGCGGCATTTGAGCGACGTCGTGCGCTCCACCGCCGACCGTGCCAAGCAGACGGCGCAGTCCGTCAACGAAACGCAGGTTTTCGCAACCCGCTCCGGCGAAGTCGTTGCCAAAGCTGTCGATGCGATGGGCGAAATCAACCGCTCGTCCGACAAGATCGCCACCATTATCGGCGTGATTGACGAGATCGCCTTCCAGACCAATCTTTTGGCGCTGAATGCCGGGGTCGAAGCTGCGCGTGCAGGCGAGGCGGGTCGCGGTTTTGCAGTCGTGGCGCAGGAAGTGCGGGAACTGGCGCAGCGCTGCGCCAAGGCCGCCCGCGAGATCAAGGAACTGATCTCGGCAAGCTCCGGCCAGGTGGAGAGCGGCGTGCAGCTCGTCGAGGAAACCGGCCGGGCGCTTGCCGAAATCATCAGCCATGTCGGTGGCGTTCAGCGTCTTGTCGCCGAGATTTCAGCGGCAACCGGCGAACAGTCGACCGGCATCCACGAGGTCAGCAAGGCGGTGCATGACGTCGAGCTGATCACCCAGCAGAATGCGGCGATGGTGGAAGAGAACAACGCCGAAATCCAGGGCCTGCGCCAGCGCGTCGATATGCTCTCCGACAAGGTCAATCGCTTCCGCACCGGCGACGAAGGCGAGGCGCATGGTTACGGCCGTGCCGATGGACGCTGGGCGGGCAGGGCTGCGTAAGCAGGCTTAAAGGATGACATCAAGAGAACCGGCGGTTTGAGAGACTTTCCTGGTTAGATTGAATCATTCCGACCGGGAAAGCTCCGGGATCGCGGGTTTTTCTTTTGAACAATTAGGCAGTCCAATCGTTTCCCGATCATGTCCAACGAAGGAGATGACCGTGATGGATTGGAACCGTGTTGAAGGCAATTGGAAGCAGATGAAGGGCAAGGTTAGGGAACAGTGGGGCAGGCTCACTGACGACGACCTCGACCAGATCAACGGCCGCCGCGAACAGCTCGAAGGCAAGCTGCAAGAGCGCTACGGTTACGAAAAGGACCGTATCCGCCGCGACATCGACACCTGGTACGACAACCAGACCTGGCACTGATAACAATCCGACATCAGAAGACTTGGCCCCGCTTCGGCGGGGCTTTTTCGTGCCGGTGATCAGCTGCGGCAAAATGGGTTGAGGCTCTGGCCGAATCCTAATCTCCATTGGACACTCTGGAACGACGCGCAACGGATTGACGAGCTATGAGCACTGCGGAAAAATCGGCGGAGTATGACCTGGTCTTCGAAGCCGAAGCCTCATTTAAGCGCGGACCTGAGAGACAATTCCTGTGCTTGTCACAAGAATGAGGGCGGAGAGGGAGCGCCGTGCCAAAGGCCTGGAAGGTCGCTGCTATTACTCACCCCCCGGTGACACTCATATGTCGTGCTACGGCCGGCCTGTTGTGGGTGCGGTCGATGATGAAATCGTGGCCCTTGGGCTTGCGGGTGATGGCCTCGTCGATCGCGGCGTGAAGCAGGCCGTTGTCTTCGGTGCCGCGCAGTGCGGCGCGCAGGTCGGCGGCGTCGTTCTGGCCGAGGCACATGTAGAGCGTGCCGGTGCAGGTAAGGCGCACCCGGTTGCAGCTCTCGCAGAAATTATGGGTGAGCGGGGTGATGAAGCCGAGACGGCCGCCGGTCTCTGCAACGCGGACATAACGGGCAGGGCCGCCGGTCTGGTAATCGATATCATTGAAAGTGAATTGCTGTTCGAGATCCGCTCGCAGCTTGGAGAGCGGCAGGTATTGGTCTGTGCGGTCCTCTTCGATCTCGCCCATCGGCATCGTTTCGATGACGGTCAGATCCATGCCTCGGCCATGCGCGAAACGCAGCATGTCGGGCATTTCCGCCTCGTTGAAATCCTTAAGCGCCACAGCATTGAGCTTGATCTTCAGCCCGGCCCTCTGGGCGGCATCGATGCCTTCCATGACTTTGGCAAAATCGCCCCAGCGGGTGATCTTGCGGAATTTTTCCGGATCGAGCGTGTCGAGCGAAACATTGATACGGCGCACGCCGCAATCATAGAGTTCCTCGGCATGGCGGGCGAGCTGCGAACCGTTGGTGGTAACAGTCAATTCGTCGAGACCTGAACCAATCTGGCGGCCGAGCTGGCGCACGAGATACATGATGTTCTTGCGCACCAGCGGTTCGCCGCCGGTCAGGCGGATCTTGCGCACGCCCTTGGCGATGAAGGCGGAACAGAGCCGGTCGAGCTCTTCCAGCGTGAGCAGATCCTTCTTCGGCAGGAAGGTCATGTTTTCCGACATGCAATAAGTGCAGCGGAAATCGCACCGGTCGGTGACGGAGACGCGCAAATAGGTGACCGCACGCCCGAAGGGGTCGATCATCGGGGCCGCATCCGCTACCAGCGGGGCGGCATTGCCTATCGTTCCGACTCTTGTGTTCACGACTGTCTCCGTACTCGTCCCAATGTGGGCATATGCTATTGTGGCGTCAAGGGAAACAGGCCGCGGCGCCACGCGAATTCGAGCTTGCGCTGAAAAAGATCAGCGCCTACTCCTCGCATCAGAAGAGGACATCATGATGAGCGATATCTGGCCGACCGAAATCAGGGTCTCGAAAGACCGCCAGAGGCTGGTGGTAAGTTTCAATGACGGGCAGAGCTACGATCTCTCGGCCGAGCTTTTGCGCGTGCTGTCACCGTCTGCCGAAGTGCAGGGACACGGGCCGGGGCAGAAGGTCACTGTGCCCGGCAAGCGCAACGTCGCCATCGTCTCCGTCATCCCGACGGGGAATTATGCCGTACGCATCGGTTTCGACGATATGCACGATACCGGCATCTATACATGGACGTATCTGCGCGAACTCGGCGAGCGCGGCTTCGAGCTCTTCTCGGCGTATGAGGAAGAACTCGCGGCCAAGGGAATGAGCCGCGACGTGGCGGAAAAGCCGCGCTGATCGCAATAAACTGAGGGGCAGACGAGGGGCACATGACGGAAACACATAAAAAGGGCTGGCTGCGAGCCCACGGGCACACCGGCAGCAGGGTCACATTCCTCGAGCTCTTCTTCGATCTCGTTTTCGTCTTTTCGATCTCGCAGCTGTCGCACGCGCTCTTTGCCCATTATACGCTGCTGGGTGCCGCCGAGGCGGCGCTGATGATGTTTGCCGTCTGGTGGGTGTGGATCTTCACCGCCTGGGTGACGAACTGGCTGGACCCTGAACGCATGCCGGTACGAACGATGCTGATCGTACTGATGCTGCTCGGCCTCGTTCTCTCGGCCTCCATTCCCGAGGCCTTCGGTGAGAAGGGCCCGCTGTTTGCCTCAGCCTACGTGCTGATGCAGGTCGGCCGCTCGGCCTTCACTACCTATGCGATGCGGGCCGCCGGCCGCTCGGCGACGATCAATTTCGTGCGTATTACCACTTATCTTGCCGTTGCCGGCGTGTTCTGGATATCAGGTGGGCTGCTGGAGCATGAGGCACGGCTGATCTGCTGGGTAATCGCGCTACTGATCGAATATTGCGGACCGGCGCTCGCCTTTGCGGTGCCGGGCCTCGGCAAATCCAGGACGGAAGAGTGGGACGTCTCCGGCGCGCATATGGCGGAGCGCTGCGCGCTCTTTGTCATTATCTGCCTCGGCGAGGCGATCCTCGTTTCCGGCCGCACCTTCTCGGAGATGGAATTCTCGACCATGACCGGCGCGGTCTTCCTGATCGGCTTCATCGGCACGGTCGCGATGTGGTGGCTCTATTTCCGCTTCGGCCATGGGCGGGCGGCCCACCGGATCGAGCATGCCGATACGCCGGGGAGCCTGGCGCGGCAGGCCTTCACCTATGCGCATATTCCGATCCTTGCCGGCATCATCGTCCATGCCGTGGCGGTTGAATTCATGTTCGAGCATCCGCATGAGACGGGCAATCTCGCCATTGCCGCCTCCGTTCTCGGCGGATCGGGGCTCTTCCTGATCGGCAATCTCTGGTTCAAGGGCGCCACCAGCGGGCGCCTGCCGCTCTCCCACCTTGCCGGTATCGTCATCCTGCTGCTCTCAGCCTTCCTCGCGCCCTTCATGCAGGTCTATGCGATGGGCATTCTGGCGGCTCTGGTGCTGATCGTCGTGGCTGCATGGGAATACAAATCGCTGACGCGTGGGCCTGCGGCGGCGACGTTGCACTAAGGTCGGCTGGTCGGGACGAACGCCAGCCTACTACAACGTGCGCGTTCGCCCGAAGGACCGCATCAAAAGATTGATGGAGACGGCGACTTTGTCGATGTCGCGGATGTCCCGCGAATATTGACCGGTGTAGAGTTTCACAATCATGTTATCGCGAGCAGCGCCACTGAGTTCGAAATACAGGTGCAGATAGTAAGCTTGCTTATCGCCGCCGCGACTTATGCTCCTACCTCGCTGAGTGACCTGTCCGAGTTCTGCTTCGAACGGGGCGAAGCCGGGCAGCTTCAGCATGACCGATTTTGATTGAAATCGCGCCGTGACGGGGACCGCAACGACCGCCTTGTCCAGGGCCAAACTGACGACCTTACCGGGGACATCGTCGACCTTAGCGGCTTCATCGAGCTTGAACGCATGAAACAGGCGCCGGGGCTTCTCAAAGCAGATCAGGGAGGCGATGAGCATGACGATGATATTGATACCTGACCAAACGGCGGCGACCGGCGAAAACTGACCTTGTATAGGCGACGTTTCCGGCACGATATTGACCACAAGACCGAGGACGGTGACCGTGATCAGGCTTGCGATCCAGGCGAAACTGTAACGGTCGAACAGGTTCGACTCGTTGCCGCTGCCCTTCGGCGTCACCCTGAACGGCTTGCCAAATGGCCTCACCAGGCTGGAGACGACGGTAGGCAACATGCGGAATGCCGCGAAGGTCCCGACCGCGCTGGAAACCACAGGCAGATAACGGGTCGGCGTGATCCACAGCATAAGCAGAAAATACGCCGCCAGCAGCGGCACCTGATGCGACACGTAATCGGATATCTCCGTGAAATAGAGCGGGAGCAGGCCGAGCCAGAGATAGACGATCGGAACGAGCAGTATCGCGAAGCGGACCAGATACTGTACCAGCCATGACATCGGCAGAAACATGATCCGTTGAAAGAGCGTCAATCCCGGTCCGCGCAGCGGGCCATTGTACAGGTAAAGAGTTTGAATACCCCCCTGACACCACCGCTCGCGCTGCACGAAATAACCTGTCAGGTTCTCGGCGGCCAGTCCCATCGATAGCCGCTCATTCAGGTAGCGTGTCTTGTAGCCTTTGTTGAGCATCGAAAGAGTTGTCAGCAGGTCCTCGGTGATCGACTCCGTCGGAAACCCGCCTATGGCGTCGACGGCCGTGCGCCGCGCAATCGAGCATGACCCGCAGCAGAAACTGACGTCCCAGGCGTCCCGGCTCGGGGCGATCTCGTCGAAGAACAGGCGCTGCTCGTCCGGCCAGATATTCTCCAAGCCCAGGTTCGATTGCACCGGATCGACATTGAAGAAATGTTGCGGTGTCTGGACGATGCCGATGCTTTCATCGCTAAAGAAGGGCAGTGTCCGGCGCAGGAAATGTCGATAGGGAACAAAATCCGCGTCGAAGATCGCAATAAACTCGCCCGAGCTGACCTTCAGCCCATTGTTCATATTGCCCGCTTTGGCATGCTTATTGTCGCCGCGCGTGACGTGGATGGCGTTCTTCTCCTCGCAATAGGCCTTGAGCCAGTCCCGACGTTGGTCGTCAAGCACATACACGTTTAATTTGTCGGCAGGATAATCCAGCGCGCGCGCACCGATGATGGTTCGCTCGAGCACGTCGAGCGGCTCGTTATAGGTAGGAATGAAAACATCCACAGTTGGCAATTCACGCTTGTCGCGCGCAAAGAAAACGTGAGCCAGCCTGTCGGCTTCTGCGCTCCGATCGACGTAGCGGCTCATCAATATCAAAAAAAGGACCACTTCGACGCAGGCCAGAATCTCGACCACAAACAGGATCCAGACCCAATAGAAATTCAGACCGTCGTTGGGATAGGGAAGAACAGTCTCGGTCAAGCGCCAGAACATGTATCGCAGTAGGACTGCTGCCACAAACACGCAGGTCACCGTCCGCGTCCAGGTGCGATGGCGCGACCAATTGAATGGCCCCAGGAAGAAGAAGGCCAGAACGAGAAAGGTCGGAACCAGTGCTACAAGATACTGAACCACAGGTTTTTAACCCAGTTTGACAGGTTGATGCCGTGTTTGGAAAACCGCACCTGCACGGTGCGCCCCACCTGGCAGAAGTTCGCAAAATCCCCGTTCATGAAGGATGGATCGAGGCGGACCCGAATGCGGGCGTTACGCTGTGTCGATGGCGGCAGACTGGCTGCAAAGGAATCGGTTTCGACAGCCGCCGAGCTGCCTCTTACAGAAATGACCGTACCCTTGAAGACATCACTGCGGCCGAACAGGCGGACTTGCGCAGCAAGGTCCGGATAGATGTCGTCATAGTCGACCTCCGGAACAAGGATATCGACAAACAGTTCTCGACAGTCGAGGAGGCGCATCAGCTCGTTGTTAAGCACCACGTTCGAACCGTTGACGATACTCCTGCTCCAGACAACACCGTCGAACGGTGCTATTGCGGTTGCGGATTCAAGGCTGCTGACGCGGTTTTTCTCTTCGAGCAACTGCTTTTGAGCTTCGGCAGCGCGCGTCTCATTTTCGGCTATGCGCGAGTTCAGGTCGTTGATGTGAATAATGACCTCGTCTTCGCGCTGCCGTGAATAGGGCACATCATTCTGTCCGTCACCGAAGACAAAGATGCCCTGGCGGACAGCATTGAGCCGTTGTTGCAATTGATCGACAGTTAAGTTGCTGATTTCGACCTCGCCGCCGGTCGCAGCACCGGCGGCGCGCGCGACCTCAACCAGCTTCTGCGTAAGAATGCCTCTCGACTTGAGCTCCATCCGGCGGTTGAGGTCGACCTGCGCGACCAGGTCCTGAGCTTGCGACACCTCGACCTTCTTCCGCAGGATTTCGACTTCGCGTTCAAGATTGGCAATGGTGGTCTGCCTGTAGACTTCCAATCTGGCGGACAGCTCCTCGCGAAGCTGAGAGAGTTCCGCCCGTTCCTTTTTCAGCGCTGCGACGCGGTCGAGCGCCGTGTTGCGATCTGCTTCGAGCGAGGCGAGGATCGCGCGATTGACGCGCGTATTTTTGATCTCTGCGAGAGACTGTCCCCCTTTGACCGGGCTGCCCACCTTGAGGGGCTCTTCTGCAATCGTGCCGTCGATTGGTGCATTGACGAGAGCGAAACGCGCGTTGACCGTACCGTCAAGGCTCGTAAAGCCGGTGATCGCTGGCAATGCGACGACAGTAATGAGTGCCAGCAGCAGCAGACCGACAGTGATGCGTGTGATGCGATGGTTCCAGATCATGTTGTCATCCGAAGGTACCGCTTCAGCAGCCATTGGCCTATCGATCCGGCACAATGGATACAACTAAATCTTGCATAATTTCGCAACGGAAATCAATAGACAAGTGATGGTCGTAAGCGCTCTGCTAACATATAGGCTCTGGAGGAAGCGCCGCAGCCATACCCGTCAGCGCGCCGACACAATCTCGTAGCGGTGCAGGGGCTATGCTCGAGCCATCTCCGACGTCTGCGGCAGATTGATCGGGAGAATATAAACCTCAATCCTCGTCGCGCAGATCCCGCAGCAACACTCCGATAATGCGCTCCATCGAATCGGCGGTTGCCATGCATTGCTCGATCGGCTCTGCCGACAGCGTGCGTTCGATAAGGCTCGTCTGGATGGCCATGGCTTCCTCGGTGAGCTTGCGGCCCTCTTGTGTGAGATGCAGGCGCAGCACGCGCTTGTCGCGTTCGTCATCTCGCCGCACGATCAGGCCGCGCTTTTCCATCTGCGGCAAGAGCATGCTCATGTTGGAGCGGCCGACCAGCAGCTTGCGTGCCAGCTCCTGCTGCGAAATGCCTTCGAAGCGATAGAGGTTGACGAGAATATCGAGATGCGGCGGCTTGATGTCGAGATCAGAAAGCGAGCGCGCCAGGGATTGCTGCATGAGCTGGCAGGCGCGAGCCACCGCGATCCAGCTGCGAAAACGCGGATGATCCCAGGGTAGGGATTGATTTTTGTTCATCGTTGTACTTTATTGTTCAGTGTTGAACATTATTGGAATCCCATCATGGCAAACTTTACGCTGAAGGTCACCCGCCTCGGATTTTCGCTCATGCAAGCCGTTTCCCCGCGCCTTGCCGGCGAAGCGGCTTTCCGGCTGTTCTGCCGAACGCCACCTGCCAGACCCAAAGGTGGGAAGGCGAGAGCGACGCATGCGGCGGGTGTTGCGAGGCTCGCGAGCGCAGAACGCTTCCTGCTGCCCGTCGAGGGTACGCGCGCTCATGCTTACAGGCTGAACGGCGGGGCGCTCGGCCGGCGCAAGCGTTACCTCGTCACGCATGGCTGGGGATCCGGCATGGCCTATATGGCCGACCTCGTGACGATGCTGGCAGACACGGGTGCGGAAGTGATCGCGCTCGATTTTCCCGGCCACGGCCGGGCCGGCGGGCATTTCCTGCATATGGGGCTGGCGGTCAAAGCGATTGCGGCGGCTGAAGCCCGCTTCGGCCACTTCGATGCCGTTATCGGCCATTCCTTCGGCGGCGCGGCGCTGATGGTTTCTGCCTCCGCCATGCTGCCGGATGTGAAGCCCGTCTCGGCCGAGCGTATGGTGCTGATCGGCTCGCCGAGTGAAATGCAATGGCTGTTTACCGATTTCGGCCGAATGCTGCGGCTGAAACCGGCCGCACAGGCCGCGCTCGAGGATGTCGTGGAGCGCGTCACCGGCCGGAGACTGGAGGCATTCGATGCGGGAAAGACTGCCGCAGCCATCGGCAAGCCGGTGCTGGTCATCCATGCCGAGGACGACAAGGAAGTCAGTGCCGACCACGCGCGGCGTTATGCGGCTTCCGGCGATCATGTGCGCCTGTCCTGGGCAAATGGGTTCGGCCACCGGCGCATCATCTCGGCAGAGCCGGTGCTGAGCGAGATCGCGGCTTTCCTCGCAGAGGAAGACATCAAAAAAGATGCTGAGATCATTCCGATTTTTGAGCTTCCGGCGCGTCGCGCATCGGTGTAGCGTCCGCCCGGCCGCAGGTCAGACGGCCGGCACCACAGCATCGGCGCGAAATCCGAATCGATTTTCGGAAAGCCTGATGCGCAGATTCAAAGAGGTTAGAGCGTCCTTTGTGCGTCCGAACGGACGCACGGCGCTCTCGGGCGGGATACGGATGAAAATCATCAGCAATATCGAAGAGCTCAACGCAATCTATGGCGCGGGCCTGTCGCAGGCCTCCGTCGACAAGGTAACGAAGGCGCTGACGCCGCTCTATCGCGGAATGATCGAGAGGTCGCCCTTCGTGGCGCTTGCGACCGTCGGCCCGGAAGGTCTCGACTGCTCGCCGCGCGGCGATCTCGGTGGCGTGGTGCGCATCATTGACGATACGACGCTGCATCTTCCCGACTGGCGCGGCAACAACCGCGTCGATTCGCTTTCCAACATCGTGCGCGATCCACGCCTTTCGCTGATGTTCCTCATCCCCGGCTCCAACACGGTGATGCGCATCAACGGCCGCGGCGTCGTTTCCAATGACGAGGCGCTGCTTGAGAGCTTCGAGATGGACGGCAAGCATCCGCGCACTGTCGTCGTCATCAGCATCGTCGAAGTCTATTTTCAATGCGCCCGTGCGGTGATGCGCGCCGAACTCTGGAACGCCGACCACTTCGTCGATCCCGCAAACCTGCCGACGCCCGGACAGATGCTGAAGGATGCAGTCGGTGATTTCGACCACGAGACCTATGACCGCGAATGGCCGGCGCGCGCCGCCAAGACGATGTGGTGAGGTGAGGGTGTGACCCTGTAGTGATGCCTCACCATCCCTCATCTGTGTTGGGAATGGCTCACGGCCCAATCAGCCGCTCAGTTCGTCAGCTTGACCCGGCACTCTCCTCGGAAAGAGCACCGTGTCCGAGGCCGTTCTGACCCCGTCGACGACAAGCGGGGCGCTGTAAACATCAGGCACCTCAACCCCAAGCCTGCTATGCAACGCCGCAGCCGATCGCGGCAGGAAGGGCAGAAGGCACCGCGCAATCACCGCCAGCCCGTACACCTGCTCTGCAAGGCAGGCACCGAGACGCTCACCCGTCTCCTTCCTCTCCGTGGGCGTCAGGTCACCCAATAGGGCCTTGGCGTCCGCCCATGGCGCGCGTTTGGCAAAACGCCGGTTCGCCTCTCCAACAAGAGCGAAGATATCAGCGAGGCCGACATGCAGCTCATAAGCATCGAAGGCCTGAGTCACTTTCGCAGGAAGCCGCGCCGCCTCTTCCGTGAAATCACTCTCCTGCAGTGGCGGAACGACCCCGCCGAAGGCCGACGAGACAAGTGCCAGCACCCGGTTGGCGAGGTTGCCGAGCTGGCCGCCGAGCTCTCCTGTCCAGGCAGCTTCCAGACGCTCGGCCGAGAAATCCCCATCCTCTCCCGAGCGGACATGCCGGAGCAGGTAATAGCGCAGCGCATCCGGCGTGCCGTAAGCCTTGATGATGTCATCAGGATCGATGCCGTTTCCAGCCGATTTGCCGATCTTCCGGCCATCGACGGTGACATAGCCGTGTACAGTGATCGACGACGGCGGCAGACCCGCTGAAAGCAGAATGGCCGGCCAATAGATGGCGTGGAACTTGGAAATCCCCTTGCCGACGACGTGAGTGCGCTCACCGCTGGTGGTCCAGTAGCGGTCGAAGAGTTCGTGATCGGTGCCGTAGCCGAGTCCCGTCAGGTAGTTCGCCAGCGCATCGAACCAGACATAGACGACTTCATCACCATCAGGCACGGGAACACCCCAGCCGCGCGCCCGTTCGGCGCTGCGCGAGACGCTGATGTCGTCGAGGCCGCGCCTGACGAGTACGAGCACCTCGTTGCGCCGGTGGGGCGGCACGATCTTCAGCTCGTTGGTTTCGATGAGGTGCAGCAGCCGCTTGCCGTGGCGTGAGAGGCGGAAGAACCAGTTTTCCTCCCTGACGAGTTCGAGGGGCACACGGTGTTCCGGGCAGCAGCCGTCAACGAGGTCCGACGCCTCGTAAAACTGCTCGCAGCCGACGCAATAGAGGCCCTCATAGGCCTTGCGATAGAGGTCGCCATTGTCGGCGCAGGCGTTCCACAAGGCATGCACGCAAGCGACATGCCGCGGGTCGCGCGAGGTGCGCACGAATTCATCGTTGGAAATATCGAGGCGCGTCCCGAGCCGTTCGAACCTGTCGGCATTGGCGTTCACGAAATCCGCTACGGGCACGCTCGCAGCTTCCGCCGAGCGAACATTCTTCAAGCTGTTGTCATCGGTGCCGCACTGAAAACGGACGTTGCGGCCAAGCAGGCGGAAATGGCGCGCATAGGCGTCGCCCTGCACGAGTTCAAGCGCAAAACCCACATGCGGGGCGGCGTTCACATAGGGGATGGAGGTGGTGATATAGGTATCGGGCTCGTTCATCGGTTGATCCTTCCGAAGGCTGTTTGCCCGCGAGACGGATCGACCCATAAAAAGACCGCCTCGAGGGCGGTCACTGGTGCATTATGGACGCACGAAACCCGCCACGCTATGAGCGCGGCATCATCATCGCGACGGTGTTGATCACGGTCCTGTCCATGCAGAGCTCATATCACCGGTAACGGCTGGCGACAAGCAGGCTGCATTCGGCCCTATATCGGCTATGCTGGGTGATGCATGTGCCGGTGCGGAGGAGGCAAGGGCGATGGGCACTATTAGAACAGGCGGCTGTGCCTGCGGCGCAGTCCGATACGAAGTCGAAGGCGAGCCGTATCAATCAGGGCTCTGCCACTGCACCAAGTGCCGGAAGCTCACCGGCTCGATCTTCTCGGCGACAGCCAACTGGCGGCGCTCGAAGTTCAAGATGGATGGCGAGATCAACACCTACGACAAGCGATCCTTCTGCCCGATCTGCGGCTCGCGGCTGTTTTTCATGTTCGACGATGGCGTGGAAGTCTTTGTCGGAACCCTGGATACGGCACCTGATAATATCAGGCCCATGGTCGAGGTATGGACTGTCAGACGCGAGCCCTGGCTGCCCGCTATCCCGGGTGTCCGGCTCTACGACGAGAATGAGCCCGCTTCGTCCAGTCAGTAAGCTGGGCCAGTCGTCAGGCGCTAGGTTTAAAGGGAGCGATCGTCGAGAAAGCCTGCTGAAATTCTCGTCGCGGGCTGATCATCTGCCGTCGCCGGCCACCGCCAATAGCGCGATGGCTCGTATCTTCCGCCTGATTACTTCACCGGTACAACGAGCGGCGAACCCTTGGTGACGATATAGGTGGCGAGTTCCGAGGCCTTGCCATCTCCGACATTCCGCGCCGAATGGGCGACGCCCGTGGGGATGAACAGCGACTGGCCGGCCTTGAGCGTCACAGGCTTTCGACCATCCAGCTGATATTCCAGTGTACCTTCGATGACATAGGCGATCTCTTCGCCCGGATGGTGATGCTTGGGCGCAAAGGCGCCGGGGCCGAAATCGACGCGGACCTGTGAGGCCTCGTGACCGGGCACGTCGATGTCGTTCTTGACGAGGTCGGTGCGCCGGATGGGCTGGTCGGCATAAACCGACGTCAGGCCCGTTCCGCCGGCGATGATGAGAGCGCCTGCTGCCATGATCATGGTGGTCTTCATCTAACTATCTTTCCCTCAGACTGGTGAACCCGTAACCGGGCGACGGGCCTATCTGAACAGAGGGATGAATAGGAAATGTTTCAGCAGACGGGGTTTTTTGTATCGCCGTGTATCTGCGAGACTCGTCAGTGTTTTGCCAAAAGCGCTTCGAGATGCTTATCCAGCGTCGTCCCGCCCCGATGGGGACGGCCGGGCATTTCGAAACCGGTGTCGATGGTGACTTCAGTCATCTTCGCATAGCAACGGGCGGCTGCCCATGAAAAGCCAAGCCCGAGATAATATTCCTCGAATTTCTCGCGGGCGATCGTCTCTATCGTAACGGGACGGCCGAGAAGCGATGAAAACGCGTTGGCGACATCGGCGAAGGAATAGCGCTCGGGACCTTCGACATAGTCTATCCCGATATCGTCAACCGGGCTTTTGAGGCGAGCGACGGCGGCCTCTCCGAGATCCCTTGGCGAAACCATCGGCATCTTCATATCAGCGGGGAAGGGCGTGAGCAGGCGCCCGGTCTCCCTCACAGACTGCAGAAGCATGTCGAGATTGGTGAAGTAATATGCGCCGCGGTTGACGGCGGTCGGAATGCCGCTTGCCTTCACGAGGCGTTCGAATTCATACAGTACAGAGAGATCGCCGATGCCGGCGCCATCAAGCGCTCCATAGGTCGATGCCACGACGAGTTTCTCAAGCCCGGACCCGTCGAGCGCTGCGGCAATACTCCTGGCGGTCTTCATTTCTTCGGCATTCGTGTCGCCTTTGATATCCCCCGGCGGATTCAGCAGAAAGGCGCGGCGCCCTTTTTGCAGGATGGAGCGAAGCTGCCCGGTGTCGGCCACATCGGCAATGACGGGTTCAACGCCGCCATGCTTTATGGCGGCGGCCTTTTGCGCGCTGTGAACGACGGCGATGACTTTCTCGCTCGACGCCTGCAAGGCGTCGATGACGACTGAGCCTATATGTCCGGATGCGCCAAGGATGACATACATGGGGTGAATCTCGCAGATGCTCGCCTGTATAACTGCGCCTACCGGTTCGAGGTTCCGTCCACTGATATCGCCAGGCACCGGCAACAGCACGGGTGAGGGCAGGTATGTTCGGCGATGCCTGTGTGGAGGTCCGTTCGCCCCTTACCGATACCAGATCGTAAGGCGTCATGCGGGTTGCATTACCCGTCTTTGATTGCGCTCAGATGCAATAGTGTTGACTAATTGATTAGTATCTGCTATTGGATTTTTCATGATCGAAGCCGAAGCCATAACCGCTGTCATGCGTGCCCTTGCCGATCCCACCCGGCGGGCCGTGTTCGAGCGCATCGTCAATTCCAAGGAAATCACCGTGGTCGAGTTGACCCGCGGCAGCAATGTCACGCAGGGCGCCATCTCCCAGCATCTCAAGTCCCTGAAACAGGCCGGCCTCGTCAGCGAGCGCCCGGAGGGGCGCAATGTCTATTACCGCGCCGAGCCAAGTGGTCTGGAGCCGCTGGCCGACTGGATGGGCCATTACGACATCTTCTGGCGCGAACGCTTCACCGATCTCAGAAAGCTCTTGAAGGAAATCGACCCATGAACCAAACCATGAATCCCGAAAGACACGCCTCCGACACCCAGGCCATCGTGGTCGATGAAGTCTTCCCGCATGCGCCTGACATCATCTGGAAGGCGCTGACCAGCGGCGAGCTGATCGGCCGCTGGTTGATGCCGCCTGATGGATTTGCGCCCGTGCCCGGCAACCGCTTCACCTTTCAGACCAAACCGGCCGGCGAATGGGATGGTACCATTCATTGCGAGGTGCTCGACGTCGTGCCGAATGAGCGCCTGTCGTATGCATGGAAGGGCGGCCATGAGAGCAATGCTGACGGCTACGGCTCCAAACTGGAGACGGTCGTCACCTTCACCCTTGCCAGGACCGAGGAAGGGACGCGCCTGCGCCTCGTCCATTCCGGCTTCGTGCTTCCGAAGAACGACATAGCCTATCGCAACATGGGCGAGGGCTGGAAGAAGGTTGTCGAGCGGCTCGACGCTGTCGTCGCCGAAGAGGCGTCTTCGCAGACACGGCATTGAACGAGGAGGAAAACGACATGACCAAGTCCTATATCGGTGGCTGCGCCTGCGGCGCGATCCGTTACGAGATATCAGGCGAGCCAGCCGTCATGGTCGATTGTCAGTGCCGGCAGTGTCAGCGCTCCAGCGGCACCGGACATCAATCGCATCTGACTTTCGTGGCAGCGGAGGTGAAGGTCGAGGGAGAGGCATCCCTCTGGCAGACCGTCGGCGACGGTGGAACCGTCAAGCAGCGCGGCTTCTGCCCGACATGCGGTTCAGCCGTCTACATGACCTTTCCCGACATGCCCGAGGTCTTCATCGTTACGCCGGCAAGCCTCGACGACCCAAGCCGCTATCAGCCGCAACTGGTATCCTGGACTGCGGCCGGATATGGCTGGGACCACCTCGATCCGGCCGTGCCGAAATTCGAGAGGATGCCGCCGGCGTGAAGCGGGCGTCCCGACTTTGCGTCAGGGATGCGCCGGAACAGGTATTGTTGCTCTCTCATTCGCCTGACATAGTGCCGCAAACACAGCAGGTGATGCCTTGCCGTTTGCCGTTCACATGGAGCTGGATCCGTATGCTGCAGCAGAGCTTCAGCCGATCATCGAGCACATGGAGCGTATTTCACCCGATGTCGTCACTCCTCGTCGCTTGAAGGCTGAGCCGCACATATCGCTTGCAGTCTATGACGGGCTCGACCCCGAGCCTCTCACACACGCGCTCGACCGCTTCAGCGTTGACATGCGCGCTCCCAGCGTCAAACTTTCTGCCATCGGTCTTTTTCCCGGACCGGCATCAGTTCTGTTCGCAGCACCTGTCGTTTCCGAGGAGCTGCTCCTCCTCCATCGGAACTTCCATGCCGCGGCCGCCTCTGCGGGGGCGGCGTGCTGGCCGCATTACCTGCCGGAAAACTGGGTGCCGCATGTCACGCTCGGCGAGCAGTTGAACCCAGAGGAGGCTGGAGCGGCAATCAGCGGTGCGACGGGCCTCTGGCAACCGGTGGCCGCACGCCTGCACCGGATCTCGCTCGTGCGCTTCCATCCGGTCGAGCTGTTATGGCACCGGCAGTTGCCAGGCTGAACCTATCGACGGCTTATGCGCGCCAGAAGGGCCGGTGGCTCTGCTCGTAGGCGGATTCACGCGTCATGCCGAAATCCCGGAGCGTTTCGTCGGGCAGGGTACCCAGTTCGCGGGCGAAGAGGCGGCGCTCGGTCCAGCGTTCGCGCCACAGGCGGAGCGTATTTGTCATATGCATGATGAAATTTCCTTTCTCTGTTGGCAAAACTCACCTATTATTAACGGATATCTATGCGGGGGTCTTTGCTCTGTTCACCAGGATATCATGTTTTTATGGCAGTATCTGAATTTCCAAAAGCGCGTTATCCTCACTTCATCCGTTAGAAAAACTCACACATGAGAAAATCATGGCCCGCCATCTGCCGCCTCTCTCCTATCTCCGGGCCTTCGAGGCTACTGCACGTCTCGGCTCGGTGACACGCGCGGCCGACGAGCTGGGGCGTACGCATGGGGCCGTTTCCAAGCAGTTGCAGCTTCTGCAGGAGCAGCTTGGGCTTCCCGTCTTCGAGAAATCGGGAACAGGGCTTCGGCTGAATGAGGATGGAGCGGCCTTCTTCACCACGGTCTCGCGGGCCTTCGATCTTCTGGAGGAGCGCTATCAGGAGCTGAAGTCGAGCCGGAACGAAGCGAGCGTGCATCTTTCCTGCAGCGCCACCTTCGCCATGGTCTGGCTGGTGCCGCGTCTGGCGGAATTCTACAGCCTCTATCCAAATTGCCGCGTGCAGCTGACGATGTCGTCGAGCGCGCGCGACGCTGGCCCGAGCCGGGCGAGAGACGGGGTTGATATCATGCTGAGCTGGGATCGCCTGTCGCGGCCGCAGTTCAGGCGCGAGCATATCCCGCTCGCCTCGGTCTCCTTTGGCCTGGTGTCTGCACCGGATTATCCGTTCAGTGCCACTGGCGATGAGTTCAGCTTCCCGACCCGCATTTCGCCCGACAGTTTGAGCGAACAATGGACCAACTGGCAGGCGGCGACCGGATATAGGATCTCGGCGCAGTCGGAGCTCTATTTTCCGCATATGTATCTTTGCGTCAGCGCCGCCGTCAGCGGGCTTGGCGTGGCGCTTGTCGAGCGACGTTTTGCGCTGAACGAGCTGAAAAGCGGCAAGCTGGTGGAACGATCGGAATTCCTGACCTACCAGAACGGTTTCGTGGCCGTCATTCAGCCTGGCCGAGCGCTCTCGCCGGCAGCGGGTCATTTCCTCGACTGGCTGCGCAGCGCCTTCGTGCGGGAATAGCTGGCGAAAACTCGCTTCAGCGACGAACAGGTCTCACGCAAGCCAGATGCAAAGGGAAGCTGCAAGCAACCGGATGATCGCGATCGTCACAAGGCCCGAACGGTTGACGGGGCGAGGCAGAGCCCAAATGTTTTCTATTTGTTCTCTTTCGCCCTTCGGGTACATTGCTCTCATGCGTGGCATTCATTTTCGCGAAAAGGGAGTTTGCATGAAAGCAGTTTTGTTTGGGATTTTCTTGCTGGCCGCCGGGAACGCATCTGCTTCCTGCGATCTGGTCTCGGCTCCGTGTTCTACCGACAGTTCAGGCAATACCTATATCAGAGAGCAGAATCTCGGCGGCGGCTACAACACTTATCGAAACGGAGATCTCTATTCGCAGACGCATCAGCAGCTCAATGGCACCTATCGAGAGACATATTCGAGCGGCGGCTATCGGACTTATTACAGCGACCCCAACCGCGGTGCTACTTATCAGGGTGACCCGAAAGGCATGGCGGGCCGCTGACGCGAAGCCGATCTGCTGAACATGTTGAGCAGTTGTCGCAACAACGGCGCTATTGCTGCCGCTACGCACGTTTGCTGAGTTGCTCTAGTGATGCTTGAAGTACTGCACTTCGCGCTCGTGTTTCTCAGCCGCCTCCCGGGTCTTGAAAGTGCCCAGGTTCTTGCGTTTGTGCGTCCTCGCATCGGGTTTGCGGGAATAGAGACGATATTCGCCAGACTTCAGTTTGCGGATCATCGGAACCTCCTATGCTGAGGGGTAAATCCCCTCAGCCTCACCCGGTTCCGGCTTGCGGGGTCTTTCCTAAAGTCACCGCACGGCGACAACAGGTCTGAGCGCGTCGATCAGTTCGGTGGAGCCTCGGCGGACATCGCGCGCATTCGGCTCGACATCGATGAGGCCGCCTCGGCTGTGAACCTCGTAAAGCTCGGTCAGGAGATCGGCAGCGCTGGCGCTCATCACCCGGCCCAGGCTTTCCCGCCATTGCGAGCGGGGCAGGGCTTGAGCCGTAATCGTGCGCCCCAGCAGTTGGCTCAGCGCTGCGGCCACGTCGCTTGCGCTATAGCGGCGCGGGCCTTCGGCGTGGACGATCTGCTCGCGCGTTTCGATGTCGGGCCGAAGCAGGAGATCGGCGGCGATCCGGCCGACATCCTGTGCCGAGACGTTGGGGATCTGCTTTTCGACAGGGTCATGAAAGCTCGGCAGAATGCCGGTTGCGATCGCTATCGGCGCAACGCGGCCCCAGCCTTCCATATGCTCGGCCGAGCGCAGGAATATCCGGCGCATATCCAGCTGGCGAAGGCGCTGTTCAAACAGGTAGAACATGCTCGGCATGGCGAAGCCTTCGCCGAGATGGGCGCCGTAATCGGAAATCGCAAGCACGAGGCCAGGGCGCGCCTCCTCCAATGCCCCGGCAATGCTTTCGATCGAGCGGCGCATATCGGCTTTTATGTCTGCGGCCCGCGGGTCGGCCGGCAGAATGACCTGAACACTGTCGGCACCCGATATCGCTCCGGCAAGCGCCCTGGCGTCCTGCAGATCGGCAAATGCGACTTCGCAGCCGATGGCGCTCAGGCGGTCAGCCTTTATCGGATCGCGCAGGATGGCGCGCACGGGCACCCCTGCCTCGCGCAGGGCCTTGGCGGTCGAATAACCGATCTTTCCGGCGGCTCCAAGGATTGCAATCATGTCTTTCTCCTTGCTGGTGACGCGCAAGGACTAGGGGGCCGCACCGAAGGCGTCGCACAAATTCAGGCTGGTCTTTGCAATTTCGGGCGGAATTCGCTCACTTCGCGCAAGATCTCTCCGGGTGTCTGGCCGATGAGCCGGCGCATGGTCGTTGCCATATGGCTCTGATGGGCAAAGCCTGCGGCAACGGCAATCTCGCTTGCGGCCATATCCGTCGTCGTCATCAGGGCACGTGCATATTCGACGCGGCGGCGGATGACATATTGGTGCACGGAAAAGCCAGTGCTGTTGCGAAACAGGCTCTTCAGCCTTGTGACGCTGACGCCGGCAACGACAGCCAGATCCGTCAGATGCAGCTTCCGGTCCAGATGGGTCTCGATGAATTCCGTCAGCATCCGCAATTGCCGGGCCGAGAGTTTTTGTTCACGACCGATCTCGGGCCGGGGAGCGCCATCGCTCGACGTCTCGATCAGCCGGATGGCGAGCGCGTTGGCGAGAAGATCGATATAGAGCGGGTCGGACGGGATATCGGCCTCCAGATCCGCCTTGATCGCCCGGCAGATCGCCTCGATGCCGGTGTCACGCAGCTGGAATCTTGGCTGCAGCTCGATCTTGCCGGCATCACGCCCGAGATCTCCGGCAACCTGCTCCAGCCGCGAGGGGTCGAGACTTACGCGCAGGATCCGGCAATCGGCGTCATCCTCCCAGGAACCATCGAGGCCGGCTGGGATGACATCGATATCGCCGGGCTTCTGGACGCGGCGCATGCGTCGGCCGCCACAGCGGCAATCGGCATTGACGGGCGGGCCGAAGTGAATGCCAAGACGATGCATGTCACCACCCGGAACGCGGGAGATGCCGCGCGGAATATGCAGGAAGTCGGCCGCCAGCCCGCTCCACGCCCGTCCGGCGCTGGTCAGCAGGATCTGCGGTGAGGGCTGCGGGGATGAAACTGTCATGATCCGCCTCGGCTTCCGGCTTGAGGCCGGAATGCTACGTCTCAACGACCGGCTTGCCAACCGGTTTGCCTGAAAGCTCAGATGATCGCTTCGATGAGAAACGGTTAAACGACTGGAAAGCCGATCCCTGCCAGTGGCTGCGCAGAACGCCTGCGCTCTCCCTTTTCGGTAAAGGAAGAGCGCTTGGAACATGTTTCTCTGTCGCTGCTAAAGATCGTCACGCGGGCCGTTCCGAAACGCTCGTTCGCCACTTGATGAGATGCTTCTCGGCGACGTCCAGGATGCTGTCGATAATCAAGACAAACACTGCCAGGATCAGGATGCCTGCGAAGACGCCGACTGCATCAAAATTGCCTTCCGCCTGAGCGATGAGGTAGCCGAGACCAGCTGAAGAGCCGAGGTATTCACCGATGATCGCTCCAACGACGGCAAAGCCGACCGATGTGCGTAAGGAGGAAAGGATCCAGCTCGCTGCTGCAGGGAAGTAGACGTGGCGGAGCAGGTCCGACCTCCTGGCCCCTAGAATACGGGCGTTCGATAGCACCACCGGGTTCACTTCCCGGACACCCTGCATGGCGTTGAAGAAGGTGACGAAGAACACCAGCGTCACGGCAAGCGCCACCTTGGACCAGAGACCGAGGCCGAGCCAGAGTACGAAGATCGGCGCAAGCACGACTCGTGGGATCGCGTTCAAACCCTTGATGAAAGGGTCCAGAATGCGCGCGGTCGAACGGCTGAGACCGAGCCAGACGCCTGCCGCCACGCCAAATGCCGTTCCGACCAGATAGCCTAGCACGGTTTCCGTCAGGGTAATGGCGACATGGCTATAAAAGCTGACGTCCGCCACCCAGGATACCACCTGGTTGAAGATGTCGACCGGAGCCGGGAAAAAGAAGACATCGATGAAGCCGGCCGCGACACCGACCTGCCAGCCGCCGACAATTGCAACCAGCAGCACGATCTGGATGAGGCGTTCAGTCATGGCGTTCATAGCTTTTCTCCACTTCGCCGCGCAGCGATGACCAAATGTTGCGATAAAGATCCATGAAACGCGGATCGAGCTTGATTTCCGCAACATCGCGCGGGCGTTCGAGATCGACGGGGAAGCTGTCGATCACGCGCGAACGCGGTCCGGCGGCAAGCACCACGACCCGATCACCGAGAGCGATTGCCTCCTCGAGGTCGTGCGTGATCATGACCACTGCGCGCCTTTCCTCCTGCCAAAGCCGCAACAGTTCGTTCTGCATGAGGTGGCGGGTATGGATATCGAGCGCGGAGAAGGGTTCATCCATCAGGATGACCTTGGGGCCGGTGATCAGCGCCTGGGCCATCTGCACGCGCTTGCGCTGCCCTCCTGAAAGCTGATGCGGATAACGGTGCTCGAACCCTTTGAGCCCGACTTTCGCCAGCCATTTCATCGACTGCTCGCGACGTTCTGCAGTGCCGACGCCCTTGAACATGGGTCCGAGCTCCACGTTCTCGATCGTGGTCTTCCACGGAAGCAAGGCATCCTGCTGAAAGAGATAACCGATGTCGTTCTGGACCCCGCGTACCGGCTGACCGTCGATCGATACGGTGCCATCAGCAGGTTTCAGCAGGCCGGCGATTGCATTGAGTATTGTGCTCTTGCCGCAGCCGGTTGGACCGACGATGGCGAGGAACTCGCCATCGGAGACTTTCAGGTTCACATCCTGCACGGCCACATAGGCGCCGAAGGCCATGGTGACCGCGTCGATGGAAACCATCGGCTTTGATTGATACGGACTGTCCGTCGGGGGTGCGGTTTTTTTCACTACGGTCAATGCCATGACCTCCTCCTGTCAGTTGGCTGCGACGTTCGGGACCTTGCCGACAAATTCGTTCGTGTAAGTTTTCGTCAGGTCGATCTCGGCCGCGGCGACTTTTTCGTTGAAGCTCTTCAGGACGGCGAGGGGAATCTTGATATCTTCCTCGTTGATGCGCCCGTCCTTCGAGAAGATCGCCTTCGCGTTCTCGACCGCCTTGACGTAGGTGTCACGATCGCCGGAAATGAACTCTTTCGGCAGCTTGTCGACGATCTCCTCCGCCGAGTGGCTATTCATCCACTCAAGCGCCTTGACGGTCGCATTCGTGACCTTCTGGATGGTCTCCGGATTTTCCTCGATATAGCTCTGCGTGGCATAGAGGACGGAGGTCGGGTAAATCCCGCCATAGATCGCCTTCGCACCCTCGTCGCTGCGCCCGTCGATCAGGATCTTGCCGACGCCCTTGGCCTCGATGAAGGTCGCTGCCGGATCGTAGTTGACGAGGAGGTCGACCTTGCCCTGCTCAAGGGCCGCGACGGCGGCAGATCCCGAGCCAACGCCGATCAGTGAGACGTCGGCGGCGGACAAGCCGTGGCGCTGCAGGTAATAGCGGACGAAGAAATCGGAAGACGAGCCCGGCGAGGTAATCCCGATCTTTGCGCCCTTGATCGTTTCCGGTTTAGCCGGGTCGAAAGTGCTGTTCTTGCCGCCGGCCAGCACGAGCCCTGAATTGCGGGCGAGCTGCACGAACGCCACGACAGCCTTCTTCTGCGACTGCATCTGGATCGTATGGTCGTAGAAACCGACGGCGATATCCGTCGAACCGGCAACAAGCGCCTGAAGCGTCTTCGACCCGCCCGATGCGAAGTTTTCGACGGTCACCTCCAGGCCTTCCTTTTCATAAAGGCCAAGCCCCTGCGCGACAGGAAAGGGGAGGTTGTTGAGGTTGTAAGAGCCAACGCTGATGCGTACCGGGTCCGCGAACGCAGAACCGGCAAACACGACAGTTGCCGCGAGGGCGAGCATGAGCTTGCGCATGATATTCTCCTCCTGTTGGTGGCGCCCTCCCGGCGGCCACGATTATTATGCCGCGCAACCGAGTTGCGTGACAGGTTTTGCGAATACATGTCCTTCGAACAGCCGGCGCGCGGTGCGAAGGATTCCGGCGACGACTTTGCCGTCCCTCTCATATAGTTTGACGTCCAAGTGGCCGCTTGGGTGCTCTATGGAAAGAACAACCGGAGGGGCACGCCGGCCGATCAGACGCGAGGCGACTGTATCCTGGCTGATGCAGGCCGTGGCGATCCCTACGGCGCCGGTTGTTGCAAGCGACGGATGACATTGATGCGGCATGAAATACCGTACGCTGATGTCACCTCCCGATTTTGGCCGGGAAATGAGCACCGGCTTCGGCGTGACCTGATTGCTCACGTCGCCAAGGCCCATCCGTTCGCCGGCAGCGATGCGCAGCTTTTCCAGCCGCCCCAGCAATTCCTTATCAGCATTGAGTTCTGCCGCCGACTCGAAGCCGGTCGCTCCGATCGAACCTGCCTCGATCAGCATCATCGGCATTGCACAGTCGATGCAGGTGACAGCGACACCGCCGATCAAATCGACTGGCTTGCCAGTGGGAAAGAGCTGTCCGGTACGAGCCCCTGCTGCGTCCATGAAGGTCAGCGCGATCGGCGCTGCGCGGCCGGGCACGCCGTCGATTGCAGCTTCGCCAAGATAGGAGACGCTGCCGTTTGGAGTGGGAACTTCGGCCTCGATCAGCTTGCCCGTGTTGACGTTATGGATCCGGACGAGTGTCGTTTCGCCACGAACCGGGGTAAGTCCGGCTTCGATGGCAAACGGGCCGACCGCGGCCAGCATGTTGCCGCAGTTCGGGGAGGTATCGACACTCTGCTGGTCGACCCGCACCTGGGCGAAGAGATAATCCACGTCAGCGCCGGGGATGCTGGCAGGTCCGACGATGGCCACCTTGCTCGTGACGGGATTGCCGCCACCGATGCCGTCTATCTGCAACGGATGACCCGAGCCCATGACGGAGAGCAGGATCTTGTCACGTTGATCGGCAGCCGCAGGCAGATCGCTTGCCAAGAAGAACGGCCCTTTCGAGGTGCCGCCTCTCATCAGTACGCAAGGGATCGCCAACAGGTCGTTCATCGCTTGTGCTTCCATCCGAATTATGTCATCGCCGTATCAATCGGCTCCAGTTGATCCAATTATCGGAAGAAGCGTTTATTTGTGAAATGCTAAAAATCGGAGGATTGATGCAGAATGAGCATTAATTGCGAGATCCTTGACCTTCGAGCCTTCCTCAGCGTCGTAGAGCTGGAGAGCTTTCATCGTGCCGCCGACGCCCTGCATCTGTCACAGCCTGCGTTGAGCCGCCGCATTCAAAAACTGGAGCAGGTCATCGGAGCGCCGCTCCTGGAGCGGACGACAAGGCATGTCTCCGCGACGGCTCTCGGCACGGAGCTCGTGCCGCTCGTCAGACGCATGCTGGAGGAGTTCGACGGCTCTCTGTTTGCTGTCCGCGACCTTGGAGCCAATCGAGGCGGGTTGGTGACGATCGCGTGCCTCCCGACGGCAGCATTCTATTTCCTGCCTACCGTCATTCGACAGTTCAATCAGGAGTATCCGAACATCCGCTTTCGTATCCTCGATTTGCCGGCAACCGACGGTCTTCAAGCGGTGGCACGCGGGGAAGTCGAGTTCGGCATAAATATCATGGGCACTTCGGATCCGGATCTGACCTTCGAGCGGCTTGCGGAAGACCCGTTCGTGCTTGCAGCGCGCAAGGATCACCTTCTTGCAGCAAAACCATGGGTCGGCTGGGCGGAACTGGAGCCCTATCATCTGATTACAGTTCACCGATCTAGCGGCAACAGAACGCTGCTCGACGCGGCGCTGGCAAAATCGAACATCAAGCTTCGATGGTTCTACGAGGTCACCCATCTGTCCACCTCACTCGGATTGGTAGAGGCAGGCCTTGGAATTTCTGTGCTGCCACGCATGGCAACCCCGCGAGAGGACCATCCTTTTCTGATCACCCGCCCTATCCGCAATCCCGAGATATCACGCACTATCGGCGTGGTTCGACGTCGCGGCGGCACCTTGTCGCCGGCAGCGGAGCGATTTCTCAAGATGCTGATCGATGTATGGGGAAGTGATTGAGACGCGCTATAGATCGGCAGTCGCAAGGTCTCTGCTTTCGGTTTGAGGCCGGAATGCTACGTCTCAAAGGCGGGCTTGCCAATCGGTTTGCCTGAAAGCTCAGATGATCGCTTCGATGAGAAACGGTCCGCGGCGCCTGAGCGCGCTTTCGAAGAGATCGGCAAATTGCTCGCAGCTATGGGCACCCGCGGCATCAACGCCCATGCCCTTGGCAACCGACACCCAGTCCCAGGCCGGGTGATCGAGGTTCATCATCCGCCGGGCATTCTCGCCGATGCCGTCGACGCCGACATTGCGCATCTCGGCATGCAGCACGGCATAGGCGCGGTTGGCAAAGATGATCGTGATCACGTCGAGATTTTCGCGCGCCTGCGTCCACAGGCCCTGGACCGTATACATGGCGCTGCCGTCTGCCTGCAGATTGATGACCTTGCGGTCGGGACAGGCGACCGCAGCACCCGTCGCAAGCGGAATGCCGCAGCCGATCGAGCCGCCGGTGTTCATCAGGTAATCATGCGGCGCCGCACCAGCCGAAAGTTCGAAGAAGCGGCGGGCGGAGGTAACGCCTTCGTCGCAGACGATGGCATCATCGGGAAGTCTCGCCGCCACCATCACGGCAATCGCATCCTCGGTCAGATGTCCGAAAGGAACGATATCGTCGGAAAGGGCTGACGATCCTGACGGAGGCAGTGACTGCCGGACGCCGAGTTCGTCCCGCAATGCCTCCAGCGCGCCTTTGAGATCCTCGCCATGCCTTGCAAGGGTCAGAACCTTGCAGCCTTTGCGCACCAGCCGTCCAGGCTTTCCCGGATAGGCAAAGAAGGCGACTGGCTCGGGTGCGCCCGCCAGTACCAGCACATCGATATCGGCCAGCAGATCCAGCGCGGCGTCGATCGGGTAGGGGATGCGGGTGAGGGCGACACGGCCGCGGCCGCGCTCGACCCTCGGCAGCTGCATCTCGCAGAAGAGGCGCACATCCCTGGCGGCCGCAATTGCACCCGCGATCTCCAGCGCGTCTGCACGGGCAGCCGCGCCGCTGAGAAGAATGCCGACCTCGCCGGGCGTATCTCTGATGGCGGCGGCAATCTGGCGCACGACGTCCATGTTCACGGCCGATGGCATCGGCCGAGGCAGCCTGGTTGGCTGATCCGTTTCGACATGCCCCCAGGCGGCATCTGCCGGCAGGATGAGCGTTGCCACACCGGGAGGTGACAGTGAGGCACGGAAGGCAGCCTCCGTCGCGCCTGCCACATCCTCGGGGCCGCTGATGCGACGCACCCAGTTCGACATCGGCGCGGCAAGCCTTTCGATATCAGATGTCAGCGGCGCATCGAGAGCAAGATGATAGGAGGCGTGGTCGCCGACGATGTTGATGAGGGGAACCCTTGCCCGGCGGGCATTGTGGAGATTGGCAAGGCCGTTTGCCAGCCCCGGCCCGGTGTGAAGCAAGGTCGCGGCCGGCCGGTCGGTCATGCGCGCATAACCATCGGCTGCTCCGGTAACGACGCCCTCGGAGAGGCCGAGAACGCAACGCATCTCGGGCTTGCGGTCGAGTGCTGCCACGAAATGCATTTCCGACGTGCCGGGATTGGCAAAGCACACTCTGACATCGTTTGCCAGCAGCGTATCACACAGGCTGTCTGCACCATTCATGGCCGTTTCCTCCCGCTCACAGCAGCCTTGCACGGGAAGAATATAAGCACAATCTTGAATAATGAATCCGTAGCTCTCTTCATCCGGGCCATTCGCCGCCTTGTTTTAGCCCCGCATATCCATCACTAGACGGGTCCATGCGACGAACGATTCTTCTCCATCCAACAATGGTTTGAAAATGATCAGGAAAATGACGATCGCGGCGGCCGCGATGCTGCTTTCGGCTCACTATGCCGGGGCCTCCAGCGATGCCGCATGGAATGCGCTCTTTGCCAAGGTGAACGGCACCTGCATCGGCCAGTCGGGCTTGGATACGCCGGAGGCGACCGCTCCCATCGTCTTCGACGACGCGACGGGCAAAGTCGCCGTGCTCCTGCGCGGCTCGGTGGGCAAGGGCAAGAGCAAGGTCAAGAATGTCAACCTGATATGCCTCTACGACAAGAAGACCGGCAAGGCGTCGATCGAGGAATATCGCTGGCTCGGCAAGTGACGCGGTGCGACCATCATGTGCGCACATGATGGTCGCTACCTACAAAATATGTCGATCTGTCGGAACATGCGCCATCTGAGGCGCCAGCGGCGCCATCGTTTGCTGCAATATTAGAGTAAAAAGCATCGCGTTATTTTAAGGTTGGCTCACCACCGCATCGCCTGCCTGCTCACGGTAACCAAGCCGAAAAATGGAGGTGCATCCGGACAGCGTGGATCATTAGATAGGACACAACGCGACAATGCCCGGGATTTTGCCAGCTAGACGAATGCCGAGGATCAACTTGGTCTTGCGTGGCCCGCAACCGCCAGAAGCTAACGGTTACGGTCACCACTCATACTACCGCTGCTTATCTCACGCGTTTCCTTCGTTCACCTGCCGGCGCGGTCCGAAATAGGGCCGGCGCTCCGTCTCGTTGGCCCGCAGCGAATGGCGCAGCCGCAGCAGATCCTTGCGGGCGACGAGGCCACGCAACTCACCGTTTTCGGCGTCGACGATCGGGATGCGGCCGGCATCGGTTGCGAGCATCAAATCGGCGACATAACCGACCGTGTCGTCAGGATGGGCTGTTGGTAGCGAGCTGTCGGAGACGAGATCGCCGAGCGACTGGTCGGCGAGCGTTCCATCCTGCTGCCAGCGTAGCGCATCACCGCGCGAGACCAGCCCCTTCACGTAGCCTCTGCCATCGACGACCGGGTAGACGCGGTGGGTCTTCGGCGTCGCCGCGAAGAAGTTGGTCGCTTCACCGACCGTCATCTCGGCCGGGAACGTTTCGACCTCCCTGATCATGATGTCGCGGGCGCGGGAGAATTCGAACGGGTCGACACCATATTCGCGGGTGATGTGCTGGCCGCGACGGGCAATCTTTTCCGTCAGGATCGACCGGCGCAGCAGAAGTACCGTCACCGCGTAGGCGGAAACGGTTGCCGCCAGAAGCAGCAGCAGCGAGGAGACGTCGCCCGTCAGTTCCACGGCAAAGAAGGTGCCGGTGAGCGGCGCACGCATGGTGCCGCCCATCATGGCAGCCATGCCGAGCAGCGCCCAGAAACCGGGATCGCCGGGAAGAAAAAGCCCGACCAGCCAGCCGAGCGCGCCGCCGAAGATCAGCAGCGGCGCCAGCACGCCGCCTGACGTGCCCGATGAGAGGGCGACAAGCCAGATCGCGGCTTTCACCAGCAGGATCGTCAGCACCGCCGCCGGCAGGATGGAGCTGTTCAGCAGGCCGTCAATGATGTCGTAGCCGACGCCGAGCACCCGAGGCTCGATCAGGCCGCCAAGGCCGATGAAGAGGCCGCCGAGGGCAGGGCACCACATCCAGTGGATCGGCAGCGCCTCGAAGAGATCCTCGATCTTGTAGAGCAGCGTCGTCAGGATACCGGATTGCAGCCCGGCGATAATGCCCATTGCGGCGCAGAGCAGGATGCCCCACCACGGCAAATCCATATGGAACTGCTTGGGAAAGAGCGGACCGGCCTGAAACAGGAAGGGGCGCCAGCAGATCGACACGCAGGCAGCGACCGCAACGGGAATAAAGCTGCGCGGCTTCCATTCGAACAGCAGCAGTTCTACGGCAAGCATGATGGCGGCGATCGGCGAGCCGAAGATCGCGGTCATGCCGGCGGCAGCACCGGCGACCAACAGCGTCTTTCGCTCGGCCGAGCTCAGATGGAAGCACTGGGCAAAGAGCGAGCCGATTGCGCCGCCCGTCATGATGATCGGACCTTCCGCGCCGAAGGGGCCGCCGGTTCCGATCGAGATGGCAGAGGAGAGGGGTTTCAGGACGGCCACCTTCGGCGACATGCGGCTGCCGCCGATCAGGATCGCCTCGATCGCTTCGGGAATGCCGTGGCCACGGATCTTTTCGGAGCCGTAACGGGCCATTAGGCCGATGACGAGGCCGCCGATGACGGGAATGAGCACCATCCACACAGAGCGCGGGGCTTGCGCCATCGATACGGCGGCAATGCTGAAACGGTGGAACCAGACGAGGTTTGTCACCAGCGAGATGAGGCTGACCAGAACCCAGGCGGCAAAGGCGCCGCCGGTGCCGACGATCAGCGCCATGCCGACGAGAGCCAAGACACGCTTGTCCGTGGTGAAATCCCCCGCCTCGCGCCGGGAGAGGCCGCCCATGAAATCATGGGGGCGATGTGCGTTTTTTTGAGGAGGCATTGCTGGTCCTGTTGACGTCTTCGTTCTCTCCGCAAATATATCGTAGTACGATATAAATCAACAGCCAAATCGGAAGCTGGAGCCATGCCGAACAAAGACCACGCTCTATCGGAAATCGAATATGAGGCGCTTGCCAATCTGAGATATAGGATCCGCAAATTTCGCCAGTTCAGCGGGAAGGCGGCCGAAAAGCTCGGCCTGACGCGGCAGCAGCATCAGGCGCTGCTCGCGATCAAGGGGCTCGGCGTCGGAGGACGCATGAACCTGCCTGAACTCGCGGACAAGCTCTTTCTTACGCCGGCGGAAGCCGCGGCACTTGTCGCTTTGCTGCAGGAGGCCGGCCATGTCACGATCGACGCTAGGCAGAAGCGGCGGCCGGCCGTGCTGTTGACAGCAAAGGCAGAAGAGCTATTGCGTCGTCTGACACCAGCCCATCTCTATGAGATCCGTGAAATGGCGCCGGAGCTCATGCAGGCGCTGCGCATGCTGCAGGATCACCGGCAGATGGAAGTGGCCGCATGGATGCAATGAGAGCGGGGGATCATAGTGAAGACGCCTAAGAACGATCTGACTGACGCCGATTACGAGGCGCTCTCCAACCTGCGTTACACGCTGCGCCGCTTCATGGATTTCAGCGCCTCGGCAGCGCAGGAGGAGGGACTGCCAGCCCAGCAGCACCAGGCGCTGCTGGCGATCCGCGGCCACCGCGGCGAAGATGCCATGACGATCGGCATCCTTGCCGAGCGCCTGCTGATCGCCCCGCATTCGGCAACCGAACTCGTCAGCCGGCTGGTTGCAGCAGGCTATGTCTCCCGCCAAACGGATCCGGCCGATAAGCGGCGGCAGACGCTGGAACTGACGGAAAAGGCAAATGACGCGCTGAAGCGGCTCACCGCCATTCATCTGACGGAAATCCGGGAGATGGCGCCGCGGCTAATCGATATTTTGCAAGGTTTGCAAGCGGGCGGCGAACTCGAGGCTGATCCCTGGGCGCGCTGACCGTCAGGCCCGCCTGCCCCTTATGCGCTTGCCCGCCGATAAAGAGCGAGAGAGCCGGCAAGCGTCAGCAAGGCGCCGCCGCAGATCCGGTCGAGCCAGAGCGCGCCCGATTTTCGCAACAGCCGGACGGCCTGTGAGCCGAGAGCCGCGTAGCCGAACATGACCATGAAGTCGATGCCGGCGAAGACGAGGGCGAGCACGGCATATTGCTCGACCTGTGCGCCCGAGGGATCGATGAACTGCGGCAGGAAGGCCGAGAAGAAGAGGTAACCCTTGGGATTGGTGACGGCGACGAGAAAGCTCTTGAGGAAGATCGCCGCCGATGAAGCGGATGGGTTTCCGTTTTCGGAGCGCAGCGAGACGTCTAGCGTTCCCTTCGAGCGCAGCAGCATGACGCCGAGGAAGGCGAGGTAGCAGACACCGACCCATTTAACGACTGTGAACCAGAACTCCGAGGCCGCCAGCAGCGCACCGAGGCCGAGGGCAACGGCGCCAATCAGCACGAAGTCGGACATGACGGCGCCGATCATGCCAAGTACCGCCCGGCGCACCCCGAATTTCGAGCCGTTCGTCAGGGCGAGAAGCACAGTCGGGCCGGGTGTGGCGATGCCGATGAATGCCACAAGCGCAAATGCAAGAATCGTCATTTCAGCCATATCATCGTCCTCCGTTGCCACCAGCTATGACACCGACCGCGTATTTCCGAAAGAGGTTTCGCCACTCCGCCGACCCCATATTTCCGATCGTCGACAGTTCGGTCGATATCGAAGCATTCCACCTGCGCTGCGGCTAAAGAGAAGCGCAGGATGGATGAACGGAGAGGGGAATGCGATGGACAGGAAGACTGGCATGACGAGGGAACTGGGGCTGCTCTTGGTGCTCTCGACGCTCTGGGGAGCCTCCTACACCTTCATCAAGATCGGCGTGGAAACCATTCCGCCGGTAACACTGGTGGCGGCGCGGACGCTCGTCGCCGGCCTGCTGCTTTTCGCCGTCATACGCTGGCGCGGCCTGAAACTGCCTCGCGACCGGCAGACATGGACTTACTTCCTGGTCCAGGCCTGCCTCAACAGCGTCCTGCCCTTTACGCTGATCGCCTGGGCCGAGCGGATGACCGATGCCGGCCTGGCGGCGATCCTGAATTCCACAACACCGATTTTTGCCTTTTTGATCACGGCGCTGATCACCCGGCACGAAGCCCTGACGGGCCGCAAGCTGTTCGGCGTCTCCGCGGGATTGATCGGAACCGCGCTGATTATAGGTGTCGGGGCACTTGGCAGCATCGGACATGCGCTTTCTGCGCAGCTCGCTATCGTCGCAGCGACGGTCTGTTATGCGGGTGCTGCCGTCTTCGGGCGGAATTTCAGGGGTCTTGATCCGATCATGCCAGCCGCCGGCTCGCTGCTCTCCGGCGCGGTGATCCTCATTCCGACCAGCATCGCCGTCGATCACCCCTGGACATTGAGCCCGAGCCTCCATTCCATCCTCGCACTCCTTGCGCTCTCGGTCTTTTCCACAGCGCTTGCCTTCGTGATCTATTTCCGTCTCGTGCAGACGCTCGGTTCGGTCGGTGCCACGGCGCAAGCCTATCTCCGCGTGCCGATCGGCGTGGCGATCGGCGTGCTGTTCCTCGGGGAAACGCTGTCTTCCACCGCAGGTGTTGGGCTGGCCTGCGTCATGGCCGGTGTGATCACCATGACGCTTCCTCCCCGCAAACGCGCCAAGCAGGCCGTCTAGGGCCTGCTCACAGCAGCACCCGGATCACCTTCCACGCCGCCTTGCCAAGCCTTGCATCCGCCACGTCCGTGCCGCCGTGAGCATGAAGGTGCGACCGTGGCGTGGTTTCGCCGGGAAGCAGCACGCGATGGCCCGCCTCGTGGTCAACGACCAGGGACACCGGCCTGCCGTTTTCCTCGCGCCGGCGGGCGAGCTCGTATGCAAAACTCTCCGATGGCCAGAGCGCATCGTCGCCACCGGCCACGAGGACGAGTTCTGCTGCGGCTTTCTCGATTTCGATCCGCGCCTGTCGCAGGGTTTCCTCGCCGGTCTTCAGGCATTTTTCGAAGAAGGAACGATAAGCTACCAGCCCATCGCGGTAGTCCCGCTGCCAGGCGGGATCGGCGGGAATGAAATCCAGCGGCTCTCCGTTCCAGGACCATGAGGAGCGTTCGGGCCATGCTATGCCGTCCTTGCCGGGACCGATATTGCCCCAGACAACCGAGCTCGGGCTGATCGCGATAACAGCGTTCACGCGCGAGTCCAGATTGGCGACAAGCAAGGCCGCCTCTGCACCTTTCGAGGTTCCGACAAAGACGATGCGCTGGCATCCCCGCGAAATCAGGTAGTCCGTGGCCTCACAGAAGGTCTCCAGCGGGATTTCGCAAATGCCGGGCGATTGTCCCCTTCCGCCGAACCATTGCAGGGCCAATGCTTTTGCACCGGCCTGAGCAAAGAGTTTGGCGCGATCAGTATCGACCCTGCCGCTGGAACCGCCGAGCACGACGACGCCGGTTTCACCCGCGTCGGACGGGGAGACGAATGCGCCGTTTATCCGGCCTTCGAGGCGTTCGATTTTGCAGCCGTCCATCGCGCTTGTAACCATGCTGACATCAAAGGCTCCCGTTGGGATCGGTCGTTCGATTGCCGTTCAGAGCCGCAGGCTATCGTCCAGCCAGACGCGGAACCCACCGCTGAAGGCGTTGTCATTGTTGCCGCGCCGGCATTTTGGTGGCAGTTCCTTCAGCCTGTCGACATTACCGCCGCCGATGACGATGTAGTCGGGCAGCAGGGCGGCGCTCAGGCGGTCTGCGACGTCGAAGACCGATTTTCTCCATCTGCCCTTGCCGCGGCCTTCCAGCCCGCGTTCGCCGACATAATCCTCGAAGGTCGCCTTTCTATAGGGCAAATGCGCCAGTTCGAGCGGCATGCAGACGTTCTCGGCGATCATGGCCGAGCCGAGCCCGGTGCCTAGCCCCAGGAAGAGCATGCGGCCGGCCTCGTAGCTGCCGATCGCCTGCATCAGCGCGTCGTTGACCATGCGCACGGGCTTGCCGAGGGCTGCCTCGAAATCGAAGTCCTTCCATCCCGGGCCGAGGTTGAACGGATCGGCCGCCGGGCGGTGGGCAGCGACGGGGCCGGGATAACCCATGGCGACGACGTCATAGTGCCAGTCAGCGGTCAAATCGGTGAGGGCTGCGACCATCTTTGCCGCCGTCATTGCACGCCCCGATACGACCGAGCGTCGCTCGCTGCCGCTGCTGAGTTCTGCTTTCACATGCGAGCCGCCGATATCGACGGCGAGCACGATGCGGCCCGCCGGTGCGGCCGCCGCGTTCCTGCCATGCTCGCCTGCCTGCGTCGCATCGGGTGCTTCCGTCATGTCAGCCATGGCTGGCGCTCCTCTCCGGGCTGTGCCCTCAATCGTTCCCGCACCATTCCATCGGGCGCGAGATCGGCGGCGGCTGTCAAGCCGGTATATTGCGGATCGCTGTAATTCATCCCAGGATAGTGCATTCAAGGGGAACATTCCCAAGCGGAGGAACAGCACTTGGCCTTTCCGACACTGCCACCCGGTTCCGTCGAGCCACCAGGCGCGCCGGGCATCGAACCCCGCTGGACCTCCAGCGACAAGAGCGCGGTCGGCACATCCGTCAGTTCGGCGAGCTGCGTCTGGTTTACGGCAAGCCATGGCATCCTCAACGAGATCTACGCGCCGCGGCTCGACATGGCCTGCGTGCGCGATTTCGGCTTCATCGTCACCGCGCAGGACTATTTCTCCGAGGAGAAGCGTGATTGCGATCACAGCGTGCAGGCGATCGAGGACGGTGTTCCGGCCTTCCGGCTCATCAATACCGCCCGTGACGGCCGCTATCGTATCACCAAGACGATCTTTTCGGATCCGGAGCGCGAGGTGGTGCTGCAGGACATCCGCTTCGAGGCGTTGACGGGCAGTCTTTCCGATCACCGGCTGCATGCGCTGGTCGCCCCGCATCTCGTCAATGGCGGCGCCGACAACACCGGCTGGTACGCTAATTTCAAACGCAAGCCGATGCTTTTTGCCGAGGGTTCCGGGCGGTCGCTCGTCATTGCCGCGTCGGTGCCCTGGCTTGCCCGGTCCGTGGGCTATGTCGGCTTTTCCGACGGCTGGCAGACATTGTCGCGCGGCGAGGGACTGCGGCAGGACTATTGCTGCGCCACGTCGGGCAATATCGCACTGTCGGGAACACTTAATATCGAGGCTGGCGAGGGAAGGGCGCTGATCGCCATCGGCTTCGGCACGCAGCCGGAGGAGGCTGCCCTGCGCACGCTGCTCAGCCTGGAACAGGGTATGGAGCCGGCACTGAAGCATTACCGCAACGGCTGGCGGGAGTGGCAGGCCGGTCTGCTGGCGCTCGACGAACCGCATGACCCTGACAAGCTTAACCGCTACCGCGTCAGCACCAGCGTGCTTGCCACCCATCGCGACGATGCCTCCGGCGCCATCATCGCCAGCCTCTCCATCCCCTGGGGCTTCAACAAGAGCGATGACGACCTTGGCGGCTATCACCTCGTATGGACACGCGATCTGGTGGAGACGGCGGGCGGGCTGCTTGCGGCCGGGGCGGCGGCGGACGCACGTTCGGTGCTCGACTATCTCACCGTCATCCAGGAAGCGGACGGCCATTGGGTGCAGAATGCCTGGCTCGACGGACGGCCCTATTGGAACGGCATCCAGATGGACGAGACGGCCTTTCCGATCCTGCTCTACGACATGCTGCTGCGGTCAGGCGAAATCGGTGCCTCGGAGGCCCGCCGCTACCTGCCGATGATCGAGGCGGCGGCGGGCTATATCGTTCGAAACGGTCCCGCCACGCAGGAGGATCGCTGGGAGGAGGATGCCGGCTATTCGCCCTTCACGCTTGCCGTCGAGATCGCCGGCCTGCTCGCGGCGGCCGACGCTGTGGAAGCGGCAGGGCGGCTGGATGCGGCGCATTATCTGCGCGAGGTGGCCGATGGCTGGAACGAGCGCATCGAGGAGTGGACCTACGCCACCAATACCGAATTGTCGCGCCGTCTCGGCGTCGAAGGCTATTATGTGCGCATCGCTTCGGCGACCGACGGTAGCTTGTCACTGCGGCGTGACTTTATTCCGATCCGCAATCGGGACGATCTCGGCGAAGTGGTTGAAGCGGACCTGCTGATAAGCCCGGATGCGCTGGCACTGGTGCGCTTCGGCCTGCGGGCCGCCGATGACCCGCGCATCCTTGGCACGGTGGCGGCGATCGATGCGCAGTTGCGGCGCGACCTTCCGGCCGGGCCGTACTGGTATCGCTACAATGACGACGGCTATGGCGAGCGCGTCGGCGGCGCCCCCTTTGCCGGCAGCGGCGTCGGCAGGCTCTGGCCGCTGCTGACCGGCGAGCGCGCTCATTACGAGCTTGCGGCGGGGCGGGCGGACGAGGCGCGGCGGATGCTGGCTGCGCTCGAAGCCTCGGCAAGCGAGGGCGGGCTGTTGCCGGAACAGATATGGGATAGCGAGGATGTGCCGGAACGCGAGCTTTTCCTGGGTCGCCCCTCCGGCAGCGCCATGCCGCTGGTCTGGGCGCATGCCGAACATATCAAGCTGCTTCGCTCGCTTCGAGACGGCGTGGTCTTCGACATGCCGCTCCAGACCTTTGCCCGCTATGTCGCGGCAAGGCCTGCGCCGGCACCTTTCTCCTGGCGGCTGACTGACCGGCGCGAGCGGATTCCGGCGGGCAGGGTTCTTCGCATCGAACTGCCTGCGCCGGCAAAGGTGCGCTGGTCGATCGATCAATGGACAAATGCCTCGGATGCGCCATGCGAAGACAGGGGCTTCGGCACCTACGTTTTCGACCTGCATACTGAAATGCTTCCATCCGGCTCGATCGATTTCACGATCTTCTGGACGGATGCGCAGCGCTGGGAGGGGCTGAATTTCAGGGTCGAGGTGGTGTGAGGCGAGCCATCACTGCGGATCTTGTCGCAGTGAGTAACGCCGGGGCCGCAGACTTGTTTGAGTGAGGCCTCAAACATGATATCGGGGTACCGCCAACACCGAGGAATTCGAGAATGTTCGTTTCAAGCACGCTGATCCCGTTCTTCCTGGCGCTTCTTGCCCTGCAGCTCTCGCCGGGTCCTGACATGCTGCTGGTCATCGGGCGTGGCATCGGGCAGGGTCGGCGTGTGGCATTTCTGACTGCCGTCGGCGGAACCCTTGCCGCGGGGCTGATCCAGCTTCCGCTTTTGGCACTTGGTATCGCATCGATCATCCAGAGTTCGCCTCTCGCCTTTGCGATTCTTCGCTGGGTTGGCGCCGCCTATCTCATCTGGCTTGGTTTAAAGCTTCTGCTGAAAACGCGTGGAACGCTAGATCCGACCGTCGAACGCAATCCCGTCTCCAGCTGGACGGCACTACGTGAGGGCATGGTCAGCAATTTGACGAACCCGAAGGTACTGGTTTTCATGCTGGCTTTTCTTCCGCAGTTCGTTGATCCGCACAATGGCTGGCCAGTCGCCGCCCAGCTTCTGATCCTCGGAGGGATGCAGAAACTCTCCGGTTTTGTCGTGCTTGCGCTTGTGGCTCTTGGCGCTGGCGGTCTCGGCAACTGGCTTTCCCGCCGCCCGCATCTGTTCGTCTGGCAGAAGCGCTTTACCGGGCTCGTGATGCTTGGTCTCGGCCTCCGCCTGGCGCTGACGGGTGAGGCGCGCCCAGTCAGCGCGTGACGACGCTATAGGCTGCCGGGAAAGCGCCCGATATTACGACTTGTAGATTAGCCAACTCTTGGAGAATTCCTTCTGCATGCCGTCTTCATAGACGACGGTGCAGTTGCGCCCGGCGTTCTTTGCGCTGTAAAGCGCGATATCGCTCTTGGAATAGAGGTCGCCGGCATCGCCGGCATGCGAGGCCATGCAGACGCCGATGGAAACCGTGACCGGGCCGTAGTTCACGCGGGTGCGGGAATTCTTGAAGGGGGTGGATTCCAGCGTCCGGCGAATGCGCTCGGCAATCGCCGTCACTTCGTCCAGCGTGTTGCCGTCGATGATGAGGGCGAATTCCTCGCCGCCGGTGCGCGCGACGAAAACATCGCGGCGGACATTGGTGCGGATGACGGAGGCGACCGTCGCCAGAACCTTGTCACCGACTGGATGGCCGTAGGTGTCGTTGATCTTCTTGAAATTGTCGATGTCGGCCAGGAGCAGGGCCGTCACCGGACGCAACGTTGGGTTATTAAAGACGGCGGCGAGCCTGTCGTCGAAGGCGCGGCGGTTGGAAAGGCGCGTCAGCGAGTCGGTATTGGCGATGCGCTTGTATTCGTCGAGTTCCTTGCGGACCTGATCCATCTCCTGCGAGCGCTGAACCATGTCTTCGACGGTCTTTTCGCCGTGGGTGATCGTATCGCCGGTTGCCTGGGTGAGCAGGTCGATGGCGTTTTCGATGAGGTCCGCGCTCGTCGTGCTCTTGGAACTGATGCGCTTGCAGGTCTCGTTGAGCAGCCGGTTATAGCTTTCGAGCGAAGTCTGCTCCTGGCGCAGCACCCGCAGCAGGCCTTCCAGTTCCCCAGCAATGCGGCTGTGGGCGTCGTCGAATATCTTGGCCGGTGCCGTGTGGGCGCAGTGCTGAGCGCCGAGCGCATCGAGCTCGGCCTGCGTCGCCTGGCTGCCGAGCGCGGCAAGGTCGCGGGTGAGTGCGGGATTAGAGCCGATATAGGCTTCGTAGAAGAGTTCGTAATTGCGAGGAATGGGTGCAACGCCCATGGAGCGCATGGCATAGGTAATCTGACCCGCGACATCGGGAACCTGCACCTTCGGCGCAACAGCCGTATTCATTCCGGCAACTCCTCGTCCAACTCTTAAGCAATCTTCTATTTGTTATCCTAGATTTCTTGGGAAATGATTAAGGCGACATATACCAAAGATTACATGTGATAAGTTTGATAAGCGTCAATACTACGATCAGCCCTATGATTTTTCTCAAAGATTTGTAAGTTCTACTGTAATTGAGGCACCTCCTATGCGCGAGGTGTATCAAAAAAGTTCAATCCTCTTCTCTTTTCAGGGATTGTTTTGATTTTGTTGACGTTCGGTATCTGTTGTCTGGTCTACTGGCAGGCAGGGCTAAGTGACAGATTTTGTCTTAAGAAACCGGATTACGGGCGCTAGATAGCGCCCCCTGCCGAAGGCATGAGTTCATGGAACCGTCTCGCCACACCTCGCCCGCCATTCTTGCTCTCGCCATTACATTCGGCGTTGCGTTCCTTCTGCAGCAGAGCGGCTTTTTCAACGGCATCTTCAGCACAGACATCCTCGCCAGCGTGAAGGCAGAGGATGTCCTGAGCGCTGCCGATATCGCCGCAATGGAGAAGCAGCCAGCCCCGTCCATGACGGCCGTCAATCTCGACGGGCCTCAGGCGGCTTCAGTTCGGTAGAAATGGGATTTGAGGGGGCGATCCGGCACGCGGCCAATCGCCCTTCACCTCTCCTTAGCCCAGATTCAGCTCCTGGAAGAAGTCGTTGCCCTTGTCGTCGATGACGATGAAGGCCGGGAAGTCCTCAACCTCGATCTTCCAGACGGCTTCCATGCCGAGCTCGGGATATTCCAGAACCTCGACCTTGCGGATGCAATCCTGCGCCAGACGGGCGGCCGGGCCGCCGATGGAGCCGAGATAGAAGCCCTGGTGCTTTTTACAGGCTTCGCGCACGGCGCGCGAGCGGTTGCCCTTGGCGAGCATCACCATGGAGCCGCCGAAGGACTGGAACTGGTCGACATAGCTGTCCATCCGGCCGGCAGTCGTCGGGCCGAAGGAGCCAGATGCGTAGCCGGCGGGCGTCTTGGCCGGGCCGGCATAATAGACCGGGTGCTTCTTCATATAGTCGGGCATGCCTTCGCCCCTTTCCAACCGCTCGCGGATCTTGGCATGGGCGAGGTCGCGGGCGACGATGATCGTGCCCGTCAGCGACAGGCGCGTCTTGACCGGGTGCTTCGAGAGCTCGGCGAGGATATCGGCCATCGGCTGGTTGAGATCGACACGCACCATGGATTCGGAGAGTTTCGCCTCGTCGATCTCCGGCATGTATTTCGACGGATCGGTTTCCAGCTGCTCGACGAAGATGCCGTCACGGGTGATCTTGCCTTTGGCCTGACGGTCGGCGGAACAGGAGACGCCGAGGCCGATTGGCAACGAAGCGCCGTGGCGGGGCAGGCGGATGACGCGTACGTCATGACAGAAATACTTGCCGCCGAACTGGGCGCCGACGCCGAGGCTCTGCGTCAGCTTGTGGATCTCCTTCTCCATCTCGATATCGCGGAAAGCGTGGCCGCTTTCGGAGCCTTCGGTCGGCAGCTCATCGAGGTAGCGGGTGGAGGCGAGCTTGACGGTCTTCAGGTTCATCTCGGCAGAGGTGCCTCCGATGACGATCGCCAAATGGTAGGGGGGACAGGCTGCCGTACCTAACGTGAGGATCTTCTCCTTGAGGAAGTCCAGCATGCGGTCATGCGACAGGAGCGAGGGCGTGCCCTGGAAGAGGAAGGTCTTGTTGGCCGAGCCGCCGCCCTTGGCGACGAAGAGGAAGTCGTAGCTGTCGGTACCTTCCTCATAGATGTCGATCTGCGCCGGCAGATTGTTCTTGGTGTTCTTCTCCTCGAACATCGTGATGGGGGCGAGCTGCGAATAGCGCAGGTTCTTCTTCTCATAGGCGTCCAGCACGCCCTTCGACAGAGCAGCGGTATCGCCGCCTTCCGTCCAGACGCAGCGGCCCTTCTTGCCCATGATGATCGCCGTACCCGTATCCTGACACATGGGCAGCACGCCGCCGGCCGCGATATTGGCGTTCTTCAGGAGGTCGTAGGCAACGAAACGGTCATTGTCGGTCGCTTCTGGATCGTCGAGGATCGCGGCAAGTTGCTTCAGATGTCCGGGGCGCAGCAGATGGTTGATGTCAGCGAAGGCGGTTTCGGCGAGCAGGCGGATGCCTTCGGGATCGACAGAGAGGATCTCCTGGCCCTTGAAGCTGTCGACCGAGACGTAGTCGCTGCTGATCTTGCGGTAGGGGGTGGTGTCGGCGCCAAGGGGGAAGAGATCGTCAGCCATCGAAGTGACCTTTCTAGGTGGGATAGTTTGGAACGGGTCTAATTCTGCGACGGGGTAAAAGCAATTGGGAGGGTGCGAGATCGGCGGCGAAAATGACGCGTCTCCTCCTCCCATTCCTGTGTCAAGTACAGGAATGGGAGGAGAGGTGAGGCGCTAAGCCTCAGTGGTTATACTTCCCAAAATAAAAGGCCGGCTGAGCCGGCCTTCCTGGTGTCTCAACCAGCCCAGTCACTTCGGGCTGATCATCGTCTCCGGCCGGACGATCGCGTCATATTCCTCCGGGGTCACCATCCCGCTCGCCAGCGCCTCTTCCTTCAGCGTCGTACCGTTCTTATGCGCCGTCTTGGCGATCTTGGCGGCGGCGTCGTAGCCGATCTTCGGGGCGAGCGCGGTCACCAGCATCAGTGAACGTTCGAGGCCGGCCTTGATATTGTCCTCGCGGGCTTCGATGCCGACGACGCAATTGTCGGTGAAGGAGACGGCGGCGTCGCCGAGGAGTTGGACCGACTGCAGGAAGTTATAGGCCATCATCGGATTGTAGACATTGAGCTCGAAATGGCCCTGGCTGTCTGCGAAGGTGAGCGCTGCATGGTTGCCGAAGACGTGGATGCAGACCTGCGTCAGCGCTTCGCACTGGGTGGGGTTCACCTTGCCGGGCATGATCGAGGAACCGGGCTCGTTTTCCGGCAGCGCCAGTTCGCCGAGGCCGGCGCGCGGGCCGGAGCCGAGCAGGCGGATGTCGTTGGCGATCTTGAAGAGGGCGGCCGCCGCCGCATTGATCGCGCCGTGGGCGAAGACCATGGAATCATGCGAGGCGAGCGCCTCGAATTTGTTCGGCGCCGTCACGAAAGGCATGCCGGTGATGGCGGCGATCTCTTCGGCGACTTTCTCGGCAAAACCGACCGGCGCATTCAGCCCGGTGCCGACTGCGGTGCCGCCCTGGGCAAGTTCGCAAAGGCCGGGCAGGGTCATTTCGATACGCTTGATGGCCGAGCCCACCTGCGCGGCGTAGCCTGAAAACTCCTGACCCAGCGTCAGCGGCGTCGCATCCTGCGTATGCGTGCGCCCGATCTTGATGATGTGGCTAAACTCCGTGACCTTCATGTCGAGGGCGGCATGCAGATGCTTCAGTGAAGGCAGCAGGTGGTGGGCGATCTGTTCGGCGCAGGCGATGTGCATGGCCGTCGGGTAGGTGTCGTTCGACGACTGGCTCATATTGACGTGATCGTTCGGGTGCACCGGCTTCTTGGAACCCATGACGCCGCCCAGCATTTCTATGGCACGATTGGAGATCACTTCATTGGCGTTCATGTTGGATTGCGTACCGGAACCAGTCTGCCAGACGACCAGAGGGAAATGGTCGTTCAGCTTGCCGTCGATCACTTCCTGGGCGGCATCCACGATAGATTTGCCGATGCCCGCATCGAGCTGGCCGAGCGCCATGTTGGCGCGTGCGGCCGCCTGCTTGACGATGCCAAGCGCACGCACGATCGACAGTGGCTGCTTTTCCCAACCGATCTTGAAATTGCCGAGAGAACGCTGCGCCTGCGCGCCCCAATATCGGTCGCCCGCGACTTCGATCGGGCCAAATGTATCGGTTTCGGTGCGGGTGGAACTCATGGCTTCGTGCCTTCCTGTCACATGCTGTTAAGGGCAGTCTTTGAAGATGAAGGACTTATAGGGTGGAAAGCTCTCCAAGAAAACCGGACACAGTGCGAAATATTGAAAGCCATTGTCATGTTTATTGGCGTATTTCAGCGTGTTCTTTCGGCCACGCCGGGAAATTAATGCAGAGAGCAGCGGAAGGTGCCCTTTCTCAAGCCGGAAAATTCGGTAAAAAATTAACTAATAATTTCATAATTTTGTGTGAACTGACCAGCGGCGCTTGCGTTCGACCCCGTCACACAAAGTTGAGCTGAAAGCGCTGGCTGCGCGGGCCGGTTTCTGATGAATGGGCCGCGGCTGCCGGGAATCTGAAAGAATTGATCTGAGCCTTTTTGCTCGACAACAGCATGATACTGGAACTGGAAAACAAGATGAAGTTCGTTTTGAAAAGCGCGGTTTCCGCATTGGCACTTTCCTGCGTGATGGGCGCGGTTCCTGCGCATGCCTATACGCTGATGGACATGCTGCGCGGCGACCGGGCAAGAAGCGGCCAGAGCACGATCATCATGGACCCTTCGGCTCCGGTTCGCGGCAATCCCGGCAATCGCAACGGCCTTGGCGGCGATATCGATCCGGAAGCTGCGATGCCGAAGGTTTCCAGCCCGCGCTACTACACCTACAAGGCTGAGACGCTGCAGCTCGTCGATACGACGAAGTTTGCTGATCCTGTCGTCACCGGCGCGGTCGCCGACGTCTCCGGCTCGGCCACGACCGACGGCGCTCCGCAGCGCCACTTCCTAACGGAAGCCAAGGTTCGCGCCAATGCCGATGTCGCCAAGGCCCTGCAGGCCTATTATGGCGACGGCAAGAACCCGCTCATCTGGGTGTCCGGCGAGGGCGTCAACGAGCGCGGCAAGGCTGCGCTGACCGTGCTTGCCGACGCGGCAAGCGTCGGCCTCGATCCGGCCGATTATGCCGTCTCCGAGCCGAGGATCGATCCGGCCAATCCGGCTCCCGATGTTCGCGACCGGGCGCTGACGCAGTTCGAACTGGCGCTTTCCTCAAAGGTTCTCGCCTATGTGCAGGACACGACGCGTGGCCGTGTCGACCCGAACAAGCTCTCCGGCTACCATGATTTCCAGCGCAAGGTCGTCAAGCTCGATCCAGTGCTGAAGCTTTCCCGGATGAGCCCGGATGTTGCCGCCTATCTTTCCAGCCGCAACCCCGACAGCACGCAGTTCCTGGCGCTGAAGGCGGAGCTTGCCAAGCTGCGCGCTGCCGACGGCGGCAACGAAGCGCCGATCACGATTTCGCTCGATGGCCTGCTGCGTCCAGGCGACAGCTCGCCGGAAGTCGCCAACATCGTCAAGGCGATCCAGAAGAATGGTTCGGAAGAGCTGAAGACCGCACATGCGGCAACGTTTGCGGCCTATACCGGCGGCAGCGACTATTCGCCCGAGATCGTGTCGCTGGTCGAGGACTTCCAGAAGGAACATGGGCTGAAGCCTGACGGCGTGATCGGCCAAGCAACCGTGCGCACCATGACCGGCGGCGACACCAACGCTTCCAAAATCGACAAGCTCGTCGTTGCCATGGAACAGGCGCGCTGGCTGCCTGAGGATCTCGGCCCGCGCTATGTGATGATCAACCAGCCGGCCTTCATGGCCTATTACTATAACGACTCCAAGCAACAGCTTGCGATGCGCACCGTCGTCGGCGGCAAGAACAATCAGACCTATTTCTTCGACGACGAGATCGAGACGGTCGAGTTCAACCCGTTCTGGGGTGTGCCGCAGTCGATCATCATCAACGAGATGTTGCCGAAGCTGCGCTCCGACCCGAACTATCTGGACCAGATGGGCTACGAGGTTGAAGTTGGCGGCCATGCCGTTCCGTCCTCCAGTGTCGACTGGTACGGTTCGACGCAGAATATCTCGGTCCGTCAGCCGCCGAGCAGCGACAATGCACTAGGCGAATTGAAGATTCTGTTCCCGAACAGCCATGCCATCTATATGCACGACACGCCCTCGAAGAGCTTCTTCAAGCGTGACATGCGTGCGCTCAGCCACGGATGCGTGCGCCTGTCCGATCCGCGCGCCATGGCCGCTGCCGTTCTCGGCACGACGGTCGATGAGGTTGCCAAGCAGATCGCAACCGGCCAGAACCATGCCGTGAAGGTGCCGCAGAAGATCCCGGTCTATGTGTCCTATTTCACGGCATGGCCTAATAAGGATGGCGTGATCGAATATTTCGACGACGTTTATGGCCGCGATGCTTATGTGAACAAGGCGTTCGATGTGACGACGAAGTCACGTGAGGCGCAGATCTGACGCTTGGCGTTGGATGAGTGTTTGGCGGGCGGCCGTTGGCCGTCCGTTTTGTATTTGAGGGTGAGAATTGAGAATGAGAGGGTGTGCCGTGTGCCCCCTCATCCGCCCTTCGGGCACCTTCTCCCCGCAGGGGCGAAGGGGAGCAAGCCGCACGGTTGAGTTCCATGAAGACCGTTTGCGGATAGGATAGGATAGCCGTTGCCACAAGTCCCTTCTACCCATCGGGGAGAGGTGCCGGCAGGCGGATGAGGGGGCCAAGAGCGCAAACGCTTTGGTCTGCTCTACCAGTCCTCAAACAGCAACCTTCGCCGCAGAGCCCTTCAGCAAACTTTCCACCAGTTCCACCGTCAATTCATCATAGTGCGTGATGATCACATCCGGGTCCAAACTTGACACCGGCACATCCGAATAGCCGAAGGGCACGGCGATGGAGGGTACGGCGGCATTCTTCGCTACCGCAATGTCATTGATACTATCGCCGATCATCACCGAGCGGGAAACATCCCCGCCGGCGCGTTCGATGGTGCCAGTCAGATGCCGCGCATCGGGCTTGCGGTGTTCGAACGTGTCGCCGCCGGTGATGGCGTCGAAGTAATGCGTCAGGCCGAGGTTTTCGATCAGGCCGGTCGCCAGGCCCTCCAGCTTGTTGGTGCAGACGGCGAGGCGATAGCCCGATGCCTTCAGGCGGTCCATGGCAGCGACGAGGCCGGGGTAGGGCTCGGTATGACCGGGCATGTTTGCACTATAATGAGCAACGAAACGCTCCACCAGCGCCGGCAGCTCTTCCTGTGAGATCGGTTTTCCCTGCAGCTTGCAGGCGCGTTCGATCATCACACGGGCACCCTGGCCGACAAGGTGCGTGAGGTCGTCATAGGTGACGGGCCTGAGATCCAGCGCTGCGATCGTGTAGTTCAGGCTTTCGACCAGATCGACATGCGTGTCGAGCAGCGTGCCATCGAGATCGAAGACGACGAGGCCTTTATTCTTGGGAAGAGCCTGGCCGGCATTTTCGCGAGCGGTGGTCAAAGTGGTGCCTCTTTGCGGGATAGGATTCTTAGGGAGTAGGCGATGAACGGGCGAAAAGCAACGTCGGGACGGCAGACAGAAAAGCCGCAGCCGAAACGCGTGGCTTTCAATCGCAAGACGGTGATTTTGGCTTTCGTTTGCAATACGAGCCGTGTAAACAGCACATCCAACGCAATATCAGGAGCTGGCGGCGCATGGATGCCCGCGAAATGAAGATCAAGGCCGCCGAGGCCGCGCTTGTTCATGTCGAGTACGGCATGCGCCTCGGAATCGGGACCGGAAGCACGGCGGAGGAATTCGTTCGTCTGCTCGCCGAAAAGGTTGCAGCCGGTTTCAAGGTCGAGGGCGTGCCGACGTCCGAACGTACGGCGCGGCTCTGCGTCGAACTCGGCGTTCCCCTTAAATCGCTGGATGAGCTGCCGCAGCTCGATCTCACCATCGATGGCGCCGACGAGGTCGATCAGGCGCTTCGGCTGATCAAGGGCGGCGGCGGCGCTCTGCTGCGCGAAAAGATCGTCGCAGCAGCCTCGACGCGGATGATCGTCATTGCCGACGAAAGTAAGCTGGTGCAGACGCTCGGCGCTTTCGCGCTGCCGATCGAGGTCAATCCCTTCGGCCTCGTTTCGACGCGCATCGCGATCGAAAGGACCGCCTCGCGCCTTGGTCTTTCCGGCGAACTGACGTTGCGTCAGTCCGGTGACGGAGAGTTTACCACCGACGGCGGACATCACATCATCGATGCATCTTTTGGCCGCATTCCTGATGCAGAGGCGCTTTCGAGGGAGCTGAATTCCATCCCCGGTGTCGTGGAGCACGGGCTTTTCATCAATATGGCGGCGCTTGCGATCATTGCCGGTCCTGCAGGCGCCCGCACGCTGCAGGCAAACAGATAACAGGAGCATAGAAACTCATGATGAACATTGCAGGTCTTGGCCGTCTTGCCGCTGCGACCATCGTTCTTTCCGGGCTTGCCTTCGGCTCTGCCGCAAGAGCGCAGGAGGTTTCAGAGGAGCAGTTGAAGGCTGCCCGCGCGGCCATGGACGCCATCGGCGCAACCACTCAGTACGACAATATCCTGCCGGGTCTGGCAGAGCGTCTGAAGGCCGGCCTCATCCAGGATTCGCCGAACTATCAGGATGTCATTTCCGCGACCGTCGATGCCCAGGCGCTGGCTCTGGCACCGCGCCGCGCCGACCTCGAGAAGGAAGCCGCCCTGACCTATGCCAAGGCCTTCACGGTGGACGAGTTGAAGGCGATTGCCGATTTCTACAATTCCGACGTCGGCAAGAAGCTGTTGCGCGATGGCCCGGTCGCTTCGCGTGAAACCGCCAAGGCTGCCGACATCTGGGCACAGGGCATTTCCCGCGACCTCCAAAAGCAGAGCAATGCCGAGCTTTCCAAGGTCATCAAGGCTCCGCCACCGGCAACCGACACCCCGGTGCAGCCGGCTCCGGCCGCAGCACCGGCACCGGCCAAGCAGTAAGGCCGCCCTCACTTTTCGCAAAAGCCCGGCTTCGTCCGGGCTTTTGTTTTTCTGCTGCTCTCTCCTATATGTGAACCACCCATCCAGCGATTCCCTCCGGAGATCATCATGCCATCCTTCGACTACGACCTCTTCGTCATCGGCGGCGGTTCGGGGGGCGTGCGCAGTGCGCGCGTTGCGGCCTCGCTCGGCAAGAAGGTGGCGATCGCCGAGGAATATCGCTACGGCGGCACCTGCGTGATCCGCGGCTGCGTGCCGAAGAAGCTCTTCGTCTATGCTTCGCAGTTCCACGAGCACTTCGAGGATGCGGCCGGCTTCGGCTGGACGGTCGGCGAAAGCTCGTTCGACTGGAAAAAGCTTGTGGCCGCCAAGGACGGCGAGATCGCGCGGCTGGAAGGACTCTATAAAAAGGGGCTTGCCGGGGCCAATGCCGAGATACTGGAGACCCGGGCCGAACTCGTCGAAGCGCATACGATCAGGCTGCTGAAGACGGGAAAAACAGTCACTGCCAGGACCATCGTGATTGCGACCGGCGGCAAGCCGAACCCGCATGGCGCGCTGCCCGGCCACGAACTGTGCATTTCCTCCAACGAAGCCTTCCATCTGGAAGAGCTGCCGAAATCGATCCTGATCGCCGGCGGTGGCTACATCGCCGTCGAATTCGCTAATATCTTCCACGGGCTCGGCGTCGAGACGACGCTGATCTATCGCGGTGCCGAAATCCTTTCGCGCTTCGACGAAGACCTGCGTCGCGGCCTGCACGAAGCCATGGTTGCCAAGGGCATCCGCATCCTCTGCCAGGATGTGATGGAGAAGGTGACAAAGGGAGAAAATGGCCTCGTCATCGAGACGATGAAAGGCGAGACGCTCAATGCCGGTGTCGTCATGCTGGCGCTCGGCCGCGATCCGAACACGAAAGGGCTGGGCCTCGAAAAGGCGGGTGTTGCGGTGAACGAGCGCGGCGCCGTCATCGTCGACGATTATTCGCGCACCAATATCGACAACATTTATGCGCTCGGCGATGTCACCGACCGGGTACAGCTGACGCCGGTCGCGATCCACGAGGCCATGTGCTTCATCGAGACCGAGTACAAGAACAATCCGACCAAGCCGGACTACGACCTGATTCCGACCGCCGTCTTCTCACAGCCGGAGATCGGCACGGTGGGTCTGTCAGAGGAAGAGGCGGGCAAGCGTTACCAGGAGCTGGAAGTCTATCGTGCCCAGTTCCGGCCGCTGAAGGCCACATTGTCCGGCCGGGCCGAGAAGATGATCATGAAGCTGATCGTCGATGCCGCAAGCCGCAAGGTCGTCGGCGCCCATATCCTCGGCCACGATGCCGGCGAGATGGCACAGCTTCTCGGCATCACGCTGAAAGCAGGCTGCACGAAAGACGATTTCGACCGCACCATGGCCTTGCACCCGACGGCGGCCGAAGAGCTGGTGACAATGTATGCGCCGAGCTACCGTATCAAGGACGGCGCGCGGGTGTGAGGCCTGCGCGGCCATCAGCTGGTCAGGTCAGCCGGTCAGGCGCGGCGCCCGGACGACCTTGAGGAAAAGGGCGTTCATCGCATCGCTGATGCCATCGGTCGGGCTGACCTCGAAATAGTAGCCGGGGGAGGCGCAAGCTGACATGCGGGTCGGGATCGTGGCCTGGAAGGGTTTGATCCACTTATTGTACCAGTCGTTGGTCAGCAGCGGTAGATAGGTCGTATAAAGCACGGCGATCTTGATGCCCCGGTCCTTGAGCTTTTGGCAGAAGGTGATGTCGATCGGTTCCTGGCAGCGTTGACCCGTAACAGGTTCGGTGCAGGTCGTGGCCTTGTAGCTGTCGCCGACGCCGTCGGAGACGAAGAAGACGATCTTCTGCGCGTCGGCGGAACTCGTTCCCGAACCCACGTAGGTGATTTTGTTGTTGAGCAGGGTGAGGGCGTTGTCGAAGCTCGTCTGGGTGTCGTTATTATAGCCCTGCTGGGGAATGGTCATCAGGTCCAGGACATATTCGCTGTCGCCGGGCTGCGGGTTCAGCGTCTTTTCGGAAACCTTGTTGCCCACCTTGTCGAGATCGCTCGTCAACGACACGACCTCGGTCAGTCCCGCCGCCTCTGCCTTGACGCCGAAGGTGTAGACCGCCATGCGGAACTGATTCTCGGTATCGGCCTTGGCGGTCTTAGTCAGCGCCTGCGTTGCCTGGCGCACCACGTCGATGCGCATGGTGACGCTGTTCTTCTTGGCGAGCGCATAATAGTCCTTACCCTTGTTGGCGCCGCTTTCATGGCAGGCGAAGGCGCATGAGGCGTTCGATTTGTTGCTCGCGGTGAGATTGACCATTTTGGTGACGTCGGCGGGCGTGGCGCCGACGCCCATCGAAGGCGTGTTATCGACCAGGATGTAGAAGTCCATGAAGGAGGCGGTCTGGTATTCCGCCGTCGCCGTGCCGCTGATATCGACACTGTCCTTGCCGAAGATGCGCATGAACGAGGTCGGCACCGTCGCCTTGAACGTCACCTGCGAACGCAGTTTGTTGGCGGTCTTGGTGACGTCTATGCTGGTGTCGACGTTGAGCGCGGCAAGTTCCGGGGACATCTGCCCGAAGAAGATATCGCGCGCCTCGGTCTGGCCGACGCCGACCGTCCCGTCCTGCACCATGCTGGTTGCGGCCGCGGCGGCGCTGGATTTCTGGGAGACGGCGCCGACCGCAGCGGCGTCGGCCGCCGCGTAAAGCTCACTGCGCAGGCTCAAGGCATGGGAAAAATCGATCGCAAGGCCCGCCGCCCCGACCAGCGGCGCCATCAGCAGTGCCGTCATGATACCGAAATTGCCGGACCGGTCCGACAGGAAAGCGGACGAAAGGATACCCATGTCATGCCCCTAGTTTATTAGGGTATTCTGTACATAAGAAATCTAAATTAGCTGGAAAATAGCATGGTATATACCGCCTTAACGCCGGTTCGGCATGATGTTGGAGTGATCGGAATGGCGCTGCGAGCGGCCGACGGAAACTCTCCGAGGGCGCCCCGAGTGCCCTACTAGGCAAGGGGAGGTGAAAGGTTTATAAGCCGCCGGATTATTTAACGGGCAGGCATCCGGGATCAACCGGATGGAGAAGCAGATGAGCGACATGGCACAGAATTGGACCCCGAGCAGCTGGCGGAGCAAACCGATCCAACAGGTTCCGGAATATCCCGACGCGGCTGCGCTGGCGGCGACGGAAGCCGTGCTTTCCACCTATCCGCCGCTCGTTTTTGCCGGTGAAGCCCGTCGCCTGAAGAGCGCGCTCGCCAATGTAGCCGAAGGCAATGCCTTCCTGCTGCAGGGCGGCGATTGCGCCGAAAGCTTCCTGGAACATGGTGCCGACAATATCAGGGACTTCTTCCGCGCGTTCCTGCAGATGGCTGTCGTGTTGACCTATGGCGCCCAGCTTCCGGTCGTGAAGGTCGGCCGCATCGCCGGCCAGTTTGCCAAGCCGCGTTCAGCGCCGATGGAAACGCAGAACGGCGTTTCCTTGCCAAGCTATCGCGGCGATATCGTCAATGGTATCGAATTCACGCCGGAAGCGCGTATCCCCAGCCCGGAGCGCCAGCTCGACGCCTACCGTCAGTCGGCCGCGACGCTGAACCTCTTGCGCGCCTTCGCGATGGGCGGCTATGCCAATCTCGACAATGTGCACAAGTGGATGCTCGGCTTCGTCAAGGACAGCCCGCAGGGCGAGCGTTACCGCAAGCTTGCCGACCGCATCAGCGAAACCATGGATTTCATGAAGGCGATCGGCATCACTTCGGACAACAATCCGAGCCTGCGCGAGACCGATTTCTTCACCAGCCACGAAGCGCTGCTGCTCGGATACGAAGAGGCGCTGACCCGCGTCGATTCCACCTCCGGTGACTGGTACGCGACGTCAGGCCACATGATCTGGATCGGCGACCGCACGCGCCAGCTCGACCATGCGCATGTCGAATATTTCCGCGGCATCAAGAACCCGATCGGCCTGAAATGCGGCCCGTCGCTGCAGCCCGACAACCTGATCGAGCTGATCGATGCGCTGAACCCCGCCAATGAAGCCGGCCGCCTGACGCTGATCTGCCGCTTCGGTCATGACAAGGTGGCCGACAACCTGCCGAAGCTCATCCGTGCCGTCGAGCGCGAGGGCAGGAAGGTCGTCTGGTCCTGCGACCCTATGCATGGCAACACGATCACGCTCAACAGCTACAAGACGCGCCCCTTCGAGCGTATCCTCTCGGAAGTCGAAAGCTTCTTCCAGATCCACCGCGCCGAAGGCACGCATCCGGGCGGCATCCATATCGAAATGACCGGCAAGGACGTGACCGAATGCACCGGCGGCGCCCGCGCTGTGACTGCCGAAGACCTGCAGGATCGCTACCACACCCATTGCGACCCGCGCCTCAACGCCGATCAGGCGCTGGAGCTGGCGTTTTTGCTGGCGGAGCGCATGAAGGGCGGCCGCGACGAGAAGCGGATGGCTGCTGCCAACGCCTGATGCGGGGCGAATAGTGAGTAGTAAGTAGAGAAGCCCGGCTCGTGCCGGGCTTTCTTCTGCCTATGAGGACCCAATTCCTCATCCCTATGCGTATCATACGACCCAGCTTGCCCAAACCCTTGGGAAGAACACGGAGCCCTTGTGGTCAAGGCGCCCGCCATGTATGCAAGCTGCATGACCCATATACCGACCCTTTCCGGCCTGTATTACACGCTGCTCTCATAGAGCGGCGACGGTCATCTATTTGACGTCAAAAACGCCGCACGGTCGGCGGCGTGTGTTTCAGCAAAAGGTCTCCGGCCTGATCGGCCCTCATGGAGACCCTTATGACCATCAATTTTCAGCCTTCCACCAAGCTTCGATCGGAGTTTCTCCGTGTTCTCTCCGAGCGCGGCTTCATCCAGCAATGCACTGATATCGAAGCGCTCGACATCAGACTCAACGCAGGGACCGGCACAGCCTATAACGGCTTCGACCTGACGGCCGACAGCCTGCATGTCGGGCATCTCATCCCCATCATGATGCTGCGCTGGTTTCAGAAGACCGGAAACAGGCCGATCGCGCTGATGGGCGGCGCCACGACGCGGCTCGGCGATCCGAGCTTTCGCGATACGTCGCGGCCATTGCTCAGCGAAGAACAGATCGCCGCCAATCTCGCCGGCATCCGGCGCATCTTCGAGCGGTTCCTGACCTTCGGCGGTGGGCCGACAGACGCGCTCATGGTCAACAATGCCGACTGGCTTGGTAGCCTGAAATACCTGGATTTCCTGCGCGATGTCGGTCCGCATTTCTCCGTCAACCGGATGCTGACGTCCGAGAGCGTGCGCCAGCGGCTGGAGCGAGAGCAGTCGCTCTCGCTGCTCGAATTCAACTACATGGTCATGCAGGGATATGACTTTCACGTGCTTGCCGAGACGCATGGCTGCCTGCTGCAGCTCGGCGGTTCGGACCAATGGGGTAATATTCTCAGCGGCGTCGAGTTCGGGCGGCGTGCCGGCGGGCGAACGCTGTTCGGTTTGACGGCGCCGCTGCTCACGACCGCGTCGGGTGCTAAAATGGGCAAGAGCGCATCGGGCGCGGTCTGGCTGAATGCAGATCGGCTGTCGCCCTACGAATTCTGGCAGTTCTGGCGCAACACCGAGGATGCCGATGTCGGCCGCTTCATGCGGCTCTTCACCGAGCTGCCGCTTGACGAGATTGCGCGGCTTGAAGCTCTGCGCGGCTCCGAGATCAATGTTGCGAAGAAGGTGCTTGCCGACGCGGTGACACAGCTCTGCCATGGCGCTGACGCGGCGACGCAAGCCTCCGAGACCTCTCGCCGCATGTTTGAAGAGGGCGAGGCCGCTGCAGGACTGCCGACGGTGACCATCAAGGGTGATCTGCTGCGCCAGGGCCTGCCGCTGCCGGATGCACTTGTCGCATCAGGGCTTGCAAGGTCGAAAAGCGAGGCGCGGCGGCTGATCATCGGCGGCGGCGTGCGTGTCAACAGCAGCAACGTGTCCGATGAAGCCATGCGGCTTAGCGATACCGACATGGAGGAGGGCGTCATCCGCCTGTCGGTCGGCCGGAAGAAACATGTGCTGTTGCGGCCGGAACCGTAATGCCATCGCGAGTGGGCTGCCTCACACGGCAGGCGGCCCGCTCGCCGATGTCAAAGGGCATGGTGCTGACGGAAATGCCGCTGCAGGAAAGACCGGGCCTTGAGGAAGCTCCATGTCTTGGGCGCGTTGGGCAGGAAACCATCGTCGTTCAAGATATCACTCAGCGGTGACGCGAAGAGTTCGGCCGCCTCGTTGCGGTCTGGTGCATGATGGGCGCCATCGAGGATCGCGGCTGATGTGGAGCGGCTCGATGCCAGGATGAAAAGCTCCGGGTGGCAATGGACGGGATCGTAGGCGAGGCCGATCGCGAAGGCGGTGGAGCGATCGATATCGGTGACGGCAACCTCCTCGGCAAGTTCGCGGGCCGCCTCGTCGAAGAGATCGACTTCTTCGCTGGCACCCGGTTCCGCATAACCGCCGATCAGATAAAGGGCACCTGGATTCTGCTCCGCAGTCAGGCTCCGCTTGGTGACGATCACCTGCTGGTCCGCGGTAACAAGGATAATGGTGAGCCCAAGCGGATCGGAGCGCTCGGCGTCAGGGTGCTCCGCGGCAAAGCCGGCATGGCGGGTGACGACATAGGCGGAGAAGCTCGTGCTTTGGGCCATGATGGTCAATCCGCCATTCTCGGTGCGATGCTCGGCCAAGCGCAGGAGCTGCCCGTCGAAGGCCGTTGGGTGTCTTTCGAGAAAGCGATCCCAGCCGGCCCGCCGCAGCGCCTCGACCGGCTCGGAGAGCCGGAAGGTTCCGGCGCAGCGGCAATGAATATGATCGACTGATATTGTGAATGCCTGGTCTGCGAATGTCATGCGCGCAATGTCTTTCTCAGCAATTCGATCGTCTCGGTAACGGATGGCCCCTTTATCGGTGGCGGCTCGGCCCGCTCGCAGAATTCGCGCCAGATGAAGAAGGTCAGCTCGGCCCCATCGGTCGGCGTTTCGCCCGGGCCGTCGGCAAAAGTCTGCAGCAGACGGTAGCGCTCATCCTGCCAGAAGAGGTCTTCCACCCAGCCGTAGATCGGGATGATGTGGAAGTGGATGGGAAAGCCGGGCGTGTGGCCGTAGCGGCCAATATAGACGCGCTTTGCGCCGAGCACCTTACCGAGGGCATGCTGAGCTTTTGCCAATAACGGGCCGAGCTCGCACAAGGCTTCAGCCGACAGGTCTGCGAGATCGTTGGTGAAGCTTCGCGAGCTGACCATGAGATAGCCGGGCAGGGCGGAATTGATGCGATGGTTCACCAGCCAGCCGGATGTATCGGACACATGGAACTGTGCAGGAATTTCCAAGGATGCCTTCCTCTCTTGCGTGGGCATGCGCGCAGATTCGTAAATTGGCTGACGATGACGTGCTTCGGCAAGGGCCGTGACTTTCGCTTCTTGTCGGGGCAAATTGCGGACGCACCGAGAGGGAATGTCTTGACTGAAATTGCATGCGCCATTTTCTGGCGGGAAGGCCGGGTTCTGCTGGTCCGACGTGCAGGGCACAAAGAGCGCTTTCCTGATTGCTGGGATCTGGTCGGCGGCCATGTTGAAGCCGGCGAGAGCCCCGCGGCGGCAATGGTTCGCGAGGCAAAAGAGGAAGTTGGCCTGACCCCATCCCGATTTCGAAAGCTCGCCGAGCAGCCCGAGGAAGACACGATCTATCATCTCTTCCTCGTGAGCGAATGGCAGGGTGGAGAACCTGTATTGCTTGGAGATGAGCATACGGCGGCGCAGTGGGCCACGCCCGTTCAGGCCGAGGCGCTAGACGATTTGGGCCACCCACAATGGTGTTCGATCTTCCACGAGATTCAAGAACAGTCTCTTGCCGGTGATATGCGTGGCTAATCGAAGTCAATTGCCTGAGACCGGACAATACATATAGACATATCTATATTTAAAGTGCGGGCCGGATTCCTGAATAAACGCGGCCCGCAATGTCTTACAGGCTCGTCGCAAGATCCCAGTTGTAGACGCAGCGATCAAGGCCGATGGCGATTTCCAGCACGAGAACATCCTGTTCCACAGCTGGCCCCTTCTTCGGCTGCGTCCTGTAGCGCTCGGGAAAATCCGTGCGGCGCGAGATCGAGCAGACTTCCATCCACTTGTCGCCGTTATTCACCTCGACATCTTCAGTCGTCTGCGAATAAGCCGGCAGTCGGTCCGAGGGCACGATACGGGTTGGGAAGGGTATGATTGCGGCGATCATGCGGCGCACGGGCTCGAGCGAGACGGCATGATAGTCGTTGCCGCTGTCGGCCGTGTAGGCGCACTGGAATTCCAGCTGCCAGAACTCCTTCAGGCGCATGTGCTTGATCGGCTGTTCCTGTTCGCGCCGGTAGGACCGGCCAGCCTGCCAGACGCAGAGGGGTAGACGCGTTCTCGAATGATTGCCGAGAATGTGCTGCATGTAGACATAGGTCGAGGGCGTCGTTTCCGGCCTCAGCACCAGCGGTGCTTCGGTCTCGGTCAGTTGCTCCTGCGCCCAGATATCGGCATTGGTATAGGCGTCCGAAATGAGGGGCCGCGGCGTCAGCGCCGGCGCCTCGACCCGTCTGATATCCCAGGCCGGGTTGACCGATCGGAGGAAGCTTCGCACTTCTTCGGAAAAGAAACGGACCATATGGTCGCGCATGTTGATTTCGCGCTCTTCCCAGTGGACGAGCGAATTGACATTGAAAAGATTGAGCACGGTGCCTGTCTCCCTGGCAGCCCTGAGATAATGGTGGGGGCTTTACGTCCAGCAATTCGCCGGACGCATCACAGGCATCCGGACGTTACCGCTGGACGCGGAGACCTCGTCCGCCAAAAGCGCGCAGAACGGCAACCTGCAGGCAGGTGCGGTTCAAACGGGAGATGTGCGCGCTGTCGGAGTTCATGGCAACTTCGTACTTGCGGGTCTGGCGCTTGTCAAATCGGCTTTCGGCGTTGCGGCCAATAGTCAATCCGTGCAGCATCTGGCGCCGCACGGATGAGGGCTGGAAGATCGCGTTCCATCAGGGCACACCGATAAGCTAAGCCGACACGGGCACAGCATCGATGCCGGCATTGGCGGATGGTGCGCAAAGCATCAGCTTTCCTGAAGCCTTTGATCAGCGCTTTCGATTTGACCGCCGGGTGTACGGACGTCACTCTCCGAATAGTTCAGGGGGAACGGAAATGAGCGAATATCATGCGGGTGGGTGCCTGTGCGGTGCGGTGCGGTTCGTAGCGCGGGAGAAACCCGATGTCGTGGTCGGCTGCCATTGCTCACAGTGCCGGCGGCAGACGGGGCTTTATTATGCTGCGGCCGACGTACCGGTTTCGGCCGTTACGATTGCCGGCGAGGAAAAGCTGCGCTGGTATCAGTCGAGCGATGAGGCCAGGCGCGGTTTCTGCTCGCAGTGCGGCTCGGCGCTGTTCTGGCAGGGGCTTGGCCGCCCGGTCATTTCCATCATGGCCGGCGCTTTCGACGAACCGAACGGGCTCAGCTTCGGCTACCATATCTTCTGTGCCGACAAGGGCAATTTCTACGAGATCGCCGATGGCCTTCCGCAACATGCGGGCCGCGCTTAAGCTTTGACGAAGGCAAGCAGCATGCGGCCGGCGTTCTTCCGGCGCGGTATGCTCAAGGCCGAAAATGACGTGGCCAACAGGTAGGCTCTACCCCCACAAACAAAAGGCGCGCCGCAAGGACGCGCCTTCGCAAGTCTTCGAGAGAAAACTCAGCCCTGGATGAAGGCCAGCAGGTCGGGGTTGATGACCTCGGGATGCGTGGTGCACATGCCGTGCGGGAAGCCGGGATAAGTCTTCAGCGTGCCGTTCTTGAGCAGCTTGGCGGACAGCGGCGCGGAGTCGGCATAGGGAACGATCTGGTCGTCGTCGCCGTGCATGACGAGAACCGGCACGGTGATCTTCGTGAGATCATCGGTAAAGTCGGTTTCCGAGAAGGCCTTGATGCAATCGTAATGGGCCTTTGCGCCGCCCATCATGCCCTGACGCCACCAGTTTTCGATCACGCCCTGGCTGACCTTGGCGCCCGGACGGTTGAAGCCGTAGAAGGGACCGGTCGGGATATCGAGGAAAAACTGAGCGCGGTTGGCGATGAGCGCTGCACGAAAGCCATCGAAGACCTCGAGCGGCAGGCCGCCCGGGTTTTTGTCGGACTTGACCATGACAGGCGGTACGGCACCGATGATGACGGCCTTGGCGACACGGCCTTCCTTGGCGCGGGCGACATAGTGGACGACTTCGCCGCCACCTGTGGAATGGCCGATATGGACGGCATTCTTGAGGTCGAGATGATCGGTCAGTGCGGCGACGTCGGCCGCATAGGTGTCCATCTCGTTTCCTTCGAACGTCTGGGTGGAGCGCCCGTGGCCACGGCGGTCATGGGCGATGACGCGGAAACCTTTTTCAAGGAAGAACATCATCTGGTTGTCCCAATCGTCGGCACTGAGCGGCCAGCCGTGATGGAAGACGATCGGCTGGGCATTCTTCGAACCCCAATCCTTGTAGAAAATTTCAGTTCCGTCCGCGGTCTTGATAAAAGGCATGGTCTGGCTCCGATTTTCCGTTGATGTTGAACTGGTTGCGGCAAGCGCGGCTCTGGGTACGGTGAAAGCCGCGACCGCGGCACCTCCCGCCAGAAGGACATCCCGCCGCGTGGCATCCGCCGTCAGTGCAATGCTGCGTTCATTCATGATCCCCTCCATGTGATATGCTCGCCCCTTGCGGGCTTTTCCGCCTTGCCGAGAACAAGCTGACCCATCCCGGCGGCGATAGGAGTTAACGTCGTAAATTGATGCAAAATTATAATGACGGCGATGCGCCATAAGATTGTACGAACCTCATGAACACAATAGGTCATCCGCAAGTTTTTTCCTGTCGAAGCCGCGGAAGCTGCCATGGGCGAATGGGGCCATCGTGGCTGCGAGATAGGCGAGGCCCGTGAGAAGCAATGCGGCGGACGGGCCCCAGGCATCGACCAATGCGCCGCCGACGACCCCGCCGAAGGGGAGGAGCGCCCAGCAGAGCGCGGCATTCAGCGATGTGACGCGGCCTATCAGAGGCTTCGGTGTGCGCTCGAAGAGCACGGCCGAGAGGATGGGATTGAGAAAACCCGAGGCAAAGCCGCCGATGGCGAGGATTGCGAAGATCAGGGTGAGGGGTGAATCCAGGGCAAAGACCAAAAAGCGCGGAAAGCCCGTGAGCAGGAAGGCGACGGCGTAGACGAGAAGACGCGGCATGCGATCGCCGATCAGCGCTGCAATCGCTGCGCCGATCATGGATGCGCCGGAGAAGACGGCAAACAAGCTGCCGAGCAAGGCGGGGCCATGTCCTGAATCCTGGGTCCAGACAGGCAGCAGGACGGCAAAGTAGGCCTGATCGAGCAGGTTGGTCATCGCAACCATCAACACGATTGCGACGAGCACCGCATCTCGGCGCATGAAGTGCCAGCGTTCCGCCAGCTCTCGACCGTAGGCGGAGACGCCAGCCGCTTCGGCTTTCGGGGCAGGGGGCAAGGTGGGAATGCCGATCGCGGCGACCAGGGCGGCGGAAGCGAAGGTGAGGGCGTTGACAGCCAGAGCCTGGCTCGGCCCGACAAGGGCAATCAGCGCGCCGGCGCCGGCCGCTCCTGCGATCGATGCCAGGCGCTCGATGGCGCCGACGACGCCGGTTACGCGCTCCAGAGGCACGGAGGCGAGTTCCGCGATGTCGGGGACCATGGATTGCTTGGCGGCATCCGATGGACCACGCAGCACGCCCATGGCAAAGACGATCGGAAGCAGGATCGGCATGGTGAGCAGGCCGAGAAGATGCAGCAGCGGCACGAGTCCGACCGCGATCACCGAGGCGCTGTCGCAGATGATGGCTATACGCCTGGGGCCGAAGCGATCGATCAAGGGGCCGCCGAGAGCCTTGGCGACGACATAGGGCAGCATCTCCGTCATGGCGACGAGGCCGGTCAGTACGGGACTGCCGGTCGCACTCAAGACCAGCCACGGGATGGCGACACCGGAGAGCCGTGTGCCCGAAATGGAGAGCGTTTCGGCTATCGCGAGCGCGATGAAGGGGCGGCGGCTCACGGCTCGCTCTCGTCCTCGCCATGCGGCAGCCTGCCCGGATAGGGGAAGGCGTGCAGCATGAATGTGAAGGGCACCGTGTCCGGTGGCAATGGTTCGCCGAGGGGCGGCGCTTCGCGCATCGCCTCCATGAGGAGGTCATTCAGCCGCTTCGTCAAGGCTTCGGCCTTTTCCGATGTCAGCGGGATGATGATGTCGCTCGCGGTGCTGGCGTTCCTCCACGCAAGCGGCAGTTCCGCATATTCCTCCACCGCCTTCTGCATCTGACTGACGTGCTGAGAAAGGATCGCCTGTGTGAAGGCAACGTCGACATCGAAAGCCTCGCCCTCAGTTTCCGCCGGTCGCATAGAAGTGACCTCGTGGCAGGCCCTCCACCAACGATCACGGCGGGACGGGCCCGGTGCGTCCTCGACGAAGCCGTACTGGGCAAGCTGGCGCAGATGATAGCTCGTCGCGCCGCTGTTGAGGCCGAGCCGCGTCGCAAGCTGCGTTGCCGTTGCGGGACCGTCGATGCGCAGCATGCCGAGCATGCGCAGACGCACCGGATGGGCGATTGCCTTCAGGGCAGTGACGCTGGGGACGACCTGGCTAACATCGCGGGATGTCGATGACGCCGGCGTACGGACAGGTGTTTTCATTCCGGCAGGCTAGCATTATAAATGAATCTTTGCAAAGATTCCTTTGCGGAATTAGCTGCTGCTGTGCTTCCGGGATCAGGCTTGACCTCGCTCTGTCAGGATGGCGTTCAGGCGGGAGACATCCTCGCGCAACGCAGTCAGTTCCGTCAGCACCCGCATGTCGATCTTCTGGTGCAGCGACAGAACCTCAAGCTCGGCCTTCAGGTTCACCTCGTAATCCTTGGCGGCCTCGAAACGGTCCCGTTCGGCCTGCCGGTTCTGGGACATCATGATGATCGGCGCCTGTATGGCGGCGAGCATGGAAAGGATGAGGTTCAGGAAGACGAAGGGGTAGGGATCGAAGGCCCTGCTTAACAGTATCACCGTGTTGACGATCGTCCACACCGCGAGGAAGGCGAGGAAGGCCAGAATGAAAGACCAGGAGCCGCCGACGCGCGCGATACTATCTGCCAGCCGCTCACCGAAAGAGGCTTCGGCGGAAAAGGCGGCATTGACGTCGGTGGAGATAATCTTGCGCTCATGCGCCTTGGCGAGAACGCGCTTTTCGATGTCGCCCAGTTGTTCGGCTGGCTTACCGAAATGCAGGTGGACGAAATTTGGAAGATTATACATGGCATTGCCCCGAGAATGGATCGAATTGGCGCGCAGTATTCCGCCGTCGCCGCAAATTGCAATGCGTATCGGCGTCGCGCAAGGCAAACTGAGGGATGAGCGCGGGGACCGTCCTGCCTTCATCAAATTTTTGCGGCGGATGGCTACGGCTTTTCAAGCGGCTTATTGCCGTGCACGACGGGGCGGACTAAATGAATGGCATGACACAGGAAAATGCTCTCTCCCACACGTTCAACATCGCCATCGCCCAGCTCAATCCGACAGTGGGCGATATCGCCGGAAATCTTGCCAAGGCGCGCGAGGCGCGCGCCGATGCGGCGCGCCAGGGCGCGCATCTCCTGATGATGACCGAGCTTTTCATCTCCGGTTACCCACCGGAAGATCTGGTTCTGAAGCCGGCCTTCATCCATGCTTGCTGGAAAGCGGTCGAAAGCCTTGCGGCCGACACCGCCGATGGCGGGCCGGGCGTCGTCATCGGCTTCCCGCGCCAGGACGAAACGGGGCGTTACAATTCCATCGCCGTGCTCGATGGCGGCAAGGTCATTGCCATCAGAGACAAGATCGACCTGCCGAACTATGGCGAGTTCGACGAGAAACGCGTCTTCGACCAGGGCGCCATGCCGGGTCCGGTGAATTTCCGCGGCGTGCGCATCGGCATTCCGATCTGCGAAGATATCTGGGGTGATCTCGGTGTGTGTGAGACGCTGGCCGAAAGCGGGGCGGAAATCCTGCTCGTGCCGAACGGTTCGCCCTATTATCGCGGCAAGGTCGATATCCGCCATCAGGTGGTGCTGAAGCAGGTGATCGAGACCGGGCTGCCGATGGTCTATGCTGCCCAGCTCGGCGGCCAGGACGAGCTCGTCTTCGATGGCGCAAGCTTCGCCTTCAATGCCGACAAGTCGCTTGCCTTCCAGCTCAGCCAGTTCGAACCGGCGCTCGCCGTGACGACATGGAAGCGCACAGAGAACGGCTGGCATTGCGGGCAAGGGCCGATGGCGCGCATTCCCGAAAGCGAGGAGGCCGATTATCGCGCCTGCCTGCTCGGCTTCCGCGACTATGTGAACAAAAACGGTTTCAAGAATGTCGTGCTCGGCCTCTCCGGCGGCATCGATTCGGCAATCTGCGCGGCGATCGCCGTCGATGCACTCGGTGAGGAGCGGGTGCGCACGGTCATGCTGCCGTACCACTATACGTCCGAAGACTCGCTGAAGGATGCAGCCGATTGCGCCAGGGCGCTCGGCTGCCGCTACGATATCGTGCCGATCGAAGGGCCGGTGACCGGCTTTTCCTCGGCGCTGTCGAACCTCTTCGAGGGAACGAACAGCGGCATTACCGAAGAAAACCTGCAGAGCCGCGCGCGCGGCACGATCCTCATGGCGATCTCCAACAAGTTCGGCTCGATGGTCGTCACGACCGGCAACAAGTCGGAAATGTCGGTCGGCTACGCGACGCTCTACGGCGACATGAATGGCGGCTTCAACCCGATCAAGGACCTCTACAAAATGCAGGTCTATGCGCTCGCCCGCTGGCGCAACGAGAATGTGCCGCCGGATGCGCTCGGCCCCTCGGGCGTGGTCATTCCCCAGAATATCATCGACAAGGCACCTTCGGCCGAGCTTCGTCCCGACCAGAAGGACCAGGATTCGCTGCCGCCCTATCCTGTCCTCGACGACATTCTCGAATGCCTGGTCGAACGGGAAATGGCGGTCGAGGAGATCGTGGCGCGCGGCCATGATGTCGAGACGGTGCATCGTATAGAGCATCTGCTCTATCTCGCCGAATACAAGCGCCGTCAGTCGGCACCGGGCGTGAAGATCACCAAGAAGAATTTCGGCCGCGACCGGCGCTACCCGATCACCAACCGATTCCGGGATCGCTAGAAACTCATCCGGGAGAGCGAGATGCGCAGTTCTGTCGAAATCTACAACGTCAGGAGAGGCGAAAGCCGCGTTGTTTGGCAGACGGAGGCACTGGTGGAGGCGCCAAACTTTTCCCGCGACGGAGCCTATCTGCTGATCAATGGCGACGGGTTGCTCTATCGCCTGCGGCTCGACGGCAGCGATCTTGTCGAGCGGGTCGATACCGGCTTTGCGGTCCGCTGTAACAACGACCACGGCATTTCGCCCGATGGCGAGGAGATCGTCATTTCCGACAAGACCGAGTTCGGCAAGTCGGCGATCTACATCCTGCCGATCGAGGGCGGCAAGCCGCGACTGATCACCAAGAACCTGCCGTCCTACTGGCATGGGTGGTCGCCTGACGGGCGCGAGCTTGCCTATTGCGGCATCCGCAACGACGTCTTCGACATCTATACGATCTCGGTCGATGGCGGCGAGGAGAAGCGGCTGACGCATGGCGAGGGCCGCAATGACGGGCCGGACTGGTCAGCGGACGGGCAGTGGATCTATTTCAATTCGAGCCGTACCGGGCTGATGCAGATCTGGCGTATCCATCCCGACGGCACCGGTCTTGAGCAGGTGACATCGGACAATTACGGCAACTGGTTCGCCCATCCGTCACCCAACAACGACAAGGTGCTGATCCTCTCCTACGACCCTGATGTCTTCGATCATCCGCGGGATCTCAATGTTCGCCTGCGCATGATGGACATGGATGGCGGTAACCTGACGGAACTGTTCGAACTCTTCGGCGGGCAGGGCACGATCAACGTGCCGAACTGGTCGCCCGAAGGCGACGAATTCGCCTATGTGCGGTATTTTCCAGTGAAGGCTTGAGGGCGGCGCAGCACCATTTGATGATGGGGAGGTGGGCAGTCACTGATTAGCGGGAGCTGTTTCCGCCGGACACAATGTTTCAGAAGCGCGGTGCACAGTAACTCTTGAGTGCCCTCCGATGCTTTGTAGTTGCACGGAAACAGACTCACCCCCGGAAGGGGGGAATTTTGAATCGATACTTGAAACTGTGGTCGGTCCCGACTGAAATGCCACTACGGTCGTTTCCGGTCGACCATACTTGGATGTGAAAGAATAGAACACGATCGAGGCGAACTCATCAACGCCTCCATCTCGTGTTTTCGTCACCGCGGCGATTTGGTTGTTATTGCAAACGACAAGCCCAACCTCTGCGCCATCAACATACCATTGACCGGGAAAGGCAGGTGAAAGCACTCTCACCTTCCAACCCCGCTCGCTTGAGATACGACGGACCTCATCTAGCGAACTACCTAGCTTAAAAACACTTGGGCTATCAACTGCGTCAGCATTGGCGAGCGAGGCATTGAATCCTAAAGCTGACGCTATACAGCAGGCAAAAAGCAAGCGAGCAGGAGCGGCAATCAAGTTTTCTGTCCTTAAAATATTCAATCATAAGGCGTTACGATTGCATCGCCATCGCCGACTCCACAAGCCGTTTTGTGAATTGGCGGCGGGGTTTGCCCGCCGCGATTGATGCAACGACTAGGCAGCTACAGCAGCCTTGCGGCGGTCGCGGACGGCTTTCGCCAAATCCTCGAGCACTTCGACCGACATATCCCAGCCGATGCAGCCATCGGTGATCGACTGGCCGTAGACCAGCGGTTTGCCGGGGACGAGATCCTGGCGGCCGGCGACGAGGTTGCTCTCGATCATCATGCCCTTGATGTGGTGGTTGCCGGCGACGATCTGGCCGGCGACGTCGCGGACGACCTTCGGCTGGTTCATCGGATCCTTGCTGCTGTTGGCGTGGCTGGCATCGATGAGGATGCGCGGGTCGACGCCGAGTTTGACTGCTTCTGCGATGACAGCCTGAACGTCGGCAGCCTCGTAGTTCGGGCGCTTGCCGCCGCGCAGGATGATGTGGCAGTCCTCGTTGCCGCGGGTGGAGGCGATCGCTGCCTGACCTTCCTTGGTGACAGCGGGGAAATGGTGCGGCTGGGAAGCGGCCATGATCGCGTCGAGCGCGACACGCGCGCCGCCATCCGTGCCGTTCTTGAAGCCGATCGGGCAGGAGAGACCCGAGGCGAGCTGACGGTGGATCTGGCTTTCGGTCGTGCGCGCGCCGATGGCGCCGTAGCTGACGAGATCGGCGATGTATTGCGGCGTGATCGTATCGAGGAATTCGCAGCCGGCCGGCAGGCCCATGGCGTTGATGTCGAGCAGCAGGCGGCGCGCGATGCGCAGACCTTCCTCGATGCGGTAGGTGCCGTCGAGATGCGGGTCGTTCATCAACCCCTTCCAGCCGACGGTGGTGCGGGGCTTCTCGAAATAGACGCGCATGACGATTTCGAGATCGCCGGAGAGGCGTCGTCGCTGCTCGACGAGACGGGACGCATATTCGCGGGCGGCCGCCGGATCATGGATGGAGCAGGGGCCGATGATGACCAGCTGGCGGTCATCCTGACCGGTCAGGATATTGTGGATCGTGTCGCGCGTGCTGGTCACGGTCTGCGTAACCGCGGCGGTGCGTGGGATTTCCTTGATAATATCGGCAGGCTTGGTCAGCGGGGTGATCTCGACGATGCGCAGATCATCAATGGTGTCAGTCACGGTATGCTCTCCTGTTTGGTCATACCGTGCGGAACAAAAAAGCCGCCAGGTAGACTAGCGGCTGTTCGGGTTGTCGTCGCGTTAGTTTCGGTTACGCACAGACCCGCATCCGCTGGAAGCAGCGGTACGAATAAAATCGCGGTGCGTAAACGGACGAAATCGACATGGCGCCTATCTAACTATGCCAATGCGAATTGTCACGCAGAATTTGCTGCTGTTGAGCAGGTGTGTTTGAGGTCCTGTTACGCATATCGCCCGAACCGCTTGCGTCCGGGCGATATGAATTTGCAGACGCAGGAAATTAAAGCGCGTCGACGTTTACGCCGACGGTGATGGCGCCGATCGGCGTTCCCTTGTCGTCGGAGATGGTGACGCTTGCCTGCGACTGCAGCGCCTGCGTGGATTCGTCCTTTTCGATCTCATCGACGAAAACGGCATCTTTCCCGGCGCCGAAGGATTTCTGGAACTTGGCCTCGTCGCCCTGCCAGTAGTCGGAGGTAGCGTCGCTTTGGCCGACATTCAGTCCCTTCGCGTCCATGACGAAGATCTCTGCGATCTTGCCATCGGATGCAGCCTTCTTTTCCTGGAGGAATTTGGACAATGCATTGCCAAGCACGCCGTCAATCATCGTGTGGTCGGAGCCATCGACCTCGGCACGCCACTTCTTGTCGAGGGCGTCGATGTCGGCTGCCCCCAAGCTCGCGTTCGCGGCATTTTGCGCCTTGATGGCTTCGATGACTGCGGGGTCATTAAGCCAAGGCTTTACGTCGCTCGTCACATAGTCGGCGATCGGCGCAAGCTTGGCATCCTGCGCCATGGATACGCCCATGGGGACGGCAAATGCGGCGCAGGCCATAAGATATGCGGTCACGACTTTCTTCATAACTGTTCCTTCCTGGTTATTGGCTGATGGGATGAGCGTATCGAACGACGATGGGGTCAGAATTCCTCCCAGGCACCGGGAGAAGCGGCAACCGCGGCACTTCCTACATGCCGTTTCCCGGAAACTCTCGGCTCCGGGCGAGGTTGACGAGGGACCGGCTGAACGGGTGCATACAGGCTGGCGGCAGCCGCGCTGACAGTGAACCTGCCGGCCGAGTCCTGCAGAAGGCGTCCCTGGGTGAGCAATTCCTGGCAGGCGGCGTTCGTTTCCTCGACCATTGCCGCATTCTGTTGCGTGGCCTGGTCCATCTGGTTGATCGCACCATTGATTTCCTGCAGGCCCGTCGCCTGTTCGCGGTAGGACTGAACGATGGAAGCGATGCTGTCGCTGATGCGGTTGATCTGCTCCTCGATTTTCAGGAGAGCATCCCCGGTCTCGTTCACCAGCCCGACGCCTGCTGCAACTTCCTGGCCAGACACGGTGATCAGGTTCTTGATTTCCTTTGCCGCGTTTGCCGAGCGCTGTGCGAGCTCACGCACTTCCTGCGCGACGACCGCAAAACCCTTGCCGGCTTCGCCGGCGCGCGCCGCCTCGACGCCGGCATTCAGCGCCAGCAGATTGGTCTGGAACGCGATCTCGTCGATGACGCCGATAATGCGGCCGATCTGGCTCGACGAGGTCTGAATCCGGTCCATGGCTCCGATGGCATCACGTACCACGGTCGCCGAGACATGAGCGCTCCGCTTCGTTTCCTCGACCTGTTTTCCGGCAGTTTCGGCCCGCTGCGACGACGTTCTGACCGTCGTCGTTACCTCATCCAGAGCGGCGGCGGTCTGTTCCAGCGCTGCTGCCTGTTGCTCGGTCCGCTTGGCGAGCTGATCCGCTGAAGAGGCCAGTTCGCTCGATCCGCTTTCAACAGCCACGGAGGCGGTCTTGATCTCCGTCAGCGCGGCAGCGACTGCCTGGACCATATTGTTGAAATCCTGCCGCAGTTTATCGAATTCGGGGCCGAGATCGGCGAGATTTATCGAGAAATCGCCCGCGGCGAGCTTTTCCAGCGCATTGGCAAGAGCGGTCATGACAAGTCGCTGCGTTTTGCTGGCTTCTTCCGTCAACAATGCGTTGCGAGCCCGTTCGGAATCAAGCGAAGCACTCTGCTCGGCAGCGGCTTGCTCTCTTTCGACCTTTGCAATCGCCTCGTTACGGAAAACTTCCAATGCGCGGGCCAGAAAGCCGATTTCATCGCCGTTTTCCCGATAGGTGACGGGAGAGGCGAGATCGCCTTTCTGCAAGGCGCTGATTCGCTCGCTGAGAATCCTGATCGGCCGGCCAACGAGACTGCGCATGGCGAGAAGAAATGCGACAATGGCAATAGCGGTGATCAGGGACTGCGTCAGCACCGAAATGAAGACCTTCTGCCTGACTTCGGACGCGATCTTCTCGACGGACCAGTTCGTGACGACGTAGCCGGTGGCCTTGCCCGACTTATCGAGTGGTAGCGGTGCTGTGATCGTCACGACGCCGGCGGATATTTCGCTGTCGTCAATCGTCGTTTTTTCCGGCTTCGCGCTCAGGCGCTTTGCAAGATCTGCCGATGCAGGCAGACCATTGACGCCGTCGCGTGTCCACCTATCGACGGCGGTGAGTTCCGCATTGAATGCTGAGAATTGAACAAGGTCGAGCGAGGGATCGTCGCGGTAGAGAGAATAGGCATCTCGAACGGCATTCGCCTTGCCCCACTTCACGCCGCCTGCGGCCAGAGATGCAAACTGCTCCGCGTCCTTGGACCAGTTGGCCTTGGCGCCATCGATCAATGCTCGGGTTTCATATAACCAGGTGTACGTCGCAAAGGCTGATATGCCGCAGAGATTGACGGCAACGATAATCGCCGCCAGCTTCGCTGTCAGAGGCATCGTCTTCAAAAATTGGAACATCCCGCGGGGGCCTCGAAATGCGGCTCAGTCGGACACGTTCTCGACCGGCGTATCAATACGGGCATCGACGCTGGCGGCCGCATCATGAACGCTCATGCCCATGTCCTCACTGCAACCCAGAACGCGCAGATGCAGTGTGTATTTCATGTGTGAATAAATTATAAAGTAGAATGGGATACCGGTGCCCACCGCTGAATTGAACCCCATACGGGCGCTTCGGGAGCCGGTATCTCGAATAGGCGTCGCGTGCCGCTTGCCGCCACGCCGTTTCCACGCCATAGATCGCCGGTCAGGTGCCCGCCGTTACAAGCGGGAGAATCGGGAATCCGGTGCAAAGCCGGAACGTGCCCAACGCTGTAAGGCCGACGCTTGCCGCTCATCACGCCACTGGCCGCGAGGCCGGGAAGGCTGCGGTCAGGCGAAAGACGCCAAGTCAGAAGACCGGCCTGACGAGATAGACCCAACCCGCGCGGACGGCGGGCGGTTGCGTTGTTGGGGATTTGACGATGCGACCCATTGATGATGCCGTTTGCACGGCATCCAGCTTTTCTGCGGCCGAACGCGAGGCCGTTTATCACGCGATCATGACGCGGCGCGATGTGCGCAGCCAGTTCCTGCCCGATTCCTTGCCGGACGACCTCGTCATGCGATTGCTGACAGCGGCCCATCACGCGCCTTCGGTCGGTTTCATGCAGCCGTGGAATTTCATTCTGGTGAAGAGTGGCGAGGTGAGGGCGCGTGTGCGCGACGCCTTCGCCAAGGCCAATGAGGAAGCCGCGCAAATGTTTACGCGCGAGCGGCAGGAAAAATACCGGTCGCTGAAACTCGAAGGGATCGTCGAAGCGCCGCTTGGCATCTGCGTGACCTGCGACCCCTCGCGCAGCGGCAGCGTGGTGCTGGGCCGCACGCATAATCCGCGCATGGACAGCTATTCCACCGTCTGCGCCGTCCAAAACCTGTGGCTCGCGGCACGGGCCGAAGGCGTCGGCATCGGCTGGGTCAGCATATTTCGCGAAGGCGATCTGAAGGAGATCCTTGGCATTCCCGACCATATCGAGGTGGTTGCCTGGCTCTGCGCGGGGTTCGTCGACCGGCTCTATGACGAGCCGGAACTGGCGGTCAAAGGCTGGCGGCATCGGATGCCGCTGGACGAACTCATCTTCCATGACGGCTGGGGCCAGATAAAGACCTGAGCCATTATTGCTGCTGCGGCTGAGGGCCTGATGTTGCCGGATTGGCGAGATCGATCTTGCCCTGATCACCCGCCAGGAATTGCGGGCCGACCTGGCGCACCTTGTTGCCGGCCGGATCATAGGGACGATCCGGCACCTGCGCCTGCGGGGCACTTGCGGCTTTCGGGGCTTCGGTGCGGATCGTGGTGATCGAACCCTTCGGCTCGGGCACCGGCGCAGAGGCCGTCTGGCTCTTGCGCATTTCCTCGTAATAGGCGCTGAGATTGCAGGAGCAGGCGGATTTTTCGCCGGGCGCGCGGGTCTTGTAGGCGAAGGCGTTCTTCATTGCGCCATAGGGGGCGCCCGTCGCCGTCGAAATCATGTTTGCGGCTTCGGTGCTGGAAATGTCGCGATAAAAGAGTTCCGTCTCCACGCCAGGGCACATCTTGGCACAGGTTGCGGCATCGCGGCCGAAATCAACCGAGGTGGCATTGTTGCTGATCGGGAAGAATCCGCCGTCGCAGGTGCGCACACAGATCGTGCTGACCGGCGAGAGCATTTCTGCCCGCGGCAGGCCGTAGCGTTCACCGCCGCCGAGCGGGATGAACGTGTCGCCACGCATAGCTTGCTCATCGATCGAAGGAGCCGGCGCATAGGCGTCACCCTGCACAGGTTCACTGAAGCTGTCGCTGTTGCAGCCATTGTCTTCGAGCGCGGCCATCAGCTCCTCGCGGGCCGGATCGGCACCACCCTGGCGCAACGCGTTGCGGCGATCCTGCAGGTAGCGGACATTGTCTACCATCTTCGCTTCGGACTGCGCGAGCTCCTCGCAGAATCCGGCGTTCTCGCCGCCGACGACGATCACGCTGCCCGACGTGCAACCATAGCGGCGCAGATCGCCGCGCACCTTGCGCAGTTCGAGATTCTGCTCGGCAAGCGCGCCTGCGTACTGGCGCATCTCCGCTCCATTGCTGCCGATCGATTGCGGCAGGTCGGCAAGGCGGCCACGCAGATCCTCGCAGATCGCATTGGTCTGCGCCTCCGCCGGGACCGCGAAAGCCAGAAAAAGGAGGAGAGACAGGTTTCGGCGCTTCACGACGTCGTCCCGGAATGAGAAAAGTATCTGTCGGTCGATTGCGGCTTCATCCACCGCGCTTTGTCCTAACCTATTTCCCTTAATAAGCTCAGAGTAATTCCTAGCGCATTTTTGCGATCTTATCTAGCAAGACAGATGTTCCGCCTCCGCCTCACCCGCAATCGCGCGGGAGATCGTTGATAGCTAAATAGATGATATGACAAAAATTTCAGACCGCACCCACTTCTCCGGAAGGACACCGGATATCCCGGAAACCCGCGGCCTTCACGTTTTCGTGGATGGCTGTTTCGAGCCGCGATCCGGGCAGGGCGGGTGGGCCTTCGTCGCCTACCGCGACGGTGTGGAAATCGCGTCCGGCTTCGGCAGCCTGGAGGACACCGCCAATAATGCGATGGAACTGACTGCCGTGATCGAGGCTGCAATCTGGATCAGCCGCACGGCACCGGGCGTAGCAGCAGTCATCTGGTCCGATTCCGTCTACGCCGTCGAAGGCTGCAACCGCTGGCGACCTATCTGGAAGAACAATGGCTGGAGGAAGAGCAACCCGAACGGCAAGGCCAGAAACCGGGCGATATCAGATGCGGAACTCTGGAAAGCCGTTGATGGCGAGCTGTCCAAGAATCCCCTGATATATATTGCCTGGTGCAAGGGCCATTCCGGCATCGAAGGCAACGAACGGGCGGATGAGCTGTCGGATCAGAGACGCCGAGCAATACGGCGCCGCTGATATTCCAGAGCCAACGGTCTCGTTTCGCAGACGGTTACGCCGGCTGCGATGCCTCGACGACAGCAAGCGCTGCCATGTTGACGACGCCGCGCGAGGTCACGGACGGCGCCAGGATATGGGCGGGCATCGCGGTGCCGAGCAGGATCGGGCCGACATGCAGGCCGTCGGTCATCGACTTGACGACGCCGAGCGTGATATTGGCGGCATCGAGGTTCGGGAAGACCAGCAGGTTGGCTTCGTCATGCAGCGTGGTGTGTGGCATGACACGGCGGCGCAGCTCATCGGAGATCGCGCTTTCGCCGTGCATTTCGCCGTCGACTTCGAGATCGGGAGCCGCTTCGCGCACCAGCTGCAGCGCATTGCGCATCTTGGTGGCGCTTTCGGATTCGCGCGAGCCGAAGTTCGAATGCGAGACGAGGGCCGCGCGCGGGGTGATGCCGAAACGCTTGATTTCCTCAGCTGCCAGAACCGTCGCCTCGGCGATTTCCTCAGCCGTTGGGTTGAAGGTGACGTAAGTGTCGGTGAAGAAGGTCGCGCCGCGTTGCGAGATCAACAGGCTGAGTGCCGAGAAATCGCGCACGTTCGGGCGCTTGCCGATGATCTGGCGCACATCGCGCAAGTGCTTCTCGTAACGGCCTTCAAGACCGCAGATCAGTGCGTCGGCCTCGCCGCGCTTGAGTGCCAGCGCACCGATGACGGTCGCGTTGGTGCGCACGATGGTGCGGGCCGCTTCCGGAATGACGCCGCGGCGGCCGACGAGCTGCAGATAGAGATCGACATATTCGCGAAAGCGCGGATCGTCTTCGGGGTTGATGACATCGAAATCCTGTAACGGGCGGATGCGCAGGCCGTAGCGCTTCAGGCGCGTTTCGATGACCTGCGGACGGCCGATGATGATCGGCTCGGCAATGCCTTCTTCGAGCAGCACCTGGGCGGCACGCAGCACGCGCTCGTCTTCGCCTTCGGAGAAGATCACGCGCTTGCGCTCGGCCACCTTTGCGGCCGTGAAGATCGGCTTCATGACGAAGCCCGAGCGGAAAACGAAGCGGTTCAACTGGTCGAGATAGGCATCGAAATCGGTAATCGGCCGGCGCGCGACACCGCTTTCGGCAGCGGCCCTGGCGACAGCCGGTGCGATGCGCAGGATGAGGCGCGGATCGAAGGGCGAGGGAATGAGATAGTCGGGGCCGAAGACCGGGGTTTCGCCGGAATAGGCGCGGGCGGCAACGTCGGACGGCTCCTCACGGGCAAGGGCCGCGATGGCACGCACGGCCGCCATCTTCATTTCCTCGTTGATCGTCTCGGCGCCACAGTCCAGCGCACCCCTGAAAATATAGGGGAAGCAGAGGACGTTGTTGACCTGGTTCGGGAAGTCGGAACGACCGGTGCAGATCATCGCATCCGGGCGGGCGGCGCGAGCCAAATCCGGCATGATCTCGGGCGTGGGGTTGGCGAGAGCCATGATCAGCGGCTTCTCAGCCATCTGCGCCAGCAATTCCGGTTTCAGCACACCGGCGGCTGAAAGACCGAGGAAGACGTCGGCGCCGCCGATATTGTCGGCGAGGGTGCGCGTGTCGCTCTTTTGCGCGTAGACGGCCTTCCACTCGTCCATCAGCTCGACGCGGCCTTCATAGACGAGGCCTTCGAGGTCGTGGACCCAGATGTTTTCGCGCTTGGCGCCGAGCGTCACCAGCAGATTGAGACAGGCAAGGGCTGCCGCACCGGCGCCGGAGGCGACGATCTTGACCTCGTCGATCTTCTTGCCGGCGAGTTCGAGACCGTTGAGGATGGCGGCGGCGACGATAATCGCGGTGCCATGCTGGTCATCGTGGAAGACCGGGATCTTCATCTTTTCGCGCAGCTGCTTCTCGACGCGGAAGCATTCCGGCGCCTTTATGTCCTCGAGGTTGATGCCGCCGAAAGTCGGCTCGAGCGAGGCGACGGTGGAAACCATCTGCTCGACATCATCGGCATCCACTTCGATATCGAAGACGTCGATACCGGCGAATTTCTTGAAGAGGACAGCCTTGCCTTCCATGACCGGCTTGGAGGCAAGCGGACCGATATTGCCGAGGCCGAGTACGGCGGTGCCGTTGGAGATCACGGCAACGAGATTGGCGCGCGACGTATAGTCTGCGGCCTGTTCCGGATTGTCACGGATCGCGAGACAGGGGGCGGCAACACCGGGTGAATAGGCAAGCGCCAGATCGCGCTGGTTGCCCAGCGGCTTTGTCGCCTGGATTTCCAGCTTGCCGGGGCGCGGATAGCGGTGGAAGAAAAGCGCCTGTTCGTCGAGGCTTCCGCCTGCCGAATTCTTTTCCGTTTTGGATTTTTCCTGGTGATCCATCGCCGCCTCCAGCGTTGTTCGAAGTCTTTTGGAGACTTCTCCATACATCAATCGACCGGTCGGAACAGTACGGAAATGGCTGCGGCGGAACTTTTTGACCTGCTGGCGACAGCGATCTGACGGAAGGCCTTCCCTGCTCAGATTGCAGCATTCAGACCGGGAAGGCTCTAACCGGTGGATTGAGCGGCTTTGCAGGCCTTTCCTGCGGTTTGTCATCTTCCTGATACACGAGTCTGATTTTGGAAGACCACACGAAGAACGATGGGACACGAGCGGAAAGGCTTGTGATAGACATGATGGAACCTCGGCGCTTCCGCACTCTCTTCATTTCCGATGTGCATCTCGGCTCGAAGGCCGCCAAGGCGGATTTCCTGCTGGATTTCCTGAGATATCACGAAGCCGACACGATCTACCTCGTCGGCGATATCGTCGACGGCTGGCGCCTGAAGCGCAGCTGGTATTGGCCGCAGGTCTGCAACGACGTGGTCCAAAAACTCTTGCGCAAGGCGCGCAAGGGTACGCGGGTGGTCTATATCCCCGGCAATCACGACGAGTTCCTGCGCGCATTCCCAGGCACGCATTTCGGCGGCATCGAAGTCGTCGACCGCATCATCCACGACGGCGCAGACGGTAAGAAATATCTGATCCTACATGGCGACGAATTCGACGTCGTCGTGCGCAACGCCCGGCTGCTCGCCTATCTCGGCGACTGGGCCTATGACACAGCGATCCGCATCAATATCGTTCTCGCTGCCGTGCGCCGCCACCTCGGCATGCCTTACTGGTCGTTTTCGGCCTGGGCCAAGCTGCAGGTCAAACACGCTGTCAATTTCATCGGCGAGTTCCAGCGCGTGGTAGCAGAAGAAGCCCGCAAGAGCGGCGCCGACGGCGTCATCTGCGGCCATATTCATCACGCCGTGATCGAGGATATGGATGGCATCCGCTACATCAACACCGGCGACTGGGTCGAAAGCTGCACAGCGATCGCCGAACATGAAGACGGCACGTTCGAACTCATCACCTGGCGCGCGCTGACCAGCAACGTGCCGGCACTGACATCAGTCGAATTGCTTGAAGAGGGCAACCTCACCCCACAGGCTGCCTGAATAATGCGCGCCTACCGCATCGGCGACTTCCGCCGGTGCACCAGGAATTTAGCCGTTGCCGCTTGGCGACAGGCCCAATTTATTTTTTAAATCGTTTCGAACTATTTCCGAAACGTTTCAGTGAGGCTATTTCTCGCAATAGTCGTGTCGGATTGGATGTGTTAGGCAACGAATAGTTTCCTTCAGGTCCATCATGATTCCCGCACAAAATCCCTTAACGGGTGAGGGAGCGCCACCGCGCTTCCGGCAGCTTAGCGCGCTTTGCTACAGCGCGCCGCTACTGGTTAACGGTATCGTCCTGCCCTTCTTCCCCGTCTGGCTCGCGACTCACCAGTTCAATGATCATCAGATCGGCACGATCCTCGCCGTGCCGATGGTGGTGCGCGTTCTCGTGGCACCGATCGTGGCAGTCTTTGCCGACCGCATGCAGGAGCGGGCGCATGTCCTCCTGTGGTCGGGCGCCCTGTCGCTGCTGACGGCTATCGCGCTCTACTGGACGACGAATTTCTGGCAGGTGCTGATCGTCTTTGCGCTGCAGGGTGCGACCTTTGCCCCTTATGTGCCTGTCGTCGAATCGATCGTGATTTCGGGGGTACGCCGCTGGGGCCTCGATTACGGCTCGATGCGCGTCTGGGGCTCGATCGCCTTCATCATTTCCACGCTCATCGGCGGAGAATTGGTCGGCCGCTGGGGCGGCGGCATGGTGCTGCCCGTGATGATCTTCGGCTTCCTGCTGACCATTACGATGGCGGTCTTCTGTCCGCGTATCGGACCGACACGGCGGCGCGGCCAGCCGATCAACCTTCCGGCAACGACGGGCAGCGGGCTACGCGAGCCGCACCTGCTGCTTTTGCTGCTCGGTGTGTCCATCCAGCAGGCAAGCCATGCGCTGCTCAACGCCTTCTCCTCGATCTATTGGCACCAGCTCGGTTTTTCGGGCACCGAGGTCGGAATTCTCTGGAGCGCCGGTGTCGCCTCCGAGGTGACGGTCTTCTTCCTGTCGCGGCGCCTCAACCGCCGCTTCAATGCCTGGACGCTGATCCGTTTCGGCTGCGCCGTCAGCATCTGCCGCTGGGTGTTCTTCCCGACGCAGACAAGCTTCATCGGTTTCCTTGCGCTGCAATGCCTGCACGGCTTTACTTATGCCTTCGTGCATACCGGCGTGCAGCGGCGCATCGTCGCGACGGTGCAGGAAACCCAGGAGGCCTCGGCTCAGGGCGCCTATTTCTTCTATATCGGCATGGCTTCAGGCCTGATGACGATCGCCTCCGGCTATATTTATTCCGCGCTCGGCCTCGACAGCTACTATGTCATGGCCTGTGTCGCAGCCTTCGGGCTCGCCCTTGTCATCATCGCCTATTACCTTCAGCCCCAGAGGCTTCCTTCGGGCGGGAATACGAGGGAACCAGCATAATTCAGGCCAGGTTCGCGGTCGCGCGCAAGCAGCAAGGGGCCGTCGAGGTCGACGAAATCGGCATCCTGCGCCAGGAGCACCGCTGGTGCCATCGCAAGCGATGTGCCGACCATGCAACCGATCATGATGGAGAAGCCGAGCCGCTGGGCCTCCTCCTTCATCTCCAGCGCTTCGGTCAGACCGCCGGTCTTGTCGAGCTTGATGTTGATCGCGTCGTAGCGATCGGCAAGGCTTGCAAGATCGCCGGTGTGATGGACGCTTTCATCGGCGCAGACGAGGATGTGGCGGGCGATCTCGGCCAGCATGTCGTCGCGTCCGGCCGGCAGCGGCTGCTCCACCAGCGCGACATTGGCTTCGGCAGCGATGCGAAGGTGATGCTCCAGCCTGTCTTCCGGCCAACCTTCGTTGGCATCGAGAATGATGGCGGAATTAGGAGCGGCAGCACGCACTGCCCGAATGCGGCTTTCGTCGTCGTCGGTGCCGACCTTGACCTTCAAAAGCGGGCGCTGCGCATGTTCACGCGCCTGTGCCGCCATGACATCGGGTTCGCCGAGCGAGATCGTGTAGGCTGTCGTCAGCGGCTTCAGCTTGCGCAGATCGAGCCGGTCGGCAACGCTCCGGCCTGAAAGTTTGGTTTCGAGATCCCACAGCGCGCAATCGACGGCATTGCGGGCCGCTCCCGGCGGCATTGCATGCAACAACGCGGCGCGGGAGATGCCATCCTCGATCAGCGGGCGGGCCGCTTCGATATGCGCCATCACGCTTTCGGTCGTCTCGCCATAGCGGCGGTAGGGCACACATTCTCCCCATCCTTTGGCACCTGATTCCGTCAGCGTGCAGGTGATCACCTCCGCCGAGGTCTTTGCCCCGCGCGAGATGGTGAAAGTTCCCGCAATCGGGAATGAATTCATCTGGATATCAAGATTGCGCGGCATATTTGCTCTCCTGCGAGCATGGAAATTGCGCGTTGCTTCTGTATATTAACGCGCCGGGCGGCGAATATCACGTTCGCGAGTCGGGACTGTCGCTGCAAGCATTGAAAGACACAAGTATTTTGAAGTCCGAGAAACGCAACGCCGCCTCGCTGCATGTCGACGACCGAGCCGAGGGCTCGGGTCAGCATGTGCATCTTGAAGGCAATTGGCGCAGCGCCAACATCCATCTCGTCCTGCAGGATTTTGAGAAGCTCGCGCGCAGCAATAGCGGCGACCTGACGCTTGATCTTTCTGATGTTACCGATATCGACACGGCCGGCGTCTGGTTGCTTTGCCGGCTAAAGAAACAGCAGGAAGAAGCAGGACGAGCGGTTCGTTTTGAAGGTACAAACCAGCACATCGACGAGCTGATCGCCACCTTCTCCAAGGAGCCCGAAAAGCAGGAGCCAGAGCAGAAGGAGAAGCTCTCGGTCGTCGAGCACATTTTTGCGCCGATCGGTCGGATGACCTTCGATGTCTGGGACAATGTCGCCGCCTCCATGTATATCCTGGGATCGGCGGTGCGCGGCGCGCAGATGAAGTTCGGCCGCGGCAGCGGCGTTTCGCCGGCCTCGATCGTCAACCAGATCGACCATATGGGTGTGCGGGCCGTTCCGATCATCCTGCTGATGTCCTTTCTGATCGGCGCGATCATCGCGCAGCAGGGCGCCTTTCAGCTTCGTTATTTCGGCGCGGAAATCTTCGTCGTCGACCTCGTCGGCATTCTGCAGCTGCGTGAAATCGGCGTGCTTCTGACCGCCATCATGATCGCCGGCCGCTCGGGCAGTGCGATCACCGCCGAGATCGGCTCGATGAAGATGCGTGAAGAGGTCGACGCGCTGAAGGTCATGGGCCTCAACCCGATCGGCGTGCTTATCTTCCCGCGGCTGGTGGCGCTGACGGTTGCTTTGCCGCTCCTGACCGTGATTGCAAACTTCGCTTCGCTCGCGGGTGCTGCTGCAGTCGCCTATGCCTATTCCGGAATTACTTTTGCCACTTTTCTGTCGCGCTTGCATGAGGCCGTGACGCTCTCCACTGTGCTTGCCGGTATGATCAAGGCGCCGTTCATGGCGCTCGTTATCGGCATTGTCGCGGCGGTCGAAGGCCTGAAGGTCGGCGGCAGCGCCGAATCGCTTGGCCAGCATGTGACGGCTTCGGTCGTGAAAGCGATTTTCGTCGTCATCCTGATGGACGGGCTTTTTGCGATGTTCTATGCAGCGATCGATTTCTGACATGGCGGGCGACGTGGATCAGCAACCGATCGAGACGACGAAGAACGACAATCGCGACGTCGTGCTGTCGGCGCGAGACGTCACCGTCGGCTTCGGCTCCAAGGTGGTGCTCGACAAGCTCAATCTCGATATTTACCGCGGCGAGATCCTCGGCTTCGTCGGTGCTTCAGGCACCGGCAAATCGGTGCTGATGCGCACGGTGCTTCGCCTGCTGCCACGCCGATCCGGCACCATTAAAATCCTCGGCCAGAATTTCGACGAACTGAACGAGCCGGAGCGCAATGCGCTCGACATGCGTCTCGGTGTCCTCTTTCAGCAGGGCGCGCTCTTCTCCTCACTGACGGTGAAGGAGAATATCCAGGTACCGATGCGCGAATATCTCGATCTGCCTGTCACGCTGATGGATGAGCTCGCGCATCTGAAAATCCGCATGGTGGGGCTCGCAGCCGACGCAGCCGACAAATATCCGTCCGAGCTCTCTGGCGGCATGATCAAGCGCGCAGCGCTCGCCCGCGCGCTGGCGCTCGACCCGGAACTCGTCTTCCTAGACGAGCCGACATCCGGCCTCGATCCCATTGGTGCTGCGGAGTTCGACGAACTGATCGCCAATCTGCGCGATAGCCTGGGATTAACCGTCTATATGGTCACCCACGACCTCGACAGCCTGTTTTCCGTCTGCGACCGTATTGCCGTGCTCGGAAAGAAGCGGGTAATGGTGGAGGGCACGATCGACGACATGCTGGCCTACGACGATCCGTGGGTTCAGGCCTATTTCAAGGGCAAGCGCGCGCGTTCGATCGTGCCGCAGGAAGACGCGCCTGTAAGGGCGCAGCATGACAGCGGGAAGTGACCGGAGACGATGGAAACCAGAGCCAATTATACGATCGTCGGCTTTTTCACCGTTCTGGTGATCGCGGCCGCATTCGGCTTCGTCTACTGGATGGCTGAATATGGTCGGAGTGGCCCGATGGCCGAGCTGATCGTGCGCATCCCGGGCTCCGCCAACGGCCTCAGCGTCGGTTCCCCCGTTCGCTTCAACGGCATTCAGGTGGGCTCGGTGCAGACGCTTTCCATCGACGCGGACGATCCGCAATATTCGCTGGCTTTCACCGAGGTGCGCTCGGATGCGCCTATCTATCCGTCCACCAAGGCGGCCCTTGAAATCCAGGGCCTGACGGGTGCGGCCTATATCGAGCTTTCGGGCGGCCGCAAGGAAGACAAGAACATTTTACAGCAGGCGCTGGAAAGCGGCAAACGCGCCGTCATCGTCGCCGACCAGTCGAGCGTGACCAACCTGCTCGCAACAGCCGACAAGATCCTCGACCGCGCTAACGACGCCGTCGGCGACGTGCAGGGCTTCGTGCGCGACGCCCGCGGGCCGCTGACCAAAACCCTGCAGAATGCCGAAACCTTCTCGGATGCGCTCGCCAAGAATTCCGGCAATATCGACAATTTCCTGCAGAGCGTCGGCGACCTCTCCAACACGGTGCGCAACGTCTCGGGCCGGGTCGACTCGACGCTTGCCGCCGTCGAGGATCTCGTGAAGGCGGTCAATGCGCAGAAGATCAATACGATCCTGTCCAACGCCGAGAAAGTCAGCCGCGATGTGGCCGATGCCTCGGGCGATCTGAAGAGCCTCGTCGCCAAGGTCGACCAGACCGTCACGACCTACAACGAATTCGGCAAGCAGGCCCAGCAGACGCTTGATCGCGTCGATACGCTGGTCGCGGCTATCGACGCCAATAAGGTCAAAGGTTCGGTCGACGATATCGCCCAGGCAACGAAGGATGCGCGCTCTGCGGTCGCCTCGATCCGCGATGTCACCGATACGGTCAAAGGCCGAAAGAAGGACATCGACCAGACGATCCAGGACGTTCAACAGATGGCCAACAAGCTGAACTCTGCGTCGACCCGCGTCGACGGCATTCTCATCAAGGTCGATGCGCTACTCGGCTCCGACAATACGAACTCGCTCTTTACCGAAGCGCGTGCGACGCTCGAATCCTTCAAAAAGGTTGCCGATAACCTCAATTCGCGTATAGGACCGATCGCTGACAATCTGCAGCGCTTCTCGGGCAGCGGCCTGAAAGACGTCCAGACGCTCGTCAACGAGCTGCGCGGCACGGCCAATAATCTGAACAATGCCATTTCCAATTTCGACCAGAACCCGCAGCGGATCATCTTCGGCGGGCCGACGGTCAAGCAATATGACGGGCGCACGCGGCGCTAGCGCAATTCCAGGAAAAGTGTGTAGCGGTTTACGTCCGGAATTGCGGAAAGAAAAACAGAGGTCAGGGGTAGCGTAATATGGGTCTATCGCATGTGATGTCGCGCCGTTCCTGGATCCGCGGAACGGCGGTTATTTTGCCGCTGACGGCCGCACTCCTGGCAGGCTGCGGAACAACGGCAAAGAACGACACCTACGATCTCTCGGCAGCCACGGTCGATGGCACCGGCCCGTCGGCCAAGAACAAGCAGATTCTGATCGCTGATCCGACGGCCCTGAAGGCGCTGAACAGCGATCAGATCGTCATCCGCGTTTCGCCCTCGGAAATCCAGTATCTGTCACGTTCCCAGTGGAGCGATACGCTGCCGCGGATGGTGCAGTCGAAGCTCGTCGAAGCCTTCGAAAATTCCGGCAAGCTCGGTGGCGTCGGAAAGCCGGGGCAGGGACTGGCAATCGACTACCAGGTGGTCAGCGACATCAGATCCTTCGAGATCGACGCCTCCTCCGGCAACAGGGCCGTGGTGGAAATCTCCGTCAAGATCCTCAACGACCGTAACGGCACGGTGCGCGCCCAGCAGGTCTTCCGCGCCACGTCTTCGGCCGGCGGCGACAATGCGGGCTTCGTGAAAGGGCTAGACCACGCCTTTACGGCAGTGACCGACCAAATCGTCGGCTGGACGCTGAAATCGATCTGAACCTTCATTTTCAACGATAAGGCTCGAAACCGTCAGGCGGCTTCGGGCTTTTTCGTTCTTGGCTTACTTTGTCGGTTGAGCATCCGTCATCGTCGGGCTGCCGCCCGTTGCCGACGCCGTCGCGCTTGAGGCCGAGGGCAGGTAGCTGTCGAGCAGGCCGGCCATCTTGTCGTCGCGCAGGCTAGCGGTCTTTTCACCCATGACGACGCCGACGACGCGGCGGCCATCTTTGGCGGCTGAGGTGACGACGTTGTAGCCGGAAGCGTCGGTAAAGCCCGTCTTGATGCCGTCGACGCCGTTGTAGCGGTACATGAGGTTGTTGTGGCCGCGCAGTTTCATGCCGCGGAACTGGAAGCCGCGCATGGAGAAGAGCTTGAACTCCTCGGGAAAGTCGCGCATCAGCGATACACCGAGGGTCGCCATATCGCGCGCCGTGGTGACCTGCCCCGGATCCGGCAGTCCCGATGGGTTCTTGAAGACGGTGTTCGCCATACCGAGCTGGCGGGCCTTGTCCGTCATGAGCGTGCCGAAGGCCTGCTCGGAGCCGCCGAGCTGTTCGGCGAGCGCCACAGCGGAATCATTGGCCGAGAGAACGACGATGCTTTCCACGGCTTCCTTGACCGTGACCTTGCGGCCGACGCCGATGGCGAGCTTGAAGGGCTCCTTGCTCTCGGCATTTTCCGACATGGTAATCTTCTGATCCCAGCTCAGGCGTTTCTCATGGAGTGCCTGGAAGGTGAGATAGAGCGTCATCATCTTGGTGAGCGATGCCGGGTAGTTCAAATCGTCCTGATTGGACGCTTCCAAGACCTGTCCGGACTGCACGTCCACGAGGAAGCTTGCCTGGCCGGCTTCGGCCCGAACGAACGCGCCCAGAAGAATTACGGACGAGAAGGCGGCGGCCCTGAGCCGGAGAGTCGTCTTGGTCATCAATGTCTGCTGTCTCTGTCGTGGCAAGCGATTGGCTTTGGCAACCGGCTTGGCAAATGGTCTGGCGGATCGCGGTCTGACGTGTCTTCCGGCAATCCGGCTTAGCGAATGCGGATCGGGAATGTTTGTGACGGAATGAAGGAGCCGAGGCAATAAAAAAGGGCCATCCACAGATGACCCCTTTTGTCTCACCGTGTTGGCTTCCGCCCCTCCAGGCCGGAATTCAGCTCAGCCGGCCCGCGGCATGGGCCAGCATCGTGTAAACTTTGCCGGTATCCGACGTGAGATAAGACTGCGTGACGGTGCGGTTCGGATCAGTGCGCGCGACATCGGCGAGTAGCTTTTCGAAATCGCCGATATAGCGGTCGACGGCGGTGCGGAATTCCGGCTCGCGGTCGTACTTGCGCTTGATCTCGTCGAAAGTCTGCTGACCCTTCAGCGTGTAGAGCCGACGCGTAAAGACGTCTCGTTCGCCACGCTGGTAGCGGCGCCACAGCTCGACTGAAGCGTCGTGATCGATGGCACGGGCGATATCGACCGAGAGCGAGTTCAGCGATTCAACGACATGGCGCGGGTTGCGGCTGTCATTGGCGCGCTGGGCAGGAGCAGGGGCCGGAGCGGCGGCTTCCGCTGCCGGGCGGGCCGGGGCCGCACGCGGTGCTTCCTCGGCCTCTTCACGCGATGCGCCGCGCAGCAGATCGCTGATCCAGCCGCCGCTGCTCGCTTCCGTGCGCGGAGCTTCCTGCCTGACTGAAGCAGGGGCAGGCGACGGCTGGGGAGCCTGAGCGACCGGGCGCTGCTGAGCGGGGGCTGGAGCGGGCGCCGGCGTCGGTGCAATGGTGCCGCGCAGGCCCATGGATTCGATCGACTGGCGTGCCGTCGGGGCCGGCTGCGGGGCAGGCGCCGTCGGGATTACCGGCTGAGTGACACGCGGTGCAGGTTCGGCTTGGGCGAGCGTGCGGGCGACCGGCTCGGAGAGTTCCAGACGCTGGCTGGAGCGGCCGACGATCTGCGAAATATCCTGCAGGGCCTTGATCTGCTCGGAGACGGCGCGGCGCATGGCGGACGCGCTTTCCTTGGCTTCTTCCGGCAGATCGAAGGCGCCGCGCTTCAGCTCCGCGCGGGTGGCATCGAGTTCGTTGCGGATATCGGCAGCGGAGCGGCGGATATCTTCCGTCGCGCCCGAGAAGCGGCCGACTGCTTCCTCGATCGCGTCGCGGAGCGACTCGCGCAGGTTTTGCGCCGCATTGTCGGAGGCTCGGCCGGCCTCGCCGAGCATGCGCTCGACTTCCGACAGCGAGGCCGTCAGGCCGCCACGCAGGCGGTTGGTGAGATCGCCGGAGCGACGTTCGACATTGGCAAAGCTGCTGTCTATCGTCGCATTGGCTTCCTCGCCGGCGCGGTTGATCGCTTCGCGCATATTGGATGCGGCTTCCTCTGCGCGCTTCTCGGTGTCCGAAAGCACACGGCCGATATCGGCAAACGAAGCCTGCACGCTCTGGCGCAATGTACCAGTGACCTGGTTGGAGCGCTGCTCGGCGCGCTCGAAGACCGCTTCGATCATTCCGCCGAGGCCGCGCATGGTCTTTTCGATTTCGCCCGAACGCTGCACGAGGCCGGCTGCCAGCGTCTGCAGGGCAGTCTCACGCTCTTCCAGTGTAGAAACGAGGCCGGACTGGGCGGCGGCGAGAAGCTGCGAAGCCTGGCCAAGAACCTTCGAATGGTCGTCGAAGCGGCCGATGATGCCGCCGACCTGGGCGAGTGTCTGCCCGGAAATATCCGACAGGCGATCGACCTTGCCTTCGAGAAGGCGGGTCGAAGCCGAAACCATTTCGGCGGCCTTGGCGGCAGAGTCCGTGAAGCGTGTGGTCGTGTCGCCGAGGCGGCTGTCGACGCCGCTCAGCTGATCGGCGGCGCGCGTCATCATGTCAGCCATTACGGCGCTGCTTTCCGACAGGCGCTGGACGAGGCCGTTGACATTGTTCGTCAGGCTGTTCTCGATGGTAGCGACGGCATTGGCGACGTTTTCGGCACGGGCGGCGACAGCCTGGGTGAGTGCGTCATTTTCGGCACGCAGGCGCTCGGCGCTGAGGTTCGCCGCCGCGGTGATACGGGCTGCGGCTTCCTGGCCGGCATCCATATAGCGGTCGATGAGCGGCCGTGCCGTCTCATCCAGGATGCGGGTCAGCTCGGTGGAACGGCCGGCGAGCGTGGAATTCAAGTCGCGGGTACGCTCTTCGAGCGTTGTGCGGATCGAATTGCCGCGCGCTTCCAGTGCCTTGTCGATATCGCTGAGGGTGGTGTCGATTTCGCGGGCACGCTGCTCCAGGCTGGAGCGGATGATGCTGCTGCGGGCCTCCAGCGCGCGGTCGACCTCGGCCATGCTGGATGTGATCTGGCTGCCGGCGTCGGTCAGCGTCGAGCGGATCGAATTGCCATGCGCTTCCAGCGTCTGGCCGGCATCGGCGAGCGCATGATTGATGGCGCTGACCTGGCTGCTGACGATGTTTTCCGCTTCCGCAACCTTGCTGACGATGACGTTACCGGCCTCGGAGAAGGTCTGGGCAACGGCGGCAGCCTGGCCGGCGAGGCGGTTCTGCGCCTCGGCGACACGGTTGACGATCTGCGACGAACGTTCGTCCATGGCTTCGGCGAACTGCTGGCCGGTGCGGCTGAGCAGCTCCGAGGACTTGGCGGCTTCGCCATCCATGCCTTCGGCGGCTTCGGCAACGGCGTTGCGCAGGCTTGCGGCGAGACCGGCTGCCTTGCCCTCAATCGTGCGATTGACGGCATCGAGACCGACGGTCAGGGCGCGGTCCATGGTGGAGAGACGCTCTTCGATGCGCGCGGTGCCGCGATCCATCATGTCGCTCAGGGCCGAGGTCCGGCCGTCGATCGACTGGGCCATGGTCGAACTGCCGTGGTCGAGCGTTTCGGCAAGATGCGCCCTGCGGCTATCCAGAGCCTGGGTGAGATTGGCGCTATGGCTCTCGAGAGCGTGCGTGAGGTTTGCGCTGCTGTTGTCGAGGGCCTTGGCGAGGTTGGCGCTGCCGGCATGCAGCGCATCCGTCAGGCTGGCGGCGCGGCCGTCGAAAGCCTCCGTCAGGCTGGCGGTACGGCTGTCGAGGGCCTCGGTCAGGTTTGCGGCGCTGGTGCCGAGCGTTGCAGCGATGCGCTGAGCTGCGTCGTCGCCGATCGAACCCAGACGGGAGATTCCGTCATCCAGAACGCCGGAGAGATGGCTGCCTGCGGCATCGACCTTGTCGACCACGCCGCCGACGCCGTCGGCAATACGGGCTTCGATGGCGGCAAGGCTGGCTTCGACGCGGGCACCGGTCTCAGTGAAGCGGCCCGTGAGATTGTCGACGGAGTGGTCGAGACGGCCCGAGAAATCGGCGGCCGAACGCGAGATCGTGTTGGCGGCCTCCTGAAAGCGGCCGGCGATCTGGCCGGCACCTTCGCGCATGCGATCCTCAAGCGTCTGTGCGCTCTTATCGATCGCATTGCGGATCGCAGCCTCGCGATCTTCCAGAGACATTTCGAGCATGCTGATGCTCGTCGCAACCGATGTGCCGATCGAAGTCGCCTGTTCGGAGAGCGTGTCGTTGATGAGATTATGGGCCTCGGTCAGCGTCAGCGTGATGGCATTGGTGCGGTCGTCAAGCGTAGTGCGGATACGGTCATGCGCGGCGGCGAGACCGCCTTCGACGTTGTTGGCGGCATCGTTGGCGAGGGCGGCCATACGCTGCTGAGCGTCGGTAAGACCATCTTCGATGCGGCCCGTCATGCTGCCGATGATGCCTTCCATGCGGACGCTGCCGGCATCGAGGGCTTCGGACAAGTTGGAGGTGTGCTCCGCGAGCGCGGTTTCCAGACGTGCCTGATTGTCCGTATAGGCGGCGCGGATCGCTTCCGTGCGGTCGGCAAAGGCCCCGGCAACACGCTCTTCGGCGTTTGCAACGGTGTCCATGATGGCATTGCTGCGGTTTTCAAGCGCGGATTCGAAGCGGCTCTGGCCGTCGTCGAGCGAAATGGCGAGCGCCATGGTCTTTTCATCGAGCGTATCGGACAGGCGGTCGGCGCTGTTCGCGACGGCGTTGACGATTGATTCGGCGCGGCTGGTGAGTGCTTCCTCGATGCGGAGCTGGCTTTCGCCGAGCGATGCGGCGATCCGGTCATGCGTGCCGGTGGCCGCATTGACGAAAGCATCGGTACCCGCCGTTAGCGTGTCTTCCAGCCGGCTCTGACTTTCGTTCAGCGAGATGGCAAGCGCCATCGCCTTTTCGTCGAGCGTTTCGGAGAGGCGGTCATGCGTGCCCGACACGGCGCCAAGCAACGCTTCCGAATGGGTCGACAGCGTTTCTTCGATACGCGACTGCGTCTCGTTCAGCGAAATGCCGAGTGCCATGGCCTTTTCGTCGAGCGTTTCGGCGAGACGGTCATGCGTGCTCGAGACGGCATTGATCAACGCTTCCGAACGGGTCGAGAGCGTGTCTTCGATGCGCGACTGCGTTTCGTTCAGCGAGATGCCGAGCGCCATCGCCCTTTCATCGAGCGTATCGGCGAGACGGTCGTGCGTGCTGGAAACGGCGCTGAGCAGCGCCTCCGAACGGGTCGCGAGCGTGTCGTCGATGCGGGCCTGGCCTTCGTTCAGCGAGATGGCAAGCGCCATCGCCTTTTCATCAAGCGTCTCGGCTAGGCGGTCATGCGTACCGGAGACGGCATTGATGATCGCCTCCGAGCGGGTCGCCAGCGTGTCGTCGATGCGGGCCTGGCCTTCGTTCAGCGAGATCGCCAACGCCATTGCCTTTTCATCGAGCGTATCGGAAAGACGGTCATGCGTACTGGAGACCGCGTTAAGGAAGGACTCCGACCGGGCCGCAAACGTATCCTCGATACGAGCCTGATTTTGCTGCAGCGTTTCAGCGAGGCGGTCATTGGTGCCGGAAACAGCATTGATGAGCGATTCCGAATGGGTCGAGAGCGTGTCTTCGATGCGCGACTGCGTTTCGTTCAGCGAGATCGCCAGCGCCATCGCCTTTTCATCAAGCGTTTCGGCGAGACGGTCATGCGTACCCGAGACAGTATTTATGATCGCTTCGGAACGGCTGGTGAGCGCTTTCTCGAAGCGGGTGTGGTGGTCGGCAAGTGCGCCGATCAGCGCTCCGCCACGTTCGGCCATCACGCCGTCAAGGTCGGTATGCGCAGTCTTTAGCGCATCGGCGATTTCGGCGGCGCGGGCGGCGAGAACGCCGCTCAGCTCTTCGGCGCGACCGCCGAATGCCCCCGTTACCTTTTCGGTGCCGCTATTGACGGCGGTGGCGAGTTCGCTCGTGGTCGTTTGCAGCGTATCGCGGAACTCGGCTGTCCGGGCAGAGAGGTTGTTCTGCAGTTCGGAAGTGCCGGCTGCAAGCGCCAGCGAGATTTCCGACGTGGCGTTGCTCAGCGCCGAGCCAAGCTCGCCGGCGCGGGCCGTCAATGTGGAGGTGATTTCATCCACGCGGCCGGAAAGCGTGCCTTCCAGCACTTCCTGGCCGGTCGCAAAGGCGGTTGCCAGCGCCAGCGACTGGTCGGTCACCGCCGTGCCCAGGCGATCAATATTGGCGCTGAGTAGGTTTTCAATCGACTCTGCGTTGCCAGACAGCGTCTCATTGATGCGGGCGAGGCTTTCGATGAGCTTAGTGTCGAGCGAGCCGGAGCGCTTATCGAAGGCATCGGTGAATTGGGCGACACGTTCGTCGAAGGCCGTCGAAAGCTGGGCGACAGTCGTCTGCAGGCGTTCCTCGAAGAAGCCGGACCGCACGTCGAGATCCATGACGGCGTCGTCGGCCGTCGACTGCAGGCTCTGGCGAAAGCTTGCGCCCTTTTCATCGAGTGCGGCGTTCAACCTGGAGAGCACGTCGTCGAGGGTGCCGCCGATCGTGCGTTCGCCTGATGTCAGGCTCTGATTGATCTCGCGGGTGCGGGAAACCAGGATTTCGTTGAGCTGCTGGGTGCGCTCCTGAAGGGCGGCATTCAAGCGCTCGGTGCTCGCATCCATCGTCGAGGCGCGTGTCTCGAACTGGGTGAGCAGGCGTTCGCCATGTTCGTTGATCGTATTGGTCAGCGCGTCCAAGCGGTTGTCGAATTCATTGCCGATCGCAAGGCCGGACGCGGTCAGCGTATGGAGCAGCGTATCGGTCTTAGCGGCCAGCAGCGTGCCGAGCGACTGTATGGCGCTGTCCGACTTTTCCATGATCGCCGCAGCGCGCGTATCGATCAGCGAGGCGAAGGCTTCGCCCGAGGTCGCAAGGCGGATGGCGATCTCTTCGGTGGCAAGCGACAGTTCCTCCTTGAGCTGGTCGTGGACGCCGGCAATCGAGGAACGGATGCGGTCGGCATGGTTGACGATCGCTTCGCGCTCGGAGCCGAGCTCGTGAACGAGGCCGCGCACGCGCAGCTCGTTGTCCGCATAGGAACGCTCCAGCGCATTCACTTCGGAATGCACGAGCGTTTCGAGTTCGGAAGCGCGCGCGATGGTGCGCTCGATGCCTTCGTTCATCGCCGAGACTTCGCGGCGCACGGCCTGGCCGACCGTCAGGATGCGTTCGGAGGCGATGGTTTCCGGCTCCGAAAGGCGCAGTGCAACCTCGGCCATGGAGCGGGCGGCGTTGCGCATGTCCTGGGCGCGCGCGATCATGATGGCGAAGGCATAGAACATCATGACGGGCACTATGATGCCGACGATTCCGGCGATTACGCCCGGCAGCGCGGCAAGATCGGTGAGCGAGCGGATCTGGGCGATCTGCGGCGCATAGAGCATGAACATCAGCCCAAGACCGATGACCACCCACAGGATGGAGACGAGAGCGGCCGTGCGCAGGGCAGGGCGGCTGGAGCCGTTTTCCAGCGACTTCAGAAGCGAAGCGGGCGAATTACGGCTGGCATCGTTGGCGGGAGAGAAGGCCGGTGCCCGCGGAGCCTGTTGGTCGCCTGTGCGGGCCGCGCGGCCGCGGCGGCGTTGTGCTTCTTCCTGGGACTGATTACGGGCATTGGATGGGTCAGTCACATTAGCCTCCGGGGCATGGGGCACGTTGCCGCGGCGAGACGGCACGTTCTCCTGGCCGAAATCGATCTGAAGCGCCTCGTCCAATGCCTTGAACGCCTTATCCTCGATCGATTCATTGTACTTGTTATTCGCCATTCCGATATGCCTCGTAATTCCCGGCCGGTCCGGCAGCGCATCCGGGCCACCGCCTGCGCCCGGAAAGAACCTTCGCCATTCCAGCCTTCCATCCAAGACGGACGGATAAGCATGTCATTTCAGAGTAGATAGCCGATTTTTCAAACGAAAGGTATCAAAACACTACCATTATCCACTCTGTCGGCAAAGGCGCGCGGCATGAGCCCGCCTCAACAGTATCGTAGTGACACATCTGGGCTTCCCATACAATTAATGAACCCTTGCGTTTCCGCTTCTCTTAACCTGTTGTTAACACCTTTAAATTTCGAAAGCGCCCTAAAAGCCGATATTTTAGCGATGTTTAAGGGACATTAACCATATGGCCAGATTTTTATCTCGAATGCGCCCGAATTTAACGGGATCGCCATTCTCCCACCGCACAACGATAGCAAGCGCGGAGATCTACGACGGGAGAATTGGCAAAATGGCAGCAGTGAGTATCGCGTTCGAAGCACCTGACAACTCTGCGGGACCTTCGCCTTCCAAGATCCGGCCGATCGACCTTGTCCATCTCGCGCGCCAAACCATGGGCGACAAGACGGTGGAAATCGAAGTTCTCCAGATGTTTGCACGCCAGGCGCGCGCCTGCCTGCAAGACATCGCAAGCGGCGAGTCTGGCAAGGTGGGTGCTGCGGCACACCGTCTGAAGGGAGCCGCAAGCTCCGTCGGCGCCTTCCGGGTTTCGCAGTCGGCGGAAGCCGTGGAGGAGAACAATGGTGACGTCGCCGCCATGGCGGCATTGGGCGCAGCCGTCGTCGACGCCGAGAATTTCATTCTGAAACTCTGCCGCGGATAAGGCAGGACAGATCGGGAAGAACCTAGGCCCGCTGTTTCATTAGGGAACGGCGGGTCTTTTTGCGACCTGTTCGATGACGCATTGAGAACGGCGGAACTCCGAACGATCTGCGAGGTTCGCGGGGGTCGGCAATGTTGACTGATGCGCCGAATTGTCGGAAGAAAATCCGCCCACCTATTACGAAAGACCGGAAATAATCCCGATGCCCAAACTTACCATCGTCGCCTTTGACGGAACGCGCTTCGATCTTGAGGTCGATCAAGGCTCCACCGTAATGGAGAATGCGGTCCGCAATTCCGTGCCCGGCATCGAGGCCGAATGCGGCGGCGCCTGCGCCTGTGCAACCTGTCATGTCTATGTCGACGAACAATGGACGGAAATCGTCGGTCCGCCGGAAGCGATGGAAGAGGATATGCTGGATTTCGCCTTTGACGTGCGTCCAACTTCACGCCTTTCCTGTCAGATCAGGATGAAGGCTGCCTATGACGGCCTTACCGTGCATGTGCCGGAACGGCAGGCCTGATTTCTCACTGTTTTTGAGAACCATCCTTGAGAGAATGGGGGAGCTTTCCCAAAAAGAGAGCCTCGCACGCCGGAGGCGAGCGAGGCGAGGCGGGCGCATTACCTACGGATGAGGGAGGAACACCCGCGGCTTCGGAACGCGCCAGGAGAACACAGTCACGAAAGCCAGCTGCCTTACTGCACTTTCGAATATAGTCATATTACCGCTTTCCGGTTGAGTCCACCAGAATGAAAAATGACCGGTAAAAGGCTGGGAAGCGCACAAGTTTCGCACAAGTTTCATTGTGCAGCTAACGATCTCTACTCGTCTTGAGGCTGAAAAGAGCTTATCTTTCGCCGCCTTTGCCCTTGAGTCTATTGTTGAGCAGTCTCAACATGCGATTCTGGAAATTGACGGCTTCGACGCGATCGAATCGGGCCTGCAGCTTGTCATGCTCCTCTATTCCGCGAGCCGACTCATTCGAGACGAGTTCCTGCATGGCCTCGCAATTACGCTGCGACGGGAGCGCTTTGAGTTCGCGCTCCATGACGCGGGCCTGGGTGCGGGCGATCTCGGCATGGCGCTCCTCGTGACGCCTGATATCGCTCGACAGCGCATCCCAGATCATCGACAGCTCGCGGCTCGTACCCTTACGATTGCCCCACCGCGGCATGATGATCTGCGTGTGGACAGTGACCTTGACGTTGCCGACGCGGCAACGTCCATTTTCCTGGATATAGGTGGCCTCGCCGCCGAAACGGATCTTGGTGGCGCCGGGATGGCGGGCGGAGGAGCCGTTCGCTGTCGGGCCACGGCGGCTCAGCTCATCGTCCAGCTCGTCGGCCGTCTTTCCTTTGATATCGAAATAGGAATAGCTTTTCGTTGCAATGACTTCGGCTGCCGCGGGGCTGCAGAGGAAAAGGGCAATCATGGAAAAGGCGATGGGAAGGCGCATATAACGCAACGCAAGCGGCATTCTTGAACTGAACCTGTGTTGAAGTTTGGCGGAGCTTGGGGCATAGCCACGGTAAGCGCAATATCGGATAGCGGCTTTTTTCGTTAGTGACGGGATTAGACTGGTGAATCAGCTCGATAGCAGTTTCTGGCGTGTGGCCCATGGTCGCGAGATCGAGCTCGGCAAGCGCTCAGTGATCATGGCGATCGTCAACGTGACGCCGGATTCCTTCTCCGACGGCGGGCGTTATCAGACGGTCGACAGCGCCGTCGAGCACGCGCTGCAGGCAGTCGCGGACGGCGCCGAAATCCTCGATATCGGCGGCGAGTCGACGCGGCCGGATGCGGTTTCCGTCAGCCCGGCGGAGGAACAGGCGCGGGTACTGCCCGTCATCGAGGCGCTCAGCAGACGCACGCAAGCGTTGATTTCCATCGATACCTATCGCGCGGAAACGGCGCGGCTTGCCATTAGTGCCGGCGCCCATATCGTCAACGACGTCTTCGGCTTGCAGAAGGAGCCTGATATCGCCGCGCTGTCGGCTGAGACCGGGGCGGGGCTCTGCATCATGCATACGGGCCGCGACCGACAGAAGCTTGCCGGTATCATCGATGACCAGATCTTCTTTCTCGAGCGTTCGCTGGAGATCGCTTCGGCTGCCGGCGTCCTGCGTGACCGTATCGTGCTCGATCCCGGCTTCGGTTTTGCCAAGGAGACGCCGGCAGAAAATCTGGAACTGATGGCGCGTTTCGAAGAGCTGCACCGCTTCGGCCTGCCGCTTCTTGCCGGCACCTCGCGCAAGCGCTTCCTCGGCGCCGTCACGGGCCGGGAGCCCGCAGAGCGCGATGCGGCGACGGCCGCGACCAGCGCGCTCTTGCGAGTTCAAGGCGCGGCTGTTTTCCGGGTACACAATGTCGCAATCAACAGGGATGCGCTTGCCGTAGCCGATGCTATGCTGGCCGCCCGGAACGACACTTCTAAAGCGTATCACGATCTGTCAGATCCGCATGCCACGCTTTAAGTCTTTGTTTTACGCATGTCGTTGTCGCAAAACCGCTACGCACTTTTGCGCGATATGCTTTAGGGGGAGGCCGTCATGAGTACCTATACGATCCTAATGCAGAACTGCGCCTTCTTCGCCCGCCACGGCGTGCATGCCGAAGAGGAATTCCTCGGCCAGCGCTTTTTCGTGGATGCCGAACTGGAGGTGGAAGCGGGCAGTGCACTGGAAAACGATTCCATCGATGAGACCGTCCACTACGGCACCGCCTTCACCATCATCGAGGAGATCGTCGTCGGCCAGCGGCGTTACCTGATCGAGGCGCTGGCGTTCGATATCGCCAAAGGGCTCTGTAAAAAATTCCCACAGATCATCAGGGCCAAGATCACGGTGCGCAAGCCGAATGCGCCGATCCCCGGCGTGCTCGACTTCGTGCAGGTGACCGTTGAGCATCGTGCCCGATAATCCATTCCATCTCGCAACGCTCGGCCTCGGCGGCAATATCGGCGATCCGGTCAAGTCCATGGCCGCGGCACTCACGCGGCTCGATGCCGACGCGGATTGCCGCGTGGCGGCCGTTTCGCGGCTTTACCGCACGCCGCCCTGGGGCAAGACCGACCAGTCCTATTTCTTCAACTCCTGCGCGGCGGTGGAAACGCGGCTTGCCCCGGAAGCGCTGCTCGATCTCTGCCTGTCGATCGAGCGGGAGATGAAGCGCGAGCGTATCGAGCGCTGGGGGCCGCGCACGCTCGATATCGATGTGCTGACTTATCAGGGAGTCGAGCAGGATGCGCCGCGGCTGGAATTGCCGCATCCACGCATGACGGAGCGGGGCTTCGTGCTGATGCCGCTTGCGGATATCGCACCCGAACTCATGGTCCGGGGCAGGGCGGTTGCCGACTGGCTGGCCGGTGCCGATATCGCGGGGATCGAGATTGCGGACGAGAGCCGCAACTGGTGGCGCAAGGCCTGAAGGGCCACCAAGAGCAGGCTGCAAGACCTAACAGCCCTCAGAATCTCCGCCATGCGGGGCTTTTCCGTGTGTTCGTAACGTCTTGTCGCCTACACCGGCTGCGCTAACTCAGAAGGGCGACTGAGCCGGAGGTATCATGAGGCAATTCAACAGCGGCCGGAAAGGCTGCTCGTTCAGGTGCTGATATGCCGAGAACGAGCAGCAGCCTTCCCGAAGGCATCGAAGATCATACTCGCTTCCAGCAGCGCGTCTGGTGTGCGCAACGCTGGGCATGGATCGGTTTTGCCGCCGTTCTCATCGCCGCGCTTTTCGGAGCGCTCGGGCGCAGCGGGCCTCTCTCCCAACAGGAATTGAAGCTCGCCGGCGGCAACATCGAGCTGCCGATCGTTACGCGGTGGAATGCGCCCGACGAGTTGCGCGTCTTTTTCTTGCCATCCTCTTCGGATCGTAGGCTCGTCCTCGATCCCGATTTTTTCACGATCTTCTCCATCGAAGGCATCGACCCGCCGCAGAGAGCGGCAGACTACGAGAATGGCCGTATCGGCTATGTCTTTCCTGCCGATGCCGCCGCGACGAGCCAGGTTATTCTGAGGCTTCATACGCAGAAGCCGGGGCTGCATTCCTTCCGCATCGGTATCGGCCAGGACGTCATCGAACGTTCGGTCCTCATCTTGCCGTAAGCCGATGGACGCAGTCGTTCGTGGCGTTGCCATTTATTTCACCCTTCTGGTAATCATTCGCCTGTCGGGACGGCGCACGCTCGCCCAGATGACACCCTTCGACTTGGTCATCGTGCTGGTGATTTCGGAGACGACACAGCAAGCGATGCTGGCTGACGATTTCTCGATCACCAATTCCGTGCTCCTGATCCTGACGCTGTTTACGACCGACATTGCGCTTTCCTACCTGAAGCGCTGGTCGCGCCGGACCGCCAGATTGATTGACGGCGTTCCGACCGTTCTCGTTACCAACGGCGTTTATGACGAGGCTGCCCTGAAGGGTTCGAGACTTCAGCGAGAGGATGTGATGGAAGCTGCAAGAACGGCGCAAGGCATTGAGAGTGTCGAAGATATCCGGTTTGCAATTCTCGAGGTGAGCGGCAACATCAGCATCATTCCTAAGGAGTAAGGGGAACGGCGAATCAGAGACTGGAGAGGAATGCGTCCGTTTCGGTAATCTCCACCTGCACCGAAAAGCGGCCGCCCAGCAATTCGAGCGTGGCGTCATGCGTTTCGTCTGCGCTGCTGCAGACGGCGTCTTTCAACAGGATGACTCGATAACCGAGATCGATTGCGCCGAGTGCTGCAGCGAGCACGCAGATATCCGTTTCGCCGCCGGTAATGACGACGGTCTCGACCTTGTCTCGAGTGAGTGTTTCATACAGCCGTCCGTCGACCCAGGGAGAATAAGTTCGCTTGTTGAAGAAGCGGGCAGGTGGGGCGAAAGCCTTGAGATCAGCAACGATATCCGTGAGTTCCGGCAGCAACTGCTCGCCGGTCATCATCGGCCACTTTTCGTAATAGTTCCTCCACATGCCCGGCATGGCATCAGCAGTCGGCGGGGGAATAAAGCGTGTGAAAATCGTTCGCTCGGGGTATCGTCCTGCGAGTTCGATGATCTGGGGCGACACCGTCGCCATCCATGGCACATGCCATGCTGTCTGTTCCGCGAACATTCTTTGCATATCGATGCAGAGATGGATCCAGTTGTCGGGCATCGGACCTGCAGCTTCCAGATTCAGGGCGAATTGATGGTGGGCAGGAAATCCTCGACCTGTTTGCGGTCAGCGGCAGAAAGCGGCTCGACTTGTTCCTTCCAAAAGCGTTCGGCCTCCGGCGGATCTTTTTCCCACTGGCGCACAGTGGTGATGTTATCGTCGATCTTGGAGCGGCGGTGTCCGCCGAGGCGCAGATATTCCTTGGCGAGCTTCAGGCTTCTCGTTTCCGTATCCGTATTGGTCGCGTTCATTTCATTGATCTCCCTTGCTTTGTGTGGTCTGGGCGGGCCTCACTTTTCACCAGAAGCCGGCTTCGCCATTTTCGCATGCTGGTGGGCAAGCATGCTGGCGGGGGTGACGTTGGCGACCGCGGCTTGCAGCTTGTTCTTCCAGCCGCTGACGACATCGCCTTGCCCATCCAACATAGCGTCGTAGCCGATGCGGGCTACGTCGGCAGGGTCATCTTTTTTCGATTGGCCGATCGACGTATCCAGCAGATCCGCCCGCTTGAAGAATTCTGTTTCGGTTGCACCGGGCATTAGGCAACTCACCGTGACGCTGCTTTCCTTCAGCTCTTCGCGCAGAGCAAAGGAGAAGCTGTTGATGAAGGCTTTCGTAGCGTTGTAGATGGCCTGGTATGAGCCCGGCATGAAACCGGCGATCGAACCGGTAAGAAGGATGCGTCCTTGCCCCCGCGCCCGCATATGATTGCCGATCTGCTGGACCAGATAGATCGTGCCGATAATATTGGTGTCGACAACCTTCCTCGCCTCCGCAAAATCCTGATCGAGAAATCCCTTCCCGAGGCCGCGACCTGCATTCGCCATCAGCAAGTCAACTGACCGGCCATCGGCTTCGACCCGTTCCATTAGCTTATCGACGCCCTGAATAGTGGAAAGATCGGTATCGACAGCCTCGACGGCCACGCCGAATTCCTTGAGATTTGCGGCCGCCTGGACAATGCGCGCTTCATCCGCGGCGATGACGAGGTCATAGCCATCCTGTGCCGCGCATTTGGCAAGTTCATAACCGATGCCGGTGGACGCCCCCGTAACGACGGCGAGGCCCTTGGTCGAAGCAGTATCAGCCATGTCGCTTCTCCTTATGGCTTCAGGACAACCTTGATGCAGCCATCCTGTTTGTCGCGGAAAGTCTTGTAGAGGTCGGGGCCATCCTCCAGGGATGCCCGATGAGTAATGATAAAGGACGGATCGATTTCGCCCTTCTCAATGCGCTCCAACAGCAGCGGCAGGTAGCGTTGCACCGGCGTCTGGGCCATCTTGAAGGTTAGGCCGCGGTTGATCGCCGAGCCCATCGGAATCTTGTCGAGAAAGCCGCCATAGACGCCGACGATGGAAACGGTGCCGAAGTTCCGGCAGCAATGGATAGCCTGGCGAAGGACATGCGGTCGGTCCGTGCCCATAAAGGTGGCGACCTTGATGCGGTCGAGCCTTGAATCCCAACTAGCGGCAGCCTCGGCCTCGGTTCCGACAGCATCGATACACGCATCGGCTCCGCGGCCGTCCGTCAGATCCATAATCTTGTCGTAAATATCCTCATCCATGAAATCGAGGACGACGGCGCCTGAAGCTTCGGCCAACGCCAGCCGCTCCGGCACGGTATCGACAGCGATGACGCGTTCGGCGCCGAGCATGAAGGCAGACTTGATCGCCATCTGGCCGACCGGGCCGCAACCCCAGATGGCGATCGTATCGCCCGGTTGAATATTGCAGAAATCGGCTGCCATATAGCCTGTGGGGAAAATATCGGAGAGAAAGAGGACCTGTTCGTCCGTCAGCCTATCCGGAACCTTGATCGGGCCGATGTCGGCATAGGGCACGCGCAAATATTCTGCCTGTCCGCCGCTGTAGCCGCCGAGCAGATGCGAATAGCCGAACAGGCCGGCCGGCGAGTTTCCCCACAGCTTTCGCACCTTGGACGAGTCGGGATTGCTACGCTCGCATCCCGAGAAGAAGCCGCGTTTGCAGAAGAAACATTCGCCGCAGGAGATGGTGAAAGGCACTACGACACGATCGCCGACCTTGAGTTTGGTATTGTCCTTGCCGACCTCGACAACCTCGCCCATGGTTTCGTGCCCCATGACATCGCCGCTGCGCATTTCAGGCATAACGCCGTCAAAGAGGTGAAGATCGGAGCCGCAGATCGCGCAGGCGGTGACCTTGATGATCGCGTCGCGGCCGTCCTGAATTTTGGGGTCTGGGACGCTTTCGCAGCGGATGTCGTGTTTGCCGTGCCAGGTAAGGGCCTTCATCGCAGTTCTCCGTTTTTGTTTTCGTAGAACTGTGCAGATCCCGAAATGATCCTGTGGAGTTCACGAAATATTAAATGCGGAACGATGTCGCGCTGCCGCGGTTTCCTTATCGAGGCGGCAGCCAGCCGCTCTCGCAAAACAATCCAAAGGAGAATTTATCATGGCAAACCAAGGCGGTTCACACGAACAGCACGTCAAGGCAGGCCAGCAGAGCCACAAGAATACCGGCTCGCAGCAGGCTTCGTCGTCGCGCGATAATCAGTCCGGTTCGGGGACCCGCGGCGGCACGCATGAACAGCATGTGAAGGCCGGTCAGCAGAGTCACAAGAACTCTCATTAAAAATCTGACCAATATGGAAAGAAGAAGCCCGCAGAAGCGGGCTTTTTTCATGTCTTCGTTTCAACCGTAAACCACGTCGCCGGGCAGTTATTTCCTCTCGCCCGGATAATGGTTCTGCTTAAGCAGGTTCGCCAGATGAACCGTGTTGCGGGTGAGCATGTCGACCGCCGTCGTGACCACTTCGGGTATCTCTTGGAGATCGACAAAATTGGTGCTGGCCATGGCTTCGCCCACCCAATAGGCGACGGCATTGGCAGGTATGGTGAAACCGACATCGTTCAGTGCCTGATAGAGTTCGGCCGAGACGTAATGGGCGCCGTCCTCATTGCCGACGACCGCGACGGCCGCTACGCGGCCATAGGACATCATACGGCCCTGATCGTCCGTTTCTTCAAGGAAGGCATCCATGCGCTCCAACGCGCGCTTGGCAATGCTCGAGGGCTGCCCCAGCCAGATCGGTGTGGCGAAGACGAGGATATCAGCATCGAGGATCGTCTTGCGGATATCGGGCCAGGCATCGCCAGGTCCCTCGTCGGAAGTGACGCCGGGCAAGATGTTATGGTCGGCAAGGCGGATCGTTTCCATATCGACATCCTGCTTGCGCATGGCTTCGCCGATGAGGGCAAGCATACGATCGGTGGAGAAAGGCTCGCCGCCGCTGGATTTCAGGGTTGCGTTAAGGCGACGGCTTTCGGGGGCACGATCGATCTCCGGGTTGTTCGTTCCAGACAACCCGGACCGATGCTCATGGTTCCCGATGCCAAAAAGCAAAAGCGGCGGAAAACCGCCGCTTCAGGAAAACCCGGTCTACGATAATGACTTTACTCGATCGAACCGACGGCTATTTCATCGACCTGTCGGGTCAGCGTCAGGCCGATCACCGGGATCATCTGGCTTTCGACCTTGACGGAGACCGTAACATTCATGGTCTTGTCGTCGCGCACGCGGGCAATCATCGCACCGTTCAGCTTGGCGCGGTTGATGCCGACCACGACGGTATCGTTGGTAACGGCGCCAGAAACGACATCGAGGCCTTTACCTTCGGCGCCGTCGAGGAACTTGCCCTTGTAGGTGGAGCCGGACTGCGAGATGACGGCGCTCATCGGCTGCTTGAAGACGCCGACGCGGCAGGTGCCGTCGAGCTTGATGCCGGCGGCGGAATCATCGGCCGGCGAGCCGACGAGATTACAGGTGAATTTGGTGCCCTTGTACTTGCCGGCGACGATTTCGCCAGGCCCCTTCCAGGTGCCGGCGACGGATTCGAAGAAGGCCTTGTCGCGGGTTGCAGCAGTAGCTTGAGGAGCGACGTCTGCGACCGGAGACAATGCCGCGGCGGCCAGGCCGCATACAAACAGAAACTTGCGCGAATACATGGATTTTCCTTGGCAAACACCACTCTGGAACTGGCAGGCAGTTTTGCCGGAGAATGGTTAACCCTTTCTTTCCGAGACGCCGAAATGCGCGGAAATGCAGGGCTTTCGCAAGGCAAGACTTTTGAAGAGGTGGATGTAGCACATTGAATTCGCTCGGATTTTCCGCAGCTTGAATAAGAAGGCATGCATGTGTCTAAATCCGGCGATTTATTAAGGATTGCCATTGCGCGCAGTCATCGACGGCGTCAGGTCACCGATGAAATCGCCGATTCCCGGCCGTTTCAGCGCCCGGAAGGTCAGCGGACGGCAGAGATCCATGGCGGCAATGCCGATCCGCGCCGTCATCAGTCCGTTGATGACGCCTTCGCCGAATCGAGCCGAAAGCTTGGAAGCGAGCCCATGGCCGAGCACCTGCTGCACGAGGCTGTCACCGACGGCAATCGAGCCGGTCACCGCAAGGTGGGCGAGCACGTCACGCATCAATCTCAGCATGCCGAGCGTGCCGGGACGGCCGCCATACAGTTCGGCCATGGCGCGGATCAGGCGGACAGCCTCATAGAGCACGTAGAGGAGGTCGACGATGGCGCGCGGGCTGACAGCCGTGACGATCGAGACACGCTTGGAGGAATTGACGATCAGCGCGCGTGCCCGACGATCCAGCGGTGCCAGCAATTCGCGCTCGGCAAGCGCAATCAGATGCGGAGCGTCGATGATCTCGCCTTCGGTTTCCTTCAACGTGGCGCGGCCCTTGGCGGTCTCCGGCTTGTTTCCGAGCAGACCTGTCAGGCGAGCGACGACTGCGCGAGCCTTGGCGGGGCGGGTTTCCAGGACCGCGGCATCGGCCTCAGCCTTGATGGTCTGCACCGCGGCAAGCCGCATCATGCCTGCCGTCTCCCTGATGACGATGGCAATGACGGCGAGGATGCCGATCGCGAGAACGGCAAGCGCGGCATAACCCAGCCAGTCGGCGCGGCTGAAGAGATCGTGGATCAGCCGGTCGGTCCAGAGGCCGAAAGCGAGCGAGAGGAGAATACCGAAAGCGCCGGCGGCGATTCTGGCAAAGGAGGTACGGCGCTTGTGCGGAGTGGCGACAGGTACCGGGCTCAGATCCTGTTCCGGATTAAGGAAGGGATCTTCGTCATCCGGCGTCAGCACCACCTCACCGGAAAAGCTTGCGGGCTTGCGACGTTCTGTGCGCGGGGCTTCGGGCGCCGAATTCTCTTCCTCATAGGTGAAGGCGGCAGGTGCGCGGCGCGGCTGATTGGGCTCATCGATTGGCGGCTTGCTCATGCGAGTCGGTCTCCGAACAGGAACTGCATGGCACGGTCGAGGCGGATATGCGGCACGGAGAGTTTGATGCCGCCGCCGGTTTCCTCGAGCTGCGGCGGGCGGAAGCGCACGACATTGACATCGGGCAACTCGACCGAGGCGTCGCCTGCTTCGATGAGCTCGAACAGGGATTCGGGATTTTCCGGCAGATCGCCGGGGAAGATTGCCGTCTTGCGCTCCCCGTCGAAGATTTCGCCGGCGATTTTTTCACCGGCCATGGGCGTTCCGACGATGACGGGCAGGTCGTGGCCGTCGCGGCGCACCGTGGCTTCCCGCGTGGCGCGTACGGAGGCGAGCGCCATGACATCGATGCCGGCGCCGGCCATGCCGATGCGCTCGATGGCGCGATCGACGAGGCGGCGCGTCAGGCGATCCAGCCTGTCGTGGCTTTCGTGGTGCAAATGGTCCGCCTTGGTGGCGGCCACCAGCACGCGGTCGATGCGCCGGCCGAGCAGCGAGGAGAGGATGGAATTGCTGCCGGGGCGGAAGCAGGCGAGCACATCCGTCAGCGCTCGCTCCAGATCCTGCACGGCTTCGGGACCGCGGTTCATGGCCTGTAATGCATCAACCAGCACGATCTGCCGGTCAAGCCTCGCGAAATGCTCCCGGAAGAAGGGTTTGACGACGACGGACTTATAGGCCTCGTAGCGGCGATCCATCATCGCCCAAAGCGAGCCGCGCTCGGGCCTTCCATCCGGGGGTAGGGCAAGCGGCGCGAAAGTCAGCGCGGGCGACCCTTCGAGATCGCCGGGCAGCAGGAAGCGGCCGGGCGGAAGCGTGGAAAGCGAGCGTTCGTCGGCTTTGCAGGCCTTCAGATAGTCGGCAAAGCTGGTAGAGAGATCGCGGGCGACCATTTCGTCGGCGGAAGCGGTGATATCTGTCGCTTTCGTCATCGCAAGCCAGGCGCCCGACAGCTCGGAGCGGATGCCGGTTGCGGCAAGAGCAATGGTTTCCTCGCTGAAGGTTCGGAAATCTTTGCCGAGCAGCGGCAGGTCGAGCAGCCATTCGCCGGGATAATCGACGATATCAATCGACAGGCGGCCGGGTGAGAACATGCGCGTCCAGGAGCTGGCGCTCTGATAGTCGAGCGTGATGCGCAGCTCGGAGATCGCCCGGGTGGAATCCGGCCAGATACGCTCCTTCACCAGGGCTCGGATATGATCTTCATACTGGAAGCGCGGCACGGCGTCATCAGGCTGCGGCTCCAGGCGCACAGCCGAAACGCGGCCGGACCGCACGGCCTCGAAGAGCGGCAGGCGGCCCCCATGCAGAAGATTGTGGACCAGAGAAGAAATGAAGACCGTCTTGCCGGAGCGGGAAAGGCCGGTGACGCCGAGCCGGATCGTCGGATTGACGAGACCGCTGGCGCGGTCTGCAAGATTGTCCAGCGCGATCAGCGCATCGTCAGCAAAGGATGTCAGGCGTGGCGGCAAATCGGAATCCCTGATGGCACTGTCCGCAATATAGGCCCAACATATAGGAAACCGCCGCTGCCTGAAAAAGAAGCGGCGAAAAAGCTCTAATCGATGACGAAATCGATGAGACGCCAAGTCAAAGCGGAAGCATCATAATCGATGACCGCAAGACCCGATGTCGGGAAACCTGACGGTAGAGAGGAGGCCATTGCTTCATGGCCGATCAGTGCCTGCAGGGCCTGTTCCATGGTCGGATTATGGCCGACAAGCATGACGGTGCCAACGTCCTGGGCGTCGATGATTTCGAGATAAGTATCGACCGAGGCGTTGTAGAGCGTGTCGACGAAGCGCATGTCGAGCGTTTCGCCCATGGCCCGATGCATGGCTTCGGCGGTGTCACGGCAGCGAATCGCGGTGGAACTGATCAGGACATCAGGACGGTAACCCTTGTCGGCGGCGCGGTCGGCGACGATCTCGGCATCGCCGTAACCCTTCTGGTTCAGTGGGCGGTCGAAATCGCGCTGTCCCGGCTCGGCCCAGGCGGCTTCGGCATGACGCAGCAGGTAGATCCGGTGGGGTGGAGGCAGGAGGGCGGCCATGGGCAAATCCAGCTTCGAACGGAGCCTTTTCAGTAGCGGTTGCAGTCCGGCAACGTCAACCGCCCACAGGCTTCCAAGGTCGCAAAAGCGAAGCTCAAACACCGCGTTTTGAAAGCGAAGCAAAAATCGCTATTCGGAATAACGATGCGAAAATAGTCTGTTAGCTTAAATTTATGACAGATTTAAAAATCTGTTTGCCTGTCTTATTTGGCTTGAATCGCGGATAGCCCTTGGGATATACACCCGGCCAGATGAGATGTTCTTCAGGAGAATCGCGTTGAGTGAGAAGATCGATCTTAGCAATTATGTACCCTCGGAAGACGAGGAGTTCATGAATACGAACCAGCGCGCTTACTTCAGAGCCAAGCTGGTTGCCTGGAAAAACGATATCCTTAGAGAAGCGCGCGAAACACTCGACCATCTGGCTGAGGAAAGCGCAAACCACCCCGATCTCGCCGACCGTGCATCCTCTGAAACCGACCGGGCGATCGAACTTCGCGCCCGCGACCGACAGAGAAAGCTGATCTCCAAGATCGACGCAGCCCTGCAGCGTATTGAAGATGGCACTTACGGCTACTGCGAGGAAACCGGCGAACCAATCGGCCTGAAACGCCTCGACGCCCGCCCGATCGCCACGCTGTCGATCGAAGCGCAGGAACGCCACGAGCGCCGCGAAAAGGTTTACCGGGACGAATAATCGCTCCCGGAATAATCACTTCCCAGATGGAAATGAAAAGGCACCCCGAGACGATCGCGGTGCCTTTTTGTTTTGGCGGTTCTTGCTCCGGATCATACGACCCCAGCTTTTACTTGTCCCGCCCGCTCACTTGTCACGATTGACGCTCATTTCGCCGAAGATGCGGGCAACTTCCTTCTGAAGGGCGGCATCCGCACCTGTGATCGGCGCCATTTCGGGATCACGGCGCGGCATTGAGCCAGACTGATGGGAGCCGGACTGAGGGGAGCCGGACTGCGAAGAACCGGGCTGCGAGGCAGGGCGAGCCTGCTGGGTATTGGGTGAGGGAACCACGCGCTCGGCGGCAGGATTGGCTGAAATTTCTTCATCGAGGATGCGCTGGAAATCGCGGCGAATGTCGGCTGACTGCAAACCGCCGTCTTCCGTTGCGACACGGGGGACGTGCGAAACGGCGGAAACGCTCTGGGCCGGTGCGGATACCTGCGGTTCGATGCGCTGCTGCGGCAGCACGCGCTGACGGGCTGCATCGAGAATATCGGCGGCGTTGGCCGCGTCCTGCACGGGGGCGGGGCGTTCGGGCTGCCACGGCTGAATCGGCACCGGGCGCTGTGGATCGCCACGTTCGGCCGTGAGCGTCGGAATCGGGTTCGGCTGGACGGGTGCCTGCTGAGCGAACGTCTGCTGCTGGCTGGCCATCGGCGGGGCGACGGCCGGAGTGACCGGCACTTCGGTCCGATGACGGACGGGCTCGGCCGGTGGCGCGATGACCGGAGCGGGCTCCGGCCTGTGGGTTTCGAAATCGGATTCACCGGTTCTGGCCACAGGCGGTGCGACCGGTTTTGGCCGTGGTTGCGGGGCAGGCGGCGGCTGGATGAGCGCGCGTTCTTCGGCCTGCAGCGGACGGAACTCGCCTGCCATTTCCGTCTCCTGCTCCGGCAGAATGCGGCTTTCGATGACGATGTCGGTCGGACCGCCGATCATGACGAGGTGTTCGACATTGTCGCGGCGCACGAGCACGAGACGGCGACGGGCATCGACGGCTGCTGCATCGAGCACCTGAAGGCGCGGCTGGCGGTTGCGCCCGCCGCGAACGAAGGGCGAGGGCGCACGGTTGCGCAGGAACCAGAGAATGGCGATGAGCAGGATGAGCGCAATACCAACGCCGCCGGCGGCAAGCAGGAAGCGGCTACCGTAAGCTCCTACAACATCATCGAACATAGGCACGCACTCCATTTCGCATTATGGCACAAGAGACGACTTTTCCGTTTCTTAGGCAAGAGCCGCCGGCTCTGTCCAGGCACCAACGAAGGCCTTTTCGTGTCATGCAACTTATTTGGCCGGGCGAGCTTAGAGGCAAACTGGCGCGTTTGCCTGTGAATTCAAGCAGTCTGACGAAAGCTGGTGTTTTTGCGGGCGCAGCAAGTTGATAAGAAGGAAAGACTGCCTGATTCCTGTTTCGTAGCGGCGTTGCGAGCGCGGCAGGAAGGGCTTATGCGAGGAATAGATGACGAAATCGCGTCAGGTCGACGACTATAACGCACCGCTCGTGGATCATGGGGGGCGTTCCGGCACGGCGATACGCATCATTCTGCTGGCGATCGTTCTGATCGCGGCGGCGGCAGGCTTCGTCTTCTTCAAGGATTCCCTCGGCAACGAGCTGGTCCTCGGCTGTCTCGGCGTTCTCGCCATGGTCGGCATCTTCTTCCTCGTCTCCTCGGTCATCGGTTTCATCGAGGTCATGCCGCAGCGCCAGTCAGACAGTCTGGCGCGTGCTTTTCTCAACAGCCATCCCGACGGAACGCTGATAACAGACGAGAAGGGCCGCATCGTTTATGCCAATGCCGCCTATGGCGCATTGACCGGCGCACGCAAGGCGACTGAAGTGCAGACGCTGGAGACGCTGCTGTCGCGCCACCGGGAATCGAACGAGGCGCTCTATCGGCTGGTGAACGGCCTGCGCGAGGGCCGGGAAGGCCGCGAGGAATTCCGCCTCCTGCGTGCCGTCGGGCCTGGAAGCAGCGCCGGCGCCCACTGGTATCGCCTGAAGGCGCGGCAGCTGACACCCGAAGAAGGCGGCAAAAAGCCGCTGCAGATCTGGCAGATCACCGACATCACCGCCGAGCGCGAGGACCAGGAACGCTTCTTCAAAGAGCTGCAGAACGCCATCGATTATCTTGACCATGCTCCGGCCGGTTTCTTCTCAGCCGGACGCAAGGGTGAGATTTTCTACCTGAACGCAACGCTAGCAGAATGGCTGGGTCTCGACCTCACCAAATTCATGCCGGGCTCGATGACTATCGGAGATCTCGTCGCGGGCGAGGGGTTGGCGCTGATCCAGTCGGTACAGGCCGAGCCGGGTCTGAAGAAGACCGTCACACTCGACCTTGACCTGCGCAAATCAAACGGCCAGAGCCTGCCGGTCCAGATCATCCACCGCGTCACCTCCATGCGTGACGGGGCGCCGGGCGAGAGCCGGACGATCGTGCTGACGCGCGACAAGGACGGCGAGAACGGCCAGTCGGCTTCGGCGGCCGCCATGCGCTTTACCCGCTTCTTCAATAATACGCCGATGGCGATTGCCTCCGTCGACGGCAATGGCAAGATCCTGCGCACCAATGCACCGTTCCTGAAACTCTTTTCCAATATCATCTCGCGTGACGATCTGGAGCGCGGCGCGCTTCTGGAAACGATCGTGCAGGAGAGCGACCGGCCACAGATTGCCGCAGCGCTGGCCGCCGCAAAGGACCGACAAGGCGATATCGCGCCGATCGATTCCCGCACGCCGACCGACGAGGCGCGGTTCTTCCGCTTCTATGTGAATGCCGTCATCGACCAGTCCGACGAGGCGCCGGAAGAGGCGGCCATCGTCTATGCGGTCGAGGTGACCGAGCAGAAGGCGCTCGAAGCGCAGATGGCGCAGACACAGAAGATGAATGCTGTCGGCACGCTTGCCGGCGGCATCGCTCATGATTTCAACAATGTGCTGACGGCGATCCTGCTCTCTTCCGACCATCTGCTCCTGCAGGCGCGACCTGCCGATGCAAGCTTCGCCGATCTGATAGAGATCAAGCGCAACGCCAATCGCGCGGCAGTGCTTGTGCGCCAGCTTCTCGCCTTCTCGCGCAAGCAGACGATGAGGCCGACGGTATTGAACCTGACCGATGTCGTCGGCGACCTGCGCATGCTCGTTGACCGGCTAATTTCGGGTACCAACGTCAAACTCGACGTCGAATATGGTCGCGATCTCTGGCCTGTTAAAACCGATCTTTCGCAATTCGAGCAGGTGCTGATCAATCTCTGCGTCAATGCGCGCGACGCCATGCCCCAGGGCGGCACGCTGACGCTGCGAACGCGTAACCTGCCGGCCGCCGAAGTCGCCGCCTTCAACTACTCCTACATGCCGCATGAGGACATGGTGCTGGTGGAAGTGACCGATACCGGCACCGGTATTGCGCCCGAGATCATGGACAAGATCTTCGAGCCTTTCTTCACGACGAAAGAAGTGGGCAAGGGTACCGGTCTCGGCCTCGCCATGGTCTACGGCATCGTCAAGCAATCCGGTGGTTATATCCAGCCGGAATCGGAAGTCGGCAAGGGCACGACCTTCCGCATCTTCCTGCCGCGCCACATCGTCGAACCGGCGGTGGCTGCCGAAGCGGAAGCCGCCGATCAAGCCGTTGCGGCCGGCGGTGCGCAGATTGTGGAACTCGTCCAGCCGAAGCAGCCGGAAGACCTGACAGGCTCAGCCGTCATCCTGCTCGTCGAGGACGAAGAAGCGGTGCGGCGAGGCGGCAAGCGCATGCTGGAGACGCGCGGCTATACGGTCCATGAGGCGGGCTCTGGGGTCGAGGCCCTCGAGATCATGGAAGAGCTGGAAGGCAAGGTGGACATCGTCGTCTCCGACGTGGTGATGCCTGAAATGGACGGGCCGTCTTTGCTGCGCGAGTTGCGCAAGAACTATCCGGACCTGAAGTTCATTTTCGTGTCAGGCTATGCCGAGGACGCATTCGCCCGCAACCTGCCGCCGGAAGCGAAGTTCGGCTTCCTGCCGAAGCCGTTCTCGCTGAAGCAGCTGGCTGTGGTGGTGAAAGAGACGCTGGATAGTTGATATGATTAAGGGGCGCTGTGCGCCCCTTAAGCCATTCCGCGATGGATCTCGTTGGCGGTGCCGGCGCCAGATGTTGGCTTACTCGCCAAGCGCCACGGCAATCTCCGCTGCAAGCCGCGCGTTGTTCTCCACAAGCGCAATATTCGTCTTCAGGCTTTGGCCATCCGTCAGATCGAAGATCGTGCTCAGCAGGTAAGGTGTTACCGCCTTGCCGGTAACTTCATCGCGCTCGGCGCTGTCGAGGGCGCGTTCGATATAGATTTCCATTTCCTCGCGAGCGATCTCGTCGGCTTCCGGCACCGGGTTGGCAATCAGCATGCCGCCATCGATGCCGAGCTGTTCGCGCGTCGTCTGGAAGTTGGCGATCGCGGCTGGGCTGTTCAGCGTCAGCGGGCTGCGGATACCCGAGGAGCGCGACCAGAACGCCGGGAATTCATCGCTTTCATAGGTGACGACGGGCACACCGCGGGTTTCCAGCACTTCCAGCGTTTTCGGAATATCGAGGATTGCCTTGGCGCCGGCGCAGACCACGATGACGCCGGTGCGGGCCAGTTCTTCCAGATCGGCGGAGATATCGAAAGTTTCTTCGGCGCCGCGATGCACGCCGCCGATGCCGCCGGTCGCGAAGACCTTGATGCCGGCGCGAGCTGCCGCGATCATCGTGGCGGCAACGGTCGTCGCGCCGGTGCGACGCTCGGCGATCGCGAAGGCGAGATCGGCGCGCGACACCTTCAAGACATCCGTCGCCCGGGCGAGCTGCTCAAGCTCAGCGGCTTCGAGGCCGACATGCAGAGTGCCGTGGATGACGGCGATGGTGGCGGGAACCGCCCCCTGATCGCGAATGATCGATTCGACGCTGCGCGCCATCTCGATATTACCGGGATAGGGCATGCCGTGGGTGATGATGGTCGATTCGAGCGCCACGATCGGGGCGCCGCGCTGCTTGGCGGCGGCCACTTCCTTGGAATAGGAGATCGGCAGGAGGGGCGAGATAGGTTTGGTCATGGTCCGTATCCGTTTATCGATGTTGCCGCTTCATTGCAGAATTCTCGCCGCCGGGACAAGCGAAAGCATGTCGCGAAGAAGGTCCGACGCGAGATTTTCGTTCACCGCATGCCGCGACTGGACGGTGAGGGCTGCTGCCGCCGCGCCATGGCGGACCGCTTCTTCGAGCGGATGGCCGTGCATCAAAGCAGACAGTGTGCCCGCCGCAAGCGAATCTCCCGCACCGGTGACATCGGCCACCTCATCAGAGATCGGCGGCTGCAGGAGAAGTGCGCGACCGTTCTTGAAGGCGACAAGCTCGCGCTGGCCGCGGGTGACGACCGCGCCGCTAACGCCGATGTCACCGAGCAGCGACGGCCACCCGGCAGCATTGTCCGGCCGCTTGCCAGTGAGGGCTGCAGCCTCGGCCTCATTCATGAAGAGATAGTCGATACCTTCCAGGCAGGGCAGGAGGCGCACCACCTTGGCCGGTGAAATGGCGATTGCCGCCACCGGCTTGCCGAGCGCCTTGGCCCTTGCGACGATCGCAGCTGCCGTGTCCTCGGGCAGGTTGGCGTCGAAGAGGATGAAATCGGTGGCAGCGAAGGCATCGCGCACCCAGCGGATCGACAGCCGCCGCGGCACGAAGAAGCGGTAAAGCTCCATATCCGCCAACGCGATGACGAGATTGCCGTCCTTCTCAATGATCGCCGTATAGCTCGGCGTCTTGCGGTCGAGGAAGACGAAGGGGCGGTCGTTAATTCCGGCAATATCGGCCGCCTCGCTCACCATCTCGCCGATCGGATCGCCGCCACGCGGCGAAATCATCGTCACCTCGAAGCCGAGCCGGGCGAGATTGCGCGCCGCATTAAAGCCGCCGCCGCCCGGTTCTTCGAACCAGGTTCCGGGGTTGCTGGCGCCCGGCGCCGTCTCGCCGGCAATGCGGCCGCGGCGATCGATATGGGCACCGCCGAGAACAAGAATCTTGCCGCTCATTTCTGCACCCCCGAAGCGAATCGAATGGAGGCCAAAGCGGCCTCGTTAATCGCGCAGAGCAGACTAAGCCGTTGCTTTACATCGATAAAACAAAAATAGAACACGGGCCGTTTTACCTTTTTCTTTCAATTATTTGCAACCCCATTGCGAAATAAGAACAAATGGGGTACAAACTTCACATCAGCGGCGACATTGCTAGAGCAGCGTCAATAACCTAAAGGTGGATCGAATGTCTCAGAATTCATTGCGGCTCGTAGAGGACAAATCGGTGGACAAAAGCAAGGCGCTCGAAGCGGCACTCTCACAGATCGAGCGGTCGTTCGGCAAGGGCTCGATCATGAAACTCGGCTCGAACGAGGGCATCGTCGAGATCGAAACGGTTTCCACAGGGTCGCTCAGCCTCGACATCGCGCTCGGCATCGGCGGTCTGCCGAAGGGCCGTATCATCGAAATCTATGGTCCGGAAAGCTCCGGTAAGACGACGCTCGCTCTGCAGACCATTGCCGAAGCACAGAAGAAGGGCGGCATTTGCGCCTTCGTCGATGCCGAACATGCACTCGACCCCGTCTATGCCCGCAAGCTCGGCGTCGACCTGCAGAACCTCCTGATCTCCCAGCCGGACACCGGCGAGCAGGCGCTCGAAATTACCGATACACTGGTGCGCTCCGGCGCTATCGACGTTCTCGTCGTCGACTCGGTCGCCGCGCTGACGCCGCGCGCCGAAATCGAAGGCGAAATGGGCGACAGCCTGCCAGGCCTGCAGGCCCGTCTGATGAGCCAGGCGCTGCGCAAGCTGACGGCTTCGATCTCCAAGTCGAACTGCATGGTGATCTTCATCAACCAGATCCGCATGAAGATCGGCGTCATGTTCGGCTCGCCGGAAACGACAACGGGCGGCAATGCTCTGAAGTTCTACGCCTCCGTCCGCCTCGACATTCGCCGCATCGGCCAGGTCAAGGAGCGCGAAGAGGTGATCGGCAACCAGACGCGCGTCAAGGTCGTCAAGAACAAGATGGCGCCTCCCTTCAAGCAGGTCGAATTCGACATCATGTATGGCGAAGGTGTTTCCAAGACCGGTGAACTCATCGACCTCGGCGTCAAGGCCGGCATCGTCGAAAAGTCTGGTGCCTGGTTCTCCTATAACAGCCAGCGCCTCGGCCAGGGCCGCGAGAATGCCAAGATATTCCTGCGCGACAATCCGGATCTCGCCCGCGAGATCGAGACGGGTCTGCGCCAGAACGCCGGCCTCATCGCCGACCGCTTCCTGCAGAATGGCGGCCCTGATGCCGGTGATGACGCGGGTGATGGCGATATGTAATTTTCGCCTCTACCGTTGAAGCAGATTTCCTGCCGGCCGCATTCCCTCACGAGAATGCGGCCGGTTTTGTTTGTTCGCTGGACAGTGGCTAGGTCGAACGATAAAAGCCGATGGATTTAATTTTACCTGCCTGCAGGCAGCATCGAAGGGCATGAAATGAGCGGTGTAAACGATATCCGGTCGACCTTCCTCGACTACTTCAAGAAGAACGGCCACGAGATCGTTCCATCGAGCCCGCTCGTGCCGCGCAATGACCCGACGCTGATGTTCACCAATGCCGGCATGGTGCAGTTCAAGAACGTCTTCACCGGTCTCGAAAAGCGTCCCTATTCGACGGCGACCACCTCGCAGAAATGCGTACGCGCAGGCGGCAAGCACAACGACCTCGACAATGTCGGCTATACTGCACGCCACCTGACCTTCTTCGAAATGCTCGGCAACTTCTCCTTCGGCGACTATTTCAAGGAGAATGCGATCGAGCTTGCCTGGAAGCTCGTCACCGAAGGTTTCGACCTGCCGAAGAGCCGGCTGCTGGTCACGGTCTATTCCGAAGACGAGGAAGCAGCGTCGCTGTGGAAGAAGATCGCCGGTTTCTCCGACGACAAGATCATCCGCATTCCAACCTCTGACAATTTCTGGCAGATGGGAGATACCGGCCCCTGCGGTCCGTGTTCGGAAATTTTCATCGATCAGGGCGAGAATGTCTGGGGCGGCCCTCCCGGCTCGCCGGAAGAGGATGGCGACCGGTTCCTGGAATTCTGGAACCTCGTCTTCATGCAGTTCGAACAGACGGAGCCTGGCGTGCGCAACCCGCTGCCGCGTCCGTCGATCGATACCGGCATGGGTCTGGAGCGCATGGCCGCGGTTCTGCAGGGCGTCCAGAGCGTCTTCGACACCGATCTCTTCCGCACGTTGATCGGGGCCATCGAGGACACAATGGGCGTCAAGGCGGAGGGCAGTGCCAGCCACCGCGTCATCGCCGACCATCTGCGCTCCTCGGCCTTCCTGATCGCCGACGGCGTGCTGCCGTCGAATGAAGGTCGCGGCTATGTGCTGCGCCGTATCATGCGCCGCGCCATGCGCCACGCCCAACTGCTCGGCGCCAGGGAACCGCTGATGTACAAGCTGCTGCCAACGCTGGTGCAGGAGATGGGTCGCGCCTATCCGGAACTGGTGCGCGCCGAGGCGCTAATCTCCGAGACGCTGAAACTCGAGGAAAACCGCTTCCGCAAAACGCTGGAGCGCGGCCTGTCGCTTTTGTCAGACGCGACCACCGACCTTTCCAAGGGCGACATGCTGGATGGAGAGACCGCCTTCAAGCTCTACGACACCTACGGCTTCCCGCTCGACCTTACTCAGGATGCGCTGCGCGCCCGCGAAATCGGTGTCGATATTTCGGGTTTCACCGATGCGATGGAGCGCCAGAAGGCCGAAGCACGTTCGCACTGGGCCGGCTCCGGCGAGAAAGCGACGGAAACCGTCTGGTTCGAGCTCAAGGAGAAGCACGGCGCGACCGAATTTCTGGGCTACGACACCGAAACGGCTGAAGGCGTCGTCCAGGCTGTTGTCAAGGACAACGCCGTTGTCGACCAAGCCAAGGCCGGCGACAAGGTGCAGATCGTCGTCAACCAGACACCATTCTACGGTGAATCCGGCGGTCAGATGGGCGATACCGGCGTGATCTCGTCCGACCACGGCAAGATCGAGATTTCAGATACTCAGAAGAGGGGCGAGGGCCTGTTCGTGCATCTGGGTACGGTCGTTGAAGGTGTGATCAAGGCCGGTGATGCGGTCGTGCTGACGGTCGATCATGCGCGCCGCTCGCGCCTGCGCGCCAATCACTCGGCCACCCACCTGCTGCATGAGGCGCTGCGCGAAGTACTCGGCACCCATGTGGCCCAGAAGGGCTCGCTGGTCGCACCCGAGCGCCTGCGCTTCGACGTTTCGCATCCGAAGCCGATGACGGCTGACGAACTCAAGGTCGTCGAGGAGATGGCCAACGAGATCGTGCTACAGAACGCGCCTGTCACGACCCGCCTAATGAGCGTCGACGACGCCATCGCGGAAGGCGCCATGGCGCTCTTCGGCGAGAAGTACGGCGATGAAGTGCGTGTCGTCTCGATGGGTATGGGTCTGCATGGTGCGAAGAGCAACAAGCCTTATTCGGTCGAGCTCTGCGGCGGCACCCATGTATCGGCGACCGGCCAGATCGGCCTCATTCGCATCCTCGGCGAGAGCGCCGTCGGTGCCGGCGTTCGCCGTCTCGAAGCCGTCACCGGTGAATCTGCGCGCGAATATCTCGCCGAACAGGACGATCGCGTGAAGACACTCGCTGCCTCGCTGAAGGTTCAGCCGTCGGAAGTGCTCTCGCGCGTCGAGGCGCTGATGGACGAGCGCCGCAAGCTCGAAAAGGAACTGGCGGACGCCAAGCGCAAGCTCGCCATGGGCGGCGGGCAGGGCGGTTCTGCCGATGCCGTGCGCGACGTCGCCGGCGTCAAGTTCCTCGGCAAAGCCGTGGCCGGCGTCGACCCGAAGGACCTCAAGGGGCTCGCCGATGACGGCAAGGCCAGCATCGGCTCCGGCGTCGTGACGCTGATCGGCGTATCCGATGATGGCAAGGCAAGTGCCGTCGTGGCCGTTACGCCCGATCTCGTCAGCCGTTTCAGCGCTGTCGATCTGGTGCGCGTCGCCTCCGCAGCGCTCGGCGGCAAGGGCGGCGGCGGCCGTCCCGACATGGCGCAGGCCGGCGGCCCTGATGGATCCAGGGCCGACGAGGCGCTCGAGGCAGTTGCAGCGGCACTTGCAGGCTGAGCTTCTGATACGGATCGATTGCAAAGGCGGGACATGTTCCCGCCTTTCGTTTTAAGCGAACGCCCCTTCCATTCTGCGTGGGTTTTTCCCGAAGAGGATGAAAGCGCACGCTCTTGCATTTCATGGAAAGTCCGCAGGATTTGTCAAACCGGACTATGCTTTGCTGCAGCCGATCGATTTGCATGAGGTTTGACATGGTGGGTGAAACGGCATGGGCGCTCTACGAAAACCGCGTGAGACGGGTCTCGGCCTATATCCACGATCATCTGGACGAGGATCTGGACATGGAGCGGCTGGCCGAAATCGCCTGCCTGTCGAGCTATCACTGGCACCGGATCTACAGGGCGATTTACGGTGAGACGCTGGCGGCGACTGTCAAGCGACTGCGACTGCATCGCGCGGCGGGCGACATCGTCCGCACGGATCTCGATGTCAGCGAGATTGCGAAGCGATCAGGCTATCCCAATCTCCAGTCCTTCAACCGCATCTTCAAATCGGTCTACGGAATGCCGCCGGCACGCTACCGGAAAGAGGGAAGCCACACAGTCTTCGAACCCTCAATCTCCGGAAAGGCGACAGCCATGTTTGATGTCACCCTGAAAACCATTCCGCCGCTCGAATTGATCGGCGTTCCCCATACCGGTTCCTATATGGAGATCGGCAAGGCCTTCGAGACGTTGTTCGGCACGCTCTATGCCCGCGGACTCGCAAAGCCGGAGATGCGCATGATCGGCGTCTATCTTGACGACCCCGATCTCGTGCAACCCGAGAACCTGCGCTCCGTCGCCTGTGTCGCGGCAGGTGAGGAGACGGCTGCCAACGCACCGCTGGAGCGACGTGTGGTGGAAGGCGGCGATTATGCCGTGCTGCACCACAAGGGGCCTTACGCCGATATGTACAAGGCCTATCAGTGGCTCTACGCCCAGTGGCTGCCGGGATCCGGCCGGCAGATCCGGGACTGCGTCATGTTCGAGGAATATCTCAACAATCCGCGCGAAGTCGCGCCGACCGAATTGCGAACGGATATCTACATGCCGCTTGCCTAGCCGGGGAGGCTAGGCAGCCTGCATCGCTTTCGCTGCCTCTTCATCGAGCGCGGTTGCCCGCTTATAGGCATCACGTTCGGCAAGGCGGCCGAAATAATCGACGAAGGCCTGGCGCTTTTCGATGCCGCCGAAGGCAAGGCCCCAGCCGATATGCGAGCCGACATAGACGTCAGCTGCCGTGAACCGGTTGCCGGTGATATAAGGAGAGGCGGCCGAAACCGCCTTTTCCAGCGTTCCCATGACATCGCCGAAGGAGCCGCAGCCGGCCATACGCAACCGCTCCTGCGGGATTTCGAAGCCAAGCGCCTTCAGCATGACGGAGGTTTCCAGCGGCCCGGCGGCGAAGAACATCCAGCGGTAATAATCGGCACGCTCATCGGGCTGGGGGGCGAGGCCTGCTTGCGGAAATGCTTCTGCAAGATACGCACAGATCGCGGCGCATTCCGTCACGATCGTCTCGCCATGTCGGACCGCCGGCACCTTGCCCATCGGGTTGATGGACATATAGGCCGGCTCCTTTATCGTCCCACCGAATGTCAGGATTTCAGTATGATATGGTACGCCGGTTTCTTCCAGCATCCACCGTGCTATCCGGCCGCGCGACATCGGGTTCGTGTAGAAGGTGATTTTCTCGGTCATCCTGCTCTCCTCTCTCCCATGCTTTCTTCGTAGCATTGGTGCGAGAGATTTCAACCTTTGGCGCAGGCGAGCTCTTCGCGGCGGATCGAGGAATGACCTCTGTCGCCGGCAGTACATCAGCTCCAGGGGTTTCGGCGGAAGCGGATCGCCAGCGCTGACGGTAATGCTGGGTCTGCGTCTCGATCAGCGCAAGATCAAGGTAGAAGACGATCATATCCTGGCCTTCGCGGCGCGCCATCAGCCTCGCAAGTTGCAGAAACTCGGGAACGAAACTCTTCTTGGCCATCAGAACCTCCACGCCCAGGCGAGTAGATTGATAGGCTTTGCAACTTACGCGAAACTTGCATTTTATAGGTCATTACTGATTATCGGCCACGACGACAAAAAAACCCGGCACAAAAGGCCGGGTTTTCCGATGCTTCATCCGAGCAGAGCTCAGGCCATGGCAGCCTGCAGGTTCTGGTCGATCTTGTCGAGGAAGGCAGTGGTCGAGAGCCACGGCTGATCGGGGCCGATGAGCAGCGCCAGGTCCTTGGTCATGAAGCCGGCTTCGACGGTGTCGACGCAGACTTTTTCCAGCGTGGAGGCGAACTTGGCGAGTTCGGCATTGTCGTCGAGCTTGGCGCGGTGCGCCAGGCCACGCGTCCAGGCGAAGATCGAAGCGATCGAGTTCGTCGAGGTTTCCTGGCCCTTCTGGTGCTGGCGGTAGTGGCGGGTGACCGTGCCGTGAGCGGCTTCGGCTTCAACCGTCTTGCCATCTGGCGTCAGGAGAACCGAGGTCATCAGGCCGAGCGAGCCGAAGCCCTGGGCGACCGTGTCGGACTGAACGTCGCCATCGTAGTTCTTGCAGGCCCAGACGTAGCCGCCGGACCACTTGAGAGCGGAAGCGACCATGTCGTCGATCAGGCGGTGTTCATAGGTGATGCCGGCTTCCTTGAACTGATCCTTGAATTCGGTCTCATAGACTTCTTCGAAGATGTCCTTGAAGCGGCCGTCATAGGCCTTGAGGATGGTGTTCTTGGTCGACAGGTAGACCGGCCACTTGCGCATCAGGCCGTACATCATCGAGGCGCGCGCGAACTCGCGGATCGACTCGTCGAGATTGTACATGGCCATGGCGACGCCGGCGCCCGGTGCGTTGAAGACTTCCTTCTCGATAACCGTGCCGTCTTCGCCGACGAACTTGATCGTCAGCTTGCCCTTGCCGGGGAACTTGAAGTCGGTTGCGCGGTACTGGTCGCCGAAAGCGTGACGGCCGACAACGATCGGCTGCGTCCAGCCCGGAACGAGTCGGGGAACGTTGCGGCAGATGATCGGCTCACGGAAGATGACGCCGCCGAGGATGTTGCGGATCGTGCCGTTCGGGCTCTTCCACATTTCCTTGAGGTTGAATTCCTTCACGCGGGCTTCGTCCGGAGTGATGGTCGCGCACTTGATGCCGACGCCGTACTTCTTGATGGCGTTGGCGGCATCGACGGTCACCTGGTCGTTTGTGGCGTCGCGGTTTTCGACCGAGAGGTCGTAATAATCGATGTCGAGGTCGAGATACGGATGGATCAGCTTGTCCTTGATGAGCTGCCAAATGATGCGAGTCATTTCATCGCCGTCGAGATCGGCGACAGGATTGGCGACCTTGATCTTCTTCATGTATCTGCCTCGTAAGCTTAAGAAAGGGACAGCTGTCCCGGGTGGGTGATGTGGTCCGGAGCGCTATAGCATTGTGAGCCGGGAACGCAAAGCCGAACGGGCGGAACCGTGACGTTTTTGCCGCCATTGCCATGTGCCGGAAAATGGCTAGTCTCGCCCGCATAAGCTCCCGAGTCCCGGACATTTTGCCATGAAAAAGATCGCCGTTCTGTTCGCTGGCCTCGTCGCCGCCCTGTCCGTCGCACCAGGCCTTTCGCTTGCGTCCGATGCCACCGCGCCGGTCAAGGAAATCATTGATGATACGAAGAAGAACTGGGCGAGCGACGTCAGCGACTGGATCGATATTTTCCAGGAAAGCATGCTCGATCGGCTCTACAGCAAGGATTTCGGCGACAAATACAAGGCGGCCGCCAAGAACCCGGCAGCCGACGAGGATGGCATTTCGCCCTTCGACTATGACGTGATCGTCAATGGCCAGGATGCCTGCCCGCTGCAGGATCTCTCCATCGAAAACGGCCAGCCGGCAAACGGCACGACCGAGGTGACGGTGAAGTTCAAGGCGGCGACCTGCCTGGAAGGCACACCCAACAGAGATGCCTTTACCACTGTGCGTTTCGAGGTGATCGAGGAAGCGGGCAAACCCGTCATCGACGATATCATGATCCAGGGCGAAGAGGGGAACGGGCCGATATCGCTCAAGGAAACCATGGTGCAAATCGCCAACGGCGAATGATACGCCGGCTGTTCGCAGCAAACCAAGCCAAGGTGTGATTTGATTTTTGCTGAGGCGGCGGTATCTCGCTTTCGGGTTCGCCACATCCGGCGCATGAGGACTGGCAAGGGTGATTTCCGGCTTTGAGTTCCGAGACTGGCTGCTTGCCAACGACCCGGCGCTTTCGCGCCTGCGCATGGGCTGCCGGGTCACTCTGTCGATCATGCTATCCTTCACGGTGCTGCTCGTTATCCATATGCTCATCGTGCCGCTGCCGACCGCCTCCTATGGTCTCGGCATCGTGCTGTCGATCGAAGGCGGGGTTGCCGTGCGCGACAAGGGCTCGACCCGCCAGCTCATCACCAGGCTGCTCGGCTGTCTTGCAAGCCTCGTCGTCGTCGGCATCGCCGCCGCGCTTGAATCGCAACGCTACCTTTCGGATTTCATCTTCCTCGTGGTGATCTTCCTCGCCTCCGCTGCGCGTGTTTATGGGCCGCGTGGCTTTGCCATCGGCATGTTCGCCTTCACCTCCTATTTTATGGGCGCCTACTTCCACCCGACGATCGGGGAATTGCCTGTGGTCGTGATCGGCCCAGTTGTCTCGGCGCTTGTCAGCCATTGGGTGAGGGCGGTGCTTTTGCCAGACAATTGGCGGCGCGACCTGCTGCGCTCACTGGAGAGCGTGCGAGGCCGCATAAACCAGATCCTCTTCAAGCTCGCGGCACTTGCAACGGATGGAAAGGTCGATGAGGCCGACCGGCAGGAACTGCGCCAGCTGGAAGACCGGCTGAAGGAAGTGGTGCTGATGGCCGAAAGCTTCATTCCGCGCCCGCCGGGCGGCGTCTTCGATGGTGCTTCACCGCCGGCCGCGGAACTGGCGATCCGGCTGTTCGACGCGCACCTGGCGACGGAAAGCGCCATCGTGCTGAGCTATCAAAGTGCGCCGGCTTTTGCTCTGGTCCATGCCGTGATCGAGGACGACAAGGCGGTACTTTCGGCTGAGGAAAAGGCGGTCGCCGACATAGAGGGCCGGCCGCAAGGAGAGACGGTGCGTGCGCTCCTCTGGCTCGCCGCCGCGCGCAGGCAGCTCGTGGAAACGATCGATGCCGGACGCAGGTCGGATTTCGCCGAGATCGCTTCGGTGGAAGAGTCCAGCGCACCTGCCAACATCGATTTTTCGTTCAGAAACCCGCTGATGCGCTCGGCCTTGCAGATCACGCTGGCAGCGGCAATTGCCATGACGCTCGGGCTCGCCTTGTCGCGCGAGCGCTGGTTCTGGGCGGTGCTTGCCTCCTTCCTCGTCTTCACCAACACCAATTCGCGCGGCGATACTGCCATCAAGGCGCTGCAGCGTTCGATCGGTACGCTGTTCGGCATCGCCTTCGGCCTGGTGCTGGCGACATTGCTGACGCACCACCTGGCTGCCGCCCTCGCGGTTTCACTCGCCTGCGTCTTCCTTGCTTTCTATTTCCTGCAGATTTCCTACGCGACGATGACCTTCTTTATCTCGATCGTGCTCTGCCTGGTTTATGGCGTGATGGGTGTCCTGACCTTCGATCTCCTCAAGCTGCGATTGGAAGAGACGCTGATCGGCGCGGTGGCGGGAACGCTGGTCGCCTTTCTCGTCCTGCCGGCACGCACACGCGGGACACTCGATACGGCGGTCGCCAAGTGGTTCGACGCCCTGAAGGAGCTGCTCCTAGCCGTGTCTGACAAGAAGAGCCAACCGGAGCTCATCGTCATCTCACAGAAAGTCGATGCCTGCTATCGCGACATCACGCTTTCAGCGCGCCCGCTTGGTTCGACCTGGTCCATTGTCACCAGGCCGGGACAAATTCGCCAGACGCTGGCGATTTTCCTCTCGGTTACCTATTGGTCGCGCATTCTGGCCCGCAATAATTCCGCCGATGCCGTCGACGAGGATCTCAAGGAACGGATCACCGCAGATATCGGCCTTCTGGACAGGTTTGCGCCGCGCGGCTCGGAATGTTTCCTCGTCACCCGCAAGCAGATGCGGCACGTCAGCCGTCACCTGCCGCTGTGGCGGGAAGGGGCGCGGCTGGCCGTCGAAATGATCGGCTCGACCATCGAACGGCTCTATCCTACAGAGACGCAGGACTTGCCGTTTGCGGCCGGCAAAGCTATTGCGCCCGTAAATCAGGAATAGGAAGCATATGGCGGGCACCAACAGCGAGCGTCAACTTCTGGCCGAGGGGCCAGTCATCATTCTGGTCGAGCCGCAGATGGGCGAGAACATCGGCATGGTGGCGCGCGCCATGGCGAATTTCGGCCTGGCCGATCTGCGCCTCGTCAATCCGCGCGACGGCTGGCCGAATGAGAAGGCACAAGCCGCAGCCTCCAAGGCCGATCATGTCATCGAAGGCACCAAGGTTTTCGCCACGCTGGAAGAGGCGATTGCCGACCTCAATTTCGTCTACGCGACGACGGCGCGCAGCCGCGACAACTACAAGCCTGTGCGCTCCCCGGTCTTTGCCGCCGGAAACTTGCGCAGCCGCTTCCGGGCAGGCGAGGCGACGGGTATCCTGTTCGGCCGCGAGCGCTGGGGGCTGACCAATGAGGAAGTGGCACTCGCCGACGAGATCGTCACCTTTCCGGTCAATCCGGCCTTTGCCTCGCTCAACATCGCTCAGGCGGTGCTGCTCATGTCCTATGAATGGATGAAATCGGGCATGGAGGATCTGGAAGCGGTGCCGTTCCAGGCGCTTGAGCAGCGGCCCTCCACCAAGGAACAGCTCTTCGGCCTGTTCGACCAGTTGGAAGAAGCGCTGGATTCCCGCAACTATTTTCATCCGCCCTCGAAAAAGCCGAAAATGGTCGACAACCTCCGCGCTGTTCTCTCCCGCCGGGCCTTCACGGAGCAGGAAATCAGCGTGCTGCGCGGCGTCATCTCCTCCCTGGACCGCTTTTCGCGCAACAGCCCGCGCAAAGGCGGTTCTACTCGATCCGCCAAGGGTGCCCCGACCGATGACAGCGCCGACAAATGAGCTGAAACCCATCCTCGTCTTCGATTCAGGCATCGGCGGGCTGACCGTGCTGCGCGAGGCGCGCGTGCTGATGCCGGAACGCGGTTTTATCTACATCGCCGACGATGCCGGCTTTCCCTATGGCGGCTGGGAAGAGCAGGCGCTGAAGGAGCGGATCATCGGGCTCTTCGCCAAGCTGCTCGAAGATTACGATCCCGAAGTCTGCATCATCGCCTGCAATACGGCCTTCACGCTTGTGGGTTCGGATCTGCGCGCTGCCTTTCCGCAGATGACCTTCGTCGGCACGGTGCCGGCGATCAAGCCTGCCGCCGAACGCACGCGGTCCGGCCTCGTCTCGGTGCTTGCGACCCCGGGTACGGTCAGACGCGCCTATACGCGCGACCTCATCCAGTCCTTCGCCCAGCAATGCCATGTGCGGCTGGTCGGCTCCGAAAACCTGGCCCGCATGGCCGAGGCCTATATCCGCGGTGACGCCGTTTCAGACGAGGCAGTGCTCACCGAGATTGATCAATGTTTTGTCGAGAAGGATGGGCGCAAGACCGATATCGTCGTGCTCGCCTGCACGCATTATCCCTTCATGGCCAATCTATTCCGCAGGCTGGCGCCTTGGCCGGTGGACTGGCTGGATCCGGCGGAAGCCATTGCGCGGCGCGCTCGCACGCTGGTTCCGCACGTTGCGGACGCCGTTCACCCTGACAATTTCGACTTTGCCGTCTTCACCTCGGGCAATCCGGATTTTGCCACGCGGCGGCTGATGCAAGGTTTCGGTCTGAGCACGCGGTAGGGCACTGCGCGCTTTATTTCCCCTGTCTCATCACGCAAGATCCCCGCGGGGAATCGCGAGCAGGTGTTTGCCGCTCAAGATGAAAAGGGATGCGCCGTGCCGCTGCAAAGACTTGTGATGCTGATCTTCTTTTTGCAACCGATCGCCTTTGGCGCCTGGTTACCGCGCATTCCCGATATCCAGGCGAAGCTCGAACTCGGCACCGCCGATCTCGCGGTAGCCCTTTTGGGATTACCCATTGGTACGCTGATCATTCTCCCGTTTGCCGGCCGGATCGTCTCGCGCATCGGCGGGCGCATGGCGATCATCTATGGGTTCATCTTCTTTCTTGCGGTGGTTTCGCTGCCGGCCTTCGCGCCCAGCGCCTTGCTTCTTTTCCTTGCCCTGATGATCGTCGGGGTCGCGCTTTCCACGGTGGAACTCGGCATGAATGTCGAGGCCGATGTAACGGAGAAAGCGACGGGACTAATCATCATGAGCCGCTGCCACGGCTTCTGGAGCTTCGGCATCATGGCCGGCAGCCTGATCGGCGTTGGCGCCATTGCCATCGGGCTTTCACCGCATTGGTCGATCCTGATCACGGCGATCATCGTCCTGCCGATCGCGCTCATTGCCAGCCTGCGCCTGCCGAAATTGCCGGAAAGTCACCATGAGGAGAATTCGCAGGTAAAGAGCGGCTTCAAGCCGCCCAGCCTTGCCCTGCTCGGGATCTGTGCCTTCGTCTTCGGCGTGACCATGACCGAAGGTGCGATCGCCGACTGGTCGGCGGTCTATCTCCGCGATGTCATGAATGCCGAAGGTGCGCAAACCGGCCTCGGTTATTCGGTTTTCGCCTTCATGGTTGCGGCGGGGCGCTTCAGCGGTGATTACATGAAAGGCCGTTTCGGTGCGGTTGCCATTGCCCGCGGCTGCGGCATCGCCTCGCTTGCCGGCATGCTCGTCGTTCTGCTTGCGCCGGTGACGCCGCTTGCACTGCTTGGCTTTGCAGCCGTCGGTGTCGGCGTCTCGGTCGGATTCCCGCTTGCGGTGACGGCCGTCGCTTCGCTGACCGACCGACCGCCTGCTTCAAGCGTTGCCATACTCTCCTTCGCGGCGCTCAGCGGTTTTCTCATCGGGCCGCCGATCATTGGCTTTCTCGGCGAACTCCTGGGATTGCGCGTGGGGCTTGCGGTCTTGCTGGTACCGCTCTTCGTCAGCCTGCTCTGCACCCGTTTGCTGATTCCGACGCAGAACGACATGGCGGGCAATCTCGTCGAGCGCGAGGCGGTGTAGGTCATCTTTCCAGGCCTGACTTTCCCTGTGGGTTTTTAAAGGTTTGACGACAACAGTGCCTGCGAATCTGCTAGAGACGGGGGCTGGAATTTGTAAGGGGAATTGGACGTGCAGGTTGGCATCGATATGGGAATGGCGTCCGGCAACCCGGCGACGCTCGATATCGAGGAATTGCTGGCGACGCGTCTGCTCGTGCAGGGCAATTCCGGCTCCGGCAAATCGCATCTGCTGCGCCGTCTCCTCGAGCAATCGGCGCAATGGGTACAGCAGGTCATCATCGATCCCGAAGGTGATTTCGTCACGCTGTCCGACCGGTTCGGCCATATCGTCGTGGATGGCGAGCGCACCGAGGCCGAGCTTGCCGGCATTGCCAACCGTATCCGCCAGCACCGCGTTTCCTGCGTGCTGACGCTGGAAGGGCTCGATATCGAGCAGCAGATGCGGGCGGCGGCCGCCTTCCTTAACGGCATGTTCGATGCCGATCGCGAATATTGGTATCCGGTTCTGGTCGTGGTCGACGAGGCGCAGATGTTTGCGCCCTCGGTCGGCGGCGATGTCTCGGAAGATGCGCGCAAGGCGTCGCTTGGCGCCATGACCAACCTGATGTGCCGTGGACGTAAACGCGGGCTTGCCGGCGTCATCGCCACGCAGCGTCTCGCCAAGCTTGCAAAGAACGTCGCGGCCGAAGCTTCCAACTTCCTCATGGGCCGTACCTTCCTCGATATCGACATGGCGCGCGCCGCTGATCTGCTCGGCATGGACCGCCGTCAGGCGGAAATGTTCCGAGATCTGAAGCGCGGCCATTTTGTCGCCCTCGGTCCTGCCTTGTCGCGTCGCCCGCTGCCGATCCAGATCGGCAATGTCGAGACATCGGCGCGCTCTTCCAGCCCGAAGCTGATGCCGCTGCCGGATTCGCCACAGGATGTCGAAGACCTGATCTTCACGCCGGATCCGGAAGAGTTTCAGCGGCCGATTGTGCGGCGTGCTCCACCGGCGCCGCGCCCGACCACCGATATTCTTGCCGAGCTCTCCCGCTCGACGCCGGCCGCCAGCCCCATGCAAGCCGCCGAGCCGCGTGCGGCACAGCCGGAACTGTCGGCCGAAGAACGCGAGGAGCGGCTTTCCGGCGTGCTCTCCGAGATCCTCGACGATCCGAGCTCCGGTTTCCGCACGGATGCGGTTCTCTATCAGGAATTCCTGGTGCGGCTGCGCATGCGCCGTGTTCCGGGAGCCCCGATGTCCTTGCAGGATTTCCGGCGGCGCGTCGCGGTTTCCCGCTCTGGCGTCGATCCCGACATGGCGGCAGGGGAAGCCTGGGCGACGGCGCTTTCGCTCTCCAATGGCGTCACCGACGATCTTCAGGGCGTGTTCCTGATGATGGCGAAGGCCGCGATCGGGGGCGAGGCCTGCCCTTCGGATGCCCGCATTGCCCGCGCTTATGGCACGCATTCTGCCCGGCGCGCGCGCCGGCTGCTTGGCTATTTCGAAGAGCAGGGGCTGATCGTCGTCCACACGGACTTTACCGGCAAACGCATCGTCGCCTTCCCGGACCTGCAGGCTGAGACCGCACCGGGTTCGGCCGATGCGCCTGACACCGACGCCCTGAAGAGCGCCGCAGAATAAGCCTCTCAGACCCAGCTCTGGATGATCTCGGGGCTGGCATGGATGCAGGTGAGCTCCAGCCGCGTCGTCCCGACATTCTTGAAGCAGTGCGGCGTCTCGGCGTTGACGATGACGATATCGCCGACGTTGGGCTCCAGCGTCTGCTCGCCAACGGTGAAACGCGCCTTGCCGGAGCGGACGATCCACAATTCCGTATAGGGGTGAACATGCAGGTCCGGGCCCTGGCCGGGCTCGTTGTCGATCAGGAAGATCGAGACCGGCGCGCCGTAATCGCCGCCCTCAAAACGGATGGTGCGATTGACGAACTGCTGCTGGCTTTCACGCGGTATGACATGGAACATGATTTCCTCCTTGGATCACGCGGGAGGTTCGCTATATTTATCTTCACGAGAAGATAATCTTCCGATTTATCTTCTCGTCAAGATAGTTTTGGAGTGACCATGGAAAAGCAAGACCATGTCGACCGGTTGCGCGCGCTCTGGGCAGAGGAGCTGCCCGATCTCGATACGACGCCAATGAGCATTCTCGGGCGCATTTACCGAATCTCCAATCTGGTGCGGCCGTCCATCGAGGCGACATTCTCGGAATTCGATCTCGATCGCGGGGAGTTCGACGTGATCGCGACGATCCGGCGCGCTGGACCGCCGTACCGAATGATCCCGACGGAGCTCTACAGCCTTCTGATGATCTCCTCGGGCGGGCTGACACACCGGCTGGACAGGCTGGAGAAATCCGGGCTGATCCGACGGGAACGCTCGGCCGAGGACAAGCGCAGCTTCGAAGTAGCGCTGACGGATGAGGGCATCCGCCGGGCCGAAGCCGCCTTCCGCGAAGACATGAGGCGGGAACTCGGGCATCTCGACGAGCTGGACGAGGACGAGCGTCGGGCGCTGGCCGGACTCTTGCGCAAACTTGCCGGTTCGCTCGAACGGGCAGACGAGAAAGGCCCTGCCGCGGCAGATTCTGTTTGACAATCCTGTGACTTATCCCTAAAGACCGCGCCAGCACCGGGCAGCAATGTCCGGTGTTTCATTTGACATGTCCCGTGGATCAGATCCGTTCGCGTAATGGAAAGATCCTGTCGGGTCTCGGAAACGGGATCAAAGGAGGGCGTGTTTCCTTCGCGCGGTTTGGCAACAAACCGTCATAACACTTTGAAAGGAAATACGATGAGCAAGCGCGAATCGTCCAAATACAAGATCGACCGCCGTATGGGCGAAAACATCTGGGGCCGTCCGAAGTCCCCGGTGAACCGCCGCGAATACGGTCCGGGCCAGCACGGCCAGCGCCGCAAGGGCAAGCTTTCGGATTTCGGCGTGCAGCTGCGCGCCAAGCAGAAGCTTAAGGGTTACTACGGTGACCTGCGTGAGAAGCAGTTCCGCGCGATCTTCGCTGAAGCCTCCCGCCGCAAGGGCGACACCTCGGAAAACCTGATCGGTCTTCTGGAGTCCCGTCTCGACGCGATCGTCTACCGCGCCAAGTTCGTTCCGACGGTCTTTGCTGCCCGCCAGTTCGTCAACCATGGCCACGTTACGGTCAACGGCGTGCGCGTCAACATCGGTTCCTACCGTTGCAAGGCCGGCGACGTCATCGAAGTTCGTGAAAAGTCCAAGCAGCTCGTTACGGTTCTGGAATCCGTTTCGCTCGCAGAGCGCGACGTTCCTGAATATGTCGAAGTCGACCACAACAAGATGGTTGCCACTTTCGCACGCGTTCCGACGCTGTCCGACGTTCCGTACCCGGTTGTCATGGAACCGCATCTGGTCGTCGAATTCTATTCGCGTTAATACGCGAGGCGTTTTCGCATTCTGGAAAAGCCGCCTCTCGGGGCGGCTTTTTCGTATCCGGAGGGAAGATGGTGGATTTGCAGGCAGTCCTCGACAGCATCTACAAGGAGCTGACGCCCCGCATCGGCGAGGGCAAGGTCGCGGATTATATTCCCGAACTTGCCAAGGTCGATCCGAACCAGTTCGGCATGTCGATCATCACCGTCGACGGCAAGGTCTACAGCGTCGGCCATGCCGATGTCGCCTTTTCCATCCAGAGCATTTCCAAGGTCTTCATGCTGACGCTGGCGCTCGGCAAGGTGGGCGAGGGACTGTGGAAACGCGTCGGCCGCGAGCCTTCGGGCTCAGCCTTCAATTCCATCGTCCAGCTCGAGCATGAGCACGGCATCCCGCGCAATCCCTTTATCAATGCCGGCGCGATCGCCGTCAGCGATGTCGTCATGGCCGGCCATGCGCCGCGCGAGGCGATCGGCGAGTTGCTGCGCTTCGTGCGTTACCTCGCTGACGACGAATCCATCACCATCGACGACAAGGTGGCGCGCTCGGAAACGGCAACCGGCTATCGCAACTTCGCGCTCGCCAATTTCATGCGCTCCTATCGCAATCTCGATCATCCGGTCGATCATGTGCTTGGCGTCTATTTCCACCAGTGCGCACTCTCGATGACCTGCGAGCAACTGGCCAGGGCCGGCCTGTTCCTGGCTGCGCGCGGCGGCAATCCGCTGACCGGCCATTCGGTGGTGTCACCGAAGCGCGCGCGGCGCATCAACGCGCTGATGCTGACCTGCGGCCACTACGACGGATCGGGCGACTTCGCCTACCATGTCGGCCTGCCCGGCAAGAGCGGCGTTGGTGGCGGCATCTTCGCGGTCGCACCCGGCATCGCTTCGATCGCGGTGTGGTCGCCTGGCCTTAATAAGGTCGGCAATTCGCAGCTTGGTGCCGTGGCGCTGGAGATGCTCGCAGCGCGCACCGGCTGGTCTGTTTTTGGCGATTGAGGCTGGGTTGGGCTGGCGGTTTCTGTTAAGCAGGGCTGGCACATCAGACAGGTAAGAAGATGAATATCGCAGCCAATATTGCCGATGATCTGGAAACGGCTGAAGCCGGCATCGGCCATGCGCTGTTTGCCGATGCGCCGCACTCGGTCTCCTTCAACAAGCTGCGCAAGCGTCTCCTGCGGCAGGTGCGCCAGGCCTTCGACGATTTCGACATGCTCAAGGGCCAGAAACGCTGGCTGATCGGTATTTCCGGCGGCAAGGATTCCTACGGCCTGCTGGCGCTGCTCCTCGATCTTCAGTGGCGCGGGCTGCTGCCGGTGGAGCTGATCGCCTGCAATCTCGATCAGGGTCAGCCGAATTTCCCGAAGCATGTGCTACCGGAATACCTTTCCAAGATCGGCGTCAAACACCGCATCGAATATCGCGATACCTATTCGATCGTGAAAGAGAAGGTGCCGGAAGGAGCCACCTATTGTTCCCTCTGTTCGCGCCTGCGCCGCGGCAACCTCTATCGTATTGCCAGGGAAGAAGGCTGTGACGCGCTGGTCCTCGGCCATCACCGCGAGGACATCCTCGAAACCTTCTTCATGAACTTCTTCCATGGTGGTCGGGTTGCCGCCATGCCGGCGAAGCTTCTGAACGACGAAGGCAATCTGATGGTGCTCAGGCCGCTTGCCTATTGCGCCGAGGACGACATGGCTAAATTCGCGACTGCCATGCAGTTCCCGATCATTCCCTGCGATCTCTGCGGCTCGCAGGACGGTTTGCAGCGCAACGCGATGAAGGACATGCTCGCCGATATCGAACGCCGCATGCCCGGCCGCAAGGACACGATGCTGCGCGCGCTCGCGCATGTGAACCCGTCGCACCTGCTAGATCCGAAACTTTTCGACTTTTCTGCGCTGACCGTCACCCAAACATCATAATGGACTTGCTATGAGCCTCGCAGTTCCATGCAACGAGTCCAAAATGAATTTCTCAGACAATGACATAGAGTTTCTCGGCGATTGTCTTCGACATGTCGCCGAAGAAGAGGTCATGCCGCGCTTTCGCAATGCGGCCGCGGCCAATGTTTCCGAAAAGACATCTTCCATAGATCTCGTGACGCAGGCCGACCTGCGCTCCGAGGCTTACCTTACGGCAGCGATCCGCGAGCGCTTTCCCTCGGCACTCATCGTCGGTGAAGAAGCCTATGAGGCGGATCGTTCGGTCGTGCCGGCGCTCGCCGATGCCGATCTTGCCTTCGTCATTGATCCCGTCGACGGCACGTTCAATTTTGCGGCCGGCATGCCGGTTTTCGGTACGATCCTTGCCGTGACCGTCAAGGGTGAAACGGTTGCCGGCATCATTCATGATCCGGTGCTCGGTGACACGGTCGTTTCCCTTAAGGGCGCCGGCGCTTTCCAGCAGAAGGGCGATTGCGAGCCTGTCCGCCTCAAGGTCGCGGACCCCCTGGAGCTGAGCCGTATGATCGGCGCCATGGCCTGTAGCCATATGGAAGAACCGGATCGTTCGCGTGTTGCCGCCAATATGGCGAAGGTCAAGATGACCTTCGCGTTCAATTGCTCGGCTTACGAATATTGGATGGTGTCCTCGGGCAAGCTGCATTTCATAGGTCACCCCAAGCTGATGCCGTGGGATCATCTGGCCGGCGTGCTGACCCATCAGGAAGCCGGCGGGCATACCGCTAAATTCGACGGAACGCCCTACAGACCCGGCGAGATTTCCGGCGGCATCATCTCTGCTCCCGATAAGGAAAGCTGGCAGATGATCCGAAACGAGATCGTCGGCTACCGATAAACCGAAAGGAACGCGCTATGACGACTGCCATAGATACGATGAAGCTTGCCGATCTCCTGCGGCAGGCAGCGAAAGCCGAGATCCTGCCGCGCTTTCGCAGGCTGGGCAGCAGTGATGTGCGCGCCAAGACGGAGGCGACCGACCTTGTCACCGAGGCCGATGAGCAGGCCGAAAGGATGATGAAAGTCGAGGCCGCGCGGCTCTGGCCGGAGGCGCTCTTCATTGGCGAAGAATCGGTTGCCGCCGACGAAGCCCTTCTCGACAAGCTCGAAGGTGCCGATCTCGCCATCGTCGTCGATCCCGTCGATGGCACCTTCAACTTTGCTTCAGGCATTCCGGCTTTCGGCGTCATGGCATCGGTGATTTCCAAGGGCGAGACGGTTGCCGGCATCATCTATGATCCGATGGGCGATGACTGGGTGATGGCAGAGAAGGGCGGCGGCGCCTGGCTGCGGCGGCCGGATGGCGAGGCGCAGCGGCTGCGAGTGGCAGAGCCTGTCGCAATCGACCAGATGGTCGGCATGGCTTCGACCGGCTACCTGCCGCAGGAAAAGCGCGCCGAAATCCTCGGCAATCTCGCCAAGGTGCGCTTCCTCATCAACTACCGCTGCGCGGCCCATGAATACCGCACCTTTGCCGGTGGGCACGTGCATTACCTGATGTACAACAAGCTGATGCCCTGGGACCATCTGGCCGGAACGCTGATCAGCCAGGAAGCCGGCGGCTATGCCGCCCGTTTCGACGGCTCGGCCTATCTACCGCATCATGTCACCGGCGGACTGCTGATCACGCCCGACAAGGAAAGCTGGGACATCCTGCGCCGTGAGGTCGTCACGGTCTGAGCCGTCAGGCGAGGATCTGCTTCAGCGCGTCCAGGAGCTTGTTGCATTCGGCATCGGTGCCGATGGTGACGCGCAGGAAATTTTCGGTGCGCTCCCCGCGGAGATGCCGCACGAGGACCGCGCGTTTGCGCAGCTCCGCGGCAAGCTCCACAGCACCGCGTTCTCCATGCCGGGCGAAGACGAAATTGGCGGAGGAGGGCAGGACCTCAAAGGCGAGTTCCCTGAGAGCGGCAATCAGGCGCTCGCGGCTTGCGACGATCAAGTCGCAATGTTTCCGTAACCAGTCCTGATCCTCCCAGGCAGCCACGGCGCCGGCTTGAGCCAGCTTGTCCAGCGGGTAGGAATTGAAGCTGTCCTTGACCCTTTCCAGTGCATCGATCAGCGGCCGCTGACCGACGGCGAAACCGACACGCAGGCCGGCAAGGCCGCGCGATTTCGAGAAAGTCTGGACGACCAGCAGGTTCGGATACTTCCGTACCAGCGGGATGGCGCTTTCGCCGCCGAAATCCACATAGGCTTCATCGATGGCGACAACCTGATCCGGATGCTCTGATATCAGCGCCTCGATTGCCGCTAACGGCAAGGCGGAGCCCGTCGGCGCATTCGGGTTGGGCAGGATAATCGCGCCGCAGGGCTGCCGATAGTCCTCGATCCTGACCTGCATCTTCTCGTCCAGCAGGACCTCGTGGAAGTCGATACCGTAGAGGCCGCAATAGGTCGGATAGAAGCTATAGGTGATATCAGGGAAGAGCAGGGGCAGTTCGTGCTTCAACAACGCCTGGAAGGTGTGCGCCAGGACCTCGTCCGAGCCATTGCCGACGAAGACTTCGCCGGGATCGAGATCGTAGCTTGCAGCAATCGCCTCACGCAGCTTCAGGCCCGTCGGCTCGGGATAGAGCCGCAGCGTGTCGTTAACGGCTTCCGAGATCGCGGCCAGCGCACGGGGCGATGGGCCGTAGGGGTTCTCATTGGTGTTCAGCTTGACCAAGCCGTCAATGACGGGCTGTTCGCCCGCCACATAGGGCCTCAAGGATTGGACAACGGGGCTCCAGAAACGGCTCATGGTGATCTTCCAGTTTATGCTGCAGCACCATTACATGTGCACGGCGCCCGGGTCGATCTGCGGGCTGTCGCCGGGATGGGTGAAAAGCTTACCCTTTTCCGCCCAGAGGACCATGAGAACGGTCACGGCGCCGAAGAGCGTAAAGCCGCCGAAGAGCGGCTGGACTGTGCCGTTGAACAGCTGGCCGACGCCGCCGCCGAGGAGGGCGCCGAAAGTCGTCGACACGAAACCAGTGATGGCGGTTGCCGTGCCGGCAAGATTGCCCATCGGCTCCAGGCTGATCGCCGTGAAGTTGGTGGCGATGACGGCAAACATGATCAGCAGGATCGAGAAGAGTGCATAGGAGAAGGCGAAGGACGGCGTGCCGCCGAGCGCCGCGACCAAGCCGATCGAAGAGATTATGGTGAAGAGCAGCATGGCCGCATGCGAGATGCGGCGCATGCCGAAGGTGCGCACGAGCATGCCATTGGCGAAGTTGGCGACGGCGATGCCGCCCGCGGTTGCCGCAAAGGCAATCGGCAGCCAATCGCCGAGGCCGTAAACCTCGCCGAACACCTGCTGCACCGAGATCACATAGGCACTGATAACGCCGGTGAACATGGTGAGCCCGATCATGTAGCCGCAGGTGATGCGGTTGGTGAGAACCGTCTTGAAGCCGTCAGCGACGGCGTCGAAGGACAGTGGAATGCGCTCTTCCGGCGGTAGCGATTCCTTCAAGCGCAGCAGCGCCCAGACGAAGAGAATCGAAGCGATGATGCCGAGCAGGATGAAAATCCAGTGCCAGTTGGCGTAGGTGATGATGAGCTGACCGACCGAAGGGGCGACGATCGGCACGATCATGAAGACGATCATGACATAGGACATGACGCGCGCCATCTCGCGGCCGCCGAAGCAGTCGCGGACAATCGCCATTGTGGTGATGCGCACAGCTGCACCGCCGATACCCTGAACGAAGCGCATGATCAGCAGCATTTCGAAGCTGCCGGTGGCCGCGGCGGCAAACATGCCGATCACATAGCAGACCAGGCCGCCGAGCAGGATGTTGCGGCGGCCGAAGGCATCCGACAGGCTGCCGAAGATGATCTGCGACGCGCCGAACCCTAAGAAAAAGACGCCGATGACGAGCTGCGCGTCATTGTTGCTGGTTACCCCCAGCGAATGGCCGATATTGGGCAGCGCCGGCAGCATGCTGTCGATCGCCATGGCAATGCTGGCGGTCATGATGGCGATGGTCACCACGAATTCGACGAAACCCATGCCGATGCGGGCCGAACCCTGGTTTTCCGTGTGTGGTTTGTGTGTCGGAGTCATTCGAATCCCCCTGAATGACGGAAGAGCAGCTGCAAACGCGGCCGAACTTGATGTGGAAGGGCGGCGGAGTCCCTACCATGGCGTTCCGCCACTCGATGTGTCTGGAAGCTTCAGTGCCCGGTATCGGTGAAGTCCGAAATTGATGCGTCCTTCGAGAGCGGTGCGTGCTGCGGCCTGAACAGCCGCCCCTTTTCGGCGATCAGCACGAAAACGATCCCAACAAGCGAAACAATGAAGTAACCCGCAATCATTGGCGTTGCCGTTCCGTCGAAGGCCTGTCCGATCATGGCACCTATCGAGGCGCCGCCGATCGTGCTCATGAAGCCGATCACTGAGGAGGCGGTGCCGGCAAGATGGCCGAGCGGCTCCATGGCAAGCGAATTGAAGTTGGAGCCGATCCAGCCGAACTGGAACATGACGAGCGCGAAGAAGATGATGAAGATCACAAAGGGCATCGGCTGCGGCCCCGATATCTGCACCATCAGCCAAATGAAACTCAATGCGCAGAAACCGAGGATCGACGCGTGCGACAGGCGACGCATGCCGAAGCGGCCGACCAGCTGCGAATTGATGAAGGACGAGAAGGCCATGAACAGCGCCACAGCGGCAAAGGCGACCGGCATATAGACGCCGAGCCCGTAGATGCCGACATAGATCTGCTGGGCGGAGTTGATGAAGCCGAACAACGCGCCAAAGAGGATCGTGCTGGCAATGGTGTAACAGAGGGCGATGCGGTTGGAAAAGAAGATCGCAAAACCTTGTGCCACCGAGCGGACCGTGAACGGACGGACATTGGCGGGGTCAAGTGTTTCCGGCAGGCGCAGATACATCCACGTGCCGACGGCCGTCCCCATGGCGCCGATGAAGACGAAGATCATATGCCAGGTACTGATGAGCATGATGATCTGACCGCTGCCGGGCGCAATGACCGGAACGATCATGAAGACCATCATGATCAGAGACATGACCTCCGCCATCTGTCGGCCGCCGTAGACGTCGCGGACAATGGAAATCGTAATGACACGGGTGGCGGCGGAACCCAGACCCTGGATGAAGCGTAACGCCAGAAGCCCGGCAAAGGTCGGCACGACGGCGATGCCGAAGGCGGAAACGACATAGATGGCAAGGCCAATCAGCAGCGGAACGCGACGACCGAAGCGATCGGAAAGCGGCCCATAGAAAAGCTGAGCGAGGCCGAAACCGAAAAGATAGGCAGAAACGACATACTGGCGATGATTCTCGTTTTCGACACCGAGGCTGGAGCCAATCTGCTGCAATGCGGGCAGCATTATATCGATTGCGAGCGAGTTGACGGCCATCAGGAAAGCGGCAAGCGCGATAAATTCCAGCTTGCCCATGGGCAGCCGACCCGCGGACATGGCTTGTGATGAATCGGTCACGATGAAATTCCCATAAACAGGTCAAGGCGCTGCTTGGCGCAGCGCCTCGAACTCAAAATACGGATTTGGAAACCGGACGGACGCCCGGTGACCGATCAGGCGACGGCGGTCTTGATGGTGACGCCGTTTTCCTGGAGATGCTGCTGGAGCTCACCGGCCTGGAACATTTCCCGGACGATGTCGCAGCCGCCGATGAACTCGCCCTTGACGTAGAGCTGGGGAATCGTCGGCCAATTGGAGTAATCCTTGATGCCCTGGCGGATTTCCGAATCGGCGAGCACGTTGATGCCCTTATAGTCGACACCGATGTAGTCGAGGATCTGCACGACCTGGCCGGAGAAACCGCACTGCGGAAACTGTGGCGTGCCCTTCATGAAAAGGACGACGTCGTTGCTCTTGATCTCGTTTTCGATGAATTCGTTGATACCGCTCATGGGACCTAATCCTTTCAACAGGCGGGGTAAAGGCCCGCCGTTTCAATCGTTTTCTTTAGATAGCATGCGGAGGGCGGAATTCCACCCGCCCAAACCAAAAAAGACCAATCCGCGACACTTAGCGGCGCAGATTGTTGCCTATGCGTTACGCCCCATTGCGCCAGATCTTGATCTCTTCAATCTCGGTATCGGTGAAGCGGCCCTGCAGCTCTCAGTGGAGGAGGCTTTAGGCGCGGCGCTGCCTGCTGCGGCCTGCTGCCGTGCGGCGCTTGCTGACCTGCTTGCGAGCAGGCTTGCGACCCACCGGCGTTGCCTTGCGGGTGGTGCGGCTCGCCGTTGCAGACGCTGCCTTGCGGCGCTTGCGCTTGGTGGTACGGCCCATGGTCTTCTTCAGGATTTCCTTGAGCACGCTACTGACGACGCCTGACACCAGTTCATTCACGAGATTGGCCACAAAATTCCCCTTAATCCTATCGAAATGCGCCTTACCCCATTGAATTCCGGAAGAGTTCGCTTAGCAAGACGGCTCGAAGGTTTTATCCGGTTTTTCGCCGCATTTTCGGGCGAACCGTCAGTCGAGCAACGGCGATCACAACACGCCGGAAAGAAGAAAAAGACTTATGAAACTCGTCGAGAAGCGGGTCGTTCTGCATTTCCCCGGATTTGAGCCGTTGGACGGAAAAGCGCATCGGGCGCGGTATGAGCGCACCGCCCGGCAGAGTGCATCCGTGTGGGGATACCAGGTTTCAACGGGTACGGCTAGCGAGGGGGATTTTGTTTCCTTCGATGTCGGCACCGGCGCCGACGGTTGGCAGACGCAGACGCGCGTCCATGTCTTCGACCATAACGACCTGGTGCAGCAGCTGCGCAAGGGCAATACGGCAAGCCGGATCGCCTTGGGCTTCGAGAGCTTCTGGCAGGTGGTGCGCGAGGGCGGCATGGCCGGCTATTTCCGCCACGCCTGGCGCTTTGGCCTCTTCTTCATCTTTCCCTTCCTCCTGACGGCGCTTGCAATCGTCATCACGCTGCAGATCCTGACGCTGCATTACTGGCTGGGGCTTCCCGGCTGGCACGTCGGCTGGAGTGCGCCGCTGGCGGCCATCTTCTTCATCTTCGGTTTCCTGCCGTTCTCGGAGCGCTTCCACACGCTACATCTTTTCGCCGACTGGGAAATGGCGGTGGCATTGGCGCGCATGGACAGGCCTGTTTTCAACGACTGGCTCGATCAATGCGCGACGTCGGTGCGCGAGGCACTCGAGGAGGAGGCCGACGAATATGTCATCTCCTCACACAGCATGGGCTCCAGCGTCGCGGCGCATGTCGTCGGCATTCTCTTGGAGCGGGAGCCGGATGTCTTCAAGGGCAAGCGGGTGGTCTTTGCCACACTTGGCTGCGCGATCCTTCAATGCGCGCTGATGTCGTCGGCGACGCTCCTGCGCTCGCGCGTCGGCCTGATCGCCCGCTGTCCTGACATTTTCTGGCTTGACGTGCAGTGCCTGACGGACTCGATCAACTTCTACAAAGTGCCCGTCGTCAGCGTTTCCGGCCATCCGGATGCGCCGCAGGCGAGCATGATCCATATCCGCGTGCGGCATATGCTGACCCCTGAACATTACAAGAAAATCCGTGGGGATCAGTTACGCGTGCACCGCCAATATGTGCTGGGGCCAGACATGAAATCAGCCTTCGATTTTACGCTGCTGACGGCTGGCCCGATGCCGGCATCGGTCTTTGCCGATCCCGAGCAGAGCAAGCTGCCGCTCTGACCGCTCTCACCCCTCCTGTTCCACCTCCAGTTTGGCAGCGGGGACATGGGCGGAAAGCGCCACGATCATGATCGCCGTGAAGATCAGCAAGGCACCTGTCAGCACATGCCATTGCGGCCGCTCATCGAGAAAGACATAGGCGCCGAGTGCGCCGAAAATGCTTTCGCCCGACACCAGAACAGCCGCCCGCGATGCCGTCGTATAACGCTGGGCGACGGTCTGCAGGCCGAAGGCGGCAGCCGTGGAGATAAGGCCGAGAACGGCGAGTTCTGGAAAAGGTCACGCTTTGTGGCGCATCGAGATCGAGCAGCAGGATATCGCCGGGCCGGGTGTAGGGGAAAGGTGCGTGATAGTCGAAGAGCTATTCATAGGTTCCCTGATGCAGCAAGGCGAGCAGGAGCATCTTGCTGGAGCGCTCGGAGATTTCATTCTAGGCACGCGCCAGATGAACCGCAATGGCGTTGAAACGCGTGAGGAAGGCATTGCCGAACATGCGTCCCGAAAAACTCGCGCGGAAATTACGATCCTTGAAGCGCGACCGGGAGAGATCGATGACCGGCAGCGGCGAACCTTCCACAGCCTCGAAGAGATATGACGCGCGTTTGCCTGGGGAAACGAGATCGGTATCGATGACTTGACCCATCTTCATTCTCTCCTTGCACTTTCGAGCTTCCGAGAATGCAATGCCATAGCTTTCGAGCATCTTATCGCAACGCGGCGTGATCTATGCGAAAGAGTTGAAAATCCGTTTTCGACGGCGCCGGCACACGCTCGAGACCTGGCCACGAGCCGCCTTTAGCCAATTCGGCATAAAGCGGCGCCTGGTTCGGATCCGCGGCGAGGCGAAAACGGCAGACCGCGACATAATCGAACGGCAGGAGTGCCGTGCGGCGGACTTCGCTGTCATGTGTCGTAAAGGCCTCGAACATTCGCTTCATCCCGGGCGATGCCCGATGGAATGGAACGGCTGCAACGGAGAAGCCGTCAGGTGCTGCGAAGACAAGGGGCAGAGCCAGCCCTTGCGGCACCGCAATTCCGCCGGGCTTTTGGCTCGAAAGTACGGAGAAGTCCTGCCCCGGACATTCGTCATAGGCCATGTAGTCGATGGCGTCGTACTGCGACGTTTGGGGAGGAACGGCAAATCGCAACAGGATGATCGCCACGATGACTAGCACGGCGGCAAATGCCGCAAGTCCACGTGATCGATCGGCAACGGAAGTTTCCATTCGCGCCCCGAGCTGGATGGCGAGTGGCAAGAAGAGTGGAATGAACGCAAAGGCAAAGCGAATATTTCGCGTCTGAAGCAGTGTCAGCAGCAGGCTGGTGACGGCAATCGCAAAGATGATGGCCATCGCAGGGCGATGCTTCCGCGTCTCTTCGATTATGCCGGGCACCGCCATCACGGCGATACAGCCGAGCACTGCCAGCATTACCACGATGAAGAATTGCCCATGTTGGAGGAAGTAAAAGAAACTGTATTCCTGGGAGACCCTATCCAGCCAATCGGCCTTGGAGAGCGGATCGATCATCCAGTAAGGCCCTGAGAGGCAGCGCGGAAACAAGAGGGCAGCGGTGGTTGCGACGCAGGCGGCCGGCAGGCCGAGGCCGAGAAGCTTCATATGCAGGCGTTTCTGGCCAAGAAATGCGACACCGGCGGCCAGAGTGGCGGAGAAGCCGATTGCAAGCAGAATGTAGGGCGCGGAGAAGGCGTCGCACTGCATCGACAGGCTTGCTTTGGGACCGATGAAAACCAACGCGGCGGGGATAGTCAGAACAAGGATTGTCGCGGCTGCGGCAAACAAAATTCGTCGCGTGCCTTCCACATTCAGAAGAAAGCACAGAACCAGGCCGGCGAAGCCGACAGCGATGAATGGCAGACCTTCGAGACTGATGACGAAGCACAGAAGGGTGCCCACGCCGGCAAGAATGCCACCTGACCTATCCCATTTCTGGAGGCCGGCCAGGATCATCATAAGACCGACGATCTGCATATTGTGATGGTCGATGCGCCCGGGAACGAACTCCCAAACAGCGAATGTCATCAGAATGACTGCCGTGATCGTCAGGGTGTAGTTCAGCAGGGCAGTCGCCCGAAGCTGGGGGCGCAGGACTATCGCAACCAGCAAACAGAAAAAGGAAAGCATCATCGGCGGCCAAATGTCGAACGAGATCGACATCGCCTTTTCAAGGCCGAAAGCCGGGGCCAGCGCCGTGGTGATTGCGATAAAAGGAAGGTCGATCAGTCTCGACCACGGAGAGCTATATGCATCCGGGGTCGCGATCACCGGCAGGCTCAGATCGTACCAGCTTCCGCCCGCAGAGAAAAAATGGCGTATCTGCAGTTCACGCATGCGATCGTCGATGTCGCCGAGAAAGCTGTGCACGTCGGCAAGGTCGAGAAGCGCGATCGCCAGTGCGGCCGCGTAGACGGCAATGAAGATTCGCCAGATCGCTAAAGGCCTTTTCCCGGACACAATTTCTTCCGTATGGCGGGAATTGATTGACAGATCGATCTGCATGGCGTGGCTCCAACCAGGTATCCGATAGATACACGGTGAGCACTTAAAATTGGCCTACAGTTCGACGATACGTTTTGCGTCCGCCCCGGTAGGAAGGCGCCTCATCGAGCCGGCGCAAATCCCGCTCAATCCGGTGCCGAGGTCTGCAGGGCAAGCGCGTGCAGGATGCCGCCCATATTGCCCTTCAGCGCCTCATAGACCATCTGGTGCTGCTGCACGCGGCTCTTGCCGCGGAAGGCTTCCGCAACGACTTCGGCGGCGTAGTGATCGCCATCGCCTGCCAGATCGCGGATCGTTACCTTGGCACCGGGAATCCCGGCCTTGATCATGTCTTCGATATCGCCGGGTTTCATGGCCATGATCATTACTCCTTGCGCATTATTCCGCAGCGACAAGCTCGCCGCTGTTATCCATGAAATCAGGGAACCACGATTCATGGGCATCGCGCAATTGCTGAATCGGCAGCGCAATCAGATCGTCGATGACGAGGGCATCGCCCTTGATAGTGCCGAGGCGGCGAAAGGGCACGCCTGCGCCTTCTGCGTTGGCGCAGACGAAATCGGCGACGTCGGCAGGAACCGTTAGCACGTAACGCGCCTGATCCTCACCGAAGAGCAGGGCGTGGGCAGCACCCTTGCCTTCGCTGAGGCTGATCTTGAGGCCCTTGCCTGATGCCATCGCCATTTCGGCAAGCGCCAGCACGAGGCCGCCGGAGGAAATGTCGTGGCAGGCGGTCGCCTGGCCGTTGCGGATGACCGAGCGGACGAAATCGCCGTTGCGACGCTCAGCGAAGAGATCGACCTGCGGAGCCGGACCTTCGGTGCTGCCGACAATGTCGCGCAGGTAGACGGACTGGCCGAGATGGCTGCCGTCGGTGCCAATGAGCAGAACCTTGTCGCCTTCGGCAGCGCCGCCAATGCGGGCCATCTTGCGCCAGTCGGGCATCAGGCCGACGCCGGCAATGGTCGGCGTCGGCAGGATCGCGACACCATTGGTTTCGTTATAGAGCGAGACGTTGCCGGAGACGATCGGGAAGTCGAGCGCGCGGCAGGCTTCGCCGATGCCCTTAACGGCCTCGACGAACTGGCCCATGATCTCCGGCTTTTCCGGATTGCCGAAATTGAGGTTGTCAGTCGCAGCCAATGGCTCGGCGCCGGTCGCGGTGATGTTGCGCCAGCATTCGGCCACGGCCTGCTTGCCGCCTTCGAAAGGATCGGCCTCGACATAACGCGGGGTGACATCCGAGGAGAAGGCCAGCGCCTTCAGCGGATGGCCTTCGACGCGCACGACGCCGGCGTCGCCTCCCGGAAGCTGCAGAGAGTTGCCCTGGATCAACGTGTCGTACTGTTCGTAGACCCAGCGGCGGCTCGACTGATTGGCGGAGCCGACGAGCTTCAGCAGCGCTTCGTTGTAATCTTCCGGTGCCGCAACCAGGTTGGCGGGCAGGGGCGCACGCTTGCCGGATTCGCGCCAGGGGCGGTCATATTCCGGCGCCTGGTCGCCGAGATCCTTGATCGGCAAGTTTGCCACTTCCTCGCCCTGGTGCATGACGCGGAAGCGCAGATCATCGGTGGTCTTGCCGACGATGGCGAAATCGAGGCCCCACTTGACGAAGATCGCCTTGGCTTCCTCTTCCTTTTCCGGCTGCAACACCATGAGCATGCGCTCCTGGCTTTCCGACAGCATCATCTCATAGGCCGTCATCTGCTCTTCGCGCACCGGCACCTTGTCGAGTTCCAACAGGATGCCGAGGTCGCCCTTGGCGCCCATTTCCACGGCCGAGCAGGTGAGGCCGGCCGCACCCATGTCCTGGATGGCGATGACGGCGCCGGTCTGCATCAGCTCAAGGCAGGCTTCGAGCAGGCACTTTTCGGTAAAGGGGTCGCCGACCTGAACAGTCGGACGCTTCTCTTCGATCGATTCATCGAATTCGGCCGATGCCATGGTCGCGCCGCCGACACCATCGCGGCCGGTCTTGGCGCCGAGATAGACGACCGGGAGGCCAACGCCCTTGGCTTCCGACAGGAAGATGGCATTCGACTTGGCGAGGCCGGCCGCGAAAGCGTTGACGAGGATGTTGCCGTTATAGCGGGCATCGAATTCCACTTCGCCGCCGACCGTCGGCACGCCGAAGGAATTACCGTAACCGCCCACACCGGCAACGACGCCGGCAACGAGGTGGCGGGTCTTCGGATGGTCCGGTTCGCCGAAGCGCAGCGCGTTCATGGCCGCGATCGGGCGCGCGCCCATGGTGAAGACATCGCGCAGGATGCCGCCGACACCGGTCGCCGCGCCCTGATAGGGCTCGATATAGGAGGGATGGTTGTGGCTCTCCATCTTGAAGACGACGCAGTCGCCGTCATCGATATCGACCACGCCGGCATTTTCGCCCGGTCCCTGAATGACGCGCGGTCCCTTGGTCGGCAACGTGCGCAGCCACTTCTTCGAAGATTTGTACGAGCAGTGCTCGTTCCACATGGCCGAGAAGATACCGAGTTCGGTAAAGGTCGGTTCGCGGCCGATCAGATCCAGAATGCGCTGATATTCATCCGGCTTGAGGCCGTGTGAGGCGATGAGTTCCGGCGTGATCTTGATAGTGTTGGGAATGGTCATGAGCTCTCGAAAATCCCTGCCTAGGCGCGTTTGCCGTGTCTTTAGCCTATGTAAGAACTGCGCGCGACAGGAAAATGCCTGCCGTCAACAGAGGGCAGGCATCCTAGGTTCCTTACGGGTGACTTGGAGGTAGCAGGTCGAGAGATTCGACTACCGGACATTGGCCGAGACCCTGCCTGCCCCCTCGACGTCGACCGACCTTTGAACTCGCTGGTATCCGAGCTTCTCCGAAATCTCGTTGGCTGCACCAAGCAAGCTCTCCAGATATTTCGTTCTATTCCGCACGCCGTCCTCGCGCGGAGTTACGAGGCACAGGGTGGCGATGCAGGCACCATCGGCCTGATGAACCGGTACGGCGAAACAATGCGTGAAATTCTCCACCTCGCTATTGAAGGTGAAAAACCCGTCGCGGGACGCCTGACGCACCTGGGCGATAAATTCTGCCGGCTTCATCTGCCGACCGCTGGGGAGAACGAAGTCCTCCGGCGGGATCAGATCGATAATCTCCTGATCGCTCAGATGCGAAACGAGCAAACGGCCCGACGCCGTCCAGGGGATGGAAACGAGCTCCCCGACATTCGAGGAGATGCGGAACGGCCGGATGCCCTCACGCATCATGGCGACGGTGTATTTGCGTCCTTCGAGCAGGCACATCTGTGCCGTCTCGCGGGTTTCTTCGGCCAGCCGCACCAGCATGCGGTCGCACTCCCGCATCAGATCGAACTGTTCGGCGTAGGCCGTTCCAAGGAAATAGAGGCGGCGACCAAGATTAACGCGTCCGTCTCCCCCATGGTAGTCGAGCATGCCGTGGCTGAGCAGGAGATTGACCAGCTCGTAGACCGAAGATCGAGGCGCGCCAATTTCGGCGGCAATCTCGTTCGGCCGCATCGGCTGTCGCTTCACTCGCAGGAACTCGAGGATCTCGAAGGCACGATCCAGTCCTCGGGTGCGCCGCGATACTGTGTCGATACCGGCCTCAGCCATGCTTTTCTCTCCAATGCTAGGCGCGATCCGCGCGGTAGGCCACGCAATCGACTTCGACCTTGCAGTCGACCATCATGCTGGATTGGACACAAGCGCGGGCCGGAGGATTTTCTGCGAAATATTCAGCATACACGCCGTTAAAGCTCCAGAAATCGCGCGGGTCGTCAAGCCACACGCCCACACGCACGACGTCTTCAAGGCTGTAGCCCGCCTCATTGAGAATGGCAATCAGGTTTTCGATTGCCTTTCGGCTCTGAGCAACGATCCCGCCAGCAACGATCTCGCCGTTCTCCATAGGTACCTGGCCGGAAACATAGAGCCAGCCGCCTGCTTCGGTGGCTCGGGCGAAGGGAAGTGGCTGTCCGCCTGCGCCTGTCTCGCCAGCCCCATAACGCTTGATAGTCATTCTTGTCATTTTCCTTTTTAGTTGAAGCTGGATGTCTTCAGGAATTCAGCCAGGCGCTCCGTCCTTGGATTCACGAACATTTCTTTCGGATTGCCTTCCTCGCAGATCACCCCCTGATTCATGAAGATGACCCGTGATGACACTTCGTAGGCAAAGCGCATCTCGTGGGTGACCAGCAGCATGGTCATGCCATCCGCCGCAAGCCCCTTGATGACCTGCAGCACTTCACCCACCAGTTCGGGATCGAGAGCCGAGGTCACTTCATCAAACAGCATAAGACGCGGCGACATCGCGATCGCACGGGCGATCGCCACGCGCTGCTGCTGACCGCCGGAAAGCTGGCCCGGATAATGATCGGCCCGTGCCGACAGGCCGACCCGGTCGAGCCAACGCTCCGCGATCGACCGCGCTTCGTTCTTCGGCATCTTCTTGACCTTGACGAGGCCGAGCATGACGTTCTGGGCTGCGGTCATGTGCGGGAACAGGTTGAACTGCTGAAAAGCCATCCCCGTGAGCGCGCGCTGGCGGGCAATCTCCTTCTCGCTCTTGCGCCGACGTGTCGAACCCTCAACGTGGTAGCCGATCTCTTCGCCGTCCAGGCTGATCGTGCCGCCCTGGAATTCCTCCAGCATGTTCACGCAGCGCAGCATCGTGGTCTTGCCCGAGCCGGACGAGCCGATGATGGAAATGACCTCGCCTTCTTGGACGGAGCAGTCGACCCCTTTGAGCACTTCGTGGTGGCCGTAGCTTTTGCGCAGGCTCTTGATTTCAAGCATTGTTTTGGCCATCGATCGGCCTCCTCAGGATGGAAGGGCAGTCTTGCGCTCGATGAATCTGCCGAAACGCTCGATACCGAAGTTGACGACGAAATAGAGAGCCCCGGCCAGGAAATAGAATTGCAGGCTCATGAAGTTGCGGGAGATGATCTCCTGCGTGCGCAGCAGCAGTTCCGCCACCCCGATCACCGACAGCAGCGTCGACGCTTTCACCATTTCCGCCGCCGTATTGACCCAGGCCGGCAGGCACTGGCGCAGCGCCTGCGGCCATAGGACGGAGGTGAATGTCTGCGTGAAAGTCAGGCCGATCGCTTTTGCGGCTTCGGTTTGCCCCTTCGGGATGGCTTGAAGAGCACCGCGAACGATCTCACCCACGTGGGACGAACAAAATACCGCCAGCGCCAGAACACCCGCCGCGAATGCTCCCAATTCCAAGCCCACGGCACTGGAGACGTAGTAACTCGCGAGGACGAGCACCAAAACGGGCGTGCCTCGGATCACATCCGTATAGGCCCGTACGATCAGGCGCAGCACACTGTTTCCGTAGACCAGCGCCAGACCTACGAAGAGGCCGAGCACGGAGCCTGCGAGAATGGCCAGAAGGGAGATCGATACGGTCATCGCCATGCCATTCAGGATGACATGACGGGCGATCCAAAGTTGATCGAGAAAGGTCTGAGACATTGGCTTACCTCGGCAATGCCAGACGCCGCTCGACAAAACGCATCAGAGCGGCAATGAGGAAACAGGTGACGACATAGAGAGCCGATGTGACCATCCAGGTTTCGACGATACGGAAGCTCTCGACATTGATCTTGCGCGCTGCAAACGTCAGCTCGGGCACGGCGCTCGTTGCCGCAAGCGATGTGTCCTTGAAGAGAGAGATGATTGTCGAGGACAACGAGGGTAGTACGTTGCGGAACATCAGCGGCGCTATGATCGATGTGCGTATCTGCATCGACGTCAAGCCAATCGCCATTCCGGCTTCGCTCAATCCCTTGGGAATCGACAGAAGTCCGGCGCGGAAAACTTCCGCGAGATATGCTCCCGAATAAAGCGAGAGAACCAAGACGAAGCTTTTGATCTTGTCCAGCCGGAAGCCCATCTGAGGCAGCGCGAAGAACGCGAACAGGACGAGCACGAGAATAGGAAGATTTCGAATAACGGTGACGTAGATTCTTGCCGGCGCGACCGCGGCACGGCTCTTCGAGAGCAGCGCGAATGCGACGAACAGGCCAAGGACAGCCCCGATCAAGATCGAAACGACCGCCAAGCCAAGGCTCAACATCAAGCCGCTAAGAAGAAAATCGAAGTTGCGCCAGACAGCAGCAAAATTCAGCGTATAACCCATGGCAGACCGCCCTTTTCAGGGAGAGAGCGGGAAAGACCCGCTCCCTCGGGCCAGTTACTTGTATTCGACCGGGAAGCCGATTTGCGGAGGGGTCAGATCCTTGCCGAACCATGTCTTGTACGACTTGGCGTAAGCGTCGAATTCAACGCCGGTCATGGCCTCGTGGAGGGCGGTGTTGACGAAATTCAGCCAATCCTGATCGCCGCGCTTGACGCCGCAGGCGTAAGTCTGTGGGTTCCAGCCGTAACCGGCATCCCGATATTTCCCTGGATTCTGGGCCATATACCAGGCGAGTGACGACTGGTCAGTTGCGACTGCATCCGCACGACCGGATTCCAGTGCCTGATAGATGAGATCGACGGAGTCGTACTGGTCGACGGTAGCTTCGGGGAGCGCCGCGTGAACCATCGACTCCGCATAGACGTTCTGCAGGACCGAAATCGTCACCGATGAGCCGGCAGCTTTGAGCGCTGCGTAGTCGGCATATTTGCCATCGGCCTTCAGCATCAGGCCAACCCCTTCCCGATAGTATGGAATCGTGAAGGCGATCTGCTGAGCGCGTTCGCCGGTGACCGTCATGAACTGGCAGGTGATGTCGACCTTGTCCGTCGTGATGTTGGGAATACGAGCGTCGGACGACTGGTTGACGTATTCGATCTTGTCAGGATCGCCAAAGAGGGCCTTGGCGATGATGTGGCCCATATCGACATCGAAACCCTGAAGTTTGTCGTCGGCGCTTTTGAAGTGCCAGGGCGCATTCGTGCTGCCGGTCCCCATAACGAGATGACCGCGAGCAAGTACCTCATCGAGCTTACTTCCGGCGGCGAAGACCGGGCTTGAAAGAACTGCAGTTGCGGCCAGCGCAATCAGGCCGGCGCGGAAGGATATGGTCATGATTGTTCCCCTGAGAACCGTGTGTTTCTGATTAATCCGATATAGCGGACATCTGTCCGTATTATCGGATTGACATATCAAGTCCCCTGGCTGATGAATTGTCAATAGCGATGGTTGATATTTGATGCGGCGCCAAAGAGCGGCACATTTGTCCGCACCGCAGGTTCGTTCCATACGAGGTTTGCCATGACTTTTTCGCCCGCGGATATCGCAGCCATTCAAACTCCTGCCGTTCTGATCGATCTCGATATCGCCACCGCCAATATCGGCCGTTTTCAGCGTTACGCGGATACCCACGGCTTGCGCGTTCGCCCGCACATCAAGACGCACAAGCTGCCGGCGATTGCCCATTTGCAGATTGCGGCCGGCGCGGTTGGCATTACCTGTCAAAAGGTATCGGAGGCCGAAGCGATGGTTGCCGCCGATAGTGCAATCACCGATGTGCTGATTACCTACAACATCGTCGGCGCTGAGAAGCTTGAACGTCTGAAGGCGCTCGCAAAGAAGGTGAAATTGTCGGTCGTTGCCGATAATGCGGCTGTCGTGAACGGCCTCTCGGAGGCCTTCCGAAACGAATTTCAGCCGCTGACAGTCCTGGTGGAATGCGACACCGGGGCCAACCGTTGCGGTGTGCTCACTCCCGAAGCGGCAGAGGCTCTCGCGGTCCTTATCCAGACGCTGCCTGGCGTCGTTTTCGGTGGTCTTATGACCTATCCTCCTGCAGGCGGGGAGGCTGCCGTCGAGGCTTTCATGATGGCGGCCAAGACTCGCATCGAAGCGCTCGGCATCGCGGTGCCCGTCATCACGTCAGGCGGGACGCCTTCGATGATGCACGCAGCAGACGCGCCGGTTACGACTGAATATCGCCCCGGAACCTACGTCTACAACGACCGGTCTCTCGTGTCGCGCGGCGCCTGTGGCTGGGAGGATTGCGCACTCAGCGTGCTGACAACCGTCGTCTCTGTGCCCGCTGCCAACCGCGTGATCGTCGACGCAGGCTCCAAAATCCTGACATCGGATCTTTTAGGCCTGATAGGTTACGGCCATGTGCGGGGGCGCGACGATATCGTCATCGACCAACTATCCGAGGAGCATGGCCGGCTGATTAGCAGCGGGCCAATAGGGCTGTCGGTGGGAGATAAACTGCAGATCGTGCCGAACCACGCGTGCGTGGTCACCAACATGGTCGACGCGGTTTACGTTGCAGGAAACGGTTTGGCGTCAGTCGAGTCTTGGCCGGTCGTGGCCCGCGGAAAGATTGTTTGACATGCCGGTTCGATGCTTTTGCATCGGCCAAGTCCAAATAGGACTGAACTGGATTGAACAAGGTTCCGTCGGGAAAATCCTACAGGCGACACGTTTCATGCCGCCTTCATGCTGTTTAACGGCCGTCTGCGCCGATCCGTGGCGCGAGGACCGGCTCTGCAAGACTAGAATTTATAGCCGACCATCAGCCCGGCGCGGGTCATGCCGTCGTTCGGACCGTCGCAGAGGTTGGCATTCGAGGAATGGGCGATCTGCGCCATGACATTCCAGTTGCTGGTAAAGCGATAGCCGGCGCCGAGATATTCATGAAACAGCACACGACAGCCGAGGTCGGGGCCATCGTCATTGTCGCGAAGTTCACCGGTATGGATGACGCCGCCGAAGCCAGCTTCGGCAAAGATTTTGTCGCTGAGGTCGACCGTCCAGGTGAAACCGGCGAAAAACTGGGTCGCTTCGCCGGCCGTACCGATAGAGGTGCCGACATGAACACGCGGATGCATGAGCTGCTGCTTCCAGTCCGTCGCCTGCTCGAAGCCGAACGGGTCGAAAAGGGCCGTTATTTCGGGGAAGATGCCGTCTTCGCCCGAATGGCCGCCCTGGATGGAAGCGGAGGCGCCAAAGCGCAATTCGTCGAAAATCTTGTCTCCGGCTTGCGCCGCTGATGACATTCCCAGACTGCTGGCAATTACTGCGACCGACGCGATACTCGAGAGGCGCAACAGGAGTGAACGGAAATCGGATTTCATCTGCTGTCCCTTGATTCCCGCCCGACCAGCGGAATGAGAAAGAGGTAACATGCAGGTTTCAGCGGTAAAGCGCTTGTATTTCGATTGCGGTCTTTTCCCCAATCCTGACGCTATTTTGCAACAGTTCAGATTTCCCCGTCGTAGGCAGATCCGCCATTTTCCAATAGACGTCTCAATATCATAAGGCCTGCAACCAGCTGGTTCCTATCCTTCGGTGAGGAGAAGCCGATGCGCACGCGGTGATAAACTTTCTCGCCACGGGCCGCCTTGAACTCATCCTCGTCATCCACCAGCACACCATCCCTGTAGGCGGCATTCTTGAAGGTGCCTGACATCCAGGGTTCCGGCAGTTTCAGCCATAGGAAGGGCGCGTGCAGGTGGGACTCGAATTCGAAGCCCTGCAACTGCTCACGGGCAAGCCTGACACGGGCTGACAATTCCACCACGCTTGCATTGCGGATCTCGTGCGCCTTGCCGCTCTGGACCAGCCGCGCACAGGTTTCGGCCAGGATGAAGGGCAGCCCTCCTGTGACCATCTTGTGCGTGACCCTGATGCGCTGGGCGAAATGCGGTGGGCAGGCGACCCAGCCGCCACGCACGCCGGCGGCAACCGATTTCGACAGGCCGTTGACCAGGAAGGTGCGATCGGACGCGATCGAGGCAAGCAGTGGCGTTGCGTCATTCGCCATGCCGCCGTAGAGATCGTCTTCGATGATCCATACACCGTGCCGTCTGGCGATGTCGGCAATTGCGACGCGACGCTCATAAGGCATGATTGCCAATGTGGGATTGTGGACAGTCGGCATCAGGAAGATCAACTTCGGATGCTGCTGCTGGCAGAGCCGCTCGAAATCTTCGGGAATGACGCCGTTCTCATCCGACTCGACCGTCAGCGTGCGCCTGCCAAGCAGCCGGACGCTGCGGCTGACCTGTGTGTAGGTGAGGTTCTCGAAGACAATTTTGTCACCGGGCGCCGACACGGCGGTGATGACGGCAATTGCCGCAGCATGCGCACCAAGCGTCGGAACGACATTTTCGACTTCCGGCGACCAGCCGTTGCGCGCCAGCCAGAGACGGCCTGCTTCAAACCAACTCAACGGAAAACTACGCGAATAAGAAGAGATTTCGGCCAGATGCTGCTCGCCAATCTCGGCCATGATGCCGGCGATGATCTTGCCTTGACCGAGATCAGGGGCGGCGGTCGTGTCGAAACGAAGCTTGTTTGCCGGGGCGTCTGCAACGCGGGTGCCACTCAGCGAGAGGGTAATGGGATCTGTCTGGTCGCTCGGAGGCGTATTGGCACGGTCAAGTACATAGGTACCGCGACCGACTTCGCCCGCGACGAGACCGCGCTCGTGTACAAGTGCGTAGGCGCGACCGATTGTTCCGATTGTCACCCCAATGTCATAGGCAAGATTTCGTTGCGGCGGCAGCTTGGTGCCCGCCGGCAAAGCACCAGAAGCAATGGCGGATTCGATGTTGTCCGCAAGCCGCATATAGACTGGGCCGGAGCCCTGCGAGAGATCTGGGAGCCAATTTGTCATGGTGACAATGAATAGATTGTCACCCTCATCCTGTCAAGGATATGAGACAATTCGTTAGCGGAAACTACAGGAGTCGAAGATGTCCGCTGTACCTCACATCAAGGGTCAGATTGTATCGATTGTCTCTATTGATGGCCCGCATGAGATTGTCATCCCGACGCAGTCTCCGGCAATAACCCGGCTCGGCCGGTTGTGGGCAGGCTTCCTTCTGTGGCAACAGAAGCGGGAGGGGCGCCAGACGTTGCGCGGACTGACCGCAGACCAGCTCAAGGATATCGGCCTGTCGCAGTCCGATGCCGCTCGCGAAATCAGCAAGTCGTTTTTCTGGGATTGAGACGGGAAACTTAGCTGCAGGCGCGATTGCCGCCCGACCAGCGGGTGACATCGGCGGCGATGCGGCCGGCAACCGGCTCGGACATCATCGGACCGAAAGCCTGCATCTTCGCCGGGCTGCCTTCGGCCTGCACCACGAGCAGCGGGCGAGCTTCGGGGCTTGCCTTGTGGACGACGAGAATGCGCGGCCGGCCGGAGAAGGAATTGAGTTCCGGTGCGAGCCTGTAGGCGGCAAAAGCCGGATCGCCCGACTTGAACCAGCAGCTATTGGCGCCGAGGGCTACGCGTTCCATCGTCGACAGCGCACTGCGGTCCGGTCCCTTTGCGGGTGTCGGGGACTGGCAGGCAGCGACGAGTGCGGCAAGGCCGGCAAAGGTTGCAGCGTTAGCAACGGCTGCGAAAAGGCGAGGGCGCATCTATCTTGCTCTTGGCAGAAATCAGGCGGCGATGACGTCGAGCGCCGAGGCGAAGAGGCCGCGGCCATCCGAACCGCCATGGGCGGCTTCGATCAGGTTTTCCGGATGCGGCATCATGCCGAGAACGTTGCCCTTGGCGTTCATGACGCCGGCAATATCGTTGACCGAGCCGTTCGGGTTGGTGCCTTCGGCATAGCGGAAGACGACCTGGCCGTTGCCTTCGATGGCAGCGAGCGTCTCGGCGTCCGCAAAATAGTTCCCATCGTGATGAGCGACCGGGCAGCGGATGATCTGGCCCTTTTCATAGGCGCGGGAGAAATCCGTCTCGGCATTGACGACTTCGAGCTTGATCTCACGGCAGACGAATTTCAGCGAGGCATTGCGCATCAGCGCGCCCGGCAGCATGCCAGCCTCCACGAGGATCTGGAAGCCGTTGCAGACGCCAAGCACTTTCACGCCCTGGTTCGCCTTCTCGATAATCGCCTGCATGACCGGCATGCGTGCGGCAATCGCGCCGCAGCGCAGGTAATCGCCATAGGAAAAGCCGCCGGGAATGACGATCAGGTCGACATCAGGGATTTCCGTTTCCGTCTGCCAGATCGTCACCGGCTGGCGACCGGAGATTTTGGTGAGAGCGGCGATCATGTCGCGATCGCGGTTGAGGCCCGGAAGTTGAACGACGGCTGATTTCATGGGTTCTGTTCAAACCTTGTTTGTGCTTCTGCCAATTCTCGAAGTTCGAGACGATTTTCAATACGATCGAGGCGCTGGTCGTGACGCGACGGGACACCGTAGATATTATGGATGTCTTGCTGCATCGAAATCATTGTGCCGCGCATTGCGTTGAGTTCGGCTTTAATCTCGTTCTGGCCATCTTTAATGCCCGAAATATCCGCATGCATGCGCTTCAGCGACTCATGCATCAGCTCTTGGGGTACTTCAGTCATTGGTCACTCGCCACAACCCTTAGTCGAGAGAAATAGTATAGTTCTCGATGACCGTATTAGCGAGCAGCTTTTCGCACATGGCCTTGAGATCGGCCTCGGCTTTGGACTTATCGTTGCCTTCGAGCTCCAGGTCGAAGACCTTGCCCTGGCGGACATGGCCGACGCCGCCGAAGCCGAGGGCGCCGAGCGCGCCTTCGATGGCCTTGCCCTGAGGATCGAGAACGCCGTTTTTCAGCGTGACGGTGACGCGAGCCTTGATCACTTGTTTTTCCCTGCTTTTACTTAACCAGAACGGGGCCGGTGCCGCGCACGGGCTCGTTTTCATTGATGATGCCGAGACGACGCGCAACTTCGGAATAGGCTTCCAGCAGCCCGCCCATATCACGGCGGAAGAGGTCCTTGTCCATCTTCTTGTGGGTCTCGATATCCCAGAGGCGGCAGCTGTCCGGCGAGATCTCGTCAGCCAGAATGATGCGCATCATGTCGCCTTCGAAGAGACGGCCGCATTCGATCTTGAAATCGACGAGCTGAATGCCGACACCGAGGAAAAGGCCGGTCATGAAGTCGTTGACGCGGATGGCGAGCGCCATGATGTCGTCGAGCTCGGCCGGATTTGCCCATCCGAAGGCTGTAATGTGCTCTTCGGAGACCATCGGGTCTTCGAGCGCGTCGGACTTGTAATAGAATTCGATAATCGAACGCGGCAGAACCACGCCTTCCTCGATGCCGAGGCGCTTGGCGAGCGAGCCGGCGGCAACGTTGCGCACGACGATCTCGAGCGGGATCATCTCCACTTCCTTAATCAGCTGCTCACGCATGTTGAGCCGGCGGATGAAGTGGGTGGGAATGCCGATCTTATTCAGATGGCTGAAGATATATTCAGAAATACGGTTGTTGAGGACGCCCTTGCCATCAATGACTTCGTGTTTCTTCTTGTTGAAAGCAGTGGCATCATCCTTGAAGAACTGGATCAGCGTGCCCGGTTCAGGTCCTTCATACAGAATCTTTGCCTTGCCCTCGTAGATACGGCGGCGACGGTTCATTGTGGTTATTCTCTAGTTGTTGGCGCCCTTGGGATGGCGCGCGTGGATCGATCTCGTGGCGTCCCCTTAAAGGAAAAGAGAGAGTTTCACAATCCGCCTGTCACTCCTTCCCCGGTTTCCGGCCTTGGGCGGGAAAACCGCAAAGAGAATCGAAATCTTGCCAAGAGAAGACTACCGCCTTTTTCTTTAGGGTGGAATGAAGGCAAAATCTCGGAAGGGTTATACAGGTCTCTATCCGCAGGCTATTTTGGAGACGGGATGGCCCGTGGAATGGCGCAGATCCGCCTTCAGCGCGCGAGCCTCGCCCTCTGGCTGCCGCCAGCTTTCGCCACGGATGAAAGCCGGGAGCTGCAGGCCGGACATCGGCCGGGCGAGCGCATAGCCCTGCAGCATGTCGCAGCCGCGCTCCTGCAGGATGCGGACGTGATCGGCGGTCTCGACACCTTCTGCGGTAACGACAATATTCAGCGACCAATCTCGATGATGGAGCGCACGAGCTTTCGCTGCTCGGCCGACTGCGGCAAGTGTGCTTAGAAAGCGATCGCTAATCCGCTGGAAACGCAGGATTTTTTGGCTTCCTCAGCCGGGGAGGCGGCTGAGGAACTGGGCAAAGACCATCGTGCCTTCAGGCCAGGGGCCGTGACCGGATTCGGCATTGATGTGACCGGACTCGCCGGCATCCACGAGAAAGGAACCCCAGCTGTTGGCAATGTCGTCGGCATGCTCATAAGTCCCGAAGGGATCGTTGCGGCTGGCGACCGTAATCGACGGAAAGGGCAGGGGATCGCGCGGGTAGGGGCCGAAAGTCATGAGATGCTTCGGGCGGATATCCGGATTGGCAACATCGGGCGGCGCCACGAAGAAGGCGCCGGCAACGCGCTTTTGAAACATCGGGATTGCATGGATTACCGAAGGCACCCCTAGGGAATGGGCGATGAGCACGACGGGGCGCGTGGAGGCGTTTACCGCTTCGGCGATGCGGGCGGTCCAGTCCTCACGCACGGGCTTGGACCATTCCGCCTGTTCAACGCGGCGTGCAGTGCTGAGCTTTGCTTCCCAACGGCTCTGCCAATGGTCGGGACCGGAATTGGTATAGCCGGGAATGATGAGGATATCTGCGTCTGAAGCTTTCATGGTGCCGCCGATGTGAGAAAGCGTAACCGTGATGTCAAGGGAAAGAGCGACTTAGCTAAAAATATTTGCTAGAGTGGCCTTATGCCGGTTGCGTTCTCGTGTCGGCCCGTTGTTGCCGACACATTCGCCTCCGGCTCATCTTGGCTGAGGAGGAGAAAGCCATGACGACATTTCATGTCATGACGGGCGCCGGCGAGAGTTTCGCACGGCCCGTAGTCAACAGGATCAGCATAGCCGACGTCTTCGACGCGCTCAGGCTCGGTTTCGAGGATTTCCGCGAGAAGCCTTCGCATTACGTCTTCCTGTGTCTCATGTATCCGATCGCCGGCATCTTCCTGACGATGCTGACCTCGGGCGCCAATCTCGCACCGATGGTCTTTCCGCTGATGTCGGGTTTCGTGCTGATCGGCCCGATCGCCGCGATCGGTCTGTATGAAATCAGCCGCCGGCGCGAGGCCGGGCTCGATACTTCCTGGAAACATGCGCTCGACGTTCGCCATTCGCCGGCTTTGCCGTCGATCATCGCCGTCGGCCTCCTGCTGTTTGGTATCTTCACTGTCTGGCTGGTCACGGCGCAGACCATCTATACGAACTTTCTCGGCGAAGTTTTCCCGCGCTCCATGTCGCTTTTTCTGCAGCAGGTATTCGCTACGCCCCAAGGCACGCAACTCATCCTTTGGGGCAATCTGACCGGCCTTGGCTTTGCCCTCGTCGTTCTGGCGATTACGGTCGTAACTTTCCCGATGCTGCTCGACAGGGATTGCGGAGCGGTGGCCGCGATGGTCGCCTCGATCCGGGCGACTTTCGTCAATCCGATACCGGTATTGCTCTGGGGCCTGATCGTTGCCGCGTCGCTCGTCATCGGTACGATCCCGCTCTTTATCGGCCTCGCACTCGTCATTCCGATCCTCGGCCATGCGACCTGGCATCTTTACCGAAAACTCATTGCCCGCGAAGCCATGTGAGGACAGCGCCCCTGGGGGTATCGCGAATTCGCGATACCCCGAATTTCTATAGGACCTGGAACTTCGCAGCCCTTCTTGGAGTTTGTTTTGCGCCGACTTCGAAGGAGGATTTCCAGGTGACCATGCGCCACGCGTTTGCCAGCTTCGCATCCAAGATATCGGAGTGGGCAGGCACGCCGGTGACCTTCATTCTGGCACTTATCGCCGTCGTCATCTGGGCTGCTCTCGGCCCTGTCTTCGACTATTCCGAAACCTGGCAACTGGTGATCAACACCGGCACGACGATCATTACCTTCCTGATGGTCTTCGTGCTTCAGAATGCGCAGACACGCGATACGCGGGCCATCCAGGCGAAGCTCAACGAAATCATTCTGACGAGCCACGCCGAGAACCGCTTCATCGGCATCGAAAACCTCGATGAGGAGGAACTCAAGCATCTCGACCGCCTGGTGGCCAAGGCGGCCAAAGGTCGGGGCGAGACCGAAGCCTGCAAGATATCGGATGAGAGTGCCGAAAAATCGCCTGCAAAACGCGAACCGAGAAAACGCAAGCCGCCTGTCGGTTCCACATCGCGCAAGCGGAAATGAAAACGGCGCCTCGCGGGCGCCGTTTCGTGACATGTTTCGTGCCGATCAGGCTTCGCCGAAGACGCGGCGGAAGATCGTGTTGACATGCTTGGTATGATAACCGAGATCGAATTTTTCGCGGAGATCCGCCTCCGACAGTGCAGCAAGCACTTCGGGGTCGGCCAGCAATTCCTCAAGGAAATCCTTGCCCTGTTCCCAGACCTTCATGGCGTTGCGCTGCACGAGGCGATAGGCATCCTCGCGGGAGGTGCCTGCCTGCGTCAGCGCCAGAAGAACGCGCTGCGAATGAACAAGGCCGCGGAACTTGTCGAGGTTCTTCATCATGTTCTCGGGGTAGACCACGAGCTTTTCGATGACGCCGGCCAGACGGTTCAGCGCGAAATCGAGCGTGATGGTCGTATCCGGGCCGATGGCCCGCTCGACACTCGAATGGCTGATGTCACGCTCATGCCAGAGCGCCACGTTTTCCATCGCGGGTACGACCGACATGCGCACGAGACGGGCAAGGCCGGTCAGGTTTTCGGTCAGGACCGGGTTGCGCTTGTGCGGCATGGCGGACGAGCCCTTCTGGCCCGGCGAGAAGAACTCTTCCGCCTCCAGCACTTCGGTGCGCTGCATGTGGCGGATTTCGATGGCGACGTTTTCGATCGACGAGCCGATGACGCCAAGCGTGGCGAAGAACATGGCATGACGGTCGCGCGGGATGACCTGTGTGGAGACCGGCTCCGGAACGAGACCGAGTGCTGCGCAGACGTGTTCTTCAACCACAGGATCGATATTGGCGAAGGTACCGACAGCGCCGGAGATGGCGCCGGTCGCGATTTCCGCTCGGGCGGCAACGAGGCGGGCGCGGTTGCGGCTCATCTCGGCATAGAAGCGCGCGAAGGTCAGGCCCATCGTCGTCGGCTCGGCATGGATGCCGTGGCTGCGGCCGATGCGGATCGTATCCTTGTGCTCGAAAGCGCGCGTCTTCAGCGCTGTCAGAACACGGTCGATGTCGGCGAGCAGGATGTCGGCGGCACGCACGAGCTGGATGTTGAACGTTGTGTCGAGCACGTCCGAGGACGTCATGCCCTGATGGACGAAGCGGGCGTCTGGGCCGACGATTTCGGCAAGGTGCGTCAGGAAGGCGATGACGTCATGTTTGGTGACGGCCTCGATCTCATCGATGCGGGCAACGTCGAAAGTCGCCTTACCGCCTTTTTCCCAGATGGTGGCGGCGGCCGATTTCGGGATCACACCAAGGTCTGCCAGCGCGTCGCAGGCATGGGCCTCGATCTCGAACCAGATGCGGAATTTGGTTTCGGGAGACCAGATGGCGACCATCTCGGGCCGGGAATAACGAGGGATCATGGGCGAGCGCCTTCATTTCGTGACAGTAGCTGCGGCCCCTGTAGCAAAGACGGCCGGCAATCTCAACGCATGCGTTTGGCAAGAGCCAGGCTAGTGGCAAAAAGACAGGCCAGTCCGAGGGGTAAAAACAGCCCCAAGCCAAGGACGAGGAACTGATAAATGGCGCTGGCGCCGGTAAAGACAAACTGGAACATCCAGATGACCGAGCCGAACGGCGAATGCCAGCGGGAATAGAAAATCCGGTAGTCCATGGCGAAGAGAAAGGCCGTCATCATGACCGTGCCCATCGTCAGCACCAGGAAGAATGCGGCAAAACGCGCCTCTACCTGATGACCGAGCGCAAGATAGCGCCCGGCAAGCAAGTTGAAGGGCCAGGAAAGCAGTCCCCCGCCGAAATAGAGGATAGCGAGATCGAGCACATGGCTCGTTTCCATGCTATTGCGCAAATAGAGGCCGGCCATGGCTGAGATCAGCATCTGAATGCCCCAGAGCGGGGCGCCGATGAAAAGTTCCGATAAGGACGGCCATGCCGCCCGCAGACGGTTCATTCTCAGGGGTGAACCGGAACGGCGATCCAGCGGCCGTTGCGGCCGTCCGGAGAGGCGCTCAGCGCTAGGATGAGGGCTATATGGACAGGCTTGCCCGATTCAGGCTGATAGACGAGGGCGCCGCCCATGCGATATTCCACGGTGCAGCCGCGATCTGCCGGCAGCGTTTTGTCCTCATGCACCAGTTGGCGGTTCGGCGCACCATCTTTCTCGATGAGCTGCAGGGTGAAGCCAATGACGCGGTTGACGTCCTTGCAGCTTTCCGGCTTGGCGACTTCGGCATCGCCGAGCAGCAGCGAATACGCGCCCCGCGCCGGGCCGTCACTTGCAATCGTTGTGTAACGGATCGTCTTCATCGGCGAGCCGAGCTCGGTCGGCGGGTTGAAGGCAGCGATCAGGCCCGGATTGGTCAGAAGGTCGTATTTGTCCATCTGCTGGCGGGCTGCCGTCAGATTCTGGCGGCGTGCCTTGGACAGATCGGCATCCTTGTCGGTCAGTTCCAGATGAAAGGGCGTGCCCTCGATATCGGCGCCGGTGTCGGTATCGATGAAATAGGTATCCGAATAGGGGACCTTGCCATCCTTCATGCCGAATTCCTGGAAGGCAAAGACCTTGCCGTCGGCGGAGAAGCCGACAGGCTGCATATTGGCGATATCGCCGGCTGAGGCCATGGCAGCCATGCCGGTCAGCAGGGCGGCGAGAAATCCGCCCATGAACATGCGCTTCGTCATCAGCGAGCCCCCTCAGCCGCGTTGCGAAGGGCGGTAATGGCCCGGCGATAGGCCTCGACCGAGCCGCCCTTGAAAATTGCCGATCCGGCGACGAGCACGTTGCCGCCGGCCTTTGCCACAGCAGGCGCGGTATCGACCGTCACACCGCCGTCCACCCCAAGCTCGATCGGGCGATCACCGATGAGTGACTTCGCCGCTGCGATCTTATCTACCATTGCCGGAATGAATTTCTGGCCGCCGAAACCGGGGTTGACGGACATAATGAGAATGAGGTCGACATCGTCAAGCACGTTCTCGACCACCGAGAGCGGCGTTGCCGGATTGAGCGTGACGCCGACCTTCTTGCCGAGATGGCGGATCGTCTGCAGCGAGCGGTGCAGATGCGGTCCGGCCTCTGCATGCACGGTGATACGGTCACAGCCGGCCTTTGCGAAGGCTTCCAGATAGGGATCGGCAGGCGAGATCATCAGATGGCAGTCGAAGGTCGCATCCGTATAGGAGCGCAGCGACTTGATGACATCGGGACCGAATGAAATGTTCGGCACGAAGTGACCGTCCATGACGTCGAGATGGATCCAGTCGGCGCCGGCCGCGGTGACGTTGCGCACTTCCTCGCCGAGCTTTGCAAAATCTGCCGCCAAGATCGATGGGGCGATGCGGATGGGCAATTTCGTCATGGTCTCGGTCTCCTCTCAATCGGAAGCGGCGAGCGCCTCACGGCAAATTTCAATAGATCAGTCCGTCCCATCGGCCGGCGGGACGAAAGCGGCACCGCGCCATTCGAGGAGACGATAGGGATTTTGCGACAGTTCATGGGCCGGCGTGAAGATGATCGGGCCGATCGGCGTATTGAACTGCGTTCCGATCAGCTTTTCGGCCACCGGCTTGCCTTCGGCCACGGCCGCCTGCACGGCCTGATCGGCAATCAGCGCGGCTGCGGCTGCCGGCAGAACATAACCTTCCGGTTCGATTCCGACTGCGCGCAAGGCCTCGACGGTCGCAGCCGCATCCTGCAGAAACGCATATTCGGGAATGGCAACGGCGCGTACGCCATCCGCCAGCACGAGCGGCTGGTTTGCGGCGCGCATCGCATCGCCGCTCAGAATGTCGAGCGGGATGTTTTCGGCCTTGGCGTCACGGGCGATGGTGGCGACATCGTTCCTGTCACCGCCGACGAAGACCCTGGTGGCGCCGGCCCGCTTCAGGCGGCGCACGAGGCCGATCTGTTGTTCCTGTCCCGGCCGGTAGGTGTCGGTGAAAACGGGCTTCAGGCCATTTTCTTCCAGCGCATTGCGCACGGCTTCCGTCAGTTCGCGACCGTGGATCGTGCCGTCCTCGATAAGGGCGATCGGAGACGCCGTCCATTGCTGCAGGATGATCTGGATAATCCTGGCGGCTTCATCGCTATCCTGCGGGCCGAGGCGGAAGAGGGGCCAGCCATTCTTCAGCGAATCCTCCATCAGGATGCGCGAGCGCACGGACACGGTGATGACGGGAATATTGGCGTCCTTCAGCTTCGGCAGGGCGCCTTCCAGCGTTTCGCTGCAGAGGAAGCCGATAGCGATCTGGACCTTGGCGGCGATCAGCGCATCGGCAACCGCCTGGCCACTATTGTCCTGACAGGTCTCATTGACGGGAACGACCGTATTGCCCGCCCGCTGGATCTCAAAATTCGCGCCGGCGGAAATCTGGGCGCCGAGCGAGGCGAAAGTGCCGTCCTGCGGCGCCACGACGCCGATCGTCACGCCGGCCGCGCGGCTTTCGGCCGTCAACGCCATGAGCGACAGAAGGGCGGCTATGACACGCAAGGTCATCATGAAAGGTGCAGGTCTCTCGTCTTGTCCATGCCCTTTTATCCGCACGGCGGCAATCGTCAAAGAAAAACAAGCGTGTTCTCCAGCTTTTAGAGCGTGCCATTGTAGAAAAGGTAACCGATGCCCGCCATATTGGTGAAATAACAAAAACAAGATACCGATTGTGGAGAAGCATGTGTTGAACAGGCAGCATATCGATCCCGGCCTCTATCGCGATGCCATGAGCCGCTATGCCGGCCATGTGCAGCTGCTGACGACAGCGCTCGGTGAAGCCCGCCGTGGCGTCACCATCACGGCTGCCTGCTCGGTATCCGACAATCCGGCTTCCGTTCTCGTCTGCCTCAACAACACCAATGAGAAGAACGAGATCTTCTGGCGCAGCGGCATCTTCGCGCTGAACTCGCTTGGCGCCCACCATCAGGTTGTTGCCGATGCCTTTTCAGGCCGCACCCAGCTGGAAAACGGGGATCGTTTCTTGAGCGCCCGCTTCGAAACGCTGGTAACGGGCGCGCCGGTACTTGCCGATGCGCTTGCCGTCTTCGACTGCCGGGTGACCGATATCAAGGAAATGCCGACCCATAACGTCATCTTCGGCGAGGTCGCTGCCGTTCGCTTCACCGAGATCCACCCGGCGCTTCTCTATTTGAACCGTGGGTATCACACGATATAGGCTCAGCAGAATGGACAATGCCGGCATCGAGGAAATGTTTCAGTCGCTTGGACCCGTCACCATCAAGCGCATGTTCGGCGGCAAGGGCATCTATCATCTCGGCCGTATCCTGGCACTCGAAGTGCGCGACGAAATCCTGCTGAAGGCCGACGAAGAGAGCGCACCGGAGTTTGCCGCGGCGGGTGCTAGCCAATGGTTCTACGAGGGCAAAAAGGGCGCTCCGGTGAAGATGCCCTACTGGAGCATTCCCGACGAAGCCTATGACGACCCCGATGTCATGGCGCGCTGGGTGCGGCTTGCCTACGAAGCAGCGCTGCGGGCCGAATGATCAGCGCAATTGCCCGGCCGGAAGAGTTGATATCGCAACCCTGGTGAAAGCCGACAGTGGCTCCGGCAGGTCGGCAAGACCGAACCAGCCGAAATCCGAGAGCTTGTCCGGTTCCGTCAGTTGCGGCTCACCCGTGACTTCACGGGCGACATAAAGAAGTGAAATCCAGTGCTGGCGGTCGGCTTCGATGATCTGTTCGGTCAAGCCGATGCGTTCGATGCGGCCGATGGTCAGTCCCGTTTCCTCTTCCGCCTCGCGACGCGCGGCTTCCTCGGCCGGCTCCATATGGTCGACCTTGCCGCCGACGATATTCCAGTAGCCGGCTTCTGGCGGACGCACGCGCTTGTAGAGAAGGATCTTGCCGTCGCGCAAAATCACCAGGCCTACACCGAGGCCTGGGAAATCAATGCCGGGCTTGCCCATGGGGGCTCAGATCTTGGCGTTGGCTGCGATCAGCATGAAAGCGGGGATATCGTCGCCGAATCCGACCGGTGTCGGGCCATCGTCGTGATCACGGTGGCGGCGACGTTCGCGATTGTCGTCGTTTGCCGGATAGGGCCGATTGCCACGCGCATTATTCTGCGGCTTCTGCTCTGCTTTGCGCTCGTTCTTCACGCTGTCGGCCTTTGCTGCTGCTTCCACGACTTCGCCACCATTATCTTCGGCGTTGATATCAGATTTATGACTCGAAGACCGGCGGTCGCGGCCACGATCCCTATCCCGCTCACGACCCTTTCCGCGGCGGGGAGACCGCTCGCTGTCGCGGCTTTCTTCAGCCGGCGGCAGGGCGGAGAGATCGCCGTTTAGCCATTCAACCTTTTCGCCGATCAGCTTTTCGATCGCGTCGGCATGTTTCTGGTCGTGGCGGGTGACGATGGTGAAGGAAGCGCCGGAACGACCGGCGCGGCCAGTACGGCCGATGCGGTGAACATAATCTTCCGAATGGATCGGCACGTCGAAATTGAAGACGTGGCTGACATCGGGAATATCGAGGCCGCGGGCGGCGACGTCGGAGGCAACGAGCAGCTTGATGTTGCCGTCCTTGAAGTTCGCGAGCATAGTCATCCGCGAGCGCTGGTCCATATCGCCATGAAGGGCGCCGACGGAGAAGCCGTGGCGGTCCAGCGAACGGAAGAGATCAGCGACGTCTTTCTTGCGATTGCAGAAAATGATCGCGTTCTTGAGGTCTTCCTGGGCGCGGATGAGATCGCGCAGGACAGCGCGCTTCTCGTAATCCTTGCCATGCGAAGCGACGAAGCGCTGCGTGATGGTCTTGGAGGCCGATGCGGGCTTGGCGACCTCGATACGTTCAGGGTTCTGCAGGAAGCGATCCGCAAGCTTCTGGATTTCCGGCGGCATGGTGGCCGAGAAGAACAGCGTCTGACGGGTGAAAGGGATCAGCTTGGCGATGCGTTCGATATCGGGAATAAAGCCCATGTCGAGCATGCGGTCGGCTTCGTCGATGACGAGGATTTCGACGCCGCTCATCAGGAGCTTGCCTCGTTCGAAATGGTCGAGAAGGCGGCCGGGGGTGCAGATCAGCACGTCTGCGCCACGCTCGAGCTTGCGGTCCTGATCTTCAAAGGAAACACCGCCGATGAGGAGGGCGACGTTGAGGCGGTGGTTCTTGCCGTATTTTTCGAAGTTCTCGGCAACCTGGGCGGCGAGTTCCCGGGTCGGCTCCAGGATCAGCGTGCGGGGCATGCGAGCGCGGGCTCGGCCCTTTTCCAGAAGTGACAGCATGGGAAGAACGAAAGATGCCGTCTTGCCGGTACCGGTCTGCGCGATGCCGCAGATGTCGCGGCGCTCAAGCGCGAAGGGAATTGCCCCGGCCTGAATGGGAGTGGGAATCGTGTAGCCCGCATCGGTAACAGCGGAGAGCACTTTGGGGCTCAAACCAAGTTCAGCAAATGTCGTCAAAGGGAAAACTGTTTCCGTTTCGTTCGGCCGGTCTCTGGCGAGTCGGCAGGATTGCATGCCGCAATGGTGGGCGACATATTCCGAAACGGCCGGCAAGTCAAGGAAGAGCGTCTCCACCCCAGGGAGCGAGGTGAAGCGTTCGTTACCGCGACCGGCTATTTTATATAAGTGGCAAGTTTAAGGCCGGCATTCATGAAATAGATCGGATCGACCGCATGTCCATCCTGGCGCACCTCATAATGCAGATGCGTGCCCGTTGACCGACCTGTGCTGCCGGCAAGCCCGATGACATTGTTGCGGTCAACCGTGTCGCCGACCCTGACCAGAATTTCCGACATATGGCCGTAGCGCGTCGAAATACCGTTGCCGTGATCGACCTCGACCATGTTGCCGTAGCCTCCGGTCCAGCCGGCTGCAATCACCTTGCCGGGCGCGGTAGGGCGAATCCTTTCACCCGGCGAGAAGCGGAAATCGATGCCGGAATGCAGGGCAAGCCGGCCGAGGAAAGGATCGCGCCGGTTGCCGAAGGGGCTGGTGACTTCCTTGCCAATGGCCGGATTGCGAAAGGGCAGGGATTCGGCGGTGCTGCGCACCGCTTCCAGACGCGTCAGCGCGCCATCGAGCTGCACGAGCGAATTGTTGAAATCGTCGTCGCTTTCGGGCTCCACGTAAGGACCGCCGACGGCACCGTCCTCTTTTTCCTTGGCGGCGATCGTCTCAGCCGGAACGGCGATGTGGAAGCGGTCGAGCACGCCCTCGATCGTATCGGCGGCGTTGCCGGCGTCGCTCGTGAGCTGATCGATGCGGTTCTTCTGATCCTGCTCGACGGTCTTCAGCGAGAGCGTGACCTTGGAAAAAATGCGGTCGGCACGGTCGCCGACGGTTTCCTCTGATGGAACATAGGCGAGGGTGGAGTTGTCGGGGGCGCCCGCGTCGACCGGCTTGTTATCGGCTGACATGAGCTTTTCGATCGCCTGTGCACCACCGGAAAGCGATGCGCGCTTGTCCTTGATGTCAGGCGCATAAGCTTGCGCCGGTACATCGGTTACAGGAGCATCCTTGCCCGTCAGTCCTGAGGTTTCGGCGCGGTCGAGCAGGTTGTCGAGCTTTCCGTGGCGTGAGGTCAGCGCCATCTGCTGTTCCATCAGCTTGTCGACCTTGTCCTCGACCACCTGCTGGTCGAGAAGCTGGCGGGAGGTGATGCGGTCGACCTGGGCGCGCAGTGCGGCGATGCGATCCTCATAGTCATGCTGCATACGGGCCTGGCGGGCCATGGTCGCGCCGATCAGGTCATCGCGCAGCACCAGGTAGGAGGTGGCCAGCAGATAGCCGATTGAGAAGACGCCGACGAAGCAGAAGGCCACCGCCGCCATCCAAGGCTTCACCGTCATGTGACGCACCTTGTCGCCACTCGCAAGAATAAGGACGTGTTCCTGCGCCCTCTTGCCGAATACCCGACTGTGATGTCCGTTCGTCACCGAGGGTCCCCCAAAGATTCGCTTTCAGCGCCTGCCCCATTGAGAGATGATTACATACTTTTATGGTTAACAGCCGGTTTACGTCAGCAAGCCAGAGCTTACCAATCAGCTCTGGCTGGTCGAGGTCAGCGCCCTGTAGAAAGAGGGCGTAAGCCCGGCTTCGGCGCGGGCCACATCATTGAACGGTGCCTTCAGCGGACCGCGGAAATTGGCCCGCACCAGCTCCTGGAATGTCCTCGCAGGATCACGCTTCTCACGCGCACAGAGGAAGCGGAACCATTTGGCGCCGACGGCGACATGGCCTTTCTCGTCATTGTAGATGACGTCGAGGACGGCGGCGCTTTCGAGGTCGCCGGTCTCGCGCATCTTGGCCTGCAGCGCAGGCGTAACATCCAGTCCGCGCGCTTCGAGAATGAGCGGCACGACGGCCAGGCGGGCCGTGAGATCGTTGCGGGTCGAATGCGCTGCCTGCCAGAGGCCGTCATGGGCGGGCAGATCGCCGTAATCGGCGCCGAGATCGTTGAGCCGTTTCCGCACCATGCGGAAGTGCTTGGCCTCTTCGTAGGCCACCTGCATCCAGCCGTCAAAGAAGGAATTCGGCACATGCGCCGAGGCAAATCGCGCCACGATGTCGAGCGCCAGGTCGACGGCATTGAGCTCGATATGGGCGATTGCGTGGAGCAGGGCGACCCGGCCAGGCACGGTATGCAGCGAACGCTTCTCGACCTGGGTCGGCGGCACCAGCAGAGGCTTTTCCGGCCTTCCGGGACGCTCGGGCAGCGGCGCGTCCAGCGGCGAGCGCAGCGAGATGCGACGTGCGAACCACCTGGTAGCGCTTTCCTGCGCGAGCTCTGTCTTGCGGTCGAGATCGGCGGAGCGGATTGCATCGATCGCGCCGCCGCGCAGCGACGTGATCGCCGTCACGCGGCAAGATTCCGGACGGCTTCGAGCACCGTTGCGGCATGGCCCGGCACCCTGACCTTCTGCCATATGGTGGCGATGGTGCCGTCCCTGCGGATCAGGAAGGTCGTGCGCTCGACGCCCATGAACGTACGGCCATACATCTTTTTCTCCTTCCACACGCCATAGGCCTGCAGCACCGTCTTCTCTTCGTCCGAGGCAAGCGCCACCGTCAGCTTGTGCTTCTTGATGAAGCGGTCATGGCATGCGGCCGAATCGGGCGACATGCCGACTATGGCGGCGCCGGCGGCTGCGAACTCATCGGCAAGTGCGGTGAAATCCAGAGATTCGGTCGTGCAGCCCGTCGTGTCATCCTTGGGATAGAAGAACAGGACCACCGGCTTGCCGTGATAATCAGAGAGCGAAATGCGCCCGCCGCCGTCGCGCGGGAGGCTGAAATCGGGAGCACGGGAGCCAATACCGGGTGCAGACATCTCAAAACTTTCTTTTGCCGGGTTTAGGGGAGATACTATATCAGGCAGGTTATATAGTGGATGAAACGGCGTCCCGCCCAGAGCCGTTCAAATCAGATTCAGGAGTTTCCCAAGGCGCATGTCAGCCATCCGCGGCGAAAAGGTCACGTTCCGCAAGAAGGACATCGTCGCCTTGCACAACCTGCCTTCAGCGCAGGTGAAGGACCCGCTTATCGTGCATTGCCCGCCGCCGCGCTCCCGCATGCGCGGCACAGCGAAGGTCACGGGCGGATTCTGCGCAGTCATCCTGTTCATCCTGGCGGCAATCGTCTTCACCATCGAAAGCGGGATCATTGACGCGCCGCTATCGCAGCAGGCGCAGTCGGCGTTGAACAGCGCACTGGGGCCGCGCTACCGTGCCGAAGTCGGTTCCACCGTCATCCGCTTCACATCCGGCCTGCGGCTGGCGCTCGAAGCGCGCGACGTCAACATGATCGACCAGCAAAGCGGCCAGCATCTTTCGACCACATCCTCCATGCGGATGGCGCTCGATCCGCTTCAGCTCTTTCGCGGCCGCGTTGCGATATCATCGGTGGAAGCCGACGATATCGCCCTCGACACGTCGCTGCTTCCATCAACCGCTCCCATCACGCTTGACGATCTGCGTGTCGATGCCATTCCGGCGGCAATGGAGACGATCTTCTCGCATCTCGACTTGTTCGAAACCTTCGTCGAACGCGGCGGTACCGGCTCCGTGCGCATCTCCGGCATCGACATCAAGCTCGCAGATACGGCAAATGGGCCGCTTTCCCTCGTCGTCGACAATCTCGCCTTCGAACATGCCGGGCCGAACTCGCTGCGGCTCAGCGGCCAGATTTCCATCAACGGCGAGGCGGCTGATCTCAATGTGATCACCGAGCAGGCGAGCGGGCGCGCCTCCCGGCTCGATGGCACATTGTCGCATGCCGACCTCACTCCCTTTGCGCTGAAGCGCAACGAACAGGGCGAGAAACGCCAGGGCCTCAATACGTTCGGCGATCTTACCATTTCCGCGGTCAGAGCTGCCGACGGCGTCAAGCCGTCGCTCAATGCGGCTCTCAAACTCGATCCGGGCCTTATCTATGTCGACGGCGATTCTCAGGAATTGACGGACGGGCAACTCAATCTGGCCTATGACTTCGACAAGCAGACGCTGGAGATCGCCAAATCGCAGCTGCATCTCGGCCCGACTGTGCTGCCGATCAGCGGGGCACTGATCGACCTCGACAAGCTCGATCCGAATGCGGGCAAGGGGTTCGGCATCGACGCGCTGATCAGCGGCGGCACGGCGGCACCCAATTCCGGCGAGCAGCCGTTGTCTTTCGATCTGCAGGCGACCGGACGCTACCTCGTCGCCGGCCGTGAATTCCAGTTTTCGAATATGGTGGCTTCCTCGCCGCTTGGCTCCCTCTACGGAGCGCTGCACGTCCGGCTGAACGATAAATCACCGGAGATCAGTTTTGCCGGCCAGTCCCAGCAGATGCAGACGACGGCGGTCAAGCAGCTCTGGCCTTTCTGGATGGCGTCCAAAGCGCGGGTCTGGGTGCTGGCAAACCTCTTCGGCGGCGTGGTGACCGATGCGTCCATTTCCGTCTTCATCCCGCCAGGCCGGCTGGACGAGGCAGCGGGAGGACGTGGCCTGCGGCTCGACGAAAACCAACTCCGCATCGCCTTCGACATCGCCGGTACGCGCCTGAATGTCGCCGGCGAGATCCCACCGGTGCGCGATACGGCAGCGCATTTCGACCTGACGGGCGGAAAGGCGACGATCTCGCTCAAGAGCGGCACCTCCTATTTCCCCTCCGGGCGTTCAGTAGCGGTGCAGCCGGGCACCTTCGTGATGCCGTCAGTCTATGACAAGCCACTAATGGCCGAAGCCGACATTTCCGTATCAGGCTCAGCGGATGCTGTGGGCGAGCTTCTGACCTACAAGCCGATCAAGGTGCTGCAGCGCGCGGGCTTTGTGCCCGACGACCTTAAGGGCACTATCGACGCGCATGTGCAGGCGCGTTTCGGACTTCTGTCCTCGCAAAACCCGCCGCCACCCGAATGGCAGGCGCAGATGAAACTCACCGACGTCGCGCTTGCCAAGCCGTTCTCGGGCCGCGTCATCACCAATCTCGACGGCATGCTCGATGCCGATCCGCAGCAGGTGAAGGTCAAGGGCAAGGCCGACATCGACGGCGTCTCCGCTGATATCGATATGCTGGAACCAGTCGACAAATCTTCCGGGATCGAGCCACAGCGTGTGATCACGGCAACGTTGAACGGCGACCAGCGCGACAAGTTGCTGCCGGGCCTGTCCGGCATCCTCGGCGGCAGCGTCAAGCTGGTGCTGACGCGTATCGACGAAGACCGGCAGGACGTTCAGCTCGACCTCGGCAAGGCATCGCTCGATCTGCCCTGGATCGGCTGGTCGAAGGGCAGCGGTATTCCCGCTAATGCCGAATTCGAGGTTTCCGGCCCGCCTGACAATACGCAGGTCAAGAATTTCCGTCTGAAGGGGGATGGCTTTGGGGCGACCGGGGCGCTCGTGATCGGCAAGAGCGGGTTGATATCGGCGGATTTCGATAGCGTGAAGCTGTCTTCCGTCGATGATTTCGGGCTGTCGCTGAAGCGCAGCAAGGGCGGCTTCGATATTTCCGTATCCGGAGCCAGCGCCGATGCGCGACCGATCATCGCCCGCCTGAAATCGGATTCGGACAGCGATGGCAATGGCAGTGACAACAGCAGCATAAGCGTACGGGCGAAGCTGCAGAACATCATAGGCTTCAATGACGAGAAGATCGGCAATTTCCAGGCGCAGATCGCCATGAGCGGCAGCCGACTGCAATCGTTGAATTTCTCCGGCATCACCGATAGCGGCGAGGCGGTCGTCAGCCAGATGCAGAGCGGCGGCGTCATCAACATCACCAGCGGCGATGCCGGCTCCGTCTCACGCTTTGCCGATCTGTATCAGCATATGCAGGGCGGGCTTCTCAATCTGGCTATCCGTCTCAATGCGGGCGGCGGCTGGGATGGCTCGCTCGACGTGCGCCGCTTCTCGATCGTCAACGAGCAACGCCTGCGCTCGATCGTTTCCACGCCTGTCGGCTCGGACCAGCGCAGCCTCAGCGAAGCCGTGAAGCGGGATATCGATACCTCCTCGCAACGCTTCCAGCGTGGCTTTGCCCGTGTCGTCTCACGCGGCGGGGCGATCTCCATCGAAAACGGCGTGCTGCGCGGCGACCAGATCGGCGCCACTTTCCAGGGCGTCGTGCGCAACGCCAGAGGCAATATGGACATGACCGGCACCTTCATGCCGGCTTACGGGCTCAACCGGCTATTCGCCGAATTGCCGCTGATCGGCGTCATTCTCGGCAATGGTTCCGACCGCGGCCTGATCGGCATCACCTTCAAGCTGACCGGCAAGTTCGACCAGCCGAACCTGCAGATCAACCCACTGTCGGTCATCGCGCCCGGCGTCTTCCGCCAGATCTTCGAATTCCAGTGAATGCCTGAGGATACCAGTGAAGAACTCGATCCTGATCCGGCCCTACAGGCCTGCCGACAGCGATGCGACGATCGAGATCTTTCTGCGCGCCATCCGCGAAGTCTCGTCGAAAGACTATTCGCCTGAGCAGATCGATGCCTGGGCGCAGGTGGAAGACGCTGCAAAATGGGCGGAGCGCAGGATCAGCCGGCCGGGCTGGATCGCGGAGATCGACGGCAAGTCGGTCGGCTTCTCCGATCTCACGCCGGACGGGTGCCTCGACATGATGTTCGTGCATCCGGCTTTTCAGGGCCTCGGCGTTGCCGGCCGCCTACTGACGCGCGTCGAAGAGGAGGCGGAAGCGCTTGGTATCGATCGGATCTACACGCATGCCAGCCTGACGGCGCAGCCATTTTTCGAGCGCAAGGGGTTCCGGATCCTCACACGGCAGACCGTCGAACGGCGCGGGCAGCGGTTCGACAATTTCGTGATGGAGAAATTCTACTCGGGCCGCTCCTGAGCTTTCGGCTCAAGCCAGACAAGAAAAAGCCGGCGCGAAGGCCGGCCTTTTTGGTTCGTGTCGCTCGCGCCGATCAGGCTGCGCGACGGATCAGGATGTGCTTCTTCTTGCCGAGCGACAGCTTGATGACGCCATCAGCAGTGATTTCTCCGCTGCCGATCATCTTTCGCTCGTCGCTGACAGCCTGGTCGTTGATGCGCACGGCACCGCCCTGGACATGACGGCGGGCTTCGCCGTTCGAGGCGGCAAGACCGGCACGGACGATCAGGGAGAGCAGACCGATGCCGGCATCGAGTTCGGAGGCAGGAACCTCGACGGAGGGCAGGTTTTCGGAGAGACCGCCTTCCTCGAAGGTCTTGCGCGCCGTCTCAGCCGCCTTTTCGGCGGCTTCACGGCCGTGCAGGATCGCGGTGACCTCGGTTGCCAGGATCTTCTTGACTTCGTTGATCTCGGAACCCGCGAGTGCCGACAGGCGGGCGATCTCATCCATCGGCAGCGTAGTGTAGAGCTTCAGGAAGCGCGCGACATCGGCGTCTTCCGTGTTGCGCCAGTACTGCCAGAAGTCATAGGCCGACAGCATGTCGGCATTCAGCCACACGGCACCGGTCGCAGACTTGCCCATCTTGGCGCCGGACGAAGTCGTCAGCAGCGGCGAGGTCAGCGCATACAGCTGCTTCGTCCCCATGCGGTGACCGAGATCGATGCCGTTGACGATATTGCCCCACTGATCTGAACCGCCCATCTGCAGGCGGCAGTCATAGCGCTTGGCAAGCTCTACGAAGTCGTAGGCCTGGAGGATCATGTAGTTGAATTCCAGGAAGGACAGCGACTGTTCGCGGTCGAGGCGCGTCTTGACGCTGTCGAAGGACAGCATGCGGTTGACCGAGAAATGCTTGCCGACATCGCGCAGGAATTCGAGATAGTTCAGCGAGCGCAGCCATTCGGCATTGTTGATCATCAGCGCCTCCTTCGGACCATCGCCGTAATTCAGGTAGTTCGAGAAAACGCGCTTGATCGAGGCGATGTTGCCTTCGATCGTATCGACAGTCATCAGCTGGCGGGCCTCTTCCTTGAACGAGGGATCACCGACCATGCCGGTGCCGCCACCCATCAGCGAGATGGCGCGATGGCCGGTCTTCTGCATCCAGTGGAGCATCATGATCTGGATGAGCGATCCGGCATGCAGGCTGGGTGCGGTCGGATCGAAGCCGATATAGGCCGTCACGGTTTCCTTGGCGAAGAGATCGTCGAGGCCGCTTTCATCGGAAATCTGATGAATGAAGCCGCGCTCTTGCAGCGTGCGGAGGAAATCAGACTTGAACTGCGACATGGGCTTCGTCTCTTGAACGTCGAACGGGATTGGGATTGACGCTTGTTGAACCGTCGCGGCGCGTTTAGCACTGTTTTTCCAAAAGTGCATCCGGGAATCGCATGAAAGGCTCGCGGCGCAATGGATATCGTCAGGACTGCGATCGGTTTGATGAGCGGCACCTCGATGGACGGCATCGATGTGGCGTTGCTCAGGACAGACGGGCGAGGTTTCATCGAGCGCGGACCGTTTCTGGGCGTTACCTATGATGGCGGTTTTCGCGAGCGGCTGAAGCGTGGGCTCGATCTGGCACGGCCGCTGACCGATCGCAATGCACGACCGGACGAATTGCGCGACATCGAGATTGAACTCACTCTACGTCATGCAGATGCCGTTACGGCATTTCTCGATAAATTCGGACTCAGAAGCGGCGATGTCGATGTGCTCGGTTTTCACGGCCAGACCGTGTTGCACCGGCCTGACGATGGGCTGACGATCCAGATCGGCGATGGAGAGCTGCTGGCGAAACGCACCGGCATTCCTGTCGTCTACGACATGCGCGCCAACGACATGGTTCATGGCGGGCAGGGTGCGCCGCTAGTGCCGGCCTATCATGCTGCGCTTGCCGGCCGCTTTCAACAGCAAGGGCAGACGGTCTGCTTCGTCAATATCGGCGGCATTTCGAACCTCACCTATATCGGCGTGGAGGGGCGCATCGCCGCCTTCGATAGCGGCCCCGGCAACGCGCTGATCGACCAGTGGGTGGAGATGCAGACCGGCAAGACCTACGATCCCGGCGGCGAGATCGCCGGGCGCGGGCAGGTGGTGGCCGAAATTGCCGCCCGCTATCTCGGCAGCCCGTTCTTCCAGGGCAATATCCGGCGCTCGCTCGACCGTGGCGATTTCAGACCGCTGGCAGATGGTGAGGCGAGCCTGGAGGATGGTGCGCGCACGCTTGCGCATGTGGCTGCCGCCTCGATCGTCAAATCGGCCTCCTATCTGCCGCAAAGCCCCTCCGTCTATATCGTCTGCGGCGGCGGTCGGCTGAATGACACGATCATGGCTGAGTTTGCCGATATGGCCGGGAAGAACGGTTCTCGTGTCATGAGTGCTGAAGAGGCCGGTTTCGACGGCGACGCGATGGAAGCGGAAGCCTGGGCCTATCTGGCAGTACGCTCGCTGGAGGGACTGCCGCTCACCTATCCCGGCACGACGGGCGTCAGCCATCCGGTTACCGGCGGCGTGCTGACGGAACCGGCAAGATGAACGGCAACGTCATCTTCGAAACGCCGCGCCTTGTTGCCGTCATGTGGAATCATTCCGATGTCGACCTGATCCATGACCTGCATTCGACGATCGAGACGACGCGTTACATGTCCGGAGCGGCGCCGTGGTCGCGGGAAAAGTGTGAGGAGAGGCTACGGACTTATCTGGCCGAGCAGGTGCGCTACGGCACGACGAAATACAAGATCGTCAGCCGCGAAGACGGCCGCTTCATCGGCCGTGCCGGAATCTCGCTGTATCACACTGGCGAATATGAGATGGGCTATGCCCTTTACGCTCGCGAATGGGGCAAGGGATATGCGACGGAAATTGCGGGAAGCGTTGCCGACTGGTTCTTTTCCAGAGATCTTGCGCCTCATTTCATCGCCTTCACGCACCCGGACAATCTCGCCTCGCAGCACGTATTGAAAAAGATCGGCATGCGGGAGCGCGGGCCGATCTTTATCGAAGGTGTCAAAGGCGTGGAATTCGCGATGACGGCCGCCATGCGGCGGACCGTTACCTGATCCGTTTGGCTGCCGGTTCCGGCACGAGTTCGCCGTTGAGGCGGCGGTCGAGGTAATCCTCGCATTCGGCCATCAGCGTGTCCACCTGGCCGTTGAAGAAGTGGTTGGCGCCAGGTACCGTGCGGTGGGTGATGAGAATGCCCTTCTGGGTCTTAAGCTTCTCGACGAGGCCGTTGACGTCCTTTTCCGGTGCCACCTTATCCGCCTCGCCGTTGATGATCAGGCCGGAGGAGGGGCATGGCGCCAGGAACGAGAAGTCATAGGTATTCGGCTGCGGCGCAATCGACATGAAACCTTCGATTTCCGGACGACGCATCAGAAGCTGCATGCCGATCCAGGCGCCGAAGGAATAGCCGGCAACCCAACAGGTTTTAGAATCAGGATGCAGGCTCTGCACCCAGTCCAGGGCGGAGGCGGCATCCGAAAGCTCACCCGCGCCGTGGTCGAAGTCGCCCTGGCTACGGCCGATGCCCCGGAAATTGAAGCGCAGTGTCGTAAAACCGCGCTTCTGGAACATGTAGAAGAGCTGGTAGACGATCTGGTTGTTCATCGTGCCACCAAACTGCGGATGCGGGTGCAGAATGACGGCGATCGGTGCGCTTTTTTCCTTGGAGGGCTGGTAGCGGCCTTCAAGACGGCCGGCTGGGCCGTTGAAAATAACTTCGGGCATCGGTACTCCGGGTTTTATTTCGCGTCCACGCTACGTTTGGCGACAACATGACTTGACGACGGTTGTCAGCTTTTCTAAAACGCAGTTTAGAACAATTCGAAACTTGCATGGCGATCCACGCAGCGTGGAACGTGTCATAAGGCAAGCCCGGCGGAAATTTCAAGAAAAATGCACCGCCGCGCTCAAGCAAGGTCGTCAAGCGCAGGACCGAAGACAATGGCGCCGCCACGCCTTTATCTCGATTGGAACGCAACATCGCCGATGCACCCTGCAGCGCGTGAAGCGATCATGCGCGCCGTGGACATCTTCGGCAATCCCAACTCCGTGCATGGCGAGGGCCGCGCTGCGCGCGCAGCCATCGAGGGTGCGCGCCGCAAGGTGGCGCTGTTGACGGGCACCGACCCTGCCAATGTTGTCTTTACGAGCGGTGCGACCGAAGCCGCCAACATGGTGCTGACGCCTGATTTCAGCATGGGCCGCACGCCGCTGAAGCTCGGCCGCCTCTATCATTCCGCCGTCGAGCATCTGGCAATCCGCGAAGGCGGCCGTTTCCCTAAGGACAGGACGACCGAGATCCCGGTTACCGATGCCGGCATCGTCGATCTGACGGCGCTCTCCGCACTTCTCGACGCTCATGACAAGTCCACGGGCCTGCCGATGGTGGCGATCATGTTCGTCAACAACGAGACGGGCATCGTCCAGCCGGTCGAAGAAGCGGGCAGGATCGTGCGTGCCCATGGCGGGCTCTTCGTGGTCGATGCGGTACAGGCGGCCGGCCGCCTGCCGATCGAAATCGGGCCGATCGGCGCGGATTTCATGATCATTTCCTCCCATAAGATCGGCGGCCCGAAGGGCGCCGGCGCGCTGATCGCCCGCGGCGAAGCGCTGATGCCGAAGGCGCTGATCCGCGGTGGCGGGCAGGAGAAGGGTCACCGCTCGGGGACGCAGAATTCTCTTGCGCTGATCGGTTTTGGGGCGGCGGCAGAAGCCGTGCTGCAGAACCTTGAAGAGCGCAACGCCGCGATTGCCGCACTCCGCGACCGGCTTGAGGCCGGCATGTGCGCTGCGGCACCCGATGTCATCATTCACGGCGCCGGCGGCCCGCGCGTTGCCAATACCATCTTCTTCACACTTCCCTGCCTGAAGGCGGAGACCGGGCAGATCGCCTTCGATCTCGAAGGCGTGGCGCTTTCGGCAGGTTCGGCCTGCTCGTCCGGCAGGGTCGGCGAAAGCCATGTGCTGACGGCGATGGGCCGCGATCCGAAGCTCGGAGCCTTGCGCATGTCGCTCGGCTTTTCGACGACGGAAGAAGACGTAGACCGGGCGATTGCCGCCTTTGTGAAAATTGCCTCCCGGCGAAAGCTGGCGGGCGAGGCGGCCTGATCGCCTCACAAACTTGCGGAAACGCAATTTTCTACTTGCCATCAGGGCTGAAAAGTCCCTTTTGGCCACTTATATCTGGGGCAAGTCAATTGCCCCACTGACAAGCTGCCGGACCTTTTCTCCGGCGAGATTGGAGAGTGACATGCCTGCTGTCCAGGAAACGGTCGATCGCGTCCGCCAGATCGACGTGGACCAGTATAAATACGGCTTCGAAACCGTCATTGAAATGGACAAGGCACCCAAGGGCCTTTCCGAAGACATCATCCGCCTGATCTCTTCCAAGAAGCAGGAGCCGGAATGGATGCTCGAATGGCGCCTGGAAGCCTACAAGCGCTGGCTGACGATGGACGAGCCCACCTGGGCGCGCGTCGATTATCCGAAGATCGATTTCAACGCGATCCACTATTACGCGGCGCCGAAGAGCACGCCTGGCCCGAAGTCGCTGGACGAAGTCGATCCTGAAATCCTCAAGGTCTATGAGAAGCTCGGCATCCCGCTGAAGGAACAGGAGATCCTCGCCGGCGTCGAGAAGCCGAAGATCGCCGTCGACGCTGTCTTCGATTCCGTCTCGGTCGTGACGACCTTCAAGGAAGAGCTGAAGAAGGCCGGCGTGATCTTCATGTCGATCTCGGAAGCGATCCGCGAGCATCCGGATCTCGTGCAGAAATATCTCGGCTCCGTCGTTCCGACGACCGACAACTATTATGCGACGCTGAACTCGGCTGTCTTCACCGACGGCTCCTTCGTCTTCGTGCCGAAGGGCGTGCGTTGCCCGATGGAGCTTTCCACCTATTTCCGCATCAACGAGAAGAATACCGGCCAGTTCGAGCGCACGCTGATCATCGCCGAGGAAGGCGCTTACGTGTCCTACCTCGAAGGCTGCACCGCACCGCAGCGCGATGAAAACCAGTTGCACGCCGCCGTGGTCGAGCTGATCGCGCTCGACGATGCCGAAATCAAGTATTCTACCGTCCAGAACTGGTATCCGGGCGACAAGGACGGCAAGGGCGGCATCTACAACTTCGTCACCAAGCGTGGCGATTGCCGCGGCGATCGTTCGAAGATCTCATGGACGCAGGTCGAAACCGGTTCCGCGATCACTTGGAAATATCCGTCCTGCATTCTGCGTGGCGATGATTCCAGAGGCGAGTTCTACTCGATCGCCGTTTCCAACGGCCATCAGCAGATCGACAGTGGTACCAAGATGATCCATCTCGGCAAGAACACGTCGAGCCGCATCGTCTCCAAGGGTATCGCCGCTGGTGTCTCACAGAATACCTATCGCGGCCAGGTTTCGGCTCACCGCAAGGCTTCGAACGCCCGAAACTTCACGCAATGCGACTCGCTCTTGATCGGCGACAAGTGCGGCGCCCATACCGTGCCCTATATCGAGGCGAAGAACTCGACGGCGCAGTTCGAGCATGAAGCGACGACCTCGAAGATCTCCGAGGACCAGCTGTTCTATTGCCTGCAGCGCGGCATTCCGACCGAGGCAGCGATCGCGCTGATCGTCAACGGCTTCGTCAAGGAAGTGCTGCAGGAACTGCCGATGGAATTCGCCGTCGAGGCGCAGAAGCTGATCAGCATCTCGCTGGAAGGCTCTGTCGGCTGATATGAGCGAGGCGGACAAGAAGCGAATTCTTGAACGCCTGACGAATATGCGCGGGGAGATCCTGTCGAAGATAGGCCCCCGCGAGCAAAGATACGAGACGGAAACGCCGCCGGAGCGACCCTATGTGTTTCTTCGGCAGCGTATGGAAAAGCTGGAAAAGCCGGCGGGGATCGTTCAGGAGATATCCAACTCTCTTGAATTCCTTTGGCTCATAGCCTCCGCGGTTTTCCGTGTCATTCGTATCTTCTGGCGGTAGCGCCGACACAACATGTCGATGTCCTTAAAATTGCGCGAGGCTCCGAAGAGCTACGCAGACAGAACGCAGGAACCAAAGATGCTTGAAATCAAGAACCTTCATGCCCGCATCGCCGAAGACGGCACCGAGATCATCCGTGGCCTGAACCTGACCGTGAAGGCCGGCGAAGTGGCCGCCATCATGGGCCCGAACGGCTCCGGCAAATCGACGCTGTCCTACATCCTTTCCGGCCGCGAAGACTATGAAGTGACCGAAGGCGATATCCTCTACAACGGCGAGAGCATCCTCGAGCTCGATGCTGCCGAGCGCGCCTCCAAGGGCATCTTCCTGGCCTTCCAGTACCCGGTCGAAATTCCGGGCGTTGCCACCATGCAATTCCTGAAGGTTGCGATGAACGAGCAGCGCAAGGCACGCGGCGAAGACGAGCTGACGACGCCGGATTTCATGCGCCGCGTCAAGGAGGCTGCCGCCAAGCTGCAGATCAATACCGACATGCTGAAGCGCCCGCTGAACGTCGGCTTCTCCGGTGGTGAGAAGAAGCGCGCCGAGATCTTGCAGATGGCGCTGCTTGAGCCGAAGCTTTGCGTGCTCGACGAAACCGACTCCGGCCTCGACATCGATGCGCTGAAGATCGTTGCCGACGGCGTCAACGCGCTGCGTTCGCCTGACCGTGCCGTCGTCGTCATCACCCACTACCAGCGCCTGCTCGATTACATCGTGCCGGATACTGTCCACGTTCTCTACAAGGGCCAGGTGATCAAGTCCGGTGACAAGACGCTGGCGCATGAGCTGGAAGCCAACGGCTACGCCGACATCATCGGCGCCGCAGCCTGACCGTGGCGGAAAGGACGACGTCCATGAACATGCAAACGACGAGCCGCCTGACTGCGGCCGAATCGGCGCTGATCGAAGCGTTCAACGAGCAGATCGGCGAACTGCCGGGCAATGGTGCGGTGACCGCGTTGCGCGACCGGCTGCTCGACGACCTGAAGAAGCAAGGCCTGCCGACGCGCCGCATCGAGGCCTGGCACTATACCGACCTCAAGAACCTGCTGCGCAACGTTCCGGCTAAGGCAGGTGACGCCGGCTCTGAAGCGCTGGAACCGCTGGTCGAGGGCTCTCCGGTTCTGTCCGTCATTCAGGGCAGGGCCGCCAACAAGGCTTCGGCTGGCGATCTTCAGGTTTCTTCCTATTCCGAAAAGCTGATCGACGGTTCTGCCGCTACCGGCCTCGACGCGCTTGGCAATGACGATGCTGTCGGGCGTATCAATGGCAGCTTCGTCAAGGACGGCTATGCCGTCGAAGTGCCTGAAGACACCGAGCTTGAAGAGCCACTGGAAGTCCAGTTTGTGCATGCCGGCGGCGACATCCATACCCGCCTGCCGGTCGCCCTTGGCGCCAATGTGAAGGGTGTCGTCATCGAGCGTCACCAGTCGGTGACAGACAATGCCGCGCTCGTGTCGCATGTCAGTGACATCACGGTCGGGCAGGGCACGGAGCTGACCTGGATCATCCTGCAGCAGCAAGGGGCCGAGGATACACATCTTGGCCAGATCCGTGTCGATCTCGGCGCCAACGCCAAGCTGAAACTCTTCGTCATCAATGCCGGCGGCAAGCTGGTCCGCCAGGAACTGAACATCAAGGTAACGGGCGAGGGCGCCGATCTGACGCTGCGCGGCATCAACCTGCTCGGCGGCGAGACGCATACGGACGTGACGATGGTCCTCGGCCACAACGTGCCGCATACCGGCTCGACGGAAGTCATCCGCAATGTCGTCTTCGACCGCGCCAAGGGTGTCTTCCAGGGCATGATCCGGGTTGCACCCGATGCCCAGAAGACCGATGCGAAGATGGCCTGCAACACGCTGCTGATGTCCGATGATGCCGAATTCTCGGTCAAGCCCGAGCTCGAAATCTTCGCCGACGACGTGCAGTGCGGCCATGGCGCGACGGTTGCCGATATCGACCACAACCATCTCTACTACCTGATGGCTCGTGGTATTCCGGAGAACAAGGCACGCGCCATGCTCGTCAACGCCTTCGTCGCCGAGATCGTCGAGGAACTGGAAGACGAAGCCCTGGTCGAGGCGCTGGAAGGCGTCATTTCGGCCTGGCTGGAAAAGCACGCCTGATCGGACAGCGCCATGGACAAGATCGTACCGGCAACCACCTATGATGTCGAAGCCATCCGCAGGGATTTCCCGATCCTTTCGGAGAAGGTGCATGGCAAGCCGCTGGTCTATCTGGACAACGGCGCTTCCGCCCAGAAGCCGCAGGCGGTGATCGATGCGATCTCGCATGCCTACAGCCACGAATATGCCAATGTGCATCGCGGCCTGCATTACCTCTCCAATGCGGCAACCGAAGCCTATGAAGCGTCGCGCGAAAAGGTGCGCCGGTTCCTGAATGCACCTTCGGTTGATGACATCGTCTTCACCAAGAATTCGACCGAGGCGATCAACACGGTCGCCTACGGCTGGGGCATGCCCAGGATCGGCGAGGGCGACGAGATTGTGCTGACGATCATGGAGCATCACTCCAATATCGTGCCCTGGCATTTCATTCGCGAGAGGCAGGGCGCCAAGCTCGTCTGGGTGCCTGTCGACGATGAGGGCGCCTTTCATATCGAGGATTTCGAAAAGAGCCTGACCGACAGAACCAAGCTCGTCGCGATCACCCATATGTCGAATGCGCTCGGCACCATCGTCCCGGTCAAGGAAGTCTGCCGCATCGCCCATGAGCGCGGCATTCCGGTGCTGATCGACGGTTCGCAGGGTGCCGTGCATCTGCCCGTCGACGTGCAGGATATCGATTGCGACTGGTATGTCATGACCGGCCATAAGCTCTATGGCCCCTCCGGCATCGGCGTGCTCTACGGCAAAAAGGACCGGCTGAAGGAGATGCGGCCGTTCCAGGGCGGCGGCGAGATGATCTTCGAAGTGAGCGAGGATGTCGTCACCTATAATGACCCGCCGCACCGTTTCGAAGCCGGCACGCCGCCGATCGTGCAGGCGATCGGGCTTGGTTATGCGCTCGACTATATGGACAAGATCGGCCGCGAGAATATCGCAGCCCATGAGGCGGACCTGACAGCGTATGCCGAAGAGCGGCTCAAGGCGATCAACTCGCTCCGCATATTCGGCAATGCGCCGGGCAAGGGCGCGATCTTTTCCTTCGAGCTCGCGGGCATTCACGCCCATGACGTCTCGATGGTGATCGACCGCCGGGGCGTTGCCGTCCGCGCCGGCACGCATTGCGCCATGCCGCTCTTGAAACGCTTCGGCGTGACCTCCACATGCCGGGCATCCTTCGGCATGTATAATACCCGCGCCGAAGTGGATGCGCTGGCCGATGCGCTCGACTATGCGCGCAAGTTCTTTGCTTGAGGAAGAAGCCATGAGCCTGGATGAACAGAAGATAGACGTGCGAGAGGGCATCGTGCATTCCAGCATTCCCGAAGAGGAACTGGCGCGTCTCAGCGATGACGTGATCGGCGCTCTCAAGACCGTCTACGACCCGGAAATTCCGGCTGACATTTTCGAGCTCGGCCTCGTCTACAAGATCGATATCGAAGACGACCGCATGGTGAAGATCATGATGACGCTGACGGCTCCGGGCTGCCCGGTTGCCGGCGAGATGCCGGGCTGGGTGGAAAATGCCGTCGGTGCCGTCGAAGGCGTTTCGGGCGTCGAAGTCGAAATGACTTTCGATCCGCCGTGGACGCCGGACCGTATGTCGGAGGAGGCGCAGGTCGCCGTTGGCTGGTATTGACCGATCGGTATTGATCCGTTTACCCGCGGTGACTACATTGACTCACCAAGCACCGGATCTTGACCCCGGTTGTCGAAGGAGATTGAGCCCATGGGCTTTGCAGTAATGAGCATGACGGAAGCCGCCGCAGAACGCGTGAAGGCGATCGTCGGCAATGGCGGGCCGAATGCCAAGGGCATTCGCGTCGGCATCAAGAAGGGTGGCTGCGCCGGGATGGAATATACCATCGACATGGTGACGGAACCCAATGCTAAGGACGACGTGATCGAGCGCGACGGCGCCAAGGTCTGGATCGAGCCTTCGGCTGTTCTGTATCTGCTCGGCACCGAACTCGGCTTCGAAACGACGACGCTGCGTTCCGGCTTCATCTTTACCAATCCGAACCAGACATCGGCCTGCGGCTGTGGTGAGTCCGTAGAGCTGAAGCCCGCCGATCTCGCAGCGCTTGCCACACGCGGCGATGCCGTGGTTCCGGCTCAGCATTAACAGTTTTCCATTGAAATTGCCTGATGGCCGCCATAATTGGCGGCCTTTTGATTTTTATGAGTCTGTCCGAGACCGACAAGCGACCGAGAAGAAACGAAGCGGACAATGCTCCTCCTGTTCCTCAAGGGCGCCCTCCTGGGTGTCATCATCACTGCGCCGCTCGGGCCGATCGGAACGCTCTGCATCAACCGCAGCCTCGAGAAGGGGTTCTGGTATGGCTTTTCCGGCGGGCTGGGGACTGCGCTCGGGGATGCGAGCTATGCACTGGTCGCTGTCGCCGGGATTGCCGCTTTCTCCGAAACCATGTCGATGGCCACCATCCCGCTGGCGCTTGGGGGTGGGCTGATGCTGCTCTGGCTCGGCTGGCGCGGGCTCAAAAACAAGGGAAAGATCAAGGCGGCAAAGATCGATGCGGCCGACTTCCTGCATACGACCATATCGACCTTCCTGTTGACCATTTCCAATCCGGCGACGATCCTCTCCTTCGGCGCACTGTTTGCCGGCCTCGGCCTGACGGAGGAGACGCGCCGGTTCAGTTCGGCGATGATCGTCTCGGGTGTCTTCATGGGATCCCTGCTCTGGTGGTTCTGCCTGAGCGGTGCCGTAAGCCTTGCAAGAGACCGGCTCTCGACCGATTTCACGGCCAAGGTCGGCCGGGCGACGAGCGTTATGCTGATTGCCTTCGGCGCCGTGGCGCTCGGCTCAGTGGCTTATTCAATCGTATAAAGCAGAAGAGCGCTTAATCGCGCCTGATGCTCATCAGCACGTCCCAGAGATCGGCGCCAGTTTCGAAGACCGCCGCATTGGCCTTATAGCTCTGTTCGGTCTCGACGAGGTCGGTCAATTCGGTCGCGAAATCCACATCCTGGTCCGTCTCGGTGACGCTTGCCTGCACGCCTGAAGCTTCCACGGACTGGAAGCTGGTGTTGAGCCGGCCGTAACCCGGTGTGCTCGCATTGGCGACGTTGTTGGCGATCGCGCCGGCGCGCTTCGTCTGCGCCAGCATTCCCGAGAGAGCCGTATTCGTGACTGCAGAAATGCTCATCGACCGTTTCCCTGTTTCCGGACATCAGCGTTGTACCGGCAAGGGTTTAGGGAAAGCTGAATGGCTTCGGTTAGCGAAAGGCGAGGGGATCTGCGACGTTTGTGCCGAAATGGCACGCGAGTCTCAGCGGCCGGCTCTCATACCCGTAATCACGAATGCATAGCTGCGCATCAGCTCCTTGCCAACAGCCGCCGTTCACGCCTTGATGTCGAGGCCAGCTTCGACTGCGGCGGCAATGAAAGCCTTTCGCGCATCCTCGCCGGTGCGCTTGCCCTTGATGACATCGGCGCAGATCAGCAGCGCCTGATCAAGTGCGGCACCATCTTCCGTCGGCCAGTCCTCGATCATCGCCCAGGAGGCCGCCTGGGTATTGGCGATGGTCTCATATTGGCCGGGCTCTTCGAGGGCAACGAGCACAGGCTTCGACCAGGGCGCCTGCATTCTTGCTTCGCTTTGATCCTGAGACATGGTGTGATCTTCCTTCGTGCATTCCATCAGAATTAGGAAAGCCCCTCCCGTGAAGGAAGGGGCTTTGATTGTCCAGCCCTTTGCTTTCGCATCGGGCGTCCAGCTTGACCTTTACTCAGCAGCTTCTGCGTAAGCCTCGACGGGCGGGCAGGTGCAGATCAGGTTGCGGTCACCGTAGACGTTGTCGACGCGGTTGACAGGAGACCAGTACTTGTCCACGCGGAAGGCGCCGGGTGGGAAGCAGGCCTGTTCGCGCGAATAGGGACGATCCCATTCGCCGACCAGGTCTTCCACCGTATGGGGGGCGTTCTTCAGCGGGTTGTTCAGCTTGTCCGAACGGCCTTCCTCGATGTCGCGGGCTTCCTGACGGATCGCCAGCATCGCTTCGCAGAAGCGGTCGAGCTCGGCCTTGGTTTCGGATTCGGTCGGCTCGATCATCAGCGTGCCGGCAACCGGCCAGCTCATGGTCGGTGCATGGAAGCCGCAGTCGATCAGGCGCTTGGCGACGTCATCGACGGTGACGCCGGCACTGTCGACCAGCGGGCGGGTGTCGATGATGCATTCATGCGCCACCCGGCCGGCAGCCGACTTGTAAAGCACATCATAGGCGCCCTTGAGGCGGGCAGCGATATAGTTGGCGTTGAGGATCGCTACCTTGGTTGCCTGCGTCAGGCCTTCACCGCCCATCATCAGGCAGTAACTCCAGGAAATCGGCAGGATGGAAGCCGAGCCGAAAGCTGCTGCAGAAACAGCACCCGAACGACCGTCCGTTTCCGGATGGCCGGGCAGGTGAGGTGCCAGATGCGACTTGACGCCGATCGGACCCATGCCGGGACCGCCGCCGCCATGCGGGATGCAGAAGGTCTTGTGCAGGTTCAGATGCGACACGTCGGAGCCGATGTCACCGGGGCGAGACAGGCCGACCATGGCGTTCATGTTGGCGCCGTCGAGATAGACCTGGCCACCGTGCTTGTGCACGAGGTCGCAGATTTCCTTGACCGTTTCCTCGAACACGCCATGCGTCGAGGGATAGGTGATCATGCAGCAGGAGAGATTCTCCGCATGTTGCTCCGCCTTGGCACGGAAATCGTCGAGGTCGATATCGCCATTCTCGCGTACCTTCACGACGACCACTTTCATGCCGACCATCTGGGCCGAGGCAGGATTGGTTCCGTGCGCCGATGTCGGGATGAGGCAGACGTCGCGGTGACCCTGGCCATTGGCAATGTGGTAATTGCGGATGGTCAGGAGGCCTGCATATTCGCCCTGCGCGCCGGAATTTGGCTGCATGGAGAAAGCATCGTAGCCGGTGACGGCGCAGAGCTTTTCCGTCAGGTCATCGATCATTTCGCGATAGCCGAGCGCCTGGTCGGCGGGCACGGAGGGATGGATGTCGGAAAATTCCGGCCAGGTGATCGGCAGCATTTCGGCCGTCGCGTTCAGCTTCATCGTGCAGGAGCCGAGCGGGATCATGGAGCGGTCAAGCGCCAGATCGCGGTCGGAGAGCCGGCGGATGTAGCGGGTCATTTCGCTTTCGGCGCGGTTCATGTGGAAGATCGGATGCGTCAGGTATTCGCTGGTGCGCAAGAGATCTTTCGGCAGGCGATAGGAGGGCTCGAAATCGGCGATCTGGAAATTGCCGCCGAAGGCGCGCCAGACGGCTTCCAGCGTTGCCGGTCGGGTGCGCTCGTCAAGCGACATGCCGATCTTCGTCTCGCCGACCTTGCGCAGGTTCACACCTTCGGCGACGGCTGCGCGCAGGATGAGACCCTGCATGTGGCCAACATCGACGGTGATCGTGTCGAAGAAGGTCTCCGGCTCAACCTTGTAGCCGAGCTTTTCCAGGCCCTTGGCCATCAGCACGGCCTTCTGGTGGACCTGCTGGGCGATCGCCTTGATGCCCTTGGGACCGTGGAAGACGGCATACATGGAGGCCATGACGGCGAGCAGAACCTGCGCGGTGCAGATGTTCGACGTCGCCTTTTCACGGCGGATATGCTGTTCGCGCGTCTGCAGCGACAGGCGATAGGCGCGATTGCCGCGGGCATCGACGGAAACGCCGACGAGACGGCCAGGCATGGAGCGCTTGATGGCATCCTTGACCGACATGTAGGCCGCGTGCGGACCACCGTAGCCAACCGGAACGCCGAAACGCTGCGAGGAACCGATGGCGATGTCGGCGCCCATTTCGCCCGGCGACTTCAGAAGCGTGAGCGACAGAATATCGGCGGCAACGACGGCGATGGCGCCCGTCTGGTGCAGGCGGGAGATCAGGCCGGTGAAATCGCGCACATGGCCATGCGTGCCCGGATACTGGAAGATCGCGCCGAAGACATCGACCGGATCGAGATCCTTGAAGGGGTCGCCGACGATGACGGACCAGCCGAGTGGCTCGGCACGGGTCTTGATCAGCTCGATCGTCTGCGGATGGCAGTCTGCATCGACGAAGAATGCTTTGGCCTTCGACTTGGAGACACGCTCTGCCATCGCCATGCCTTCGGCAGCGGCGGTGGCTTCATCGAGCAGCGAGGCGTTGGCGACGTCGAGACCGGTCAGGTCGCAGATCATCGTCTGGTAGTTCAGGAGCGCTTCAAGGCGTCCTTGAGAAATTTCCGGCTGGTAGGGCGTGTAGGCCGTGTACCAGGCCGGGTTTTCCAGGATGTTGCGCTGGATGACCGGAGGCGTGATCGTGCCGTAATAGCCCTGGCCGATCAACGAGGTCAGGACCTTGTTCTTGTTGGCGGTTTCGCGCAGCTTGTCGAGCGCTTCGCGTTCCGTCATCGGCGCGCCCCAGACGAGCGGCGCCTTCTGGCGGATGGCCGGCGGTACGGTCGCGTCGATCAGCGCATCGAGGCTCTTGTAGCCGATGACACCGAGCATATCCGACATTTCAGACGGCGAGGGGCCGATATGACGACGATTGGCGAAGTCATAGGGCTGATAGTCGGTGAACTGGAATTCGGTAGGCGTCGTCATTACGCAGTCAGCTCCTTGTAGGCTGCTTCGTCGAGCAGGCCATCGGCATCGGAGAGGTTCTTGAGCTTGAGCTTGAAGAACCAGCCAGCACCCTGCGGATCAGAATTGACGAGCGACGGGTCGGCGACAATCGCCGGATTGACCTCGACGATCTCGCCGTCGAGCGGGCAGTAGACATCCGAAGCTGCCTTGACGGATTCGACGGTTGCGGCGTTGCCATCCTTGGAGAAGGTGGCGCCGACCTCAGGCAATTCCACGAAAACGAGATCGCCGAGCTGCTCGACAGCGTAGGTGGTGATGCCGACGGTCGCGACATCGCCTTCGAGCTTCAGCCATTCATGTTCCTGGGTAAATTTCAGCATGGAAAAATCCTCTCGCAATGGGGGTCAGCGTTTGTAGGTCGGCGTAATGAAGGGAAGGGCGGAAACGGTGATCGGCAGATACTTGCCGCGCACTTCTGCATAGATCTGCGTGCCCGGTGCACTATAGGAGACCGGCACATAGCCCATCGCGACGGGGCCTTCGACGGAAGGGCCGAAGCCACCTGAAGTGACTTCGCCGATCTCAGTCTTGCCTTCGGCATCGGCATAGAGCTTGGCATGGCCACGCACCGGCGCCTTGCCCTCGGGCTTCAGGCCGACGCGTTTGCGGGAAACGCCCTTGTCGAGTTCGCCGAGGATGCGCTCCGCACCCGGGAAACCGCCGGCGCGGGCCCCACCGGTGCGGCGGGCTTTCTGCATGCCCCATTCGATGGCCGCCTCGACCGGCGAGGTCGTCGTGTCGATATCATTGCCATAGAGGCAGAGGCCGGCTTCCAGGCGCAGCGAGTCACGGGCGCCGAGGCCGATCGGCTCGACATCGGGATGCTCGAGCAATCGGTTGGTGACATCCACGGCCTTGTCGGCGGGAATGGAAATTTCAAAGCCGTCCTCGCCGGAATAGCCGGAACGCGAGACGAGACAGGAGACGTCGTGCAGACGGCAGTGGCGCACGTCCATGAACTTCATGGCGGCGACATCAGCCCAGAGTTCTGCGAGCGCTTCGACGGCGCGCGGGCCCTGGAGCGCGATCAGAGCACGGTCGAGGACGGTGATCTCGCAGGTGTCGGAGAGATGCTTCTGCAGGTGCGCGATATCGGCTTCCTTGCAGGCAGCGTTGACGACGACGAAGAGGTGGTCGTCGAGATGGGTAATCATCAGGTCGTCGAGGATGCCGCCATTCTCATCCGTGAAGAAACCGTAGCGCTGGCGGCCTTCGGCAAGGCCGAGAATATCGACGGGTACGAGGCTTTCGAGCGCAAGCGCTGCATCCTCATACTTGCCGGACTTCGCCTTGATGATGACCTGGCCCATGTGGGAGACATCGAAGAGGCCGGCGGCGGTGCGGGTCTGCAGGTGCTCCTTCATGACGCCCGAGGGATATTGCACCGGCATGTCATAGCCTGCGAAGGGCACCATACGAGCGCCGAGCGACAGGTGCAGCGCGTGAAGCGGGGTTTTCTTGAGGGCAGCAGTATCGTCCAAACGACGCCTCCGGGGTTTGCGCCGGAAATTCCGGGCGCGGGCTCAAAACTGAAGGCGCGGCTGCACCTTGTCTCCTTGAGCCCCCTCTGTCCCTGTGCCTGAGATTGTTATCCCTTCGGCGGGCGTTTCGAGAACGCCTCTCTCCAGAGTTCCGTCTGCCCCTTGTGGTCCTTTCGCCTGAGAGTTTCCGGGGCGGTTGCTCCTTCGGCACCGGCACCAGGGTACCGGCTTCTCCCAACAAGGTTGCGGCAATTATCCGGGGGTGGCAGGGCTTGGCAAGCAAAATGTCGCGACCGCACAAATTTTTGTCGCGGCGTTTACGAGCCGGTTGCAGTCCGCGGCAAATGGGCTTTTGCATTCGCAGGCGAAATTGGCTATCGGCGGCCGAGGGCTTTCCTGGTCAGATTGAAACATTCTGATCAGGAAAAGCTCTGAGACGAGGAGATATTCGATGAAGATTGTCAGGACATCAGCTTTGGCGGCACTGCTTTGCGCCTGCGGCTTTGCCGGATTCGCTGTCGGCCAGGACCATCAGCACATGCAGGGCATGGACATGGGCAACATGGGCTCCATGAGTATGGCTGCTGACGGCGACGTGGTGAAAGTCGGCGATCTCGAAGTCTCCGGCGGTTTTGCCAAGGCGATGCTGCCCGGCCAACCCGTCGGCGGCGGCTTCTTCACAGTGAAGAATAACGGCTCGACTGATGACCGCCTCGTGTCGGTCACGTCGCCCAATGCTGGCGCGGTGCAGCTTCACGAGATGGCCATGAAGGACAATGTCATGAAGATGCGCGAGCTGAAGGATGGCATTGTGGTTCCCGCGGGCCAGACCGTGGAGCTTTCGCCCGGCAACCTGCATCTGATGTTCCAAAAGGTGAAGACGCCCTTCAAGCAGGGCGACAAGATACCCGTTACCCTGAACTTCGAAAAGGCCGGCAAGGTCGATCTGATGCTGAGCGTTCTGTCGGCGCAGGGTAAATAAGCGCTGAAAAACAAAGGCCCGCGACCAAAGTCGCGGGCCTTGCTCCTCCCAGCAATATTTTAAATCTCAGACATCTTCGTAAGACTGCAGAGCCTGCTGCAAGCCCGCCTGCGGCTGACGATAGCCCTTGGTCATCAGATCGAGCGCGACTTCGGTATTCTGGATGATGTTGGTCGTTTCCTCGAGATCTTCGCCGCTCTGATTGAGCTGGCGTTCCGCAATCTTGCGAGCCTCGCGCGCGGCCGTACCCGTCGCTACGCGCTGCGGGATGCGCAGGGACTCGAAGGCAAGGGCAGCGGTGTTCGCGGATATGGAAACGAGCTGTGTCATTAGCCTGTCATACCGGCAGGATCTTCGCGTTCGGCTTAAGAAAATCATTCGCATTTTACCGGATGGTAAGAATTCCGCAGATGCGATTGGAATCAGGGCGGAATCGCTGATCTGATTTCGATTCCGATTTCCGTTTTCTGAAAAATGCTCTAAAGGCAGCGGCAAGAGAGGCGCCGGCTTGATCGCGCCCATATTTTCCGAAAGAATTCCATGGCAGGCATAGAATACATCAAGGTGGAGCCCGATGAAGCGGGCATGCGGCTCGACCGCTGGTTCAAGATCCACTATCCGGGTCTCGGCTTTGGTCCATTGCAGAAGCTCTTGCGCTCCGGCCAGGTGCGTGTCGATGGCGGCCGTGTCAAATCGGATGCTCGTGTGCAGCCTGGCCAGATGGTGCGTGTGCCGCCGCTCGATGTCGACGCCAAGGTCAAGTCCGGGCCGATCGCCGGCAAGGACCTGAAGCATTCCGGTGATTTCGAACTCCTGTCGCGCATGGTGCTGCATGAAGACGACAAGGTGATCGTGCTCAACAAGCCGGCCGGCCTTGCCGTGCAGGGCGGCTCGGGCGTGGCGCGCCATATCGACCAGATGCTGGAAGCCTGGACCAGCCCGAAGGGCGAGAAGCCCCGCCTTGTCCATCGCCTCGACCGCGATACGTCTGGTGTGCTTGTCATCGCCCGCACCCGTGGTGCTGCACAGAAGCTGACGGCTGCTTTCCGCGAGCGCGACACAAAGAAGACCTACTGGTCGCTGGTCAAGGGCGTGCCGCGCAAGCGTGAAGACAAGATCTCGACCTGGCTCGTCAAGGAACAGACCATGGATGGCGACCGCATGCGGATTGCCAAACACGGCGAGGATGGTGCCGATCATGCGGTGTCCTATTACCGCATCGTCGAGACGGCAGCGCAACGTCTCGCCTGGCTGGAGATGGAGCCCTATACGGGGCGCACGCACCAGCTTCGTGTCCACGCGCTCCATATCGGCCATCCGATCATCGGCGATCCCAAATATTTCGATGAGGATCCGAACTGGGATTTCCCCGGCGGTATCCAGAAGCGGCTGCATCTGCATGCCCGCCATATTGATATTCCGCACCCTTCCGGCGGGCGCTTGCGCGTAACGGCCCCCCTGCCGCCGCATATGGTGCAGAGCTGGAACCTGCTCGGTTTCGACGAGAACTCAGCCCCCATCCTGGATGACGAAGAATGAAGCTTGCGCTTTTTGATTGCGACGGCACGCTGGTCGATAGCGCCGGGCTGATCCACGAAACCATGCGCCGGACCTTCGAAAAGTTTGGCAAACCGGAACCTCGGTTCGATGACACAAAGGCGATCATTGGCCTGTCGCTCGATATCGCCATTGCCCGCATGCAGGGCAAGCCGCATGTCGAGCAGGAGGATATCGACATGACGGCGCATTACAAATCGCTGTTTTCGGTCGTGCGTCAGGATCTCGATTATCGTGAGCCGCTCTTTCCCGGCATTCGCGAGATGATCGATGCGCTGACCGGACGTGAGGATCTCCTGATCGGTGCGGTGACCGGCAAGTCACGGCGCGGGCTGAAGCTGGTAATGGAGACGCACGGCTTCGACAAGCATTTCGTCGTTGCGCGTACCGCGGACGATTGCCCCTCCAAGCCGCATCCGGCCATGGTGAGCGAATGCTGCGACGAAACCGGCATGAATGCTGCCGATGCCATTGTCATTGGTGACGCGATTTACGATATGCAGATGGCAAAGGCCGCCGGCGCCAAGGCGATCGGCGTTGCCTGGGGATATGCCAGCGTGGATGAGCTGATCGCCAACGGCGCCGATGCGATCGCCTACCATCCGAACGAGATATTGCGCCATTTTTCCTGAGGTGAGCCCATGCGCGACCTGCTGAACGACCTTTCCGAGGGCCTGAGCCATCCCGATCCGATCCGCCGCGCGCAGATTCAGATGAAGAAGCCACTGCCGAAGCGCTTCTATCAGGCGGTTGCCGTTGCCCCCCACGAGGATCGTTTTGCGATCGAACTAGACGGCAAGATGGTGCGCACGCCGGCACGTCAGATCCTGGCAGTCCCAAGCGCGGCGCTGGCAAAGCTCGTTGCCGCCGAATGGGACGCGCAGGCCGAGGTGATCGATCCATCGCTGATGCCGGTGACGCGCCTCGTCAACACGGCAATCGATGGTGTCGCGACGGACACGCAGGCCGTCTTCGAGGATATCCTGCGCTTCTCATCGAGCGATCTGCTCTGCTACCGCGCCGATGGTCCGGAAAAGCTGGTCGAGCGGCAGACCGAGCGCTGGGATCCGGTGCTCGACTGGGCCGCCGCCAATCTCGGTGCGCGTTTCATCCTGGTCGAAGGCGTGATGCATCACGAGCAGCCGCGCGAGGCGATCGCCGCCTTCGGCTCGGCACTGCGCCGGCACGACAGCGCGCTCGAGCTCGCAGCTCTCCATACGGTGACGACGATCACCGGTTCGGCGCTGCTCGCGCTTGCCATTGCCGAAGGCGAAATCACGCCTGACGAAGCCTGGTCGCTCGCTCATCTCGATGAGGACTGGACCATTGAACATTGGGGAAGCGACGAAGAAGCCGAGCAGCGCCGGGCCAAGCGTTTTGAGGATTTCAAAGCCGCAACGGATGTTTTTTTCGCGCTAAGGGCCTGAATCATATTGCCTTGTTGGGCTTTATGACCAAATCTGCGACTCCGGACGGGGTTATGCGGGAATTTGGAATGAATTGGCTGAGGTCGAAATTTTGCCTGATAGCGCTTGCATGCATGGCGCTGACGGCCTGCGCCAGCCTCATGCCGAAGAAGCAGGAAAAGCCCGTTTATGACGTGCGCAGCGCCGTCGTGCTCTCAAGCGCGACCATGTCTGCAGAGCTGCTGTCCGGTATCAGCGATCGCGTCAACGCCGCCATCCGGGCGACAGTCCGCACGAGCGAATTGCCGCGTGTAGTGCTGACGATCCGGATCGTTTCCGTCACGAAGGGCCTTGGCTTCCAAAAAGACCGCAACGTCGCGAAGGTCAGCATCGATGCCGCCTCCGTCGAGGATGGATCTGTCATCGCCGTGACCTCCTTCGAAGTCACGAGCTTGACCGCCGACCCTGACCTGGCCGACGACATTCTGGCAGAAGATATCGCCGCGCGTGTGCGCTCCGCCTTCGCACTCAGCGGACGTTAGGTCATTAAAAACCGCGGAAAGCGGCGAGGGGAGATCATGAAAGATATTCTGGAAGAGCTCGAACGCCGCCGCGAAATTGCCCGTCTCGGCGGCGGACAAGTGCGCATCGATGCGCAGCACCAGCGCGGCAAGCTGACAGCGCGCGAACGGATCGACCTCTTCCTCGACGAAGGGTCCTTCGAGGAGTTCGACATGTTCGTCGAGCACCGCTCCACGGATTTCGGCATGGACAAGAGCCGCATAGCCGGCGACGGCGTGGTGACCGGCTGGGGCACGGTCAACGGCCGCACCGTCTTCGTCTTCGCCAAGGATTTCACGGTCTTCGGCGGCTCACTGTCCGAGGCCCATGCCGAGAAGATCATGAAAGTGCAGGATATGGCGCTGAAGAACCGCGCGCCGATCATTGGCATCTATGATGCGGGCGGCGCGCGCATTCAGGAAGGTGTCGCGGCTCTCGGTGGTTATGCCGAGGTCTTCCAGCGCAATGTGCTGGCTTCGGGCGTCATCCCGCAAATCTCCGTCATCATGGGACCTTGCGCCGGCGGCGACGTCTATTCGCCTGCCATGACCGACTTCATCTTCATGGTACGCGATACGTCATACATGTTCGTGACCGGTCCCGATGTGGTCAAGACGGTCACCAACGAGACTGTCACGGCCGAAGAACTCGGCGGCGCAAGCGTGCATACGACGCGCTCCTCGATTGCCGATGGCGCTTATGACAATGATGTCGATACGCTCCTGCAGGTGCGCCGGCTGATCGACTTCCTGCCGCAATCGAACACGTCGCCGGTGCCGGAGATCGAATGTTACCAGTCGGTGACCGATGCCGACAACTCGCTGGATACGTTGATCCCCGCCAATGCCAACAAACCCTACGACATCAAGGAGTTGATCCAGAAGGTGGCGGACGAGGGAGATTTCTTCGAGATCCAGGCGAGCTTCGCCAAGAACATCGTCTGCGGTTTCGGGCGCATCGAGGGCTCGACTGTCGGCTTCGTCGCCAACCAGCCTATGGTGCTGGCCGGCGTGCTTGACAGCGATGCCTCACGCAAGGCGGCGCGCTTCGTGCGCTTCTGCGACTGCTTCAATATTCCGATCATCACCTTCGTCGACGTGCCGGGCTTCCTGCCAGGCCCGGCGCAGGAATATGGCGGGCTCATCAAGCACGGCGCCAAGCTGCTTTTCGCCTATGCCGAAGCGACGGTGCCGAAGCTGACGGTCATTACCCGCAAGGCCTTCGGCGGCGCCTATGATGTGATGGCGTCGAAGCATCTGCGGGGCGATCTCAACTATGCCTGGCCGACGGCGCAGATCGCTGTCATGGGCGCCAAGGGCGCCGTCGAGATCATCTTCCGCAAGGATATCGCCGATCCCGAAAGGATCGCGGCGCATACGAAGATGTATGAGGATCGCTTCCTGTCACCTTTCGTGGCGGCGGAACGCGGCTATGTCGATGAGGTGATCATGCCGCATTCGACGCGGCGCCGGCTGGCGCGGGGGCTGAAGATGCTGAAGAACAAGGATCTCAGCAATCCCTGGAAGAAGCACGACAACATTCCGCTATGACCGAATAAGGAAGCCTCTTCAGGTGTTTATCCACTGTCGAAGTTGTGAACGCCTGTCAGCAAACTGTGTCTTCAATCCCCGTTAGAGACACGGTAACGCTCGACAGCACATCCTTAGGAGAGTCTGTATGTCAACTTTCGAGCGTCTATCCGCCTACCGCCCCTATGGTCTGGCCGCTCTCAGAATCATGACCGCGCTTCTGTTCATCGAGCACGGCACGATGAAGCTTTTCGGCTTCCCGGCCGCGCAGGGCGAAGGCCCGCTTTCGACGCTGTTCCTGATTGCGGCACTGCTGGAAACCTTCGGCGGCATCCTCATTCTCATCGGCCTTGCGACGCGGCCGGTGGCTTTCCTGCTGGCGGGTGAAATGGCGATCGCCTATTTCATGGCGCATATGCCGCACAGCTTCTTCCCAGCCATCAACCAGGGCGATGCTGCGATCCTGTTCTGCTTCGTCTTCCTCTACATGTTCTTTGCTGGCGCGGGCGCACTCTCCGTCGACAACAGAAACGCGAGGACCTGAATAAAGACAGAGGCTGCGGGTTTTGTTCCCGCAGCCTCTTTTCATTTCAGATATTTCTTTTCAGGCCGTCAATTTGAGGCCGGCAATACCGGCAACGATCAGCACGATGCAGATCAGGCGGGAGGCGTTTGCCGCGTCCCCCAGAAACCAGACGCCGAGCAGCACGGTGCCAACCGTACCGATACCGGTCCAGATCGCATAAGCAGTGCCGATCGGCAAGGTTTTGACGGCAATACCGAGCAGCACGACGCTCACCACCATGGAAATGACCGTGAGGGCCGTCGGCATCGGACGAGTGAAACCATCGGTATATTTCAGACCGATTGCCCAACCGCATTCAAAAAGGCCAGCGAGAAAAAGCAGGAACCAGGCCATCATACTCTCCTTGTTAAGAGCGAGGCCGTCCCCGCGACTTTTGCGACCCGGACTGATCCGAGCGCCGCAGTCGTCTGCGTCACAGCCCATATGGACGAGGGAACGGCTCGCTTCAAGCTAGGAATTGGCATGGCTGCCATGCCACCCGATTCCCGCTTGAGGCTCAGGCGTTTTTCGCCCTGCGGCAGAGACGATCGAAGGTTTCAAGAAAACGCGAGCGATCCTTCGGGCTGAAGGCAGCATTGTAGCCCTTGCTCTCACCGGTTTCGCGCAGGTGCGCGCCGAGATCGCGCATCGCGCTTGCCATGCCGATATTGGTTTCATCAAAGACGCGACCGGTCGGGCCGGTCACGAAGGAGCCCTTGGCAACGCAACGGACCGCAAGCGGCACATCGGCAGTGACGACGACATCTGTCGGGCCAGTATTGTCGGCAATCCAGTTATCGGCAGCGTCGAAGGCGTTGGAGACGATGACATTGCGCACCATCGGATCGCGCGACGGGCGGAGACCCGAATTGGCGACGAAGGTCACTTCCATGCCGAGGCGTTCGGCCACTTTCAGGATTTCGGGTTTGACGGGGCAGGCATCCGCGTCGACATAGATCATGGCGATATCCTTACGCCGTCTGAGTGGCCGGCTGGCGGAGCATGTCGAGATGCGGAATGCCGTCTTCCAGATATTCCTCCGAGGCTTTCGCGAAACCGAAGGATTCGTAGAAACGGCGCAGATGCGCCTGCGCCGAAAGGGCAATGGGATTTTCCGGATAAAGCTGCTCGCAAACGGCGATCGATTCGGTCATCAGCGCTTCACCGAGCCGCTTGCCGCGATGGGCGGGCGAGACGACGACGCGGCCGATCTTCACCGGATCATGCGCGCTGTGTGGCTTCAGGAGCCGCGTCGAGGCTAGGAGTTCCCCGCCATCCATGAGCCGCAGATGCAGGGCGTCGATGTCCTTGCCATCGAGTTCCGGATAAGGGCAGTTCTGCTCGACGACGAAGACGTCGACGCGCATCCTCAGGAGATCATAGAGCTCCCGTGCGGAGAGCTCATCGAGACCCTTGAGGTCGACCCTATAGGCAACAGCAGCCATCAATAGAGAACCACGCTGCGGATGCTCTTGCCGGAATGCATGAGTTCGAAGCCTTCGTTGATCTTTTCGAGCGGCATGGTGTGGGTGATCATCGGATCGATCTGGATCTTGCCCTCCATGTACCAGTCGACGATCTTCGGTACGTCGGTGCGGCCGCGGGCGCCGCCGAAGGCCGTGCCCATCCAGGTGCGGCCAGTGACCAATTGGAACGGGCGAGTCGAGATTTCCTGGCCGGCGCCGGCAACGCCGATGATGACCGACTTGCCCCAGCCGCGGTGGCTGGCTTCCAGCGCTTGGCGCATGACCTTGGTATTGCCCGTGCAGTCGAACGTATAATCGGCGCCACCGATCTGGTCTGCGCCGCGCTTGGTCATATTGACGAGATAGGGAACGATGTCGGCGCCGACTTCGGACGGATTGACGAAATGCGTCATGCCGAAGCGTTCGCCCCATTCCTTCTTGTCGTTGTTGAGATCGACGCCGATGATCATATCTGCGCCGGCAAGCTTCAGGCCCTGGATGACGTTGAGGCCGATGCCGCCGAGACCGAAGACGATTGCCGTCGCGCCCATCTCGACCTTGGCCGTGTTGATGACGGCGCCGATGCCGGTCGTCACGCCGCAGCCGATGTAGCAGATCTTGTCGAAGGGGGCGTCCGGATTGACCTTGGCGACGGCAATCTCGGGCAGGACAGTGTAATTGGCGAAGGTTGAGCAGCCCATATAGTGATGGATCTTGTCCTTGCCGATCGAGAAACGTGAGGTGCCGTCAGGCATCACTCCCTGACCTTGAGTCGAGCGGATGGCCGTGCAGAGATTGGTTTTGCGCGACAGGCAGGAGGGGCATTCGCGGCACTCAGGCGTGTAGAGCGGAATGACATGATCGCCCTTCTTGACTGAGGTGACGCCCGGGCCGACATCGACGACGATGCCGGCGCCTTCGTGACCGAGGATCGCCGGAAATAGGCCCTCCGGGTCTGCGCCGGAGAGGGTGAAATCATCGGTGTGGCAGATCCCGGTCGCCTTGACCTCGATCAGCACTTCGCCGGCCTTCGGGCCTTCCAGTTGAACAGTCATGACCTCGAGCGGTTTTCCTGCCTGAACGGCAACGGCGGCGCGAACATCCATCTTCGATCTCCTCATGATTTGCGTGGCGGACTCTTGCACGCTCCGCGAGGACGGCTCAAGCGGAAAAAGGATTGAGAGCGGCGTCAGACCGTCGGTTCTGATTTTCGGGTAGATGCTTCAGGCGAATTCCATGATGACGGCATCGACCGCGAGACTCTCGCCGGGAGCGGCCTTGATCTTGCCGACGACGAGGTCACGCTCGGCACGCAGCACGTTTTCCATCTTCATGGCTTCGACGACGGCAAGCGTTTCACCGGCCTTGATCTCCTGGCCCTCAGAGACGGCAATGGAAACGACGAGGCCCGGCATGGGGCAAAGCAGCAGCTTGGACGTATCGGGCGGCAGCTTGACGGGCATCAGACGGTCAAGCTCGGCATGGCGAGGTGTGAAGACGCGGGCCTTGACCGACAGACCCTGCCAATCGATGCGCAGGCCGTTGAGAACAGGGCGGATCTGCGCCGTCACTTGGCGGCTGGCGATCCTGCCGTGCCAAACCGGATCGCCCGGTCTCCAATCGGTGACAACGGTTTCTGTGCGGCCACCGACTTCCATTTCCATTTCGAAGGGAATGGTGACGAGGCCATCGATCAGTTTGACGGGCACATAGATACTGCCGATCTTGACGACCCATTCCTCGCGCAGCGGGCCACTCGGGTGGCGCAGACGATCTGCGAAGCCTTCGCGCCTGATCGCATCAACCAGGGAAGCGGACAGCGCGATGGCGGCAAGGGCTGCCTCTTCCGAAGAGTCTGGCGCCGTCGGCACAAAACCATCGGGGTATTCTTCGGCGATGAAGCCTGTCGAAATGCGTCCCTCGCGCCAGCGCGGATGCTTCATGAGCGCTGAGAGGAAGGGAACGTTGTGTTCGATTCCGTCGACCACAAAGGCATCCAGCGCCTGGCCCATAGCGTCCACCGCCTGCAGACGGCTCGGAGCCCATGTGCAGAGCTTGGCGATCATCGGGTCGTAATACATGGAGATTTCGGCGCCTTCGAAGACGCCGGTGTCGTTGCGGATGATCACGTCGCCGTTGCGGCCTTCCGCCGGCGGGCGGTAACGCGTCAGGCGGCCGATCGAAGGCAGGAAGTTGCGGTAGGGATCTTCCGCGTAGAGGCGACTTTCGACCGCCCAGCCGTTCAGCTTGATGTCCTTCTGCGCGAAGGGCAGCTTTTCGCCGGCGGCGATGCGGATCATCTGCTCGACGAGATCGATGCCGGTCACCAATTCCGTCACCGGATGCTCGACCTGCAGGCGGGTGTTCATTTCCAGAAAATAGAAATTGCGGTCGCGGTCGACGATGAATTCCACCGTGCCGGCGCTCTGGTAATCGACGGCTTTGGCAAGCGCCACCGACTGCGCGCCCATGGCGGCTCGGGTCTTCTCATCGAGGAAGGGTGAGGGCGCTTCTTCCGCAACCTTCTGGTTCCGGCGCTGGATGGAGCATTCACGCTCGCCGAGATAGACGACATTGCCGTGCGCATCCGCCAGAACCTGGATTTCGATATGGCGCGGATCGACCACATATTTCTCGATGAACACGCGGTCGTCGCCAAAGGAGCTTTGGGCTTCGGAGCGGGCGCGGTCGAAACCGTCGCGCACTTCCGCTTCGTTCCAGGCAATACGCATGCCCTTGCCGCCGCCGCCGGCCGACGCCTTGATCATCACGGGATAACCGATCTCGGCCGCGATCTTTTCAGCGTGGGACGCATTCTCGATGACTCCGAGATGGCCGGGCACGGTCGAGACCTTTGCGGCATTGGCGAATTTCTTCGATTCGATCTTGTCGCCCATTGCCATGATGGCTTTGGGCTTCGGGCCGATGAAGATGATGCCTTGTTTCTCCAGCGCCTCGCAGAAGGAGGCGCGTTCCGACAGGAAACCGTAGCCGGGATGCACGGCTTCAGCTCCCGTTTCCTTGCAGGCAGCGATGATCTTGTCAGCGACGAGATAGCTTTCGGCTGCCGGGGCAGGGCCGATATGGATGGCCTCATCGGCCATTTCGACATGCAGGGCATCCCGATCCGCATCCGAATAGACCGCAACGGTGGCAATGCCCATGCGGCGCGCGGTTTTGATCACGCGGCAGGCAATCTCGCCGCGATTCGCGATCAGGATTTTCTTGAACATCGAGACTCCACCCAGGAAATGCGTTCCGGAGTTTTACGCATAAAAAGCCGGAACGCACAATTGGGCTGAAGGATCAGGGACGGACGAAGATATCGGCAGGTCACGCAACCGCGGCTGCGACGACCGGCTCTTCGTCGATGATGCGCAGCCAGCGGCTGCGTCCCGGCTGGCCATAATCCTTGAGCTCGACCGAAGCCATGATCTCGCCCCAGCGCTGATGATTGGCGCCAGGCTGGGTTACCGCATCAATGCGCTGCAGCACACCATATTCGACCGGCGATACGCCGATGACGCCGCCCTCGCTGACGTTTCTCAAAACACGCATCAGGTAATCCACATCCTGCCGGGTGATGCTTTTGCGGTCGGTGGCGCGGGTCAGTTTGTAGCCGCCGAGATCCTCTGATAGCGCCAAGCGGAGCTGATCGAGCGCCAGGGCACGCAGCTCATCGGGCACGTGGGCGCTGAGTTCCATGACGTGCAGGATGAGCTCGAGCTCGAGCGCGGAATTGACGACGCCGTCGGTCGTGAACATGCGCATGATCCATGCAACGTTGATCTCGTCCAGCGAGCCCTGCGGATAGGTGTAATCGACGATGAAGCCTGCCAGCTGTTCAATGAAGAACGTGTTCCATTCGGCGCATTTTTCGGGGCAGGAACTATTGAGCGCCAACATCACCACGACATGATCGGATGTCCGGATTCCCTCCGGAAAGGTGTGTTTGCGCAGCAGCACTATGTCTTCGGCCGTAAGCCGATGCTTACCGGCGATGACACACGCCGGAAAAGCGAGACGGAACTCACTCATGTTTTATCTCCAGACTTCATCATGAAGCCGGAAATGATTTTATCGATACCGGATTGAAGATCCCTCAAGAAGGAGAGTTAACCGCAGATGCGGCATTTCATGCGGATTTTAATGATCGTGCCTGCAAACGCTCGCGCCAGATGATAAAAAGCCCCGATGCGACGATAATGGCGATGCCGATCCATTTGGAAACGTTCGGAAAATCGCCGAAGAGAGCGTAGCCGAGCACAGTCGCCGAAATGATCTCGAAATACTGGAATGGCGCAAGCAGCGAGAGCGGCGCAAGCCGGAAAGCCTTAACGACCAGCATGTGCGCATAGCCCGAGATCGTGCCGAGGATCAGCAGCAGGACGAGGCCGAGCCAGGAGGCGGGCAGGGAAGGCGTGAAGTCGGCATTGCCGAGGCTGCTTCCGACAAACATTGCGCCCGCCATGAAGATTGTGCCGCCGATGCCTGACATAGTCTGCATGGTCAGCGGCGAATCCGCCTCGCCGATGGCGCGATTGAGGAAGAGATAGAGCGAGAAGAGGAAGGCGCAGAAGACTGGCAGCAGCGCCTTCAGGCCGAAGATCTCATAGCTCGGCTGAATGACGATCATGGCGCCGCCGAAACCGACGACGATTGCCATCCAGCGGCGCCAGCCGACCTTGTCGCCGAGGAACAGCGCCGAGAGCGCCGCCAGCATGAAGGGCTCGACGAAATAGATGGCGAAGACATCGGCGAGCGGCATGTATTTGACGGCGACGAAGAAGAGCAGGCTCGCCGCACCATGCAGCGCGCCGCGCAGCAGGTTCATCCATGGCCGCTTGGCCGACAGCGCCCGTGTGCCGAACATGGCAAAGAGGATCGGCAGGGTGCAGACGAGTTGGAAGAAGAAGCGGTAGAAGGTTACCTGTCCGGGCGACATGTCTTCGAAGGTCGCCATATATTTGGCGATCGCATCCATCGTCGGCAGGATGGCCATGGCACCGGCCATGATGGCCATGCCCTGGAGGGGATTCTGGGTGGAGGGAGATTCGGACATGACGGCTGTTTCTTGCGGATGATGTCATCAACCACAGGAAGCCCGGGCAATCAAGGACGGCGATCAGGGACAGAGTGCTGTATCGTTGACGGTTTCGCCGAAGATCTCTTCGAAAGCGGCGCGCAGGCGGATGTCGGCGTCGACCATCGTCACGAGCAGGCCGAGATCGACGAGGCTGGTGACGCCATAGGCAGAGATGCCGCAGGGCACGATGCCGCCGAAATGATCGAGATCAGGATCGACGTTGAGCGACAGGCCGTGGAAGGTCACCCATTTGCGCAGGCGGATACCGAGTGCTGCGATCTTGTCTTCCGCCATGGTGCCGTCAGGCAGCAAGGGTCTCTCCGGCCGGCGGACCCACACGCCGACACGATCCTCGCGCCGCTCACCGCGCACATTCATCGAAGCGAGCGTGCGGATGATGACCTCTTCCAGCGCAGCGACGAAGGCGCGAACATCTTGCCTGCGCCGCTTCAGGTCGAGCATGACATAGGCGACACGCTGGCCGGGGCCGTGATAAGTGTATTCGCCGCCGCGGCCGGTGGCGAAGACCGGAAAACGATCCGGCTGGACGAGATCCTTGGCATCGGCGCTGGTGCCGGCCGTATAAAGCGGCGGATGCTCCAGCAGCCAGACGAGTTCGTCGCCGCCTTCTGAAATCGCTGCGACTTCCCGCTCCATCGTCTCCACCGCTTCCTGATAGGGAACGAGCCCGTCTGAGATGCGCCAGCGTACGGGGCGTGAGCCGAGTTTCGGGAGCATGGAAAAATCGAGATCGGTGCGTAGCATGGCAGTCCTTGGCGCAATCCGCAAAAATGGAAAGGGCGGGCGCGGGCTTCTATATGGACTTGGGCGAAGAGCGATTCAATCGCTCTTTGCGGCTGTCAGCCATCCTGGAGACGCAGGCGCCTGCGCAATCAATCCATAATGAAATGCGGGACGAAGCGGGAGAGGTTCTGGGTAATAGGCGATTTGTCCTCGCGGATGCAGATGCCGCAGGCTTCGCCGGCGACGACCCAGGAGCCGATGACGGCATAGTCATCGCCGAATTGGGGAAGCAGGCAGGTTTCCTGCAGGATGTAGCCCTCTTCGCCATATTCGCCGTCCACCTCGATTATCGTTTCCCCCGACGTCAACGTGACGTTTGCGCCTTCGCGCGACAGGAGCGGTTTTTTGACGGCGTTTTCCAGACGAAGCGCCTGCGGGTCGTCGGCGAAATAGGCGGGCAGCAGGTTCGGATGGTTGGGCGCCATTTCCCAGAGGACGGGGAGGAGGCCCTTATTCGATAACGTCATCTTCCAAAGCGGCTCGTGGATCTTTGTGGGCGTGGAGATGAGATGAGCGCCAAAATCCTCGTACACCATGAATTCCAGCGGGTAGAGCTTGAAGAGATTCTCCATCCGGCGGCCCTCCAGATCGGTGAACCAATTCTCTGGATCGATGCCTATCTCCCCCATATCGAGCAGCACCACTTCGAAGCCCGCCTGGAAGGCAACATCGGCAAGATATTTGGTCGTGAGGTAGTCTTCCTCATTGTCGGTAATACAGCCGAAATGGAAAACGCCGCTGTCGCTGGCATTCTTGAAATACTGGAAAGCAGCAATGAGCTTTTCATGGATCGAATTGAATTGGTCGGCATCTGCATTCAGCCGGCCCGATTGCTTCATATCCTGGAGCCATTCCCACTGGAGGACGGCGCTTTCGAAGAGGGAGGTCGGCGTATCGGCATTGAATTCGAAGAGCTTTGCCGGGCTCTTGCCGTCGTAGCGCAAATCGAAGCGGCCGTAGATATCGCGATCGGACCATTTCCAGGACCGCTGGATTGCCTCATGGAATACGGCCGGGATCGCCATGCGCGTCATCAATGCGGGATCGGCGCAAATGCAGTCGACCGCCTTGTAACAGAGCTGGAGGATGTCGTTGGTCGGGTCTTCCAGATCGTCTTCGATCTGCCCGAGCGTAAACTGGTAGGCGTGCCGCTCATCCCAATAGAGCTCGCCATACATGTGGTGGATGGTGAAATCGAGCGCCTCGAGTTTCTGCGCCCAGTCCGGCCTTTCACCTATCGCGATACGCTTCATTTCGGCGCCTCAAGATGCGGAAAAGTGGCGCGCTCCAAAACCGGAGCGGGCAAGCGTGGTCGTGAGGGCGGGAGGCTTATCGTGAGCGGCGGATTGATAGGCCATCTTGAAGCCCCCGGCCTTGTTGGTAACCAGAATGCCCCGAGCATCCACGAAACCCGGAACGTGGCGGCTCTCGTACAGCGCCGATGCGGGTACAGCCGGATAGTAGACGCCGTTCACCGTCTTGTCGGGCTGACCAATCAGATACCCGCCGAAATAAGGGCTGAAATGTCCTCCCCCGGTCGTATGGACAGAAGAGGTTTGCTCACAACGACCGTCGCCGAATTCCTCCTCGCAATCCTCACGTTTATCGTAGGAAGGGGAACTTTTCAGATGTTCATCGCGAGCGATCGCAAAGCTGTTTCTGCAGTCGTCAGGACCAAACTTGTTGTCCTTAAGGCAATCATCGACTGTCTTGTAGGCCGCCGTCTCCGTATCGCCGCGATATAGCGAATCGATGTAAACGCCGACAACAAGGGTTCCGAGAATCGCGAGTGCTACGCCTCCCTTGACGTATTCATAACGATCTTCCGATGTCATGCGGTCCCTCAATCGTTTATGCTATGCAGTTGCGCAGGCAGAGCGAAGATAAACGCCAAGCCGAATGCGCGGCTTGCGTTCGAATGTGTGACAAAGACTGGATCGTCGGTGAGCATGCACTACTCGCGCATGAACCGGCATCAGCGGGACGCTAGTCCCTTAGCGACACGTCAAAAATCGATGATAGAAATGATCTTCATGAAATGAACACCCCTGAACCCCTCAAGCGTTCCATTCATGTTCTCAATTCCAGATGGAAGTCAAGCGGCAGATTGCGCATCAGAATTGCAGCCGGCGCCAGCAGCTTTGTTCTGATACTCACGAGGGGCGGCATTGGCGGGAAGGGACTTGCGTCCTGAGGCAAGGGCTTATCTGTTAAAGAACTAAACCCTTGGCTAGAAAAGAAAAAACCCGCCGAAGCGGGTTTCTTTGGTGCGGTCGAGAAGACTCGAACTTCCACGGGTTGCCCCACAGCGACCTCAACGCTGCGCGTCTACCAATTCCGCCACGACCGCATCGTGGTAGGCCGATTTGCGTCGGCGAGGCAGCATGTAGCAAAAGCCTCTGACGGACACAAGCGCGATGTGACAGTTTTTTTTAAAAGCTTGTCCGAGGTGTGGATTACGCCGCGCTGAACATTGAATTTACAAGAGAAAAGGGCCGGAAGCCGGCCCTTTTTTCAGAACATCTCAATGCGTTGCGCGGCATGCTTCCGTGCGGCTTGCACCGCTATCTGCACCTTTCTGGTGCGAGCCCTTTGGGCCGATCATGCTGTGGCAATCCGGAAGCGGCCTGATACTGGCAGTCGCGGTGTTATCGACTTTCGCGGGCTTGGCCATCGCGGCCGGTGCGAAACCGTCGCTGTCATTCGTGTAGTCGCTGGAATAGGCCGGGGGGGAAACATGAGTCGGATAGTGGACGGGCTTTGCCGGCGCGACCGGCGTCGGGTAGAGGCCGTCACCATCGTTGGAATAATCGTCCATATATTTCGGCGCCGCGAAAGCAGCACTTGCCATGCTGACGGCAAACAGGGTGGCGGCGACAGCGATTTTCATACGCATGAGTCTATCTCCTCAATCTGTTGTTGAATTCAACAACACAGAACCAACCCTCGGCAAGGTCGAGTCCGCTCCCCAATTTGGGCAATTTTGTGAGAAAGTTGACGGCGATCTTGCGACGTTTTGTCCAAATGAAATCACATATTTGTCAATGCTCTTGAGAGGTGCGTTACCTTAGCGGCACAGATAATCGCCTGAGACGTCAGCACTTTCGCCAATATGACAATTCTGCAATCTTTAATTGATTAACTATTTGTAATTTTAGAGACATAAAACCGGAAAGCAGATCGCTTTCCGGGTTTGAAATGCGGCAACTTTGTGTTTTTCAGCCTCAATCCTCGTTCGGGATATGAGCATCGACACCGGTCGTCCGCAGGTGGTTTCGGACATGATGGACACCGTCTACCGACAGGGCGCCAAGTTCGACCTTGCGGGCAATGCCGATCGTTTCGACCGAACCCTCCAGCGTCACTGTATGACCGTCGGCGTGAACTTCCACACTGTCGATATCTACGTCGGGGATGTTCTCCAGGTTCTCGGTCACGCGGACTTCGAGGTCGTCGCTTTCGTCGCGGTCGATCGTATCAGGCTCGAGCGAATCCTTCAGGCGGTTTTCATTACCGTCCTCGTCGGTGCCATCGATGCGGAAACCGCTGTTGCGGTCGCGGTCGAAATTGGCCGAGGTTTCGCCATAAGCACGGTTTTCACTGCCGTCAGCCTTGGCGCCGCTACCGTCGGCATAGGGCCAGCCATCGTCCAGATTGCGCTCTTCGAAGTCGCGGTAGTCTTCCTCGCGGGAAAGCGGGGACTTGTCGTTAATGCGAGGCATTTCTGTCTCCTTCCGGTTTCACTGCAAGGCAAACGTCGGAAGGGTGCCATTGGTTCGCCCGATAGTGGCGCGAGCCTCAGCTTTTCGTCTTTTCCCATTTCCTGATCAGCCGGTCCCGCTTCAGCCGCGACAGGCGCTGCAGCCAGAAAATGCCGTCGAGTTGGTCGACTTCATGCTGGATACAGATGGCGAGGAAGCCGATGGCCTCTTCTTCATGCTGATGGCCATCCAGATCCTGGTAGCGAAAACGAACCGCCCTCGGCCGGATGACCTCATCCGTTGCACCCGGCATCGAGACACTGCCTTCCAGATGAACCATCGTCTCATCCGAAAACCACGTGATCTCTGGATTGGCGTAGATGCGCACGCCGTCCGCCTTGTCGAGCTCCAGTACCGTCAAGCGCTGGAAGACGCCGACATGGGCAGCGGTGATGCCGACGCCGGGTGCCGCGCGCATCGTCTGTAGCAGATCGTCGGCAAGCTCAGACAGGGCAGAATCGAACGAGCTCACCGGCGCGCAGACCGTCTTCAGGCCGGGATGCGGATAGCGGAGAATCGGGCGGATCGGCACAGCTAAGCTTCCTTTCGACAGATGGCAGCGGAAACTATAGCCGACCGCAGGCATTGTCATCAGAAAGCAAGGGTTTGCGCTTTACGGCAGAAGGGCTTTCGGTTAGCTGGTCAATGAGGATTCCGGCGGCCGCAAGGGCAGGGCGGAATTCACTTATCCGCTTGTTGACAATGCATTTTCAGCCGACATTCTCGAACGCGGCTCGATAGTCTTTGAAATCAAATAAGGATGCGAGGGCGGCCTATGACGACGACCGACACGGAAGACCGCAATCGCAAACGTCAAGCAGACGAAGACGTCGATATCTATAACGAAGACGGCAACGTGCGCAGCGATTTCCTGGCGCGCCTGGGTGCTGCCATCGCCGATCGCGACACGCTGTTTCTGCGCCAGAACGTCGCGCGCCTGCACGAATCGGAAATAGGCGACCTCCTGGAATCGATCCAGCCGGATCAGCGCCTGGCGCTGGTGCGCCTGCTCGGCGACGATTTCGATATGACGGCGCTGACCGAGGTGGACGAGACGATCCGCCGCGAGATCGTCGATCAGATGCCGAACGAGCAGATCGCGGCTGCCATCGGCGAACTGGATTCGGACGACGCCGTCTACATTCTCGAAGATCTCGATCAGGAAGACCGCGAAGAAATTCTCGCGCAGCTGCCGTTTACGGAGCGGGTTCGCCTTCGCCGCGCCCTCGATTATCCCGAAAGCTCTGCCGGCCGTCGCATGCAGACGGAATTCGTGGCCGTGCCGCCATTCTGGACGGTGGGGCAGACGATCGACTATATGCGCGACGAAGAGGATCTGCCCTATTCCTTCTCACAGATCTTCGTCATCGATCCGACCTTCAAGCTGCTCGGCGCCGTCGATCTCGACCAGATCCTACGCACCAAGCGACAGATGAAGATCGAAAACATCATGCGGGAAACGAACCATCCGATACCCGCCGAGATGGACCAGGAAGAGGCGGCCCAGCTCTTCGAACAGTATGACCTTCTTTCGGCTGCCGTCGTCGACGAGAACGAACGCCTCGTCGGCGTGCTCACCATCGACGACGTCGTCGACGTGATCCATGAAGAAGCGGACGAAGACATCAAGCGTCTCGGCGGTGTCGGCGACGAAGAACTCTCCGACAATGTGATCTCGACCGTGCGCTCGCGCTTCCTGTGGCTCTTGATCAATCTCGGCACGGCGATGCTGTCTGCCAGCGTCATCGGTCTCTTCGATGGTTCAATCGAGAAGATGATCGCGCTTGCCGTGCTGATGCCGATCGTCGCCTCCATGGGCGGCAATGCCGGTACGCAAACGATGACCGTCACCGTGCGCGCGCTCGCGACCCGCGATCTCGATATCTATAATGCCGGTCGCATCATCCGCAGAGAGGCGGGTGTCGGCATTTTGAACGGCATGCTCTTTGCCTTGCTGCTGGGCGTGATCGCGGGCACCTGGTTCCACAACTACCAGCTTGGCGCCGTCATCGGCGCGGCAATGATCATCAATCTGATCGCGGCGGCGCTTGCCGGCATCCTGCTGCCGCTGTTGCTCGACAAGATGGGCGCAGACCCGGCGATCGCCTCATCCGTCTTCGTCACCACCGTGACCGACTGCACCGGCTTCTTCGCCTTCCTCGGCATCGCGACATGGTGGTTCGGCATCTGAACAGATGCGGAAATTGACTATTACGTAAAAGTCAATATTATGCCGGGTCAATGACCGGGGATGAGATGCTAGTGAATAAGTATTATACCATAACGGAGCTGACGCGCGAATTCGGAGTGTCGACGCGCACGCTTCGCTTCTATGAAGACGAGGGTTTGATCCATCCGGAGCGCCGCGGTCGCACCCGGCTTTTTCGGCCCGCCGACCGGCGTCTCATTCAGGAAATCCTGCGCGGCCGGCGCATCGGCTTCACCATTGCCGAAATCCGCGAAATCATTCAGGTCTACAAGGAGCCGCCGGGCGAGCTCGGCCAGCTTAAGCTTCTGATGAAGCGCGTCGACGAGAAGCGCGAAGACCTGCGCCAGAAGCGCAAGGATATCGATGAGACGATCACCGAGCTCGACAATATCGAGGAGGCCTGCCTTGGCCGCCTCGCCGAAATCGGCGTCACCACCTGATTATTGCTGAGGCACGGGCTGTGACTGCGGCGCTGGCTCTATTTCGGCGCTGCACTGGCTGGCAAGCGCCATGATCCGCTCATCATCCGCCTTGACCTCGCCAGCTTGGAACGGTGTGAAGAGTTGCTGCGCCTGCAGCTTATCGAGCGTGCACTGGCAGAAGCTGCGGCAGAGCGCTTCGCCCTGCTCGACCGTGCAGGAGGTATTGCACTGGCGCAGATAGGTCGCCGCCGGATCAGGCTTTGGCGGTGCAACGATAAAGGTCAGGCCATAGGCAATGGCGATCAGCACCGGTTGGTGGATGAGGTAGAAGGCAAGGCTGTGGCGGCCGAGGCGCGCAAACCATGTCCGACCCGTGCCTAACGCGGCCAGCCGCAGGGGCAGGTTCGTGCGGAAGGCGAGGCGCGCCAAGCCCATGCCGAGGAGGAAGGGGATAGCCCAGGGAAAGAGCGGCACAAAATCGTTCGACCGGTCAGGTGTCGCCGCAAAGCCGAGCCAGGCCAGATATTTCGGGTCGAACAGGTGCGAATCCAGCACGCCCGGCATCACGAAGGCATCGGCGATCCAGGCGACGAACAGCGTAAGCGTGGCAAGCAGCGTCACCGGCAAGGGCAGGCGCAGGAAGACCACGCCGATGAGGCTCAGAATTGCGATGGAATGCAGGATGCCGAAATAGATCCATTCGCCAGGCACGAAGTAGGCGGTCGCAGCCGATATGACCACGGCCGCACCGGCGATCATGCCAAAACGCTTCCAGAAGGCACGCCAGCGCATGTCCGGCCGGCTGGCAAGCACCAGGCTGACGCCGACGATGAAGAGGAAGGTGGTGGCGATCGCCCGGGCATAGATCTTCAACCAGCCGGTCTCGGCCGTTCCGGCCTGCAGATAGCCCATGAACTCCAGATCCCAGCTGAAATGATAGGTTGCCATCGCAATGAGCGCGGCACCCCGCGCCGTATCCACGAGGCCGACGCGCGGCGTTTTTGCACCAGCCGCCGCTTCCGTTGCCGACACTATCATTCACAATCCCCCGGACAGTTCGTCGCCGTCGCTCGCCGACGGCTTGTCGCGCTGAACAGCAGAAAGGTGGAGATTTGGTGGCGGATTGGCGTCCATGATGGCGAGGCGCGCTTCCGAAAAGAATTGCCGGCGGGTCAGGACCACAATGACCATCGCCGTCGTCCCCATAAAAACATAAGGGTTGATGAACCAGCCGAGATAACCGATGGACAGGAAAATCGCCCGAAGACCCTCGTTGAAATGGCCGCCTGCGATGACATTCATGCGAATGACACGCTCTGCTGCGCGCTCGGCGGCGATCACGTCCTTTTCCGTATCATGCACCATCGGAATGCCACCGAAGAGAATGGTGCAATAGTTGAAGAGCCGGTACGACCAGCCGAATTTGAAGAAGGCGTAGCCGAAGAGGGCAGCGAGGCCGCCGACCTTCATCTCAAAGACCGCATGGCCGCTGTGGAAGACGAAAGGCAGATCGGCGAAGACCGCATCCACCTTTTCCGTCGCACCGAGCAAGGCAAAACAGCTTCCTACCGCGAAGATGGATGTGGAGGCGAAAAAGGCCGTGCCGTTCTGCAGCCCGGCCATGATCTGGGTGTCGATCATCTTCAAATCGCGGCGCAGAGAATTATATATCCATTCGCGCCTTCGCTCCGCCATGGCATGGGTCAGGCTCGTGCGCCCGAAGAAAGTCTGGCCGTGCAGCAGCCAAGAATAGCCCATCCAGATAAAGATAAAGAAGGCAAGCGCGATATAATCCGCCGTCGTCATCATCAGTGATTCATTTCCCGCATCAAACGCGGCCACTCTACATATGCATGTGATTGCTGCAATGACCGGCAAGATGAGAACGACTGGCAAATTGGCCCACTTCGAACTAGTGTCCGGCCGGATGTCGCACCGGTTCAAGGCGATGTCGGTCCGCCACGCGGATGCGAAATCGGGCTCGCATAGTCTGCATCGTGAAATTTAAAAGGCGCTTCCATGTTTCTTTCGGTATTCGATGTGTTCAAGATCGGTGTCGGGCCGTCGAGTTCGCACACGATGGGGCCGATGACGGCTGCCAACCGGTTCCTTGAGCTCATTCTGTCCAACGAATGGCCGCGTCCTTCCACAGGCGCGCAGGTGGCAGCCATCAAGGTCAGCCTGCACGGTTCCCTCGCCCATACGGGAATAGGCCATGGAACGGGCAGGGCCGTCATCCTCGGACTGATGGGAGAGGCGCCCGATAAGGTCGATCCGGATCGCATGGATGCGATCATCGACGAGGTAGAAAAGAGCGGCCGAATCACGCCCGAGGGGCATCCAGCCTACCAGTTCCGGCCGAAAACGGACCTGATCTTCGACAAGAAGCAGCCGCTGCCGGGTCACGCCAACGGCATGAGCTTTTCCGCCTATGACAAGGACGGTCGGCTTCTCGTCAAGCGCATCTATTATTCCGTCGGCGGCGGCTTCGTCGTCACCGATACCGAGTTGGAGCAGATGCGGGCGCGCAAAAAGGCATCCCAGGGCAGTTACAAGGTGCCCTATCCCTTCGCCAGCGCCAAGCAGATGCTGGAAATGGCCGAACGGTCCGGTCTGACCATCGCGCAGATGAAGCGCGCCAATGAGGAAAGCCAACGCAGCCGCGAAGAACTGAATGCCGGCCTCGACAGCATCTGGGAAGCGATGCGCGCCTGCATCGAGCGTGGACTGAAGGTCGAAGGTGTCATGCCCGGCGGCCTCAACGTCAGACGCCGCGCCAAGCATATTCACGACAAGCTGCAGGAGGAGTGGCGCAGCAACCGGATCAATCCGTTGCTCGCCAACGACTGGTTGAGCGTCTACGCGATGGCGGTCAACGAGGAGAATGCCGCGGGCGGGCGCGTGGTGACGGCGCCGACCAATGGCGCGGCGGGCGTCATCCCCGCGACGATCCGGTACTATGAGCATTTCCATGAGGACTGGGACCAGAACGGAATCCACGACTATCTGCTGACGGCAGCGGCGATCGGCGGCATCATCAAACACAATGCGTCGATCTCGGGCGCAGAAGTCGGCTGTCAGGGCGAGGTCGGTTCAGCCGCCGCCATGGCAGCCGCAGGCCTCGCAGCCGTCATGGGCGGCACGCCGGCCCAGATCGAAAATGCCGCGGAAATCGCGCTCGAACACCATCTCGGCATGACCTGCGATCCGATCGCCGGCCTGGTGCAGGTTCCCTGTATCGAGCGCAATGCGTTGGGTGCGGTGAAGGCAGTCACGGCCGCATCCCTCGCAGTGAAGGGCGACGGTCAGCATTTCGTGCCGCTCGATGCCTGTATTGAGACAATGCGCCAGACGGGCTACGACATGAGCGAGAAGTATAAGGAAACCTCGACTGGGGGCCTTGCCGTCAACGTCGTCGAATGCTGAGTTTGTGGACGCCGTTGCTTCGGCTCTTTGTTTTACGCATCCCGTATCGCAAAACCGCGATACACTTTTGCTCGACATGCTTTGTTTAACGCATGTCGTTGACGCAAAACCGCGGTACACTTTTGCGCGACATGCTTTAGCCGCTTGACGCTGCCGATCAAAAGGATTTCAACGGCAGCATGGCACTAAATCTCATCAAGCTCTGCGTCGGCTGCGACTCGATCGAAGACCTGCGCGAATGGGTCGCCGAGCGCTCGCTGCGCGCCATTGCTGCCGGAATGGAGCCACACTCGGTCCATACGACCCGCATGGTACCGAAGCGCGTGGAAGAGCTGCTCGACGGCGGTTCACTCTATTGGGTGATCAAGGGGCAGGTGCAGGCCCGGCAAAAGATCCTAGACATCAAGACATTTACAGATGGAGAAGGGATCGGCCGCTGCCATCTGGTACTCGGTCCGGAGGTGGTCGAAACCTCGGTCCAGCCAAAGCGCGCCTTCCAGGGCTGGCGCTATTATCCGGATGAGGACGTGCCGCGCGATCTCCACAGTCTTGGCGCAGGCATTGCGGAAATGCCCGCGGATCTTCGCCGCGAGCTTTCTGAACTCGGATTGCTATAGGGCTTTTCGTGCACCTTATCGCAGTCGCAGAATGACCGGCGAATTGCCCTCGGGCGACGTGATGTGCAAATGGATATGCGCTTCCGGCTGCGAGTAGCGCCACGCGCGCGCACCGTGGCACAGCAGCAGGTTGATGAGATCACGGGTCTTCGGCGATCTTGCCTTAGGGCGCTGCAGGCCAATTTCGGCAAGACGCAGCGCTGCTTCGTGCAGCGGATGCAAACCAGAGCGGCCCTTGTTGACCGCTCGGCGGCCGGCAGGCGCATTTGGAATATTCTCGTTGATCGACATCATCTTCCTCGTACGCAATACAAATCGAACTAGGATCGACTGCCGGCGGCGCGAACACCACAGCCGGCAGACAGGGGTGCTGCCAAATCAGTCATAGGCAGCGCCAGATATTTCATTGGGCGGCTGCCCAGCACTTGACACCGGCCTTCTTCAGGGCCTTGCAGGCGTTGACCGCGTCACGTTGCTCATCGAAGCCGCCGAAGCGGGCGCGGTAGATCTGGTCGCCTCCATTGCCGTAGGCGACGGCAAAAGGCTTGGCGGAGCTCAGCGCTTTGCCGCCTTTGGCCTTGGCGTTTGCCAGAAGGTCCATCGCCGTTTCACGGTTCGAGGAGACGCCGATCTGTACGACCCAGCCAGATGGCTGCGGCATTTCCCTCGCGGCAACTTCCTTTGCAGGAGCTGCCTTGGTGGAGGCCGTCGTCAGCTCGTCGACGGAGGTGTCGCCCTGTTCCGGCGGCATATAGGCGGGTGCCGGCGTCGGCACGGCGAAGGAAGCCTGTTCCTGCTGCTGCTTGATCGCGACCGTCTTAACCCTGGTCGGAGACGGCATCGGCTGCGTCAGCAAGGGATTGTCCGTTTTGGGTGCGGCGGTTTCCGCATAGGCAACTTCCGTGCTTGCCGTCCGATAACGGCTGTCCGGAAGCGGACCCTTAGGCGGCAGGCCGACATCGGCAGCGGCTGCCGTGACCGGCGACTGGTTGGCGGCGATCGTTTTCTTTTCCGTCAACTGGGCGACCTTGGCAGGAGAAACCGGCGCAGGCGTTTCGATCATCTCAGGCATTGGCTTCGACTGGGCGACGAGCATCCCGCCACTGGCGGAGGCCTTCGGCAGATAGGTGGCGAGCAGCGTGCGCATCTGCGAATCGCGGGCAGGGGTGGAGGCACCGCCGAGAACCACGCCGACGATCGACTTGCCATCGACCTGCAGGGAGCTGACCAGATTGAAGCCGGCAGCGCGGGTGTAGCCGGTCTTGATGCCATCGACGCCGCGGACGGAACCCACCAGGCGATTATGGCTGCGGATCACGCGGTTGCCGAACTTGAAGGCACGCGCGGAGAAATAACCGTAATATTGCGGGAAATGCTGACGAAGGGCGATGCCGAGGCGAGCCTGATCGCGAGCCGTCGTCATCTGCGCGGTGTTCGGCAGGCCATTGGCATTGCGATAGGTGGTGCGCGTCATACCGAGCGCATGCGCTTTGGCCGTCATCATCTGCGCGAAGCGATCTTCCGAACCGCCGAGCATTTCGCCGAGCGCCGTTGCCGCATCATTGGCAGACAGCGTCACAAGGCCGAGGATACCCTGTTCGACAGTGATCGTGCCGCCGGCGCGTACACCAAGCTTGGTCGGCGCTTGGGCTGCAGCGTGAGCGGAGAAGGGGACAGGCGTATCGAGGCGAATGCGGCCCTGCTCGAGCGCCTCGAAAGTCATGTAAAGCGTCATCATCTTCGTGAGCGACGCCGGATACTGCAGACGGTCGGCATTCTCGCTGTAGAGAACATTTCCCGTCCGTGCATCGACGACGATACCGGCATATTTCGGATTTGCAGCTTCCGCTTCGGCATTGACCGAGTCGACCGCGACGACCGCGATAGCCATCGAAAGGATCGTCAGCACCTTTGCGAGGAAACCGGCAGACCGTGGCGATGATACGGAGGAAATTGACCTTGACACTATTCCACTCTTCGCTTGCATTTTGGACGTTCGGCGGGTCACGCGCCCCCTACTGCGTAACCGGCTGTCTTGGAAAACTACCGGTTCAGCGTTACCAATCCGTTTATGATGAATCGTTTCTTCAGACATTTGCGGGGATTTTAGCGGAGTGTTGCAGACCGGCTCACGAGCCGGGTTTCCACAAAGGTCCTGATCGCGGCATCAATATGGTCCCAGTCGGCCAAATGACGGCTTGAGAACCGGTAAAGCACACTTAAATCCTTGCCGACCTTGATATCGCGCTGGCAATCGCCGCTGGTTGCCATTTCTGCAGACGAGGGCAGGACGCAGCGCACGACATAATCGGCCCTTCCTTCGCGCGGCGCGGTCAGCAGAACTTCGCCGTTGTAACCGGCGTCCGCACGAAGGCGGAGCAGCGTCAGGCCATGCGCAAAGGGTTCGGAGGCACCATCCATCAGATGCGAATAGATCGGCTCCAGCCGACCCGACATGTCCCGCGACATCGTGCCTTGGGTGATCTGCAGGAAAATCAGGCCTGACGACTGGGCAATGTCGTCGAAGCGCTGGCGCGTTTGCTTGCTGTAGCCATGCAGTTCCGGCCAGGTGAGATAGAGATCGACCCGTTCGGCGGCACCGTCATGACGTTCGCTGGGGAAGCGAATCGTATTGGCGGGCAGGGCAATGGTGTCGCGGCCGATGGTGAGCGTGATTCCGGCATTGCTTTCCGTATTGCCAGCAAGCGAAATGTGACGGCCGAACCAGCGGCCGGCAATGCTGATCGCCACCGTCAGCAGCGCCAAGACCGCAATCGTCGCCGTGACGCGGACCAGGAAGCGGGTCGAAACAAGAGGCTGCTCGCCAGGATGGCCCGCGGCGGAATGGCTCATCGTCGTCCTCGGATGTCGGGCCGCCGTAAGAGAACACGAGTCGTCGGTGCCGGTGATGAATCTCAAGGAGATGATGGGACAGCGAGGGTTAACGAGCCGTTAACTCAACCAAGCATCGGCCCGATTGCGGTTTCATAGAGTAGAGCGCGTGCGTCAGGATGGAGGCAGGCGCGCCAAAAGGGAGTGCCACAAAAGAAGCGAGCCGTTCCCGGGACAGCGGGAACGGCTCTGGGCGCCGGTCGGGACGGGGATGCGGGGACTGACCGGGGCCGGTATGCCTGTTACTTCACACTGCCCACAGCGACGGCGCGGCCGTCCTGCAGCTTCGTCCAGCGAGCCGGATCGTCAGCGGACTGGCGCTTCAGGTATGTATATTCGGTATCCGACCACAGCAGCACCTTGTTGCGCATGTTGTCGAGAATGAAGTCGCCATGGTCGGTGCGCACCGTCAGCACGGCGTGGCCTTCGCCATTCGGCTGCAGCACGACCGTTATCAGCGTATCGGACGGTGAGAGGCCGGCATCGATCAGCATCTTGCGCTTCAAGAGAGCGAAATCCTCGCAGTCACCGACTGTGCGCGGATAGGCCCAACGCTCCTCGACACCGTAGATCTCCTTGTCCGTCATCGGTTGGATGGTGGAGTTGACGGTGTAGTTGATTTTGAGAATTTCCTTCCAGCGATCCTCGGTCAGGATCGCCGGGCCGGCATCGCCGCCGGCATAGGCACATTCACTCGGATTGGCCTGGCAGAATTCATAGTGCCCGATCGGCGGGCTCGCGTTGCCTGCAAGCGTCATGCTGGCGGAGGCTGCCTGTCCTGCGCCCGCCATTGCCACTGTCATGCCAACAGCCAGAAGGCCGCCTTTCAGTAGATTTCGAATTGACATTATCGTCTCCCCGTTATGAGGACGACAATGACACGGACATTTTTATCTCACGCAAAATTACGCAATCAAATTAAAGGCTTAGTTGATTCAAATACGCAGAGAACTTGAATCAAATCCATCTCGAATACGACTAAAATTAAAACCGCTTTCGTCGCAAATTTGATTAAAATTGGAGCTTTGTGAAAAAGGCTTTTGGACGGGAAATGGCCGAAAAGCGGACAGGCTGTTAACGGTTTTCGATAAGCCGGATAAATTTCTGCAGCCGCCTCTGGTGGGAATGGCAGTTGGCGCAAGTAGGACTGCGGCTCATAAAAGGGCGGAATCGCTGCTCCAAAAGCCGATTATGGCTCAGGTCCGAATTTGCGGCCGAAAAAATAATTCGTCAGAGGTCACGAAATTTGTTCGTCGCTGAGACGATCGCGGCGGCAATATCGACGTTTCCGGTGGAATGCGCCGCCTTCGGCAGCACCACAAGTTCGACACCGGGCCATGCGCGGGCAAGTTCCCAGGCGGTGACAAGCGGCGCTTCCATATCGAAACGCCCGTGGATGAGGATTCCCGGAATGCCCGCGAGGCGAGGGGCATTTTTCAGGAGGATGCCGTCTTCCAGCCACGCGCCCTTACGAAAATAGTGGGTGATGATACGCGCGCGCATCAGAAGGTACCGCGGATCGGACCAGCGACGCGGCAGGCCGGCGGGATCTGCAAGCAGAATCGTGGCCGCTTCCCATTCATGCCAGTCCCGCGCTGCCTGCAGCCGCACCTGCTCTTCTGGATCGTTGAGCAGATGATGATAGGCGCTAATACGGTCCATATTGCGAATCTCCGGCGGCAGCGCCTCGCCGAACCGGTGCCATTCCTCGGGGAAGAGCGGCGCCATGCCGCGATAGAGCCAGTCGATTTCAGAGCGGCGCGTCGTCGTAACGCCAGCAATGACGATGCCGTTGACATAGGCGGGGTGGGTTTGCGCATAGGCGAGCGCCAGCGTCGAGCCCCAGGAATTTCCGAAGATCGTCCACTTTTCCACGCCGAAGATGCTGCGCAGCCTCTCTATATCCTCGATCAGATGGGCAGTCGTGTTACGGGAGAGGTCAGTCGTGGCGTCGGCGGCATTGGGCAGGCTGCGTCCGCAGTTGCGCTGATCGAAGAGGATGATGCGGTAGACCGAGGGATCGAAATAGCGCCGTGCTGTCGTCGAGCAGCCTGAACCCGGTCCGCCATGCACGACGAGCGCGGGCTTGCCTACCGGATTGCCGCAAGCCTCCCAATAGATAAGGTTGCCGTCGCCTGTATCGAGCAGGCCGTGTTCATAAGGTTCGATTTCCGGAAACAGGACTGACATGACCGTGACCTTTGTTGAGGCGAGCTGTATCCTTCAAATCTGCGACGGATAGATGACGGACATGGAATTCCACGACATTCGTGCCGCATAGGCTGACAGGCCCGAACCGGACCCAAAACCGCTGCACACTTTTGCTGGAATTGCTTCAGAGAAATTCGCGGAGTGTCTCGCGCGACTGGACCGACAGGAACTCGATCGCAACACCTTCCGAGAAATGGCGGACGACGCGACCGCGCATGTTGCCGAGACGAACGGGCGTACCAAGCGGCGGGCGCACTTCGCAATCGACGGCGGCGCCCGAGAGCGAAAGATCCATGATACGGCAGATGTAGCGCGTATCGTCGTCTAGCGTGAGTTCGGTCTTGGTCTCGCGCGGGGTCAGACGATCATGACGGCGATCTTCCGGCAGGCCGAGCTCGTGTTTGTTGGCAAGCCAGGTGAGCTGGGCCGCGAGCTTCTCGCGCTTGCGCTCGGTGGCGTTGATCGACATGGTGAAACCGCGCATATCGACCATCTGCACGTGGCCTTCGACGCGGCCGAGATGATCGATGTAGGCGACGACGCGTTCATTGGCGCGCGGGCGGCCAGCGCAGGTGACATACATGTCGCCGGGCGACATATCGATCACCATGCACTCGAATTCTTCGTAATTCGCAAGCATCAGCCGGCCCTGCATGTTGATGGGCACGCGCTGGAACACTCCCTGTTCAGGGCGCGGCGCAGGTCGGTGCGTCTGAGCGGGCTGGAACGAGTGCATCAAAGGGCTTCTTCATGAAATCGCTGGGTCTAATCCTTACCCGCAATCCATTAACAGAAGGTTGTGGGAACGACCCGCCCGTAACCCTAAAGTATTATGGGCGGCGACCCAAAATGCGACGGTCAGCGGGCTGCTGCCCCATGCAGGAAATGCGACATGGCACGCAGCATGGACCGGCCGAACGTGGCCTGTTTTTCAGCGGCGACCTCGGCAGGACGACGCGGCTCGGCCTGGGCCGCACGACCGAACTTGTCATGCAGCAGCCGGCTGCGGTCGAGAGCGAGAAACTCCAGCGGCACGATCTCCAGCCAGCTTGCAGCAGCGGCAGGCGCGATGGCGCCAAGCAGCCGGTCGCAGCCGGCTTCCGGCGAACGGAGCGGCATCATGATAATCTCGAAGATCGCATCATGGCCGGCGATGCTGTAGCCAGTCGCGTTGAAAAGCGTCGGGATCGCATGAGCCATCACGCCCTGTGCCGTCTTTTCGATATCTTCGTGCTGGCCATTGGCCCAGAGGGTGGAAAAGCGCTCGCCGCGCAGATCGCGGCCGAAGAGATCGCAGATCTTGGTGCCGGCGAGACGGAAGCGGATATGCCGGTCTTCGCCGGTCTCCAGTATGAAGAGGCTCGCCAGGAGGTGAGGGATCGCGCCGGGTTCGATTTGCGATTTCAGCGGCGCATCCCGCCCGCCGCGCAGAGCATTCCAGTAGTCGAATATGTCGATCGTGATCTGAAGGCGCATGGCAGTGTCTCATTTCGGTTCATTAGGGTGCGGTTTTCGCCCCTTCACCTTCTACCTTGCGGATTTCATGCCAAATCCGGCGAGTTAAGGTTAAGAAAGGGTTTCGCTTGAGCGCTGGGGCCGATCATGAGACCGTCTGTCCATCACTTCGAACAGTGAAGTTCTGCACAAAGACTGCCAGGGGAGGGGTCATCCTTCGGGGAGCCCTGGCAAGCCGTCCGGCCAGTTCCGGACGGCTTCTTTTTTTTTGATGTCGGCTCCTGTATGGCTGTGGCCTGCAACGAGGCGATGAGAGCATGAACGAACAGACGTCCGGGCCTGAACAGGCATTCCAGCCTTCCCAGCCCGAACCGCCGGCCCGGCCGCCGCGCCAGCCGGTCTTCAATCTTCCGTCAACGCTGCTTGCCACGCTGCTGCTGTTGGTCTTGATCTACACCGGGCAGTCGCTACTGTCTCCCGACTGGCTTTCCTGGTTTCTGTTCAACTTCGGCTTCATTCCGCTGCGCTATGCCGTTTCGCTTGCGGAGCAGGGGCCGCAGCTCTACTGGACGCCGGTCACCTATTCATTGCTGCATGGAAGCATTGAGCATATCGTCTTCAACAGCCTGTGGCTGATGGCCTTTGGCGCGCCGGTCGTACGCCGGATCGGAACGTTCCGCTTTATCATTTTTTGGATTCTTTCCGCCGTCGCCTCGGCGGCGCTCCATGCGGCCCTGAACTGGGGCAGCGAAGGGCTGCTCATCGGTGCATCGGGTGTAGTCTCGGGTCTGATGGGTGCAGCCTGCCGCTTTGCCTTCCCTTCCGGGCGGCAGATGGTCCGCCCCGCGCATCTCAATCCGCGACTGTCGGTGCTGCAGGCGATGCAGAACCGCACGGTGATCATCTTCACGCTGCTCTGGCTGGTCGGCAACGCTCTGATCGCCGTCGGCATCCCGCTCCTCGGCGACGGCAGCCAGGAGATTGCCTGGGATGCGCATATCGGCGGTTTCGTCTTCGGCTTCTTCCTTTTTGCGCTCTTCGACCTGAAGCCGCCTGAGGAGTATTTTGAAGAACCTTTGCCCGACGACGAGTTGCAATCATGATCCAACAAGTGCACCATTGACCTCCGCGATGGGAGGAGAGACCGCCGCGGAGCCTGTGTTTCCGAGAAGTGTTTCACTTTCGCCATAGGAGGTCCATATGGCCAATTCCGTCAAAGCAATACTCGATCTGAAAGGTCGTGACGTCGTCACCGCAGGGCCGAACACCACGGTTTCGGAGGCGGCTGCGATTCTCAGTAAGAAGAAGATCGGCGCGATCGTCGTCGTCGGCATGGAAAACAAGATTTCCGGCATGTTCACCGAGCGCGATCTCGTACATGTCATCGCCAAGGCCGGCAAGGATGGGCTCGATCAGACGCTTTCTTCCGTCATGACCTCGAAGGTCCTGCGCTGCAACGAGCAGACCTCGGTCAACGAGCTCATGGAGCTGATGACCAGCAAACGCTTCCGCCACGTTCCCGTAGAAACCAACGGCAAGCTTGCCGGCATTATTTCGATCGGCGACGTCGTGAAGTCGCGCATTGCCGAAGTCGAGCGCGAGGCCGAAGAGATTAAGGCCTATATTGCGAGCTGAATGACCGTTGTTCTACCAATTCCGGACGCTGCTGCGAACTGGAATTGCTTAGGCGTCAGGGATGCCTGGCGTAGAGTTCCTGCATACGCTGCAGCTCGGGCAGCCTCGCCCGGGCTTCCTCATAGCCACGTTCGATGGCTTCCCCCGCACGATGAAACTCCGACAGGCCGATATCCGACAGGCGCGGCTGCAGCGAAATGTCTGGCGGGTCGCCGGCAAGGCGGGCTCGGGCGATACGATCCTGAATGATGTTGAAGGCCTGTACCATGACACCGGTCATGCCCATCCTGGCGGCATAGGGCGCCTCCCTCTGCTGCTGCACTTCGGCCGGCGAGAGGCTAGCATTGTGGCGGACCACGGCGGAGCGGCCATAGAGGTCATAGTTGAGGTTGACGGCGACGACAAGCGGCTGCTCATAGCTTCGGCAGACGGAAACCGGCACGGGATTGACGAGCGCGCCGTCGACCAGTGTGCGGTTATTGCTGCGCACCGGCTCGAAGATGCCGGGCAGGGCGTAGGAGGCACGTATTGCCGTGATCAGCGAACCGTTGGCGATCCAGACTTCGTGCCCGGTGTTGACCTCGGCCGCGACGGCGACGAAAGGCCGGTCGAGATCCTCGATCGTCAGTCCTTCCAGATGTTCCTGCATGCGTTTAGTGAGCCGCATGCCACCGAAGAGGCCGGAGCCGCCGATCGTCAGATCGAGAAGGCTCGCGATGCGGCGCATGGTGAGGGAACGGGCGAAATTTTCCAGCTCGTCGAGCTTGCCGGCGAGATAGCAGCCGCCGACGAGCGCTCCGATCGATGTGCCTGCGATCATGCCGATCTCGATGCTTGCTTCGTCGAGAGCACGCAGCACGCCGATATGCGCCCAGCCGCGGGCGGCGCCGCCGCCGAGCGCCAGGGCAAGCTTTGCTTTCTTTTCGGGAACGGTGAGTACAGGAGAAATGGGCGTGTCGTCACGCACTGCCGAGCCAGAACCACCCCCGTCGGAGCTTTGACGATTCATACTCCAGCCCAACATGGGATTCCCTCCTCCCGGCAGAACATTTGGGTTCTCATTAACCGCCCCGAACCCTTTCCAAATTGTATATAGAGGGGTCCGGCGTCGCAATAAGGGGCAGGCGGACGAGATTTAGCCTATTTCCCGTAAACGTCCTTGGGATCGAAATGCAGGTCGTCATCGACGATGGTCAGCATGGGCTTGCCATCTTCAAGGGTGATGGTGCGGTAGAAACAGGAGCGACGACCGGTATGACAAGTCGCGTCATGGCCGGCGACCTCGACCTTCAGCCAGATGGCGTCCTGGTCGCAATCGGTGCGGATTTCCTTAACGGTCTGCAGGTTGCCCGAAGTTTCGCCCTTCTTCCAGATCTTGCCGCGCGAGCGGCTGAAATAGTGGGCGATGCCGGTCTGGATCGTCAACGCCAGAGCTTGGGCGTTCATGTGGGCGACCATCAGCAATTCGCCGTCGCCGGCATCGGTGACGATGGCTGTGATCAGGCCGCGATCATCGAAATGCGGCGTGAAATCGCCGGCATCCTCCAGTTCGGATTTATCGTCCGACGGCTGATTGAAAATCAGTTCACTCATCGCGGCCTTCCTGCGGGGAGCCGATATTAACGACCCCGTACCATCGTCATGAATCGCACCTGATCGGCCGGTTCGGTCTTGAACGTCCCTGTAAAGGTTGTCGTCAATGTGGTCGAGCCCTGCTTCTGAACGCCGCGCATGGCCATGCACATATGCTCGGCCTCGATCATGACTGCGACACCGCGCGGGCGCAGCGTTTCGTCGATGGCCTTGGCGATCTGCGAGGTCATCGTTTCCTGCGTCTGCAGGCGGCGCCCGTAAATCTCGACGACGCGGGCGATCTTGGAGAGGCCGAGAACGCGCCCATCAGGCATATAGGCGACATGCGCCTTGCCGATAATCGGCACCATGTGGTGTTCGCAATGCGAGAAGAACGGAATATCCTTCACCAGCACCATGTCGTCGTAACCGGCAACCTCCTCGAAGGTCCGGCCGAGCACGTCTTCGGGGCTCATCTCATAACCGGCGAAGAGCTCGCGATAGGACTTAGCGACACGGGCAGGCGTATCCAGCAGGCCCTCGCGCGACGGATCGTCGCCGGCCCAGCGCAGCAGGACGCGAACGGCGTCCTCTGCCTCCTGTTGGGAGGGGCGATCGGATTCACGAACGGTCTGCGGAAAATTCTTGACGATGGCGTCCATATTCAATGGTCTCCTGGTCCGCAACGCGGACCTTTTCGGACTAGCCACTGGTACCCCAAGCGGGAATTCTTGCACCTTTGGCAGGCTCCGGGGCTTTCCAGGCTCGCTTTCTCGAACCCTTCCGGCACGGTTTCCCAATCAAACTCAATCGGCAAACTTATTGGTTTCCCAATCAAAGTATCCGGGGCCATTGCATTTCAACGACCCTCGAACGACATACATATAGGAAGACGACCCTGGTATGTAAGTATGCTGTCGTTTGACTGTGTGTTTTTTGTTTACACGACGATCACATAGGAATTAGCGTCTCTTTTAGGCGTTCTTGGAGCCAAATCCGTCATGGACGACATCTATAACAGCAAAATCCTCGAATTTGCCGGCAATATCCCTTTGACCGGCACGCTTAACGACGCGGATGCGAGCGCCCAGGCACATTCCAGGCTCTGCGGCTCGAAAGTGCGCATCTGGCTGAAAATGGATGGCGATACGATCAGCGCTTTTTCGCATGACGTGAAGGCCTGTGCGCTCGGCCAGGCGTCCTCCTCGATCATGGCCCGCCATGTCGTCGGCGCGACATCAGACGAAGTGCGCAAGGCGCGCGAGGATATGCTCGCCATGCTGAAGGCGGATGGGGAAGGGCCGGATGGACGGTTCGCCGAGATGCGCTATCTCCTTCCCGTGCGTGATTACAAGGCGCGCCACGCCTCCACCATGCTGACCTTCGACGCCGTCGTCGACGCCATCAGCCAGGTCGAGGCAAAACGCGCTGAAGCCGTCGAGGCGTGAGCTATGTGCGAATTCTGTCTGCTGCGTGAGGAAGAGCAAGACGAGGGCGGTGCCGCCACACCGAAGCCCCGCACCCAGCGGCAGCAGAAATTTTCCCGCAACTACACCGGTCCGTTCAGCAAGACGCCTGACCGCCTTTTCGGTATGGGGCTCATCCGGCTCTATCAGCTGACGCTTTCCGGCTTTATCGGCAATTCCTGCCGGCATATCCCGACCTGTTCCGAATACGGCTATGAGGCCATCGCTCGCCACGGGCTCTGGGCTGGCGGCTGGATGACGCTTTTTCGCGTTGGCCGGTGCGGTCCGGGCGGCACGAGCGGGCTCGACCGCGTACCCGACAAGCTAGAATCCCGTTTCCGCTGGTTTACGCCCTGGCGCTATTTTGCAATCGGACGGAAGGAGGCATGAGGTGTGTACCTTTGTCGCACTCCTGCATAGCATCGTTCTGACCTCCGAGCGGCGCGTGATCATGGAGGATTTGCGGAAGCTTGCCGAAGAGCTCGGCTTTCGCAAACCGCGCACGCTGGTCTCGACCGGCAATCTCGTCTTCGAGGCAGACGAGATGCGGCCGCACGAAGTCGAAGAGAAGCTGGAAGAGGCCTTTGAGGAAAAGTTCGGCAAGCATGTCGATATCATCGTGCGCAGCGACTGCACCTGGATGGCGCTCTGCAGCGCCAATCCCTTCAAGGACGGCGTTGGCGACCAGGTAATCGTGCGCGTCAACCGGCTGCCGATCGACCCGGACAAGGTAGAAGCACTGAAGCCGCTCCTTGCCGAAGGGCAGCGGATGAAGCTTGTCGGCTGCGATCTTTGGATCGACTTCCACGGCAAGCCGAGCCAATCCAAGTTGCTTTCGGCGCTTACGACTAAGCGCATGGGCGTGGGTACGCTGCGCAACTGGAACACCGTGCGCGGCCTTTTTGAAATGGTTCTTTAGATAGGCTTTTCCTTTACTTAGATCCCAAATATCAGTATCAGGCGGCAGCGCATCCTGATGGGATGACGCTTCCGTTTCAACCACCCGCATTCGTTGGCGGGACTGGACAAGGAGAATTTCGATGTCCCAATCCGTTTCCCTGACATTTCCTGATGGTTCGATGCGCAGCTTCGCAGCTGGCGCGACCGGCAGGGATGTCGCCGAATCCATTTCCAAGTCGCTTGCCAAGAGCGCCGTCGCCATTGCGATTGACGGCACCGTGCGCGACCTTTCCGACGCCGTCACCGACGGCAAGATCGAGATCATCACGCGCAAGGATCCGCGCGCGCTGGAGCTCATCAGGCATGACGCAGCACACGTGATGGCCGAAGCCGTGCAGGAACTCTGGCCCGGCACGCAGGTGACGATCGGCCCTGTTATTGAGAACGGCTTCTATTACGACTTTGCCAAGAACGAGCCTTTCACGCCCGACGATCTGCCGAAGATCGAAAAGAAGATGAAGGAGATCATTGCCCGGAACGCGCCCTTCACCAAACAGATCTGGTCGCGCGAGAAGGCCAAGGAAGTCTTCGCCGCCAAGGGCGAGCAGTACAAGGTCGAGCTCGTCGATGCGATTCCCGAAGGGCAGGATCTGAAGATCTACAATCAGGGCGAATGGTTCGACCTTTGCCGCGGCCCACACATGGCCTCGACCGGCCAGATCGGCAGCGCCTTCAAGCTGATGAAGGTTGCCGGCGCCTATTGGCGTGGCGACAGCAACAACGCCATGCTGTCGCGCATCTACGGTACGGCATGGGCCGAGCAGGCCGATCTCGACAATTACCTGCACATGCTGGCGGAAGCTGAAAAGCGCGATCACCGCAAGCTCGGCCGCGAAATGGACCTGTTCCACTTCCAGGAAGAGGGTCCGGGCGTCGTTTTCTGGCATGGCAAGGGCTGGCGTATCTTCCAATCGCTCGTCTCCTACATGCGACGGCGACTTGAGATCGACTATCAGGAAGTCAACGCGCCGCAGGTGCTTGACACGGCGCTCTGGGAAACCTCAGGTCACTGGGGCTGGTACCAGGAAAACATGTTCGCCGTGAAATCGGCGCATGCGATGACGCATCCCGAAGACAAGGAAGCGGATAACCGCGTCTTTGCGCTGAAGCCGATGAACTGCCCCGGCCATGTGCAGATCTTCAAACACGGGCTGAAGTCCTATCGCGAATTGCCGATCCGTCTCGCCGAATTTGGCCTGGTGCATCGCTACGAGCCTTCGGGCGCGCTGCATGGTCTGATGCGCGTGCGCGGCTTCACGCAGGACGACGCGCACATCTTCTGCACCGACGAGCAGATGGCGGCCGAATGCCTGAAGATCAATGACCTGATCCTGTCAGTCTATGAAGACTTCGGTTTCAAGGAAATCGTCGTCAAGCTCTCCACCCGTCCGGACAAGCGCGTCGGCACCGATGCGCTGTGGGACCGGGCGGAAGCCGTCATGACCGACGTGTTAAAGACGATCGAGGCGCAGTCCGAGGGACGGATCAAGACCGGTATCCTGCCGGGCGAGGGCGCCTTCTACGGGCCGAAGTTCGAATATACGCTGAAGGACGCGATCGGGCGCGAGTGGCAGTGCGGCACGACGCAGGTCGACTTCAACCTGCCGGAACGCTTCGGCGCCTTCTATATCGACAGCAATTCGGAAAAGACGCAGCCGGTGATGATCCATCGCGCCATTTGCGGCTCGATGGAACGCTTCCTCGGAATCCTGATCGAGAACTTCGCCGGCCATTTGCCGCTGTGGGTCTCGCCGCTGCAGGTCGTCGTTGCGACGATTACTTCCGAAGCCGATGGCTACGGTCGGGAAGTGGCGGATGCGCTGCGCGAAGCCGGGCTGCATGTCGAGACCGACTTCCGTAACGAGAAGATCAATTACAAGATCCGCGAACATTCCGTTACGAAAGTTCCCGTCATCATCGTCTGCGGCAAGAAGGAAGCGGAAGAGCGCACGGTCAATATCCGCCGCCTCGGCAGCCGGGAGCAAACCTCTATGTCGCTGGAATCGGCGATCGAAAGCCTTGTCCTGGAGGCAACACCGCCCGATATCCGTCGCAAGCTCGATGCAAAGAAGGCCAAGGCAGCCTGAAGGCTGCCTTTTGGACAATGACAGCGCCCGGCAGCGATCTGCCCGGCGCTGTCAGAAATCTGACATGCAACATTTTATAGCCGCCACAAATAGGGACGGGGTTTTCATCCCGACAGGCATTCGTGTGCGCTTCAGAGAGCTTTCCTACGCGAACGAACGGGATCCACGCCTCAAGCGCTGGCTCATCCGATCCATAGAAGGCCTTTCCGGCCGCGACCGCTATGTGCGGCTCTACGATATCTGGCGCAGCGATATCGTCGGCAAGAGCGACCGCGTCTTCGGCAAGATGCTCGACCTCATCAATGTCGAGGTCGATGTGAAGGGCAACTGGCCGCTTGCGCCCTTGCCGGAAGAACCGATCGTGATCGTCGCCAATCACCCTTTCGGCATCGGCGACGGCATTGCGGTGCTGGCGCTTGCCGAACAGCTCGGCCGTCCATTCCGAGTGCTGATCCATAACGATCTCCTGAAGGTGCCGGAGATGGCGCCTTACTCGCTGCCGATCTCTTTCGAGGAAACCAAGGAAGCGATGGCGATGAATATGAAGAGCCGCCACGAGGCCGTTCGCCTGCTGAAGGAAGGGACGACGATCGTGGTTTTCCTGGCCAGTGGTGTGGCCACTGCCAAGAAGGGTTTCGGCCGCGCCGAAGATCTGCCATGGAAGATGTTCCCGGCCAAGCTCATCCAGGCGGCGCGCGCCAGCGCGCTGCCGATCTATTTCGAAGGCCAGAACGGCCGGCTCTTCCATCTCGCCAGCCGGGTTTCGATGACGCTGCGCCTGTCGCTGCTGATCCGCGAGTTCCGCCGTCTCTCGGGCAGCACGATCATCGCGCATGTGGGAAGGGTATTGTCCTGGGAAGAATTAAGCAGCGGCAGCGACCGAAAGGATCTGCTCGCTCGCCTCTTTGACGCCGTCTTCTCGATGGCGTCAAAGAGGCGGGCGAGCTGAAAACTTCCCGAACGTCCGGATCCGGCTTCAGTCGAGGCTGGCGCCGTCGCCGTTTTGAAGATCTTCGTAGGACGGCAAGGGCGGCTGCGGCGGGATCTCGTCGCCCGGCTGAGGCACGCCCTTCGGCCCGGCCGCGGCCTGTCCCGGCGGTAGGGCCGTGGCGGCTGGAGCAATCGGCTGCTGGGCCTGCTGGTCCTTCATCAGCACTTCGACATCGGTATTGACGCCGGCAACGACAGTGAAATCACGCTGATAGATCTTGTCCTTGTTGCGGGCGACCGCTGTGTATTCGCCTTCCGCCAGCACCATGGTCGGAAAGGCGCTGACACTTTCGCCAACACTGTCGCCGGCCGCCGTCAGGATCGACCAGGCGGTATCGGCGATCGCTTCGCCGCCGGCTTCCGAAACCAGCTTGAAATTGATCTGAGCGGCCCTGTGCTGGATCGTCGCTTCGGTGAGCTTGCCGGCTTCGACCTGGATATCGGCGCGGATCGTGGCGTTGACGTTGCCGTATTCGGAAACGACGTGATAGGTGCCGGCATTGAGGCGCACGACCGTATTCGGCGGTACATCGGCCATCACAAGGCCGCGCTCACCGTCGTCGCGGACTTCGGCGGAATAGATCGAGAAGCTCAGCTGGTTGGGTCGAATACGGACATCGGAGCCGGAGACGGCATTGAGCAATAGGCCGCCGGCATCGAGGATCATGACTTGCTTGTCGACTTCGCTTGCATCCGGCACCGTCAGCTTCTTGGTAACGCCGGCGCGGCCGAAGGAGACGTTGACGAAATAATCGCCGGCAGCGAGCTGGAAGGCTGCCGTGCCTCCGCGGGAACTGGCGATGAGCGGCAACTTGCCATCGGCTCCGGCAACCGGACTGAAGACGTACCAGGAAAGCCCGTCTTCGACAGGCGCGCCATCGGCCGTCAACTTCGCCTCCAGCGAAACGTCACGCAGGCGCAGGCCTTGTGCCGCTCCCGGCGCGACGAATGCGTTGAGCTTCGGCATTTTCGGCGTCGATTCGAGCTGCTTGAATTCCTTGAAGGCGTCCTGAGCTGCAGCGCCGAATGGCGTCAGCAACATCAGAGCAATAGCAAGGCCAATTCGTGCAAAAGGCAAAATGCCAAACATCCTGTTCGTGAACCGATTGACTTCTGAAATCGCAAAGTCCACTTCAAGACCAATGGCATGGCAAATTCAAGACCTGTGGCCAACCTCCGCATATAAATGAGAGCTTCCCCTGCATGAAATCCGACATCAAGCTGATCGATTATCTCGCCGTGCGCCGTTCCATCCCTGCATTCCAGATGTGTGAACCGGGACCGGCAAAGGAAGAGATAGAGGAAATTCTACGCCTTGCATCGCGCGTTCCCGATCACGGCAAGCTCGCCCCCTGGCGCTTCATCGTCTATCGCGGCGAAGAGCGTGTAAGGCTCGGCGAAGAGCTGCTGAAACTGGCGCTCGAAGCCAAGCCCGATCTTTCCGAGGAAATGATCCAGGTGGAGCGCACGCGCTTTACGCGCGCACCCGTCGTCGTCGGCATCGTCAGCAAGGCCGGCCCGCATATCAAGATCCCCGAATGGGAGCAGATCATGTCGGCCGGCGCGCTCTGCCTCAACGTCATCCTGGCCGCCAATGCGCATGGCTACGTTGCAAACTGGCTGACGGAATGGTTTGCCTATGACGAGCGTGCCTACCCGCCGCTCGGCGTCCACCCGGGTGAAAAGGTCGCCGGCTTCATCCATATCGGCTCCAGCACATTCCCGCCCGTCGAGCGTCCGCGTCCCGAACTAACCGAGACGGTCACCTGGGTCGGCGGCGAAGTGTGATGTTCTATACGACGGATACCAATCAGCACGGGCTGGCGCACGATCCTTTCAAGGCGATCGTTGCGCCGCGTCCGATCGGCTGGATCGGCAGCAAGGGCAGGGACGGGTCAATCAATCTCGCCCCCTATTCCTTTTTCAATGCGGTCGCCGACAAGCCGAAGCTGGTGATGTTTTCGTCGAGCGGGCATAAGCATAGCCAGCAAAACGCCAGGGAGACCGGCGTATTCACCTGCAATTTCGTCAGCCGCAATCTGGCGGAGCAGATGAACCTGACCTCTGCTGCCTTACCTTACGGCACCAACGAGTTCGAATTCGCAGGGCTGACTCCAAAACAGGCGGAACTCATCGATGCGCCCTATGTGGCTGAGGCTTTCGCCGTATTGGAATGCAAGGTGACCGAGATCATCGAGCCGAAGACACTGTCCGGCCAAGCATCTGAGAATGTCTTCGTCTTTGGGGAAGTTGTCGGCATTCATATCGATGAAACCATCATCAGGGATGGCCGGTTCGTTGTGGCGTTGGCGCGGCCGATCGCGCGCATGGGGTATATGGATTATTGCGAGGGCAGCGAGGTGTTCGAAATGTTCAGGCCGAAAGTCTGAACACGACGCAAGGCTTGAGCAAAAGCTAACAAACATGGTGAACCAATAATAAACTTTTTCCGGCTACCGTCCCTGTATTGAATAAGACGCGACCGAATCGCGTTCAGTACCCGGGGCGTGGTCGTGATCATTGAGGCATTTCTTCGTTGGGCCGAAACGGCCAAGGCCGCTGACAGGGCGGCCGCTGCGAGTGCTCTCGGACGCGTCTATCTCAAATCGGAAATGTCAGATGACCGGCGCGCCGCTGCGGAAAAGGCGATGACCTATCTGCTCGACGATCCGTCGCCACGTGTGCGGCTTGCGCTCGCCGAGGCGATAGCCTGGGCACCGCATGCGCCGCGCAACATCATTCTCTCGCTCGCCGAGGACCAGCCGGAAATCGCCTGCCACGCGGTGACATGCTCGCCGATTTTGACGGATGCCGACCTGGTCGATCTCGCAGCACGCGGCAGCAGCGCAACACGGATGCTCATTGCGGCACGCGCCTATGTCACGCGTCCTGTTTCGGCGGCGCTTGCCGAAGTCGGTGACGAGGACGAGGTTCTCTGCCTCCTGGAAAACGATAGCGCCGCGATTTCCGCCCAGTCCCTGAAGCGGATTGCCGAGCGGCTCGGCGATATCGTCGACATCAGAAACCTGCTTCTCGACCGCATCGATCTGCCGGCCGATGCCCGGCAGCTTCTGACACAGCATGTCAGCAATGCGCTGGTCGGTCTGCCGCTGGCGCAGGCGGCAATCGGCCTCCAGAGGCTGCAGCGCATCAGCCGCGAGGCGACGGAAGCAGCGATCGTTTCCATTGCCGGCGATATCTCACCGATCGAAGTCCCCGATCTTGTCGAGCATCTTCGCCTGAACGACCGGCTGACGCCGTCCTTCCTCATGCATGCGCTCTGCTGCGGCAAGGTGGAGTTCTTCGCCTGTGCCATCGTCAATCTATCTGGCTGCAACGATCGCCGCGTGCGGGCAATCCTTGCCACGGGCCGCATGCATGCCGTGCGCGCGCTCTATGAATCGGCCGGCCTGCCGCGTGATATCAGCATCATCTTCGTGGAAGCGACGTTTCTGTGGCGCGAAGCTTCGCGCAAGACGGCAACCTCGCTTCTCGGCAGCGTCTGCGGGCGCCTGCTTCAGAAATTCCACAACCGGGTCGGGCAACACGACGCTGTCGGCGAGTTGCTCGATATGGTCGAAAAGCTGCATGTTGCCGAGCAGCGCCGGTCGGCCCGTGTTTATGCCTCGCTTGCGGCTGGCTAGTCGTTAAACCGGGCGGCGGCCCAGGAATAGCTTGCAGAAACGAAGTGCAGCGGTTTTGCCAGGGTGTTTTTCACGTCCCGGCCGGAAGGCAGATTGGCGCGCACACGCCCGGCAATAGTATCCACGAAACCGCCAAGGCCATCCCGTTGTTCGGCTACCTCCGGCGCTGCCGGGGCAGCGGGCGCGGGCTTGGCCGGTTCGGCAGCGGCAAGCGACTTAGGCGCCTCGCAGACGGCAATGACGGTCGGATAGCTTGCATTGGCATAGGCCTTCAGCCGCTGCTCGGCCTCGGCATCGCAGGCGACGACGGTTTCCCATTGTTTGTCGACCGTGGCAACGTAATTGCATTGGCTGACGGAATCGTCGCAACCGAGGATCGTCATGGCGATGAGGACGGCTTGCATATTTTGCCTCCATGGCTATTGAGCGTGTCACCACCTTCGAAAGCACAATTCCAACGGAATGAGGGCAGCGACCTGAAGTCCTCGTCATCCAGGGAAAAATCGCTCGTTTCGTTGGAAGAGGAGAGAAAATGTCAGTGATCATCGCTCTGGAATCGCCGCGTCAGGATGGCGTGATCCGGCTTCTCAACCTCTCGGATGCCTATGCACAATCGCTCTATCCACCCGAGAGCAACCACCTCGTCGATATTTCGACGCTGGAAAAGCCGTCCGTCAGCTTCCTCGTGGCGCGCAACGGCAGCGAGATCGTCGGCTGCTGCGCGCTGGTGGAAGCAGGCGACGGAACGGCAGAAATCAAGCGCATGTTCGTTGATCCCGAGGCGCGAGGCCTGAGAGTCGCAAGCCGGCTGATGGACCGGCTGGAGGAAATCGGCCGGGCAAAAGGTCTTGAGGCCATTCGTCTGGAGACCGGCATCTACCAACCCGAAGCGATCAGCCTCTACAGGAAATACGGATATATCGAGATCGAACCTTTCGGCTCCTATCTGCTTGACCCGCTGAGCCTCTTCATGGAAAAGCGCCTTACTGCTTAACCTGCTTCTGCGACCTGGAGATCATTCGGCCGCTCGGTGAACCGGTGGCGCCTGTTCATCGAGGATGACATGCGGGCCTGCATCGGCGGTGCGGACTTCATGTATCCATTCGCGCCAGATCGCGACCAGCAGCGCCATCAGCACAGGGCCGATAAAGAGGCCGAGGAAGCCCATCGTCTTCACGCCGCCGACGAGGCCGAAGAAGGTCGGCAGGAACGGCAGCTTGATCGGTCCACCGACGAGCTTGGGGCGCAGCGTCTTGTCGACGATGAAGAGTTCGACCGTGCCCCAGACGAAGAGGGCGATGCCGGCGACATGTGCGCCGCTCGCCAGCAAATAGACGGATACGAGCGTGAAGGAGAGCGGTGCACCGCCGGGGATCAGCGCCATGACGCCGGTCAGCACGCCGAGGGTGACGGGCGAGGGCACGCCGGCGATCCAGTAGGCAACGCCCAGCACGATGCCTTCACCGATGGCAATCAGCGTCATGCCCATGACCGTCGAGCTGATGGTGGCAGGCACAACGCGGGAAATACGCTCCCAGCGGTTCGGCAGAATGCGTTCGCCGAGCATGTCGATCTGCTTGGAGAAGGAGAAGCCGTCGCGATAGACAAAGAAGAGTGCGATCAGCATGAAGAGCAGCGTAAGGAGCAGGTGAAAGGCACCGCCGCCAGCCGCCAGAACCGCGCGGTAGATGTTGCCGATATGGGCGCCGCTGACTGCCTGGATCAGCTCACCCATGGCACCGGGGCTGCCGATATATTTCGTCCAAAGTTCATCGAGATAGGAGCCAGCGAGCGGGAGCGCGACGATCCATTGCGGCGTCTCCGCCCCGAAGCGGTTGGCGTGGATCGCCCATGCGACCCAGGTGCGCACTTCACCGGTCGTATAGGCAACGGCAAGGCTGATCGGAATGACGAGAAAGGTGACTATGAGGACAATCGCGATTGTCGCGGCGATCGTCGTATTGCCGCCGACGCGGGCAACCAGCTTGCGGTAAAGCGGCCAGCTCGCAAAGCCGATGACGAGGGCTGCGAGTACAGGCACCACGAAGCCGTAAAAGAAATAGACGCCGGCTGCGGCAACGAGCACGAGCAGCCAGCGGGCAGCCGAAATGGAAGGTATCAGCGGCGTACGGATCGTCGCCGAAGGCCCCAGCCATCGCGGCTCCGTATTGGTTTTCTGACGATTAAACACACCCACGCGCGCCTCTTTTTATTGTTGTCCTAGTTTATGGGCTATGAACCGGGCGGTTTCAAGGTCCGCCCGATAAAGCGTGTGCAAAGCGTACTTCTTTGAGCTTTCGATCGCCTCGATATTATTGAGGGCGGCGGTTGATCTTGAAGGCGTAGAACTGACTCTTCTGGCCAGTCGAGAAATTATTGTCCGAACCGAGGATCAGGACATCAGTGCCATCCTTCGCCTTGCCGATTGCCATGGCCTCGATATTGTCCGGCGTCAGGCCGATGGCACGCAGATCCAGCACCTGGCTTTTACGGGCAGGGACGACGCGCTGGTCGTTCTTGGCAAGCGAGGCGATGGAGGAGACATCGGTCGCGCCATCGAGATCCATCATGAAAAGCTTGACGTTGTTGCCGAAGCCCTGGGCATAGCTGCGCTCGACGGCAAGCAGGCGGTGATCATCAAGGGCAATCATTTCCGACATGCCGTTGTCGTTGCCACCTTCGGCCTTCGTGGCGGCCTGAGGGATCGGCGAGACCGGATAGACATACTGAGCCTTGGGCTCTCCGGTTGCGCCGTCATAGCGGACGATGCGCGACAGGCTGCCTGTGGTCAGGCTGGGGTTCGGGCCGTCCTGATAGAGGGCCGCCTCAACGCCGACGAATACATCACCGGATGGAGACACCGCGATATCCTCGAAAGCGAGATTGTCGCGGATGCCGGTCGACTTGTCGGCGGTCGGCGCAAAACCGTCAGGCAGCTTGAACTCGCGCACGAAGGTGCCATCAGGAGAGGTGACGCGCACGAAGGGGGCGATCAGCGCCTTTGCATCACCCTCGCTACCCCAGTAAATGCCGTCCTTGCCGAAGCGGATGGATTCAGGATCGACGGTGCGCGAGGCGAAAGGCTGGCCGTTCTTGTCCTGGAAGGTGACATGCTTGACGACGGTGACGCCCTTCAAGCCGGCGGCGCTGACATCGATATCGAGAGCGTAGAAGCGGGCCGGGGCCTTTTCGGAGCGATCGTCGCTGATGGCAATGTAATGGCCAGTGGCGGCATCGAAATCGAGGCCGGAAATGCCGCCGAATTCAACGCCGTTTTCCATCTGACCGGTCGGGATGACGAATTCACCGAGATAGGAAAGGGAGATCGCAGCGGCGCAATCGCCGAAGGGGCAGGCGGTCTCGACGGTCGCGCCAATATCGGTTGCGAAAACGGAAGCGGTGCTGGACAGGAGAACGAAAGCGGCAGTCGCGAGAAAACGCCTGGTCATGGCAAATATCCGGCAAAGGGTTGAAACAAGAGGGCCGGCGCTGCAGTGACCTCTCGGGAGGGCAGAGCGCCGGCCGTTCTATTGCGCCGGTATTTTGACGGAAGCGTAACGGTTCTTCGTCAGTTCTATGAATTCGCTGTGACTCGACGCGTCTCGCGCTCTTTCAGATTCGCTCCCCGCTTTGAGTCTTTGTTTTTCGCATGTCGTTGTCGCAAAACCGCTGCACACTTTTGCGCGACATGCGTCAAATATCGAGGTCTTCAGCGAAAGCCGCACGTTCCTGGATGAAACGGAAGCGTGCCTCGGCCTTGGTCCCCATCAGGTCGTCGACGGCATTGCGCGTGCCTTCGAAATCTACCTCATCGATCAGCACGCGCAGAAGGGTGCGCTTGGAGGGATCCATGGTGGTTTCCTTGAGCTGAGCGGGCAGCATTTCACCGAGACCTTTGAAGCGGCTGATCTCGATCTTGGCCTTGCCTTTGAATTCCGTCTCCATCAGTTCGGCGCGATGCTCATCATCACGGGCATAGGCAGACTTTGCGCCCTGCGTGATCTTGTAGAGCGGTGGCACCGCAAGGAAGAGATGCCCCCCGCGCACGAGCTCCGGCATCTCCTGATAGAAGAAGGTGATGAGCAGCGAAGCGATATGCGCGCCGTCGACGTCGGCATCAGTCATGACAATGATGCGTTCGTAGCGCAGATCCTCTTCGCGGTATTTCGAGCGCGTGCCGCAGCCAAGCGCCTGGATGAGATCGGAGATCTGCTGGTTGGCCGAGAGCTTCTCGCGGCCGGCGCTGGCGACGTTGAGGATCTTGCCGCGCAGCGGCAGGATAGCCTGGTTGGCGCGGTTGCGCGCCTGCTTGGCGGAGCCACCTGCCGAGTCACCCTCGACGAGGAAAAGTTCGGCGCCTTCGGCAGTGTTCTGCGAGCAATCGGCAAGCTTGCCTGGCAGGCGCAGTTTGCGTACCGCGGTCTTGCGGTTGACTTCCTTCTCCTTGCGGCGGCGCAGGCGTTCTTCTGCTCGCTCGATCACCCAGTCGAGAAGCTTCTCGGCTTCACCCGGATTGTCGGCGAGAAAGTGGTCGAACGGGTCGCGAAGCGCATTTTCGACGAGACGCTGGGCTTCGACCGTTGCCAGTCGATCCTTGGTCTGGCCAACGAATTCCGGCTCGCGGATAAAGACCGAGAGCATGCCGACGGCAGAAATCATCACGTCGTCGGTGGTGATCTGCGCGGCGCGCTTGTTCTGCGTCAGTTCGGCGTAGCTCTTCAGGCCCTTTGTCAGCGCGATGCGCAGACCCGCCTCATGCGTGCCGCCTTCGGGTGTCGGGATGGTATTGCAATAGGAATGAACCTGCGGATCGCCGCCATACCAGGTGATCGCCCATTCCAGCGCACCGTGGCCGGCAACCTTTTCACTCTTGCCGGCGAAGATTTCGCGGGTGACGGTGAATTCCTTGCCCATCGTCGCCTGCAGGTAATCCTTCAGGCCGCCGGGGAAGTGGAAGACGGCCTTGTCAGGCACGTCGGAGCCCTCGGGCAGCACGCCCGGATCGCAGCTCCAGCGGATCTCGACACCGCCGAATAGATAGGCTTTTGACCGGGCCATGCGGAAGACACGGCCCGCATCGAACTTCGCGTGGTCGCCGAAGATCTGCGGGTCGGGGTGGAAGCGAACCTTGGTGCCGCGGCGATTGTGCACATCGCCCAGTTCCTCGATCCCGCCCTGCGGCACGCCGCGCGAGAAGCGCTGGCGGTAGAGCTTGCGGTTACGAGCGACTTCGACTTCGAGAACATCCGACAGTGCATTGACGACGGACACGCCGACGCCGTGCAGACCGCCGGAGGTCTCGTAGGCCTTGCCGTCGAACTTACCGCCGGCATGCAGCTTGGTCATGATGACTTCGAGCGTCGACTTGCCGGGAACCTGCGGGTGGTTCTCGACCGGAATACCGCGGCCGTTGTCGGTGACCGTGAGATAGCCCTGGATATCGAGATGCACGTCGATGAAATCGGCATGGCCGGCCACTGCTTCGTCCATCGAGTTGTCGATGACTTCGGCAAAAAGATGGTGCAGCGCCTTCTCGTCGGTGCCGCCGATATACATGCCTGGGCGCATGCGAACGGGCTCCAGACCTTCCAGAACGCGGATCGAGGATGCGCCGTAATCATCGCCGTTCGACGTCGTCGGGGCAGGGCGTGCGGTAGCGGGTGCCGCAGCCGCGGCGGGCCGTTCGGCGGGTGCTGCAGGCTTTGCAGCCTCCTCCTGCTTCTGCGTCAGGGGCATTCCGGAAAAGAGGTCGTTGCTGTCTTCCATGGAACCGTTCAGATCTTATTCTCGTGAAGGGCCGCCGCTGGCCCACAATAGTCACAGTCCGCGTCGCGTTTGCGAATCAGGGGGATTCTGACAGAAAGCGCCCCGATACGCGACGCGCCCCGGATTTGCGGAGCTTTTCAAGATGTGATTTGCGTTGCCGGGCGCCGAATGGCAAGTCGCGGCAGCTCTATGGGAACCATCTGCATGCCGATGTCCACAAGTCATTGCACCATAATCACTGCAATTGCGGCCTTTTTCCTGTCGGCGGCTGTCACGACCGCCGCGGCCGAGACGTTGCCGCCCTATAAGGACGATCTGTTTTCGGCGCAGACAGTGCTGCAGACGGGCGATGACGGCGCATCGGAAGTAATCGATTACGACGAGATGCGGGATATCAACGGGCGCGACCAGATCCCGCAAAAGCGGGTGCAGCAGAAATATGTCTCGCTCGGCGTCAAGAAGCTGCAGACAGATGAAACGCTGTCGCTCGACGGCATCAGGCTCGATGTCACCAGGGTGGGACCAGCCCAGAACGCCGCCTTCACGGTCATCTTCATCCACGGCCGCGACGGAGACCGGCGGCTCGGCGCAAATGACTATTCCTTCGGCGGCAACTTCAACCGGCTGAAGAACCTTACGGCCGGCAACGGTGGCGTCTATTATTCCCCGACGGTCAAGACCTTCGACGCCAATGGCGTTGCCGCCATTGCCGGGCTGATCCGATATGCGAGCGCGCAGTCTCCAGGCCGTCCAGTTATCCTCAGCTGCGCCTCGATGGGCAGCCAGATCTGCTGGGGCATCGCGCGCGACGCCGGAAGCGTCAAGCGGCTGAAGGGCATGCTGATCATGAGCGGCGTCTCGGACCCGGATTTCGTGAAAAGCCCGTTCTACAAAGCCAAGCTGCCGCTGTGGTTTGCCCATGGCAGCCGTGACCCTGTCTATGCGGCAACCGAGCAGCAGGCACTGTTCGAAAAGCTCGACAAGGCGAAGTACCCGACGCATTTCACGCTCTTTCAGAACGGCAATCATGGAACGCCGATCCGCATGATCGACTGGCGCAGAGTGCTGAACTGGGTTTTGGCGTCCTGAACGGCAGATTCCGGGTCATATAGGGCCTCAAGCCATCCCCGGCGCTTTCTTTTGAGCCACGCTTTTGCTAAGGCCGCCGGATATGCGGATTTTGGGAGAGCAGCATGACACCTGACGTACGCCCGCTCGTGGCGGGGAACTGGAAGATGAACGGCACGCGCGATTCATTGGACCAGATCAAGGCGATTGCCCAAGGCGTCATGGTTCCGTTGTCTGAGAAGGTCGAAACGCTGATCTGCCCGCCGGCGACACTGCTTTACGTCTCGACCGCGCTTGCGACCGACAGCCCGCTTGCGATCGGCGGACAGGATTGCCATCAGGCGCAATCCGGTGCGCATACCGGCGATATTTCGGCTGACATGATTGCCGATTGCTTCGGCACCTATGTGATCGTCGGCCATTCGGAACGGCGCATCGACCATGCCGAGACCGACCATATGATCCGCGCCAAGGCGCAAGCCGCCTATCAGGCGGACCTGACGGCGATCGTCTGCGTCGGCGAGACCGGCGAAGAGCGCGACGCCTATCAGACCCTCGACATTCTCAAGCGCCAGCTTTCCGGCTCGCTGCCGGAGGAAGCAACCGCTGACAATACCGTTATTGCCTATGAGCCCGTCTGGGCGATCGGTACAGGGCTGACACCGACGGCAAAGGACGTGGAAATCGCCCACGCCTTCATCCGCTCCGAACTCGTCCACCGCTTCGGTGACGAGGGCAAGGGCATGCGCATTCTCTACGGCGGCTCGGTCAAGCCCGGCAATGCCCGCGAACTGCTCGCCGTCGACAATGTCGATGGCGCGCTGATCGGCGGTGCGAGCTTGAAAGCCACCGACTTCCTCGCCATCTACGGCACATACGAAGCGCTGCTCGCCTGAAGCGATTGCATATTCCTGGCCGAAGGGCTTGGAATAGCTGATGACCTCATGTAAAGAGCCGCCAGATTTTTACTTTATGTCCGTCCTCAGACGGGCAGGACTGGACCCATGCAGACCGTATTGATTGTCATCCATCTCATGATCGTGCTCGCGCTCGTCGGCGTCGTGCTCATCCAGCGCTCCGAAGGCGGCGGCCTCGGTATCGGCGGCGGATCGGGCTTCATGTCGGCTCGCGGCACGGCCAATGCGCTGACGCGCACCACGGCGATCCTGGCGACGCTGTTCTTCATCACCTCGCTCGGCCTCGGCATCCTGACCCGATACGAAAGCCGACCGACCGATATTCTCAATCGCATTCCGGCAACGAGCGGGCAGGGCAACGGCATTCTCGATTCGCTCGGCGGCGGCAACACAGGGGCTCCGGCCAAGCCCGCCGATAACAGCGGCGTTCCGAATGGCGGCGCTGCGGCTCCGGCACCGGCTGCCCCGGCAACGCAAGCTCCTGCGGCGCAGACGCCAGCAACTCAGGCACCGGCTGCAAGCGCCCCTGCGGCGACCGCTCCGGCTGCTCAGACGACGGCTCCGGCTCAGCCTGAGGCCCCGGCCGCTACCGCGCCGGCACAGCCTTCCGGCGTCCCCACGGTTCAATAAGCCGGTCCAGAAAATAAACCGCCGGCAGGCCCTCGGGTCTGCCGGTTTTCTTTTGTTCAGATTCCTGCGCCACGCACCAAAAGTTCCGGAAAAGAATTTTTGGGCTGGTGGAATCGTTTTTGAAAAGGTATCCGGTGACTCCCATGGCGCGATACGTATTCATCACTGGCGGCGTGGTTTCTTCCCTCGGAAAAGGAATTGCGGCCGCGGCTCTCGGAGCGTTGTTGCAGGCCCGTGGTTATCGGGTGCGGCTTCGCAAACTTGACCCCTATCTGAACGTGGATCCGGGCACTATGAGCCCGACCCAGCACGGCGAAGTCTTCGTCACCGACGACGGCGCGGAAACCGACCTCGATCTCGGCCACTACGAGCGTTTTACGGGGCGCTCGGCGACCAAGACCGACAACATCACCACCGGGCGCATCTACAAGAACATCATCGACAAGGAACGCCGCGGCGACTATCTCGGCGCGACCGTTCAGGTCATTCCGCACGTCACCAACGAGATCAAGGATTTCGTTATCGAGGGCAATGACGATTACGATTTCGTCATCTGCGAGATCGGCGGCACGGTCGGCGACATCGAGGCGATGCCCTTCATGGAGGCGATCCGCCAGCTCGGCAACGACCTACCGCGCGGCACAGCTATCTACGTGCACCTGACGCTGATGCCGTACATTCCGGCAGCAGGCGAGCTGAAGACCAAGCCGACGCAGCATTCCGTCAAGGAACTGCAGGCGCTCGGCATTCATCCCGACATTCTCTTGGTCCGTGCCGACCGGGAAATCCCGGAAGCAGAGCGCCGCAAGCTGTCGCTGTTCTGCAACGTGCGTCCCTCCGCCGTCATCCAGGCGCTCGACGTTGCCAATATCTATGACGTGCCAATGGCCTATCACAAGGAAGGCCTCGACGATGAAGTGCTGGCCGCGTTCGGCATCGAGCCGGCTCCGAAGCCGCGCCTCAATCAGTGGGAAGAGGTCTGCAATCGCATCCGTACACCGGAAGGCGAGGTAACGATCGCGATCGTCGGCAAATATACAGGCCTCAAGGATGCCTATAAGTCGCTGATCGAGGCGCTGCATCACGGCGGTATCGCCAACCGCGTCAAGGTCAAGCTCGAATGGATCGAGTCGGAAGTCTTCGAAAAGGAAGATCCGGCGCCTTACCTCGAAAAGGTCCATGGCATTCTCGTGCCCGGCGGCTTCGGCGAGCGCGGTTCAGAAGGCAAGATCCACGCGGCGCGTTTTGCCCGCGAGCGCAAGGTACCGTATTTCGGCATCTGCTTCGGCATGCAGATGGCCGTCATCGAGGCTGCCCGCAACTTGGCTGATGTGCCCAACGCCTCCTCGACCGAGTTCGGCCCGACCCCGGAACCGGTCGTTGGCCTGATGACCGAATGGGTAAAGGGCAATGAGCTGCAAAAGCGAACGGCCGCGGGAGACCTCGGCGGCACGATGCGTCTCGGCGCCTATAAGGCGGCGCTGAAGAAGGGCACGAAGATTTCGGATATCTACGGCTCTACCGACATTTCCGAGCGTCATCGCCACCGCTACGAAGTCAACATCGACTACAAGGACCGGCTGGAAGATTGCGGCCTCGTCTTCTCGGGCATGTCACCTGATGGTGTTCTGCCGGAGACGATCGAGTATCCCGACCATCCGTGGTTCATCGGCGTTCAGTACCATCCGGAACTAAAGTCTCGCCCGCTCGACCCGCATCCGCTCTTTGCGAGCTTCATCGAAGCGGCCACGGAACAGAGCCGGTTGGTCTAATTATTCGCTGTTACACAATTCCAGCCGCTCCCTTTGAAACGAGGGAGCGGCTTTTTCATTCCGTCATGCCGCTTCCGGCAGTGGTCCCACATAGACCGAGCGTGGACGGATGAGGCGGCCCTCCAAGGCCTGCTCGCGGGCATGCGCAATCCAGCCGACGGTGCGGCCGATGGCAAAGACGCCTGTGAAGGCTTCGCGCGGGAAGCCGAGGCTTTCCAAGAGCAGAGCGGTATAGAATTCCACATTCACATCCAGCGGCCGGTCCGGCTTGCGTTCCCTTAGAACCGCAAGCGCCGCCTGTTCCACCGCCTCGGCAAGCGCAATTCTGGCGGCATTGACCTGGCTGGCGGCAACGAGCGGCTTCAGCGCGTTTTTCAGCGCGTCAGCGCGTGGGTCGCGCACGCGATAGACGCGGTGGCCGAAGCCCATCAGCCGCTCACCGCGATCGAGTGCGGAACGCAGCCAGGGGCCGGCATTGGCCTCGCTTCCTATCCCATCCAGCATATCGAGCACCGGTCCCGGCGCGCCGCCATGCAGCGGTCCCTTGAGCGCACTGATTGCCGCCAGAACAGAGGAGGTGAGGCCGGCACGGGTGGAGGCAATGACACGCGATGCGAAGGTCGAAGCGTTCAGGCCGTGATCTGAGATCGTCACGAGATAAGTGTCGAGGGCTGCGGTCTGCTCGGCACTCGGCATCGCGCCTGAGAGCATGCGCAGGATATCGGTCGACTGTGAGAGGCCTGCATTGGGCTTTACCGGCTTTTCGCCTCGCTGCAGGCGCAGAACCGCCGGCAGGAAGACGGCGGGTGCGGCAAGCAGACGGAGCACGGTATCTATGCCCTCGCCGTCAGGTAGGCGGGCAACAAGAACACGCATGGCATCGACCGGTGGCAGCTTGAGCAGGAGAGTATCGGCAGTTTTGACTTCGGCGAAAACTTCCATTCGCGCCTGGCCGAGCCGGCGGCGCAATTCGCTTGCGTCGAGATGCGGTTCGATCAACCCGTCCAGCAGCAGGGCGGCGACATCTTCATAGGTACTGCGCCCGGCCAGGTGATCCAGGGATACGCCACGGATGATCAGCCGGCCGGCTTCACCGTCGACATCCGAGAGCTGGGTTTCAGCGGCAACGACATCTTCCAAACCATTTTTCATGGGTCTTTCTCCTTTACCGGAGGAAAGATCGGACCTAGTTTAGTTGACGTCAATCTTGATGTAATTGATCAATATGAGGTTGCGATGACCTGGCTGACAGCAGAAGAAGCGTTGGCGGAACTCGGCACCAAGCCGCAGACGCTTTATGCCAATGTCAGCCGAGGCCGTATCCGCGCCAAGGCCGACCCGGCCGACCCGCGCCGCAGCCTCTATCAGCAAAGCGACGTCAAACGGCTTGCCGAGCGGCATGCCGGCCGACGCAAGAGCGAGACGGTCGCCGCCGAGGCGATCAGCTGGGGCGATCCCGTGCTGACATCCGCGATCTCAACCATTGCCGCAGGACGGTTGCTGTATCGGGGGCAGGATGCGGCGGAGCTTTCAGTGCATGCGACGCTGGAGGGGACTGCGCTGCTGCTTTGGAATGCGGAGAGTTTTACCTGCGTACCATCACGCGCCACAGACCTGGCGGCGCCTTCCATTCACGCTGCGCTTCTGGCGCTAGCGGGACGGGTGAGCGCCGATCTGCCGTCGCTCGGACGTGCACGCCCCGCCTTGCAGATGGAAGCATGCAGCGTGCTTTCCACCGTAGCCGATGCGCTGGCGCCAGGCCCTACGGACCTTTCCCTGCATCACCGTCTCGCCGCATGCTGGCACAGGCCGGAGGCTGCCGATTGCCTGCGTCGGGCGCTCGTCATGCTCGCCGATCATGAGCTGAATGCCTCGACCTTCGCTGTCCGCGTCACGGTTTCGACGGGAGCGGCACTTTCTGCCGCCGCTCTCTCTGGTCTTTCGACGCTGACAGGCCCGCTGCACGGCTCGGCGTGGCGGAGTATCGACGCGCTTGTCGAAGCCGCTTCAAGCATCGGGGCAGAACGGGCGATCCGCCACCAGCTGCTGCGGGGAAGCAGGCCTGTAGCCTTCGGACATCCGCTTTATCCCGACGGCGATGTGCGGGCGCGCGTTCTGCTCTCGTCTTTCGACGTGCCTCCGGTCTTTCGTGATGTGCAGCTGGCCGGCGAAGAAATGGTGGGCGAGCCGGTCAATGTCGATTTCGCGCTTGCCGCCATGACGGCCGCCTTCGACCTGCCGGAGGAGGCACCGATCATCGTCTTCGCACTGGCGCGCACGGCCGGCTGGCTGGCGCATGCGATGGAGCAGATTGAAAGCGGCCATCTGATCCGCCCCCGCGCCCGCTACATCGGGCCCTCACCGGGCGAATCCTGAATGTTTCCGAATGGCTTGCGCAGCTTCCGATTTTTGCATAGGGAAACCAGCGAATTCAGCTAGTATGGGCCGGCCGGCACCTTCGAGGATGTACCGGCGGGTCATGAGAGGCGGATCATGAAAGCCATCCCAGCAATCTCCTTCAGCCTCTTTTCCGCTGCCCTGACCATCGGGCTCCTGCCTCAGGGAGCAGCCTATGCCCAGTCTGCCAGCTGCGCGATTTCGCGTGCCGCAAATGGCAACCAGATCTTCCGCTGCCCTGGCGGCGTCAATATCACCGCCGAACGCGGAGCATCTTTCGCACTCATCGATCGCAATCGTGACGGCAGCCCGGATTCGCTGTCATTGCGCAGCAAGGCTGCCCTTGTCGACGTGGACAGCAGTCAGCATCGCGGTGGTTTCCAGGTGGTGACGCCGCAGGCGATCGCCGCCGTCCGCGGCACCCAATGGGCCGTCGATGTCAAAGGCGGCACGACCTCCGTGCTGGTCACCCGCGGCCGCGTCGGCGTACGCCGTCCGGCAGGGGCAGCCGTCGTGCTTGGACCAGGCGAGGGTGTTGACGTGATGCGCGGAACGGCTGCGCTCACCGTTCGCACCTGGCCGGCGCCTCGCGTCGCGGCTCTTCTTTCACGCCTCGGGCAATAAGCGGTCTCATGAACCACCGGCTTCCGACAGTGATCGCACTGCTGCTCGCCGGTCTGTGGGGCGCGGCCCTCGGCTATTTCCATCTGCAGCAGCAGTCGAACTCGGGCCTCATCGAGCGTGTGGAAGCCACGCTTGTCGATCTGCGCAGCATGATCGTCGGTATCCGGTCTCCACCAGATATCGTTTCCATTATCGCGATCGATGACCGCACCGCCGCAGCACATGGCTATCCGCTCAAGCGGGACACGCTTGCACAGCTCGTCACATCCATCGGAACGTTGAAACCAAAGGCCCTGGCTCTCGATATACTGCTCGTTGATCCCGGCACGGAGGAGGGGGATGCGGCGCTTGCAACGGCGATCAGATCCGCACCCACTATCATTGCCGGTGCCGCGACCTTCCCTCAAAGTCTCCAGTCAGTGATAGAAAATGCCGAGGATCCGCTTGCAACGGTCCCCGAGGCACAGCAGCTTCTGCTGCCGCAGCCGCGCTTCGCGGAGGCTGCGCCGCTCGGCATCGTCAATGTGGCGACGGACCAGAGCGGCGTACCGCGTTTCATCCCGCTGTTTTCTCGCGCAGCCGACCGTCTCGACGCAGCCTTTCCGCTGCGCGCAGCCTCGATTGCGCTCGGGGCCGAACCCTTGATCGAAAACGACGGCATCCGGCTCGGCGCTCACCGCATTCCAACGGATACGGGTCAGCGCCTGCCGCTGACCTTCTATGGTCCCGCAGGCAGCATCAGCACCTTCAGCGCCGCCGATGCGCTCGACGGCAAGCTGCCGGCCGACGCCATAACCGGCAAGGTGGTGGTGATCGGCGCGACGGTCACCGGCGGCGGTGATGTCTTTCCCACGCCGTTCGATCCCATCCTGCCGGGTGTCGAAGTCATGTCGACGGCGATCACCCATCTGGTCGCGGGCGATGGCATGGTGCGCGACAGCAGGACACGGCAGGCGGATGCCGGCATTGCGACGGCCTTGCCTGTTCTCCTGGTCGCGCTGGTCGCATGGCGCCGCAGCGCTCTCGGCTTCGTCATCATCTGTCTTACGGTCATTGCCTGGGCGATGCTCAACCTTGCCGCTTTTGCGAACGGCTATTGGCTAAGCGCTGCATTGCCGATTGCGGCGGCACTCCCGCCCGCGATTATTTTCGGCGCGGCAGAACTCTGGCGCGACCGCCGCCGTGCGCGGCACTTTGCCGATCAATCCGAGCGCCTGCAGCGCATCGAAGCGCCCGGCCTCGGGGAGTGGCTGGCGCGCGATCCGGCGTTCCTGGCCGAGCCCGTGCGGCAGAATGCTTCCGTCGTCTTCATCGATCTCTCGGGCTTCACCGGCCTTAGCGAAGCGGTCGGACCTGCCATGGTGCGCGAGATCCTCAGCGGCTTCTTTGAATTGATCGATGAGGAAGTACGGCTGCTCGGCGGGGCGATCACAAGCTTCATGGGCGACGGCGCCATGATCCTTTTCGGGCTGCCGACACCGGCGGCGGACGATGCGGCGCGGGCAGCAGCCTGCGCCGTCAGGCTTGCCGACCGCACGCGCCTCTTCCTCGCAGGCCATCCGGAGCTTCGGCGCAGGAAGATAGGCTTCAAGCTCGGCGCTCATTGCGGCCCGATCGTCGCTTCGCGTCTTGGCACCGGCGACCGGCAGCAGATCACCGCGACGGGCGATACTGTCAATGTCGCTCAGCGGCTGATGGAAGTGGCGGCAAGCCGCGGCGCGGAGCTTGCATTCAGCGCCAGCCTGCTCGACGCGGCCGGTCCCGATGCCATTCTGTTGCAGACGGGGCGGTTGGCCGGACCGTTCGAGACGAAGCTTCGCGGCCGCTCCAGCGGCATCGCCATCTACACATGGCGCGGCGAGACACTTTGACATTCGCACCCGGAGCGGGTAGGAACGGCCCAACTCTTCGGCCGGACGATCCGGCGACGGCGCGTTACGCGCCTGACAGCTCCGAAAGATCGAACACATGACTGACTATAACGGCGTCTCTCCGGCGATCGCCAAGGCGTTGCAGAAGCGCGGCTATACCGAGCTCACCCCTGTCCAGAAGGCGATGCTCGATCCGGCGCTCGCGGAATCGGACGCTCTCGTTTCCGCCCAGACCGGCTCGGGCAAGACCGTTGCATTCGGGCTGGCCCTTGCACCGACGCTGCTTGAAGGCGCCGAGCGCTTCGCGCCGGCGGGCGCACCCCTTGCTCTCGTGATTGCGCCGACGCGGGAACTGGCGCTGCAGGTGAAGCGTGAGCTGGAATGGCTTTACGAAGTGGCTGGCGCCGTAATCGTCAGTTGCGTCGGCGGGATGGATATTCGCAGCGAGCGGCGTGCCCTGGAGCGCGGCGCGCATATCGTCGTCGGCACGCCGGGACGCCTTTGCGATCACATCCGCCGCCATGCCCTTGATATGAGCGAACTCAAGGCTGCCGTGCTGGATGAGGCGGACGAGATGCTCGATCTCGGCTTCCGCGAAGACCTGGAATTCATCTTGGAAGCGGCGCCCGATGAGCGCCGTACCCTGATGTTCTCGGCAACGGTTCCGGCTGCGATCGCCAAGCTCGCCAAGAGCTATCAGCGCGACGCCGTGCGCATCAGCACCCAGGCGGAAGAAAAGCAGCATATCGACATTGAATATCGTGCGCTCGTCGTTTCTCCAAGCGACCGTGAAAACGCTATCATCAACGTGCTGCGCTATTACGAGGCGCGCAATGCGATCGTCTTCTGTTCGACGCGTGCGGCCGTCAATCACCTGACAGCGCGGTTCCACAATCGCAATTTCAATGTCGTGGCGCTCTCGGGCGAACTGACGCAGAACGAGCGCAGCCATGCGCTGCAGGCCATGCGCGATGGTCGTGCGCGCGTCTGCATCGCGACCGATGTCGCGGCCCGCGGTATCGACCTGCCAGGCCTCGATCTCGTCGTGCATGCCGATCTGCCGACCAATCCGGAAACGCTGCTGCACCGCAGCGGTCGTACGGGTCGCGCAGGACGCAAGGGGGTGAGCGCGCTCATCGTGCCGCTCAACGTGCGCCGCAAGGCTGAGCGACTTCTCGAAAATGCCGGTATTGCGGCCACTTGGGCACGGCCGCCCTCCGTGGAAGAAGTGACGGAGCGTGATGACGAGCGGCTGCTCGCCGACCCGATCTTCGCCGACAAGCCGCAGGAAGAAGAGCAGGATCTGGTGCAGAAGCTCATCGCGAGCCACGGCGCCGAGACTCTTGCCGCCGCTTTCGTGCGTCTCTATCGCGCCAACCAGTCGGCTCCGGAAGACCTGATCGAAGTCTCGGTCCAGGATGACCGTGCACGCAAACGCCGCGACGGCGAGCCGCGCGAATTCGCGCCGGCGCAAAAGGGACCGCGCGATGATTTCGGCCCGAGCATCTGGTTCTCTGTCTCCGTCGGCCGCAAGCAGAATGCCGAACCGCGCTGGCTGATCCCGATGCTCTGCCGCGCCGGCAACGTAACCAAACGGGAAATCGGTGCCATCAAAATGCAGCCAGACGAGACCTTCATAGAAATCGCAGCCGATAGTGCGGACAGCTTTTTTGGTGCGCTCGGCCCGAACAAGACGATGGAGCGCGGAATCCGCGTCAACAGACTGAACGGCACGCCCGATTTCAGTAAGCCGGCTTATGCAAAGAAATCCTTCGAAGAGCGTAGCGATGATCGTTTCCGCGGCGATAAGCAGAACGGTAAATTCCAAAAAGACAGGCCAGCCGGCGCCGAGCGCCGGGACGACAAGCCCTGGACGAAGAAGCCGGGCAAGCCCAAATTTGAAGGCGCCAAGAACAAGTTCGAAGGTGGCAACAAGTTCGAAGGCGCCAAATTCGATAGCGGCAGGGCCAAGTTCGGCAAGAAAAAGGACCGCTGAGGCAGTTGGCGGCCAGCCGGTGATGCCTTTCGCAACGAAGGCAGGCAATCCCAGGTGAGAACGGCTTCAGCAGATGATCGTCTCGACCTAACGGCCTTCATCCGGGCGAGCCTGCCGCTTTCCGGCGTGCCTTTCATCCCTGATATACAGCTGCATATAGCGACGCCAAGAAGTGGTCTCTATCGTCTTGCAATGGCTGACGATTCCGATCTGATGCCACCTTATTGGGCCTATCCCTGGGCGGGTGGTGCGGTGCTTGCCCGCTATCTTTTCGACCACCCCGCAATGGTTGCCGGCAAACGTGTCGTCGATCTCGGCACCGGCTCCGGCCTCGTCGCCATCGCGGCGATGAAATGCGGTGCGGCGCACGTGCTGGCCGTCGATATCGATGCGAAGGCGATTGCCGCGGCACGGCTAAATGCCGCAGCGAATGATGTCGTGATCGGGACGCAACTGGGCGACATCATCGACGACGCGCCGCCTTCTGCCGACATCATCCTTGCCGGCGATATCTTCTATGACCCGGCGTTGGCGTTGCGTGTTCTGCCTTTCCTTCAACGCTGCCGCACGGCCGGTCTCGATGTGCTCATCGGCGATCCGGGCAGGGCGCCTCTTCCAACGAGCTCCCTGTTGCAGGTTGCAGACTATGCTGTGCCGGATTTCGGCGGAGCCAAGGACAACCCGACCGCCAATAGCGCGGTTTTCCGGTTGAGGTGAGCCGAGGCGAGGGCTTGTCATCAGACGCTATGCCGACTTCCAGCCCCGACGAAACGGCCAAACGGCTTTGCGATCATGAACATGATGGTGCTGGATCGCGGCAACGTCAGGAAATATCAGGCGAGGAGATCCGGCCGCAGAAGCATGACTGGGCAGGTGGTTCCTGCCGGCAGTTCCGGCGCATGCGGCGGGCGGATGATCAGGCAGTCCGAATAGGCGAAGGTTTTCATCATCGACGAATCCTGCTTGTCGAAGGGTTCGACCAGCCAGCCACCGGCCGCCGATTTCGAAAGTTTTGCCCGGACATAATCCTGCCGGTGATCATTGGCGCGCAGTGTCACGGCGGTTTCCACGATTGTCTCGCGCTGAACCGGCGGCAGCGAGGCAAGCCTGCGGATCAGCGGTTCGAGGAAAAGCAGCGAGCAGACGAGGCTTGAGACCGGATTGCCGGGCAGGCCGAGGACGTGCGTCTTGCCGAAGCTGCCGACCATCAGCGGCTTGCCCGGGCGCATAGCGATGCGCCAGAAATCGAGCTGCATGCCGGCCTCGATCAACGTGGCCTGCACCAGATCATGATCGCCGACCGAAGCGCCGCCGAGCGTGACGATGACATCGACTTTGGCATTGCGTGCCTTGTCGATCGTCGCGGCAATCTCAGCCTTATCGTCGGGCACGATGCCGAGATCGAGCACGTCCGCGCCGGCCTTGCGGGCAAGGGCCGCAATACCAAACGCATTGGACGCAATAATCTGCGATGGGCCGGGCGTGCTCCCGGGCGGCAACAATTCGTCGCCGGTTGCGAGGATCGCCATCAGCGGGCGGCGCAGCACCTCGACATCAGGGCGGTTCATACCGGCAGCGACCGTCAGCCGGGAGAAATCCAGCACAGTGCCAGCAGGCAATACTACTTCGCCTTCAGCGAAATCCTGGCCGCGCGGGCGCACATGCTGGTTTTGCCGTACAGGGAATTTGGTTCTGATGCCACCCTCGATCTTCTCCGCATCCTCCTGCAGCAACACGCTATCGGCGCCTGGAGGGACGGGGGCACCAGTGAAGATGCGGACAGCCTCGCCCTGACCGACGCTTCCCTCGAAACCATGGCCGGCGGAGGACGTGCCGATGACCTTCAGCACGGCGCCCGGCTCCGGCGCATCCTCACGGCGCAGTGCGTAGCCATCCATCGCCGAGGAATTGAAAGGCGGCTGGGTCAGGCCTGCCGTCAGATCGACGGCCAGAACGCGACCTTCAGCTTCGGCGAGCGGCAGCGTTTCGGACCCCATGACGGGCGTGGCGCTGGACAGTAGGCGACTTAGGGCCTCGGCGACCGGCAAAAGGTTCATCTTGCCTCCGGATGGCGGAAATCTCCGGATTTGCCGCCGGATTTTTCAAGCAGCCTGACACCGCCGATTTCCATGGCCTTGTCGGCGGCCTTGGCCATGTCGTAGATCGTCAGGCAGGCGACGGAGACGGCAGTCAGCGCTTCCATCTCCACACCGGTCTTGCCGGTGAGCTTGGCAGTGGCCGTGACCCGCAGGCCGGGCAGGGCGGCATCTTCCTCGATCTCGACCGTGACCTTTGTCAGCATCAGGGGATGGCAGAGTGGAATGAGGTCGGCCGTGCGCTTGGCGGCCATGATGCCGGCAAGGCGAGCAGTACCGATGACATCACCCTTCTTGGCATTGCCTTGACGAATGAGCGAAAGCGTCTCAGGCGCCATTTTCACATGGCCCTCGGCAGTGGCGATGCGCACGGTCTCGGCCTTGTCGGAAACATCGACCATGTGCGCCTCGCCGGAGGCAGCGATATGGGTGAGGCCTGGCTTTTCGCCGCTCATGCTCATTCGGCCGCGATTGCGGCTTCGCCTGTCAGCAGCGCGCGTGTGGCGGCCGCGACGTCATCCTTACGCATCAGGCTTTCGCCGACGAGGAAGGTATTGATCCTCACGGTCTGCAGACGCTTGCAATCCTCATGGGTGAAGATGCCGCTTTCGCCGACCAGAAGACGATCGTCAGGGACCATGGCAGCCAGCTTTTCGCTGACGGTGAGGCTGACTTCGAAGGTGCGCAGGTTGCGGTTGTTGATGCCGACGAGCGGCGATGAAAGCTTGAGCGCACGTTCCATTTCCGGCGCATCGTGGACCTCAACAAGCACATCCATGCCAAGCGAGAAGGCCTCGTCCTGCAGGCGCTCGGCATCGTCATCGCTCAGCGAGGCCATGATGAGCAGGATGCAGTCGGCACCCCAGGCGCGGGCTTCATGGACCTGATAGGTCTCGAACATGAAATCCTTGCGCAGCGCGGGCAGGGCACAGGCGGCGCGCGCTGCCGTCAGAAACTCCGGTGCGCCCTGGAAGCTTGGCGTATCGGTCAGCACGGAAAGGCAGGCAGCACCACCGGCTTCGTAAGCCCTGGCAAGAACAGGCGGATCGAAATCCGGACGAATGAGGCCCTTGGAGGGGCTTGCCTTCTTGATCTCGGCGATCAGGCCGAATTCTCCGGCATCGCGCTTAGCGACGAGCGCCTTGTGGAAGCCGCGCGGCGCGGACTGACCGGCCTGCATGGCCTTGAGATCGGCAAGCGATGTCCTTGCCTTGGCGGCAGCGATTTCCTCGCGCTTATAGGCTTCGATTTTCTTCAGGATATCGGTCATGAGACGATCCTAGTCGATATCGTTGGATACGGCGATCAGTTTATCGAGCGCAGATGCCGTTGCGCCGCTGTCGAGCGATTCCGTTGCAAACTTCATGCCGTCACGGATCGTCTCTGCCTTGCCCGCGATGACGAGCGAGGCGGCGGCATTGGCGAGCGCAATATCGCGATAGGCGTTCTTGGCGCCGGCAAGCACCTCGCGAAGTGCGGCGGCATTCACAGTGCCGTCACCACCCTTGATGTCGGCAAGCACGCAGGGCGCCACGCCGAAATCGGCCGGCGACAGTTCGAAGGTGCGGATCTGACCGTTTTCGAGGGCGGCGACGCTGGTCTTGCCCGTCGTGGTGATTTCATCGAGGCCATCGCCATGAACGACCCAGACGCTTTCCGAGCCGAGATCACGCATGACTTCGGCGAGCGGCACGACCCATTGCGGCGCGAAGACACCGAGAAGCTGGCGCTTGACGTCGGCCGGATTGGAGAGCGGGCCAAGCAGGTTGAAGATCGTGCGCGTGCCGAGTTCGACGCGCGAGGCACCGACATGGCGCATGGCTGAATGATGCTGTTGCGCGAACATGAAGCCGACCCCGGCCTCGGCAATGCAGCGCGAAATCATTTCCGGGGTGACCTCGAGATTGACGCCGAGCGCGGCAAGGCTGTCGGCGGCACCGGATTTTGAGCTCAGTGCGCGGTTGCCGTGCTTGGCGACCGGAACCCCTGCGCCGGCGACGATCAGCGCTGCCAGCGTCGAGATATTGTAGGTGCCGCTGGCATCGCCGCCGGTGCCGACGATATCGATCGCATCGGCGGGCGCTACGACCCGCAGCATCTTGGAGCGCATCGTGGTAACGGCACCGACGATCTCGTCAACCGTTTCGCCGCGAACGCGGAGCGCCATCAGGAAGCCGCCGATCTGCGAAGGCGTTGCCTGGCCGGACATCAGGATGTCGAAGGCTTGGCGCGCCTCGTCGCGGGTCAGGGGCTCGCGGCTTGCTGCCTTGGCCAAAAGCGGCTTCAGATCGGTCATGCGTCGCTTCCCCCTAGCGGACGGTCGCCTGTTCGGCGAGTTTCTGGTTCACCTGTGTACCGTACTGGCTCTGCAACAGGTTGACCATCTGATCGAGAATGTCGTCACCGGCCTGATTTGCGATGGTAGCGATCTGCTGATCGCGGTTGTTCAAGGCATCGGTCGTCGGTTCGTCGTTGACCTCGGTCACCTTCAGCAGGATCTGCGTGCTCGGGTCAGCGCCGACGGCTGCTGCGATGGTATCGACAGGGCCGGAGAAGGCGGCGTTGACGGCGGCGCGGCCGAGAACGGGGTCGTCGGTCGAGCGGGTGACGCCGCTCTTGCTTTCGACGGCGATACCAAGCGGGGTGGCGATATCGGCAAGCGAGGTGCCCTTCTGCGCCTGAGCCTTCAGCTCGTCGGCCTTCTTGGCAAGCTCGGCCTTCTGCTGCTCGGCTGTCCAATCCTGAACCGCCTTGTCACGCACTTCGGCAAGCGGACGCTCACGCTCCGGCATGATGTCGCGGACATCGAACCAGACATAGCCGTCATTGCCGACGGAAATGGCGACAGCATCGGCGCCGACATCGGTCTTGAAAGCTTCCGGCAGAAGCTGCTGCTGGACCGGGATATCCTTGACCGGGTTGCCGTCCTTGTCGGCGCCCGTCATATCGACGGCGTCGATGACGACAGCCTTCAGCTTGAGCTGGTTGGCGATCTCTTCGAGGGATGTGCCGCCGGCGCGCATATCCTCGATACGGTCGTGAACATTGATAACTTCCTGCGACGCATTGGCGACCGCAAGCTGCTTGCGGAGCTCCTCCTTGACTTCGTCGAAGCTCTTCGTGGTCTCCGGCTTGATATTGGTCACGCGCAGGATCACAGGACCGAAAGTACCGTCGACGACAGGCGTGGTGCCGCCATCCGCCTTCACCGCGAACGCAGCGTCAGCAACAGCCTGATCGGGAACCTTGTCCTTGGTGAATTCGCCGAGCAGCACGTCGCGCGCAGTCTTGCCCTGATCGGTAACGAGCTGATCGAAACTCGTACCGGTCTTCAGCGCGGTCTCGGCCGCATTGGCGAGATCCTTGCTGGCGAAGGTCAGCTGTTCCAGCGTGCGGCTTTCCGGCGTCGTGTAAGTCGCCTTGGCCTTGTCGAAGGCCTCCTTGATCTGGTCGTCGGTAACGGTTGTCGGATCGGCGATATCGTCGGGCTGAAGCTTCAGATAGGCGATCTTGCGGTATTCCGGTGCGCGGTAGCGCTGCTTGGCGTCTTCGAACCACTTGGAGAGCACATCCTCGGCCGGCGCCTTGATCGGCTCGATATTGGCGTTGGTGAGCAGCAGGTAATCGACGTTGCGGCTCTCGTTGCCGTAGAGTTTCAGCGCGTTGACGAGAGTCGCAGGCGCCTGGAAGCCGTTGGCAACGGCTTCGATGATCTGGCTGCGGACAGCCTGCTTGCTGCGATCCTTGATATAGTCGTCTTCGCGGATGCCGGCATTGCGCAAACGAGACGTGAAGAGCGACCGGTCGAACTGGCCGTTGACTGCCCTGAAAGCCGGATCGTCGCCAATTAGCTGGGCAAGGCGGTCTTCGGATAGGCCTAGGCCCATCTCATCGGCAAGCTGATCGAGCGAGGCGCCGGCAACGAGCTGGGCGAGGACCTGCTGTTCAACGCCGAAGGCGCGCGCCTGCTCGGGCGTCAGGCGCATGCCGAACTGCTGACCGAGTTGGGCCACCTGGCGCTGATAGGCGAGGCGGAATTCATTGACGTCCACATGCTGGTCGCCGACGGTGACAACCGTCGTGCTGTTGCCGCCGCTTATCAGCTCCCGCGATACACCCCAGATACCGAAGGAGGCGACGAGCAGGAGCAGGAGCAGCTTGGCAACCCAGGTCTGAGCAGCTCTTCTCAGAAGATGGAACATGGAAACGCAAACCTCGCATTATCATTGGCCCAGAGGGCAGACATTCGTCGTTCCATAAAACAAAGCTGCGAGGAAATGAAGGCTTGTCGCATGAAAAGCTTGCGGGACTTGCACACGCGCTCGCTGCCCGCCTCGAGCGACAAAAGATGCTTGATTGCGGAACCTTTACAGTCCTCACTTCGTTGAAGCGGCATTCCATCAACAGGAGCAGACCATGGCCGAATTGAAACCCGCTTCCGCCGAATCCACCGCTGCGCGCGTCAAGGCCGAAGTTGCCGCCGAAGATCTGTCCGCGCAGGTAGCTGCGCTGCGCGAGGATCTGGCCCGCCTTTCGGAGAGTGTGATCGCGCTGGGGCAGGGCGCAAAGACCGCAGTGACCGACGAAGCCTCCATCATGACCGAGCGTGTCCGCGACAAGGTGCGTGAAGAGCCGCTGACAGCAATCGCCATTACGGCAGGTGTCGCCTATCTCTTCGGTCTCCTCAGCCGCCGATAGACGAAAGAAGCCGGACGCATGACGTCCGGCCTTTAATCTCTTCGTGTCAGGTCAGCGGCGGATGAGACGCCCGATCGCAATCAGGATGCATGCGCCAACAAAGCCCGTGATCAGGTACCCGAGCCAGCCGGTCAACGGCTGGATATGGAGGATACCGAGAATCCAGTTGGCGACAATCGCGCCGATGATGCCGAGCAATATGTTCATGAACACGCCCATATTGCTGTGCATGAACTTCTCCGCCAGCCATCCGGCGAAACCGCCGATAATGATAGCTGCAATCCAACCTACACCTCCGTTTTCCATGACAATCTCCCTCCTGGATAAAACGTGGGATAGAACGCGCGCAATTGAAAAAAGTTCCAGTATGGCAGCGGCTTAGCGCTGTCAGGGATGAAGTACTGTAACCGGCGCGATAAACGCATGAGCCGCAATCTGAAACATCAGGCCGGAAAAGGCCAATGCGGCAAAGCCAACCGGCATCAGCAAACTCTTCTCGAACATCAAATCCTCTCCTTATTGGGAACAAGCATAGTTCATCGCCTCAACTGCGCAAGCTGCTTGTTAACGAGTAGTTAAGCATGAAATTTAAGTAAAATTTTTTCGACGCAACATGCATTACATCTCATATCAATTCATCTGGAACTGCAGCTTTCTCATTTGCATTAGCAAAGAAGAGGCTTTTGTTGATACGACCTCTACGGCTCTTGCCGCATAGCTAACGCGGCAGAAAGAAACGCACAGCGGACTGAGACGAAGTGGTAGCAGCTGTAAAGCAGGCGGACGACAGAAGGCTCTCTATTCGGCAAGTCGCGCGACCCTCTGCCCGATGGCGAGCGAAGCGGTCAGGCCGGGACTCTCAATTCCGTAAAGCGCCACATAGGCTGGGTGGCCGGTTTGCTCCGGCCCTTGAATTACGAAGTCACCACCGCCGCCCGCAGCCGGGCCGGCGATCTTCGGACGGATGCCTGAATAGGCGGGCTGTAGCGCGCCATCCACCAGATCGGGCCAATAGCGGCGGATTGCGGAATAGAACTTATCCGCCCGGCCTGGATCGACGTCGTAGTCAATCGTCTCGATCCACTCGACATCGGGACCGAAGCGCGCCTGGCCAGCAAGGTCGAGTGTCAGATGCACTCCGAGACCACCGGCTTCCGGGACCGGGTAGATCAGCTGTGTTGCGGGTGCACGGCCGGTCAGGCCGAAATAACATCCCTTGGCGTAGTGACGCGAGGGGATAGTGCCGGCGTCCAGGCCGGACAGGCTTTCTGACAAGGCCCAGGCATTCAGGCCAGCGGCATTGACCACAAGGCGTGTTTCGATCGCTACCGGATCGCGACCGCCGACTGCGAGGCGAACCTTGTCGGCAGTGAATTCACCGTCGATGACGGGGGAATTACAGATGATGGTTCCGCCGTTGGCCTCTATATCCGTGATGTAGGCCTGCATGAGGCTATGGCTGTCGATAATGCCGGTTGACGGCGAGACAAGCGCTGCAAAGCCCCTGATTTGTGGTTGCCTGAGAGCAAGCTCCGCAGCATCGATCAGATAGCAGTCTTCGACGCCATTTGCGGCGGCTTGCCTCGACAGCTTTTCAAGATATCCAACCTCCTCCTCACTCGCAGCGACAACGAGTTTGCCGCAGGTCCTGTGGGGAATATTTCGTTCCCGGCAATAGTCGTAAAGCCGGTGTTTTCCGGCAACGCAGAGCTCAGCCTTCAAGCTGCCGGTGGCATAGTAGAGCCCGGCATGGATGACCTCGCTGTTGCGGGCCGATGTGATGCTGCCGGTTATCGGCTCCGCCTCGAGCAAAACCACATCGCGGCCGGATATTGCAAGTTCGCGCGCGACCGCAAGCCCCACGACCCCTCCGCCCACGACCACGCAGTCGAGGTCTAGTACCTCCGCCATGCAAATCCCTCCCATCCTCCAACCGCGCCATCGGACTCGCTGTTTGGGAGCCTGGAAAACGCAATCCAGCTTTCAGATATCGTTCGGGCGAACTTATCCCAAAATCAAGGGGATGATTAAATACGATTTGATGCGCGTAGCTGGGTTATCTCCGCCGGAACAAGCGACGAGGACCTCGGCACGTAGAAGGAAAAATACTTAATAAATTCAATATGTTATGGCGGAAGAGGTGGGATTCGAACCCACGGTACGGTCTCCCGCACGCCGGTTTTCAAGACCGGTTCCTTAAACCACTCGGACACTCTTCCATCCAGTTGATCCGGCTCGTCTTTGCTGACAGACTCTCGTTTTTGACGAGGACTCCTTCTGCCGACGACCAAATCGCGGTTCGGCAGGCTTTATAGCGGTTCGGACTTCAGCGTCAATGTGCTCTGACAGTTCTGACAGATAAACTGCCATAATGTGTCCTGCTGCGGGTCAGGACCATCGTGCTAGCCGGAAGGTACTGTCACTATCCGAAACGGTTCAACATGCGGAAAATACATGCGCGATTTCATTCCCGCACAGATTAAAATCAACTCAATATTAACCATAATCATTAGAATTCTCGCTATCGTGCCGAAATCGTTCGCAAATTCGCCACGATATCCACAAGATTAAAGTCTCATTAGGAAGGCACGGAATAAGGCACTTCAACTCATTCATGAATGAGTTCCTTAACCATAGCGGTCTTTGGTGGCGTGGGGCATATGAAATTGAATTACGGGGCGGCGTCTTTCGCAACGGCGGCACGGTGGCTGGCATTGTCAGCCGTGTGCGCAACGGTGGCGGCTTGCGGCACAACGCAGGCGGTTCCCAAGAAGAAATCCCACGGCAAGGAATATTTCTCCGAAAGCGAATATGGCGTCAAAGCCAGCCCGCGTGTTGCCAACGGCAACAATATCCCCAAGGGCGGTGGCCGCTACATGGTGGGCGATCCCTATGTCGTAAAGGGCAAGATGTATTACCCGAGGGAGGACTACTCCTATAACAAGGTCGGCATCGCGTCCTGGTATGGCTCGGCCTTCCACGGCCGCCTGACAGCGAATGGCGAAGTCTACGACCAGATGCATCTTTCCGCCGCGCATCCGACTTTCCCGCTGCCGAGCTATGCGCGCGTGACCAATGTCGAGACCGGTTCATCCATCATCGTGCGCGTCAACGACCGCGGCCCTTATCACGAAGGCCGCATCATCGACCTTTCCAACAAGACGGCTTCCATGCTCGACCTGCAGCACAGCGGCACCGGCAAGGTTCGCGTTCAGTATGTCGGCAAGGCGCCGCTCGACGGTCATGACATGCCCTATCTGATGGCTTCCTATGTTCCGAAGGGCAGCCGTCTTCCGGGCATCTATCCGGGCGGGGGACAGATCGCGACCGGCGTGATGGTTGCCTCCAACAGCAAGAAGATCACCGGCGACCAGTTGCAGAGCCTCGGCGGCTATTCCGACCCTTCTCCTGACAGCGTACCGGTGCCATTCTCGTCCGCTGCCTATGCCGGCAACTCGCCGAGCGCCAAATATAATGCGACACCGGCTCCGGCCCCCATGCCGATGCGAGCGCCGGCAGGCGGCCATTTTCTGCAGCCGCCCCCGGCTTTCTCCAATGGGGTGCAGGCGATGGAACAGGCCGTGATCCTGCCGGAAATCGGACCCATTCCTTTTGAACGCCCGAACGGCTGGAAGGGCGCGTCGCTTGCGATGAACTATCAGGAGGCGGTCACCGTGAAGGTTCCGCTCGCTTTCGATGCCGTGATGGTGCGCAATGACGGGCTGACGCAGGAATCCATTCTCGCCTCCTTCAAGCGCCAGAACGGTGGCAGCGCAAAGGCGCGATAAAGCCCCACGACAAAGTGTAATTGCATCGGCTTCCGGCTCGCTTTACCCTCCTGAATCAACCCGCACGATCAATGGGAATTGCGATGTTGAAGCCGTTGCTTCGCCTTCTTGCATGCCTGCTTTTGCCTGCTTCTGCTGCCATTGCGGCAGAGGGCACAGAGGCCGGTTTCGTCACCAAGGCTGCGCAGGCCTATATGATCGAGGCTTCGACTGGTACGGTGCTTCTCGCCAAGAACGAGAACCAGGTTTTCGCACCCGCCGCGCTTGCGAAGCTGATGACGATGGATCTCGTTTTCGATGCCGTCAACAAGGGGCAGATTTCGCTCGATACCGAATACCCCGTCTCCGAATATGCCTGGCGCACGGGCGGCGCGCCTTCACGTGCGGCCACGATGTTTGCTGCGCTGAAATCGAAGGTTCGTGTCGAGGACCTGATCAAGGGTGTGGCGATCCAAGGCGCCAATGATGGCTGCATCATCCTTGCCGAGGGCATGGCCGGCAGCGAAGACCAGTTTGCGGCATCGATGACGCGTCGCGCACGCGATCTCGGCATGGACAAAGCCGTCTTCGGCAATTCAACCGGAATCCCCGATGGCAAAAGCAAGGTGACGGCCAGGGAACTGGTGACGCTCGCCACCGATCTGCAGACATCCTATCCCAATCTCTATTCCTATTTCGCCCAGCCTGATTTCGAGTGGAACAGGATCTTCCAGCGTAATCGCAATCCGCTGCTCGGCATGGATCTCGGCGCGGACGGCCTGGCGACGGGCTTTACGGAAGGGGAGGGCTATTCGATCGTCGCCTCGGTGCAGCGCAACGGACGGCGCCTCTTCGTGGCGCTTGCCGGCATCGCCTCGGACAAGGAACGGACGGAGGAGGCCAAGCGAGTGCTGGAATGGGGGCTCACAGCCTTCGAGAGCCGTCAGGTCTTTGCCGACAAGGAAGTCATCGGTGCTGCAAGCGTTTATGGCGGCATGGCGCGCACCGTTGATCTCGTCGCCAAGGCACCGGTCAGCGTCTATGTTCCCATCAACAATCCTGACCGGCTTGCGGCCCGCATCGTCTATCATTGGCCTCTGATAGCCCCCTTGAAGGCCGACACGGAAGTCGGAACACTGCGCATTGTTTCCGGCAACAGGATGTTGCGTGAGGTCCCGCTCTATACGGCGCAATCCGTGGAAGTGGGATCGCTCACCAGCCGGGCAGTCGATGCGTTGCTCGAACTTGGCGAGTCGCTGTTCTTCTCCTGGCTGTGGGACAAGCCCGAGCAGAGCTGATACCTTTTCTCGAGGCCAATACAGCCGTAATTTGCCGGGGAAGGCGAATATGTCGCCGTGGCAAAAGGTTTCACTCCGCAACATCTTCGGATAGATAGAGTAAGAGCGTGGCGCTCAGAATGCAGGAAAGTATCATTGTCGTCCGGTAAGGGTTTGTTCGTTACGTTTGAAGGCGGAGAGGGTGCTGGGAAATCCACGCAGATCCGCCGCCTCGCCGAGGCCCTCGAGGCCGAAGGCCATGACGTGCTGTTGACCCGGGAGCCGGGAGGCTCGCCGGGCGCCGAAGCGGTGCGCCATGTGCTGCTGTCCGGTGCGGCAGAAGCGTTCGGCACTCGCATGGAGGCGATCCTCTTTGCCGCCGCCCGCAACGACCACGTCGAAGAGGTCATCCGGCCCGCTCTTTCGAACGGCAAGATCGTGCTCTGCGACCGCTTCATGGATTCCTCGCGCGTTTATCAGGGCGTCACCGGCAATCTGGAACCGGATTTCATCGAGACACTGCAGCGAATCGCCATCAACGGTGTGATGCCTGACTGTACGCTGATCCTCGATATTCCAGCCAAGCTGGGGTTGGAGCGCGTCGTCAAGCGAAACCCCGGCGGCCCCGACCGTTTTGAGAAGGAGACGCTTGAGACGCACGAGAAGCGTCGCGAAGCCTATCTCGATATCGCCGCGCGTGAGCCTGAGCGCTGCCATGTCGTCAACGCCACGCAGCCGGAAGAGGCGATTGCCGCGGAAATACTTACCATCGTCAAGCAGTTGCTGAAGCCATCGGCCGGAGCGCGGATGCCGGAAGCGGCGCATCATGAGTGAGGACAGGCCAGGACTGCTCGACGGCGCCATCTGGCCGGCCGAGAACACGAAACTCTTCGGGCATGAAGATGCCGAGGATTTCCTTGCCCAATTCTATCGCTCCGGCAAGGGCCATCATGCGATCCTGATCGAGGGGCCCGAGGGCATCGGCAAGGCGACACTGGCCTTCCGCTTCGCCAACCATATTCTATCGCATCCCGATCCGGCCACCGCGCCGGAACGCATTGCCGATCCGGATCTCGGATCTGCTGTCAGCCGGCAGATCGCCTCAGGCGCCTCGCACAATCTCCTGCATCTCGCTCGTCCGGTCGACGAGAGGACTGGAAAGGTCAAATCGGCGATCACCGTCGATGAGGTACGCCGGGCCGGCAAGTTCTTCTCGCAGACCTCGGGCACCAACAACTGGCGCATCGTCATCATCGATCCCGCCGACGACATGAACCGGAATGCGGCAAACGCCATCCTGAAGATCCTCGAGGAGCCGCCGAAGCGGGCGATGTTCCTTGTCCTGTCTCATGCGCCGGGAAAGCTCTTGCCAACGATCCGGTCGCGCTGCCTGCCGCTGAAGCTTGCACCCATTGATGATAGTGCGTTGGTTTCAGCACTTGCCCATCTCGGCATTCAGGGGGAGGGGCAGGCCCTGCTTTCCGCCGCAAAGGGCAGCGTCGGCGAGGCGCTGAAACTGCTGAACTACGGCGGCGGCGAGATCATTCAGGCCTATAACGACGTTCTGTTCTCCGAGGGGCCAGCGGCACGCAAGGCTATGCACCGCCTTGCGGATGCGCTTTCGGGCAAAGAAGCTGATACGATCTTCGATTTCTTCGTCAGCCATGTGGGCGATGACGTGATGAACCGCGCGCGTCTTGCCGCCGGTGAAGGGCAGATTGCGGCAGCCGAGCGGCTGGCGCGGCTCTATTCCGAAATCACCGAGAAGCTCACCATCTCCGACGCCTATAATCTCGACCGCAAACAGACGATCATGGAAGTGCTTTCGGAGATCAAGCAGCCCCGCGCCTGATCAACCCGTCAGCAGCTTCCAGGCAACAATCCCCAGCGTAATGGCAAGCACAATACGAATGGTGCGCTCGTGCAGCTTCGGTGCGAGAAGGCTGCCGACAACGATGCCGGGAATGGAGCCTACGAGCAGGGCAAGCAGCATCGACCAATCGATCTCTCCGATGAGCCAGTAACCCGTGCCGCCGATAAGCGTCAGGGGCACTGCATGGACAATGTCGGAGCCGACGATCTCACGCACATCGAGCCGCGGATAGAGGACGAGCAGGATCGTGACGCCCAGGGCGCCGGCGCCGACGGAGGTCAGGGTAACGAGCACACCGAGCACGAAACCGAGAACGACCGTGAAGATGGCGATGGTCGCCGGTTTCGGCGGCATGCGCTCGCCGATGGCGCGACGGGCAAATTCGAGGATCTGGCTACGGAAAACCAGCATGATTGCGGTCATGACCAGTAGCCAGCCGAGGGCGGTGGTGATGGTATTTGCGACGCCAATGCTCTTGCGGTCGACGCCGGCCATCAGCCACAGCATCGAAAGCGCGGCAGGGACGCTGCCGGCCGCAAGACTGCCGACGATCTTCCAATTGATACGTCCATGCACGCCATGAACAGCCGTGCCGACTGTCTTGGTGATGGCTGCGTAGAGAAGATCGGTCCCGACGGCGGTCGCCGGATGGACACCGAAAAGGAGCACCAGAAGAGGTGTCATCAGCGAACCGCCGCCGACGCCGGTGATGCCGACCAGCGCTCCTACCATGAGACCAGAGAGAGAATAGAGAGGCTCGAACGTCAAATACGCGCCTCCGAGGGCGCGCGGCCATGACTATTCCGATCGATGAAAAATGGCACTTCGCTACCGCCCCGCTCTCTTGCGACAGAAGGGGTAGATTGCGCCAGAACGCGAGTCAAGGTCATCAATACGTGGCCCGGAAATCGTCGGCGGCTGCCAAACTTGATGTTTCGCTTGTGCGAGACATGCGCTAATAGCGGCTGACGATTTTTATAGAGTAAGCCGGAATTGGCCGCCATGACAGACAAGACTCCCTTCTACATCACGACCGCGATCTCCTATCCCAACGGCAAGCCGCATATCGGCCATGCCTATGAGCTGATCGCAACCGATGCCATGGCGCGCTACCAGCGCCTCGACGGCAAGGATGTCTTCTTTCTGACGGGTACCGACGAGCATGGCCAGAAGATGCAGCAGACAGCGCGTGCTGAAGGCATCACGGCACAAGCACTTGCCGACCGCAATTCCGGCGAATTCCAGGCGATGGCGAAGCTGCTCAATGCTTCGAATGACGACTTCATCCGCACCACGCAGGAACGTCACCACGAGACTTCGCGCAACATCTGGAACCTGATGGCCGATAATGGCGACATCTACAAGGATTCCTATGCCGGCTGGTACTCGGTGCGCGACGAAGCCTATTACCAGGAAAATGAAACGGAGCTGCGCGCCGATGGCGTGCGCTACGGGCCGCAAGGCACGCCAGTCGAATGGGTGGAAGAGGCGAGCTATTTCTTCAAGCTCTCGGAATACCAGGACCGGCTGCTGAAGCACTACGAGGAAAACCCCGATTTCATCGGCCCTGCCGAGCGCCGCAACGAGGTGATTTCCTTCGTCAAGTCGGGCCTCAAGGACCTGTCGATCTCACGCACCACCTTCGACTGGGGTATCAAGGTACCGAACGATCCCTCGCATGTCATGTATGTCTGGGTCGACGCGCTGACGAACTATATTACAGCCACGGGGTATATCGAAGATAGGAACGGACCGCGGGCGAAATACTGGCCAGCCGACGTGCATATCATCGGCAAGGACATCATCCGTTTCCACGCCGTCTACTGGCCGGCCTTCCTGATGTCGGCGAAGCTGCCGCTGCCGAAGCGCGTTTTTGCCCACGGCTTCCTGCTCAACAAGGGCGAGAAGATGTCGAAGTCGCTCGGCAATGTCGTCGATCCGGTCAATCTTGTGAACCATTTCGGCCTCGACCAGGTGCGCTATTTCTTCTTGCGCGAAGTCTCCTTCGGCCAGGACGGCAGCTACAGCGAAGAGGCGATCGGAACGCGCATCAATTCCGATCTCGCCAATGGCATCGGTAACCTTGCCAGCCGTTCGCTGTCGATGATCGTCAAGAATTGCGACGGCAAGATCCCGGAATGCGGACCACTGACCGATGAGGACAAGGCGATGCTGGCGCAGGCCGACGCACTGCATGTCTCGACGCGCGAAGACATGGGCAAGCAGCTGATCCATCGCGCTTTGGCTTCCATTATCGCCGTCGTCTCCGAGACCGACCGTTATTTCGCCGGCCAGGAGCCTTGGGCGCTGAAGAAGACCGATCCGGCACGCATGGGCACCGTGCTCTATGTGACTGCCGAAGTGGTGCGCCAGATTGCCATCTTGCTGCAGCCCTTCATGCCGGAATCGGCTGGCAAACTGCTCGATCTCGTCGCCGCGCCTGCGGATAAACGCGACTTCGCAGCGCTTGGTGAGGTCGGCCGTCTAGTGCCGGGAACGCCGCTCGAAGCGCCGAAGCCGGTCTTCCCGCGTTACACGGCTCCGGAGGCTTAAAGCCGTGCTGGTCGATACGCATTGCCATCTGGACTTTGCCGATTTCGAGGCCGAGCGCGACGACATCGTCGCGCGCGCCCATGCGTCCGGTGTCGCGCAGATGGTGACGATCTGCACTCGCGTGCGCAAGCTCGACGGGCTGCTTGCCATTACCGAAAAATACCCTTCCGTCTTCTGTTCGGTCGGCACGCATCCCAACAATGCGGGCGACGAGCTGGATATCCAGACGGAAGATCTGGTGCGGCTCGCCAATGCCCATCACAAGGTCGTCGCGATCGGCGAGGCGGGTCTCGACTATTTCTACGACACGCAGAAGCCCGAAGACCAGCAGACCGGTTTTCGTCGCCATATTGCGGCGGCACGCGAGACGCAGCTTCCGCTCGTCATTCACAGCCGCAGCGCCGATGCCGACATGGCGGCGATCCTGACCGAGGAAACAGGGAAGGGGGCCTTCCCCTTCATTCTGCATTGCTTCTCGGCCGGTCCCGAGCTTGCGAAGACCGGGGTCGAGCTCGGCGGCTACATCTCCTTTTCGGGCATCCTGACCTTTCCGAAATCGGAGGAACTGCGCGAGATCGCAAAGACGATCCCGCATGACCGGCTGCTCGTCGAAACGGATGCACCATACTTGGCGCCCAAGCGCTGGCGTGGCAAGCGCAACGAGCCATCCTACGTAGTGAATACGGCCGAGGTACTGGCTGATACGATCGGCCTTCCCTACGAGGAAGTCGCGCGGATCACCACCGACAACGCGTTCAGGCTGTTTTCGAAGATGCCGAGGATCTAGCGGCGTGTCACGGCGACAGCGGTTCACCATTCTCGGCTGTTCGTCGTCACCCGGTGTGCCGCGCATCACCGGCGACTGGGGCGCCTGCAATCCGGACAATCCAAAGAACAGAAGAACACGCGCCGCCTTTATGGTGCAGCAGTTTTCTGATGATGGCGCTGCAACGACCGTCGTCATCGACACGGGGCCGGATTTTCGCGAGCAGATGATCAGGGCAGGGGTCGATCATGTCGACGCAGTCCTCTACACCCATCCGCATGCAGACCATATCCACGGCATCGATGATCTGCGTGGCTATTTCCACAATACCCGCCGGCGCGTGCCGATCTTTGCCGATCAGTTCACCATGGACCGATTGCGCGACGCCTTCGGCTATTGCCTGGAAACACCACCCGGCAGCAACTATCCGCCGATCGCGCTGCCGATCGTAATCGAGGATCTGGAAAAGCCCATCGAAATCCATGGGCCAGGCGGAACGATCGCCTTCAAGCCGCATCTGCAGCAGCACGGCGACATCCATTCACTCGGGTTCCGCATCGGGGATGTGGCATATTGCAGCGATGTCAGCGATTTTCCGCCGCAGACGGTGGAGAAGCTGCAGGGGCTCGACATGCTGATCATCGATGCCCTGCAATATGCTTACCATCCCAGCCATCTTTCGCTGGAACAGTCACTCGACTGGATCGAGCGGCTTAAGCCCAGACGGGCAATCCTGACGCACATGCATACGCCGCTCGACTATGATGTGGTCATGGCGCAAACGCCGGACCATGTAGCGCCGGCGTTTGATCAGATGAGCTTCGAGGTCGAGGTTCAGCTGCCGATATAAGGGGCAACCTCGATATATCCGCGGTAGATCATGTCCAGCGAGACATAGAGAATGATCAGCAGGCCGACATAGGCGATCCAGCGATGCTTGTTGAGCAGCCGTGCGATGAGGTTCGCAGCGATGCCCATCAGCGCAATGGAGAGACCAAGGCCCAGAACCAGTACGCTCGGATGCTCGCGAGCGGCGCCCGCAACGGCCAGGACGTTATCGAGCGACATGGAAACGTCGGCGATGACGATCTGCGTTGCAGCCTGGAAGAAGGTCTTCTTCGGCGCCGATGCACCGGCTTCGGCCGCATGTTCTTCACCATGGCCGGCACGCAGCTCGCGCCACATCTTCCAGCAGACCCAGAGCAGCAGCAAGCCGCCGGCAAGCAGCAATCCGACGATTGCCAGCAGATAGACGGCCACGGAAGCGAACAGGATGCGGAGCACCGTTGCCGCCAGAATGCCTACAATGATTGCCTTGCGGCGCTGCGCGGCTTCCAGGCCGGCAGCAGCAAGGCCGATAACGACAGCATTGTCGCCGGCGAGAACAAGGTCGATAGCAATGACCTGCAGCAGGGCCGTCAAACCGGCCGCTGTGAAAATATCCATATTGAATTACCCCCGGGATACGCTTCGAGCGTGCTAGCGTCTTGAGGGTTTTCCGTCAACCTGCGAAGGGGTGCGTTGATGACCATCCACGGTCATTACGTGTAATCCGGTTGATGGCCATCGATGCGGTGTCCCGTATCAGCGGATCGATGTAGATTATGGAACGATTCTTTTCTTCGATCCGCAGGCCCATGGAAACTTCGCTTTATCTGCCCGTGAAAGGCTTCCTCGAAAAGGCAGGTTATGTCGTCAAGGGCGAAGTCGGCGGCTGCGATCTCGTCGGCCTGAGTGATGACGATCCGCCTGTTGTCGTAGTCTGCGAGCTGAAGCTCAGCTTCAATCTCGAACTCATCCTGCAGGCCGTCGATCGCGCGGCCATATCGGACGAGGTCTGGATTGCTGCGCGAATTTCAGCCAAGGGCAAAGGCCGGGAAGCCGATAAACGCTATCGCGATCTTTGCCGGAGACTCGGCATCGGCATGCTCGGGATTTCGGACGCCGGCGACGTCAGCATCATCGTCGGCTCCGTATCGCCAATGCCGCGAACCAATCCGAAGCGCCGATCGCGGCTGATGCGCGAGCACCAGAAACGCCGCGGCGACCCAGCGCTTGGCGGCAGCACGCGCACGCCGCTCATGACGGCATATCGCCAACAGGCGCTCGGCTGCGCGGCGGCGCTGGCATCGGGGCCGCTACGCGTTCGCGAAATCCGATCCAGCATACCGGAGGCCGGGAAGATCCTGCTGTCCAATTTCTATGGCTGGTTCGAACGGCTCGACAGAGGTGTCTACAGTTTGACGGACGCCGGACGGGAGGCGCTGCAGCGTTGGCCGCAGCTGGAGATACAATCGGCTGAATAGCATCCGAGCATAGATTTTGGTTCCATAATCTATGTTATGCGATCTATTCTTGTAGGGGCTATTTAGTAATGCGACAGTTGGGCCAGTTAGAGATGCGACACTCTCGCCTCTCGACGCGCTAGTCAACGTCAACGTTGGGAGCAAG
>NZ_JACIAC010000009.1:0-164623 GCF_014193935.1 Rhizobium sp. BK377
TTTGGGACGGCAGACGGGAAGGTGCGATCGCCACGGCTTACACCGCGCCAAAACGCTCCATTCCCGGCAGGTCCACAGCAATCCCGGTCCGGCCGAGATCGAATCTGGCGTCTATTGTGCCGCAGTGAGACCGGGTGAATGCTGCGGTCCCCACAGCTGTGAGATGGCATCGCCCGCATCAAGGGTGTCTCTTGGGGCTTGGCGATATTAATGTCGAAGCAATTGCGGCCGACGTCGATCCGGCAGTCGCTTGATTCGCACTGTCGATCTATGGGCTGTTGAAGGGGCGCAGCGAGTCTCTCACATCGAACTTTACACGGCGGCGCTTGCAGGCGCCCATCGGGTGCTGTGACATATGATGTCTATGAATAGAAAGACGCATTTTTGCGTTAGAGTCAGCCCCAATGTTAACGATTTGTTAACCATGAAGCGGCTAATCCTTTTAAATCGAAATTAACCAAGTTTACTAACGTGTTAACCGACGCACGCTCTATTCGCATCAAAGGCAGATCGTTTCTCGCGGTCGTGCTGACGCCCGATCTGCCGTTCGAGGACTGGCTGGTTCGCCTCGATGACCTTGCTGCGCGCTCCGCCGGGTTTTTTCTCGGCAGGCCAGTAGTTCTTGATGTGACCGAGCTTTCGCTGGATCGCGCCGCGCTAAAGGCGATGGTGCAGGCGCTGGGGGAGCGAGGAGTGCGGGTCATGGGTATCGAAGGCGCGCGACCGTCGCAGCTCGATGTCAGTATGCCCCCTGGCATGGTCGGCGGTCGTCCGGCAGCGGATGTCGACGTGCCGGCCGCAGAGGCTCAGGTCGACGGGCGGGCTCCACGTAAGGCGGAGGCTGCAAAGGTGCAGGAGGTCGTTGCCCCGGTTGTCCGCGCCGCCCCGCCATCTCTGGTGTTGCGTGAACCGGTTCGCTCCGGCCAGTCGATTATCTTTCCCGAAGGCGACGTGACGGTTATCGGGTCCATCGCGTCGGGGGCCGAAGTGATCGCCGGTGGATCGATCCACGTCTATGGCGCGCTGCGTGGACGCGCGCTCGCTGGATCGGTCGGCAATTCGGCGGCGCGAATCTTTTGCCGCAAGCTGGAAGCCGAGCTTCTGGCAATCGACGGGATCTACAAGACGGCGGACGATCTGCCGGCAGATCTGCGCGGTCAGGCTGCACAGCTATGGCTGGAGAACGACGCGATCATCGCATCGCGACTGACTTAACTGGGTGAATGGTTGAAACAGGAGAGGGATATGGGAAAAGTCATTGTTGTAACCTCGGGTAAAGGTGGCGTTGGCAAGACAACCTCGACTGCAGCGTTGGGGGCAGCGCTTGCGCAAAGGAACGAGAAGGTTGTCGTCGTCGACTTCGACGTCGGTCTGCGCAACCTCGATCTCGTCATGGGTGCCGAACGTCGGGTCGTGTATGACATGATCAATGTCATCCAGGGCGATGCGAAACTCACTCAGGCCCTGATCCGCGATAAGCGACTGGAGACACTATTCCTGCTGCCGGCATCCCAGACCCGCGACAAGGATTGCCTCACCGAAGAAGGTGTCGAGCGCGTCATCGGGGAGCTGAAGAAACATTTCGACTGGGTGATATGCGATAGCCCGGCGGGTATCGAGCGCGGTGCGACGCTGGCAATGCGTCATGCCGATATCGCCGTCGTGGTCACCAATCCGGAAGTCTCCTCGGTGCGTGATTCCGACCGCATCATCGGTCTTCTGGACGCCAAGACGGAAAAGGCGGAGAGGGGCGAGCGCATTGAAAAGCACCTGCTTCTGACCCGCTACGATGTCACCCGCGCCGAACGCGGCGACATGCTGAAGGTGGATGACGTGCTCGAGATCCTGTCGATCCCGCTGCTCGGCATCATCCCGGAAAGCATGGATGTGCTGCGTGCTTCCAACCTCGGCGCCCCGGTCACGCTTGCAGATCAAAGCAGCGCCCCGGCAAAGGCCTATTTCGAAGCAGTCCGCCGCCTCAACGGTGAAGTTCTCCCGGTGACGGTACCAGGCGAGAAGCGCGGTCTGTTCGGTAAGATCTTCGGACGGAGGGCAGCATGAGCGTATTCGATTTCTTTCAGAAGAGGAAAACCGCGCCGGTTGCGCGCGAACGTCTCCAACTGCTTCTGGCGCACGAGCGTATCTCTCCCGGTTCGGATCTCGTGTCTCTTCTCAGAGAGGAAATTCTCGCGGTGATCGCTAAACACGTCGAAATCGAAGGCGATCGCCTGCAGATTAGGATCGATCGCGGCGAGAACGTCTCGATCCTCGAAATCGACGTCGAGATCCCCGCCAAGGCCGCCCGGGCGGCTTGAGGTTCGAAGTGATTTATCCGGGAGATCGAAATGTCTCCCGGAAATTCTCATATTTCTCATGATGGCGGATTTCTGGCCCTACAGGATCACTGGCGATAGACCGCAGTCCGCACGGAACGCCTTGAAACCACTGAGCGCGTGCAGCGAACGGCCGCCATCGATGGCGGCGAGATCGAGAATGACAGCGTTGGCGATGGTCATGGGAACGACGAGCGATTGGGATTCGCCGGCTTCACCGCGAGAAACCGAGATCTGGCGGTCGGGTGCAGGATCGATGCGGGCGCTGAGCAGATCGGTCAGCGCCAGGACCTTAGCGCCTCTTTCTGCGGCAATCTTCCTGATCTGATGGATGAGTGGAGAGGACTTGCGGAAAGCGAGCAGCCAGACAACGTCGCCAGACCCCAATGTTACCAGTGCTTCGGCGATCAGATGCATCTGGCTGGCGAGATCGACTGCCGGATAGCCCGAGCGATTGAGCCTCAGCGCGATGAGAGAGGCGAGGGCGACCGAATGGCCACGCCCGAAGACGAAGACCCGCCGGCAATCGCGCAGCACTTCCGAAAAGCCTCTGACATCGGCGTCCGAGACTGCGTTGCGTACCTGCTGGAGAGCGGCAATCTCGCTGTCGAGAACGGAGGAAAGCACGCCGCCGTCTTCCGCGCGAACGAGACGAGCGGCCATGCGGACGGCCGGGCTTTCGAAATCCCCGCCGCCTTCGATGAGGTTCGCCTGCAGGAAAGTTCGGAATTCGGGATAGCCTTTGAAGCCGAGCCGGCGAGCCAGCCGCACGGCCGAAGCCGGGTGCACGCCGGCGCGGAAGGAGACGGCTTTGCCGTTTTCCATCGCCGCGCGGATCGGGTCCCGCATCATCACGTCGAGAAGGCGGGTGTCGGCCTCTGTGAGCTTCGTCGAGTTGCGACTGATAAGATCGCCGAGAAGCTGCGGGATTTCGCTCTGTCTTTCCATTGTGTCACTTCTCGCCGAGTCGCTGTCCCGCGCAGATTGGCCAGGGCGCCTAAATACCGCGATCTACGGCTGAAAGATCGACGCGGCTCCCGCTCCGGTTATCGAAAAACACCGCCCGGTCAAGGTCGCACATGACCCAGAAATTATTGGCATGGCGCGGCACATCCTTGCGCGGGCTGGTTAGCGTAATGCGTCCAGCCGGACTGTCGCAATGCAGAATGATGTCGGAGCCGGTCATCTCCGACAGCACAAGCCGGACGGGCAAGGCAGGTTCATGCGGTTCTTCGACACTGATTGCCATGGATTCGGGTCTCAGTCCCGCCGTCAGACCCTGCCGGCCCTGCCAACTGGGAAGGTGTTCGACAGGAAGGAAATTCATTGCGGGAACGCCGAGGAAACTCGCGATAAAGCGATTCTGCGGCTGGTCATAGATGGCTTCAGGCGTGTCGAACTGCAGGAGATCACCGTCCTTCATCACAGCAATCCTATCGGCCAATGAGAGCGCCTCGGTCTGGTCATGCGTCACATAGACGATGGTAGCGCCGAGTTGGCGGTGCAACTCCTTGATTTCGGTGCGCATGGCGACGCGCAGCGCGTTGTCGAGGTTCGACAGCGGCTCGTCCATCAGGAAGATAGAACTGTTGCGCGCCATGGCCCTGCCCATCGCCACACGCTGACGCTGGCCACCGGAAAGCGCCCCCGGCTTGCGATCGAGATAGGGTTCGAGTTGCAGCGTCTTGGCCACACTTTGAGCGCGCACATTGCGTTCGGCTCTCGGCATGCCGCGCAGCTCCAGACCGAAGGCGATATTCTGGCGCACCGTCATGTGCGGATAGAGCGCGTAGTTCTGGAAGATCATCGCGATATCGCGATCCTGCGGGGCAAGATCATTCGCGCGCCGCCCCCCGATTTCGATATGACCTTCTTCGCAGCGTTCAAGCCCTGCAATCAGGCGCAACAATGTGGACTTGCCGCAGCCTGACGGGCCGACGATGACGACGAACTCGCCCGGCTTGATGTCCATGGATACGCCGTGCAGGACTTCCGGCCCACCGGGGTAGGACTTTCTGATGTCGCGAAGGGTGATGCCGGTCATATCGCGGCCTCTGCTCCGAAGCCGTTGCGAATGGCGATTGCAAGGCTTGGCCGGTCCGTTGTGAAGACCTTGACGCCGAGCGCCAGCGCTTTTTCGATCTGCCGGGCCGAATGGGCGGCCCAGCAACCGAAATCGAGACCGGCTGCCATGGTTTCGGCCATGAGAGCGGAATCGGCGGTATCCACATGAACACCGATTTCGGGGATGTCATGCGCTTTGGCGACTTCGATCACAGCTCTGGTTCCAAGCTGACGCAACACTGGCGGGCTGACGAGCCAGAGCTTCGGCTGGCTGGTGGCCGCCGACAGCGCATCCTGCGATTCCATCAGAAAGGAAGAGAAGATCGTCCTTTCGAGCATGCCGTGACGGGCGAGGGTTTCGACGACGCGAGGCACGAAGTTGTCGTAGGGGTGGCCATTGACCCCAGGCTTTATCTCGCAGCGGAAATTTACCTTGCTGTTGGAATAGATCGCACAGAGTTCTTCCAGCGAGATCGGATGTCCGCCGGCCCCGTAGTTGATGATAGCGGCTCGGACCTCTGCTTCGCTCATGGCGGCGATCGCGCCGCTGCGGTCCGTCATACCGTCAAGCGTTGCGTCGTGGTGGATCATGATCGCTCCGTCAGCTGTCGGATGGACGTCGAATTCCACCTCCTCCAGCGGCATTTTTGCCGTCGCAGCAAAGCCTTGCGGGGTGCTGTCGCCGAATTCCAGAGTGCCGCCGCGATGCGATGCGATGCGTGTCATTGCATACTTGTCCTTCTTCATGGGTTTATTTGACCGCGCCGAGCGTGATACCGCGCACGAGATGGCGCTCGACCAGCAGGAAGCCGAGCAGCACGGGCAACATGCTGAGGGTGCAGGCGGCCATGACGAGCGGCCAGTCGACCAGGCCTTCGCCGGGATTGATACGATAGAGGCGGGCAAGGCCGATCTGCAGCGTGTAGAGGTCTTCCTTGCCGACGGCCACCAGCGGCCAAATGTAGTTGTTCCACTCGGTGATGAAGATGTAGAGGCCCATCGAGAAGATGGCGGGCTTTGCAATCGGCACGATCACCCGCCAGAGCACCTGCAGCGGTGTCGCGCCATCCATATAGGCGGCTTCATCCAGTGCCTTTGGAATGCCCTTGATGTACTGGCGCAGGAAGAAGGCAGCAAAGCCGTTCGAGATCGCAGGCAGGATGAGGCCTGTATAGGTATCGAGCAGGCCGGCCTTGGCAAGCGTCAGATAGTTGGGGATCAGGCTGATGTGGCTGGGGATCATCAATGTGGCAACCGTCGCGCCGAAGAGCAGGTTGCCGCCGCGGAACTGGAAGCGGGCGAAGGCAAAGGCGGCTATGGTGGCGACCGTGATGCCGAGCAGCGTCACTAGGCCGGAAACGATGATGCTGTTCAAAAGATAGCGAGCAAAATTGTATTCGCCGACGGCACGAACATAGTTGTCCAGCGTGAACTCGTACTTGCCTGTGTAATAGGATTGCGCGGTCTCGAAGGACATCCAGATCGAATAGAGCACGGGCGACAGGAAGATTAGCCCGGCGACGAGCGCGAGACCGGTCACAACAGGGTTTTCAAGCTTCATAATGAACCCTCCGGCCGATGACGACGGATTTGATCAGTGCCAGCATGATCAGGAAGATGAAAAGCAGAACGGCGAGCGCCGAACCTCTGCCGATGTCGAAGAGAGTGAAGCCCACGCGATAGAGCAGATTGACGAGCATGTCGGTCGCACCCGCAGGGCCGCCATGGGTCATGATGTTGACGATGGTGAAGACCTGGAAGGCCTCGATTACGGAAATCACCAACAGGAAATAGGTGGTCGGCATGACAAGCGGGACGGTGACCCGGCGGAACACATGGAAGCGCCGGCCGCCATCGACGGCGGCGGCATCATAGAGTTCCTGCGGTACGGCCTGCAGGCCGGCGATATAGATGACTATGTCATAGCCGAGTTGCTTCCAGGTGTTGACTATTATCAGCACCCAGAGGGCGAGCTGCGGGTCCTGCAGCCATTGCACCTTGCCGAGACCGAGCGAGGTCAGTGCAGCATTGACCATGCCGTAATCGGTGGCAAAGACCCAGGAGAAGACGACGGCGATCGAGGCGGTCGAGGTTACGGACGGAAGAAAGAGCGCACCGCGCAGAAGCCGCGAGGGTAATGTCTCGCGGACGAGATAGCTTGCGACAGCGAGTGCCAGTGCCAGCCTGATCGGTACTGAAATCAGCGCGAAGATGGCGGTTACCTGCAAGGAATTCCAGAAGTCGCGGGAGTTCAAAAGCAGGCGGTAATTCTCAAAGCCGACGAAAGGCATAGTCGGCGACAGGAAGTCCCAGTGCCGGAAACTGAGGTTCACGCTGGTGATGACGGGAATGTAGGTGAAGACTGTGATGAAGATCATCAACGGTGCGACGAGAAGATAGGGTGTGAGTTTGCGCAGCATCGGACCGGAACAGTTGAGACGACGGGCCGTTCAAGACCCGCCGTATTGCTGAAGTGAGAGGCTCAGTTGCTGGAACGCTTGGCTTCGTCGCGGGTCTGCGCGGCAAAATCCTTCATCGTTTCCGTAACATCGCGCTGGCCGAGCGCCATGGCTTCCCACATCTTGTATTCGGTCGAACGCATCCAGGTGACGACGGGCGGACGGGCACGGCCATGAGCGAAATCAAGCTGCTTGATGGCGACGTCGATGCCCTGCTTCTTGGCAAGCGCTTCGATGGCAGCCGGCTGGGCGGCGCTCTTCTTGTTGATCGGCAGGTAGCCGGTTGCGGCAAACCAGATGGAATTGGCTTCCGGCGAAGCAGCGTAGCTGATGAACTTGTATGCGGCGTCCTGAACATCCTTCGAAGAGGTTGAGAGGATACCGATACCGGCGCCGCCGATCGGAACGGAGCAAACCTTGTTGCAGGGCATCGGACGGACTTCGAGCTTTTCACCGAGCGCCTTCTTAGCGCCACCATAGTCACCCGTCGAATTGAGCGAGATCCCAACCTTGCCGGCGAAGAAAGCGTCGCGGCCGACATCTTCATCGGTGACGCCATCCGGAGAGGCGACCTTCTGGTCGTGCACGAGCGATGCCATCCATTGATAGGCTTCGATCGTATTCGGCGAGTCGAGGAGGATATCATTGGTCTTGGAATCGATCAGCTCGCTGTCATTGGACATGACGAGGCCCCAGCGGGCGAACTGGCCGGGGGCCGCAATGCCGGTGATGCCTTCCGAGCCGAGCTTTTCGGTGATTGTCTTCGAAACGGCAAGAATATCTGTGAAAGTCTTCAGCGACGGCTCCGTCGTGAAGCCGGCGCGCGCCAGGATGTCCTTGTTGTAATAGAGGACCGGCGTCGAGGAGTTGAACGGCACGATATAGTTCTTGCCGTTATAGACGCCGACTTCGCGCGCGTAGTCGTAAAGGTCGTCCTTCAGCGGATCGGCGTTGAAATAGGGCGTGAGATCGATCAGCGCGCCGCGGTCGGCGAAGAGACCGTAGCGGGTGACTTCCATAATGACGGCATCAGGCGCACGTCTGGCGGGAATGGCCGCCTGCAGCTTGGCGACGATATCGTTGTAGTCACCGACGAATTCTCCTTCGATATGGATGCCGGGATTGGCGGCTTCAAAATTGGTGATGATCTTGTTGAGCGCCTCGCCGGAGGTTTTGCTGAAGCTGTGCCAGAACTTCACGGTCGTATCGGCATGCGCCGAACCGACCATGGACATCAGGGCGACGACGCTGGCTGCGACCGTATTCTGCAATTTATTTGACATAAATTTCTCCTCTGCAAAAAAAATTGCAATCCGTTTTGGCGACGATTAGCGCGCAGACGCGACAGTTTCTTGAAGGCTGTGTGAAGTTTTGGTGACCGAGGGCCCGCCCGCTCAAAGCGTGAGCGGCGGATGGATATCCGCCAAGCCGTTCTGGCGCGTTGAAGAGCCTTCCTGTGGAAAAGGTCGCACTGCCAGCGGCCACTGTTCTCGGCCGGCTTTGTGTGCACTGCGGTAGATTATGCTTCCAAGGTCGACAGCGACATGATATCCCGCTGTCTGCCCGTCTTTCATCGTCAAGTGCAGATAGAGATCATATGCCCCAGCAAGAAGACACGGCGAATGCGTCGCAGATGAATGCAGCCCAGCACCCCGCGGTCAGGCCTCAGCGGAAATGGCTGGCTGATATCGAGCGCCTCAAGGGATTGGCTATCATCCTTGTCGTCTGGGGGCATACCTACGACGCCGCTTTCCCGGCATGGGCCATTGATCTGCGACAGGCAATCTATGCTTTCCATATGCCGCTCTTTATGTTCCTCAGCGGCTATGTCTTCGTCTATGTCGGTGCCCATAAACTGAAGGGCTCGCTGGCGACCTATACGACGAAACGCGCAAAGCGGCTGCTTATTCCGTTCTTCATCATGGCGGCGATCGTCATTTTCGCAAAGTTCTTTGCGGGACAGTTTGTATCGGTCGATAAGCCCGTCAACGACCTATTGCTCTCGGTTCAGCACGTCTTCATCCATACCGAGCAGAGCCCGTCGATGTTCGTATGGTACCTGATCGTCCTCTTTTACCTTTCGATCGGTACGACGTTTCTCTTCTCGCGCATGAACGTAAGCCTGAATATCTTGCTTGCGGCCTCGATCATCATGTTCGGCCTGCATGTGCTTATGTTCTACAACAATGCGATATTGGACTACATCTACATCAATCGCATCTTCATGTTTTATGCCTTCTTCATGGCAGGCTGCGTTGCCTGCCTGCACAAGGATGCCTGGGAGCCATTCGTCGAGCGTTATTTCATTCCGGCCGCCGCCGTCTTCCTCATCCTTCTCTATGTGACATTCAATTCCGAATGGCGTTATTTCTTCGTCGGAATGACATCTCTCGTCGTGTTCCATGGGCTGATCCGCTCCCGGCTTTGCAACCAAAGCCGGTTCCTGGAGTTCATCGGGCAGAATGCCTTTGCCATCTATCTATTGAACACAATTTTCGTCGGTGGGGTGAAGGCTGTTTTCGGACGGTTCTTTTCGGTCAGCGATCAGGCGCTTCTTCTCCTCGTTGGCGCGACGATTGCAGGCGTCGCGGGCCCGATCGCCGTCAAACATGTCATAGGCCGGATTGGCTCGCTGCGGCCAATCGCAGCCGCCATGGAATGAGAAGACAGATGCGGCCAAACCAGTTTCGATCGATTGAAGGAGCATGTTCTCGTTAAAGCGGGTCCTAACGCAGCGTTCTTTCATTGTGAGGAATACCGCTCAAATAAGTGCCACGGGTGACGTAATGTTGGCAGGCTGTTTTCGATTGATACTCCGGGCTCGATTGAATAGAAAACGCGCGAGCACTCTACCGCTCGTCCTTTGCAAAGGGTTTCGGTACCACATGCTGCTGAGCGTGCTGAAATCGGCACGATTACCCAGCAACGAAGCACTCCGCTCATTTTTTCATTTGCTATAAACGCGCGCAAGGAACGAATATGCACGAAATCTATCAGAGGGTATTTGGCGCTGCCAAGGCCATTAAAGGTCTCGATGGCCTCCGGGCGATTTGCGTTCTCTTCGTGCTCACCGACCATGCGGGACTGACCAAAACTCAGGAAACGGGTACACTCGCGGTCTGGGTCTTTTTCGCGTTGAGCGGCTTTCTCATCGTGCCAATTCTCTTCAAGGCGCGGCAGCGGATCGAAGCGGGCACGTCCGATGGTCCGACAGAAATCGTGCTGTTTATGCGCAATAGAGCGTTGCGGATATTCCCGATCTATTACCTGACACTCGCGCTGATCTTCATGTCGACCGTAACCGTGGTTTCGGGCGACAATGTCGATAAATTCTACGGCAGTATCGGCTGGATTCTCACCTATACGACGAACATCTACATCGGCTTCGTCAGGCATGACTGGCTGGGGCCGCTATCGCATCTGTGGACCCTTTCCGTCGAACAGCAATTCTATGTGTTTTTCCCACTTCTGTTCATCTGGCTGCCGTCGCGGTTCTGGCGATCCGCCATGCTGGTCTCTCTGCTTGTGCTGCTCGTCGTCTCCTGCTGGTGGGCGTTCGACGACGTGCTTAAGTTTCGCGTCAATTCACTTTCGGGTTTTTATGCCATTGCAGTCGGTGGGCTTTTTGGCCTTGCCGCTCGGCGGCTTGGCTCGATCGACTTTCGTTTTTCCGGTTTGTTGATCGCGGCTCTCGGCGTCGTTCTGGTTTTGCAACACCTCTATTTCGTGCTGAACGGCCACCCAAACGCTGCCTTAATCATCGCACCGCTTCTCGCCGGATTCCTGATTATGCTTTTGGCGGTGTGCCAGAATTCGACCGCCACTCAATTCCTTGAAATTCCGTTGATCCGGGGTGTCGGCGTCGTCAGCTACGGCTTTTATCTTTTTCATAATCTCCTGCTCGGCCCATCCGGGCGCCTTGTCGCGCTGGTGACAGGGATGCGGGAAGGGACGACCTTCCAGATTGTTCAGATAGCGACTGCCTTCGTTCTTACGATGATCGTTTCGATCATTTCCTTCATCTTCTTCGAGGAGCGGCTCATGCAGTTGAAAAAGCGCCGTGCGCCATCGGCGGCTGTGGCCGCCGGTTCAAATGGCTGATGAGGTTCTCTGCCGGCCTCTTTGTGATCCTTCTTTTGTCGGTTGCTGACGTGAAGGCGGCGTCTCTGAAGATCGTGACGTTCGGGACCTCGTTGACGGCGCGGGGAGGGTGGCAGAAAAGCCTTGAACAAGATCTGGAGCGTTGCATCCATCGTCCGGTGAACATTGCCATAGTGGCAAAGAGTGGGGCGACGACGGAATGGGGCCTGTCTTCCGTAGAAAGCGTCGTCGCCGAGCGGCCCGACATCGTGCTTGTTGAATTCTACGCTAATGATGCGGCGTTGAACCGCTGGATGAGCGTCAGCCGCAGCCGCCAGAATTTTTCCACCATTGTTGACAGGCTCAAGGCGGGGCTTCCCCGGGCTCGGATCTACATGATGGTGATGAATCCGATGTCTGGCCTGCGGGGGGCGATTAGACCCTTTCTAGGCAGTTATATTTCGGCCCATCGCAGCGTTGCGGCGGAAAGAGACGTTGCAGTCATCGACCACACCAACGGCTGGTCGATGTTGTCTGCGGAGAACCTGTCGAAGGCTATCCCGGATGGTGCTCACCCTGTCGCTTCGATAGCAGCCAAGGTTATGGTGCCGACGATCGTCGAGGCGTTAGCCGGAGCGTGTGCGGACTGACTCAAGTTTCGAATTCGCTCCGCCGGGAGGAGGGGACGCAGTTGCAAATCCGTGTCGGGTTCGCTCGTGGAGGAAGGACTGCAGCCTATCAGTCCTGATGTTCGATTTCTGTCGGGATCTGGGCCGTTTCTGTGGTCTTGCGGTACTTGATTGCCGCCGGTACGCCGACTGCAATCGCTCCGGCCGGAACGTCTCTGACCACCACCGCATTCGCGCCGATGACGGCGCCCTCGCCAATGACCACGGGTCCGAGGATTTTGGCGCCGGCGCCTACGTCCACGCCATTGCCCAATATCGGCACTTCGTTTGGTTTTTCAGCCGATTTGTTGCCGATTGTCACGCCTTGCCGAAGACGAACGTCGTCACCGATCCGCACTTCTGAATGGATGATAATCGATCCGAAATGCTCGATGACGCATCGAGAACCAATCTTTGCATTCGCTCCTATGTAGATTCCGAAGAAGACCTCGGAAAATTTTATAAGGAAGAAATGTACGATCTTCAGCGGTATGCGTATCGGCGCAAATTTGATCGCGCGGACAGCGGTTCCATACCTGTGGAAAGCGAGCGCCCAGAAACCCTGCGCGATCAAGGCCCTTTTATGACTTCGAAAATCTTGAGCAATCTCTCTAAACACGACGCGCTCTCCTCGGAAATTACGCCTGTTTCCAGGCTCTGATCTTTCTTGCTCTGTTCAGCCAACTACGCAGCGCGTCTCGATCGAGCATCCCAATGCCTGCGACATAGACAATCACAAAAAGGGGCGCCAGGATTACGGCCCGCAGCAGGGCGGGCGAAGCGGGCATCGCATAGGCTCTTGCTAAATAAACCGCGGCTAGGCCGGCGAACGATGCCAGGAAAAACGCGCCGCACTTGGCGAACATCGTCTTCAATGAAACGTGCGTTTTTCGCGATCCGTAAAGGATACCTACTGATATGACGAAGATGTGGCAGCAGACGTAGACTGCGACAAGCGTGAACACGGTGCTATGTTGAAGCACTGTCAGTATAATCGCGATGAGCACTGCTGCGCAGATCTGCATGCGCAAGACGATGCGCGGCAGGCCGCAGGCGTTCAGCATGACCTCATTGCTATAGCCGATCGACTGGGCGGCGCCCAAAATGGCGGCGGGGAACATGATAAGCTCTGAATCGAACCCGTTACTTCCAAAACAAAGTCGAGCAATTTCGGGAGAAAGCGCTGCGATGGAAATAAAAGCGGGAGCGGAAATCATCGAAAGCGAGCGCAAGCTAGAATAGAACGCCTGCTTCATCTGGGGAGGGTTGTTCACCAGACGTGATAGATGCGGAAGGTTGACGTCCACCATCACAGCCGTCAGCATCTGCGCTACCACGGCCGGGACACGTGAGCCCATGATGTAGAGGGCAAGCGCTGCCGGCCCGAAGAAAATCGGGATAACGATCTCGATCATCCGCAGGGAAGCATAATTCAGGACGCGCGACCCGAAGACGCCGAAGGCAAAATGCAGAATGTGGCCGATTCCGGCGAATTGGGGAGATGCCGGCCGCAAGACCACAGGATACCACAAGAAGACGACGTTGATTACTGTCGTCGCCAGCAGCTGGCCAACCATGCTGTAGACGCCAAACCCCAGGAACGCCATCGCCAGGCCCGTCAGCGCACCGATGACCGTCGAGGCGAGAGAGCGGAAGGCCAGTCGCTTGAACTGAAACTCCTTGCGCAGCAAAGCCTGCGGAACATAGCCGAAGCTGTTCAGGACCAGCGAGAGCCCGACGAGCTGCAACACCGGTTCAATTCCGGTAACACCAAGAAGACTGCCGATTTCCGTCGAGAAGATCGTCAGCAGCGCATATATGATGACGGCCAGAGCGAAGTTCAGGATCAGAATGCTTGTCGCAATTCCGCGTGTGACGTCCTGGGTGCGAACAACGGCGTCACCGAAACCGTTATCGGCAAATAGCTCGGTCAACGACACAAGCGCATAGGCTGCCGCAAACATGCCGATCTCGGTCTTGTCGAGAATGCGTGCCAGCACGAAAAATGTGATGATCGTGCCGAAGCGTGGCCCCCAGTTGCGGACGGCCGACCAGATTACCGAGCTGCGATTCATCGGCGCCTCATTTTGCCATTGAACGGAGGCAAACGCCTTCCCCTGCGACTATGCATTCCGCACCGCAGCGATATAGCTTGACAGAGTCAGCTTGCCACCTGCGACCAGGGATGCTCCAACAAGGAGTTTGCGTACAAACGCGATGATGCCGGGGAGGCTTCGGGTCTTGTGGGCGGCAATGGCGTAGAGCGTGCCGGGGAAATATTTAGGCTTGAGGCTTGAATCGTGATCACGATGGCCGACGAGCGGGGCGTCGGTGAAAAGAGTACCACGGGCAAGGTAGAAAGCGCGAATTGCATAATCGGTGTCCTCGCCGCCGTTCAGACGCGCGCCTACCCCCAGTGTCTCGTCGAACGTCTGCAACTCTGGCAGCAGTCTTCCGCGGAAGAAGAACGTGTTCGATGACGCTCGCGATATCACTTTCTGCAAAGCAGGTTTTTCCGTTGGCAATGCGTTCTTTATCTCCGGAGTGGAGCTATAGCGGCAGAACCAGAAATCAATCTCGGGTTTATCGCGAAAGAGGCCGGCGACCAGCGTTAAGAATTTTTCCGGGTACCAGCAATCGTCGTCGGGGAAGGCGTATATGCTGTCTGCGGTGACGACGCCGGCCTTCACGACCTCACGCATAAGTAGATTACGGGCTGCCGAAAGCGAAATCTGATGATTGATTCGCCGCGTGCTTATCCAGTCCGGAAAGTCAGGATCGGCGGCATCGTCGGGGACATTCTGCAGAAGGAGATACAGATGGACGTCGATAGATGGATCTTCGACCTTGGCACGCGCAATCGAGTCAACCATCCTCTGGAGGTGCTCGGAGCGGCCTTGCCTGAGATTGCTCGTCGAAAAGAGGGTAATTTTCGGCATGACTACTCTATTGTTCGGGAACTTGTCAGTGGAGCTGCGAACCATCAGCACGAGCGGCGCGGCTGGCGACCCTATCTTGCGGTGCAACATAAACATTGAGGTCTGCGTTGAAAAGTAGAAAATAGCCCATACAGATTACTTTGCTGGAAACACTCGTTTCTCGATATTGCCACAACCGGCAGTCACGATCACCGCTCTTGGGGAGTTTTATGTTGATGGCTTCACGGAAAGCTGGAATTTTCGGTTGGACGGGTTCCTGGCTCTTTTCCAGCTTTCTCTTTTTCGCAGCGCCCGCGACTGCCGAGCAGCCTCTCCGATACATGTTCGAGAGAGCGCCCGCCGAAACGCAGGAGGCGGGTTCTGCCAAGGGAGCGCGGCCTTTCGTCTGCTCAGTTCCAATTGCTCCGCTGGTCGATATGAGCGAGCTATTTGGTTTTTATAAACCGAGTCACACCCAGTCGGAGGTCGATCCTGCGGCTATGAAGGCCTACGTGAAGCGTTTATGGCCGACAGGTGCTGTCAGCAAGAAGATGCTGGAAATGATGGAGACGGCGCTTGATGTGCCGGGGCAAGGTAAGAATGCCGCCAATTGCATCATCCGGCAGATGCGCGTCTGGGCTAATGCAGATGCTTTGCTTGGCAATGTCGAGGACAACGACCCGCTCGGGCATCGTCAGGCGGTCCTTGTCGGGGGCTGGACCAGCATTTCCTTTTCGAACGCTTATGCCGTGGCTGAAGGCGTCGCATCGCCGGCGAGTGCCGCCGACGTTCCGATCAAAGCCTGGTTCGCCAAGCTTTCGGATATGATCGTAGCGGAATTCACGCCCGCCCCGCGTGAGCACAAATATGAGTGGCTCGACGGCAACAGCAATCATCGATATTGGGGCGCAGCTGCCGTCGGTCTGATGGCCGTACATTTGCAGGATCGCAAGCGGTTCAGCTGGTCAATGGACATCTTGAAATCGGCGCTGGATGAAGTCCCGGAGGACGGCGGTTTGCCGCGTGAGCTTGCTCGCGGCGGACGTGCGCTTAAATATCAGAATTTTGCCATGGACGCGATCGCGATCCTCGTGCGGCTTGCTGATACGAACGATGTTGCGCTCGATGCCGATCAGGAGAAGAAGCTGCAGTCGGCCGCCGGGTTCGCCGCCACCATGTATCTTCATCCCGACGAATTGGAAGCGCGAACGGGATATCGCCAGGAAGTCGAGCCGGGGATGATTGCGTGGATCGACGTCCTGCTGCCGCATTTCAAGCATACCGATCCGCAACTCGCTGAAAAGCTCGACGCTATCGCGCGGCCCTTGCGGCCGATGACCAATACGTTCATCGCTTTGCCTTCAACGCGCCTGATCGGTCAGGCAGACGCGAAGTAAAGACTGGCACTATGCCTTTCGCACGGCCGTGCCGCTCTTTTTCTGATCTGCCGCTCTTTCGGCTTCAGGGATGTCGGCAAACAGGAAACGGCCATAGGGGCCGACTTCGATATTCTCGCGAATGACGGTCGCCGGATTGCCGGCTGCGATGCAGCGCGACGGAATGTTCTTGGTTACGACGCTGCCGGAGCCGATGACGCATTCGTCGCCAATCTCGACGCCGGGCAAAATGATGCTTCTGGCCCCGATAAAGCAGTGCTTGCCGATTTTGGTGTTACGGTAGACGCCGCGCGTTCTGTCATGCGTGAGTATGGCTACGTCGAATGCGACGTACGACTTTTCGCCCACATGGATGCCTTTGGGATAGGTCTTGTCCAGGCGAACGCTCAACGAGAACGTCGCTGTCGGGTGAATGTTCATCCCCCAGACCTTCGTGTAGTAATGGTACTTAGCTTTTACCAGAAGCGATCTCAGCCAGAGAAATTTGTTCAAGCTGCGTGCCATTAAACACCCTCTCCTTGTTGCGCGAACATTTCAGTTTCATCGGTCCTGAACGCGGGGCCTATAAAGCATGGACGACAGGTCAGTGGAAGCCGCTTTGTGTGCGGTGCAAGAAAAACCATTGGATTTTTGCCGCCATTTCGCATGATGCTAACCGCGGTTTCTGCAGGCGCCTTACGGCCGACAGACCCGGCCGTCCTTTTCGCTCGGCCTGACTTCCTTTTATTTGAAGCATTTTCCGCATCGCAGGATCAATGAATGAAACACATCGTCTTTTGCGTCGCCTGCACCGTGGTTTCAATCGTGCTGTTGGCCGTTTGTCTGCGGTATTTCGCCGATGCGTGGCCTCTGACAATTATCGGTGCGATGCAGATGCAGATCGGCGCGCTATGCCTGGCGATAGTTCTTCTCTCCAGCCTCCTGGTCCGACATTGGTATGGTTTGTTGCTCGGCGTGGCTTCCGTCTTGTTAGCCGCTCACCCCATGCTCATGCTCGGAGCTTTTGCTCGCCCGCCAGCGCCGGACGCGGTGCCTGCACTCCGTCTGCTGTCGATCAACATTGTCGACAGCGCGGTGGGGGACGCCGCGCTCGATCAAATGATCGAAGAGGCGAATGCCGATATCCTCGTTATGACCAGCACCGGCTCTCTTGCCGGCCGAATGAATCTTGCGGGCCAATCCTATCCATTTCGCGCCGGTTGCGACGATCCGGTGAATTCACGCTGTTCCGTCATGCTGTGGTCGCGTCGACCGCTTTCCGATATCCGCGTCCAGCAGCTGAGTCCGGTCGGAAGCGAATTGATCGCCGCTACTCTTTCGGTTGACGGCCAGCGCATGCGGGTTTTTGCGACTCGACTTTCGAAGACATGGTTCGACACATTTCACAGCTTCGAACTTTTCAATATTACGCGTGTCCTGAGGCAGACGACGGAACCCGTGTTGCTTGCCGGAGATTTCAGCGCGCCTGTCATTGTCGCGGACATGCGCTGGTTCCTTGGAAACAACAGGCTGAGCAGCGTCTACCCTGAGCCGGCGACGTGGCCGGCCTGGCTTGGACCTCTCGGCGTGAGCAACGATCATATCTTTTTCAAGGCGCCGCTATCTGTTCTCTCCGTCAACCGTATCGATGCAAATGGTCGATCGGGGTATGTTTCACTTCTTTCTAATGTAGCGATTAAATAGCCTCGTTACACGCTGAGAGCGTATAACTCTCGGTTTGGGTGTGTTTTGTGAATATAACTCAGAAAAATCTCGATTGGTTAGACTTTTAACGAACATGGAATGCTAATCTTAACCCTGCTCCTACAGGCTGTCCCTGCAGTTCAGTTGATGCAGGAGTTTCCGAATGCCCACGACAATCTATCTCGATGCCACAGCCGGCGAGACCGAACTTCGTAAGGCGCTGACAACTGTCGCAAACGGCGGGGGCACAGTTGTCCTTGCGAAGGATGCCGACATTACCGTCAGCAAAACGATTTACATGTCGGTCGGAGCAGACGACGTTACGATCGATCTCAACGGCGGCACACTGCACCAAGCTACAGGCTCCGAAAGGGTTCTGGGTGTGTTCGGTGCTGAGGCACCGCTGCAGACTGTCACGCTCGGATCTGACTCGATGAACAATGCAACGGTTACCTACGCGTCCCTGCCGCAGAACCTTGCGGTCGGCAGTTGGGTAAAGGTGACCGCGGACGACAACCTGCCAGGAGACCATATCGACCCGGGCGATGCAGGCCAGACCACCAAGCTCGGCCAGGCCGCCAAGGTGATTGCCATTGATGGCAACACCGTCACTCTGGAGGGTCCGCTGGTCGAGCAGAACCTCTACGCGACGAATGTCCGCGCCACGGTCTATGCCGAGGGCCAGTTCACGATCAAGAACGGCACGATCGATGGCGCAGCCGGCGAATACAGCGCTGCGACTGCTGATCTTCTTCATCTACGCAATCTTGTTGATGCCGTCGTGGAAAATGTGACTGTGAAAGACGGCGGCTTTGGCGTCAACGTCGTCAACAACGTCAATGCTACGTTGACTGACATCACGGCCACCAATCTCTACTGCGGCATTCATACAGGTTCATCGCTTGGCACCGAGATCGATGGCCTTTTTGCCGAGCATGTCGGCCAGGGCGTTGTAGTCCAGGGTATAGGAACGGCTCTGAACGCCTCAAGCGCGGCGAGCTATGGCGCGGAGATCGGTTTCCTCGCCAAAAATTCGGTCGTCTACGATGGGGCGAACTCGGCGTATGATTTCCATTCCGAAAGCCGAAACGGGGTTTACACGGACGATCTCTCCTTCAATTCCAGAATGTTCGGAGATTTTCGCGGCATAGGAAACGCCTTCACAAACAGCGGAAGCGCCGGGGACGCCTACGGCATACAGTTCTATGAATACGGCGACGGAGATGGTCGCAATTCGCTTGTCGACAACCTCGTACTGCGTGAAATCAAGAACTACGCGTTCATGATATCCAATTCGCCTGAGGGGAACATCGTCCAGAACAGCACCTTCGAGAGCTATCTGGAAGGATACAATATCCCGGAATCGATGGTTAAATTTATTAACACGCTGATTCTGACTAAGGTGGTGCCCGGCGACGATACGCTGGTCGGCACGGCGGCGGCAGACAAACTTCTCGGCGGCCTCGGTGCCGACAATCTGTCCGGCGGCGGCGGTGATGATTATCTGTGGGGCGGCGACAAGGCTGATGTTTTGACCGGTGGTGCCGGACATGACCGCTTTGCCTATCATGCGCTGAGTGAAGGCGGCGATATCATCAGCGACTTTCAAGTTGGCGGTAATGGCGATGTTATCGATGTTTCGGTGCTCGCCGCCCGACTGGGCTGGGGCAGCGGAAGCGACCTTATTGCAGACGGCCATATCCGCGTCATCCAGAGTGGGACATCTGCCGTCGTGCAGGCCAATGATGGCCAAGGCTGGTCGACGCTGGCCACGCTCCAGAATGCAAGTGCGTCGGGCTTCGATACGCGCAATCTCCAGACGGCACTTTCGGCGACGACACAATGGAACGCTGGCGATCCTTCGGCGTCGTTACCGGCTCCAACGCCACACACGGGAACGGATAAAGCTGACAGCTTTGCCGCGGCCAAGGGTGCCGATCTCTATTATGGTTCTGCGGGTGATGACAGCTATGTCTTTAATGACGCGCGAGATCACGTCACGGGAGAGCTGGCAGATGGCGGCAAGGACACGATATGGTCAAGCGTCAGCGTAGACCTTCGCAACGAATCCTTCGTCGAAAACTTGCGGCTCAGCGGAACCGCCGAAATCGACGGAATCGGCAACGCTCTTTCCAACCTGATCACCGGTAACGCGCAAAGCAACACTGTTGCCGGCGCCGGGGGAAACGACTCTCTTTATGGCAGTGGCGGAGCTGATACCTTCTATTTCTCCGAAATGGGTGCCTCCAACAAAGATTCGATCTGGGATTTCAGCGATGACGACAAGGTAGCCCTGTCACAGTCAATATTTGCAGGCCTCGATGCAAACGGTGACCACGTCCTCGATCCCTCCGCGTTTCTGGTCGTCGGCAAAGTGGGAGCGTTGGCGACGGGCGCGGGGCCGCAGATAATCTATAATTCGGCAAGCGGTATCGTATCCTATGATGCAGATGGATCGGGTGAAAAAGCTGCACAGGACATAGCCTTTATCGGAGCCAACAAAGCGTTCTTCAGCTATGATGACGTGCTTCTGACTTATTGACGGAAATCGCTTGTTCGGTCAGGCGCTGGGTTCTGCGGCTGATAGCCGCGGCGGTCGCTGTAGATGGCTTGGCCATAACAACCGGTCCGTCTCATGGGATTTCTTAGCGAAAAGGTCCGCAGTAACGGTTTTTTAGCTCTTTCGGGTTCACTCGAAGCTAGCAGAATAGTGGCCGACGAGAGTATCGGCGTTAACTTACGGAGCAATTTTGCCAGACTGTCTATTTATTTCACCGTAATTTCTGTGGCATGAGATGTAACCCGTAACGTCGGATCGTGTGTCTTCAGGGGCGTTCTGAAGTCGAGTGAGAGTAAATCGCCTACCGGGTCTCGGAAGGCGCTATTTTAGAGGGTGTCGAAGGTTGAATAATCTTGTAGCCGGCTTCATGCGACAGCCGAAGAAGGATACAGAGGCCGAAGCCTTTTCGCGTTGCAAAAGCGCGCTGGTGGCAGTTGCGCTGGCAAGTGCGCTCGTCAACATCCTTTATCTCACGGGCTCGTTCTTCATGCTGCAGGTTTACGACCGGGTTATTCCCAGCCGAAGCATCCCCTCCTTGGTCGCCCTGTCGCTGCTGGCACTGCTTCTCTATATATTCCAGGGCGCCTTTGAGGTGATGCGCAGCCGCATGCTCATCCGTATCTCCGGCGTCTTCGACGAAGTGCTGAGCGGACGTGTTTTCAGGGCGGTGATGAAAGCCCCCGTTAAAACCAAGGTCGAAGGGGACGGATTGCAGATGCTCCGGGATTTCGACCAGGTCCGCGGCTTCCTCTCGAGTTCGGGCCCGGCGGCCTTCCTGGATCTGCCGTGGATGCCGCTCTACATCGCCATTTGCTTTATGTTTCATCCGATCATCGGCATCATTGCCATCGGCGGCGCGCTTGTTTTGATCGCACTGACGTTCTTGACACATAGAAGCGCTCAGGCGTCTTCGAAGCAGGCGACCGAACTTGGCAACAGGCGCAACAGCTTTCTCCAGTTTGCCCAGAGAAATGCCGAGGTCGTTCACGCGATGGGAATGAGCAAGGATCTGGCAGAAAGGTGGCTGCACCAGAACAGTACTTATCGAATGACTTCGCGAGCGGCTTCAGATACGGGCAATGTCTATTCCACCATCTCCAAGATTTTCCGCGCGGTGCTGCAATCTGCAGTCCTTGCGACCGGTGCGGTTCTGGTCATTGAAAATCAGGCATCCGGCGGCATCATCATCGCCTCATCGATCCTGACATCCAGGTCACTTGCGCCGGTGGAACAGGCAATCGCCAATTGGCGTGGCTTCGTTGCGGCCCAACAGGCCTGGCGCCGGCTCAAGGATGCTTTCCGTGAGTTGCCGGAGAAAGAGAGCCCGTTGAAATTGCGCGCGCCTTACCGCCAGTTAACCGTCGAGCAGCTCGTCAGCGGACCGCCGGGCAAACAGGAAATTACCATCGCCGGCGTCAGCTTCTCGGTCAATGCCGGCAGCGCGGTGGGGGTGATCGGCCCCAGCGCCTCCGGCAAGTCATCGCTTGCGCGCGCCGTGACCGGCATCTGGCCGTCCTATCGCGGCTCCGTCCGCCTCGACGGCGCCACGCTGGACCAGTGGGATGACGGCGATCTCGGCGCCCATATCGGCTATCTCCCACAGGATATCGAGCTTTTCTCCGGGACGGTTGCCGAGAACATCTCGCGCTTTCAACATGCGCCTGAGCCAGCTGCGGTGATTGCGGCTGCCGAAATCGCCGGCGTCCATGAAATGATCCTGCGATTTCCGAAAGGTTATGAAACCCAGATCGGTCCAGGCGGCTCGATGCTCTCTGCCGGTCAGCGACAGCGCATCGCGCTAGCGCGGGCTCTTTACAAAGACCCGTTCCTTGTCGTTCTCGACGAGCCGAATTCCAATCTCGACAGAGAGGGCGAGGCGGCGCTTGCTGAAGCCATCCTTGCCGTACGCCGGCGAGGGGGCATCGTCTTCATCGTCGCGCATCGGCCGAGCGCGCTGGAAGGCTGTGATCTCGTGCTGATGATGAATGACGGGAAGCTCGCGGCATTCGGACCCAAGGATGAAGTGCTCGCTCGAATCTTGCGCCGCGATATCAAGCCGATCCACGCGGAACGATCGCCGACGCTCAAGGTCGTCGGCGACACGCAGGAGCAGTAAACCGTGGCGATGTTACAATCTCAACACTCACTCCGGCGCCATGCCGTGATGGTTGTCGCAATGGCAATCGTGCTTGTGGGAAGCATTGGCGGCTGGGCAGCCACGACGACGCTTTCGAACGCGGTCGTCGGTGACGCGACTGTCATCATCGACGACAACGTCAAGAAGATTCAACATCTGGTCGGCGGTATCGTTTCGGAGATCTCCGTCAGCGAAGGTGAGCACGTCCAAGCCGGTGATATTTTGTTGCGACTGGACGGGACGTCGGTAAAGGCCAACCTCGGCATCATCAACAGCAGCCTTGCCCAGCTCTATGTTCGTCGAAGCCGGCTACAGGCAGAGCGTCTTGGCGCTCCCAATTTTTCGTTGGATGAACTGAAAGCAAAGGGCGTCGATCTGGAAGCGAACAAGCTGCTGATCGACGGTGAAATGCAGCTCTTCAAGACGCGCCAGTCTTCGATGGTGGGGCGTAAGAAGCAGCTTGAAGAGAAAACGGCGCAACTCGCCGAAGAGATCAAGGGCGACACCATACAGTTACAGGCGATCGATGATGCGACAGCGCTCGTTGACGAAGAGCTGGCAGCGACCGAAGAGCTTTATGCCAGAAAGCTCGTTACGATGCAGAAGATCAATAGCCTGAAACGTGAGAAGGCCGATCTTGATGGCAATCGTGGTGGCCGGGTTGCTGCTCGTGCGCAGGCCGAAGGTAAGATCGCAGAAATAAAGCTGCAGATACTGCAGCTCGATGCTGATCAAAGTGCCGACAATTCCAAGGATCTGACGGATGTCGAAGCCAAGATCGCAGAGATGGAGGAGCGGCGGATTGCAGCTCTCGATCAACTCCAGCGATTGGATGTGAAGGCGCCGCTGACAGGCAGAGTCTATCAGCTTTCAATCCATACGGTTGGTGGTGTCGTTAATCCGGGTGAACCGCTCATGCTGCTGGCACCTGACAATCGCGCGCTGACGGTGGAAGGCAAGATCGCGACGCGCAATATCGATCAGGTGCATGTCGACCAGGACGTGGATGTTCGATTTACTGCTTTCGACCAACGGACCACGCCTGAAGTTCAGGGCAAGGTTCTTTCGGTATCTCCAGATGTCGTTACTGACGAACGCACGGGCGCAAAATTCTACCCTGTGCGTATCAAGCCGGAACCGGAAAGCCTCGCGAAACTGCAGGGCATGGCCCTCTATCCTGGCATGCCGGCCGAGATTTTCATCAAAGTCGCTGACCGCTCGGTCATATCCTATCTGACCAAGCCGTTGACAGACCAAATGAACCACACGTTCCGCGAGGAATAGCCGTCGCCGAGCTTGAAGGCTGATCGGCTCCAACTCGGGACAACGCTTCTAAGATTACGAATATAAATGGAAGGAAACACCCCGCCTGAGCGGCTTTTCCGGCCACGCGCAAGCGGGCAATAAAAAAGCCGCATGACGGTTGCTCATGCGGCTCTTCTTTGTGTTTATAAAAGAAGGCTCAGGCCTGACGCTTTACCTTCTTGTAGGCCGCGATCAGGTTGGGGATCTGGTAAGGCCACGCAAGGCTGCTTGCGACGCGCTGCCTGCCGATAGCACCCATCCGCGCTCGCTCGTCGGGGTTCTCAAGGAGAGCGACGATTTTCTCTGCAAAATCCTTCGCATCGTTGGCCTTTGCATAAAGCGAAGCCTCTTCGGCGCTGCGCCTGCCTTCCGTAACGTCGAACTGAACGATCGGCTTGCCGAGCGCCATATACTCGATGATCTTGTTCATCGTCGACTTATCGTTCATCGGGTTGACGCGATCGGGATTGACGCAGACATCAGCCGTTGAAAGCACTTCGAGAAGGTCGTGGTCGGAGACGCGCCCCGTGAAGGTTACGCATTCCGAAAGGCCCATCCTTTCCGCATCGGCCGCAAGGCCCTTGGCGCTCGGACCGCCTCCGACGAGAACGAACTGAATGTCATCGCGGCCCATATGGTTCTTAATGTATGCGACTGCGTCCAGAAGGATATCGACGCCTTCCTGGGCACCCATAACGCCAACATAACCAACCAGGTATTTCCGGCCCTTCTTAAGCGACGGATTGGGCTCGACGGCGACGAAACGAGAAAGATCGGGACCACTCCTGACTACGTAGATGTCGTCGGCTTTCTTGCCTCCGCGTACCTGAGCGATCTCCCGGTAGCTTTCGTTAGTCGAGATGACCACACGCGCGCTTTTGAAGGTGATCCATTCGAAGCAGCACATCAGCCGCCAGAAAAAGCCACGCTTTTCATACTTGGCTTCGTAGAGTTCCGGATTGATGTCGTGATGGTCGAAAATATAGGGAACGCCAAAAAGCCGGAACTGCAGAGCAACCAGGAAAATCAGATCCGGCGGGTTGCAGCCATGAACCGTGTCGAAGCCGTGACGGAAGAAAATCTTCCAGGCGAGGACAGTTTCCCAAAAGAGGGCAACACCATATTCCAGCAGGTAGCCCAGCGCGCCGCTTGCGTCGAGCGGCAGCGGGTGCCGGTAAACGTGAATACCTTCGATGCATTCGTAGCGTTCCGTGAAGCCCTTTCCTGTCGGGCAGATGACGCAAACCTGTGCACCGGCGGCCGTCAAAGTCCGGGCTTCCTGCCAGACGCGACGATCGAAGGGAACCGGCAGGTTCTCCACGATGATCAGCACTTTCCGCCCTTTCAGGGGTAAAGCGCTGACGTTTGCTGCGTCATCAAGGGCTGTATCGAACGTTTCTTGAATTGCCATCGATTGCCTACTCTTGGTAACTCTTAAAGAGTCGGCCTCCGAAGAGGCCGACGATGTCTTCTTTTGTTTTAGTGCAAAGTATTTGTATCAACCGTCTTTGCGGCTTTCACGTCTATCTTTGCCAAACTGCCATTTGTATCGATCACCAGATCGTATTCGATGCTCTCTGCGTCTTCCTTGGAAACCATGATCTCGGAGATGGACGGAAGATGTGAGAAGGCATAGCCCATATTTTGACCCAGCAATTGCGTCGGTTTGACGGCTGGATCATAAATGCTGAGCTTGTAGCCGGCCGTGATCAACTTGTGCGCAAGGTTAAGCTGGGGACTTTCGCGAAGATCGTCGCTCTCCGCCTTGAAGGCCAGCCCGAGCATGAGGATATTCGCCTTCGGAGCAATATCGCGCGTAACGTAGTCGAAGATGAAGCGCTTATGGGCTTCGTTCGAACGCAGCAATGAATCGACCAGGTGATTGAAGGCGCCTACCTCCTCCGAGATATGGGCCAGTGCTCTGACATCCTTCGGAAGGCAGGAGCCGCCGAACGGACCGCCGGGACGCATGTAGTAGGGCGAGATGTTCAGCTTGGTATCCGAGACGAATATCTTGTGCACGGTCTGCGGGTCGATATCGAGCTGAACGCACACACGCCCAATTTCGTTTGCAAACGCAACCTTGACGGCGTGCCAGGTGTTGTCGACGAATTTGGTAAATTCGGCTTCGCGGTAACCAGTGACGAACATCGGCGCGTCGATGTTCTTGTAGAGCTCGGTCATGCGCTCCGAGGGCTGGCCGTTGTGGGTGCCAACAACGATCTTCGGCGGATTGAAGTAATCCTTGATCGCAACGGATTCACGCAGGAATTCCGGATTATAGACAATTTCTACCGCCTTGGCGAAGTCCTTGCCGAGATGCGCCCTGAAGATCGGCGCGATCAGCCCGTCGATGGATCCCGGCCGGATCGTGCTGCGGAAAACGACCGTCAGCGGTTTTTCGCGAGAGGCATCCACGCTAAGGGCGATCTGGCGCGAGACCTCTGCGATGAATGTCATATTGTGTGAACCGTCAGCTGCGCTAGGCGTGCCAACGCAGACGATCGCAAGGTCGCATTCCGAGAGTAATTTGCCTACCTGCGAGACAACCGTCAGGCGATTGTCAGCCAGACCCATCGCCAGCAGATCGTCAAGTCCCGGCTCGTAGATTGGAGAATGGCCGGAAAGGATGAGTTTTACCTTGTCTTCGTGAGGTTCCACGCCGACGATCGAATGACCTTCTTTGAGCAGGCATCCGGCACCTGTGAGGCCGACATAGCCAAGGCCAAAGATTGCAATTTTCATTCGCGCGCTCCTGCTGTTTGTGACTTTGCGGCGATATTCGAAAATTTACATCGATTACGCAACCGCAAAAAAATGAACGTTTCGCCGATGATCAATTTCAATCATGTTTGTATAGGGCATATGACATTTTCGAAATAGCCGCCATGGGATTTTTTTCGGAAAACCTGGAATCGCTATGCTCATCAATGCTAAAATTCGTTTTCTTTCAATGAGATGGAATGCTCCTTTTCGTTGAGTTGATTTAAATTTTACACGCCTACCTTACCGCTGCGGAGATTTTCGCACGTATCGGGTTCGGTTGCCGAGGCATTTTGCAGCGCAGCAAACAGGGCTCTCCAGACCTCCGTGGAGATAACCGAGCGAGTCGGAAAAAAAGTGGCCTACGCGGTAAAGACCCAAAAAAGGCCGCATGGGAAACAGACGTCTTGAAAGCAACCTTAGGCTATGTGCGAACAGCGCCCCTCGGGCGGGGTTAAGCTCAAGCCAAGCCGTCGACCGAAGGAATTGAGCTTGGCTTGGAAGGAGGCCGGATCAGCGGTAATCGCTCGCGAAAAGTGCGCCCGAAGTCTCATTTACAATTGCCACTTCTTTGACGTCTTGCCTTTGCCTGCCCTCGATTGCCTGCAATTGCAGCAGCGGAACCCTCTCATTCTGCTGGATAGCGCGACGCCTATTTTCTGAAGTGGAAGAAGGCGGAGATCATCCGTACATTAGTATATATTTGTATTTCGTCTAGCTTATACATGGTCTCACCGGAAAACGCCCGCCTAATCGCGAGAACCTTCTTATATGACACTATCATGAAAGTATTTCGCCAGCATCGATGGCATTAAAGGCCGTATCCGAGCCTGCTACTTTAACGGGAGAATGTGCGTTAAGTATATTCTTCCTAACAGGAATTTAGCTCTTCATCAGGGTTTACAATATATTAAATATCCCATAATCAATCGGCGAAAGCGAGTAGCGCTTCAATATAAACTAGTTGTTTTTGTTTCAAAGGGAGAATTGTAATGGTCTACGTTCTGGGCTCCAATTCAGACGACACTCTCAAGGGTTCTGCAGCAGCCGATGAGATTCGTGGCCGAGATGGCTCCGACGTAATTTATTCTGGCAATGGTGGTGACAAGATACTCGGCGGTGACGGTGACGATTTCATCACCAGTGGCAGTGGCTGGGATCACGTCTACGGCGGATCCGGCGACGATGCCATCAATTCTGGGCAGGGCGACGACGTTGTTTACAGCGGCGACGGCAATGACATCGTTGTCTCGGGCGACGGAAACGACATCGTTTTCGGCGGCACCGGTGCCGACAAGCTCTATGGCGGCGCAGGCGATGACTACCTGAGCGGCGGCGACGACAACGACATCGTCCGCGGTGGAATCGGCGATGACCGTATCAACGGAGATGCTGGCGACGACCGTGTTTACGGCGATGAAGGCAATGACATTGTCCACGGCGGCGCCGGTAATGACTATGTCTATGGTGGCGCTGGCAACGACAAGGTGCTTGGCGATGACGGCAATGACTTCGTTTACGGCGGCGATGGCGATGACGGCGTCTACGGTGGTGCCGGCAACGATTTCCTATTTGGCGGATCGGGGAACAACTACCTGGTCGGCGGCTCAGGCCACGATACCTTCGTTTTCGAAAACGGCCAGGATCGCATTGCCGACTTCACCGTGGGTGAGGATAAGCTAAAGTTCGGCGCCTTTGGCGTCAGCCAGTATAATTATAACTTCATCCATGATCATATGGCGCAAGTCGGTGCAAATACGGTCATCACCCTTGATCCCGATCATGTGATAACGCTGGAAAACGTTAACATGGCGGACCTTCATTCTTCCGACTTCCTGTTTGCATAACTCCTGATTGGCACTTCGTGCCAGTTTGTCTGATTGTGCTCAAACTCCTCCGCGAATCTCGTTGATATTTGTGGAAGCAGTATTTGTGGAGAGGGCGTATCCCCAGGATGCGCCCTTTTTTCTTGTGTCACGAGGCGGCTGTTGTCAGTCTTGGTGGCCTCTTACCAGCGGGGACTGTTGCAGCAGGTTTCGTCGGTGGCATGGACATGGCGTGCGCCGTAACAACCCTAATATCCGGCAGGAGCGTCTCCAGCCATCACGCTGACATATATTTTTTTTAAAATGGGGCTGGCGTTCTGGCGTAGAAGGCCCTGTTCCGAACTCCTTGACGGCATAGAGCAAACAATGGAGGATCACGGGAGATGTCAGCACTGGAAGCCCGTTAGGAACGATCCACCAGATGTCTCGACTTCGCTGCAGGATTCAGGACGCATCACGTTGGTATTCGTCGGGGCAGGAAAACAGCATTTTCCGGCACACTGGCTTGCGGGTGTTCGCGCCAGGTCGGAAGCCGGTTTTCAGATCCATTAGGACAGGTCGTGATTCGCTGGGATTTAGGCTCGCGGTTAAAGTGGAAGCGGTGAATGGCATTTAGAGTAACCTATGTAGCGTCGTTGATATTGTTGGTGTTCAATATCGGTGGAGCACTGCACTTCTCAGGCAGCAATGCGGTTGAAAAGACCTCCTTCTTAATGGCCGCTTTCGCGATTCTTTTCCGGAAAGGGGCCGATAAGAGCATTATATTCCTTCTTGTCGGAGAGATATTTCTCGTTTTTATTCTTGCCGCCGCGACCCCTTATAGGGGCTTCAGTTGGTCGATCTTTTTTGCCTCTCTCAATCAAATCATAATTTTGTTTGCGCTGCTGGCAGGCAAAACCGGTTTTCGGGACCAACAAGCGGTTTGGAAGGCGACGGCATATCTGCCTCTCTTATGCGCACTCCTGGGGTTTGCCTATCACTTCACGGGCATGAAGCCGATGACGGCGGTCGAGTTTGCGACGGGTCTCAACCGGTATTTGGGCTCCTTGTCCGCGGCCGCTTTCACATCGGCGTTGGGAATGTGCGGCGTCTTCGCGGCGGTGCAGCTCGTCCTGTCGGGTCGTAAAGCTTACGCGATACTGGTTATCGTCGATCTGCTGGTTTTGCTTGCTGCTGGCGGCAGAGCGACCCTGGCTGTCTGTGTCGTAGTGACAGGGGCTTCAGTTCTCATCCAGCGAGGGATCGCCATTACGACCAAATTGTCGTTGATTGTTTTAGGCTCGGTAGGCGGGCTCGCTGTAATGGCGATTTTTTGGAAGAGTTTCGCGACCCGGCTTGCTCAAAGTGGCGATAACGGTCGATTTATCATGTGGGACTATCTGCGGACCGTCATTGCCGAATTTCCCTATACAGGCATTGGCTTCGGACACCAGTTCTTCATAACGCCTCATGAAGTCGAGATTCTCACCGGTTCTGCTGCTGCCCATAATGATTACATTCGGCTGTCGGTCGAGCTTGGCACTCCCGGCATGATCATTTTTTACGTGCTGCTTACTGCTGCAGTTCTCAAAGCCAGCTTCCGGGGCCGGCGCCCAAACGTCGTCGCGATCTTGGCTTATGCAGGCTTCCTGTTTTTGTCCAACTCCGACAATGCTCTCTCGTCACCGCTGGAGTTTCCTCTCATATTCTTGGCATTGCTTTCAACGCACGAGAAACCTTATCCGCGAAGGCTCGTCCAGACTCGAAGTTTGCCGCAAATGCAGAGAGGTAGTCGTCCTGCCGCAGCGGTTTCGCAAGGGGGGTGACGCGGTCGGTCGTGATCGTGCCAATGCGCTTCCTCGCATCCAAGAGATCACGTGTTGCTGGCAAACCACCCCTTGGACGATCATGCACAACGGCATGCGAGGAAGATCTCCTAGCCGTGAATGCCGCCGTGCCACTCCTACCGCGACAATGGACTCGCAAACTTGGGACTCGCAAACCTGCACCTTCCTGACAGGAGAGGGTTTTTCGCCTCCCGTCTCGCAGAGGTTTCCGGTCCTCGGTCACAGAAATGTCGAGCTTGCGGTGATCACTCGTGCGGCGATTAGCCAAGGTAGAAGGTGTTTTGCTGTGAATTTGCAATCATATCTTACGTCGATCACTCGCCGCCGCTTTTTGACTGGAACATTGGCGGCAACCGGCGCCTATCTCGTTGGAAATTCTCACGCATTGGCGTCATCCTCATCGCGTCCATTACCGCCCCTGCCGCTCAAGACAGGCGCGAAGGTGATGGCGATAGGTCACAGCTTCGTCGCCAATAGTGGTTACACGGTAATCTATCCTGGAAGCCCGACGCCGCGTATCGATACGGTCACGGCGAACTGGCTCGGGACCATCGGCCCGCTTCGCAACATAGACAACCGGTTCAATCTCGATTGCTGGTATGATCCCAAAGTTCCGACTGCCGCCGCTCCGACTGCAAGGCTCGCCGGGGCGATATCGGGTCGTGGCGGGGAGCATATGCCGCAGACTTTGGCGCGACTACCGTGGTGCCTGGAGCGGCAGCCGGACATCGTCCTCCTGGATATTGCAACCAATGATATTGCCAGCGATAAACTCACTCTGGAGAAGGCTGTCGAGCGTTATGAAGCCTTGTTGAAGCCGCTTCGGGAGGCAGGAATCTGGGTTGTCTGCCTGTTGCCTGTGGATAGAATTGGCAAGACAAAAGGGACTTGGGCGGCGGAAGATGCTCGGCACACGCTTAACAGCGGCCTTACCGAGTATCTGGTTTCGATTGGCAGCCGCGAAGGTGTCAGGGTCGTGGACGATCGCGACGTGCTCGCCAAAGCAATTCAGCAAGGTATCGCTATCACCGAAGACGGCGTTCACCTGAATACCGATGGACAGTGGCTGCGCTATTCCGTGCTGCTTCCGATATTGCGCGATATGGTAATGGAAGGCGACTTCTATAGCCGAGATGTGAAGTTGGCCAACCTCTCGCCTCTTGGCGGTTTTTCGGGAGGTGCCGGCAAGCGGTCGGGTGTGACGGGCGCTGTCGCCGATGGCCTTGTGGCAAGACGCGGCAGCGGTCAGAACGACACGATCATCGGGTCAAAGGAGCCTTTAGCCGACGGCGTCGAGAGGCAGGTATTTACGATCACCCCGGCCGATAATGCCAATGATTCTCGTGTATGTACTTTGACGCTATCTTGGGCGGATATGGATTTTGAGAAACTCGGTCTCGTTGAAGGGGATTGGGTCGAGGCAGGGTTGGATTACGAGTTGTCAGCGAGCAATAGCTGGCTCGGGCTTGAGTTTAGCCTCGAGGCGAACAGCCGTCCCGCGACATGCCGTTATTCAGCGGTCGGCGGCATGGTCGTGCGTCTCAACACCACGCAAGACGGGCCACGATTGACGACGCCGTTGTCCGGACGGGCAACCATACCGCGGTTTAAATTGCTTGGAACTGATGATGTCGCAGCTCCGGCGGATTATTTCCGGACCTCACTGCGGCCAATTCGCCTCCACTGGAACAAGAATGCGACAGAGACGCTCGTCGCGAAATTCTCTCCATTCATCATCCGTAAAAGCACAGATCCTCGCCCTGCCTGGAATCTGTGACGTTATCGGTCTTGCGGTGCTGCAGGTATGAGATAGTGCCCAGTCGTGCAAGGCCCTCTTGCGCCGGGCAGTGTGACGATGTCGCAGGTTGCCGTCAGTCCGCTTCGAGAAACCGCTACCCTCTCGTTTTCGTTACCGTCTGGATAGGGGCTCAGGATGGAACCCTTTGAAGCCAGGTTTTTCGAAACGAAGTAGCGGATCTCACCTTTTCTCTGGTTTTTTGCCGATGGCAAAATAGCCGAATCCATGTTTCGTCACTTCGCTGACGGGATATATGTTCCTGAGATCAACGATAGTCGGACTTTTCATAACCGTCTTCAGGCGCTTGAGGTCAAGTGCGCGGAACTCATCCCATTCGGTGACGATTACGATCGCGTCGGCATTCGCGGCGATCTCGTAAGGATCGTTGCCGTAGGTGACGGGGCCGAGCATATCTTTCGCCGCTTCCATGCCCTCAGGATCGTAGGCGTGAACCGTTGCACCGCCATCCAGCAGAGCCTGGATGATGGTGATCGACGGCGCATCGCGCATGTCGTCGGTATTCGGCTTGAAGGTGAGGCCGAGGACGGCAATCTTCTTGCCACGCACATCGCCATCGCAGGCAGCGATAACCTTGCGGCCCATCGCACGCTTGCGATTGTCGTTAATCGCAACGGTCGTCTCGATCAGGCGTACCGGACTATCGAAATCCTGCGCGGTCTTGACGAGAGCGAGCGTATCCTTCGGGAAGCATGAGCCGCCGTAACCGGGTCCCGCATGCAGGAACTTGTCACCGATGCGCCTATCCATGCCGATACCCTTGGCGACCTTCTGGACGTCGGCGCCGATTTTTTCGGAGAGGTCAGCGATCTCATTGATGAAGGTGATCTTCATTGCCAGAAAGGCGTTTGCAGCATATTTGATGAGTTCAGAGGTACGGCGTTCGCAGAAATAGAGCGGCGCTTCATTGAGGTAAAGCGGGCGGTAGACCTCGCGCATGACCTCGATAGCACGCGCATCCTCAGTACCGATCACGATACGGTCGGGACGCTTGAAGTCGGTGATAGCTGCGCCTTCGCGCAGGAACTCCGGATTGGAGACGACCTCAATATCCTTTTGCGGAAATTCTTCTCGGAAGATCCGTTCGATTTCGTCTCCGGTACCGACGGGTACGGTGGATTTTGTCACGACGACCGTGAAGCCTCTGACAGCGGCGGCGATCTCTCGCGCCGCTGCATAGACATAGCTCAAGTCCGCGTGGCCGTCTCCACGGCGGGACGGCGTGCCGACAGCGATGAAGACCACGTCGGCTTCACCGACGGAAGGGGCGAGATTTTTGGAGAAATCGAGGCGGCCAGCGCTGCGATTCTGCTGGATAATGGCTTCGAGGCCAGGCTCGTAAATCGGCACTTCGCCGGCTTCAAGAGCATTGATCTTGGCTTCAGATTTGTCGACGCAGGTTACATGGTGGCCGAAATCTGCAAAGCAGGCACCGGAAACGAGGCCAACATAACCCGAACCAATCATCACAATGCGCATGGCGTAACCTTCATTCAACAAAAAGTGGTCCGACTATAAAGGCGGACCACTATCCGTTACAGGGGCGGAGAACCAAGTTCAAGACCGCCCAAAAGCTTAGGTTCAGGTTCTGCCGAACTCGTCGACGATACGGATGATATCGTCTTCGCCAAGGTAGGAACCGGTCTGAACCTCAATGAGTTCCAACAGAATCTTGCCGGGATTTGCGAGGCGATGGACCTCACCGAGCGGGATATAGACCGACTCGTTTTCGCGCAACATCTGCACATTGTCGCCGATCGTGACTTCCGCCGTTCCCTTCACGACGATCCAGTGCTCGGAGCGGTGATGGTGCTTCTGTAGCGATAGCTTCTTGCCAGGCGTTACGAAGATACGCTTCACCTGAAAACGATCGCCGTTGAAGATCGAGGTATAGCCGCCCCACGGACGGTAGGACGTGGGATGCGTCTCCGTCAGCTTCGACGTCTTCTTGTGGCCGGCAAGGAGCTTGACCAGCTTGCCGACTTCCTGGCTTTCCTTCAAGGGTCCTACATAAACAGCATCCTCGCTGGCAATGACGGCGACGTCGTCCATTCCCTGAACAGCGAGATGAACGCCGTGGGTCATGACGAGCGAGTTGCGGGTGTTTACAACAGTCGTATTGGCGGCAGCAATATTACCGTTTTCATCCTGGATCCCGGTTTTCCACACGGCATCCCAGCTGCCCATGTCCGACCACTTGAAGGCCGATGGAACAACTGCAGCCTTCGACGTCTTCTCCATGATGGCGTAATCGATGGAAATATCGGGGCTTGTGGCGAACTGTTCTGCGTCCAGGCGTGTGAAGTCCAGATCTCGCGTCGCCCTTGAAAGAGCCTTGGTGGCCGCCGTCAGCACATCTGGTGCGTAGTCTTGCATTTCAGAAAGCAGTTCGGCGACGGGGAACATGAAGATACCTGAGTTCCAGTAGAACCCGCCGCGGGCCAGCATTTCTTCCGCCTTTTCACGAACAGGCTTTTCAACGAAACGCTTGACCTCATGCGCGCCGCTCGGCAGCTGCTTTCCGACCTCTATATATCCATAGCCAGTGGCCGGCTCCGTTGGCGTGATGCCAAAGGTGACAAGCTTACCCTTGGCCGCCGCATCGCGCGCCGTGCGGATGGCGTCGAAATAGGCTTCGTCTGCAAGGATCTCGTGGTCGGAGGCCAGCATTTGAATGATGGCTTCTTTGCCAAAATGCTCGGAGGTCAGGCTTGCAGCCGCTGCCACTGCCGCGGCGGTGTTGCGAGCAACCGGCTCTAGCAATACCGCGGCGAGGGGAATATCGAGTTCGCGAGCCTGTTCCGCAACGAGGAAGCGAAAGTCCTCATTCGTCACGACGACGGGGGCTTCGTAAAGCGCCGGATCGGAAACGCGAACCAGGGTTTCCTGAAACAGCGTCTTGTCCCCGACGAACTGGATGAACTGTTTCGGCGCAGTTGCGCGCGAGAGCGGCCAAAGTCGCGTGCCCTTGCCGCCAGCCATGATCACGGGGACGATTTTCTGTGTCATAGGATACTCTTCCTTGAAATGAACGGACAGGTTGTCGCATGCTTACGGGGCTTCTGCCCAGTGCTTAATTCGGGTCAATCCCATATTCAGGAGTTCTAAGGCGGCTGCCTCTCCTCCGGCTTCCACGTAGCAGCGCATTTCCGGCGCATTGCCTGACGGACGAAAATGAATGATACGGCCATCGCGTAACGTCACGCGCAAGCCATCAATATCGCTTTTCGAACCGACCTCGCCGATGGGCTGCAGGAATTGCGCGAGATTAGCATCGGATTCACGCAGGTATGCCATCAACGCTGCGCTGGTTTCGACCGGGAAATTCTCAAGGCGGTCGGCCGCGGCAACGGGCAGTTTATAGGAGGCCGCGACAATCGAAAGCGGCTGCTTGCGGGTTGCGGCGAGCAAAAGCGTTGCCAGCATCGGCAAGAAGCAATCGCGCGTAGGCAGTGCCCGGACACTGCTGCCGTTGATATCGAAGGACGTTGCCGTCAAAAGCCCGCCATTCGCCTCGAAACCCATTACGAGATTCTTGCCGGCGGCGACGGCCTCTTCCATTCCGGCGATGACGAAGGGAGAGCCGACGCGGGTGCGAACGACTTTGAAAGATCCCGCGGCTTCAATTCCGGAATTGGAGGTGACTGGCGTGACGACAGTACCGGCGCCAAGGAAATTCGCTGATATCAGCCCCAAAAGATCTCCGCGCAACGGCGTTCCGGTTTCGTCGGCAACCAGGGGACGATCGCCATCGCCATCTGTGGAGACAATCGCATCAAGGCTGTGGGTTGAGCTCCAGCCTTGCAGGAGGGCGATCGTTTCCTCGGAAACCGCCTCCGTATCAACTGGAATGAAAGTCTCGGATCGACCGAGCGCGACAGTCTCGGCGCCGTAGTGGGCGAGGATATCGACCATCAGGTCACGGGCAACCGTGCTGTGTTGATAAATGCCGATCTTCATGCCGGCAAGCGCGTCCGATGGCAGGAGGGCGGCATTGCGTTCAAAGAAGAGCTGCAGGCATTGCGCCGAGTGGTCCTCCACGGGGGCGGCCTCGCTGACAACGACTTCGCCGGAAGTTTCGATTGCGGTTGCAAACCGGGTAATCGCGGCTTCGTCCGCCTTGTCGATCTCGCCGTCCGGACGATAGAACTTGATGCCGTTGCGGTCCGCCGGGATATGCGAACCCGTGATCATCAGGCAGGCAGCCTTTCTTTCCAGGCCGTAGAGCGCAAGGGCTGGTGTCGGGACGGTGCCGCAGTCGAGAATTTTGAAGCCGAGGCTTGCGAGGGCGCCTGCGCAGTTACCGGCAATCTCCGGGCTGGACTCCCGGAAATCGCGGCCGATCAGGATGACGTCACCCTGTGCGGCTTTGTTGCTCTGCAGCAAATATTTGCCGAAAGCCATGGCATAAAGCGCCGATGCCCGTCCCGTGAGATCCACCGAAAGACCACGAAGGCCGCTTGTTCCAAACTTCATGCGAAGCACCCCGCGCTGTGAACCACCAATTTCTACTGTGCTGATTTGCTTGGGTAAACAGCAAAATTAAGGCAGAGTTAAAACGGCAGATGGGCATTAGGGAAGTATTGCCATCATTTGCGCATCGTTGCCAGCCCTTTTGGTAACGGCGGAGAATTTCCGATTTATGACAGCTCCGAGCGTTCTTCGCATCTGCGAGATGACAAGGCATGGCATTGCGATTACCGCGTATTGTGGCTTTGCATATTTTTGTTAGAACGGTTTTCTTGCAGGGGCTTATCGATCCGGGAGGTTTGCGTCGTGAACGACACGTCAGTCACTCTTGAAGAGAGCTGGAAGACAGCTCTCGCCGGCGAGTTCGCAAGTCCATACATGCAGCAGCTCAAGATCTTTCTCGTGGAACAGAAGCAGCTTGGACGGCGAATTTTTCCAAAGGGCGGCGAGTATTTTCGTGCCCTGGATCTGACGCCGCTTGCGAAAGTGAAGGTCGTGATTCTCGGGCAGGATCCCTATCACGGCGTCGGCCAGGCTCACGGGCTTTGCTTCAGTGTTCGCCCCGGCGTGCGTATTCCGCCTTCGCTCGTCAACATCTATAAGGAGATGGAGACCGATCTCGGTATTTCGCCGGCGCGCCACGGTTTCCTGGAACATTGGGCAAAGCAGGGTGTGCTTCTGCTCAACAGCGTGCTGACGGTGGAGGAATCGCAAGCCGCTTCGCATCAGGGCAAGGGCTGGGAGCGATTCACCGATGCCGTCATCCGCAAGGTGAATGACGAATGCGAGGCTGTCGTTTTCATGCTCTGGGGCTCTTATGCTCAAAAGAAGGCGGCTTTCGTTGATGCACGGCGACATCTGGTGCTGAAGGCGCCGCATCCGTCGCCGCTTTCGGCCCATAACGGTTTTTTCGGATCCCGGCATTTTTCCAAGGCGAATGCGTTCCTGCAGACGCACGGCCGCGCCCCCATCGACTGGCAGCTCCCTGCCAGTCCGTGAACGCTTGCGTGTTGTTGTTCACAAAATGAAGACAATGCGTGCCGTCTTGTCGGGCTATGACCTACGGCGCAAAAGGCTCATCTAAGACCTATCGAAAGCCCGCCCGACGCGGGCAGAAAGGGTCTAAAATGCTTGATCAGATCAAGGGTCTGCACCACGTCACATCAATGGCGGAGGACGCCCGAACCAACAATCAATTCTTCACCAATGCGCTGGGCCTGCGCCGCGTCAAGAAAACAGTCAATTTCGACGCTCCGGACGTCTATCACCTCTATTATGGTGACGAAACCGGTTCCCCCGGCACGATCATGACCTACTTCCCATTCCCGAAGATGGCGCAGGGGCGTCCGGGAACCGGCGAAGTCGGCACCACGGTATACTCGGTTCCCGAGGGGTCGCTCGGTTTCTGGAGTGACCGGCTGGCGAGGCTCAATGTCACCGGCCTGAAGACGGAAGAATCGTTTGGCGAAAAGCGCCTGAATTTTGCCGGTCCGGATGGCGACGGCTTCGCGCTCGTCGAGGTCAAGGACGATACCCGCGCTCCCTGGACGCATGGGGGTGTCACCGAGGATCATGCTATCCGCGGCTTCCACTCCGTCGCGATGCGGCTGAGGGATGATGGCGCTACGGCCGAACTTTTGAGGTTCATGGGCTATGACGTCCAGGAGGAGCAGGATGGCGTGAAGCGTTTCATCATTCCCGGTGGCAATGGTGCCCATCTGGTCGATCTTGAAACCATGCCCAATATCGCCCGCGCGCTTCCCGGCGCCGGCTCTGTCCACCATGTCGCCTTCGCCGTCGAGAACCGCGAAAAGCAGCTTGAAGTGCGCAAGGCGCTCATGGATACCGGCTATCAGGTGACCCCAGTCATCGACCGCGATTATTTCTGGGCGATCTATTTCCGCACGCCAGGCGGCGTGTTGTTCGAGATCGCTACCAATGAGCCTGGTTTCGACCGTGACGAGGATACGGCCCATCTCGGCGAGGCATTGAAGCTGCCACAGCAGCATGCTCATCTGCGCGCCCTCATCGAGCAGCATCTGCAGCCCCTCGAAGGCTAAACGGAGTTAGAAAAATGACCGATAATGGTTATGTGCACCGGCTGCATTCCGGTGCATCCGGCAAACCTATCCTCTTCGTACTTCACGGAACGGGTGGCGACGAAAACCAGTTCTTCGATTTCGGCAGGCGATTGCTGCCGGAGGCGACGATCGTGTCGCCGCGTGGCGATGTCTTCGAATATGGGGCAGCCCGCTTTTTCAAGCGCACCGGTGAAGGGGTCTATGATATGGCCGACCTTGCGCGGGCGACCGAAAAGATGAGTGGGTATGTCCAAGATCTGGCGTCTGCACAGGGCGCATCCAGAATCCTCGGGCTCGGATTTTCGAACGGCGCCAACATTCTGGCGAATGTACTTATCGAGAAAGGCTTGCTCGATGCGGCAGCTCTGCTCCATCCGCTCATTCCTTTCCGGCCACGCGCAAATCCCGATCTGAGCGGCCGCAGGATATTGATCACGGCAGGCCAGCGTGATCCGATCTCGCCCGTCGCCTTGACTGAAGCGCTTTCGACCTATTTCGAGGGTCAGAAGGCGCAAGTGCAGACGGAATGGCATTCGGGAGGACATGACATCCGCCCGAATGAGATCGAGGCAATCAGCGGGTTCTTCTCGGAATGGATGTGACAAAAAATTATGCGGCGAATTTCGCCGCATAATTCAGTTCAGATTTCGCTGAAAAGCGCTACTACGCCTCGTGGTAATAGGCGGAATAGCGATTGTAATAGTACTCGCCGGAACCGTAGGTGCGATAGAGCTTCAGTTTTTCCGTGTCGACCTTGTTCAGCACGACGCCAATGCACTTTTGCATGAGTTCCGGCTGAACTGCGAAGGTCGTGCGGACGACGCGACGTGAGGTACGGCCCCATTCGATGACGGCGAGCGAGGCGTCGAGCATCGGGCTGATCGCACGGGCATCGACGACCGGGCCAACCGGCGGCAGGTCGAGAACGATATAGTCGAAATGTGCTTTCAGTTCTTCCAGCATGTTTGCCATGATGGATGAAGAGAGCAGATCAGAGGAATGGGGCACGCGACGCTTGACCACAGCCGGCAGGAAGGCAAGCCTTGTCTTGCTATCGAGAAGCAGCAGATCCTTGAGCGGCTTTCCTTCCAGCAACGCCTCCAGAATGCCCTGTTCGGCATGCCGACCGATGGCGCGTGTTGCTCCTGGATTGCGAAGGTCGGCGTCGATCAGCAGGGTGCGAGCGCCCTGCATCGCGAGGAGCTGAGCAAGGTTAATCGCGATAGTGGACTTACCTTCACCCGGAAGACAGGAGATGACACCGATGACTTTGCTGCGGGCGCTCGGGTTTTCCATGTCGACAGCGATTTTCGCACTGCGCATTGTTTCCGCGAAAGCCGACAGCGGGTGGTTGACCACGTAATTGGTAACGCCGTTGCCGGTCTGCACGCCGCGGGTCGATTCTACTTCGCTGGCGCCGCTCGCGGCTTCCTTCGCGTCGATGGCCGGTACATGGCCGATATATTCCAGCGACAGGACATCCCGAACCTGATCGCCTGTTCTGAAGAAGCGGTCGCGGAATTCGCGGTAGGCTCCGATGCCGCCGCCGACGAGTGAGCCAAGTACCAGGGCAAGAGCAAGCACCAGGGGTTTTTTCGGCGCGCTGGCGGATGTCGGTACCTGGGGTTTGGTAATGACGCGCGCTTCCGTGATTGGGAAGGTCTGCTGTTGGGTTGCCTCCTGGAAGCGAGCAAGGAAAGTTTGATAAAGATTCCGATAGGTATCGGCGGTGCGCTCGAGTTCGCGCAACTGCACTTGCGTTTCGCCGGCGGTGGCCGATACGCTGCTTGCTTGCGTGACACTTGCCTGAAGGGCCTTCTCGCGGGTTTGCGCGACCTGGAGCTCGCTTTGATAGCTTTCCGCGATACGATTAAGTTCTTCGAACATCAGCCGTTGATATTCGGCCATTTCGCTCCGCAAACGAACCGCTTGAATGTGATCTGGCCCCAGACGTGCAGATATCTCAGCCTCGATCTTCGATGCTTCGAGATATTTTTTTCGCAGGTCGTTGGAAATCGAATTATCAAGAACATCGGTTACGATTGCATCCGTGCGCTTGTTGTCGATGATCGATTTGACGCGGTCGTATTTTGCTTGCGCCTTTGCCGTTTCGGCTTGTGCCGAGATAAGCTGGGTCGTCAGCTCTGAAAGCTGCTGGTCGCTGAGAAGCTGGAATTGGCCACCGCTGGCAAGCAGCCCGTGTGCGGTGCGGAATTTCTGGACCGCAAGATCGGAGTCGAGCGCCTTTTGTCGCAACTCGTCTATTCGTTCCTGGAGCCAATCGCTGGCGCGCCGTGTCGCCTCATATTTCGAGTTCAGCTTATCCACGAGGTAAGCATCAGCAATTGAGCCGGCAATCTTGGCGGCCAGATCCGGCGAGGTCGAGGTGTAACTCACCGAGAGAGCATAGGTGCGGCCAACCCGATCAACATCCATATTGTCGGTGAGCTTTTGAGCCGCATCACGCCGTTTGGAGTCGATATCATCGGCATCGACGTCGTCGCTTGCAAACCAGCTGCGGAATTTAAGCAATGAACGAAGCATGGCAATCGGCGAGTTGTCCGGCGAGGAAAACTCAGGGTCATCCAGCAGCTTCAACTTGTCGATAACGGCGGAGCTGATTGAATCAGATTTGAAAAGCTCCACTTCGCTTAACACCGACGAGTCATCCTCTACAGGAACGCCGGCGTTGGAAAGTTGGCTCAGGAGTTCGCTGTTGCCACGGTCGATAAGCACGCTTGCTGAAGCAGTATATTTGGGAACCGCGGTAACAATATAGATAATTCCCAGGACGATAAATAGAAACGCGGAGAGCGCGACCGGACGCCATTGGCGTGCCGCAATCGCAATCAACTTTTCGACATCAATAGTGCTCCCCGATTCAGAGTGCTCCCACTCCTCGTTCGTGTGTTCCGTGACCTTATCTGGTGAAAGCAATCCGGAGCCTCCGTTGAGTTGAGTCATATCGGTGAAAGGTCTTGTAGGTGCGCCTATCAAACGCTTCCAGGAAGCCAATCGAAAGTGGGCGCACGCTACATGAAGGGATAGCGTCAATCAATATTTAAGCTCAACCAGGACAAAGTGCTCCGACTGCAATACCGTCAATCCGCTCCAACGCCGAGTTTGCACCGCGATGATTTTTAGTGATTATCCTAGCTTGCTGCAACGTCGCTGTGACACCTCAACGTGTTCGAATTTTGTTGGAAGGATGTAACTTTCTCTGGCCGGCATGCACATAGTATCTTCATGTAGTGAACGGCGATTGTGGACCGCTTTACCAAGAAAAATAATGTAAATCATGACAAAAAGAAAATATCTCTAGGTTTGTCCTGGATTGCGTCTTGAGAACTGCGACTGGTGTTCGTGGACTTGCGAACGTGAAGTGCCTGCGAACTCCACGGACAGAGAGGATCTTTATTGCGCGCGCGACAAGTCCAACTGAGGCTCATAAATATAAGGACATGAGGATCAAAAATAGCATGCCAAGTTCACACGCGAAGCGCCACCAAAGCTCTATAAAGCCAACTCTATTTGGGGTGTTTGAGAAGCTTACGGGAAAAAGAACGCCTCTTCTGGCGGTTCGCGGCCAACCTCGGCAAAGGCTCCATTTCGACGCGGCTGATTTCTCTGCCATCTATGCTATCGGCGACATACATGGCTGCTACAGCAAACTTCTCGAAGCAGAACGGAAGATATTCGAGGACTTCTCAAGGTGCACAGGCACCGCTTTGATAGTCATGCTCGGAGATTATGTAGACCGTGGTTCATCCTCCAAGGACGTTGTTGAGCATCTCTGTAAACCAACCCCAGAAAATATTAAACAGGTTACGTTGTGCGGCAATCACGACGATGCATTTCTACGATTGCTCGAGGAGCCGGGCCTGTTCCCGAGCTGGTATCGCTTTGCCGGCATGGAAACGCTCAAGTCATACGGGATCGATGTCACCTATTTGCTGAAGCACGGCAGCAAGAGAGCGATAGAGCGTGCAATCAGCGATGCCATTCCAGCTCATCATAAAAAACTATTGGCTGAGATGCCATCAATGGTCACAGTGGGGGACATTGTTTTCGTGCATGCTGGGATCAGGCCTGGCATTGCTCTTTCTGAGCAAAGGGACAGAGATTTATTCTGGATTCGCGAACCCTTTCTGACGCGAGGGCCCGAGTTGCCTTTGCTTGTGGTGCATGGTCATACGCCTGTCGCTCAACCTTTTTTTGGTAATGGTCGTATCGCCATCGATACCGGGGCATTTGCGACCGGTAAGTTGACGGTGCTGCGCATCATGAACCGCCAGGCAATCGTGTTGCGCTGAAGCGGCTGCTTACCTCACGGCAGTTTGTCGAGACTGAAACCGAACCACGTGAGTGAGCCCTTTTTGCTGGCTGGCAATTGCATACCGGCCTGCTTGACATAGGGCAGCAGGGCAGGGCTGATCCTCTTCAATGCGGGCGCTACTCTCCGTGAATCTCCAGCCTTTAAGAGCAGGCCGACATCGCTCTCGACGGTGGTTCGCGCATTTTTGAGCGTTGTTACGTTCAGATGGTTCCAGAAGTAGAGGCGGGCGAGGAGGGCGAGCTCGTCCGCAGGCGCGAGCCGCGCTGACATCGTCATCAGCCGGGCAATTGATTTTGGCTCCTGGGCGATTACGGCACGAACAATCGCAAGCCGGAGCCAGAGATTGCTTTCCGTTGGCATGCAGGAGACGGCGTGGCGCATATACCGCGCGGCGTCGTCTGCAGCCTTGGCCCAGGCCTCGTAGCCGGTGATCTCATCGGCCGTATCCAGCCTATTCAGGACGAGTGTCGTGCCCGCCATAACTATATCGGAACGGCAATAATCCCCGGAGACGATCGTGTCAGTGTCGGCGGCCGTCCTTGCAAGCGTTTCAGGGCTTACCTGTTCAGACTGCTCAAGTCTCGTCGCGACGAGAAAGATATCGGCAAATCGTGCCGATTGCCTGAGATCGGCAAAGGCAAAGGTGAGCAACGTGATGGCAGTCAGAATGAAAAGGAGGGCTAAGGGAGAAGGAATTGGCAGCGCGATCGGGGCCGCGGCTCTTCGCCGCGTTTGTCTGCTTGCATTGACGTGATGAGACATGTCCTACGGGTCCGACCTGCTTCAGGAACGATCGGCTCCACCGCCTGCATGGCTCGTGCGAGATAGGAGCTTTTCTTAAATGAAGGGAAAAGAAGAGAGGCCGAACGGCCCCTCCTGAATGCACTACGCCAATTTGGAAATCGGATTAGATACTGCCGCTGACAGAATTGTTGAGGATAGTCGTAAAATTGCCGCCGCCTGAAGCGCCCGTCTGGAGCGAACCCCCACCCTGGGCAGCGCCGCCACTATTCGCGCCACCCGCCGGTCCGCCCAAACCTGATGCACCAGGACCGCTGATATCACCGCCACCTGCAGGGCCTGCCCCCGCGCCACCGAGTGCTGCAACAGCAGTCTGGCCGGTCAGCGAAGCTTCAAATGCCGTGCGGAAGCTCTCGAGCGCCGGGTTGCTGACGATTGCCGCTGCGACAGCTGCCGCAATCTCGTCGGCGAGATCGGAGTGCAGCGGACGGCAGACGTTGACGGCGCGCCCGAGGCCGGCGCCGATAGCTGCTCTTTGAGCATCCGTTGTTGCTGGGTCGGCTGCCAGCGTCAGCAGCGTTGCCGTCAGGGTTGTCTCGGTTGCTGCGAGAGTGCGAACTGAGCCAGCGAGCAGACCGTCGGATGGATTGCCCACAAGAATGCTTGCCGGAGCGGCTTTGAAGGCGTCCATCTGCAAACTGCTCGCCGCGCCTGGACGCAAAATGCAACTACCTGCAAAAGATGAAGTCGCAAAGCAAAGAGCGCCGAATGCAAAGGCGGCCGTGCCTTTTACTAGATTACTTGTATTTATCATGCCCAGGGCTCTTAAAGATAACGGACTCTGAAAGATAACGGAACTCATAACATAAGTTCCGTTACGCACCAGCCCGTTCGATATCAGGTTCTCCAAGTATTACCCTATATATTTAATTTCCAAGATCTCGGACGGCGTCGCGGGTATCGAGGGCATCATTAGAAACGCCCCTGACCGTGGAGGTAACCGAGTTCAGGACGTCGAGGAACTTCACGAGCTCAACAGAATCCGAGTTGGAGATATACAGTACGTCCTTGTCCATCATGCGGAACTCCTGAACCGCGAACAACGTTGCCGGATCGCGCAGGTTCGCCCGGAAGATGACGGGCACCTGGTCGCCCTTGAAACGGCTGGTGTCGATGTTCAGACGCTGGAGAATGCCGCGGTCGACCTTACGATAAACCACGACCTCCCGCGGATCCGCGCGCGTATCGACGAGGCCGCCGGCCTTAGCCATAGCTTCGCCGAGCGTCAGATTCGAATCCTCAAAATCGATGCGATTGTTGACGCCGGATGCACCAAGCGCGATGAACGTCCGGCGCTCGTGTTCGACCGAAACGGTGTCGCCCGGCGCGAGAAAAATATTCTCGGCCGGATTCTTCAACAGAGTTTCGTAAGCGACAGTTGCCGTTTTGCCGCGGCGCTGCAATGTGATGTTGGTTTCAATATTCGGCGTCGTGAGGCCGCCCGCTTGGGAAATCGCATCGAGAATGCGATCACCGGCCGGCGAAAGAACGACCTTCTGCGGATTGTTGACGTCACCGACGACGGCCACTTCAGCGGAACGGCTGCCGCTGGTCGTGAGAACCACTTGAGGTTCGATAGCACGGCTTGCCAGCCGGTCTTCGATATCCTTCTCGACTTCCTCCTTCATGCGGCCGGCGGCGGGAACTCGGCCTGCGTAGGGGATGCTGATCGTACCAGCCTTGTCGATCGTCTGCTGAGGCAAGGTAATGTAATTGCCGGGACGGCTGCCTGCGTCGGACGGAATGAAAAGCCCCCCCGACTGAGCTTCGAAAATTGAAACCTGCACGACATCGCCGAAACCAAGCGGGATATCCGGGGCTCCACCGCGACCACCACCGAAACCGGTGCGCAGCGAGCTCGTCGGGATCTTGTCGAAATAAGGTAAAATTCCCTTGTTTAAGTCGATCAGCACGTAGTCGATGCCAACCTTTCGGTTGGGTGTCGTGACCTTAATTGCTGCAGCGCGGTCGATTTCCGTATGGTCCGGACCGGACCGAGGGAGAGAAGTGCAGCTGGAAAGCGCGATCAGCATCGATACAATGATGCCGCCGCGTCGAGTTACAGGAATGCCCATCATGACCCTATCTGGTATAGCACTGAAACCGTTTAGCCCGGTGCTAGCTTAAAAGACAAGTAGATATCCGACCCCGCCAGCTGCTGCATACCTAACAGAAGGTTATTGTGGCAATAGGGCAACTAGCATTCTCTCGGTTATGGTAAATTAGCAGGGCGCGATACGTAAGGATTCTGCAGTAATTCGGATACAACTAGAACGAATATTTGGAGTCTTCTTGATGGTGATTTTATGTGATGTCGGCCTTCAAATGGTCATATTTTAAAAATCTCAGCCGAGCGTTCGATTCGCAGGCCCGCCGGAACGTCGCTGTTGTTTTCGCTGACTCTTTCTTCGCGACTGCAGCAAATTGAAATGACCGCCGCCAGAAGGCCCATGAAGAAGATGGCAAAACCGGGGATCTGAATCGAGAAATCGATAGCAGAATGTGTCGCCACCAATAGAACCGAGGCGCAACCTAGAATTGGATAGTGCCTCTGACGACGACGAGCTCGATAGCCGTCCCAAAAAGCACGCGCGAGGACGAGAAAAATCAAGATAATGACGATTGGGAACATGACCCCAAGCGTCAAGAAGCCTTCCAAGTAGGAATTATGCGCCCTGTCGACGATCCCACCGATCCCGCAATCGGGCGTACGATAGGCCGAAAAGACGGTGCGGAACGTACCGAATCCGGTCCCCTGCAGCCAGTTCTGAGAGAGAGCGTTCATCGTACCCGACCATACACAAAAGCGGTCGTCGTCCGCCCCCCTCTGGTCAGCGCGCAAGATCGCTCTCCCGCCAAAAATGATCGCGAAAACGAGAATGAGGGCAATTGCACCGGCTGCGGGCAACCATCTCCGAGTCAGCGATCTGCTCGCTCGAGAGGAAAGCCTTGAGCGTCTGCTCTTCCACCGGCTGGCAAGATAAGGGAGGTACAGGAGGGAGCCGATGCCCGTTGCGGCAAGCCCGGCGCGGGATTGAGTAAGCATCAAAGCGGTCAGGCAACAAAGGCCAAGTCCGGCGAAAAACCAGAAAGCCAAGCCTTCGTTGAAACTTCCGGAGGGAGCGGATGAGAAACCGAAATAGGCGCGGCCGTTTTCCGAAGCGAATGTTGCAAGCAGCAGAAAACCAACCCCCAGGAAGGTCGCTGCCGTGTTGCGGTTGACGAAGACGGCGGTGAGGCTGTCGAGATAATACCGCTTGTTCTCGGTCAGCAACATCTTTGGAAACATCAAGAACTGGCCGAGGCCGAACAGCGAAATCAAGCCTGCACCAATGGCAAGCGTGACTAAGATGCGACGCGCCCGCCTGTCTGTATCGGCAATGATGAGGCCGGTCAAAAAGGTCATGGCCGGCAGCGCTATATAGAGGAGGGAGGCGAGTGTGTCGGCCGGCGCGACCGAAATCGTATCCCTCGATGCGCCGGCGAGCAGGTTTGCGTCCTTCCAGATTGGATTGACGAGAGAGGCCCAGGGCAGGTGGACCGTTTGGATAACGATCCAAGCCGAGGTGACGATGAAGAGCTGCAGTGCAAAGACGAAGACCCAGCGGCCGCGCCGGGGCTCTCCGAAGAGCAGCAGGGAGGCTGCGCTCAGCGCAAACATACAGATGGCGACCGTGGCGAAAGGTCTGGCGTCGACGAGACCGAACGGAATGACGGCGGCCAACACGAGAGTGCTGTAAAGGCCGGCAAAAATGGTCTTCAATCTGTCCGTTACAGCCACGGTGAATAACTTTTTAGATAGCGGTCGCCCCTCCGGCACCGCTACGCCTGTCTCTGCAAGAATTAATTGGACTTTGCAACCCTGTCCTATGCCGATGCGGCATTCGGATTGGAAGCGGCCAACGTGCGTTCGACTGCCGCCAAAAACGAGATCCATTAAAATTGTTCGGATCGATTTAAAGGGATCGAGATTCCTTCCCCGTATGGTCCCGGTCATTGGTCAAAGCCGGCTAGAGCTTCAGCCTAAGGATTAGAAACCGGGTTTAACCGGCATGTGCATCTGACCGCGCCGCGGTCGTCGAAGCGGGGTAAGAAAATGTTCAAGCATGCACTGATTGCGACGGTGGCGCTTGCATCTCTGTTTGCGGTTCAGACTGCCGAGGCTGCTGGTCCGGCCGGCTTTGCCCGCGGGCTGAAAACAGCGCCGGCAATCAGCTATATCTCGGAAAAGCGCCGCACTTCAGCCCCTTTCGCGCATGTGATGTTTTGCGCTCAGAACCCGGCTGAATGTGCTGCTGGCGGCGGCGCGTCCGAAATCTTCCTGAGCCCTTTCGCAGACAAGCAGCTTCGGGCCGTCAACGCCTCCGTCAACCGCTCGATCAGGCCGGTCAATGACAGGCCCGATCAGGGCGATGTCTGGCAGGTGAATGTGAAGTCCGGCGACTGTGAAGATTTCGCGCTGACGAAGCGTGACCGTCTCATCGCCATGGGCTGGTCAGCGAAAGCGCTTCGGATCGCCGTGACCAAGACGCCCGCCGGCGAAGGTCATGCGGTTCTCGTCGTCAAGACCGATCAGGGCGATCTGGTGCTCGACAACCGCTCGAACGCGATCAAGGGCTGGAAGGATACGGATCTTCGCTGGCTGATGATCCAGTCGGGCGACAACCCGCGCGTTTGGTACCAACTTTGATTGAAATCTGCCGTCGACGACACGGGCGGCATAGGGGGCTTGCGTGAGACCGTTCGTCTCTTGTCAGAAACATGGATCGAGCGACGCACATTGCGTCACGTTTTAGGTTCTCTGAAAAAAGCATCGCTTTCCCCGGGCACAAGCTCCAGCGGCCAAATCCGGTTGCGCGCGCCGTTGCGGTAGATCTCGGAATAGGCCGGCATGCCCGCAAGCAGGGTTTCGGCAAGTGCCGCGCCGAGGTCAGGCAGCGACATGCGGAAGCATGTCAGCGTCGGCTGCAGGAATTTTGCGCGTGGTTCCTCGCGAAAGCCGATGACAGCGAGATCCCGGCCTGGGACAATGCCGGCTTCGACAAGGCGGCGATAGAGGCCGATCGCCATCAGTTCGTAGATGAGAATAATGGCCGTCGGCCTGTCTTCGATCAGCAGCAACTCCTGGCCGGCCTGGTAGCCGCCCTGTTCGCTTGATTTCACGCGGATCACCAGCTTCGGATCATATTTGATCCCGTGCGTCTCCAGAGCCTTTCGATAGGCGTCCACGAAGATATAGCCGAGATTGATCTCGCCCGAAGGAGCGGCGATCGCGATGCGGCGATGGCCTTTGGCGACAAGCCGGTCGACGGCGCTGGTCGCGACACCTTCGAAATCAAGGTCGATCCAGGTGAAGTTGCCGCCGCCGGAAGAGCTGCGGCCGAGCGCGACGAAGGGGATTTTTGCCTTCACGAGCAGATCGATGCGCTTGTCGATGCGTTGTGTCGCGGAGATGATCATCGCGTCGACCACGCGGCGCGCCACCATGCGCTTCAAATATTCGTAAGGGTCCTCGTCGCTCGGGCAGGGGAGCATGACGAGATCGAGCTTGTGGCGTGAAAACACGCTCTGCAGCCCGCCCGTCACTCCGAGAAAGAAGTTGTCGCTATTTTCGACCGTTTCCTTGCTGGTCTCGATCATCAAGCCGATAACGTTGGTCGTGCCTTGGCGAAGGCTGCGGCCAGACTGGTTGGCGACGTAGCCAAACTCTTCGGCGGCGGCCAATACTCGCTTTCGCGTCTCTTCATTGACATCAGCCTTGCCGTTCAGCGCACGCGAAACCGTCCCGATGGATACATCGAGATGTTCTGCGAGCTGGCGGATACCCTTCATCTGCGGCGATCTTTCTTCCGAAACGTGTGTTATCCGATCTTATTGCCATGAGAAAACGTTTACGGAAAGCGCCATAGCGAGGAAGAGGCGCCATTTTGCAAAACCCTTCAAATAAAATAGTGCTGCATTGCGAAAGGTTTTTGGCTAAGCGCCCGTTCGCATTGCGATTTTCCGCAGCATCTGAGCTACCGGCATAGGCATTGACAGCAGTAAACGTTTCCGCTTAGTATCGTAAACGTTTACGGAAGGCGTTTCGGGAGGAATCTGAAGCGCACCGCTGGAGGAAATCGTGAAATTGAATGCCGTTCTGTGCGGGTGCGGAGCTATGTCTAAAGGCTGGCTGCGTGCTATCAAGGAAACGCCTGATCTTGCCGAGGCAATCGAGATCGTCGGCCTGGTCGACGTCAATCCGGCTGCCGCCGAAGCGCTCGCCGAGGAATTCGGTTTGAGAGCGGCTCGGGTCGGCACGGATCTCGCTGAGATCATTGATCAGACCGAAGCCAATATCGTCTTCGACGTCGTTATCCCGGCTGCGCGTTTCAATGTCGTCTCGACGGCCATGAAGGCCGGCTGCCATGTGCTCTCTGAAAAGCCGATGGCAACCTCGCTTGCAGAAGGGGCGGCGCTGATCGATCTCGCCGCCGAAACCGGCAAGATCCACGCGATCATTCAGAACCGTCGCTTCATTTCCGGCGTCCGCCGCCTGCGCCGTTTCGTCGAAAGCGGGGCGATCGGCGAGTTGACCGGCATACATTGTGATTTCTTCATTGCTCCCCATTTCGGCGGCTTCCGCGAAGAGATGGATAATGTCCTGCTCCTCGACATGGCGATCCACACTTTCGATGCCGCCCGCTACGTGGCCGACAAGAAGCCGCTCGCCGTCTACTGCGTCGAGCGCAATCCCAAAGGATCCTGGTACCGGCATGGCGCTTCTGCCAACGCGACCTTCGAATTCTCCGACGACGTGGTCTTCACCTATCGTGGCTCCTGGTGTGCCGAAGGTGAGCGCACGAGCTGGGAAAGCCAGTGGCGGATCGTCGGCTCGAAAGGCATGCTGACCTGGGATGGTGAGGATGGGTTCAAGGCTGCTGTCGCCGGCAACGAGCCGGGCCTGCTCCGCGGCTTTTCACCCGTCGAAGTTCCCGCACCGGAACGTGTCGAGGAAACCCACGGCCATGCGAGCGTGATCGCAAGCTTCGTCGAGGCGATCCGCACCGGAAAGCGCCCGGAGACGGTCAGTTCCGACAATATCAGAAGCCTCGCCATGGTCTTCGGCGCAATCGAAAGTGCCGAGACCGGGCGTCGCGTTGACATTTCAGCATAAGGATAGATGACGTGAGCAATCCCGCCAAAGCCATTCGCATCGGTACCATGGTCAGCGCCTCCAAGGGCGGCGCCGACAAGCGCATCGCCCAGATCGCCGATATGGGTTTCGAAAGCTTCGAGCCCTTCTTCTGGCAGACCACCAACGGCCAGGATCTTGCAGAACTCGGCAAGCGCAGCGTGGAAGCGATCGGTGATCGCGACATCACCATCTCGACGCTTGGCATGTTCGGCAATCCGCTGGAGGAGACGGATATGGACCTGCAGACGCTGCAGGGATGGAAGGATTGCATCGATAACGCCCATCACTTCGGCGCCACCTGCGTCGCAGGCTTTACCGGCCGCATCCGCAACAAGCCGCTGACTGAGAGCCTGCCGCGTTACAAGCAGGTCTGGAGCGAGCTTGCCAAGCGCGCCGCCGATAAGGGCATCAAGATCGCCTTCGAAAATTGCGCCATGGATGGCAACTGGGCGACCGGCGACTGGAACATCGCTCATAATCCCGATGCCTGGGAGCTGCTCTTCAACGAGACGCCCGACGACAATATCGGCCTGGAATGGGAGCCCTGCCATCAGATGGTTTATCTGATCGAGCCGCTGCCGCAGATCCGCAAATGGGCGAGCAAGATCTTTCACGTCCACGGGAAGGATGCGACGATCCGCTGGGATGTGATCAAGGAACACGGCATCTTCGGCAAGGAAAAGTTCGTCTTCATGCGCACGCCGGGCTTCGGCGACAGCAACTGGACCGACATCATTTCCGAACTGCGGCTTGCCGGCTGGTCGGGCTCCATCGATATCGAAGGCTGGCATGACCCGGTCTATCGTGACGCCCTGGAAATGACCGGCCAGGTCTATGCACTCAATCATCTGAAGCATGCCCGGGGCGGCGATTTCGTCGTCGATCCGGTGTGAGGAAACATGGCCGGCACGGAGGACATGCCGGCCATTTCAAAGGATAACCACAAAGGAGGAGAACCATGGCTATCCGCAAATTTGCAGTTCTGGGCGCGCTGGCGCTTGCTGGCGTTTCGCTCTTCGGCTTGTCTGCCAAGGCGGAAGACGTCAAGCTGACGCTCTGGTCGCTGGACAAGGACACGCAGCCGGCGCCGAACCTGGTCAAGGAATTCAATGACCAGCATAACGGCATCACCATCGAATATCGCCTCATCCAGTTCGATGACGTCGTCACCGAAGCGATGCGCGCCTATGCCACCGGGCAGGCGCCTGATATCATCGCCGTCGACAATCCTGAGCACGCGCTGTTTTCATCGCGCGGCGCCTTTCTTGATCTCACCGACATGATCAAGAATTCGAAGGTCATCAAGCCCGAAAACTACTTTCCCGGACCGCTGAAGTCGGTCGAGTGGGATGGCAAATATTTCGGCGTGCCTAAGGCGACGAACACGATCGCGCTCTACTACAACAAGGACATGTTTAAGGCGAAAGGCCTCGATCCGAACAAGCCGCCGCAGACCTGGGACGAACTTGTCGAGGATGCCCGCAAGCTGACCGATCCGGCCAAGAACGTCTACGGTCTTGCCTTCTCGGCCAAGGCCAATGAGGAGGGCACCTTCCAGTTCCTGCCCTGGGCGCAGATGGGCGGCGGCAGCTACGAGCACATCAATGCCGATGGCGCGGTCAAGGCGCTCGAAGTCTGGAAGACGATCATGGACGAGAAGCTTGCCTCGCCGGATACGCTGACCCGCGGCCAGTGGGATTCGACCGGCACGTTCAATTCCGGCAACGCCGCCATGGCGATCTCCGGTCCGTGGGAGCTGGATCGCATGATGAAGGAAGCGAAGTTCGACTGGGGTGTCACGCTGCTGCCGGTTCCGAAGGAAGGTGCAGAGCGCTCTTCGGCGATGGGGGACTTCAACTGGGCGATCTTCTCGACCAGCAAGCATCCGGCCGAGGCCTTCAAGGCGCTCGAATATTTCGCCTCGCAGGACGACAAGATGTTCAAGAATTTCGGCCAGCTGCCGGCCCGTTCCGACATCTCCATCCCCGAGACCGGCCAGCCGCTGAAGGACGCCGCGCTGAAGGTCTTCCTTGAGCAGCTGAAATACGCCAAGCCGCGCGGTCCGCATCCGCAGTGGCCGAAGATCTCCAAGGCGATCCAGGATGCCATTCAGGCTGCGCTCACCGGCCAGATGAGCGCTAAGGATGCACTTGATCAGGCAGCCGACAAGATCAAGGCGGTTCTCGGCTGATCTCCCGCATCACCGGATGGCCTGACGGCCATCCAAGATTTTCCTCCCGGAAGGGGCTGCTGCGGCTTTGGCCAGGCAGCCCCGTTCGGAGCAATGGAGGACCCATGAGAAGGATCCTTTCCAGCGTCAGGGATGGCCGCGGTTTCGATATCGTGCTTGTCGCCTTTCCGCTTGGCTTTCTGTTTCTGATGGCAGGCCTGCCGCTCATCTACAACGTGGTGATGAGCTTCCAGGAGGTTGACATGTTCAGCCTCGGCACCTTCTCGCGCCCGTGGGTGGGCTTCAAGAACTACACGGATCTTTTCGCCCAGCCGGAAACGCTGCCTATCCTCTACAATACGGCGATCTTCGTCGTCGGCTCGATTGCCGGCCAGTTCCTGATCGGCTTCGGCCTGGCACTATTTTTCTGGGTCAATTTTCCGGGCGCTTCTTGGCTGCGCGGTCTCTTCCTCGTCTCTTGGGTCATGCCGGGTCTCGTCGTCGGCGCGATCTGGAACTGGATTCTCTCGGGCGACTTCGGTGTCCTGAATTTCATTCTGAAGGAAAGCGGTATCATCTCCGGCAATATCTTCTGGCGCTCGGACCCGCATTATTCGCTTTACGCTGTCATCATCGCCAATATCTGGCTCGGCACGTCGTTCAACATGATCCTGCTTTCTGTCGGCCTTTCCGGTATTCCTGGCGATCTCTATGAGGCCGCCGAACTCGACGGCGCCACGGCCTGGCAACGCTTCTGGACGATTACGCTGCCGATGATGCGCTCGACGATCGGCGCTATTATCGCGCTCGGCCTGATCTTCACGCTGCAGCAGTTCGACCTCTTTGCCGCCATTACCTCGGGTGGCCCGAACAACTCCTCCAACGTTACGCAATACTGGGCCTGGGATTTGTCTTTCCGCCAATATGATTTCGCCAAGGGCGCGACCATTTCCGTCATCATGATCGTTTTCGTGATGTTCGCCTCTGTCGTCTACGTCCGCTCGACCCGCCATGAGGTGCGCGGATGAGCGAGACTGCACGCAACCGTCTTATGCTCGCGATCGCTATCATCATGGCGGCGATCTACCTTTTCCCGCTTTATTGGATGTACATCACCGCGCTGAAGAGTGGCTCGGAGATGTTTGCCACACCGCCAAGTTTCTGGCCGACCTCTGCGCAATGGAGCACTTATGCCTATGTCTGGGAAACCCGGAACATGGGCCTCTATCTCTGGAATTCGCTGCTGATAGCGATCGGTGCTGTCGTCATCATTACGGTGCTCGGCGTCGGCTGTGCTTATGTGCTGGCGCGCTACCGTAATATCTGGGTGGATATCGGCCTCTTCCTGATCCTTATGCTGCAGGTTCTGCCGGCTTCGCTGATGATCACACCGATTTTCGTCGGCTTCTCTCAGATCGGCATGCTGAATTATCCAAGGCTTGCCGTCATTATCGCCATTGCCGCAAAGAGCATGCCGTTCTTCGTGGTGCTGGTGCGGGCAACCTTCATGGCGGTTCCGATGGAGCTCGAAGAGGCTGCTCTCGTCGACGGCAATTCGCGTGTCGGCGCCTTCTTCAACATCGTGCTGCCGCTTGCCCGCAACGGCATTCTGGTCAGCGCCATTCTCATTTTCATGCAGGCCTTCGGCGAGTTCGTCTATTCCAAGTCGATGATCCAGGCCGCCGAGCTTCAGCCGGCAAGCGTCGGGCTCAATTCCTTCATGGGGCCGAACACCAATGAGTGGAACAACATCATGGCCTACGCCACGATGTATGTGACGCCGATTCTTGCCATCTTCGTTCTTTTGCAGCGCCGCATCGTGTCCGGCCTCACCTCGGGAGCCCTTAAATGACCCCTCAGATCGAGCTTGCCGGCGTCAACAAACATTACGGCGCCTTCCATGCCTTGAAGAATATCGACCTCTCCATCACCAAGGGCACCTTCGTTGCGCTCGTCGGTCCTTCCGGCTGCGGCAAGTCGACCTTGCTGCGTTCGCTCGCCGGCCTGGAGACCATTTCCGATGGCAGCCTGAAGATTGCCGGCGAGTTGATGAACGGAGTGCCGCCGCGTAAACGCGATGTCGCCATGGTGTTTCAGTCCTATGCGCTCTATCCGCATATGACTGTTGAGGAAAATCTCACCTACAGCCTGCGCATGCGCGGCGTTGCAAAGGCGGAGGCGAGAAAGGCGGCCGAGGAGGTCGCGGCCACGACAGGCCTTTCGCATCTCTTGAAGCGCTATCCGCGTGAACTCTCCGGCGGCCAGCGCCAGCGCGTCGCCATGAGCCGCGCCATCATCCGCCACCCGAAGGCTTTCCTTTTCGATGAGCCGCTATCAAATCTCGATGCGGCGCTGCGCGTCCATATGCGCAAGGAGATCCGCGCCCTGCACGACCGTCTGCACGCGACCTCGGTCTATGTGACGCATGACCAGATCGAGGCGATGACGATGGCTGATCATGTCGTCGTCATGAAGGACGGCGTTATCGAGCAGCAGGGCAGGCCGCTCGACCTTTACGACAAGCCTGCCAACAAATTCGTCGCGGGTTTCATAGGCTCGCCCGCGATGAACTTCATTCCCGCAATTGCCGACGAGGATGGAAAAAGCCTGACGCTCGATCTCGGCGTGATCAGGCAGCCGATTGCCATCGATCATCAAATTCAGCCCGGCAGCAAGGTTACCGTCGGCATCCGTCCCGAGCATATCGGCATCACCAACCAGGGGCAGGGGAGTTTTGACGTGCCGGTCGCGGTCGTCGAATCGACGGGCTCCTCGACCTTCATCACTGCGGCGACGACGCCTGAGCTGACGATCGTCGAAACTGGCAGGGGAACGGTTCAGCCGGGCCAGACGATCGGCGTGGCGGTGGCTCCAGCCCAGGTGCATCTCTTCGATGAGGCGAGCGGCGTCAGAATTTGAGATCCGGCTTCTGCCGGATCAATTTCCGCAGCGGTCAGCGGCGGGACATTGCCCTTCTTATCGAGCGAGCGAAGCCGGCGTGGCTTGTTTGGCCGCCACCTCTGTACCATGGGGCGCTTCGCTCGAGTTTGCCCACATGGCCACAGCAAGTCCGGCGACGATAAAGTAGGGGAGTTTGCTCGAAAGCTTGAATTTGCCGGAAACGGCATTGCCGCGGGTGCATTCAAAGCCGGACATTTCTGGAGTCATCAGTACCTGTCTCGTGCGAGTATCACGCCACATACATAGTACATGCGGCGATTCGAATGAACCCCCAGATAAGGGGATATACAAGAAGTTGCCGACATCAGGCAGATCAGTGTCCGCCCTGATGGCCGGAACCCTCGCCAAGGTCGATCCTGCGCAGGATGAACGCGAGCGGCAGAACGGCAAGCGACAGCCACATTAGCGTGTGGAAAACGTCGATATAAGCAAGATAGCTCGCCTGGATCTGTACCTGCTGGCCGATCCAACCCATGGCCTGCGATTGTGCATCGACAGCTCCCGCCCCTTTGCCGGCTAAATATTGCGTGGCGCTCTGCAGCGCGTGGTTGTAGGTGGGGTCGGAAGGAATGACGTGCTCGACCAGCCGGCTTTGATGCCACTGCTCCCGATGGGCAAGCACGTTTGACGCAATCGCAACGCCGATCGAACCACCTGTGTTGCGCGCCGCATTGATCAGGGCCGATGCTTGGTCCGTCTGGTCGGGTCTCAGGCCGTCATAGGAGGCTGCGGTCATCGGGATGAAGATCAGCGGCAGGCCCAGGCCGAGATAGATGCGCGACCAGACGAAGAAACCGAAGTTGAGGTCTGCGTTGAGGCGCGTCATGTCATACATGGCGGCAGCAATGATCGCTGTGCCAATCGCGATCAGGTATTTCGGCTGGAACTTATTGGAAATCCGCCCCGCCACGAACATCATGAACATCGTGACCAGGCCGCCGGGCGAAAGCGCAAGACCGGCCCAGGTCGCCGTATAGCCGAAATTCTGCTGCAGGACCAGCGGGATGAACTGGGTCGTGGCGATCAGAATTGCGCCTGTCGCCAGCATGACGATAAAACAGGAGCCGAATTGCCGGCTTGCCAGCAGGCGGACGTCGACGACAGGATTGGCCGCGTTCATCAGCCAGGGAATCGCGAGAAGAAAAGCTGCAACGCAGATTGCCGTCGCGACTATGATGAAGTTCGAGCCGAACCAGTCTTCCGTCTGGCCACGGTCGAGAACCAGTTCGAGTGCCCCGAGAAAGGTCGCAACCATCAGGAAGCCGATAATATCGAAACGCACGCCTTGCTGACGCATCCGCGCCCGTTCCTGACGCAGTGAATCCGGTTCGTTCACCAGGACGTATACGAGGACGAATGCGAAGAGGCCGACCGGTCCGTTGATCAGAAAGCACCAGTGCCAGGAGAAGTTGTCAGAGAGGTAGCCGCCGAGCGTCGGGCCGACCACGGGAGCGACGACCACGGCGACGCCGAACAGGGCAAAAGCCTGGCTGCGTTTCGATGGCGGGAAGGAATCGGCGAGGATCGACTGGGAGATCGGCACCATGCCGCCGCCGGCAAAGCCCTGGATCATGCGGAAAATCAGCAGGGATTCCAGGTTCCAGGCAAGGCCGCAGCAGATGGAGGCGATGGTGAACGTCGCAAGGCACAGAAGGTAGAAGCGCCGTCTCCCGTAACGCTTGGCAATGAAGCTGCTGGCGACGAGAATGATGGCGTTGGAGACGAGATAGGTCGTGACGACCCATGAAGCTTCATCGGCGCTGACGGCAAGACCGCCGGAGATATAGCGCAGCGCCACATTGGCAATTGTCGTATCCAGAACTTCCATGAAGGTTGCGAGTGAAACGACCAGGGCAATCAGCCACGGATTGACAACCCTGGCACCGGATGCCGGCATGCCATCCGCTGTCGTGGCATCACTCATGTCAGTTCCTCGGCCGCACGGTAACCGTCGGAACCACGGACATGCCGGGACCGATCGCCACATCTTGGGGCCAATTGTCGACGACGATCTTGACGGGCACGCGCTGTGTGACCTTGACATAGTTGCCGGTCGCGTTTTCAGCCGGAAGCAGTGAAAAGGCAGTGCCCGAACCGGGCTGGACGGAATCGACACGGCCACGAAGCAAATGATCTGGATAGGCATCGATCGTCACGTCGACAGGTTGGCCCGGCCGCATGTCAGTCAGCTGGGTTTCCTTGAAATTGGCCGTCACCCAGATCTCGTCGGGCACGAACATGGAGACTGCCTGTCCGGCCTGGATATATTGCCCCTTCGCGCCGCTGAGCTTCACGACACGACCCGGCTGGGCGGCCGTGATCGTCGTGTAGCTGAGGTTCTGTTCGGCCGTCTCGACCTGTGCTTCCGCCTGATGCAGATTGGCGACCGCGCTTGCCCTCTGCGCTTCGGCAGCCGCCTTATTCTTGATGGCTGAGGTAACGCTTGCTTGGGCCTGAGCGGTGCTCGCCTCGTTCTGCCGCAAGGTGGACACCGCCTGCTGGGCTGCCTGCTCGGAGCCTGCACCGCTTTTGACCAGTTGCTGTTGTCTGTTGTTCTCGTCCTTGGCATATTGAAGGGCGGCCTCTGCCGATGTCAGCTGCGCCTTTGCTTCGTCAATTGCCGCCGCTGCCGCGGCGATCTGGGCTTCGGCGCTCGAAATGGCAGCCTTTGCGACGTCTATCTGGCTGTGCGCCTGATCGAGCGCGATCTGGTAGTCGCGCGGGTCGATCTTGGCGATCACCGTTCCGGCATCGACATGCTGGTTGTCGGAGACAGGAACATCCGACACGTAACCTGAGATCTTGGCCGCGACGGAGAAGCTGCGCGCATCGAGGAACGCGTCGTCTGTCGTCTCATAAGGATGGAAATAGATGAGCCAGATGAAGTAACCGCCGACAGCAAGGGCAATCAGCGCAAGAACGATGAGAAGAGCAGCGATCGGATGACGCCTGACGACGGAGGGTCGCTGCTCCTTCTCCTGGCCCTCCTCGGCATTGTTTTCCGCCTCTTTGACCGGGGCTTCATCTTTTGTGGGAGCGGAGGGTTGCTGTTGCCTGGCGGCGGCGCGCTGGTTTTGGGGCACGGCAAAATCTTTCATCTTGAAACCGGAGACCAACGCCGGATCATCGGCTTCGGTTCCGGTCAAAATGTCGCAAGTCCGGGCATGGCCGCTTTTTCAATTCGCATATCCGGAACAATTTCCGGTGGTAGTGGTTAGGCAAGCGCCCGGCGAACCTTTACGGATCACGACCATGACCTACACGACCATGCGCTCTTACATTGCAATCGTGGCGCCACCTCTGCGTTCAGTTCCGCTCCATTTTTCAGCCGCCTGCCTTGTTGGCGCGCTTCTGACCGACATTGTCTACTGGCGGACAGCCGAAATGATGTGGACGAACTTTTCCTCCTGGCTTCTCACCTTTGGGTTGCTGCTCGGCGCTCTGGCGGCCATTGCCGTGCTCATCGACATCTTCAGCGGACGGCTTCTCCTGCGGGGCGGTTTGGGCTGGCTCTATATCATTGGCAACATCGCCGCCTTTGTTGTGTCGCTCTTCAACGCCTTCATACATAGCCGCGATGCATGGACCTCGGTCGTGCCGACGGGGCTAACGCTCTCAGTCGTCGCAGCCGTGCTGATCGTGATCAATGCTTGCATCGGCTGGGTTATCTTGCGCCAGCGTGCAGGAGGGCTCGAAGAATGAACCGCTCCCTTGCGTTCTCTTATTTCAACGCTTTGGCTCTGATCCTGCTCTGCAGCAGCGGCGCGCTTCTCGCTGGCTGCAGCGACAATGAGCCCGACCCGACGAGCGAAATCGGCCCCAATCCCAAGCTGCCCGAACAGGCGCAATATCTGATACCCCCGATGCACGTCGCCTCGGTCATCGGATGGAAGGAGGGCGAAACGCCGAAAGTCGCCGACGGATTGAAGATCACGGCGTTGGCGGCGGGGCTGAAACATCCGCGCTCGGTCTATGTCCTGCCAAACGGCGATGTACTGGCGGTCGAATCCATTGCGCCACCTGCCGCGTCGATCAAGCGGCCCAAGGATCTGATCATGGGCTGGATAGAATCCATGGCGACCTCGGGCGGCGGCAACGAGGGCAGCAACCGCATTACCCTGCTGCGCGATGCCGATGGCGACGGGGTCGCCGAAGTCAACGAAACCTTCCTCGACCATCTCAATTCGCCCTTCGGCGTGGCACTTGTCGGAAGCGATCTCTACGTCGCCGATACCGATGCCATCAGGCGTTATCCCTATCAGGAGGGCGAGACGAAGATAACCGAGCGCGGCACCGTGCTGACCGAACTCCCAGGCGGGCCGATCGACCATCACTGGACGAAGAGCCTCGTCGCCAGCGAAGACGGCAACAAGCTCTACGCCGGCGTCGGCTCGAACAGCAACATAACGGAAAACGGCATCGAGGCGGAAAAGAATAGGGCCGCTATCCTGGAGGTCGACCGGCAGACCGGCAGCTTCAGGATCTTTGCCGATGGGTTGCGCAATCCCAATGGTCTCAGCTGGGAGCCGCAGACCCATGCGCTCTGGACGGTCGTCAATGAACGCGACGAGCTTGGCCCCAATCTTGTTCCTGACTACATGACCTCCGTCAAGGATGGCGGCTTTTATGGCTGGCCATACAGCTATTTCGGCCAGAATGTCGATCCGCGCGTCATGCCGCAAAGGCCGGATCTCGTGGCAAAGGCGATCGTTCCCGACTACTCGCTGAGTGCGCATGTTGCGCCGCTCGGCATGGCCTTTTACACGGCCGACAACCTGCCGGCCCAATATAAGGGTGGCGCTTTCGTCGGCGAGCATGGAAGCTGGAACCGCCATGAATTCAATGGTTACAAGGTCGTTTTCGTCCCATTCCAGAATGGCAAGCCGAGCGGCAAACCGCAGGACGTCGTCACAGGCTTTCTTCAAGGGGACGACCAGACGCATGGCAGGCCGGTCGGACTGGCAGTCGACAAGGCCGGCGGCCTGTTGATCGCCGACGATGTCGGCAACACGGTTTGGCGCGTGACCGCCGCGAGGTAGGCCGCGCAGGTCGACCGTTCCTCTTACCGCCGGCCTTGCCGCGTGTAGGCGGGCGATCTGCCTTGCCAGCCCTCAGATCTCGGTTCGCCGCAGCAGATAATCCAATCCCCCGACCCTGAACCACCTATAGGCATAAGGCTCCAGGAGCAGGCAATGTTTGCCGCGATCGTCGGCTTCGCTGTTGTCGCCATCGGCGATGTCGATCAACAAGTTTCCTTGTTCGCCGACATCAGGATCGATTTCAACTTCCACGGGCTTCGAATGGAGATTGTGGACGATCAGCACGGCGTTGTTTCGCCAATCGTATCGGATAGCGAGCACACCCGGGTCGCCGGCATCGAGGCAGGTAAAGTCGCCCCAGCCGATCTCCGGTGCCTCCTTGCGCATGCGGATCAGGCGCTCTGTCCAGTTCAGCATTGACTGTGGATCGCGCCGTTGCGCCGCAACGTTCACGTGCTGGTATCCGTAAGGGCCTTTCGTAATGACCGGCAGGACCGGTTTATCGTGTTTGGTGAAGCCTGCATTGGGCTCTCTTGACCATTGCATCGGCGTGCGGGCGCAATTGCGCTCCGGCAGCGACAAGTCATCGCCCATAGCGATCTCGTCGCCGTAGCGAAGAACAGGCGTTCCCGGCAACGAGAACATCAGACTGTAGGCCATACGAATGTACGGGGCGCTGTCCTTGAGCATCGGCGCCAGCCGGCGCCGGATGCCGCGGTCGTAAAGCTGCATGGATTTGTCCGGTCCAAAGGCGGCAAACACGGCCTGGCGCTGTTTTTCGCTCAGTCGCCCAAGATCGAGCTCATCGTGGTTACGCAGGAACAGGCCCCATTGCGCCGTTTGCGGCCGGGCGCGCGTCTTTTCCATGGCTTTTACGAGCGGACCGGTGTCTGCGGTTGCCAGCGCATAGAAAAGCGCCTGATTGACCTGGAAATTGAACATCATCTGCATGCGGTCGCCATCTTCGCCGAAGTAATCGAGATCAGTTTCCGGCAGGACATTGGCCTCGGCCAGGATGATGGAATCGCCCTGCCGCCACTGCAGGAACTCGCGGAAGGTTCTCAGCATGTCGAATTGCTCCGCCGGCTTCTTCACAGCCGCTCCCTTCTTGGCAATGATGAAAGGGACGGCGTCCATTCTGAAGCCGGAGACGCCGAGCTGTATCCAGAATCCCATGATCTTTAGGATCTCGGCCTGGACATGCGGATTGGCAGTATTGAGATCCGGCTGGCAATCGTAGAAGCGGTGGAAGTAATAGGCCTTTGCCGCCTGGTCGTAGGTCCAGGTGGATTTCTGCACCCCCGGAAACACCATGCCTTGATCGGCATTCTCAGGCTTTTGCTCGGACCAGACGTACCAGTCGCGATAGCGAGATGTCGGATCTCGTCGCGCCTCCTGAAACCACGGATGCTGATCGGACGTGTGGTTGACTACGAGGTCGATCAATACGCGGATGCCGCGTTGCTTGGCACCATGCGTGAATTCAACGAAATCGCCCAGCGTGCCGTAGCGTGGATCGACATTGTAATAGTCGGATATGTCGTATCCGTCGTCTTTTCCGGGAGAGGCTTGGAAAGGCATCAGCCAGATGGCAGTAATGCCGAGGCCTGCGAGATAATCGAGCCGGCGCATGAGGCCCTGAAAATCGCCAATGCCGTCGCCATTGGCGTCCATGAAAGTTTCTACCGATAAACAATAGATGACTGCGTTCTTATACCAGAGGTCGTTGATCATCGCTTTCTCCTCGTTCGCAAGCCAAAAGGCTGTCATCGACGGATTGTTCCGGTACCGCGGAAATGGCGCTGTCAGACGGTCTTTTTGATGGAGTCGGAGGACATGCCGAGCCGGCCCGCCGGCATCTCGAAGCGGCAGCCGGTTGTGTCAAATTTAAATGCCGGCAGATGGACTGCCAGCTATGGTCCCGCCGCATGCATGGTCTTGCATGTCATGTCGGGGGCGCGAGTTTGGCAGGTTTGATCCGTTATTTATGGGCTACACAGCCTCGCATGGCGCGGAATCAATCCAGCCATTCGTTCGAAAAAGCGAGACTCGCGACGGAAATCGGCCGCTCTTCGGAACGGACAGTCACCGAGATGATCGTCCGCTCGCCGGCTGGCAGTTCGTCGCGTGCGACATCTACTAGAATTCGCGCCATTTCCTTAAGCACCTCGTCTCGTGACGCAAGTTCCGTTCCCGCATCGTCCCGAATCGGGCCGTCACCGTTGTGAAGGTCAAAGAAGTATCGGGCCATCTGCTCACCCCATTGAAATGTTTCATCATGAAGTGCCGACCGGTCAAATTGTTCCATTCGTCTATTCTGTTGGGAAGTCACCGTTTTTCCGCTTTCGTCCTATGCGGGGAGAGCCGTTCTTGATCGAGCCGCTCCTTCTCAATCTCGAAAGTCACGATGTGCTTTCCACTGCGGAGATCGAGCTCTTGCGCGCGATCGTCGGACGGGAAAGATCCGTGGCCGCGGGTGAAGATCTCGTATCGGAGGGAAGCAGACCCAATCATTCGACGCTGCTGCTGGATGGATTTGCGGCCCGCTATAAGGTTCTGGAGGATGGCACTCGCCAAATCACCGCGTTGCAGGTTGCCGGTGATTTCGTCGATCTGCATGCCTTCCCATTGAAAGTGGTGGACCACGGTGTCCTGGCAATCTCCAACTGTCGCATCGCCTCCGTCGATCATCAGGAACTGAAGGCGATCACCGAAACCAATCCCCATCTGACGCGGCTGTTGTGGCTTGATACGCTGGTGGACGGTGCAGTGCACCGCGAATGGATCGTTGCCATGGGGCGCCGCTCCAAGAAGGCGCATATCGCCCATCTCATCTGTGAACTCTACGTGCGGCTTCGCACGGTGCGCCGGACGAACGGGCCGAGCTTTCAGCTGCCGCTGACGCAGAACGCCATGGCAGATGTCCTCGGTGTTTCCCTGGTTCATTTGAACAAGACGCTGCAGTCGCTCAGGAAAGAAAAGGCTTTCGCTTGGGAGGGTAGGGTTATCACCATTCTTGACTGGGACAAGCTGCAGAAGATTGCGGGCTTCGACGCTGGGTATCTGTCGTTGTCGATCGAAGCGCGTTAGGAGTAGCTGTGCCAGAAACCTGTCGGATCCAACGTGGGAACGCATCATGATCAGCCGTTACATCAAGCCTCGCGACGAAGCGCTGACATCGGATGATCTCGCCGTCTGCCAGAAAGTGCTGGATGCTGTGAAGGCCGAATTCAAGTTTGCCGATGACGAGGAGGAGGTGAGCCGTTCGGCTGCGATCATCATCGAACTCTACCGCCAGGGCGTCCACGACGAAGAACAACTGAAGACGCTGGTCTTTGCCACGCGCGGCAAGATCTGAAGCAACCGTATCCATCAATATGGGTGCGTCGATCTGGTATGCCATCCGCCCAAACCCTACCTTTATCGCGCGACGTCGGCGCAGCTGTCGCCGTTGAGGGCCGTATGGCTGCTGCCAAGCCGTCCGCATCCGGAGGTCTTATGAGAAGTTTGATTTTAGCGGTCGCCCTTCTGGCCCCCACGGCTGCCTTTGCTCTCGAGGCGGTGGAGGTCAATGCGCGCGACCATTCCTGCCGCGAACTCCGGCAGATTATCCAGCAGAAAAAGGCCGTCTTCGTTCGCATGGGCATCGGCGGCAGGAGCTTCCGTTACCCGCCTGCGCAATGCCGGCTCGGCGACAAATATGATGTCGCAAGGGTGCGCGCCGCCAACGGGGAGATGTGCGTGCTCGACTACGAGTGCGTTTACGACCCGCAATCCTTCTACAACCGCTTTCCCAAGTAAGCTTTCTATCGCTCTGCCGCTGTGGCGTAGGCGACCTGAAGCTCCATCTGTACCGCATCCATGAACAGGGCAGCCTGCCGCGACAGCTCAGCGTCGCTGCAGCCCTGTTCCCTCAAGTTGGCCGCGAACCCGGCCATCTCCGACCGCCAGAAGCGGTTGGCGGCCTCGCCGTGAAGGGTCTGAAGGGCCTCGGCGCAGCGCCTGATATCGGCTGTGCGTCGGTCGGCGGGAAACTGCAGAAGCGGCATGCTATCTCCGTCATTGTACTGGGCGAATCGCTAAGTGTCCCGCAGAATGGCTATGAGTTCTTCATAAGTGGTGAACCAACCGAGGACACCGCTCCTCGCCTGCTGCCCGTTCGTTCGCTGGCGACAGATCACCGAAAATTGACAGAATGTACTGGCAGCAGTCGCCGTCGTCACGCCGAGCTATGTTAGAGTTCTCCCCATGACGCAGTGATGGGAAGTGATGATGCTCACGACACTTGCGATCCTCGCGAGCCTGTCCGGCGCTGCCGCCACGATCGCGCAGTCAAGCCAAAACGAAGTCGATGTCGAGCTGGTGCTGGCCGTGGATACGTCCCGCTCGATGGATTACGAAGAAGTCCGCATCCAGCGCGAGGGCTATGTCGAGGCGCTGCGGCACAGGGAGTTCCTCGACGCTGTGAAAGGAGGCCTGACCGGGCGGATTGCTGTCAGCTATTTCGAATGGGCCGGCTATGTCGTGCCTGGTTCCGTCATCGATTGGCAGGTGATCGAGACGCAAAAGGATGCGCTGGATTTTGCCGACAAGCTGGAGATGCGGCCGATCGCTACCCAGCGCCGCACCTCCATATCCGCAGCGATTGTTCAAGGGGCGTCAATGCTTGCCGCGAGTCCGTACAAGGGGCATCGCGAGGTGATCGACGTTTCCGGCGACGGTCCCAATAATTCCGGCGATCCGGTCACACCTGCGCGCGATGCGGCTCTGGAGGCGGGCATCGTCATCAACGGGCTGGCCATCATGCTGCGACCATCCGATGTGCCCGAAGGGCTCGACAAATATTACGGTGACTGCGTGATCGGCGGCCCCGGCTCCTTCGTTTTGCCTGTCTATAAGATCGAGGATTTTGCCGTTGCCGTTCGCAGGAAGCTGGTCTGGGAAATCAGCGGGCGCGAACTACCGGCAGAGATCGGCAAAATTGCGATAAATCCTCCGACAACAGACTGCCTGGTTGGCGAGAAGCTCTGGCAGAATTTGTTCGATCGTTGACCGCCGGCCCCAAATTATCGAAACGCCTGAAGTTCTGCCCGCTGGTCCAGCCATGGCAGAACCACCTGGGTGATCGCCCAAGATTTGCGGCAGGATGAGATGCTGTGGCTACCAGAGGGCGACCGGCGCACTCGCGAGAAACTGTTCGAGAGCGGAAGCGGCCGCCATGATCTCCTCATGGGCGGCGAAGATCAGCAGCCCCAGCAGTGAAATAGCTGATCCGACTTCCAGGGCAGATATCGATCTGGCCTCGGGCACTGAAAGGCTTGTGGGTAGGGCGACGACGAGGGTTGGCCGGATCGCATTTTGTCGGTTGTCGTTTGCGGGATGGAACAGGCGGACAGGACGAGGGTGCGCGAGACGGGATTTACTGCATATTCTAGGATAGGCTTCGCAGACTGATTTAGACATCGAATGTGCCCCTCATCGGCTTGGAAGGATCGTAGGGATCACATGGGGCTTAAGCAGGCGTCGTTCAAACTATACTCACGGATAGGACGGCGCCTCAAAAGAGGCCATCAGTCTGCTTAGTCATGCATTTCCTGCATAGGTGAGCTGTAGTCTGAACGCTACTCTTTCTCGCCGCCCCATATTATATATCTCTCATCAAAGCGAACGAAGCGCCGCTATTTGGCAGCTATCGCTGGACCCAAGGAAAGGGGATTAAAATGAACATCGCACGCACCTTCAACAACTGGCGCAAGTATCGGCAAACCGTTACTGAGCTTGGCCGTATGTCGAGCCGCGAACTGAACGATCTGGGTATTGCCCGTAGCGATATCCGCGACGTCGCACGCGCTGCCGTCGGCCGCTAAGACCGGTTCTTAACGAATATCAAACGCGCTCGCCCAACCAAGGCGGGCGCGTTTTTCGTATCACATGAGCTCTTCTTCTGGCGCATAGCGCATGGCACCTTTGCAAATATGTGCCTAGAAGATTGGCAGCGATCGGCCCATATCGCTGATTAAGCGAAGCGGTGAAACTCCTCCCCGTCGCTTTGTCTGAGACGCGGCTTACCTTCTCCCAAGCCGGCGTCAACGGGGTGGCCTCCTCCTCCCGCCGCCATGCGTCATGAAAGGCGTCTGCCGGATCTCCTCCTCCCCGGCATAGCCTTACTCTTTAGGCGACGGTCTTGGTCAATCCAGAGTCTACCGCCGCACGGTTTCCCTCTCTTGAACCCATTTAGACTTTCATCAGGCGGAGTGGCCTGCTATTCAGGGTAGCGCTTACAGGGGGAATGCCAGGAATGCCTCGAAGAGAAGTCCCAAAGTTTCGACAAGCCATTCGAGAAGCTGCGGATTATGCTGTCGCCAAATCGGTCGTCAGATCGTGAGCGTCGAAAGCATTCCTTTTCCGCCGCCTGAGAAAAGCGACACGGGCCGGCGATCGATGCTGTTGCGGATCGGCAGCAGCCTTCCTGCCGCAATGCTGTTTCTGGCTGCCTATTTTATCACCCACGCACTCATTCGGATCGCGCTTCCCGACACGCTTGGTCTTGACGAATCCGAGCAGGCGTTCTTCTCGCAGTATCTCTTCTTAGGCTACGGCCCTCAGCCGCCCCTCTACAATTGGCTTCAATATGCGGTCGTCTCAGTAGCCGGCCTGTCGATATGGACGCTGGTGATCCCCAAAAACATCATTCTTTTTCTCTGTTACGTGTTCTATGGACTCGCTGCTCGAGAGGCGTTGAAGGACAGGGCGCTTGCCGCAGTCGCGATGCTAAGCCTCATCACCCTCCCACAGGTTGGCTTTCTTGCGCAGCGCGAGCTGACCCATACCGTGGCGCTGCTCGTCGCAACCGGGCTGTTTCTCTACGGCCTGTTCAGAACGCTGCAAAAGCCGACACTCACCTCCTATCTCCTGGTCGGCACCGCTGCCGGCATCGGGATGATTTCCAAGTATAATTTTGCCATCCTGCCTGCCGCCGCTCTGCTCGCGGTGTTGGCGGATAAGGATTGGCGTCGCCGTCTGCTCGACTGGCGCGTGCTTGCTGCAATTGCCATCAGCGTTTTGATCGTCCTGCCGCACGCGCTCTGGCTGAAGGACAATATCGACAGCGCCTCGACAGCGACCCTGCAGCGGATGACGGCAAGGCACGAAGCCTCGAGCGCCATCCTGCGTATCGGTCAGGGGCTCGTCTCCCTTGTCGTTGCCGTCATCGGGTTCTCAGCCTTGCCGATCGTGCTGTTCGCCGCCGCCTTCCGTCGCGACCTCTTGCGCGCGCTCAGGGCGACGAGCCCGATGATCCGCCTGATCGAGCGGATGATGATGGCAAGCCTGCTTGCCGTAGCCCTCGTCGTCGTTGGTGGCGCAAGCCATATCCATGAGCGCTGGCTTGACCCGTTTCTGCTGGTCCTGCCCATCTACATGCTGTTGAAAATGCAGGCTGCAGGCATCGACCTGTCTGTCGGGATTCGCCGCCTCCTGCCTGTTGTGCCGGTGGCAATGGTCATCATCGTGACGGTTCTGACCGTCAGGATCGTTGGGGCTCAATATGTCGGCAACTATCCGATCCTGAACGCCCCCATGGCGGGTTTCGCGTCAGAGCTGACGGCGACTCGAAGACCGAACCTCATCATCGCCTCCAACAAATACCTTGCCGGCAACTTTCGTTTGCAATTGCCAGAGGTGCCGACCGTGCTTCCGGACTTCCCGGACACGGCAGCGACCGACTACGCCAACACGAAAGGCCCTGTTCTCGTCCTTTGGCGCGGCCCCAGCGATAAGGACGCGACGATGACGCCAGATTTTGCGGCCAGGCTTAAAGCCGCAGGCATCGAGGTGGCGCAAACAAACACCCTTGCGATGCCCTATCTCTTCGGACATCGGAAACACGCGTTTGCTATTGGCTATGCCTGGATCGAAGGTGGGGCGAAGTAGCCCCGCTACTGTGCCCGAAACTCGCTAAATCCACGTCAGCGGTTCCGGAAGACAGTGCAGGCAACGCCTGCAGCGCGGATCGTGCTGCAGAGCTCGGCCGCTTCGGCGCGGGTCTCCCGGCCGATTCTCGCTGCATAGCGGGGGCGGTAGCCGAAGTTTCCGCCCCTTTGGCGCACGATCAGGGCGCGCTCGGCGTTCAGCGGCTCAGGAAGCTTTGTAAGCGATACGGTAAAAAGCCGGTCCGCCACGGACGGATTGTAGTGGGCGGCAAGCTGTACGCCCCATGGCGCCCAGTCGGCCGATCCGGTCAGCACCGGCTCGTTCATCTGCCGGGTTTCTGCGAGTGCCACACATGCCTGATGGAACGGCATGCCGTCCCGCAGCTCCGGCGCAGCGATTTCCGGAGGGCTGTCCCGCCAGGTTTCCACGGTCTGGCCGGTAATCGCGAACACATAGTCGCGGGTCTCGATCGGCAAACGGCCGGAGGAGAGAAACCGGCTGAGCCCGGATTCACCGGCATTATAGGCAGCGGCAGCAAGTCCGAGATTGCCGAAACGAAGCCTGAGTTCGTCAAGATAGCCGGACGACGCTTTGAGCGCCTGGACGACATCGAAGCTGTTTTCGAGCGCTCGCCGCCGGGCGGTTCCCGGCATGAATTGAGCAATGCCCTCCGCGCCCTTCGGACTGACCGCTTCCGGGCGAAACAGGCTTTCGCGCCAGATCAGGCGGGCGAAGAAAGCAGGCGGAAGGTTGTGGATCGCCGCGAAACGGTCCATCACGGCGCAGAGATCGGCATTGAAGTGATCTTTTCGAATGCACATGGTTTGTCCGTCACCAGCGTCACCCTGGTAAAGGCAAGCCGCTTCGGAAGCTGACGGCTCGCCAGCGCTGGCCGTGGCCGCCACGATAACCCATGCTGCGCAAACCAACACTGCAGCTATTAAGCCTATGCCGCATCTCATCGTCACCAACCTTCTGGCGACATCGTCGCGGTTTTCAGGCTAGACGGCAAGCGTCCTTGTCGGTCCGTTGCTCCGAGCGATGTGCTTGCACAACCGTCAAGACCCCAATGCCAGCCTCAGCTGCCGCACGGCGAATAGCGTCCTGCAGTTCACTGACATCGATCTGCCCGGTGATCGCATCGACGCAGGCCTTGACGGCCACGACATATTCCTCGCCGTCCTCGGACGGCCAGTCCGCTATCAAAACCTCAGCGGCGTCTCTCAACGTTCTGAGGACCCTGTATTTTTCCCGGCCACCCAGCATCAGCACCAGAGGGGGAAAGCGCTCGTATATGTTCCATTCCATTACACTTGGTCTCCCCAACGTATGGATATTGGTAACGTTGCAAGAACCATACCGACTGCGTGTGAAAGATAATGTATATGACAACTTCAGGGTGGCTCTGCCGGCAATGTCAAAAACGGAGAATGTGGTTCAAGTTTTTATTGCCTCCTATTCCGGCTTTCGCTAAAGGAAACATCATTGGCTGATGACCTTTCGGCCACGTAAGCGTTAACGTCACTCAACGCGTATGATCGAACGGCTTTGCGGCTTCGGTCTGCGCGACTGTGTCCTGCGGATCGTCTCCTGAGGCCCCGGAAGGACATGATGGACAATAATCGATCCATAAATCATCAGTTTCCCGCAGCCATTATCGAGCGGGTCCGCCACGAATTGCGCCGCCGTTCGCTGACGGTCGAAAGTGTCACCGATATCACCCCTGGCATGCGGCGCATCGTGCTGACGGGAGAAGACCTCGCCGATTTCACCAGCCTTGCGCCTGACGACCACATCAAGATCATCGTGCCAGGTGCCCACGGCGGCGAGGAACGGCGGGATTACACGCCGCGCCGCTATGACAATGCGGCCCGCAGCATGACGATCGACTTCGCTCTGCATGAGGCGGGTCCGGCGACGCAATGGGCAATAGACGCCCAACCCGGCGCGTCTCTTGAGATCGGAGGGCCGCGCGGCTCGGCCGTGGTGGCCGACAGTGTGAGGAGATGGCTTCTGATCGGCGACGAGACGGCTCTTGCTGCCATCGGCCGGCGTATCGAGGAGAGCGGGGCCGATACCACCATTGTGGCAATCGCCGCAGTCGCAGGCCCGGAAGAAGAGCAATCTTTCGAAACAGCGGCAGCGCTCACAACGCGCTGGGTCTACCGTCCTCTTTTCAACGTAACGGATGCCGAACCGCTGATTGCTGCTTTGGCAGGGATCGATATCGTTCCCCAGACATTCGTCTGGATCGCAGCCGAAGCATCGGTGGTGCGATCCGTCCGTGCGTATCTTGTCGAAGAACGCGGCTATCCGCTGAGCTGGATCAAGGCCTCGGGCTACTGGGTCAAGGGCAAGGCCGATACGACCGAGAAGTTCTGACAGCCGGAAAATTCCCGATCCCCCCTATCGCTCCTGCCGGTTGGCTGGAGCGATAGGGAAGGGAGCCTGTTGCCCAGCACTCATTTGAATTCGGCGGCGGAACCTCGAACGAATGCCGGTGTTTCCTAGCAAAGGAGATGCGTCATGGGCACAAAGGATACCAACGCCAAAGCCGAACAGCGCCGTCCCCGGGATGACGGGCCGATCGCGGAAGCGCCAGAGCGTGCGGACAAGCAGTCCATCGCTCCCGCGACGGTCCAGCCGCCGGGCGCCCGGGATGAAAGCGAGCGGCCAATCGTCGATCCGATCACCGGCGTCGCCCAATGACGAGAGGAAGCCGGCAGATTGGAGGTAAGAGAATGGCCAGAGACAAGGAAGAAGCAATTCGGCAGCGCGCCTACGAGATCTGGGAGCAGGAAGGCCGTCCGGAAGGAGCGGCACTTCGCCATTGGCTGCAGGCATCCGACGAGCTCAGCGAGGATGACGAACACGAGACGATGCAGGAGCTGATCGACGAAGACGATCGCGACGATGCGGCTCTGCTCCAGGGTGCCGGCGAGAGCGGTGATATTCACGGGCGCCGTTAGTCACGTATAGGTAGATTACTTCTCACTACGCTCCAGCAGAATCCGGGCTTCCTCGAAGCGACGCTTTCGATCGGCATCATCTTCACTCGGCGAATAACAGGTATTTGACACGCAGAACCGCGTAAGCTGATGCGGCTTGCCGACCTTGTCGAACTCGCATTCGAACGCATCGGTCATCTCGCCCGGTGCAGTTCCCTGTCGTGTCGAATAGGTCATGCGAACACCCGGCGGCTTGAGTTCCGGAAAGGATTGAACCATGCCGATCGAAAGCTGATCGCTCATGAAGAAGGCCTTGGCGACGGATTGACATGTCGCCTCCAGATCCGGGGATTGCGCGAAAGCTGCTGCCGGAAACAGGATAATGCCGAATAATACTAGATGTTTACGCAAAGGCGTCGCCTCCTGATATCGTCCAGAGTGAGGTAGCGCCAATACGGCAAAAACAAGTGGGGCGCCTCAGGCGGCGCCGGAAAAATCTTCCGACAGCAGACCCAGCAATTCGTCGCGATCCTGCACGCCGAACTCGAACCAGTCGACCAACGCTTTCGCCTTCGCCATTCCGAGGCTGCTGCTACGGTTGCAACGCGCGGCCGAGCACCATTCCTGGTGAATGCCGTCGAGAAAATTCATCGTCTCCGACGTCAGCGCTTCCTTCGGCCAAACCGTTCGCGTCATCGCGTTGCTCCCTGGTGCAGCCTCACACTAGATGACCTATGGTTGACTGCAATGGCGAGAATGCAACACCGATGGATTTGTTGTTGCTGACGCTACAGCGTCGCACAACAGAAAAGCGGCAGGCGCTCAGGCCTGCCGCTTGCCGTCATGCCATCTTTGGAAGAGGCAATCAGCTTTCCAGCCATTTCACCTGTTCGACCGTCAGCTTTATGTCCAGCGCCGAAAGGCTGTCTTCCAGCTCGGCGATCGTGCGCGGCCCGATCAGCGGGATGACGGGGAAGGGCTGAGCGATGACATAGGCGAGCGCGATATGGATCGGATGCCGGCCAAGCTCCTTGGCAAGCGCGATCGCGCGGTCACGCCGTTCGAAATTGCGATCCGAATACCAGCAGCGCACGATCTCCTCGTCGTCACGCTTGTCGCGACCGGCCCGGTCGGTGAAGAAACCGCGGCCCTGGCTCGACCAGGCGAAGTTCGGGATCTGCTTTTCGTTCAGCCACCTTTTCCACTCGTCATCAGAGGCGGTAACGCAGCCGGCCCAGATCGGATCGAGCATTTCAGCGAGCGAGAAGTTGTTGGAAAGGGCGGCGGGTGCTTGCTTCCCGTTTTTCTTCGCGTAGGCGATCGCCTCGTCGAAGCGCTCGCGCGTCCAGTTCGAGCCACCGAAGATGCCGCGGATGCGGCCGCGTTTGACCTCGGCATCCATGGCGTCGACGAATTCGCCGACCGGCACATCGGTATTGTCGCGATGCATGAAGTAGATATCGACATAATCGGTCTTCAGGCGGTTGAGCGACTGGTCGAGTTGTCTGCTGATGACATCGGGATAGCAGAGCGGCGAGTGGGCGCCCTTGCCGATCAGGACGATCTCCTCGCGTGGCACCTGCCGGCTTGTGTGCCAGTCGCCGAAGATGCTCTCCGTCTTCCCGCCGCCATAGACGAAGGCCGTGTCGAAGACATTGCCGCCTGCCTCATAGAAGGTGTCGAGTGTCAGCGAGGCGGCTGCGAAATTCGGGAAGAATTCAAAACCGAGAGTGACGACCGAGGCCGGCTTGGAAATACCGGGGATCTGGCGCTGCGGTATGGAGTTGCCGCGCCGGACAACCCCGCCGGCGATGTTCCGGGTGCGCTTGGCGGCTTTTTCGACGCCATATTCGAGACCGACCGACGCGCGCCACTGGTCGAGAACCTTGAGATTGTTGACCGAATCCGTCCAGCTCATGCCCGGTGAGCGGAATTCCTGCTCGCCGGCACGGATCGCGTCACCGGCGGCATCCGCTTCGAAGGAATAGAGCCAGCGGTCTTCCTTGACTTCGACCGTCTCCTGCTCGCCGTTCCTGAAGATCTCGATCTTGCCGACGCCGCCCTTGTGGCCGGAGGCAAACCAGAAATCCTTGACCTCGATACGGCCCTGCGAGCCGATGATGCGCAAGACATTGTCCTGCTGTGCCATGATCGAGCAAGAGACTTCGGCGATGATCTCGTTCGGGAATTTCAGCACGGCCGATGCCCACTCGTCGACGCCGGACTGGCCGAGATGGGCGACGCCCGAAACCTTTTCGGGATCGAGGAACGGCTTTCCGGCCGCGGCACCGGCGATCAACCGGGCCATGGAAACGGGATAGCCACCGACATCGAGGATGCCGCCGCCGGCCGTTTCATTGGCAAAAAGGCGATGTTCCGGCTTGTATGTCCCCATGCTGAAGCCGAACGAGGAACGGATGATGCGGACCTCGCCGATCACGCCGCTCTTGACGAGTTCGACAAGCTTTTCGGTCTGCGGATGGACACGATACATGAAGGCTTCACCGGCAAAGACGCCAGCCTTCTTCGCCTCGTAGTAAATCGCCTCGGCATCATAGGCTGAGAGAGCGATCGGCTTTTCGACCAGCACATGCTTGCCGGCGCGGATCGCCTTGATGGCCCATTCGGCATGGCCGGTATGGGGTGTGGCGATATAGATCGCGTCGACCCCCTTGTCCATCAGCAAGGCTTCGTAACCGTTGACGATACGGGCTCCCGGAAAGCCCTCGGCAAGGCCCGGCTTATCGGGATTGCGGGTGGCGATCGCCACGAGTTTGCCGGTGCGTGAATGCGCGACGCCATCGGCAAAGGTGCGGGCGATGGTGCCGGGGCCGATGATGCCCCAGCGGATCGGATTATCTGAAGTCATACTATCCTCTTTCGTCTAAGTCTTGGGATCAGGTTAGCGGAGCCGCTTGCCGGCGGCGTCGAACAGGAAGGTGCGGGCGGCGGGCAGGGAGACTGTCAGCGTCTCGGTCTTCCCAAGATTGCGGGATTCAGGCTGCTCGATGATGAGCTGCTCGCCGCCGAAATTGGCGTAGATGTAACTGGTATTTCCAAGGTGCTCGGCAACATCGACGGCAACCGTCAGATCAGCCTCGCCCTGGCCCGCCTCGCCGAAATGTTCGGGCCGGATACCGAGCGTCACTTCCGCGCCTGATGTTACGGACGGGTCGGAAAGCGGCACTTCCATCCGAACCGTCTTGTCGCCTGTAAGCACGACCGTTGCCTTGCCTGCCAGCACGCCCGCCACCTCGGCTCTCAGGAAGTTCATCTTCGGCGAACCGACGAAGCCGGCGACAAACTGGTTGGCGGGGTCGTCGTAAAGATCGAGCGGCGCGCCGATCTGTTCGATATTGCCGGCGCGCAAGACGACGATCTTGTCGGCCAGCGTCATCGCCTCGGTCTGATCGTGGGTCACATAGATCATCGTCGTGCCGAGCTGCTTGTGCAGTCTGGAGATCTCAACGCGCATCTGTACGCGCAATTCCGCATCGAGGTTCGAAAGCGGCTCGTCGAACAGGAAGACCTGCGGTTCGCGCACGATGGCCCGGCCGATCGCCACACGCTGGCGCTGACCGCCGGAGAGCTGCTTGGGCCGGCGCGTCATCAATTCCGTGATCTGCAAAATCTCCGCGACATGGCGAACGCGCCGTTCGGTATCGGCCTTCGGATTGCCATTCATGCGCAGGCCGAAGCTCAGGTTCTCCTCGACAGTCAGATGCGGATAGAGCGCATAGGACTGGAAAACCATGGCGATGCCGCGGTCGGCCGGTTCGACATCGTTGACGACGCGCCCGCCGATCTTCAGTTCGCCACCGGTGATATCCTCCAGGCCGGCGATCATGCGCAAGAGCGTGGACTTTCCGCAGCCGGAAGGGCCGACGAAGACGACGAATTCGCCGTCCTTCACGTCCAGATCGGCGCCGTGGATGATTTCGAATGAACCGTAACGTTTGACGATATTGTTGAGTGAAAGCTCTGCCATGGGCTCCCCGATTATTTGATTGCGCCGGCCGCAATGCCGGCGATGAAGTGGCGCTGTAGAGCCACGAAGACGATGAGAATCGGCGCGGTCAGAAGCACCGCGCCCGCCATGATGCCGCCCCAGGAGACCTTGGTCAGGCCGATCAGAACGCCAAGCGCTACCGGAGCCGTCATCATGCCCGGCTTCGAGTTGATGAGCAGCGGCCAGAGATAGTTGTTCCAGGAGGCGAGGAAGAGAATGATCGCCAGTGCCGCCATCGTCGGCCGGGCAAGCGGCAGGGCAATGCGCAGGAAGATCTGCCATTCCTTGACGCCTTCGACACGCGCCGCATCGAAGAGATCGTTCGGCATCATGGAAAAGGATTGCCGCATGAAGAGCACGCCGAGCGAATTGAAGAGCGGCGGCACGATGAGGGCGACCCAGGTATTGGCGAGCTTGAACTCGCGCGCCACCATGATGAATTGCGGAATGACGACGACGAAATAAGGAAGCGTGATGGTGCCGAGGATGATGGCGATGACCAGCGAGCGGCCGACGAAGCGGTAGCGGGCGAGCGCCCATCCGGCCATCGAGGTCAAGAGCACGGACAGAACGGTATAGACGGTGGCGACGACGATGGAGATGACCATTGCGCCGACGAAGTTCGTGTCTGCCTGCAGGTTCTGGAAGTTTGCCACGAAGTTGGTCGATGGCCAGAGCACGATCTGCGGGCTGAAAATGCCGTAATCGGGCATCGTCGAGAAGACGAACATCATCCAGAGCGGAAAGAGCCAGATGATTGCGAGCGGCAGCAGGAAGGCGTGCAAGGCGATCTGGCGGATGAGAAGGGATTGTGACTTGGATCTCATTTCGGCTCCCTCCCGACCCAGAGATTGAGAAGCGAGATCGCGACTGCGAGGGCGGCCATCGTATAGGCGATTGCTGAAGCGTAACCGAAGTTCAGCGATGTAAAGCCCTGGCGATAGAGAAGCAGACCAAGCGTCTCCGTGCCGCCGCCCGGCCCGCCGCGATTGGTGATGAGGAAAGGCTCGGCGAAGAGCTGCATCGTGCCGATGACCGACAGGACGACGCAGAAAAGAATGATCGGCTTCAGGAGCGGCAGGGTGATGTGGAAGAACTGCTGCAGCTTGCTGACGCGGTCGAGTGTGGCTGCCTCGTAAACATCTTCCGGGATCGATTGCAGGCCGGCCAGGATGATGATGGCATTGTAACCCGCCCAGCGCCACGTCACGGCGATGACGATGACGACCATGGCGGCATTGGCATTGTCGAACCAGGAAACGGGCGCAAGGCCTGTTGCGCCGATCAGCTTGTTGATGATGCCGAAATCGAGGTTGAACATCAGCCGGAAGACCGCTGCATAGGCGACTTCGCCCACGACAACAGGCGCGAAGAAGGCGAAGCGGAACAGGGCGCGCGCTTTCAGAAGCGGCGAATTGAGCAGCACCGCCATAATGGTCGCAAGGGCGATCATGACCGGCACCTGGATGACCAGGATGACGAGGGTGTTATAGACGGCATTATAGAAGGCAGGGTCGGCGAACAGGCGTCCCCAATTGGCCTGAAGGCTGAATTTCCACGGATTGATACGCGTGTTCTGGAACGAGATCAGAAATGAATTGATGATCGGCCAGACCCAGAAGGCGGCAAAGACCAGAAGATAGGGCGCAAGGAACGCGTAGGCGCTCCGGTTTCTGACCGGCATGGTACCTCCTTACCGAAACGAATGTGCCCGCCGCCTCCCGCGGCAGACGAGGCCGGGCGCTTTGGCGCCCGGCTTGCCATTCATTGTGCGATCGAAAGACCCGTCGCCGAAGCGATCTGCTTGGCAGCGTCGTCGAGGGCTGCCTTTGCATCGGGATAGCCGCCAGCGAAATACTTCGTCTGCGTCGTCTTGTAGATGGCATCTGCATCCGTCTGGAAGGCCGTGCCGCGGCTCGGCACGATCTTCGGCAGGGTCGCGAGAATGTCGGCCCAGATCTTCTGGCCGCCCCAATAGGGCTGCGGCTCGTTGACGAAGGGATCCTGGACAGCTGACAACAGGGACGGCACGAGGCCGAAAGATTTCAGCATGGTGACTTGGCCCTCATTTGTGGTGAGTGCGTAGGTCAGATATTTGAAGGCTGCTTCCTTGTTCTGCGAATTGGCGTTGATCGCGAGCGACGAGCCGCCGAGATTGGCCGCATGCGGGCTGTCGGCGGTCATGCCGGGCATGGCATAGACGCCCCACTTGCCAGCCAGATCGGGAGAGCCGGAACGGATCGTGCCTTCGTACCAGCCGCCGAAGAGCTGGCTTGCCACTTTGCCGGCGGTGTTGGAGGAGATCTTCTCGTCCCAGTTTGCCGCCGTCAGCGTGCCGGCATCCTTCATCGCCTTGACTTTTTCCAGCGTCTGGACGCAGGCCGGTTGGTTGATGGTGATCGACTGGCCATCGGTCGAGAAATAGCCGCAGCCCTGTTCATTGGCGAGCATGCGGAACCATTCGCTGTCGCCGTTGAAATCAGCCTGGCCCATCACGACGCCGGGATTGGCGGCAGAAATCTTCTTGCCGGCAGCAATGAAATCGTCCCAGGTTGCGATCGACTTAGGATCGACGCCAGCCTTTTCATAGTAATCACGACGATAGAAGACGGCGACCGGCCCGGAATCCCAGGGCATGGCATAGGCGACATCGCCGACCTCGAGTTCGGTTCGCTTGAACTCGGGGAATTTCGCCTGCATATCGGCGTTATAGCCGAGGTCCTTCAAATTGGCGAAGCAATCCGGAAAACGGCTCCAGAAGATCTCGGCCTCGAAATTCTCGACCGTCACGATATCGGGAAGGCCGTCGCCGCCGGCAGCACAGGCAGCGAGCGTCTTGTCGAAGACCTGCTGATTACCAAGATCCTGAACATCGACCTTGATGTCGGGAAACTGCTTGTTGAAGCCTTCGACCGTAGATTTGAGAGCCGAAGCTGCGACATTCCAGCTCCAGATGGTAAGCGTAGCGGATTGCGCATAGGCAGATCCGGATGCAAGCAGCACAAGCGCTGTCGTTGCAGTGACGAGTTTAGAGCGCATGAAAATCCTCCCTTTTCAATTGCCGTCGCTGAGCGAACGTGACTAATCTAGCGCTGCGGGAATGGCTGTCTCATAAAAAGGGAATATGGAATTGGCGGAAAGTAAGGTCGTCGGCAAACCTGTTTACCAGCCCGGTGCCAGCACCATTGAAGGCATGCCGATGGCACTTCAGATGTTTTATGCCCATCCGCCGGTCATGGCGATGCCGCACTGGCATGCTCAGGTCGAGGTCAATTACATCATGCGCGGCAGTGTTCACTATCGCATGAATGGCCATGAAGTCAGCCTCAGGGCTGGCCAGATGTGCCTGTTCTGGGGCGGACAGCCGCATCAGATGGACGATTCGTCGGATGATTCCCTCTATGCCGGCGCGCATCTGCCGCTTGTTTATTTCTTCAGAATGCGCCTGCCTCCGACGATAGGCACTCGCCTGATGAAAGGAGAGATGCTGCTGACGTCTTCGACCGACGCGGCGGATGAAGCGAATTTCCCGCGTTGGTATGATTATGCCAGGTCCGGCGACCTGCGGAAGACGCAACATGCCGTGGATGAGCTGCTTCTGCGCATCGAACGGATTGCGCTCGATTCCTACTCGATGATACCTGGAAATATCGCGGACGAACTTGAGCAACCCAACGCGCAATTGTCCCGCAGCGTTGCTCGCATGTGCGACTTCATTGCGAGCAATTTCTTGCAGGATATCGATACCGTCGAGATTGCCCGCGCGGTCGATCTCCATCCGAAATATGCCATGAACCTGTTCAAGAAGACGACCGGCATGACGATCAGTAAATATCTCAATTTGCTGCGTCTTTCGCATGCCCAGGCACAGTTGATGGGCGAGGGTTCGAATGTGCTCCAGATCGCGATGGACAGCGGTTTTGGATCGATCAGTGCCTTCAACAAGTCGTTCCGCAATATAGCCGGCATGTCCCCGTCCGACTTCCGCCGGGATATACGCTCAGTGATAGGGAATATCTCCGTCGCCGGTTGAGATGCCGTGAACATGCCTCTCAGAACCGGTCGCGCTTGGAACGAGCGACAGCCGGGCATCATTGTCCTAATGTCAGAGAGGACTGCAAAATGACGATCAGTCAGGATGCCTTTCGTGTGTGCATCACCGGTGGCGTGCAAGGCGTCGGCTATCGCGCCTGGACCCGCGGCCAAGCCTTGCAACTCGGCTTAACAGGCTGGGTGCGCAATGAGGCCGACGGCTCGGTCAGCGCTTTGATTGTCGGCTCTCAGGGTGCTACCGGTGCCATGCTGGAGCGTTTCTGGAGCGGTCCCTCCGGCTCCTCCGTATCCGACGTGAAGGCGGAGGAAGCAACGCTCGATGAGGTGCCGAACGACTTTCGTATCGTCCGATAGCGATCAGGAGAACCTGTGTTCTTTACCTGCGAGCGGCGAGGCGAATTGTATTTCTCCGATCATCACCGAGCGATCGCCGTCCGTACGTACGACAAGCGTCTGCAGTTCCGGAACATCGAGATAGACTACCGTGTCGGCACCCAGTCGCTCGATATGGCGTACTTTGCCCTGCCATTTTCCTTCGGTGGATGAAAGCGCGATATGCTCGGGCCGGATACCGTAGATCCGGCAGCCTTCCCGAGTTGCAATCTCTCCATCGAAAAGGTTCATCTTCGGTGAGCCGATGAAGCCGGCAACGAAGGGGCTGGCCGGATTGTTGTAGAGCGTCATCGGCGTTCCCACCTGTTCAATCTGTCCGCCGTTCAGGACGACGATCTTGTCGGCCATGGTCATCGCCTCGACCTGATCATGGGTGACATAGATCATGGTCGCGCCGAGCTTGGCATGAAGCTCGGTCAATTCGATGCGCATTTGCGAGCGCAGTGACGCATCGAGGTTCGACAGCGGTTCGTCGAACAGAAAGACTTTCGGATTGCGGATGATTGCCCGGCCGATCGCGACACGCTGACGCTGGCCGCCGGAGAGCGCCTTCGGCTTACGATCGAGCAGATGCGAAAGCTGCAGAACGTCGGCGGTCTGCTTCACCCTTTCGGCAATTTCCGCCTTGGGGCGCTTTGCGAGCGACAGGCCGAAGCCGATGTTCTCCGCAACGGTCAGATGCGGATAGAGTGCATAGGACTGGAAAACCATGGCGATGCCGCGCTCGGAAGGCTCGGCATCGGTCACGTCCTTGCCGTCGATGAACACCTGCCCCGATGTCGTCGTTTCCAATCCGGAGATGATGCGCAGAAGGGTCGATTTTCCGCAGCCGGACGGGCCGACGAAGACGCAGAATTCGCCTGGCTCGACGGTGAGATCGACGCCCTTCATGACCTCCAGGCTGCCAAAACTCTTGCGGACACTTTCGAGAACAACTGATGTCATGGCTATCCCTTGACTGCACCGGCGGTCATGCCTGCTACGATCTGACGGTTGAAGAAGATGAAGACGATCAGGGGCGGAATGGTCACCAGAAGGATGTTCATGAACAGCAGATTGAACTGCGTCTGGAACTGCCCCTGAAAGTTATAGAGCGTCAGCTGCACGGTGACGTTCTCGCGGCCCGGCAGATAGTAAAGCGGGTTGGTGAAATCGTTGAAGATGGCAATCGACTGAACGACGATGACCGTGACGGTAACCGGCTTCAAAAGCGGCAGGATGACGCGAAAGAAGATCTGGAACGGCTTTGCGCCATCGATGATCGCAGCCTCGTCGAGATCCCGCGGGATCGTTGCGATGAAACTGCGAAACAACAGAACGGTGAAGCCCAGCCCATAGGCGACCTGGATCAGCACCATGCCCGACAGCGTCTTGAACAGGCCAAGCAGTTGCAGCACCCAGATGGTCGGGACAACCGCTGGCGGGATCATCAGGCCGGCGAGCACGCAGCCATAGATGACCGTATTCCAGCGTGAGGGGCGGCGCTGCAGCACATAGCCGACCATGGCGCCGAACAGCACCAGCAGGGTGACGGCGGCCACCGTAATGATGGTCGAATTAAAATAGGCGAGCAGCAGCATATAGTTGCGGGTCTGCACGACCTCCATGAAATTCTGCCAGAGCTGCCATTCGACCGGCCAGCTGAATCTCAGCGTCGCCGCATCCTGTTTCGTTTTGGCGGCGGTGATGAAGATGAAGAGGAAAGGCAGCACGAAGATCGCGCCGCAGGCGGCCAGCGCCGCAATCCCGGTATAGAGCTGGCGCCGGCTCATAGGTCCACCTCCTTGCGATTGAACCAGGCCGTCAGCGGCAGGACGATGAGGCCGATGAGCAGGAAGAGGATCACGTTACCGGCGGTCGACAGGCCGTAGAAACCTGCCTGGTATTGCTTGTAGATGACGCTTGCGAGCACATCCGACGAAAAACCGGGACCGCCGCGGGTCATCGCCCAGATCAGGTCGAAGCTTCTGAGCCCGCCGATCAGCGAGAGCGTCACGACGGTGACGGTCGCGGGCCTGACCAGCGGAACCGTGACGCGAAAGAACATCTGTCGGCGGGTCGCGCCATCAATGCGGGCGGCCTCATAATAATCCGGGCTAATCGAGGCAAGACCGGCAATATAGATGACCGTCGCAAGCCCGATCCCCTTCCAGAGGTCGACGAAGACGATGGAATACAGCGCAAGGGCCGGGTCGGTCAGCCAGCCGGGGCCATGGATGCCAACGGCGGCGAGCGCCACATTGATCAGCCCGCGGGTCGGATGCATGAGCACCGAGAAGGTGATGCCGACGCCGATTGTCGATACCAGGACCGGAAAGAAGATCACGGTGCGCAGCAGGCCTTGCCCCCAGAGGCCTGAGGTCAGCAAGACGGCGAGCAGCAGACCGAGCACCGTTTTTGTGCCCGAGGTCAGGACGGCATAGATGATCGTATTGATCAGGCCCTGGATCAGGAAGGGCTCTCGGAAGAACTGCCGATAGTTCTCCAGGCCGATGAACTGCGTGGTGAACAGATCCCAGCGCGTCAGGCTGAACCAGAAGGATGCGATCGTCGGGGCCAGAAAGAGAACAGTGAACACCACCGCCGCTGGCAGCACGAACCAGTAGGGATAAGGGGACTTGCGTCTTGTCATACGGACACCTTGAGGCGTCCCCCATCCAGCCCGATGGACCTGGATGGGGGATCGGCTGGGAGGTTACCAGTTCGGCAGGCCAAGCTGCCTGGCTTGCTTCTCGACATCCTGGTCGTAGAGGGCAGCGGCGTCCTTGGCGGAGCGGATGCCGGTTCCGACCTCGACGGTGATCTGCTCGAGCGCCGGTCCCTTGACGGGCGAGAGGAATTCGAGCGCCGGACCATTGCGTCCCGCCGTCTCGAAATAGGGAAGCATATCGGAAACGGCCGGTGGAATATCTTTCGGCAGTTCGCAACCCTTGACGAGATAGGGGCCGGATGGAACGGCCTTTGCCATCAGGTCGCAGGCTTCCTTGGAGCCGACAAAATCGAGAAATTTCTTGGCTTCCTCGACATTTGCGGACTTTGCGGAAACGTAGAGCGCCGAGGGCATCCAGACCGTCAGGCCGTTTTTGGTGGCGTCGGTTCCAGGCTGGGCGAAGAAGCCCAAGTCCTTGAGGTTGTCAGGGAAATTCTGTTGAACATTGCCGATGCCGAAAGTGAGGTTTGGATAATGGGCGGCTTCGCCGGTAGCGACCATGCGCATGCCGTCATCAAAGGTCGCCGCTCCGAAGTCCGCATTGAGGTAGCCGCCCTTGGCCACCTCCTCGAGATGCTCGAAGCCGCGCAGCGCTGCCGGCGTATTGGCATATTTGACCTTGTTGGCAGTATAGTCGTCGGCGAAGTTCGGAACCTCGGACTGCACGTTGTAGAAATCGGCCAGCACGAAGAGCTGCGAGGTCCAGGTCGTGCCGTAGGTCTGCGCCACGGCAACCTTGCCGGCTGCTTTGATCTTCTCGTTGTTGCTCATGAACTCCGCCCATGTCTTCGGCGGCGTCAGCCCGAGATCGGCGTAGATCTTTCTATTGTAGAAGATGCCACCGCCCATCGCCGAGCCGAAGGGGATGCCACGGACATGCCCGTCAGGGCTGGTGACGACCTTCTTGAAGCTGTCCTGAATGCCGGCTTCCGAGGGAAGATCGGAAAGATCCGTGATCGTTTCCTGCGGTTTCAAAGCCTGGAAGAGCGAACCGCTGTTATATTGGAAGACATCGGCCATTTCGCCGGTCGCGAGCCGGGTCTTGACGATGTTGTCGCCCTCAGAGCCGCCGGCGCGCTGCTCGACGTCAAAGGTAACGTCCGGGTGCTTTTCCATATAGGCCTTGGAAACGGCATCGAACGAGGCAATGGATTCCGGATTGGTATCGATCAGCACGCTGAGGGTCACATCCGCATGTGCCACTCCAGCGGCAAGAGCCATGATGCTGGCTGCAAGGATGCTGCACTTCGTCATTCGCATAGTCATTTCCTCCTCTTGAAGACCGGAATGCGTTGGCTGCCTGCTCGCGGGATTTCACCGCGAGCGACCACATCAGATGGAAAATGTTATTTTATGCTCCCCCGCAACGAGCCTGAGATCCTGACCTTGCTCGACTGTGGCGCCATTCGCCTTCAACGCCTTACGGTCGCTTCGGCCCTGCAGGCGTGCAGTAACACCCGGCGGCAGCACCAGACGGCACGTGACGAAACCCTCCTCCAGGGTCCATCCAGCTTCGATACGGCCAAAACGCGTGTCATGCCAGGCTGAAACCGGCGAGAGAGCAGGTAGGATTGCCGGATCGAAGGCAATCTCCTCAAAGCCGGGCTTGTCCTCCAGCGGCTTGATCCCGGCAACGTCTTCGAAGAGCCATTGGCAAACGGCGCCATAGGCATAATGATTGTAGCTGTTCATATCGGGATCGTAGATCGTCCCATCTTCGGCGAGCGCGTCCCATCGCTCCCAGATCGATGTCGCGCCGTGCTCGACCTGATACAGCCATCCCGGAACCTTCCGGTTCAGGAACATCTTTTCGGCGAGGTCCAGCATGCCGAGCCGGGTCAGAGCCGGCAGCAGGGCAGGGGTGCCGATGAAGCCCGTACCGATGACGCCGTCAGTTTCTTCCGCCACCCTGCGAAAATAACCGCGAGCGGCCTCTTCATATTCGGATGGGACGAGGCCATGGAGAAAAGCCAGAGACCATGACGTCTGGTCGTTATGGGCAATGCGGCCGGAGGGCGAGAAGAACTCGTTCCTGAAAGCCGCCCTGATCTCGTCGGCGCGTTTCTCAAGCCGCGCAGCTTCGACGGTTTCGCCGAGAATACGTGCGATCTTCGCCGTCAGCTGAGTGGAAATGAAGTGGTAGAGGGTGGCTGCGCAATCGTCTGCCACGGTCGGGCGCGGCTTCCTGTTATCGCCGACCGGCTGGAGCCAATCGCCGAATGTGAAACCATGCGCGCCCCAGACGGCGGGCGGACGGATGATCGGCCCATCGGAGATCCCCCAAAGATAATCGAGCCAGCGCAGCATGGCCGGAAAACATTCTTCCAGGACCGCGCTTTCGCCGTAATGCAGGTAGAGCTGCCAAGGAATGATGACGATCGCATCGCCCCAGCCGGTCGAGCCCGCCCATTCGCCACGGCCGCTGATTGGGTGCAGTCGCGTCGGATCGGGGGAGAAATGCGAAACGGCGCCATCGGCGCGCTGGTCGTGGATCACATCGCGAAGATATTTCTTCAGAAAGGACTGGCTATCGGCGAGCCAGCAGGCGGTCCCGGCAAAGACCTGCGCATCGCCGGTCCAGCCGAGGCGCTCATCGCGCTGCGGGCAATCGGTCGGCACTTCGATGAAGTTGGAGCGCTGCGACCAGATGGTGTTGTCGACGAGCCGGTTGACGGCGGCAACGCCCGAGGTGAAGCCGCCGGCTCTGACCGGCACCGAGGTGACCGGCACCATGGTAATAGCGACGAGCTCGGCTTTGCCGGTCACAGTGATGCGCGCATAACGGAATCCGAAGAAGGTGAAGAGCGGGGCATATTCTTCTTCGCCCTCACCCGAGAGGGTGTAGAGAAGTTCGGCGCGTGCGCTGCGATAGTTGCGGTTGTCGAAGAAGCGATCCGGCCCGAGCACCTCGGAATGCTCGACGCGCACCTGCGCGCCTGCAGTACCTTTCAGGCGCAGGCGGACGTAGGCGCCGGCGTTCTGCCCGAAATCATAAACGGTGCGCCCATCGGCCTCCGTCCAGCTGTCGATCGGGGCGAGAGCATCCAGTTCCTTGACTGCACCGGTTTCGTGCGGCACCAGCGAGGCCTTATCGAAGGAAAGGATGTCGACACCATAGTCATCGTGGGGGCGGATACGGGCGTCGTAATCTTCACCGTAATAGATCCCGTTGCGCACAACGGGAGTGAAGCCGCTCTTCCAGCTGTCATCCGTCTTCAGGAGCAGTTCGCCGCCGGCACGCAATTCTGCGATCGCGGCTACCCGCTCGCCCCAGCAATTGACGATTGGATTGGCAGCCCACATCAGCTGGCTGCGATACCAGCCATCGCCGAGCCAGATCTCGATGCGGTTGCTGCCGGGCTGCAGGAGCCTGGTGACGTCATAGGTCTGATAGGCGATGCGGTCGTCGTAGCAGGTCCAGCCGGGTGTCAACAGGTCGCTGCCCACGCGCTGACCGTTAATGAAGGCGCGGTAGAGGCCAAGTGCCGAAATGCGCAGTGTTGCTTCTGCAGGAACGGTATCAAGCATGAATTCGCGCGACAGGAAGGTGCCAGCTGTTGCCTGTCCGCCATCGCAGGACGGACCGATCATCGATGCTGTAAACTGGAAAGCAGAACCGGCAAGCCCGTCCTCCCCGGCGATGCCATGGGTCGAAATAGTCCTCATTCAGAACCTCCCTCAACCGCCAATTCCTCCGACGGCCGCTCCGTGTGTATCGTTCTATGTATATCATTCTACATTCTCGATTGCCGCGCAAGAGCTTTTGTGCCAATAATTTTAGGACACTTTTGGTTGAGGCAATTTGGAATGAAAAATCAGGCGATTAACGCGACGAGAGACAGGATCACGATCCGCGATGTGGCGCAGGATGCCGGCGTCTCCGTCGCTGCGGTGTCGAAGGTTTTGCGCAATGCCTACGGTGTCAGCGACATCTTGCGGACGAAGGTCGAGACCTCCATCGAAAAGCTGAATTATCGTCCGTCTGTGGCGGCACGCGCCATGCGCGGCCGCACGCAGACGGTCGGCATCCTGGTGATCGAATTGTCGAACCCGTTCCTTGCGGGTGTCATCGAGGAAGCCAACGGCACGCTGGCGGAAAGCAGCTTTAAGTCGCTGATCGGGATAGGCCGCTCTACGAGCCCGATCGAGGCTTCGATGATTGAATCGATGATCGATAATCGTATGGATGGTGTGCTGATTATTGCTCCCAGGATATCGGGCAAGGTGCTGGAGCGCTATGCGCGTCAGATCCCGATCGTCGTCATCGCCCATCACGAGCCACATGCCCAGACCTACGACACCGTCAATTCTGATGATCGCCGGGGCGCCACTCTGGCAGTGGAAGCGGCGTTGCGGTCCGGCTACACGGATATCGCCATGCTCGGTTATGACCTTGCCGATTCACCGCCGACCATTGTCGCCGTGCAGCGCGAGAAGGGCTATCTTGACGGCATGAAGGCGGCGGGGCTGGAGGCCCGCATCCTTCGCCTGCCTTTGGTAGGAACCGACCGTCGAGCCGCGATCGATGATTTTCTGGTCTTGAAGGACCGTCCGCGTGCCGTTTTCGTCTGGTCCGATCTCGATGCCGTTCCGCTCATCAATGCCGCGCGCATGAGCGGCCTACGGGTTCCGGAGGATCTGGCGATTATCGGCTATGACAACTCTCCGATGGCGGCGATACCGCTCGTCGGCCTGACCAGCGTGGATCAGAATGCCGCTGAACTCGGCAGAACTGCAGCCAAGACGCTGCTCGGCAGGATCGACGGCCGTGAAGAAGCCCGGCATCTGCTGATCGATCCGCATGTCGAAATACGCGGAAGCACTTGAAGGGCAGGTGGCTTCTGGAAGCTGGCGAGATTATGCGACAAAGAACGCCGCGACGGTTTTGAGTGACTGGCTGATTCATGCGCCCGCGGCGGCAGAGTATCGGCAATCTCGCCTGTCATCGATGGGATCGCTGGCGCTTAAAAGCGCCAAGCGTACCGATCGAAACCAACGGCGTTAAGGGGTTTCAACCCGATGGAACCACCTTGGCTCCGGCTGCCTGACTGCGTATTGGAACGCGACTGCGCAAGCGGCGACATATTCCTGCAGGTCCATTTCATTTGGTGAGCCGTCCGATTAATCGTCCGTTCATTTTACGGCCGCTATTGACCATTATCCGCCATTTCGAACAATTCACGTTTGAATGTAGACTGTCTCTCAGAAGCAATGAAGATGCCCAATTCGAAACGCTCGTGCCCCTGCTCGCATCCAGTTCCGCAAGAATGCATTCGTCGGACACGAACCCAGTAGAAGGTAAAGCTATGACGTCTCAAAATCTTGTAGGCGCTACGAGCGCGCATGTTCAAGCATCTTCCGCTGATCCCGATTTCGGCATCCGCGCATCTCTGTTGTCGAACGAGCAGCTGAGGATCAAGGCTGCGCAGTTTGCAGAAAGCCGCGCCCTTGATGTGGCGAGTTTCAAGAATTTCGATTTCTTCCAGCGGCATCGGGAGAACGAAGCGGAGATATTGAGGGTCTATCGCGCTGCCGCTGCTGACGTCGATGCCGGCGAGAGCATCACGCCGGCCACCGAATGGCTGCTCGACAACCACTACATCGTCGAAGAGGCGATCCAGGAAGTCCGTCGCGACTTTCCGAAGAAATTCTATCGGGAGCTGCGCAAGATCACACTCGACGGGACGGAAGTGCCGCGCACGCTGGCACTCGCCTGGCTCTATATGGCGCATGCCCACAGCAATATCAGCAATGCAGGCATGACCGCCGTTACGGAAGGTTTCCAGGACAAGGAGACGCTGCGTATCGGCGAACTCTGGGCGCTGCCTTCGCTCGTCCGTTACGTTCTAATTGACAATCTTCGTCACGTTGCGGCACGGGTCCATAAGGGCAGCGAAATGCGCGGCAGCGCCAACGCAGCGGCGACCCAGGCGATTGCGCTCGGCGATTCCGGGGCCGCGGGTTTCCTGGAGACGCTTTCGGCCAATCTCGACGATACGACCTTCGTTACCCAGCTGCATTATCGCCTGCGCAATGCGCTGGAGCCGACCGAGGCCGCGCTCAATTGGCTTGAGGCCAAGCTCGTGGCGAGGGGGACGGACGCCGAAGCTGTGATGTCGGCCGAGCAACTGCGTCTTGGGGCGGCCAATGCCCTGATGGGCAGCATCATCAAGAGCCTGCGGGAGATCAACGATACCGACTGGTCCGAATGGGTCGAAGAGGTCAGCACCATCGACAAGCTGCTCTGGCAGCAGACGGATTATGCCGAGCTCGATTCCGGCTCCCGCAACAGCTATCGCCGCCAGATCGAAAAGCTTGCGAAGCGCTCCGACAAGACGGAGATGGATATCGCCGAGGCGGCCGTCCGCTTGGCCGACCGCGCGAAGGCGGGAAGCCAGGATCTTTCCGCGGCAGCCGGCAATGTCGGCTATTATTTCGTCGGCAATGGACGCCCCGCTCTCGAAACAGAGATCGGCTTCCGGCGGCCGCTCGGCCTGCGGTTCATGCGCGTCATCCGCAAGCTGAACTGGCTGGCAATCGCCGTGCCGGTGCTGCTCCTGACGCTGCTGGCGCTGGTCATTACCGAAGCGGTTTTCGTCGATGCCGGGATGCCGCTTTTCGCGACGATCGTGCTGCTGTTGATGTTCGCGCTTCCGGCCTCCGAAGGAGCGACCGGCCTCTTCAACTTCTTTGCTACCTTCTTCATCACGCCCGATCGTCTGGTGGGTTATGAATTCAAGAAGGGCTTGCCGGCGGAAGCCCGCACACTCGTCACCATCCCTTGCCTGATCGGCAAGCGTGAGCATGTCGATGAACTCGTCCGCAACCTCGAGGTTCATTATCTCGCCAATGCGCGCGGTGAAATCTATTACGCGCTTTTGAGTGATTGGCCGGACGCGCAGGAAGAACAGAGCGCCCGCGATCTCGAAGTGCTCGACTATGCGTTGAGCAAGATTGCCGATCTGGAGGCACGTTATGCCGAAGACGGCAAGCAGCGCTTCTATCTGCTGCATCGCCGCCGCCAATATAATCCCGCCGAAGGCGCCTGGATGGGCTGGGAGCGCAAGCGCGGCAAGCTGCATGAGCTCAACATGCTTCTGCGCGGCGAGCCGAACACGAGTTTCCTGCCGGGCGCCGATGTCGTGCCGCAGGACGTAAAATATGTGATGACCCTCGACAGCGACACGCGTGTCGTCCGCGACACCGTGATCAAGCTCGTCGGCAAGCTGCACCATCCGATCAATCGCCCGGTCTTCGACGAAAAGAAACAACGTGTCGTCGATGGCTACGGTGTGCTCCAGCCCCGTGTGACGCCGTCGCTCACGACAGGCAAGGATGCATCGACCTTCCAGCGCGTCTTCTCGGTCAACCGCGGCCTCGACCCCTATGTCTTTGCCGTCTCCGACGTCTATCAGGACATTACCGGCGAAGGCACCTTCACCGGCAAGGGCCTCTATCACGTCGATGCCTTCGAGGCCTCGCTGAAGGGCCGCATCAAGGAAAACTCGGTTCTCAGCCACGACCTGCTCGAAGGCTCGATGGCGCGTTGCGCACTGGTGACGGACTGCGAGCTGGTCGAGGACTTCCCGATCCGCTATGAAGTGGAAGTCTCGCGCCAGCATCGGTGGGCGCGTGGAGACTGGCAGCTTCTGCCTTATATCTTCGACGATCGGCGCGGCGTCACTGCACTCGGCTGTTGGAAGATGTTCGACAACCTGCGCCGCTCGCTGACGCCGATCGCCTGGTTCCTGGCTTCCGTTCTCGGCTGGTACTGGATGGACCCGCTCGGTGCGCTCATCTGGCAGATCCTCTTGATCTTCAGCCTGTTCGTCGCACCGACCCTGTCGCTGATCAATGGTATCATCCCACGCACCAGCGACATCATCCTGCAGGCGCATCTCCACACGGTCTGGAAAGACATTGAGAATGCCAACGCCCAGGTGGCGATGCGCATCGTCTTCATCGCCGACACCGCCTGCGTGATGGCCGACGCCATCATCCGCTCGCTCTACCGCCTCTTCGTCAGCCGCAAGCTGATGCTGCAGTGGCGCACTGCCGCAAGCGCCCAGGCGATGGCGCAGACCACCATCCTCGGTCATTATAAAGTCATGTGGCGGGCTCCGGTGCTTGCCATCCTGGCATTGCTTTTCGTCATTTCCTCCGGCGACAGCGCCTGGATGGTCGGCCTTCCCTTCGTTATTCTGTGGATCCTCTCGCCGGCCATCGCCTGGACGGTCAGCCAGACGGCGGAAACTGAAGACCGGCTCGATGTGCCGGAGACTGTCCGCAATGAATTGCGCAAGATCGCAAGGCGTACCTGGCGCTATTTCGACCACTTCGTGGTTCCCGGCCAGCATTACCTGCCGCCGGACAATGTCCAGCAGACGCCGCATGCCGTCGTCGCCATGCGTACCTCGCCGACCAATATCGGCGTCTACCTTCTGTCAGTGATTTCGGCGCGTCGTTTTGGCTGGATTTCCTTCGAAGACGCGGTCAAGCGTATCGAGCAGACGATCGAAACCGTCGACAGGCTCGAGAAATATCGCGGCCACCTCTTCAACTGGTATCATACCGACACGCTGAAGCCGCTCGGCCGCCGATATGTGTCGTCGGTCGACAGCGGCAATTTCGCCGGCCATCTGATTGCAGTATCGTCGGCCTGCCGCATGTGGGCGCAGTCTCCGCTTGCTCACATTCATACCGATCTCGACGGCATTGGCGATGTTGCGGCCATTCTTCGCGAGGTGCTGAACGAGCTTCGGGAGGAAGATAAGTCGGTCCAATCCCTTCACGATCGGCTGGATGGCCGAATTGCTGACCTCGAAAGTGCGGTTGCTACCGGCAAACGGGAAAAGGAGTTCTCTTCGGGCCTAATCGAGCGTTTTGCCGGGCAGGCGCGGGAAATCAAGGAACTAGCCGGCAGCCTCGACCGCGAAGTCAAGACCGCGCAGAGCGACGAGGTTGTCCATTGGGCGGAAAAGCTCGTGGCAACCTGCGAGCTTCATCTGACCGATAAAGCTTTCGATCCCTCGCAAGCGGACGCCATCAGCGAAAGGCTCACCCGTGTCGGCAATCGTGCCCGCGAAATCGCTTTTGACATGGATTTCAGTTTCCTCTATCGCCCCGAGCGTCGGCTGCTGTCGATCGGCTTCCGGGTCGAGACGGAAGAAGTCGATGCGGCCTGCTACGATCTGCTTGCCTCGGAAGCACGACTGACGAGCCTGTTCTCCGTTGCCAAGGGCGATCTTCCGACTGAACACTGGTACAAGCTCGGCCGTCACGTCGTGCCTGTCGGCCCGCGCGGGGCGCTCGTCTCCTGGTCCGGTTCGATGTTCGAATATCTGATGCCGCCGCTCGTCATGCAGGAGCGCAGCGGAGGTATTCTCAACCAGACCAACAATCTGATCGTTCTCGAACAGATGAACTATGCTCGCAAGCTCGGCACCCCCTGGGGCATCTCGGAAGCGGCTTTCAATGCCCGCGACCACCAGATGAACTATCAGTACAGCAATTTCGGTGTGCCGACGCTCGGCCTGAAGCGCGGCCTCGGCCAGAATGCCGTCATCGCGCCTTACGCTTCGCTGCTGGCGAGCCAATACCACCCGGTCGCCGCACTCGAAAACCTCAACAGGTTGCGGGCCGTCGGCGCGCTCGGCATGTATGGCTTCCATGATGCCGTCGACTTCACGCCAACACGCGTGCCTGAGGGTAAGCAATGTGCCGTGGTCTACAACTACTATGCCCACCATCACGGCATGTCGATCGCAGCGGTTGCCAACGTCGTTTTCGACGGCATGCTGCGTGAGCTTTTCCATGCCGATCCTGTCATCGAGGCAGCCGAACTGCTGCTGCAGGAAAAGGCGCCGCGCGACATTCCCGTCATGGCAGCCAAGCACGAAACCGATGCGCCGGCGACCATCCAGGGCGACCTCATGCGTCCGGAAGTGCGCCGCCTGGAAGACCCGGCATCGCGCGAACGCGAATTGCTGCTGCTGTCCAACGGTCGCTATTCGACCATGCTGACGGCAACCGGTTCCGGCTACAGCCGCTGGAAGAACCTTTCCGTCAACCGGTGGCGGGCCGATCCGACCGAAGACCGCTGGGGTTCCTTCATCTTCCTGCGGGACACCGCGTCCAACGAATGGTGGTCTGCGACGGCGGAGCCGCGCTCGATCGCCAACGAGCACGTGCGCGTCAGCTTCAGCGACGACAAGGCGGAGTTCATCAAGACCGTCGGAGAACTGACGAGCGAGATGGAGGTCTTCGTCGCCAGCGATCACGATGCGGAAGGCCGCCGTCTGACGATCTCCAATACCGGCACGGAAGATCGCGTTATCGAAGTGACCTCCTATATGGAGCCGGTCGCGACACTCGATATCGTCGATACAGGCCACCCGGTCTTCGCCCGCATGTTCCTGAAGACCGAGATTGCCGCAGCCGGCGATGCGATCTTCGTCGAGCGCCAGAAGCGTGGCCTCACCGATCCCGATGTCGCCATCGCGCAGCTGATCGTCGATACATCAGGCGAAAACGGCCCGACGCAATATGAGACGGACCGAATGCGCTTCCTCGGTCGCGGCCGTACCCTGACCGAAGCTGCCGCCTTCGATCCGGATGCCAAATTGTCAGGCACCGACGGCTTTACCATGGATGCCTGCGTGTCGCTGCGCCGTACGCTTCGTGTGCCGGCCGGCGAAAAGGTCAGCGTGACTTTCTGGACCGTTGCGGCAGCCGAACGCGCCGAACTCGAATCGGCGCTGGAGCACTATCGCCAGCCGGAAAGCTTTGCCCAGGGGCTCGTTCAGGCCTGGACGAGAACGCAGAGCCAGTTGCGCCAGATCGGCGTCAACTCGAAGGAGGCAGCCGCCTACCAGCGGTTCGCGCGCTACATTATCTATCCCGACATGGCGCTACGCGCCGACAGCAAGACGATCCGCGAGGGTCTTAAGTCCCAGTCCGTTCTCTGGGGAGCAACGCTCTCGGGTGATGCGCCGTTGATGACGTTGCGCATCACCGACGAGCTCGGCACCGATCTCGTCAAGGAACTGTTGCGGGCTCAGGGTCTCCTGCAGTCGCGCGGCGTCGAGGTCGATCTCGTGATCTTCAACGAACGTGCCGGCGAGGCGGCTGCGGAAATGCAGCGCACGATCGATCAACTCTGCGATGCGGCGCGTCATGCAAGCGAAATTGCCGGTATTCAGCGCAACATCTATGTGCTGCGCAAGGACCTGACGACACCGGAAGCCTATGACGCCATCATTGCCGCCTCGCGCGTCGTACTGCGGGGTCGTGACGGCAGTCTTGTCGACCAGTTGCAGAAGGCTCGTTCCGTTGCCGGTTCACCTGCGCTCCTCGGCCAGTGGGGTGATTCCACGCTGGTGCCGAGGATGGTCCGCGGCCTGGCTTCGCCAGAACCTGTCGACGGCAGCGATCTCGAGTTCTGGAATGGCTATGGCGGATTCGCGGCCGATGGCAGCGAATATGTTGTGCGCCTGTCGGGCGGCGAACAGACGCCGCATCCGTGGGTCAACATCATGGCCAATGACAGCTTCGGCTTCCATGTCTCGGCGGAAGGCGCTGCCTTCACATGGAGCCAGAACTCACGCGATCACCAGCTGACACCCTGGACCAACGATATCGTCACCAACCGACCGGGCGAAGCCTTCTACCTGAAGGACCTCGATCGGGGTTCGGTCATCGTGCCCTATGCGTCTCTGGCGCAGCGCTCCGACACGCGCTTCGAAGCCCGTCATGGCCTCGGCTACTCGGTCTTCTCCACGGTTCAGGACGAGATCGTCCTGGAGGTGACGCAGACCCTGCATATGCAGAAGTCGGTCAAGCTCACGCAGCTGCGCATCCGCAACGATGCCGACGAGGCACGCAAACTGCGTCTTTATGGCTATGCCGAATGGATCCTCGGCAACAACCCGACGAAGAGCAAACCCTTCATCATCTCCAGCTTCGACAGCGCGAGTGGGGCGGTCTTCGCGAGCAATCCGTTCAGCGTGAGCTTCGGCACCCGTGTTGCGGCCTTTGCCGCAAGCGAAACGCCGTCGAGCGTTTCCACCAGCCGTCGCGAATTCATCGGCCGGCACGGAACGATCCAGCAGCCTCGTACCGTCTCTGCCGGCTCGCGTCTCTCCAACGCTCTGGATCTCGATGGCGATCCGGCCGCCGCCATGGCCTTCGATCTGACAATCGGGCCTGGCGAGGTCCGCGACATCTGCTTCTATATGGGCGATGCTGCCTCGCAGGAGGAAGCGGCTGCTCTGATTGCCGAGATCCGTTCCGTCAGCTTCGAAGAGGTGCTCGGTCAGACGCGTGACTTCTGGAAGAACTTTACCGGCAAGACGCGTGTTTCGACACCGGATCAACGCCTCGACTTCATGGTCAACAGTTGGCTGCCCTATCAGACCTATAGCTGCCGCATCATGGCCCGCACCGCTTTCTATCAATCGAGCGGCGCGTGGAACCTGCGCGATCAGTTGCAGGATTCGCTGGCTTTCCTGCTGCATTCGCCTGATATCGCTCGCAAGCAGATCCTCAATACCGGCCGGCGCCAGTTCCCGGAAGGTGACTTCCAGCACTGGTGGCTGGCAGACAGCGGCGCCGGTGTGCGCACGAACATCTCCGACGATCCCGTCTGGCTCGCCTATGACGTCGATCAATATTGCACGGCGACCGGCGACAGCTCGATCATGGACGAGATGCTGCCCTTCGTCGAAGGCGCGCAGCTCAGCCCCGGCCAGTATGACGCCTTCCTGCAGCCGCGTGTTTCGGAGGAAACCGCATCGCTCTACGAGCATGCCGCCCTCGGTCTCGATCTCGCGATCAAGCGTACCGGCGTCAACGGCCTGCCGCTGATGATGAGCGGCGATTGGTGCGACAAGATGGACCGTGTCGGCATGGCCGGCCGCGGCGAAAGCGTCTGGCTCGGCTGGTTCCTGGCCGGTGCGTTGCGCCGCTTCATCGCCTATGCTGAAAGCCGCGGCGACACGCAGCGTGTCAGCCACTGGACCGCACATCTCGAAAAGCTCAGGAACGCGATCGAAACGGCCGGCTGGGACGGCGAATATTATCGTCGCGGCTATTACGACAACGGCGCGCCACTCGGCTCCAGCCAGTCCGAGGAAGACAAGATCGATTCGATCGCTCAGTCCTGGAGTGTGCTGTCGGGCGAGGGCAACCCGGAACGCAGCGAGATGGCGATGAAAGCCGTCCTCGACAAGCTCGTCGATGAAGATGGCAAGTTCATCCGTCTCCTGACGCCGCCTTTCGTCAAGCCGGTCAACGACCCCGGTGTGATCAGGGCCTATCCGCCCGGCGTTCGCGAAAACGGCGGCCAGTACACTCATGCCGCCGCCTGGGCAGTTCTGGCTCTCGCCCGCATGGGTCACGCCAACGATGCTTGGCGGGCCTTCGAAATGCTGAATCCGATCAATCACTCGCTCGATAAGGCGTCTGCGGAGGTCTACCGCATTGAGCCTTATGTGATCGCCGGCGACGTCTATGGCGAGGGCGCGCTCAAGGGCCGCGGCGGCTGGAGCTGGTACACCGGGTCCGCCGGCTGGCTCTACCGTGTGGCAATCGAGGGCATCCTCGGCATCCACTCAGAGAATGGCCGCCTGCACGTCAAGCCGGTGCTGCCGGACGGATGGAACGGCTTCTCCGCCGAACTCGACCTGCCGGGCGGGAAATATCAGGTTTCCGTTTCGAGGGTGGATGCGGACCGCTGCTCTGTGACCATCAACGGCATGGCGCTCGATGATCTGAATGAAGGATATCTGCTCGCGGCCAAATGAGAACTTGCTGCCGGGGCAGATCGACTGGTGTCACTGCCCCGGCGATCGCCGTGATCTGCGTCATTCAGTCCGTCGGCAAAGTGAAGACAGCGCAGGGATCGGCGATGCCTCGCAGCCGGTGTTCGCCCAGGGGAACCAGATGCGTCGTCGTCTCCGCGGCGAGCGCACCTGATATCAGCACGCGATGACCAAGGGACTTGCACAGCCCTTCCAGCCGGCTGACCAGATTGACGGCCGGGCCGATGGCGGTGAAGTCCAGCCGATCGGCGGCACCGATATTGCCCCAAAGCATTTCGCCGAAGTGCAGAGCCGCGCCGAAGGGTAGCGGGGGCAGGCCCTGTGCCTGCCGTGCGGCATCAAGATGGGCCATGCCGGCACAAGCCGCCGCGACGGCGCGTAGCGATGCTTCGCAGGCCTCGCCGGGCGTGCCGGTAACGGGAAAGATTGCTAAAACACCGTCCCCGATGAACTTCAGCACTTCACCTCCGAAAGCGTGCACTGCGCCTGCAACACGATCGAACCAGGCGTCGAGCGTGGCGATCATGGCAGGGGGCTCGGTCGCTTCGGAGAGCGCCGTAAAGTCCCGCAGATCTGCGCAGAGCAAAGCGGCGCGAATGGTTTCACCGCTGCTGCGGCCGAGCACTCCGGCCTGCACCTGCGCGGCACTGCGTTTGCCGAGATAGGCCTCCAAAAGGGTTGTCAACGCCGTTCGTGCGGTCAGAGCCGACAAGGGTGCCGCTGCGAAACGCGCGGCCTGGTTCAGCCGATCCGCCTCGGCAGGATCGAACGGCCGGGATGCGGCCCAGCCCAATATTGGGTTGTCGGAGCCCCGGCCGATCTTTCCTTCATATATTGGCCCAAGGCCGGCAAGCCAGTCGTCCGCAGACTTGTTGAGCTGGCTGCCGGCAAAGTCGAGCGCCTCGATGACTGCGTCGGTTTCTGCCCGCCACAACCAAGTGCGGCGCGCAATGATCGGGTGCGGAACGACGAGAGTGAGAGCCCCACCCGTAAGTGGCAGGCCATCGGCAAGCAAGTGGCGGCCAAGCTCGGCTATGAATTGTTCTGGGCCGGACGAGGCGATGGCCTCATCGATCAACCAGGCAAGGTGGGCGGGCAAATCCATGCTTCGATCATGCCATAGCGGTCACTTGATGTCAGCCAGGCGGCTGCAACAGAACGGCGAGCCGGATTCATTCGGCAAGAGGTCGTTCTCTTCATCAATTCGGCTTCTCGCTCGATTGAGAAGCGTGGTTATGTCCGACCATGAAAGGGATCGGGGCCTGGATCGCGTCCAGCCGCCACCGTGCTCAGCCGATCGAGGTAGTGAGCCCAGCCCTCGGCATGGCCGGCGCATTGTTCGGCATTGGGCAAGCCGGTATGTGTCAGACGCAGGAGTGTCCCATCCGGCTGCTCGATCAGGTCGATCTCGACCAGGCTCGATCCCGGCGGCACCACCTCGCTGCCGTCCCAGCCGAAGCTATAGGCCAGACGATGGACCGGCACCACTTCGCGAAAAGAGCCGCGAGCGAAACGTGCGCCGGTCACATTGACGAGATAGAGCCCTCCTGGCTGCGGCTCGACCTCCGCCTCCGTTCCCATCCAGCGAAGGATCTTTTCCGGATCCGTCAGCAGGGCGAACACCGCCGCAGGCGGCGCGGAAAGATGCGTTTCGCGGCGTACGACGAGAGCCTCATGCATCGCTTTCTCCCAAATTTGGTCGGCGTCGACCGAATGTACGACGCGGTAACCTGGAGTATCTTAGGAGGAAGATCGCCCGCAGCAAGGGTATCATCAGCTGGCAGCACTTGAATTGTGGAGAGCGCTGAGCTCTCGCTTGTCGCCTTTGAGTTTCACTGATTTCGAAGAAATTGGAGGCCGTGAGCGTGTCTACGAATGACGGCGCGATCGCGAATCTGCCTTTTCAACATCGTTCCAGACCTGAACATCGACCTTCATGAGTTTGAAGAAGAGCCGCATCTCGTCGTCGCGCACGCACATCATCCCAGCCAGCGTGTCATCGTTTGCCCTCCTGAAGTGGTCGACGATCGGTTGCTTGTCATAGATCATTGCAGCGCTCGCGGTCTGCTCGAATGTCCGAATCTCCAGAGCGGCTGTCGTAGCTTGCGCGCGGAATGCCTTCTGAATATGCGAGAACAGATTTCGGGCAAGGGAGGTCCGTCCGAGCGGCGCAAGTCTGATCGCAAGCCGGACGGGGACGAAGCGCGGATCGATGGCGACGAGCTGTCCCGGCAACCACTGAAAGAGCAGGGGATCCGCCCGCATGTCGGGATGAAAGCGCTTGCCGAACCATCGCAAATTCTCAAGAACGCCGTCCAGTGGATGTCCTGACGGAACGCCGACACCCCTCCACAGTCCGATCATCTCGACAGGGTCGACAGGTTCGAGCGAGCGAAACCAAGCCGTCATGTCTTTCTGCAGGTTCGTTTGCACGGGTCACCTTTTCTCATGTTCGCTCCGGAGAACGATGCAACGTCTGAACCCGAAGGTTCCGAGGATCAATTCTATCTCTATCCGGAACTTTCGAAGTCGGCGCCGGTTGAACCGGATAGGAAAAGCTCCAATCGCGAGACGGCGCCCGGTGTGTTGGCTTTATTGCAGCCTCTCATCCTGGCGTTGGCGACCGCAAGCGGCGTTCATCCCTCGAAAAACCGCCGCGCCTAGAACCGGTTCCGACATGCGATTGGTCGACGCAATGAGGCTGCTTATGACCAAACTCGACAAGCAACATCGCGAACATTTGCAAACACCTCCCAAAGCCCCGGAGAACAGGACCGGACGCGCGCCGCCTCTCAAGGAGTCGAGCGAGCAGGATGCCATAAGGCCCGGCATCAATGATCCCCGGCTGATGCCGATTGGCAAACCGGGCGTTCGCGTTCGTGAAGGGAAGTGACGATCTCCCCGTAGCTCAGCGTAGTTTGCCATCTCGGGATCAGGGAGTGACACCGATGTGTATTCTACGGCCTATATCCCTGACCAGGCGTACGATTCATCGCCTTTCCGGTAGGTATGTCGTGCTTGGACTTGCCTTCGCGTTGCTCCTTGCTGGACCCCAGGCTGCCATCAGTCAGATGGACAGCAAAGGGCCGCAACCGGAGTGTGAAGCAGATAGCCAGTCGTCAGTCGGCAAGGATCGGCAGTCGGAAAATCGGGGGTCGGAAAGCCAAACATCTCGTTGCAAGGGCGTGCTGGCGCCTCCGCCGACTGGCGATCGTGGGTTGGTCGAACCGGCTCCACCCACCGAAGACATGCCGGTCATTCGACCGGACGAGCTTCCCCAACAAGTTCCCGGAACCAAACAGCAGTAAGCGATCCATTTGCAAGCGACAGCAAATGTCGTTTTCTGTACTTGCTCAACGAGCTAGCGAAGCAACTTCAGAGAGCCGGTCAAGGATCTCACCCATTTCGCCGGTCCGGCAAGGCCCAGTCCGTCAATCACTTCTTCGTTCAGGTCCCGCTGCGGAAAACTGCGCTGATAGTCGGCGTAATCGTGCAGTGAACGCGCGAAACCAGGAAACGGTACGATGGCGCGCTCCTCAGGTTGATTCAGCGCCTTCAGCATGATCTGACGGATCGTCTGCCCGTCGGCCTGCAGTATCAGCACAGGTCGGTTGGAGACGATATCGGTCGTCCTGCCGGCACGGTCGCTGAGCCTTTCAGCACCGAGGAGTGGCATCTTGGCGCCCATACCTATACCGATGGCGCTGACGGTATTTGCAACAAAGGCTGGCGGAAGCTTGGGATCGACGACAATGGCAATGCGGATATCGGGGAGCATGGGAAAGACCTGAAATTGCGATGGTCACAGCCTAAGCGATCACACCAGAAGGATCTTACCTGATATTGCTATCCAGCGCCGAGATTTGGTAACCTTCACCTGGATCATGGGATATGCGGGTAGATATGAAAATCCTCTCAAGCTTGCAGGATGAGGGGCGGCTGACAAATCAGGAACTGTCTGAGCGGGTCGGCATGTCGACGTCTCCTTGTTGGCGAAAGGTACGTCAACTCGAAGAGACAGGCGTGATCCGGGGTTACAGAGCCGATCTCAATCGGCGCAAACTCGGGCTCGGTGTCCTCGCCTTCATCCGGGTGAAAATTGACAGCCATAACGAGACGGAAGCAGATGCCTTTGCCACCGAAGTTGCACGGCTGCAGGAGGTTGTCGCCTGCTACAGCATTGCCGGAGACTCCGATTTTCTGCTGCAGGTCGTCTCTGCCGATCTGGATTCCTATGCCGATTTCGCAATGTCGGTCGTGCGCCGCCTGCCGCGCATCAAGGAAATGCAGACTACGTTTGTTCTCAAGGAAATCAAATCGTTCGAAGGCTTCCCGGTAGGACTTTAAGAGGCTGATCCGACCAAGAATCATTGGAATAGCCGTCCAGCTGATGCTGGACGGCTTGATCGTGCTGAAAATTAGGCCGTCATGGCTTCAATAAAGGTTGGATCAAATCATCGCATTTTAACGACCTCAGTCTGGCTGGCTGCGCTTGCGCCAGGCTTTTCGCAGCGCACAATAAGTATGACAATTTAGTTTCCCGAAAGGTGGGAGGTTGGCGAGCAATCTGCCAACATGTGGTTCGACGCGATAACGTTCAGATATCGGAGCCGAAATTTTAGTTGCCGCCCGATTGACCGGATCGGAAATCTTACGCTAGCTTGATTAAATCAATTTGATTGACTCCAAAAATAACAATCAAGGGAACGTAAAAATGGGACTGGATAAGAGCGTAATCCGAAGTGTGTCCGCGCGCGCCGGTTGGGCCGCGGCGACTACTCTGACTGCGGTCATGGCGTTTGGGATATCGGCTGCTTCGGCCGCCGAATCCGTGCTGACGATGCATATCGAAGAGCAGACGAGCTGGGTGCAGAACTTTAACCCGTTCGACCTCGCCGGGCGCCGGCAGAGCACCATGGACTTCATCTATGAGCCGCTCGTCATCTTCAACGCACAGGAGGGTGGCAAGCCGGTCTGGCGCCTTGCCACGAACTATAGGTTTTCCGACGACATGAAGTCGATCACCTATGAACTGCGTCCGGGCGTGAAATGGTCGGACGGCCAGCCGCTGACATCAGCGGACGTCAAATACACGATCGATCTGATGCTGAAGAACGCCGCACTTGATACCGTTGGTGTCGGCGAAACCGTAGCGTCCGTCGAGACGCCGTCGCCGACTGAGGTGACGATCAAGCTCAAGGCGGTCAATTCCGACTTTCCGGAATCGCTGGCCGACCTCGCCGTCGTTCCCGAGCATGTCTGGAAGGATGTCTCCGATCCCGTGGCCTTCAAGAACGAGAAGCCGGTCGGCTCGGGTCCGATGACGGAAGTTCACCGTTTCACGCCGCAAGTTTACGAGCAGTGCCGCAACCCGAATTACTGGGATGCCGCTTCGCTCCATGTCGATTGCCTGAGGCTACCGCAGATTTCCGGCAACGACCAGATGCTGGCGATCCTGCCTGAAGGCAATATGGACTGGATCGGCTCCTTCATTCCCGAGATCGACAAGACCTTCGTGGCGCTTGACGCCGACCATAACGGCTATTGGCAGCCGCCTGCGGAAACCGTTGCCTTTCAGATGAATTTCAAAAGCAAGAATGACGGCAATCTGGAAGCCTATAAGGACCTCAACTTCCGCCACGCCTTCAGTCTTGCCATGGATCGCAAGTCGATGGTCGATATTGCCGGCTTCGGCTATCCCGTCGTCAACGAACATGCCTCCGGCCTGCCGCCTCGCTTTGAAGGCTGGCGCAACAAGGCGGCTGAAGGCGACAAAGATGCCTTCATGGGTTTTGATACCGAGAAGGCCAGCAAGATCCTCGAAGACGCAGGCTACATGAAGGGTTCGGATGGCTTTCGTACGACGCCGAGCGGCAAACCGATCAATTTCCCGATCATCGTTCCCAATGGCTGGACAGACTGGATCGACGCCGTACAGATCGCCGTCGAAGGCTTGCGCGCAGCCGGCATCAATGCTTCGGTCGCGACACCGGAATATGAACAATGGCGCAAGCAGATTCTCGACGGCAGCTTCGAGGTCGTCATGAACTCGCGCGCCGATGGCGCCACTCCGTTTCGCGGCTACTACCAAAGCCTGTCGACGGCCTATGCCGGGCGTGTCACCGGTGCTCCCTCGCGCTATCAGAACCCGAAGCTCGATGCGCTCTTCGATCAGTATCTGAAGGCGACGTCGGATGAGGATCACAAGAAGATCTTCAACGATATACAGGTGCTTGTCGCCGACGATTTCCCGGTTGTGCCTGTCTTCAACGGCCCGACCTGGTACCAGTTCTCCAGCAAGCGTTTCACCGGCTGGGTAACCGAGAAGGACCCAGTCATGAACCCGGAAGATCATGACAACAACCGGATGCGCCTGATGCATCTCCTGCGCCTGAAGCCGGTCCAATAAGACCGCGAGGGTAGGGATATGCGTATTTCCGGACGGCGCCTCGGCGTCTACGCGGTCGCCTTGGCGTTTGCCATCGTGATGAATTTCATTCTTCCCCGGCTCATGCCGGGGACACCCGTCGATGCGATGGTCGCCCAGCTCGGCCCGCGGGCCACACCCGCAGCCGTCGAGGCGATCAAGGTACGCTTCGGAGCTGTCGATCAACCGATGCTTCTGCAATTCGTCGATTATGTGAAGGGGCTTGCGACCTTCGATCTCGGCGTCTCGGTCAAATACTATCCGCAGACCGTCGTCCAGGTTCTCGGTCGCTCGACCATCTGGACCATTTTCCTCGTCGTGACCGCCATCATCTTTTCGCTCTGCGTCGGCGTCGTGCTCGGCGCGGTCTCGGCATGGCGGCGCGGTGGCCGCTTCGACACGATCGTCTCGCCGCTGTCGGTCGTCATGATCTCGGTGCCGCCTGTCATTATTGCGCTGACGACGCTTTTCGTTTTCGGCGTCTCGCTGCGCTGGTTTCCGGTCGGTTACGCCTACGACCCGAATCTCGATCCTGCGTTCAACTTCACCTTTGCCGGCAGCGTCTTGATGCACGCCATCCTGCCGGTACTGACGCTCTCGCCTTTCCTGATCGGTGAATTCCAGACGACCATGCGTTCGTCGATGATCTCGATCCTCGGTGAGGATTATGTGACGATGGCCCGCGCCAAGGGTCTCAGCCATCTTAACGTGATGTTCGGCTATGGCGCGCGCAACGCCATGCTTCCTGTCCTGACAAACCTTGCCCTCATGCTTGGTGCCGTCTTCGGCGGTTCGATCGTCACCGAGATTGTCTTCAATTATCCGGGGCTCGGCCTGACGCTCTATACGGCGAGCGTTGCCCGCGATTATCCGGTCATTCAAGGGCAACTGCTTCTGATGACGCTCGCAACGCTCGGGGCCAACTTCCTCGTCGACATCATTTACGGGTTTATCGACCCAAGACTGCGGGATGCTGTGTAATGCGTTTCACGCTGAGATCCATCCTTCGACAGAAGAAGGCCGTCGCCGGCCTCATCATTGTTGTCGCCCTCTGGCTCATGGCGCTATCTGCACCGATCATCGCGCCCGGCGAACCCGGCGCCCGTGTCGGCCGCTCTCACCAGTCTCCGTCCATCGAGCACGTACTTGGCACGACAAAGATGGGCCGCGACGTCTATCGCCAGTTCGTGTGGGGTGCGCGCAGCTCGCTCACCATCGGCTTTGCCACGGGCATTGCGATCACCGTGATCGGCACCGCCATCGGCCTCGTCGCCGGCTATGTCGGCGGCAAGACGGATGCCGCCCTCGATCTTGCAACGAACGCGGTACTCGTTGTTCCGAACATGCCGCTTTTGATCCTGCTTGCCTCTTTTGCCGGCACGGTCGGGCCGACGACGATCATGACGATCATTGCCCTGACCTCGTGGCCATGGGGTGCCCGCATGACACGGTCGCAGACGATGGCGCTGCGCAATCGCGATTTCGTCACTGCATCGAAAATGATCGGCGAGCCAGCCTGGCGGATCATCTTCGTGGAGATCCTGCCGAACCTCACGCCGCTGATCGGTATCAACCTTGTCGGCAGCATCATCTATGCGATCGTCGCGCAGACGACACTCGAATATCTCGGCTTCGGCGATCCACTGAAAGTGTCCTGGGGCACGATGCTCTATAATGCCCAGAACGCTTCGGCGATCATGGTCGGCGCCTGGTGGGATGTCGGTGTCCCGGCGGTCGGCATTGCCGTGACCGGCCTTGGCCTCGCACTTCTCAATTTCACCTTCGACGAGATTGCCAATCCGCAGCTTCGCTCCGGGCCGGCGCTGTCGCGCTGGTTCCGCCTGACCCGTGCCCGCAACCGTCAACTGGAGGCCGGCCGATGAGCGGAAATTTGCTGCAAGTCGAAAAGCTCAAAGTCGACTACCTGCTCGACAAGGGCGAGTTCCGCGCCGTCAAGGACGTGTCGTTCAGTATCGGTCGAGGCGAGATCTTCGGGCTGGCTGGTGAATCAGGCTGCGGCAAGAGCACCATCGCCTATGCCATCACACGCCTTTCCAAGGCGCCAGCCTGGATCAGCGGCGGCAGCATCCGAATGGACGGGCAGGATCTTCTCAAAATGCCGGAGCGGGAGCTGCAGAATATCCGCTGGAAGCGTATCGGCATGGTCTTTCAGAGCGCCATGAACTCGCTTAATCCTTTGATGCGCGTGGAGGCACAGTTCCACGATGTGCTCTACCGGCACACGGGGTGCTCGCGCCAGCAGTCACGGGCGCGCGGCGAGGAGATGTTCCGGCTCGTCGGCATACCGCCCCAGCGCATCAGCGACTATCCGCATCAGTTTTCCGGCGGCATGCGCCAGCGCATCGTCATTGCCATCTGCCTGGCGCTGAGGCCGGAGCTCATCATCATGGACGAACCGACGACTGCGCTCGATGTTGTCGTGCAGCGCGAGATCCTCGAACAGGTCGTCGACCTGCAACGGACTTACGGTTTCTCGGTGCTGTTCATCACCCACGACCTGCATCTGATGGCGCAGCTTTGCCAACGTATCGGCGTCATGCTGAAGGGCGAACTCGTCGAAGTCGGCGATGTCAGGCAGGTCAGCCAGGCGCCGCTCCACGACTACACGCGCAAGCTCTGGAACGCCATTCCCCAGCTTCCGAGCAAGCCCGATCTTTCAGGAGCATTGGCATGAAGTCCGAGGCACATCCGTCCCCGGCCGGAGCCGTCATACGGCTTGAGGAGATCAGGCGCCAGTTCGGCCCGGTCCATGCGTTGAAGGATGTCTCCTTCTCGCTCTTTCCCGGCCGCGCGCTGGCACTCGTCGGCGAATCCGGCTGCGGCAAGACGACCTGCGCCCGCATCATCGCGCGTCTCGACAGGCCGACCGGCGGCAAGCTGTTCTTTCACGGGCAGGATCTGACGGCCCAGGGGACGGCAAAAGACGAGCGTCTTTATCGCAAGGACGTGCAGATGGTCTTTCAGGATCCGTTCTCGTCGCTCAACCCTGCCTTCACCGTAAGCCATCATCTTTCCCGGCCGCTGCAGCTTCACAGCCAGAACACGTCGCGGCGCGCCCTTGAGAATGGCATTACGGAATTGCTGGAAAGCGTCGGCCTGGATCCGGCCGTCTCGAAGCAGAAGTTTCCGCATGAACTGTCGGGCGGCCAGCGTCAGCGCATCAATATTGCCCGCGCGCTTGCGGTGGCGCCGAGCGTGCTGGTCGCCGACGAGCCGACCTCTATGCTCGACGTTTCCATCCGCAAGGACATCCTCGATCTGCTCGCACGGGTGAAGCAGGAGAACGAGCTGGCGATGCTTTACATCACCCACGATATTGCGACGGCGGCCCATGTGGCCGAGGAGATCGTCGTGATGTTTGCCGGCCAGATGGTCGAATGGGGTGATACCGAAACGGTGCTCTCCCATCCGCGTCATCCCTATACCCAGCTGCTGCTTTCTGCAGTGCCTGACGGCGGACGGCCCTTCGTGACCGGCGGCAGCGCACGCTTCCTCGAACAGGCCGAGCGCGTCCGGTCGCTCAGCCGCCCGGAATCCATCGTGATCGAGCAGATCGGTCCCAATCATTTCATGCGCACGCTCGGCGCGCAGAGCTAAACAGGACGTCCTCATGGATTATCTCGTCAATTTGTCGACCCTTCCGCAGGACACAAAATCACCCGACGCCATGGCAAAGGCAGGCGTCACCATCCGCCGGGCACTGCCGCCTGAACTAAAGCTGATCATCCGCTGGATCGACGATCATTTTGGCGAAGCCTGGGCAAGCGAGGCAACGGTTGCGATGACGCGCCAGCCGCCAACCTGTTTCATCGCCACGCGCGAAGGCAAGCTCGTCGGCTTTTCCTGCCACGAGGCGACCGCACCCGACTTCTTCGGACCGACCGGTGTCGACGAGAGCCTTCGTGGGCTTGGCATCGGTCGGGCGCTGCTCTTTGCCAGCCTCAATGACCTGAAAACCATGGGCTACGGCTATGCGATCATCGGCGATGTCGGCCCGTCCGCCTTCTACGAAAAAGCCGTCAATGCCATTCCCATCCCTGATTCCGCCCCCGGCATCTATGCCGGCATGCTGAAGAGTTGATTTCGATAGTACGAAAAGAAAGAAACGATCATGTCCACACCGCGACCTCAGGCCTTGCGGCTCGAAACAGTCTGGAACCCGCCGGCCGAGGGCAAGGATTTTTCCTATGTCCTGCAGCTCAAGAACCTCAATGCCGAACCGCTGGCCGGCTTCTCACTCTGTGTCAGCGGGCCTGGGCGGATTGATCCCGCCGGTCGCGTCGAGGGTGCGACGGTTTCCAAAAGGCTGTCGAACTTCACCGAATTTCATCCCCCGGAAGGCTTCGTTCTCGATAGGGGCGAGACCTGGACGATTTCCGTCCATGCATTGAGTTGGCAGTTCCGTCACTGGACGGATGGTGCAACGAGCGCCTATCTGGCCTTTGCCGACGGCAGCACAGTCTCGCTTGGGCTCGAGCCGACGCGGTCTTCCGCCAGCAATGCACCATTGAAGCGTGGCGCGGAGACCTTTCCGGTACCTGCCACGGTGCCCGTTCAAGTTTCAATTATACCCTGGCCGAACCACGTGGCCGTCAGTTCTCGTCAGCCCTTGCCGGCAGGGTTTTCGCTCCAGGCCGACGATCCGGACGCAAAAGCGGCTGCCGATAGCTTTACGGCACTGGTCGACCAGCTCTTTGCTGTCGAAGGCATCATCCGCACTGCAGCGGAAGGTGCTTTGAGCGTCAGATTGAAGAAGACTGCCGGTTTCGGCCCCGAAGCCTATCGGCTGAGCTTCGAAGGCGAGGCGATTACCGTTGAGGCGAGCAGTCGCGCTGGTTTCCTCTACGGCCTAGTGACGCTCGGGCAGATCTGGCGCGGTGCGCGCCTGCACCCAAGAACCTTCCAGTTCCCCGCCTCGGGCGAGATCGTGGATGAACCGTCGATGGGCTGGCGCGGGTTGCATCTCGATGTCGCCCGCCAGTTCTATGGCGAGGCCGAAATCAAGAAGCTGATGGCGGTGCTGGCCTGGAACAAGCTCAACCGTTTCCATTGGCACCTCTCCGATGACGAAGCCTGGCGCGTCGAAATCGATGCCTATCCGGCACTGACCGAAATCGGCGCATGGCGCGGTCACGGTCTTGCCCTGCCGCCGCTGCTCGGCTCCAGCCCGGCCCGCACCGGCGGCTACTATACCAAGGCTGCCATTCACCGGATTGTCGCCTGCGCGCAAGGGTTCGGCATCGACATCGTGCCGGAGATCGACATACCCGGCCATTGCTACGCCATGCTGCAGGCCATACCGGAACTCCGCGATCCGCAGGAAGCTGGCAGCTACTATTCGGTTCAGGGTTTCCCGGACAATTGCATCAATCCTGCCCGTGAAAAGACCTATGAGGTCATCGAAACGATCTTTTCGGAACTCATCGAGCTTTTCCCCTTCAAGACCATCCATATCGGTGCCGACGAAGTGCCGCTCGGCGCATGGTCAGGTTCGCCGGAGGCGCTCGAAAAGCTGCGTTCGCTCGCCGGCAACGAGGTTGCCGATGCACATGCCAAGCGCCTGAACGTGATCACCAACACGCATGGTGCTGACGATATCCACGGCTCGGGTGCGGCTTTTCTGCAAGCGGAATTCCTGAAGCGCATCCAAAATTTCCTCGCCTCGAAGGGCTGCATCACCGGCGGCTGGGAAGAGGCGGCGCATGGCGATGTCATCGACAAATCGAAGAGCTATCTCTGCAGCTGGCGCAATGTCGAGGTCGCGGCCGACCTTGCCAACCGCGGCTATGAGATCGTCGTCTGCCCGGGGCAGGTCTACTATCTCGACATGGCGCTGCGGCCCGACTGGGACGAGCCGGGCGCCAGCTGGGCCGGCACGTCGGATGCCGAGAAGCTCTACACCTTCGATCCTGTCGGCGGCTGGACGGAAACGCAGAAGCAGAAGCTTCGCGGCATTCAGGCCTGCATCTGGTCGGAACCGATGACCGATCGCGCCGTCTTCGATCGGCTCGTCTTTCCGCGCCTGTCCGCGCTTGCCGAAACGGGCTGGACGAAGCCGTCGTCCAAGTCGTGGGAGCGTTTCAGGGCGCTCGCAGGGCTGATGCCGCTGCTCTACGGGCTGCAGCAGTCGTAAGTTCGGGTCAGGATTGAGGATCATTTTGCCATCACCGGAGACGGGGATGGCACTCGACATTGACATTACGCTCAAGCTGCAAGCTTGAGCGTCTTAGACACGGATGCAAGCATGCGCCGGCGTTCAGCCTTGCGGATCCTGCGGCGGCGCAGCGCATCCGGGTTCGGCGATGCGAATGGGACGGGTTCCAATAGGGGCGCCGGTCGCGCGATCGATGGTGATGGGATCGATTTCGGTTCCGGTCTCGGCGTCGAAGAAGCGAGTGATCTCGCCGCCGCCACGGTGCTTGCGCCCCCAGGCGCCGATCGCGAACAGAACCGGCAGGAAGTCTCGGCCGGCTTCCGTCAGCACATATTCGTCGCGCGGCGGACGCTCGGAATAGCGGCGTTTTTTCAGCAATCCTTCCTCAGTCAGCGATGACAGCCGACCCGTCAACATTGTCGGGGCGATGCCGAGGCTTCTTCGAAAATCATCAAAGCGAGTCAGTCCCGCATGGGCGTCGCGCATGATCAGCATGCTCCACGCATCGCCCACGAGCGCCAAGCTTCGGGCGATGAGACAAGGCTGGTTCGAAAGATTTTTCATGTCGATATCTTTTTAGTAGTGACTTGCTATCAATTTGATAGTAACAGAATACGCATAGATGTTCCACGTCAAAACGAAGGCAGATGTCAATGAGCAAAAGAGAACGCGGTATTGCCCTGGTCACCGGGGCTTCCTCCGGCATCGGGCTGGTGACGGCGCAAGCCTTGCTGCGCGACGGTTACCGTGTGTTCGGCACCAGCCGAAAGCCGATGGCCGACACTGCCGACGGCATCACCATGCTGATCTGCGATGTCATCGACGATCAATCCGTACAGGCCGTCGTCGACGAGGTTCTGAGCCGGGCAGGGCGAATCGATCTTCTCGTTAACAATGCCGGGATCGGCCTGCTCGGCGGCGCCGAGGAATCGACGACGGCGCAGGCGAAAGCCGTGTTCGACGTCAACGTCTTCGGCACCATCAGAATGACGAATGCAGTGTTGCCGGTGATGCGGCGGCAGCGCAGGGGGCGGATCATCAATCTCAGCTCGATCCTCGGGCTGATCCCGGCGCCCTTCAACGCGCTCTACGCAGCGACCAAGCACGCGATCGAAGGCTATTCGGAATCTCTCGATCACGAAGTGCGGACACAAGGCATCCGCGTCGTGCTCGTCGAACCTGGTGTCACCCGCACATCCTTCGAAGAGAACATTACGCGCCCGGACCAGCCGCTTGCCGTCTACGATGCGGTGCGCGCCGGTGCGGAGAAGCTGATGCGCGAGATCGTTTCGAAGGGCGATGCGCCCGAGGTGGTTGCCGCAGCCGTCGTCAAGGCGGCCAATGTGACATCACCAAAGAGACGCTATACGGCCGGGAAAGCAGCAGGACAGGTGCGGTTCATCCGTCGCTTCCTGCCCGAGTCCTTCGTCGACAAGAGCCTCCGAAAATTCAACAAGCTTCCCGGTTGAGCTAGCCTTACCGCATTTCCCGCGCACCACAGGAACGAAAGTTCGCCCCCAGAAGGACGGTAACTTCAAGACTGCCGTCCCGCCCCGCCCACAGCGAACAAACGTTTCTCGAGCGAAGGGCCTTCACTGTGTTGCCGGTAGGCAGAAGGTGTGACGCCTGTGCCGAACTTAAATGCCCGTGTCATGTGGCTCTGGCTGCTGAAGCCGCAGGCCGAAGCAATCTGCGCGATTGGATCCGGGCCGCGCAACATCGATTTGGCGCGCTCGATACGCCGGTGAGCCACCCAGCCATGCGGGGATACACCGTAGCTTGCCCGAAACATCCGCTGAAAATGAAATGCACTCAGCTGCCCGATCGCCGCCAGATCCTGCAAGCGGATCGCCTCACCGAGATGGGCCTCGATATAGTCCAGACTCCGCCGCCGCACATGGGGAGCGAGCCCGCCGCTGATCGCGCAAGGACGCATCCCTCCATAACGCGGATCAACGAAGAAATCGTTGATCGCCTGTGTCATCGCTTCTTCAGCCAGCAGATGACCGCCCGCCAACACCGCTTTCGTCATCTGCCGAAGCGTGTGCGACAAGGCGGGTGCATCTGCGAAGGTCACTTCGGGAAGGGTCATGAGACGAGCATCGCGGTCAAACGTCTCAGCAAACATCCGGCGCATCTGATCGTCGGGAACATACAGGTGGACGAATTCGAAGAAGTCGGTGATTTCCCATTCGGACGAGTGCCCCTGTGGCATGATGCACAGCACCCCCGGACGGCCGCGTGCGTCGAGGCTGCCATCCAGACGACGCGTTCCGGCGCCGCCCCTGAGATAAAGACTGAACGTATGACCGTTCGGCCGCTCGTAGCTCATCCTGTCGTGTGCGTTGCTCCAGATGGCAGCTGATCTCCCGAAACCCAAATCGATGGAATGTGACATCCGCGCATTGGGAGATGCGGACAAAAATCTGAAAACCGAGAGGCGGCTATCTTTCACCAATTCTTTCCCACACTTGGCCACGCCTTGCGAACAATACTGATCGACGGCCCGCGTGGCGAGCAGGAAGTCCGGGCAAATCGATTTCATAGCAAGAATCTGCAAGAGACCTGCTCACGGTTCGCCTACTCGTTAGGAAAACGAGGATCAGTCTATGGCAAATGCCGCTCTCTTCATCGCGACCGTTCTGATATGGGGGACGACTTGGATCGCCATTGCGATGCAGGTCGGTCCGGTGCCGGTCTTGGTCTCGGTCTTTTACAGATTTGCGGTCGCAGCAGTGATCCTCGTCGCCATCCTGGCTGTCATGCGGCGGCTCAAGTTCCCCGCCTTGCGCGATCAACCTTTCATCCTTGCGCAAGCGCTCTGCCTGTTCAGCCTCAATTTCATCTGTTTCTACAACGCCGCCGCCTCGATTCCATCAGGACTAATCTCCGTGATCTTCTCGCTCGCAACGATCTACAATGCGGTCAATGCGCGCCTCTTTTTCGGCGACCGCATTACAGGCCGCACGCTTCTCGCAGCGGCGCTCGGAGCAACCGGCCTTCTCCTCCTTTTCGGAGAGGAGGTTGTCGTGGATTTCGATTTGGGCACGCTGAAAGGGATCGGTCTTGCAGCGCTTGGCACGCTGTTCTTTTCTCTGGGGAATATGGCATCGCGTCGAAACAGCGCGGCCGGAATCTCACCGCTGACCGCCAATGCCTGGGGCATGGCCTATGGCACGATCGTCCTCCTCTTGCTGATTGCCGCGACGCAAACGCCCATCGTGGCGCCACCTGACATCACCTATCTTGCCGCTCTGCTCTATCTCGCGGCAATCGGATCGGTGATCGGCTTTACCACCTATCTCATGCTGGTGTCGCGCATCGGCTCCTCACGCGCTGCCTATGCCACCGTCCTGTTCCCGATCGTCGCCCTGTCGTTGTCGACGGTCTTCGAGGGCTATCACTGGAGCGGTCTAGGCCTGATCGGCCTAGCGCTGACGCTTCTCGGGAACGTGGTCATCTTTGCGCGACCTCTGGCCCGTCGCCCGCCGCAGACAGGCGCGAGGCTACCGGCAGGCGGTTGAGAGCCGGCGTCGACGATCTCTCTAGCCGAGCGGCTTTTGCAGAACGTCGAAACGTGGATTGGTCTCGGAGAAGACCGGCAGGGCCGCGGCACCGAGGATCGCCGTATCCTTGCCAGTCATGCCGATCATGACGCGGGGCACCGTCCGTTTCTGGTCGGGGTCGATCGGAATGTGCAGCGGCTCCAGCCGCTCGGCGAGCCGCCGCATCAGCGATGTCGATATGCTTCCTCCGAGCACGATGGTCTGCGGATCGAAGGCCAGTTCCAGAAAATCGACGGTCTGCCGCAGCGGCTGAACCGCCTGATCCAGCCAGGCATCCAGACCTTCGCCGCCTCTGGCGATCAGCGCCTCGAGTTCATCCGGCAAAAGCTCTTCGGCATTCGCAATACCCATGAACTCATAGGCGACAGTCGGCGACACGTAGCGGTCGAGACAGCCGCGTTTGCCGCAGCTGCAGAGCCGGCCGTGCGGCTCGACGATGATGTGGCCGATCTCGCCGGCATTCTGCCGGCTGCCCTTGTAGAGGTGCCCGTCGAGAAACATGCCGGCGCCGATGCCGCCGCCGCCCGCAAGGAAGAGATAGACGAAGCTGCTGAAGCCGCGGGCAACACCATGCAGGCGCTCGCCGATGGCAGCCGCCGTTGCATCGTTCTCGACAAGCACCGGCACCCTGACGCGCCGTTCCAGCTCGTAGCCGACGGGGAAGTCCTGCCAACCGGGCAGGTTCTGCGGGCTGAGCGACGTAACCCCTCCCTCCGCATAGCGGCCAGGCAGGGCCATGCCGACACCGAGCAGCCTGTTGCGATCGAAGGAGAAGGCTTCCTGCAGATCCTCGACAATGGAACCGAGGACAGGCATCGCCTGTTCGGGATCGGGATGTTCGACATGGCGTTCGATGCGTGCACAGACGGCGCCTGAGAGATCGGTCAGCACACCACTGGCGCGCTGGCGGCCGAGTTCGAGGCCGACGGAATAGGCCCCGTGTGGGTTGATCGAATAGGGAATGATCGGTTGGCCGCGCGCAAGCTTCTGCGCTTTCGCCGGCACGAGCAGATGAGAGCGCTGCAATTCCTCGACGATGTTCGAGACCGTCTGCGCCGTCAGCGCGGTCATACGGGCGATCGCGGCGCGCGACAGCGGACCGTTGGTACGGATAGCCTCAATCACGACACGCCGGTTGTGTGACTTGGCCTGCTCGAGATTGGTGCCTGAAATCGCTTTCATGGTGTCTTTATGGAGTTCCAGTATCACCATTGCCACAGGATAATGACGTGGGGAAGGGGAGAAGTGTGCAGTCTTTTCAATGTGATCGCCACGACAATTGATACCGATCGTTCCACTGGTTCTTAAAGTATCACTTTAATGGCTGCGTCGCTGCGATCGATGCAGTTGACGGCACCGGACAGGCATCGAATTCATTGAGAATGATAAGGGACCCGTCATGAAAATCGTCTGCCAGCAATCGACGGCGCCAGGATGAAGTTCTATGGCAGACGGAAAGCCTAACCAATTGGGACGAATCATGAATCTGCGCATCAGCCGCACCGCGGAAAACACCGTACTCTTCGGCGTGCTGCTGATGCTTCTCGGAGATTTCCTGTTTTCGCTCAACGACGCCATGGGCAAATGGCTGGTGGCGAGCTTTGCGGTCGGTCAGGTCTTGGTAATCCGTTCGGTCGGCTCCTTTCTGATCCTTGCGCCGATGATTGCCCGGCAAGGACCGCGCTCGCTATTTCAGGTCGAGCGCGTGCCCCTGCAGATCCTGCGGGTGATCCTGACGACAGGGGATGTCGCGTTTTTCTATGCCGCGGTCGCCTACCTTCCGCTCGCCGACGTCATGACCTTTTATATGGCCGGTCCCATCTATGTGGCCGCTCTTTCGCACTTCTTCCTCGGCGAAACGATCGGCTGGCGCCGCTGGCTCGCCGTTTTCACAGGCTTTGTCGGCGTCGTGATAGCACTCAGGCCCTCGACGGCGATGCTATCCTGGCCGTCGATCTTCGGTCTGATCGGCAGCCTTTCCTTCGCGCTGACACTGATCCTCGGCCGCCGGCTGCGGCAAACCAACGATGCGACTCTCGTGACATGGCAGACGGTCGGCGCTCTCGTCACGGGTCTAATCTTAAGCGTAGGCGACTGGCGCGCCATGTCCGCCCTCGACTTCGTCGCGATGCTGGCGCTCGGCATCGTGGCGGGCAGCGCTCATTTGATGATCACGCGCGCGCTGAAACTTGCCCCGGCCTCCCTGCTTGCGCCGCTCCAATACAGCCTGTTGCTCTGGGCAATCGTGCTTGGCTATATTTTCTTCGGGGAATTGCCGGACAGGCAGATTCTGATCGGCTCCGCCATCATCGTTCTCGCAGGCCTCTTCATCTTCCATCGCAAGAACATCGCTGAAGTCACGTCCAAAGCCGATGTTTCGCCCGATGGGCATTAGCGGCTACGCGATTTTATGGCGACTTTCACCACTGGGGAGCTCCGGCCTTTCATCGTTCTCATGGATTGAACTGAGCTCGATATCCGTCGCTGTCAATCGCATTAAAAGATGTGGTGAACGCGAGTCCCCTTCAGGGGAAACAATGGGCGAAAGGATGATTTTCTCGTCGAATTTCGATTGATGCAATTGCTGCTTGCCACGCACCATTCCAGGTTTGGGTGCAGCACAGAGTCGCTTTATGATCCGCAGGCTAGTGTGCCACAGGAAATCGAGAAAACTACGCGGCTTTTTAATAATCACCCAAGCGGCCGCGATTGAAAGGCGCAGGTTCCTCGCCTTTCTGTACTGCCGGAATGCCCATCTTTGAGTAAGCGCGATGGCGCTTTCGGCTGCGTAGCCAGGAAGCTGCGGATTTGCGGCGATCGAACGCTTGATTACTTCCAAAACGCCTTGGCCCATTCGCGCGTAGTTGGACGACATATTGCCGGGATATTTCCGGTAACCCACCAGGCGTTCGGGTATGGCTTCCATGTAATAGCGCGCGGCAAGCTTAAGTTCGAAATCAAGGTCTTCGCAGCCGCCAATATCCGCTTGCGCGTATGAGCTATCAAAGCCGCCTATCTCAAGCGCAACGTCCCGTCGCACGAGAAGCGCGCTTCCGTTGCCGATATATTTGAAATTCAAATGTCGGGCGTAAATATAGCCCTTTGCGATATCGGATGTACCAGGCCGAATGATGTCGTCGTTCTCGTCGATAATATAATGTAGCGCGTAGACCGCAGCCCATCGCGGGGATAAGCGAGTGAGAGCGTTTACCTGCTTCTCGATTTTCGTCGGGTGCCAGAGATCGTCGGCGTCAAGAAATGCCACGAATGGGCCTGATGATGCATCGATCCCAGTATTCCTTGCAGCAGCGACACCGCGGTTTGGGGTGGTCAGGAGGCGGATCCGTGAATCTGTTATCGCGATCTGCTCGACCAGTTTCGCCGTGTCGTCCGTGGAGCCGTCATTAACAACAATGATCTCTAACGCCGTATAGGTCTGGCGCATAGCGGATCGAAGCGTGCGCTCGATATAGATGGAAGCGTTAAAAGCCGGGATGACTACCGAAACCAAAGGCTGAGCAGCATAAAAAGCGTCTCCTCGATTCATAGATTATTCCTTATATCACTGCCGGAACCAGGCAGATCTGTTGTTTCATGAGGCTGGCGACCGACGATCGATGACTGACGATAACAAGTGTTCGCCCCTGATATTCCTCAAGCAGAAGGGAAAGCACCCGCGCCTCGGTGACCTCGTCGAGCGCATTGGTGGCTTCGTCCAGGAGCAGTATCTCCGGTCGTCCGGCCAGCGCACGTGCCAGGCCAATGCGCTGCCGCTGGCCGCCCGAAAGCCTTATCGCCTCATCGCCCAACCATTCATCGAAGCCGTAAGGCAATTTCTCTATAAACTCAGTCGCGCAGGCCATATCGGCTGCCCAACGAATGTCTTCTTCGGAAATCTCGCGACGGAAGCGGATGTTGTCGAGGACCGAACCCTCCATAAGTTCGACATCCTGGCCCGAGACGGCCAACTGCCGCAACCAACTTGATCGTTCGATGGTCGAAAGATCCTTGCCGTCGAGAGTGATGCGACCCTCCGTCGGCTGGATGAGATCGAGAATCATGTTGAGGATCGTCGTCTTGCCAGAGCCGCTTGGGCCGATCAGCGCGGTCGTCTCGCCGACCCTGATCGAGAAGCTGACATGGCTGACAGCGGGAACGCTACCGGGCTCATAAAAGAAGGAAACGTCGTGGAAAGCGATCTCGCCTTGCAGATGTCGCAACTCTTCCCCGTCGGAAGTTTGTCGGGCATCGTTCGCTTCGGAAATTATCTTGAGAACGTTCTGCAAGGAGGCTTCCATGGAATGAAGGCGAAGGATCTGGGAGTCGAACTCCTTGATATGCGGCTGAAGCCGGTAGAGAAGAACGGTGGCCGATAATGCTGCGCGGAAATCCACCGGAAGAAACTGCGAGGACAAAATGATCGTCAGGATCACGCCGAATGTCAGCGCCTCGCTCAGGAGCGACGTTGCCGCGTCCAAACGGTCGGAGCGGGACATAGCTTGCCCGACATCTTTGGAAAGGGATTCAAAAATCCGCTCGTAGCGTTTTTCCAGGCCGAAGCTTTTAACCGCCTTTAACGTCTGCAGGGTGGTCCATGTTAATTGCGCCAAATCCTCCACTGCTGAAAGAGCGGTCTCGCCGATACGTCGATAGGCATTGGCAAACAGGCCGAGCGTCAGGTTGTGGACAATACCGAAGACGAGTCCCAGCAGCGCAATCGGCCATGCCGTGACCAGCATTCCAGCGCCGAAGATAATGATGGTCCCGAGATTGATCCCAAGGCGAACAAGACTCGCATGCGCCGAAGCGACGGAATACGATTCGGCGGCGATCACATTCATCACGTCGCTGCGCTCGTAATGCTGAAAGCGCTGGAACGGGATCGTCAGGATCTTTGAATAAAGACGATGCCGGATGCGATTGCTGATCTGATGGCTGACGGTGCCCGCGATAATGGAGTTGGCAAAGCCCAGCACGATCCTGAGGACAATGGCGCAGACGAGGATGGTGATGAGCATCGGCTTCGAGATCGCGGTATCGAATTTACCGACAAATGCGGGAAGCAAACTGACTGCCGCTCCGGAAGCAGGTCCCTGCTGGCCAAGAAGGAAAACTAGGCTGACGAGAAGGGTGATTCCGACCATTTCCATTAGGCCGCTCAGGATGCCGATTACGATCATCATCGTGGTCTTCATCCGAAGCGCTGGAACGAGTTGTAGAAGCTCTCGGAAACGGGCCGCGACGACCAGATTGAAGGCGCCTGTCGGCCTACCGGAAACGTATCTTCGCATGGTCGTCATACATCACCCGCCCGCGGCGTGGCGAACCAACCTGCTCTGCCGACAGCGACTGCTTCAGCAAGATCATGGAATGATGTACCGTTTTCGGGAAGTGCGATCTTCATAGTCCCGTCTGTTGTCGGGCGGGCAGACGGTGTTGGATGCCTTCGCAATCGATTTGCCAGTCGCCGCGCGCGACGTTTAGCCGTGCGCCAGAGGAGGCTAGTAGCATGGACAGCTAGTTTTAGAGGGAATCGTCTGGCAATCATCGGCGCCAGTTTTCTGACCTGATCTTGGTCTCCGCTAGCAATTGTCCTGTTGAAATACCATCGCGCCGTGTCGAATTCCGCAGCGCTGGCGATTGCGGCAAGGTGTGGGTAGCGTGTCTTCACCTCTGCCATCACCAAGGCATGGGATTTCAACATGCGGTACGCATTGCTCGACATGTTCCCCTGACTGAACCGGTATCCGGTCAGAAAGTCAGGAACCACAGCGAAGGGGAGCTTCTCGGCGAGTGCGAGATAAAGCTTCAGATCTTCGCATCCCTCCGCCTTTTGATCACGCAGTGCCGGATCATAGCCACCGCATGCCAGGACATCCGCACGAGGCATGAGCGGCGTGCTGCCGTTGCCGATAAAGTTTTCCAAAACCATGATTTCGAACACGTCGCCTTTGTACAGCACCGGCTTCGAATGATTGAATATCACATCATCAGCGTCGATTGCCGCATACCAGTTGTAGGCGACCGCTCGTCCTTCGGGAAAATTCCCCAATGCTTGGACTTGCAATTCGATCTTGCAGGGGTGCCAGAGGTCGTCGGCATCGATTGGGGCAATATAGCTGCCGGCCGCTTCGCGGATTGCGAAGTTGCGGGCGCGAGCCACGCCGCCGTTTTCTTGTCTCAGGACCCTGACGCGGGAATCTTGAAGGCGATATTCGGTTGCCAGTTCGTATGTTCCGTCCTGCGAACCATCGTCGACCACGATGATTTCGAGGCGTTCATAGGTCTGGTTCGATACGCTCTCAAGCGTGTCGATAAGCGTTTTCTCGGCATTGTAAGCCGGAATGACCACCGTGACCAAAGGGAGAAAGGACGCGTTCATCACTTGCTATCCAATGAACGCATCGGGTTGGCCCATCAGTTCCGCAAAAGCCGTAAGCGGAAGGTCGCCGCGAACTTCGAGGCGCGGCAGGAAAAGTGCAGGGTCGGAAGAGCTCACCCTTGAGGCCTTTGTCGAAAAGCCGATCTCGTAACCGGTGTGAGCGAGAATGCTGGGGACGCGGAAATCGGTGCAGCCGAAGGGAAGGGCGATTGACTTGACAGCCTCCCCTAGCTGGCTTTCAAGCGCATTACGCGATAAAGCCGCTTCGCCGAGCAACGTGGCATTGTCGAGGGAGCTTGCCGGCCTGTGCGACGCCAGATGAGATCCGAAGCAAATTCCTTGCCGGTGCAGCATCTGAATATCGGCCCAGGACATCAGCGGGGCTGGCTCCCCATAGGCGGCATCCCAATCCGACCGGCCGCCGACCTTGTCTGTCACCACGAAAACCTCCGCGCCGAACCCGTTCTCAGCCAGAATAGGGAAGGCGTCGGTGAGAAAATCGAGATAGGCGTCGTCAAAGGTCAGGACGACGGGACGTCCTTGGATGGGTTTGCCGTCGCGCAATAGAGCGGCCAGGCCCTGAGCCGTTAGAGTATAATAGCCCTCCCGCCGGAGAAACTGCATCTGCTTGCGGAAGACCTCCGGCGCAACCCGAAATCGACGGAGGGCGTTCGGCCCGTCGAGCGCAATTCTATGATACATGAGTACAGGAACCGAAGTCGTGACCTCGTTCATCCATGCCGCCCCGCGATCAACACCGGCCGGTCCCCAGATGATGTGCTTGGCCACATCGGCATCGAGAGGGACGCCATGGGTTTCGATCCGCACGCTCGGTGTTGCAGCCTTGCGCCTTGCGAACCGATGGACCGCGTAAAGTTCGGTCTCGATCGTTTCTTCCAGCACCAGATCAGGCAGGTTCGCCAGAACCTTCTTGATCGTGCCAACGCCAAACGGGTTGTCCCAGTCGAAACCGGTTCTATCGGGTTCATCGCGACGGATATGCGCATGTGCTGTGACAAGGCAGCCGCCCGGTCTCAGGGCCGCCGCGATCTTCCGGCATACCTGTTCCAGGATCTTCTCATCGTCCATGTAGTATAGGACCTCCGAGCAGACGATCAGATCCTGCCCGGGCGGAAGTTCGCTCTCAACGAAATCCAGGACGCGAAACTCGGTGTTCTTAGAGTTCCGACATCTCTCGGATGCCCTCTCGATGGCGCGACGGGAAATATCCGTTGCCGTCAGGAAACCGACCTTCTGTGCAAGTTTTGCTGTGAATATCCCTTCCGCGCAGGCGAGCTCGAGCGCTCTATCAACCCCCTCGGGAATAAGGCTCAGTGTCTGCTCATATTTAACCTGCTCGTAGACAGAGAGGTAGTTCCACGGGTCCGGACGCTCAAAAACGCGTTCCCAATACTCCTCTTTCGTTGCAACCTCCGGCAGAACCGCCAGCATGTTTCCCTTTTCGCGAGGCGCCTCGCTCGTCTCGGCAATCGGCCCGGCGAATTTCTGCTCGGAGAATGAAAGCACCTCCAACAAGCGCGCGTCATTGTCCCCAGACACCTTCGCCGCAGAGTTGATGAGCACGTTCCTGCGTATTGCATAGGAGAGCTGATTGAGCTGCCGCCGGCGCCCCCGTCGCCGCCGGGCGATTTTGCCCAGCACCCTGATGTTGCGAACGGCTTCGACTGCCCAGGAGCGCGCATAGGAAAAGGTCAACGGCGCAGGCACGTGATCTCCGGCCCACAGTTCATCGATGATGAGCCTGAGTTGAGCGCGAACAGAGAGGTCTCCCCACAGGGGGCCGACATAGGACCCCACATGTCGCCCTGCGGAAAAGACCTGCAGCAACAGCGTGTCGGCGTCGTCCACCTTGGCGACAGGCATTAGTTTGCCGGTATCGACGACAGCCACCTGCAGATGCTCAAGTATGAAGGAGCGTGACATATCCGCTGCCGAGACCGACCAGACAAAGAGTTCTTTCAGCCGCCGCCCGGTCCCGGGCAGCGAGTGCTGCTCAATCAGTCGAACAATTTCGAAAAACGCTGGTTTCCATTGCTCCTGCAGATCGAGAATATCGGCGGCATGCGCAACTGCCAGACCTGTTTGCAATCCATGCAATATCACTGCGGCGAGTAAGCCTTCATAACCCGCGGCGTTAGGAAATTCCGGAAGAAGCTCTGCTAGCGCGGCTAGATCGGCTCCCACGCACAGGTTTGCTGAAGCGGCCCAAGCGAGCATTCGCAATTGCGCGACAGCCGGTACCGTCCACGGTGCATGCTCATCGTTCGCCGACGGATTTCCATTCATGCGCAGGACCTGGGCCCTGCTTGTAACCCGGATCGTATCCCTTACCAATTTATAGGGATCGCCCGAGAGCGAACCAGCCTTCATACGATAGAAGGCAAGGCATTGGTCGACCTGCCTGAATTCAGCTCCTGCAAACGCGATGCGAAGCCAGAGATCCCAGTCCTCGCAGGTTTGCAGCTCGGTATCCATACCGCCAAGCCGGACGAAAAGGTCCTTGGGAAAAACCGCTGCATGAATGGCCAGGGCGCAAAATAGCGAGAATTCCCGCTTAGCCCGATCGCCCACCAGATTGGGGGGCGTCTCGATCTCCAGCATCCGACCATCCGGCGTCACACGCCGATAGCTGCAGAAGGCGATCACCGGCTGAGGGCCTTTCACGGCAACAGGCAACATGCTTTCGATGAAAGCCGGATCCAGCCAGTCGTCCGCATCGAGCATGCAGAGAAGAGGAGCGGCAGCAAACCCGGCTGCCGCGTTGCGCGCCGCAGCCGCGCCGGCATTCGCCTGACGATGGATCAGTATTCGGCTGTCCGCTTTTGCAAAGCCTTGGAGGAGATCCCAAGTCTTGTCTTTCGATCCGTCATCGATGACCACGGCCTGCCAGTTCGACACCGACTGTTTTTGCAGACTGACTAGGCAGTCGGACAGCGTATCCGCAGCGTTATAGGCGGGGATGAGGAACGATATGTCCGGCTTCGATGCGGTTACCATGCCGGCGTCTTCCAGCGGCGAAGGACATACCACGCGCCGTTCAGGCACCCCAGTATTTCGTCCCTGAGAAAGATGTTGTCCGACGTTGCTTCCTTGCGCAGCCATTTCCCGAACTTTTGAAGATAGTGTTTAGGCAACGAGACAAGGATGCGCCACAGATTACCCAGGTTTCCGGTGTTCTGATACTGGACCAGCAAGGCCGCCACGTGACCGCTCATATATTGACGTATCTGTTTGGCGAGACCCTTCATCTCCTTGCGATGGAAATGCCAGGAAACCGCCGTCGGCTCGTAGCGGCAAGTGCCGCCGTGATGGAGAAGGCGATTCCAGAACTCGGAATCTCCCGAACACCCTGCCGCACCCATGTCCAGTCGCACGTCGAACAATCCTATATCGTCGAATACCTGTCGCCGGAATGCCTGGCTTGCACCCGCGCCGATCAGCCAGGCAGGCGCCACGAATGGCGCGCTCTGGCGATAGAAGTCCGGACCGAAGTCCCGACGCTTATAGCCTCTGCCAAATCCCCAATGGGTTTCGAATATCAGCTGCGCGGGCGTGGAAAGCTCTCCGGGAAGGACAAGGCCGGTAACGCATCCAACCTCAGGCCGGTCAAAGGCCTTCATCAGGTTCTCCAGCCAACGTTCGTGCAGGACAACGTCGTCATCTGTGAACGCCAGGAACTCGGTCTTTGCCGCGCGTACCGCGGCATTGCGGGCGTAATCCAGCCCGACCCTGTTCTCGCGTACATAGGTCGCGCCGGACGCCTCCACGATGCGGCGCGTGTCATCACCGGCTGAGGCGTTGTCGACGACGATGACCTCAACCGGAGGCAGAGACTGCCTGGGGATTGACGCGAGGCATCTGGCCAGTTCATCCGGCCGATCTTTGGTGCAGATCAGGAGGCTGACGTCGCGGTTCCTAATCGGCGCCTGCATCACATTCCGAGCGTGTTGTATGGTCTCCGGCAACACGGCGCGCGCAGCCAGAGCGCCCAGGTTTTCTGATCCCTCGATATAAGCCTGGCCGACGGGAAGGCCGTCGGAGACGAAGACGACGAGGCCTGCGCCGATCACGGGAGCACTGGCACCAACATCATCTGACAAATGATCGACGTATCGGATAGGCACAGGAAAGACGTTGTCTTTCATGTCACTCGGTATGAGGTCCCTCATTGCTACTCTCTGCGCCAGAGGCCGGTGAACCGTTTAGCGTCATGCCTCGGCCTGCTGTCGGAAGTTCGCCTCGGCCGGCCCTGCCGCAATTTTCATGTCCTCCCTGAACCAGTTCAGAGTCTTTGCAACACCCTCCTCATAGCTGATTTTGCATGACCATTCGGGCATGACATGATTTGCATTTGTCAGGTCTGGCCGCCGGTTTGTGGGATCGTCCGGAGGTGATGGCTCAAAGACGATCGGAACACCGCCCATCAGGCGTGAGACGTATTGTGCCACTTCCAGGACCGCGATCTCCCTGTCGTTCCCGACGTTAAGCGGGCCCCTGTAATCCGTTTCGTTCATCCAGAAATAACGCGCGAAGCCGTCAATGATGTCGTCGACATAGCCCCAGCTGCGAGATTGGAGGCCATCCCCGAACACCGTAATGGGCCTGCCGGTCAGGGCCTGGGCAATGAAATTGGAGACGGCTCGTCCGTCTTCCGGCCGCGTTCTCGGTCCGTATACGTTGAAGGGCCGAACGATTTTAACGTCCAGCCCCTGCGTGCGCTGCATCTCGAACAGCAAGGACTCGGTGCAGCGTTTGCTTTCGTCGTAGGAAGAGCGTGGCCCGGTGCAATCAACCTGGCCTTTATAGGATTCCGGCTGCGGCGAGACGAGCGGATCGCCATAGACTTCTGAGGACGAGGTGAAGCAGAAGCGGCCGCCTTTCTTCAGAAGGTCCAGCAGACGGAATGCTCCAATGAGATTTGCCGAAATGGTCCTCTTGGGGTCCCTCATATACCACGGCGGCGAAGCCGGAGAAGCGAGGTGATAAACTTCGTCAAACTTGTCCGAAGTTTGAAGGTCTTCCACGTCGGATCGAACGAAATGGAAGCGGGGATCTCGAATGTGGGAAATATTTGCCGCATGGCCGGTCCAAAGATTATCGACGACGACGAGCTTTTCGATGTCGGTCCGATTTAAAAGCCTGTCGCACAAATGTGATCCGAGAAAACCGGCGCCGCCTGCTACAAGCACTTTCTTCATGACTTCTCCTGCGGATCGCGTGTTGCCTATTAGAGCAGTTAGAACTGAGAAAGCTCGTCAATAACTGCGACGTTTTTCAAGAACTTAACCTTAAGATCCCTCGTTAACGAAAGTAATTATAGTAAATCGGTATCGGGAATACCTCCGTCGAATTTCCGACCCTTCATCGCGCGTGGCGCAATGATCAACGGCTGAAATGAGAAAGGCTGCCTTCGATGTTGCCGCACCCCGATCCGTGATAACAGCGCTCGCCAAGCTTAAACTCCATCTAGCAGCCGTCTTAGAGGATCGCTTTCGACGCACATACGCTGTCCTCGATTGCAAGCAACAGGGGTGTTTAGCTTTTTTGTGCGCTGCAGAACACGGACTTTAGTCTGATATGATCTACTTCATCCGAAGTAGACAGAGGCGATCAACGAACCTGAGATATGCTTTCCATACTGCGCGTAATTCATGGTTGAATCTTTCGGGAGGAGTGTTCGACTTGAACAACAAGTTTCACCCGATCCAGTTCGCTGCACCCGAAATAAAGACGTGGCTCTCCTGTTCCGACGATAGGTCGGAACTCGTCTCAACAGGCGGAACCTCGTTCTCTTGACAGAACCGTTCTCGCCGCTATTCTATTATAAAAATCAACATAACATAATTGTGGAACACTAAACCGGGAGCATGAAATGAAGACTTTTGTCGCATTCCTTCTCGGCACTGCGCTGGTCGCCTTGCCGACAACCTTGATGGCTCAGGAAAAGGGTGGCGTTATCAACGTCGCGACGATCGGCGAACCGCCGACGCTTGACCCGATGTCCTCGACTGCCGACCTCGTCGGCATCGTCACGCAGCATATTTTCGAAACACTCTACACGTTCGACAAGAAGTGGAATGTCACGCCGCTTCTGGCCGAAAGCCTGCCAGAAATCAGTACCGACGGTAAGACCTATACGATCAAGCTTCGCACCGGCATCAAGTTCCACGATAACTCCGATATGACCTCGGAAGATGTCGTTGCCTCGCTGAACCGCTGGATGAAGATCGCCTCGCGCGGCAAGCAGGTCGCAGGCTTCATCGACTCCATCACCGCCGCCGATCCGGCGACTGTCAAGATCGCCCTGAAGCAGCCCTATGCGCCGTTGACCTCGCTGCTGGCCTTCAACAACTCCGCCGCCATCATCATCCCCGCTGAAAAACAGGATGAACCGATGAAGGAATTCATCGGCACCGGTCCCTACATGCTGAAGGAGCGCAAGGCGGACCAGTATATCCAGCTCGTCCGTTTCGACGGTTATAAATCGCGTGACGGCGAGAGTGACGGTTATGGCGGTGCCCGTCACCAGTATCTCGACGAAATCCGCTTCGTACCGGTTCCGGATCCGAACACCCGCGTCGAGGCCGCCGTTTCCGGCCAGTATGATTATGTCGACTCGATCCCGGTCGAATCCTTCGACAAGCTGAAGACATCGACCGCGTCGCAGCCGGTCGTCCTGAAGCCATTCGGCTATCCGGTCTTCGTCTTCAACACGAAGGAAGGCCTTGCCAAGAATGTCGAGGTCCGCAAGGCAATCCGCCAGGCACTCAGTATGGAAGACATGCTCGCCGCCGCCTTCGGCAGCACGGATTTCTATACGCTCGATGGTGACATCTATCCAAAGTCGTATGTCTGGAATACGGATGCCGGTGTCGAGGGCAATTACAATGTCGCCGATCCCGAAGGAGCCGCCGAAGCGGCGAAAAAGGCCGGCTATAATGGCGAGCCGATCCGCATTCTAACCAGCCGCCAGTATGAATTCCACTACAAGATGGCGCAGGTCGCAGCCGAATATCTGAAGGCTGCGGGCTTCGCGGTTGACCTGCAGGTCGTCGACTGGGCAACGCTGACGCAGCGCCGCACAGATCCGAAGCTCTGGGATATCTACATCACCCACAGCCCCTTCCTGCCGGAACCGGCACTGATCGGGTCGCTGTCTCCGAGCTCGCCCGGCTGGTGGGATACGCCGGCGCGCAAGGCCGTCGTCGATGCCTTCACGTCAGAGGTCGATCCGCAGAAGCGCATTGCACTCTGGGCCGATGTCCAGAAGGCCATGTATGACGAATTGCCCTACATGAAGATCGGCGATTTCAACGCCGTCTCGGCCAAATCGACCAAGCTTGAAGGCGTCGATCCGGCTCCGTGGCCATATTTCTGGAACGCCTCCGTCAAGAAGTAGCGCTCAATCGCAGGATATCGGCGCGCCTGCGCCGATATCCTTCTTCCATTGTGCCCGCTCGGCACCGGGACAGACTTCATGATACGTTACATTTTTCAGCGCCTGCTTGGCATGATCGTGGTGATGTTCCTCGTCGTTACGATCGTCTTCATCATCGTGCGCGTCACCCCTGGCGATCCGGCTGCCGTCATGCTCGGCCCCGATGCGACGCCGCAGGACATCGCCGATCTCAGGGCCAGCCTTGGTCTCGATCGATCGATCGGCGCGCAATACCTCTATTATATCGGCCAGTTACTGAAGGGCGATCTCGGACAGTCGATCTTCCTCAGCATGCCCGTGACGTCTGCGCTGCTCGATCGCGCCGAACCGACCTTTTTCCTGACGATCTTCTCGCTTGCTATCGCCAGCCTCATCGCGCTCCCGATCGGCATCTACGCCGCCTACCGCCGCGGCTCCTTCGTCGATCAGGCGGCAACGACGCTGGCGATGTTTGCCGCCAGCATTCCGAGCTTCTGGCTCGGCCTCATCCTGATACAGGTCTTTGCCGTTCGCTTCGGCCTGTTCCCCGTTTCCGGATATGGCGGACCGGGCTCGACATTCCTCGACCGCATGTATCACCTGACCTTGCCTGCATTCGCGCTCGGTATCGTCTCCTCGGCGCTCATCCTGCGCTTCACCCGGGCGTCGATGCTCGACGTGCTCGGTGACGACTATATCCGCACGGCACGGGCCAAGGGGCTGATCGAGCGCAGGGTTGTCCTCAAGCACGCCCTGAAGAATGCGCTGATCCCGATCCTGACCGTCCTGGGTCTTACCGCCGCCGTCCTGATCTCTGGCGCCGTCGTGACCGAGACCGTCTTTGGTCTTCCGGGCGTCGGCAATCTCGTCGTCTCGGCCGTCCTGCGTCGCGACTATCCTGTTATCCAGGGTGCGCTGCTGGTGATCGCCGCGCTCTACGTCCTGATCAATTTTGCGATCGACATGCTCTATCTGCTCGTCGACCCTAGGGTGCGCTACTGATGACGGATATTGCGATCAAGCCGGCCGAAAGCGAAGGCCGCAAATTCATCCGCCAGTTTCTAAAGCGCAAGACAGTCGCCCTTGGCTTGCTCATTCTCACAATTTTCGTGCTGCTGGCGATCCTGGCTCCATGGGTTGCACCCTATTCGCCGTCGAAGCTCTCGATCATCAACCGTCTGAAGCCGCCGAGCGGGACATATTTCTTCGGCACGGACGAGTTCGGCCGGGATGTGCTGTCGCGCACCATCTTCGCCGGTCGCTTGTCGCTGCTCGTCGGCGTCGCGGTCGTTGCCTTGTCGGCGGCGATTGGGGTCACGCTCGGCCTGCTTGCGGGCTTCTTCAAGAAACTCGACACGCCGATCGCCCGCCTGATCGATGCGATGATGGCCTTCCCGGATATCCTGCTGGCGATTGCGCTTGTCGCGGCTCTCGGCCCGTCGCTGACGACGGTCATCATTGCGCTCTCGATCGTCTATGCACCGCGTCTTGCCCGCATTGTCCGCGCCTCGACGCTGGTCATCCGCGAGTTGCCCTATGTCGAGGCGGCGCAGGCGCTAGGGATTTCGACCTTCCATATCATGACGCGCCATGTGCTGAAGAACCTGCTTTCGCCAATCCTGGTTCAGGCGACGTTCCTCTTTGCGAGCGCCATGCTCGCCGAGGCGGGTCTGTCTTTCCTCGGCCTCGGCGTCAGTCCGGAAATCCCGACCTGGGGCACGATGATTGCTGCCGGCCGGCAATATATCGGCCAGGCCGACTGGATGACGCTATTCCCCGGCGTCGCCATCATTCTCTCCGTGCTTTCGCTCCAGATGGTCGGTGACGGTCTGCGCGATATGCTCGATCCCAAACTTCGAAAGGACCTCTAAATGACCGGTGAAATAGCGGGCAAGCCGCTTCTCCTCACCAACGTAAAACCCGTCGGCTTCGGCCCTGGCACGCCCGATGGAGCAATCGACATTCTGGTCGATGCCAATGGCAGGATCGCCAAGCTCGGCCCATCCCTGGCTGCGAGCGATGACGTGATGCGCGTCGACGGCAAGGGCGCCTTCGTTTCGCCCGGCTGGGTCGACCTTCATGTTCATATCTGGCATGGCGGCACCGACATCTCGATCCGCCCGTCCGAATGCGGCGTCGAGCGTGGCGTGACAACGCTCGTCGATGCCGGCTCTGCCGGTGAAGCCAATTTTCATGGCTTCCGCGAATATATCATCGAGCCGTCGAAGGAACGGATCAAGGCCTTCCTGAACCTCGGCTCCATCGGCCTGGTCGCCTGCAATCGTGTTGCGGAACTGCGCGATATCAGGGATATCGACCTTGACCGTATCCTCGAATGCTATGCCGAAAACAGCGAGCACATCGTCGGCATCAAGGTGCGCGCCAGTCATGTGATCACCGGCTCCTGGGGTGTCACCCCCGTCAAGCTCGGCAAGAAGATCGCCAAAATCCTCAAGGTGCCGATGATGGTGCATGTCGGCGAACCGCCGGCGCTCTATGATGAGGTGCTGGAAATCCTCGGCCCCGGTGATGTCGTCACCCACTGCTTTAACGGCAAGGCCGGTTCGAGCATCATGGAGGACGAGGACCTCTTCAACCTTGCCGAACGCTGTGCGTCAGAAGGCATCCGCCTCGACATCGGCCATGGCGGCGCTTCTTTCTCCTTCAAGGTGGCGGAAGCGGCAATCGCCCGTGGCCTTCTTCCCTTCTCGATTTCCACCGACCTGCATGGTCATTCGATGAACTTCCCGGTCTGGGACTTGGCGACGACCATGTCGAAGCTGCTCTCGGTCGGCATGCCCTTCGACAAGGTGATCGATGCCGTCACCCATGCGCCGGCGTCCGTCATCAAGCTATCGATGGAAAACCGCCTGAGTGTTGGTGCTGCCGCCGAGTTCACGATCTTCGATCTCATCGATTCCGACCTCGAAGCCACCGATTCCAATGGTGACGTCTCGGTTTTGAAGAAGCTCTTTGAGCCGCGCTATGCAGTGCTGGGCAACGAGGCCTTCACCTCCAGCCGTTACGTGCCGCGTGCTCGCAAGCTGGTGCGCCACAGCCACGGATATTCCTACCGATAAGACCAGAGCATAAAAGAATCGCATGATAGGAGTTTGCGTGAACCAGTCTCCCGCCACCGCCGGCCCCCCCGTTACCGCAGTTCAACCCAGCGCATCGCCGTATGAGCGACTATCAGCGCTTGGCATAGAACTTCCTGCCCCACCGCCGCCAATCGCCAATTTCGTCACCCATGTGCAGGAGGGCAACATGCTTTACCTGTCGGGGCAGGGGCCGCGCGAGGCTGATGGATTCATGCATGTCGGCAAAGTCGGCGCCGAGGTCGGCGTCGAAGCCGCCTATGCACATGCAAAACTCACCGGCATCAATCTGCTTTCCGTCATGCATGAGGCGCTCGGCGATCTCGGCCGCGTCAAGCGTGTCGTCAAACTGCTCGGCATGGTCAATGCCGTGCCGTATTTCGTCGACCATCCCTCGGTCATCAACGGCTGCTCGGATCTCCTTATCAATGTCTTCGGCGAAGAGGTTGGACAACATGCCCGCTCGGCCGTCGGCTTCGGATCGCTGCCGGGCAATATCACCGTTGAAATCGAGGCGATCGTCGCGCTCAGGGATTAATGAGGATGCGCATGATTGTTCCAGCCCAACAGATTGAAATTGGAGACACCCATGTCTGAGGACATCCGCACATCGATCGGCCTTCGCCCGGTCATCAACGTTTCCGGCACGATGACCAGCCTCGGCGCCTCGATCGTCGTTCCCGAGGCGATTGCCGCCATGTCGTCGATCCTGCCGCAGTTCGTCGAAATCAACGATCTGCACCGCAAGGCGAGCGCCGTCATTGCGCGGTTGACCGGCGGCGAGGCCGGTTTCGTCACCGCCTCCTGCTCGGCCGGAATATCGCTCGCTGTCGCGGGCGCGATCACTGGCAATAATCTTCTCGCCATTGAGAAGCTGCCGGATGTGGTTTCGGAGAAGAATGAAGTTCTCGTCCAGATGGGTCATGTCGTCAGTTACGGCGCGCCGGTCGATCAGGCGATCCGTCTTGCCGGCGGCAAGGTCGTGCTGGTCGGTCAGGCAACCTCCACGCATCGCTTCCACATGGAACATGCGATTACCGAAAAGACCGCGGCTGCCGTCTATGTCGTTTCGCACCATGTCGTCGATTATGGTCTGCTGAATCTCAAGGAATTCGTCGAGATCGCCCATGCCAAGGGCGTTCCTGTCATCGTCGATGCGGCCTCGGAATATGATCTGAGGATATTCCTGCAGCAGGGGGCCGATGTGGTGCTCTATTCCGGTCACAAGTTCCTGGGCGGCCCGACCTCGGGCATCGTCGCCGGCGAGAAGGAGCTGGTGCGCAACGCCTTCCTGCAGAATATGGGCATCGGCCGTGGCATGAAGGTCGGCAAGGAAAGCATCTTCGGCGTCATGGCAGCACTTGAGGCCTGGGAAAAGCGCGACCACGCCGGCATCCGTGAGCGCGAAACAAGCTATCTCAAGCTCTGGAAACAGACACTCGATGGCCGCCCCGGCGTAACTGCATTGATCGAGCCGGATCCGACCAACAACCCGCTCGATCGCATGCGCGTGATCATCGATACCGAAGAAGCGCATATCACCGCCTGGGATCTCGCCGACGCGCTCGGCCGCGGTTCTCCGCCGATCATCGTGCGCGACCACGAAGTCGAGCACCGCTACTTCTATCTTGATCCGTGCAATCTGCATCCGGGCCAGGAGAAGATCGTTGCCAGTCGTCTGGCCGAGGAACTCGACAAGGCACGTGCTTCCAACGAAATCATCGCGACCCCGATCGAAAACCGCAGCAAGCGTCGCTTCGAGGGCGTTCTGAAGTGGCCGGACTGATCAGAAATATCAGGATAAACTAAGGAAGCGATCATGACAGGCATCCAGGCACAATCCATCGCCAGGGCAGAGCCCGTTCTCTCCGTCCAGAAGCTGACGACATCATTTCTGGTCGATGGCGCCTGGAAGCCCGTTGTTCGCAATGTCTCCTTCGATGTCGATCCGGGCGAAACGGTCGCGATCGTCGGCGAAAGCGGCTCCGGCAAGAGCGTGACTTCGCTGTCGATTATGCGGCTGCTGCAGGCGGATTCAAGCCGTATCGAAGGCAGGATCATACTCGGCGGGCGCGATCTTCTGGCCCTGCCGGAGGGCGAGATGCGCAAGGTCCGAGGCAATGACGTTGCGATGATCTTCCAGGAGCCGATGACGAGCCTCAATCCGCTCTTCACGATCGGTGACCAGATTTCCGAGGCGTTGCTCTGCCATCGGTCGATGTCGAAGGCCGAAGCCCGTGCCGAGACGATCCGCTTGCTCGAAAAGGTGCGCATTCCCTCGGCAACCTCGCGTTTTAACGAATATCCCCATCGCTTTTCCGGCGGCATGCGCCAGCGCGTGATGATCGCCATGGCTCTTGCCTCGCGACCGAAGCTTTTGATCGCCGATGAGCCGACGACGGCGCTCGACGTGACGATCCAGGGCCAGATCCTCGATCTGATCAAAATGCTGCAGGAGGAAGAGGGGACCTCGGTTCTCTTTATCACACATGACATGGGTGTCGTGGCCGAGATCGCCGACCGAACCGTCGTCATGTATCGCGGCGAACAGGTGGAGACGGGAGCGACCGCCGATATCTTCCATCGCGGCAAACATCCCTATACCAGAGCGCTTCTGTCGGCGGTGCCGGTGCTCGGTTCCATGCAGGGTTACGAGCGGCCGCTGCGATTTCCTGTCGTCAATACGGCAACGGGAGAATCAGACATTCCGGTCGAGACCGCCGATACGGTCGCCGCGGCTGCCCGCCCGGTGCTCGAGGTGAAGAACCTCACCAAACGCTTCGACATTCATTCCGGCATGTTCGGCAAGTTGACCGGCCGCGTCCATGCGGTTGAAAACGTCTCCTTCGACCTTCATGCCGGCGAGACACTGTCGCTCGTCGGCGAGTCCGGCTGCGGCAAATCAACGACCGGGCGTGCGATCATGCGCTTGATCGATGCTCAGAGCGGTTCCGTCATCGCCGACGGCAAGGATGTGCTGGCGCTCGATAAGGCGGGCATGCGCGAGGTGCGCAAGACCGTGCAGATGATCTTCCAGGATCCATTTGCCAGCCTCAATCCGCGCATTCGCGTCGGCGACGCCATTGCCGAGCCTTATCTGGAACATAGAATGGGAACGGCAAAGCAGGCAAAGGAACGCGTCTCCGACCTCCTCATCAAAGTCGGCCTGACGCCCGACATGGCCTCACGCTTCCCGCATGAATTTTCCGGCGGTCAGCGCCAGCGCATCTGTATTGCGCGTGCGCTTGCATTGGAACCCAAGGTCATCGTAGCAGATGAAAGCGTGTCGGCTCTCGACGTGTCGATCAAGGCGCAGGTCATCAATCTGATGCTGGACTTGCAGCAGAGCCTCAACCTTGCGTTCTTGTTTATTTCTCACGACATGGCCGTCGTCGAGCGTGTCAGCCATCGCGTTGCTGTCATGTATCTAGGCGAAATCGTCGAAATCGGCCCGCGCGCTGCCGTCTTCGGCAACCCGCAGCACGACTACACCAGGAAGCTGATGTCAGCCGTCCCGGTTCCCGATCCCGAGCGACGCCGCGAGAAGCGGGCTGTCGCCAACGACGAGATCAAGAGCCCAATCCGCCCCGTCGATTACAAGATCAAGCCCCTTGAGTATCGCGAGGTATCGCCGGGCCATCTGGTCGCAGTCTGATGACGCCGGCCACCCGTGGCTGTTGGCTTTCGCTGCCACGATCTGCAAACTGTCGGCGCTAGGAACACTCAGTGCTTCGTATCGTCGGCTCGAAGCTGGTCGATCGCGTCAAGCGCTTCGTCTGCCGTCCAACCGGCGCGCAATGCCGCAGCAACGAGCCGAACCTCCGCCTCCATTTCAAGCCTTAGATACAGTCCCTCAAGGGCCTCTTTGGCCGTAACCACGTGATCGTCATGCGGCACAACTTCAGCAATCCGTGCGGTCATAGACACATTCCTTTTCTTCCTCGAAGTGGGGTTGTGCTTCTTGTTAGAGCGATAACAGGTTTTTGTGCGTCCCAGAGGGAAGATACGCAGCAGCGCCGGTTTTGTTCCATCGACCATTGCGAGCGTTGAAGATTTGCAACGGCGCTTATCTGCTGCTGCGATGGACCGCGGACGAAATTGCGGTAGAACGACAGACCTCCATCAAATCCGGAGGCCGGAGGGACCGTGACAATGCCGCGATTGCAAGACCTGATAGACTGGATCATTGCCGAAGGACTATCGGCGGATACCATTGAGACGCTTTTGCTGGGCGTCGCGGAACGACTGACGGAACTCGGATGTCCAATCCTTCGTGCATCGATCGCGATGCCGTCGATCGATCCTCTGCAGCGGGGGATTTCGGTTGCCTGGTATCGTTCTTCCGGTTTCTCGACAGAGGTTCAAGGGCATGATGAAGCGGGTCAGGAATTGTTCCGGCGCTCTCCCATCTCCTACCTCCTGGAAAACAATCAGCAATATGCGCGTTGGCGATTGCCGCCGGGACCGGATGCTCCGCCGATTCCACTCCTGACCGAGCTGGCGGAACTCGGAGCTACCGATTATCTGATGAGGCTTGTTCCGTTCCCCGGCGATACGAGGTTGGCGGGCGTTAGTTTCTCAATCGCCGTTGATGATCCCGACGGCTTTTCGAACAGTCTGATTGCCGATCTGGAGAGGTTGGTGCCGGCGCTCTCACTCGCCTGTTGCCGCATCGCGACCACGCGGATTGCGAGGGATGTCCTGGCTGTCTATACGGGCACAAGGACCAGCGAACATATCCTCAGCGGTCATATCAGGCGCGGCGACGGTACGGCGGTTTATGCCGCGATCCTTCTTGCCGATCTCAAGAACTTCACGTCGCTCAATGAAAAGCATCAGCCCGAACGCATCGTCGCTTGGCTCAACGAGCACTTCGAAGCGATTGGCGCTCCGGTCGAACAGGAAGGCGGCGAGATCCTGAAGTTCATGGGCGACAGTCTGCTTGCCATCTTCCCTACCGACATCGACAACCCGGCTGAGGCGTGCTGGCGCGCGCTATCGGCCGCGCGAACTGCCGTGGATGCCAATGCTGATGTCAACCGCGGGCGAGCGGAAGCGGGAGAGCCGGAGCTTCTCGTTGACATCGTCCTGCATGTCGGCGAAGTGTTCTATGGGAACGTCGGAGCGGCCCGCCGCCTTGATTTCACTGCCATCGGCAGAGCGGTCAACGAGGCGGCACGCATGGAGAAGCTGGCCGACGATATCGGCCACAGCCTGCTGGCATCCGCCGATTTCGTCTTGCAGGCGCCAGGCCGTTTCGAGAAAGCCGGCATATTTCCGCTCAAAGGTGTTGCTCGTCCTGCCGCAATTTACGCCTGGCCGAATTGATCATTGGGCCAGGCCATCCGGTTCTGCGCGGCCGCCGGCCGGCGGTCCATCATTATCGCGATCGGTGAAATGAATCGGTTGTGCATGTCGCGCGCTCGCGCGCGCCACCAGTCCATTCATCAGCAGCCGAAGTATGAATCTCACCGCCGCCTCCGGTTCAGACAACAGATATGCTGCGCATATAGCCTCGCCAGCCGCCAAGTGCCGTGATCTCTTCTGCGCCGTTTACAGCATGGGCTTCGCAGAGGAAGCACGATACGCTGGAGCCATCCTCCAGCGTGACCTTGCCGATGCCGAGCGGGGCAGGGATCTTGGCAACGAAACGGCCGAATCCATCAGGTGGCAGCGCCCAGACCTCAATCTCCACTCCATGCCCGTCATGCCCCGGTTCACGGAGGAGACCGGGCTTCTGCGGGATGGTATTCGGGAGCAGGAAGAGGCGATAATCGCCTGCAGTGCGGCACGTCCTTACCAACTTGCCGCCCAATGTCGTCAGCTCGTGATTGAGCGGCATGCCAGTCAGATGCGCGCCGACCACGGCGATGGCGACAGTATCGTCTGAGAGCGAAGCGACACGGCTCTGCTCGGGGATAGCCGCAGCGCGGTCGATGCCCATGCCGGCTGCGGCTGCGCGATGCAGCGCATCGGCAAGAGGGGCCAGCGCATCGTCGGTGAAAGCCGGCGCAATCAGCGTCACGCCACCGGGCAGACCATTAGTACCGAAGCCGGCGGGAACGGCGATGGCCGCGCAATCGAGCAGATTGACGAAGTTCGTGTAGCGACCAAGCCGGCCGTTGAGCACGATCGGGTCGGCGAGCATATCTGTAACCTTATAAGTCGTCGGTGCTGTCGGCAGCAGCAGCAGATCGGCCTTTGCCCATTCGCCTTCGGTTTTGCGCCTGAGATCTTCGAGCTTGTAACGGCCATTGAAGGCTTCGACGGCAGTCTTGCCTTTCGCGTCTTCGATTATCTTGCGAACCGTGGGATCGAAATCGGCGGCATTACTCGACAGGAAATCTTCGACGGCTGCCAGACGCTCGGCAACCCATGGGCCGTCATAGAGGAGAGAAGCCGCCTCACGGAAGGGCGCATAATCGAAGGGAACGATCGTCGCGCCGAGCTCTTCGGCCCGCTCGATTGCCTGATCGTAGAGCGCTTCGACATTGGCATCGCCGAAGAACTCGCGTTCCGCACCCGCGAGAACGCCGACGCGCAGGCCCGCGACCGGGAGGGAAGCCGGCTTGCCACGCCTGGAAAACGCGTCGGCCGCATCGAAGCCCTCGGCAACCCTGCGGATTGAGACGCCGTCGCCGACAGTCGCGGCAAAGATGGTGATGCAGTCGACGCTCTTGCAGGCCGGTACGGCGCCGGTATTTGACAGCAGTCCTGGTGTAGGCTTGATGCCGACGAGATTGTTGAAAGCAGCCGGCACGCGGCCCGAACCGGCCGTATCCGTGCCGAGGGCGAAGGTGGCGAGGCCGGAGGCCACCGTCACCGCAGAACCGGAGCTTGAGCCGCCCGAAATATAGTCGGCATCGAAGACCGAGCGCGGCGCCCCGTAGGGTGAGCGGGTACCGTTGAGGCCGGTCGCGAACTGGTCGAGATTGGTCTTGCCGATCACGATCGCACCTGCCGCCCGCAGCCGTGCAACGACAGTTGCGTCCTTCCCGGGATTATAAGCGAAAGCCGGGCAGGCGGCTGTCGTCGGTAGTCCCGCCACGTCGATATTGTCTTTCACCGCGAAAGGAATACCCCAGAGCGGCAGGCTGTTCGGCTCGGGGGCACGTTCCATCAGAGATCGTGCTTCAGCCCGCAATGTATCCTCGGGCGTCGGCGTGATGAAGATTGCCGGATCCTTCGAGGCGGCACGACGCGCAATGACGGTCTCGACGACATCGAGCGGGCTTAGGCCGGCCTCATAGACTGCGCGAAGGCCTGTCAGATCAAGAATGGTCGGCAGCATGGTTCAGCATTCCTCCAGAACAACAATGATATCGCCCGCTTTGACATTTCGTCCGGGGCCGGCACGCAGGTCACGAACGCGGCCCGGCGCATGTGCAGTGACGTTGATTTCCATTTTCATGGATTCGATGATGGCAAGTGTGTCGCCGGCCGCAACCGGTGCGCCCGGCTCGACCAGCAGTTTCCAGATATTGCCGGGCACGGCGCTGGCAACGCCGAAGCAGCCTTCAGGAATATCTCCGTCAGGGCTTTCACCGGTGCCTTCGTCGGTGACGAAGCTATCGAGTCCTGCCTCCTTCCAGCGCTGGCGCTCGGCGTCGAAGGCCGCCTGTTGGCTTGCCTTGAAGGTTCCGATCGAGGCGGCACTGACCTGCAACTCCCTCTCATAAGCGGCATAGGAGAATTCCGTTTCCTCGATCCTCACCGGATAGCCGCCATGCGGGAAGGCACTGCGCGCCTCCGTGAGCTCCTGGTGGCTGACGGGAAAGAAGCGGATCTGATCGAAGAAGTTCAGCAGCCAGGGCTTGCCCCTGGCAAAGACCGGTGTCTGCCGCCAGGTGTTCCACACCTGGATGGTGCGGCCGAAAAGCTGATAACCGCCGGGACCTTCCATGCCGTAGATGCACATATAGGCGCCACCGATGCCGACGGCGTTTTCCGGCGTCCATGTGCGAGCCGGGTTATATTTCGTCGTCACCAGCCTATGGCGCGGATCGATCGGGGTCGCGACCGGAGCGCCGAGATAGACGTCACCGAGGCCGAGCACGAGATAGCTCGCATCGAAGACGACGTCGCGCACGGCCTGCTCATCCGCCAGCCCGTTGATACGGCGAATGAATTCGATATTGGACGGGCACCAGGGCGCATTCGGCCGCACGAGTTCCTGATACTTGCGCATGGCAAGTTCCGCATCCGGATCGTTCCAGGAAAGCGGCAGATGCACGATGCGGCTCGGTACTTTGACGTCCTGGACCGCCGGCAGGCTCGCCTCGATCTCGGCCAGTAGGCCAAGCAGGCGTCTACGGGTCAATGCCTTACCGTCATAGTGTATCTGCAGCGAGCGGATGCCGGGTGTGAGATCGATGATTCCGGGCAGGCGCGCCTGCGAGACGGCCTGCATCAAGAGATGCACCCTGAGCCGCAAGGCGATATCGAGCGTCATCGGCCCATATTCCACCAGCAGATTGTCATCACCCTGGCGGCGGTAGACGACCGAGACTGGTCCGTCATTGCTCTTGCCGATAACAGGCGAGCCCGCTTCCTCCTTTGCCCGATGCACCGCTGGACCGGCAATCGGGTCTTCAGGACGTGCGACCGGATGGAATCGGATGCGATCACCCGGCTTGAACTGACCCATTTTCCATTGCTCGTCGCGAGCGATCACTGCCGGGCAGACGAAGCCGCCGAGGCTCGGTCCGTCTGGCCCGAGGATGATCGGCATGTCGCCCGTAAAATCGATCGCACCGATCGCATAGGCATTGTCATGCAGGTTAGACGGATGAAGGCCGGCCTCGCCACCATCGCTGCGCGCCCATTTCGGTGCGGGACCGATCAGGCGCACTCCCGTGCGGGCACTGTTGAAATGTATCTCGTAATTCGTGGAAAACAGCGTCTCGATATCGCCGTCTTGGAAGAAATCAGGTGCGCCATGCGGACCATAGACGACACCGACGTCCCAATCGCGCGTCAGATGCGCCGGCTCTGTCGCCGGCTTCGGCGGCTGGGCTGCGGCCTGACGGGCAAGATGCAACACATGGCCTGTCCTCAGCGCACCGGTAGCGTTGCCGCCGAACTGGCCAAGCCCGAAGGTGGCGCGTGAGCCGAGCACGACAGGGGCGGCCAAACCGCCTGCTACGGCGAGGTAGGCCCGCTGCCCCGGACCATCGATGCTGCCGATCGAAAGGGTCTGGCCTGCACGAATGGTGGCCGGCGCATCATGGCGCAGTTTTACGCCATCGACACTCATCGCCATTCTGGCGCCGGCAAGTGCGACCACCGTGTCCGTATAGAATTTCAGCACCGGGCCGGACACCGTCAGCTCCAGCGCCGTGACTGTATCATCATTGCCGACGAGACGATTGGCGTGGCGAAAGGAGCGTTCGTCCATCGGACCGCTCGGTGGTACGCCGACATGCCAGAGGCCAAGCCGGCCTGGCAGTTCCTGAATGGTCGATTGCGCGCCGGGTGCGATCACCTCGATCACATCGGGCACGAAGGAAAAGTCCCGCAACGCCGTCGTCACCATCTTGCCGCTGGCGAGAAGGTCTGAGCCGGCGATGGCGCGAAGATAATCCAGATTGGTCTCGATGCCTGATATCGACGTTCCCGAGAGTGCTGCCTTTAGCTTCTCGATTGCCGCCGGACGATCCTCGGCCGACACGATCAGCTTGGCGAGCATTGGATCATAGAAAGGCGTCACCTCTGTACCGGTCTCGATCCAGCCGTCGACGCGTACATCTTCGGGAAAGACAACCTCCGTCAGTAGACCGGCGCTCGGGCGGAAGTCTGCATGCGGCATCTCGGCATAGACGCGCACTTCGATCGCCGCCCCCTCCGGCCGCAGCGCCCCTGTGCCCGAAAGCACGTCCTCGCCGGCGGCCTGGCGGATCATCCATTCGACCAGGTCGATGCCGAACACGGCTTCCGTAACAGGATGTTCGACCTGCAGGCGGGTGTTCACCTCAAGGAAATAGAATTCCTCACGTCCGGGATCATAGATGAATTCGACGGTACCGGCGGATTCGTAGGAAACGGCCGAGCCTAGATCCGAGGCCGCCTTGTGCAGGCGGGCGCGGGTTGCAGCCGAAAGACCGGGGGCAGGGGTTTCCTCGACGACCTTCTGGTTCCGCCGCTGCAGAGAGCAATCGCGCTCGCCGAGCGCGATCACCTTGCCTTTGCCATTGCCGAAGATCTGCACTTCGACATGGCGGGCTTCAGCTACGAAACGCTCGATATAGACGCGCGCATCGCCAAAGCTTGCCCGCGCGGTCCGCTGCACGCTTTCGAACGATGCCTTCAGGCTTTCGGCGTCGGCGCAGAGCTGCATGCCGATGCCGCCACCGCCGGCTGTGCTTTTAAGCATGACAGGATAGCCGATCGTTTCGGCGGCAGCGAGCGCTTCATCGGCGCTTGAAAGTAAGGTGGTGCCGGGGAGCAATGGCACGCCACTCGCTTTGGCCAATTCGCGCGCCGTATGTTTCAGGCCGAAGGCCGAGAGGTGTTCGGGCCGAGGGCCGATGAAGGCGATGCCTTCGGCGGCAAGCCGTTCGGCAAAACCGATATTTTCCGACAGGAAGCCGTAGCCGGGATGAACCGCCTCGGCTCCAGTCGCCTTGCAGGCGGCGATGACGGCCTCGGCATTGAGATAGCTTTCGCTCGCCGGCGCCGGCCCAAGACGGACGGCTTCATCGGCCATCAGGGCGGGTTTGGAGAAACGGTCGGCGTCGGAATAGACGGCGACGGACGCAATCCCCATTCGTCGCAGTGTCTTGATGACCCGAATGGCGATTTCGCCCCGGTTGGCAATCAGGACTTTCTTGAACATGATCAGGCCTCGCCATCCCAGATCAGCACCCGGATCGGCGTCGGGTCGAAGCCATTACAAGGGTTGTTGATCTGCGGGCAGTTGGAGATGACGCAGAGGACGTCCATCTCAGCGACAAGTTCGACATAGTCGCCCGGTGCGGAAATGCCGTCCACGATGGTCATCTCGCCATTCGGCTTGATCGGCACGTTCATGAAGAAGTTGATGTTCGGCACGATATCGCGCTTGCTCATGCCGTGCTTGCTGACTTCGAGCACGAAATTGTCGCGGCAGGCGTGGAGATATTTGGTGCCATGACCGAAGCGCACAGTATTGCTCTCGCAGGAGCAGGCGCCGGCGGACGTATCATGGCGGCCGCAGCTGTCGGCCGTCATGGTCAGCATGACATTGCCCTCGTTCGACATAATCTTCGTGCCGATGCCGATATAGGCGGCGCCCTGCATGCGCATTGTATCCTGATTGGAATAGCGCTCGGAGAAGTCATCGGCACGGTAAAACAGCGTGTCGATCGCCTGCTGGCCATAGCTGTCCTCGATGCGGATCGTCTGGCCCTTGCGCACGATGCCGGACCACGGGGCTTCTGCTGCAATGAGATGATCCTGGGCGGCATTCTGCAGGCTGCGAGCAGGGGAGGTCTGGATGAAATCGGACATCGGTCTCTCCTCAGGCCTGCATCAGGGCGTTGTTTTCGAAACCGCGCACAGCTTCGGCGGTTGCCGTGCGGCAAAGATCATCCTTGGTCGGAGCCGCCGCCTTGTAGCGGGTGATGACAACGGGCTTGGGCTGGTAGGCGGGATCAGGATCGAGCGGATGCGGGCAATTGGAGAAGCCGACCAGCATGTCCATCTCGGCGCGCAGTTCCACATAATCGCCACTATTGGAACGTTTCCCCTGCCAGGCGAAACCGCCGGCCTCGGCAAGGCGCACCGGCGCAAAGAGGTTGAGGATAGCAGGAATATCGCGACGGTCGAGGCCGAGCTTGACGGCAACGAGGATAAGGTTGCCCCGGGTGTTGCGGGTCTTTTCGTCGGGATATTTCGCCGCGTTCGAGGCTGCCGTCGAGCCTCCCGTCAGGCAGTCGTGTGCGCCGGAACTATCCTCAATCATCGAGAACATAACGCGGCCCATGTCGGAAAAAATCACACGTCCCTTGCCGAGCGCCGTCGTCCACTGAACCTTGGCCGTATCGACAAGGTTGATCCGCTCGCTCGTATCGGTGGCATTCCAGGCGACGAGCGCCACCGTTGAATTGCCCTCGGCCTGATCGACCCGGATCGCCTCGCCGCGCTGAAGTTTGGTGGACCAGTACCAGCCGCCGGGAATGGTTTCCTGATGGATGACCGCGGCGGCTTCGATCGCCGGCGCCGGCAGCGCGCTTGGGCCGGGCAAGGCCTTGGGCGCGAATTCCAGACCCTTCTTCTGATGCTCTTCGTAGCGCGCGCGATTGGCGGCGATCTCTTCGGGCGAGCGTCTCACATGCATCATAGCATCTCTCCTGATGGTGCCAGGTCGTCCCGGCCATGCCCCAGGGAAGCGACCGGGCCGTCCCGGTCGGGGCTGAAAATCGATGACTGGCCGGCAAGGCGCGGCGGCCAGATGGAAATATCCTTGGTGATGGTGGCGCCGTAGCGCTCCTTTTCTTCGGGCCGGTCACGGCGACGCTCGAAGGCGACGACGCGGCTTGCGAGCGTGAAGGCCTCGCGCATGTCATGCGTGACCATGACGACGGTCATCTGCGTTTCATGCCAGAGCCGCTTCATCAACGTGTGGATTTCGGCGCGGATGCCGGGGTCGAGTGCACCGAAAGGTTCGTCGAGCAGCAGCACCTTCGGCTTCATGATGAGTGCTTGGGCGAGTGCCAGGCGCTGCTGCATGCCGCCGGAAAGCTGTGCTGGATATTTGCTCTCCGAACCGGCAAGCCCGACCTCGGCGATGAGCTGGCGTGCTTCCTCGATGGCGTTGCGGCGAGCTGCGCCGAAGAGCTTGGCCTTGTAGCGCGCCGCAGACAATTCCTTGCCGAGCAGCACATTGCCGAGCACCGTCAGGTGCGGAAAGACGGAATAGCGCTGAAAGACGACACCGCGATCCGGTCCCGGTTCCGGCGGCAGCGGCTCGCCGCCGAGCAGGATCTTGCCTTTCGTCGGCTGCTCCTGGCCGAGCAGCATGCGCAGAAAGGTGGTCTTGCCGCAGCCGGACGGGCCGACGAGGGCGACGAAGGCGCGGGAGGCGACGGTCAGCGACACGTCCTCGAGTACGATCTGGTCGCCATATTCCTTCCAGACCTTTTCGATCTTCAACTCGCTCATGCCTGCTTCTCCAGTTCCGACCAGGGGAAGAGGGCGATGCGCAGGCGGTCGAGCAGGGCGTTCATGACCACGGCAAGCAGGGTAATCCAGACGACGTAGGGGAAGATGATATCCATCGAAAGATAGCGGCGGACAAGGAAGATGCGGTAGCCGAGGCCGGAATCCGAGGAGATTGCCTCGGCGGCTATCAGGAACAGCCAGGCCGGGCCGAGCTGCAGTCTGAGGCAGGTGATCAGACGCGGCAGGATCTGCGGCAGCACGACCCGCAGGCCGATCTGCCAGGAGGAGCCGCCGAGCGTTTCGGCCTTGACGATCTGCTCACGCGGCAGTTCCAGCGCCTTCAGTGCCAGATCACGGATCATCGTCGGCGCCACGCCGATGACGATGAGGGCGATCTTCGAGGTTTCGCCAAGCCCCATGACGATGAAAAGGATCGGCAGCAGCGCCAGCGGCGGCACCATGGAGATCACGGCGACGAAAGGAGCGAGCAGCGCCCTGAGATAGGGCAGCATGCCGATCAGCATGCCGACGATGAGTGCGATTGCCGTGGAGATGCCGAGTCCTGAGAGCAGGCGGATCAGGCTCGCACCCGTATCCGACCAGAGCAGGAATTCGCCTGTACGCTGATCGGCGACGAAGGCCAAACGGTTAATCGCATCGGCAAATCCCGCAAGGCTCGGCAGAAGCTTGTCATTGGCGTTCTCAGCCAGTCGCGCAGCCGAGCCGAAGGCATAGGCAAGGGCGAGCAGCACGAAGGGCAGCATCATCAAGGCGAACTGTGCGCCCCGGCTCGGCCTCGTGTTGATCCAACGCATGGGAAATGCTCCGCTGGTGAAGAAGGGGAGGCGCGGGTAGGCTGCGCCTCCGTTGCGATCAGAGCGAACCGTCTGCGGCTGCCTTCATGTAGGTCTCGGTGAAACGCAGCTTCACATTGCCGGTATCGCCCAGCACCTTGCCGTCAGGCATTTCGATACCGATGACATCGGCAGACGGTGCACCATTGCCGAGCAGGCCCTTCTCGAAGAGGAAGTTACGGACCAGATCCATGGTCTTCAGCAGGTTCGGCGACGCGGTGAAGGCAACGGCATCGGCCGGCTTGTCGAAGAGCTTTGTGGCGGCAAGCTGGGCTTCGAAACCGGCGAGATCGGTACCGGAGGCCGACCCCATTGCTTCGCGGGCTGCCTTACCCTCGGCAGTATCGGCACGCAGAAGAGCGGCTGTCTCGTACCAGATGCCGGCCAGCGCCTTGCCGAAGTTCGGATTGTCCTTGAGTACGCCGCTATTGGCGACCATCAGGTCGATGATTTCGCCCGGCACCTGCGAACTGTCGAAAACTTTCTTTGCCGTGGGATCTTCGAGGATGGTGGAGACCAGCGGGTTCCAGGTGACGACGGCGGTGACATCTGATGTCTTGTAGGCCGCAACCATATCGGCGTCCGACGTGTTGACTACCTTCACGTCACGCTCGGCCAGTTTGATGCTTTCGAGCGCGCGGGCCAGCAGATAGTGCGAGACGGAGAATTCGACGAGATTGACGTTCTGGCCCTTGATATCGGCAAGGCTCGCCTTGTCCTTCAGCATGACGGCGTCATTGCCGTTCGAGAAGTCACCCACGATCACAGCCGTCGTGTCGACGCCGCCGGCAGCCGGAATCGACAAGCCATCCATGTTGGTCAGCGTTACTGCGTCGAAGGCGCCTGCCGTGTACTGGTTCATCGATTCCACGTAGTCGTTGAACTGGGTGACATCGATCTTGATGCCGTATTTGTCGGCCCATTTCTTGACGATGCCGTGGTCAGCCGCATAGCCCCAGGGCATCCAACCGACATAGATGGACCAAGCGACCTTGAATTCGGTCTTCTGTTCGGCCTTGGCGAAGGAGCTGAAGCCCATTGCCAGCGAAGCGGAAAGCGCGGTGATGGAAAGGATCTTCGAAAAAGTCTGCATTGAAATTCCCCTTTTGCTTTTCTTCAAAAGGGATCGGCAATGACCATCGTGCCGCCAATCCCTTGGCTTACGAGGTCTCCCGGGCTTTTGTCCCGCCGTGCACCCGACAGGATTTCTCCCCCGCCGGTAGTAGCTCTCGGACCAGCCGCGCTTTTTGAAAACGCCGGAACCCTAGCCACCAACTCTACTTTTATCGAAGCAAGCACTGTGCCAGTTTATAAATGTCCTTGATTTTCAAAGATCGGCAGATGCACCGCTCCATTTAGCAGATAAAAGTGCATACTGATGCTTAATTTACAGGCAAAACATGGCTATGCGTAAGCGGAGTGCATAAAATTGGCGCGCCTCCGCGACTGAACCAGAGGGCCGTATATTCGCGCCAAGAAAATGGTTCTTGGTGCCTGCACTGCTAGAAATTCAGATTGCCCGCTGGAAGCGTAGTGCGCGCCCAACTGCGGTCTGACGATCTACGGAATGTCTCTCGACTCCAGTTCCGGGCAGCTTTCCTCGTTTCCGAAAGTGATCTCCTTGCGATCTCCGTCAAGTGTCAGTCCCCTGAAGATCAGCACGTTCTCGTCGCGATAGACGATCTCGCTTCGGTAAATACCGGCGCGTATCGCTCTGTTCTTCGCCCGGCTGACGTTGCATTGCCCGATCGGCGGCGACACATGCCAATTAGACGTGCCTTGCGTATCGGTTTGCCAGCCGGCGGCGGAAACAAGCGCCGAACTAACGAGCAGGGCAAATGCTGACAGTAAAAGTTTGAGCGGCAATCGAGATTTCACGACGGTACTCCCAGACAATTCAGCTATCGATGCCGCTGCTATTATCTGAAATTGCCTGCCAGATCATCCGATGGCGCGCCGACCAGCTTTGACTTTTCAGGGAATGGTGAACGATCACGCTCATGATCGATGGGAGATGCCTCCCTGGGTTCAGGTTCGTGCCTGTGCCGCAAAGCCGTGCCAGCAGTCGGCGATGAGTTCGATGCCGCTGATCCGCTTCTTAAGATCTGAAAGAACCGCCGTTTTCAATCTCCCGGCACGCCGGGAAGTGCTGCCGTTTCGCCGAACCAGTCGAGTGCGGAACTGCACCAGATCTGGCTCTTCGGCTTCAGCGTGACACGCTGGTTGATGCTGCCCCAGCGGATGCCCCAGCTGCGGGCGTCCTCGTCGACGCCCGTGGTGAAGAGCGGCGAGCCACATTCCGGGCAAAAGTATTGCAGGCGTTTGCGGCCGTTATCGGCGGTCTTGGTATAGAGCTTCGGTGGATTGCCGGTCAGGCGCACGGCCTCGCGCGGCACACTTGCGGTGACGCGATAGGGTGAGCCGGTTAGCCGCTGGCAATCCGTGCAATGGCAGATGGAGATCGCGTCGGGATCGATGTCGGCCTCATAGGTAACGAAGCCGCAATGACATTGCCCGTCGATATTCATGAAGGCTGCTCCTCTCACCGCACGAACATGGCTGAAGGTAGCGGCTCGCTGCCCGGCGTCAACGTGCGGCTCGCGACCCGTGACAAGCCAGGTCTCCAGCTTGCAGATCGTCCGGCGGTTACGAACATACGCAGTCAAATTTTGGTTTTGCCCGCCTCGGCGCTTTGAAGGCGTCTCGCGGACGCGTGGCCACTTAACTCCTGCCGTCGGAAGAGATCCCAATCGCCAGTCCGTCGCCACGTGGATCATGGGCGCCAAGTGCCAAGCCTTCCGCGTCGATGGCAATCACGCCTGCCTGTCCTGCAAGCGGGCTCTGCGCCTCGATCGGTGATAGCGCGTGGCCTCGTGTCAGCAGTTCGGCAAGCACCGCTTCACCGGCATCGCTTTCCAGCTTCAGGCTGTCGCGGCTGTCGGAAAAGGTTTTGCCGAGCAGAAAGCGCGGACCGGCCAGTGCGGCTGCCGGTTCCTCCTCGAAGTCGATCAGCCGCGTCAGCAGCATCGCCAGCGTCTGTGGCTGGCCATCGGCACCCTGCGTGCCGTAGAGCAGAGCGGGTCTGCCGTTTCGCAGGCCGAGGCCGGGATTCAAGGTGTAGAATGGCCGTTTGCCTGGAGCGATACCATTTACATGTTTGGGATCGGGCGAGAAAGCGGCACCGCGGTTCTGCCAGAGAATTCCGGTATCGCCGACGACCACGCCGCTGCCCCAATCGAAATAGGTGCTCTGCAAAACGCTGACGCTGCCCCCCGCTGCATCGGTTGCGGCGAAGAACACGGTATCGCCGCTACGAAAGGGGGCTGGCCATTCGAGGGCTCTTAGGGGATCGATCGAAGCTGCCGCCTGCGCGAGATGTTGCGTGCTCAGCCAGTCCCCCACCGGCTGCGGTGCGGCATCGGGATCGGCAATGCCGCCACGGTCGAGAAAGGCGCGTTTGACGGCTTCGATACAGAGGTGCAGATGGTCGGCGCTGCCGGCTTTTTGGGCGGCGAGATCGAAATGGGCGAGAATGCCCATGATCGCCAGCGTCGACAGACCCTGTGTCGGCGGCGGCGGAGCAAGCAGCTCGAAGCCGCGGTAGGGGAGGCTGAGTGGCGCTACTTCGCGCGTTCCGGTCGCCATGAGATCGGCGGCGGTTAAGGGGGAGCCCGCCGCCTGAAGCCCTGCCGCGATCCTCGCGCCGAGTTCGCCCTCGTAGAAGGAGCGCGGCCCGTCGCGAGCGATCAGCGAAAGCGAGTGCGCCAAATTCCTCTGCCGAAACAGACTGCCGGTTTCAGGTGCTGCGCCATCCGGCATGAAGAGCGTTGAAAAACCCGACCAGCCGGCCACTTCCGCCTGTCGGAATGTGAGCCAGAAGCTTTGCGAGCGCGTGACCGGAAATCCCTCTTCGGCGTGGCGGATCGCATCGGCAAGCAAGACGGGGAAACCGATCTTTCCGCGCCAGTGCCGCGTGGAATAGTCGTACGCGTGGCGCCAGGCGTCGACGGCGCAGGCCGAAGTCAGCGCAGAAAGCGGTCCCCGCAGTGGAATGCTGCCGTCGAAATTCGGCAGTTCCCGCGCCGCCTGGCCGATGCCGAGAAAACATGTCCTCCGTCCGCTGCGATCAGCAACGATCCAGACGGAATCGCCGCCAAGCCCGCAGAAATGCGGATAGACAACGGCAATCGTGCTGCCGATGGCGATCGCTGCCTCCAGCGCGTTGCCGCCAGCCTGCAGGATCGCCGCACCTGCCTCGCTCGCCAGCGCATGCGGAGACGTCACCATGCCGCTGCGTCCGGCCGCCTGTTTTCCGAAGTCCCGGCCTGCCGGTATCGCCATGTTCAAATCCCGTTGGATCCAGGTCTGTAAAGCGCGCGATAGGTCCGGTAGCCCCGATCATAAACGGCAGCATTGTCGGGATTGGGGGTGATCCATTTGCCCTGGCCGACAAACGCGGTCACGCCGGACCAATCCTCGGTGAGCCCCGCGCCGATCGCTGCTGCCCAGGCGACGCCGAGACAGGAGCCGGGATGGCCGGTGAGACCCTGCAGTGGCTGCTGCAGCACGTCGGACACAATCTGCATCCAGATAGGGCTCTGCGATCCCCCGTCCGAGACGGTGAAACGCGTCGTCGGATGACCGATATCGTTCAAGACGTCGATATGATGGCGTAGCGCATATGCATAGGCCTCCAGCAGCGCCCGCCAGAGATGGCCGATATGGTGCGAGAGCGTCAGCCCGTCAATCAAGCCGCGCGCGCTGGCATCGTGGATCGGCGTCTTCTCGCCGAGGAAGTAGGGCAGGATCGTCAGCCCGTCCGCGCCGGCCGCGCATTCCGCGGCCAGCCGGTCGAGATAGCGGTGTACCGATATTCCCTCCGCCTTTGCCGCGATCTCCTCGCGTCCGGCGAAGGTGCGGACGAACCAGTTAAGTCCCGCGCCGCCGGTCGACATGCAGCCGTTCGGCATATAGAGTCCCGGCACCAGATGATAATCGAGGAACATGCGCGGATCGGGCCGGGCGACATCCGTCGCTGTCAGGATATCCACCGCGCCGCCGAATTTCAGCAGCACGTCGCCCGCCTTATTGATCCCCGCGCCGAAGGCCGAGGCGATCATGTCGGCTGCCCCGCCGATAACAGGCGTTCCAGGTGAAAGTCCCGTCGCCCTGGCGGCCTCGCGGCTGACATGGCCAAGCACTTCGTGCGATAAGATCTTCCGAGGAATGGCATCCCGTCGAATTCTGGCAAAGGCGATCAATTCGTCGTCGAGCCTGCCGGTACTGATATCGATGAAACCTGCTTCCAATGCCCAGTTCTGCTCGATTGCCTTCTCGCCAGTCAGCCTCCAATTGACGAAATCATAGGAACCCATAACGGTTGCAATGCGCGCGAAGACCTCGGACTCATGCCGGGCGATCCAGCGCAGCTTAGCCGTCACCAGCTGCTGGTTGATGCCGTTTCCAGCTCTGCGGAGAAAATCCACCTCATTCCATTCGGCCCTGAGCTCCTCGACCTCCTCGGCGCAGCGCCCGTCGCTCTGCTGGATGCTGGGCCTCAGCACCCTGCCGGCGTCATCAAGGAGCACAACGGCCGGCAACATGCCGGTCACACCGACGGCCGCTATTTGCCGTGCCTCGATCCCGCTCGTCGCGATCAATTCCCTGGTAATTTCGCAGATATTCGCCCACCATTCCGCCGGGTCTTCCTCGGCCCAGCCGTGCTGCGGCGAATGAAGCGTCGAAGGCCGCGAGGCAAGCCCCAGCACGCGGTTTGGCAGTTCGATCAAGATGCCGATGGTGGAGGTGGTGCCGATATCGAGGCCAAGCGTAATGGACATAAAGGTTCCGGTCGTTTAGCGCAGCTTTTCGACGATCTCCATGAAACGCCTCACCCGGTCGCCGTCGACGGGGTTCCATGTATTGCCGTCCACCTTGAAATGGGTGCCGATGACGACGCCGCTGGCAACGCTCAATATGTCGCGCACATTGTCTTTGTTGACGCCCGTATTAGCGAAGACCGGAACGTCCCGGACCGTCTCGCAGACGCGCCTCAGGTCCGATTGATCGACGGCCTGCCCTGTCAGCGGTCCTGAAACCAGGATGGCATCGGCGAGCGACGAGAATACGGCGCTTTTTGCCCTGAGCTCAATCGGGCGCTGGTCCAACGAGTGGGCAAATTCGGCGTTGATGTTGAAGAGCATCTTCATATTTGCGCGGCCGAGACTGTGCCGCAGCCGCGCTGCCTTGGCGCAATCGGGCTGCCAGACACCCATGTCAGAGGCGAACACCCCAGTGAATATCTCGCGAACGAAGCTCGCGCCGGTTACCGCGCCGATCGCAACGCTTGCCGAAGGATCCCAGAGATAGTTCACGCCGAATGGCACGGCCAGATGCGGCTTCACCCGCTCGACGATAGAGGTCATCGCCGCCAATCCCTCGGGCGGCGCCTGGAAGACGTAGGGCCTGTCGTTCTCGTTCCCGAACATGATGGCGTCGACACCGCCCGCCTGCAGTTTCTCGACATCGGAAAGCACGTCGTCGACGAGCCTGTTCAGCCCACCGGCAGCGTCATAGGCCGGCGAGCCGGGCAAGGCGCCGATATGCGCCATCGCGATGACCGCTTTCTTCTTGACGCCAAAAAAATCAAAGATCATGCGAGAACTCCTTGAAGCGCAATCGGATGGACGGGCATCCGCGGGGGGACGGATGCGGGAGAGGGCACATCAAAGCAGCGGCTGCTCCTCGGGCGCGATGCGCACCTGGACGCCGGCAGCAGCGAGCGCATCGGCAAGTTCGGCCGGCGGCATGGCATCGGTGATCAGCACGTCGAATTGCTGCAGTGGCGCAATATGCACCAGCGACATGCGCTTGAACTTGGTGGAATCGCAAAGCACCACCTTCTGCGTCGCGCGACGCAGATAGACCCGCTTCATATCGGTGTCCTCGAAGGAATAGTCATAAATTCCCTGCGCCGTGATTCCGGATACGCCGACGAAGGCAATGTCGAACCAAAGCTCCTCGAATTGCGCGACGGCCGATTGGCTGCTGATCGCCATTTCTTCGCCGCGCATGCGTCCACCGGGCAAGTAGACCTCGCCGATGCCCGTGCCGAGCTGCATGGCGTTGCGCACGCTGTTGGTGAATATCTTCATATGCGGCTGGTTGAGCAGCAGACCGGACAACAGATAGGTCGTGGTGCCGACGTCAAGCGCCAGCGTGCGCGCGCCGGCAGCAATGCCTGCCGCCGCCATCGCGATAGCCCGCTTGGCGGCGGCATTGCGTGTCAGCCGGGATTCGAAGGTCGGCTCCTCGCGATCGACAACTTCACCGGCAACTGGCTCAAAGGCCTTGCCGCTGCGCACCGCGCCGCCATGCGTGCGCACCAGCCTCCCATCTTTTTCGAGTTCAATCAGGTCACGGCGCACGGTCATTTCGGAAACGGCAAGCTGCGAGGCGATATCACTGACGGAGACCGCGCCTTTGCGTGCCAGCGTCTCCAGGATGCGCGCATGCCGCACATGGGCCAGAACCTTAGGCTTCTCCGCTGCGGCGACCATCTGCTGTTCCGCGTCCATGATACGCTTCTCATCCTCCCGCCGCAGTTCGCGGCTGCACCTGTCTGATTGTTGCCTCCTGTGTACCGAATAATTCGAACAAATTCAAACACAAATTTCTCTTGTCGTGTACGATTTTGTTGATATATGATCGACGATGTTTCCATTCCACGAGGGCGGCATGCAGTCTCCGAGCTATCCAGAACTCTCCGGCAAGCGTGCCATCGTCACCGGCGGAGCGACGGGGATAGGGCGCGCGATCGCGACTGCCCTATCCCGCCAGGCAATCCAGGTCGCAATCTGCGACATCAATCTGGCTGCCGCCGAACAGACGGCGGCCGAGATCGGCAACGGCGCGACCGCGCATGCGATCGACGTTCGTAAGCGCGCCTCCGTCGAGGCGACTTTTTCCGAAGTGGTCGAGAAGGTGGGTGGTTACGATATCCTCTGCGCCAATGCCGGCGTCTCCACGATGCAGCATGCGCTGGAACTGACGGACGAGGAGTGGGACTATAATTTCGACGTCAACATTCGCGGCATCTTCCTGACCAACCAGATTGCCGCCCGCCGTTTCACGCGTACCGGCATTGGCGTCATCGTCAATACGGCCTCGCTTGCCGCAAAGATCGGCGCTCCGCTGCTGGCCCATTATTCTGCCAGCAAATTTGCCGTGCTCGGCTGGACGCAGGCGCTCGCCCGTGAGCTTGCGGCTTCGGGCATCCGCGTCAACGCCGTCTGTCCCGGTTTCGTCAAGACGGGCATGCAGGAGCGCGAGATCGCCTGGGAGGCGAGCCTGCGCGGCGTCACGCCCGAACGCGTCGTTGCGGATTATATCGCGCAGACGCCGCTTGGCCGGCTGGAAACGCCGGAGGATGTGGCCGATGTCGTCGTTTTCCTCTGCTCGAATTCGGCTCGCTTCATGACCGGGCAGGGCATAAATGTCACCGGCGGCGTCTATACGACCTGAGCCTTCCAGGATCCCAACAGGCCTTCGTTCATCAGGGAAAGAGCATGGCTGAAATCGTCTTCGACCAGGTCGGCAAGAGCTACGGCGATGGTTATGCGGCAATCCGCAACCTCAACATGACCATCCGCAACGGCGAATTCCTGGTCCTGGTCGGCCCCTCCGGCTGCGGCAAGTCGACGGCGTTGCGCATGATCGCCGGCCTCGAAGAGATTACCGATGGCCGCCTGACGATCAACGGCGCCGTCGTCAACGACCTTGCCCCGCGCGACCGCGATATCGCTATGGTCTTCCAGTCCTATGCACTCTACCCACATCTGACCGTGGCCGACAATATCGGCTTCGGCCTTCGCGTGCGCGGCCTCGACAAGGCCGAAATCGCCCGCAAGGTGCAGGAGACAGCGAAGCTTCTGGAGCTCGAGGACTATCTCGCCCGCAAACCTGCTCAACTCTCCGGCGGCCAGCGCCAGCGCGTCGCCATGGGTCGGGCGCTCGCCCGCAGCCCCCAGGCCTTCCTGATGGATGAGCCGCTTTCCAATCTCGATGCTCGCCTACGCGGCCAGATGCGTGCCGAAATTGCCCGCATGCAGAAAATATCGGGCATCACGACGGTCTATGTCACCCATGACCAGGTCGAGGCCATGACCATGGGCGACCGCGTCGCCGTCATGAAGAGTGGTGTGCTGCAGCAGCTTGGCACGCCGCGCAGTCTTTATGATCAACCGGCCAATCTCTTTGTCGCAAGCTTCATGGGCTCGCCGGCGATAAATCTGTTGGCCGTCGATCTCTTTACGACGGATGACGGGCCTGAAGCCCGCTTCGGCAGGGCTTCCATCCTGTTTTCCGGCGAGGCGCTTGCGGAACGGCCGGCCATCGCCGCTGCTGCCGGCCGCCCCGTCGTGCTTGGCATCCGCCCGGAAGCGTTTCAGCCGGTCGACGCAGGCGGTCTGGCCGGAACCGTCACGTTCGTTGAGGATCTCGGCGCCAGTCTTCTCGTCCATGTCGAGGTCGAAGCCGCCGACCGGCTCAAATCGCTCTCGGCCGAAGAGGATGACGTGCCGCTATCGGCTCCACGCCTGCGTGTCATCATTGACGGGACCAGCCGTGTGGAAATCGGCGAGCGCCTGTCGCTTGCCGCCGATCCCGCCCGCATCCATGTCTTTGATGCCGCGACTGAGGCGGCGATCCGCGCCTGAGCGCGTCGCCTTTTTAGTGAATACCCTTCGTTAAGCCCTGCACGAAATAGCGGTTGAGGAAGAGCACGATCAGCACGATTGGGATCGTCGAGAAATGCGCCAGCGCGCCGAGCGTGCCCCAGGTGATGTCTTTCGTCCCGTACGCTGAAAGCAGCGCGACCGAGATTGGTTTGGAATCCAGCCGGGTCAGGAACATCGGGTAGAGGAAGTCGTTCCAGGAGAACATCAGACAGAAGAGCGCAGAGGCAACGACGCCCGAGCGCACCGCTGGCAGAGCCACGCGCCGGAAGGAGCCGAACAGCGTGCATCCATCCGTCAGCGCAGCTTCCTCCAGTTCCTTCGGCAGACTGCGGAAATAGGAAAACATCATCCAGGAGACGAAGGCCGAGTTCAGCATCGCGTTGATGAGGACGACGGCGATCCAGCTGCCGAGCAGCCCGATATTGCGCATCATAAGATAGAAGGGGATCAGCGCAGCGACGGCCGGCACCATGCGGATCGCCATGAAGAAATAGGCAACGGCAACGGCATAGCGGCTCGTCGAGCGCGCCAGCGCATAACCGGCCGGTACGCCGAGCACCAATGAGAGGATGACGGAGCCGCCGGCGATCAGGAGGCTCGATGATAGCAGGCTCCACACGTCGAAGAGACGGAAGACCGTCGCAAATTGCTCGAAGGTCGGCATGAAGGTCAGTTTCGGGGGGATCGAAAAGATGTCACGCGACGGCTTGTAGGCGGTCGAGGCCAGCCACAGGAAAGGCAGCAGGAAAAAGGCTAGCATGACCAGAATGAAGCCGCGCTCGCCGATGCGGCTGAGACTGCGTTTGCTCATCGCCCGTTTGCCTTTCTGTCCGCCTTGCGGATCAACAGAATGAAGCCTGCCGCGATCACGGCAATGCAAATCAGCGTCAGGTTGGCGATCGCCGAGGCGCGGCCGATATTGAAGAATTCCAGCCCCTGCTTTACCGCATGCAGCATCAATGTGTTGGTCGCGTTGCCCGGCCCGCCGCCAGTCGTCACATAGACGCTGTCGAAAACCCGGAAGGCATCGATGGTGCGCAGCGTCAACGCCAGCAAGATCGAAGGCAGCATCAAGGGGATGACGATGATCCTCAGCCGCTGCAGCGCTGTTGCTCCATCCACTTCAGAGGCCTCGAGAATATCGCCCGGCAGCGCTTTCAGGCCCGCAAGCAGGATCAGTGCCACCAGCGGCGTCCATTCCCAGATGTCGACGAAGATAAGGGTCGCCAACGCCGAGTTCGGATTGGCGAAAAGCCCGCGCGGGTCGGAAATCCCCAACTCGGCGAGATAATAGCCGATGAGACCGTAGTCGGCGAGCAGCAGCGCCCTGAAGATCAGCCCGACGACGAGCGGCGTGATCGTGACTGGAATTAGGATCAGCGCCAGGCAGATCCGGTTGAAGCGGTCGTCGCGCCAGAGCGCCAGCGCAATGGCAAAACCGAGCAGCAATTCGACGCTCACGGCACCGACGGTGAAAATGACGGTGTTGACGAACGCACCGCGCGTCACGGTATCCGAAAGAAGATCGACATAATTGCCGAGCCCGACGAAATGCGTCCGCGCCGGTTTCAACAGATTGTATTCGTAGAGACTGAACCAGATGCCCTGCGCCAGCGGCCAGACACCGATGACAAGCACGTAAATGATGGCCGGCAGGGTCATCAGGATGAAGAACAGGCGCCTGCGCTCGAGATAAGAAACGCTCAAGGCGGGAGAGGGCTTCAGCGCGAAAACGAGAGATAGGGTCACGTTACATCCATCAGGTTCCTGGTCCGATGCGCGGCATGGGGATCGAGCCCGGAGTTCAACCGATCATGAAGCCTGTGGCGCGTTGGATCAATGGGCTGGAAACAGTGGGAAGCGCGCCCAGGATCCGGATGACTTCGGTCGCGTTGACCAAGATCCGAAGCTGCATCCAAATCGAAGAGGAAGAGCTTCTGCCGAAAACCACTTCTGTTTTCGGCAGAGTGCTTCAGGCGCGGCCCAGGGGAGGGAACTGTGCAGCGTCAACCGTCGTCAAAAGAGCTTCGCAGCCGCTTCCTGGGCGGCATCAAGTGCCTTCTTTGGATCGGCGTTGCCGACGAGTACGTCGTTGACGGCGGTGCCGAGCAGGTCCTGAATCTCCGGATATTGCGGGATGCGCGGACGATATTCGCCGTCACCATGCTCGAATGTCTCGGCGATCACCGGCAGGAAGGGGAACTTCTTCAGCAGATCGGGATCGGTCATCTCGCTCTTGCGCAGGAAGCTGCCGGCGCCCATCATGTTGAATTCCTTGTGCACCGACGGGCTGACCAGCCATTTGATGAAGGCCCAGGCCGCTTCCTTCTGCGTGTCCTTGATGCCGGCGTTGATCGCCATGCCCCAGCCGCCGATCCCGTAAAGCTTCGGCAGGCCGGCGCCGCGCGGGGCGGTCGTGATCGCTACCTTGTCGACGATCTTGGAAATTGCAGGATCGTAGTAGCCGGGAGCGCCGACCGACCATGTCTGCATGGTCGCGGCGATGCCCTGGCGGAAGCTTTCCTCGCGCCCGCCCCAGTCATAGTTAACGGCCCCGGGAGGAGCGGCCTTCATGAAGAGGTCCTTATAGACGGTCAGGCTCTTGATATTGGCTTCGGAATTGAGTGCCGGCTTGCCATCTGAGCCGAGGATCGAACCGCCCATCTCGGTATTATACTGCATCCAGTCCTGGGCGACCGCAGGGCCTTTCTGGCCGTTGGCAACGAATCCGTAAATCTTCTTGCCGGGATCGGTCAGCTTGTAGGCTGCCGCAATCATTTCTTCCATCGTCGCCGGCGCCTTCAGTCCGGCGGCATCGAACAGATCCTTGCGATAAGCAAGCACGTTGGCATAACCTGCAAAGGGGAAGGCAACCTGTTTGTCGCCCCAATGGCCAAGCGCATTGAGAAGCGTCGGATAAATGTCATCGAGCTTCAATTCGGCGGCGTCGCGTTTCATCCATTCGGTGAGGTCGACAGTGTATTTGTTTTCGGCATACTGGCCGGCCCAGACGATATCCATCGTCACCAGGTCGTAGCCGCCGGTGCCGCCGACGAAATCGGTCGTCGTCTTCGTCAGAAGCGAGCCGTAGTCGAGAATGTCGACCTTGACGGTGGCGCCTGTCTCCTCGGTGAATTTCGGCGCGATGGCAGCCAGAACAGCTGCGAACTGGTCGTTTTGCGAGGCAAGCGTCAGAGCGATACCTTCGTATTTCCTGTCGGCGCCGATGGCGGAGCCCACGAATGCGACCGAGACGAGGCCTGCGATCGCAAATTTCCCTGCAATACTGCTGAGCGATGTCATGTTTGCTCCCCTTTTTTTGGTTGACCAGAGGCAATATACATCAAACAAAATCGCACTCAAGCGCACTTGACAAAAAACACTAAACATTAAAAATCACAAATTAGAACATATTCGCGCATAAATGTCCATATTTTGTGCGCGTTGCATAAAAAATAGAAGTGAACTGACCGTTTTCTGCGCGTCTATACTATCCCGTCCAACGCTCACGAGCTGTACATCCATGAAGACCACGCCGGACGAGCGCCTTAAAGAGCTGGAACGTCGCGCCGATGATGAGATGGCGCGCATAGAGGCGTTCTGCGCCGACTGGCCGAAGCTCGGCGATGAAGACCGCGACAACTTCCATTCCGTCGTCATCTGCGGTGCCGGCCTCTCCGGCCTGTCGATCGCCTTCGCCTTGAAGCGGCGCGGCATCAGGTCGGTCCATGTGATAGATCAGAGCGAAGAGGGCAGGGAAGGCCCCTGGATGACGTGCGCCCGCATGCGGACCCTGCGTTCACCGAAATATCTGTCAGGCCCAGACCTTGGCATTCCGAGCCTGACGCTGCGCTCCTGGTACGAGGCGATGCATGGCAACGACGCCTGGGAAGCGCTCGACAAGGTTAGCCGCCAGGATTGGATGGCATATCTCACCTGGTTCCGCAGGACTGTCGGCATCGACGTAGAAAACGGGACAACTCTTTCTTCGATAGATCCGGCTGAGGGCGGACTTGCTCTCGCTCTGGCAAAAAGCGACGGCACCAGCCGCACGCTCACCTGTCGCCATTTGGTGATGGCCACCGGTATCGATGGCTGCGGCGGCCCACGCATACCCGCGATGGTCAAGACGCTTCCGAAATCCGCATGGACGCATAGCAGCGAGCCGATACCCATCGATTTTCTCGAGGGCAAGGATGTCGCAATCCTTGGCGGCGGCACGTCGAGCTTCGACTGGGCGGTGGCGGCCTTGGAGGCCGGAGCCCGAGAGGTCACGATGTTTGCGCGAAGCGCCGATCTGCCGCGCACGGAGGTTCTCGCCTGGACCAACTTCCCCGGTTTTCTCGGCCATTTCGCCGACCTGCCGGATCTTGAACGTTGGCGGTTCGCTAATCTCTACTTCAATTTCAAGGTACCGCCGACACAGGAGCAATATGACCGGGCCTGCAGCCACCCCGGTTTCACCCTGCGCCTCGGCTGCGATGTCCGCGAACTCTCGATGGACGGCGGCAGCATCCGGCTGACGACCACGGGCGGCATCTTCCGGGCAGATCACCTTCTGCTGGGCACCGGCTACGAGATTGATTTCGCGCTCAGGCCCGAGCTTGCCGGCCTCGTTGATTCCGCTGCTTTCTGGAAGCATCGCTTTCAACCGCCGCAGGGAGAGGAAAGCGCTCTGCTCGCGTGCCATCCCTATCTTGGTCCTGGTTTCGAGCTCATTCCAAGGCAGGCCGAAGCCGGCTGGGTCTCGCGCATCCACATGTTCAATGCCGGCGCTCTGGTCAGTCTCGGGCCGATCAGCAACGGCGTCACCGGCCTCAAATACGGCGTGCCGCGCATCGTCGGCGCCCTGGTGAAAGCGCTGTTCATCGAAGACTCCAACCGGTATCTTGAATCATTGGCCGCCTATGGTGAACCACATTTCGATCCTGGCATAGACGAGACCGTCACGACACCAAGGGAGGTTTTGACATGAGGCAGGCTGCCGCCGTTCAAGTTTCGGGATTGGAGACCGTCCTTTCGCGGGCACGCGAAGACAGCGTCGAATTTCCCTATCTCCTCGCCAACCACGCGCCGATGGTGCTGATCGCGCTCGATCGCCTCGGCGCCTCGCCGGAACGGCTGGAGCAATGGTACGAGCAGTATCGCGCGAGCAATGGCCTTCCGCCTATGCCGCCACCGGTTGCTCCAATTGCCCGGGCAGCCTGGATCGACGCGCTTGGCGATCGCACGCGCGAGGCGGATTATCGCGCCTTCTTCATCGCCGAAACCCGCAGGCTCGGCATCAATGCCGTTATCCGCACCTATCTCCCTGCGATGGTGAACGGCCTTGCCGGCAGCGCCACGCATCCGCTGATGCGCCTTGCCTACGGTGTCCTCAAGAAGGATGACGACGAGGTCGGCACCGCGCTCGGTTATTGGGCGGCCTGTTATCTGCCGCTGCCGCCCGCGACCGGCCGTGCTTCCGATACGGATGATCCAGGACGCGTCCTTGCCGACGTCGGCAATATCGAAGGTATTCGCAGCTACGAGCCTGAAACGGATCTGCTTTGGCATAACATCCGCGCCGTCGCCGCACTTCCGGGCTTCCGTCCTGTTATCGACCGCCTTGCTTTCAAGGCCGATACGCCACGCCGCATGGCCGCGACCTCGCTCGCACTCTTCGCCGGAACTATGGATTTCTCCGCACTCCATTCCGTCACCGGCTTGCACTGGCTGCGCCTCGTTTCCCCGCACCTCCAAGACGCCGAGCCTTTCTACCGAGCTTTTTGGCAGGTGATCGCCGCGCTGGTACCGAAGATCGGTTTTCCAGCACTCCCTACCGCCGAGGCGCTGGAAGACATGCGCGATCGGCAAGCGCCCGTCTGGCAGGAGATCAAACAAGCCGCGATTGCTTCGGATGACGAACACGATATCAGCCTGGTCTTCTCCGCCTTGCAGGAGGAGGAGGTTTGGAAGGATCCGCTCTATCGCGTCGTGGCGGCGCGCAGGGTTGGGCTGATTGCATAGCGGATGATGGAAAGTAGATGACGCCGAGCCTCGTAATCGAAAACGCCAGAACCGAAGCCGGCGAGATCGTCTCGCTCGTTCTCGACAATGACCGGATCGCCGCGATCGGCCAGAATGTAACGGCCGGCATCGGTCCCGCAGTGCCGCGTTTCGATGCGGCAGGCGGCCTGCTCTGCCCTCCCTTCGTCGACGGTCACGTTCACCTAGATAAGACACTGATTGGCTTACCTTTCATTCCCCATATCCCGGGCGATACGGTCGCCAAGCGTATCGAGGCGGAAAAATCTCTGCTGCGCACGGTGGCTCTGCCGGTCGAAGCCCGCGGCGGCGCCCTGCTGGAGAGGCTCGCAGCCTACGGCACGCTCTCCGTTCGCAGCCACGTCGATATCGATACCGACGTCGGCTTGAAAGGCCTCGAGGCCGTGCTCTCGCTGAAGCAGAGCCATGGTCATCTCGTCGATATCCAGACCGTCGCCTTTCCGCAATCCGGTGTGCTGCGCAATCCCGGCACCGCGGCGCTGCTCGACGCGGCCATCGCCGCAGGCGCCGACCTCGTCGGTGGCCTCGATCCCGCCGGCATCGACAACGATGTGACCGGGCATCTCGACGCGATCTTCGCCGTCGCCGGTAAATACGGTGTCGGGCTGGATATCCACCTGCATGACGGCGGCGCGCTCGGCGCGTTTGAGCTTCGGCAGATTGCCGACCGCACGGCAGCCCTCGGCCTCGAAGGCAAGGTGGTCGTCAGCCATGCGTTCTGCCTTGGCGCGTTAGAAGATGTCGATTTCGGCCACACGGCTGCGGCACTCGCCAGATCGGGTGTGGCGATCATGACCAGCGCGCCGGGACCCGTCCCCATGCCGCCCGTCAAGCGGCTCGCTGCCGCCGGCGTTCGCCTCTTCTGTGCCAATGACAACATCCGCGATGCCTGGTCGCCTTTCGGCAATGGCGACATGCTGGAGCGCGTCGGCATCCTCTGTGATCGCCAGGATTTCCGTTCGGATGCGGACTTGGTTGCGGCCTTTCGTTTGGCGACGCAGGCGCCGGCCGAAATCCTCGGCCGCCTCGTCGGCCCGCTCCAAGCCGGCTCGCCTGCCGATTTTGTCATCCTGCCTGCCGCGTCGTTGGCAGAGGCCGTCGCCGTTCGTCCTCTTGATCGAACCGTCTTCCGCCGTGGTGTCATCATCGCCCGTGGCGGCCGGTTGGTCGCCTGAATTTTCCGTCAATGCGCAGCGCATAGGAGCATCGCTGATGAAGGGCCGGCTCTGGATACAATCGCCACTTGCCATCATGGCCGAGGGCGCTGGGGGTGGCGTCGTCATCGAAAATGGTCGTATCGTCGAGCTGGTCGCAGCTGGACGGCGGCCGACGCTGCCCGTCGATGACCGCTTTGATGCCGGCCGGCACGTCGTCATTCCCGGCCTCGTCAACGCCCATCATCATATGTTCCAGACCCTGACGCGCGCTCATCCGGCCGCGATCAACAAGTCGCTCTGGCCGTGGATCCGCGCGCTCTACCCTATCTGGGCAAAGCATATGACCCCTGAAGCCTTCCGTCTTGCCGTCCGTCTCGGCCTGACGGAACTCCTGCTTTCCGGGTGCACCACGACCTCCGACCACCACTATCTCTATGCCGCCGGCCTCGAAGACGCGATGGATGTCGAGGCCGAGGAGGCGGCCAGCCTCGGCATGCGCATCACGCTGACGCGCGGCAGCCTTAACATCAAGGATCAGCAGGGAGTCATTTCGCCCGGCAATGTTGTACAGGACGATGACGTGATCCTTGCCGATAGCGAGCGTGTGCTATGGCGCTATCACGACCGCTCGGAGGGGGCGATGACGCAGGTGGCGCTCGCGCCCTGTGCACCTTTCGACGTCACGTTGGACCTGATGCAAAAAACCGCGGAACTGGCGGGGCGCTATGATTGCCGGCTCCATACCCATCTGGTCGAGACACGCGCGGAAGCGGAATTTTGCCGCAGCAAATTTGCCTGCACGCCGGTGGAATATCTCGACCGCTGCAACTGGCTGAATTCGCGCACCTGGCTTGCCCACGGCATCCATTTCGATGATGCCGAAATCGCCGAGCTTAGCCGACACGGCGTCGGCGTCTGTCATTGCCCGACCTCGAACATGGTGCTTGCATCTGGTATGTGCCGCACCAGCGAGCTGGAAGCCGCAGGCGTGCCAGTCGGGCTCGGCGTCGATGGCTCGGCTTCTAACGACAATTCCAATTTGATGGAAGCCGTGCGCCATGCGCTGATGCTGAACCGGCTGACCTACGGTGCGGAGGCCGTCACCCATTTCGACGCGCTGCGCTGGGGAACCGCCGGCTCGGCAAAACTGCTCGGCCGCGATGACATCGGCGCCATCACGCCGGGCCGCCAGGCCGATCTCGCCTTTTACAAGCTTGACGAACTGCGTTTCTCCGGCGCCGGTGATCCGCTGGCCGCCCTGGTTCTCTGCGGCGCCACAACGGCCGACCGCGTCATGATCGCAGGCGAATGGCGCGTCACCGACGGTATGCCTACGGGTGTCGACATCGAGGCACTGATCGCCGATCACAACCGCGCCGCCCGCAATTTTCTTTTGTCGGTCTGAGGAGGTCCCATGGCGATCGACTTCGTCATCCGCAACGCCCGGCTGGCAGGTTTGACCGAACCGACCGATATTGCCTTCGAGGCCAATCGCATCGCGGCAATCGCGCCTCGCATCGTCTGCGATGCTCCGCATTATGATGCCAGAGGGAAATTCGCCTGCGGCGGTCTCATCGAGACCCATATCCATCTCGACAAGGCTGGTATCATCAGCCGTTGCAACCTCTGCACCGGGACACTCGCGGAGGCTGTCAGCGAAACCTCCCGGGCCAAGGCCGCCTTCACCGAGGAAGATGTTTATGCACGTGCCGCCGCGGTCGTCGAAAAGGCGATCCTCAACGGCACCAGCCGCCTGCGCACCTTCGTCGAGATCGATCCGCGCGCCGGCTTCCGCTCATTTGAGGCGATCCGGCATCTGAAAGCCGATTATCGCGATCTCATCGATATCGAAATCTGCGCCTTTGCACAGGAGGGCCTGACGAACGATCCCGGCACGGAGGAGATGCTGGAACAGGCGTTGAAAGCGGGGGCCGATCTGGTGGGGGGGTGCCCCTATACCGATCCCGAACCGGCCGAACACATCCGCCGGATCTTCGACCTCGCCATGCGCCATGACGTCGCCGTCGATTTTCATCTCGATTTCGACCTCGACCCCTCGGGCTCTGATCTTCCGGCCGTTATGGCCGAGACCGTCGCTCGCCGCTATCAAGGGCGCGTGTCGGTCGGCCATGTGACCAAGCTCTCGGCTTTGCGCCCGGAAGAGCTGGAGCCAATCGGCCGCGCACTCGCCGAGGCTGGCGTGGCGTTGACCGTCCTGCCTGCCACCGATCTGTTTCTGACCGGCCGCAATTCCACCCATCTCGTTCCGCGCGGCGTTACACCCGCTCACCGCCTGGCAACACTCGGCGTCATCACAACCATCTCGACCAACAACGTTCTGAACCCGTTCACCCCTTTCGGCGACGTTAACCTGATGCGCATGGCCAATCTCTACGCCAATATCTCCCAGATCGGCACCCCCAATGGCCTTGACGAGATCTTCGCCATGATCACGACGCAAGCGGCCATCCTCCTCGGAATAGAGAGCAGCTACGGCATCGCGATCGGAAACGCTGCAGATGTCGTCGTCCTCGACGCTCCGTCGGCCGCCGACGCCGTTGCGACCATCGCGCCCGCGTTCATCGGCTGGAAAAAAGGCCGCCGAAGCTTCTTCCGACCCCAGCCGCAGCTTTTCTTGGTGTAAAGGGGAGCATGGTGTCGCCTGGGCCTATCGCAAACCGTTGTCCCTTCGACAGCTACATCGGTCGAGCAAGTTTAATTTCGAACTGGCTACCAGTTGCAGTGAGTGGGGAGGCAGTGGACCGGTATTCCCGAACCGGGCTTTCGAAAGGAGCGAAAGTGTTGATGCCCTCCCGAGGGCGACGCGGTCGATCGGACCGTAGACGTCCATATGAGCAAGCTACGCAGAGAGTTGGATGCCGCTGGTGTCGGCGAACTTCTCAAAGGGGTAGGGTACCGGCGCCCATGATGTCCTTTGCTATCTCTCAAGCCAGTTCTGGAGGTTGAGGCCACGAATGCGCCGGAACTCGCGTATATTGTCCGTCACCAGTGTCAGATCCAGCGCACGAGCATGCGCGGCAATGAGCAGATCGTTGAGGCCAATCGTCTGGCCGGCAGCTTCTAACTCCGCACGAATGTCACAGTACTTTATATCGGCGGGGACATCCAGCGGCAGTATGGGAAGCGTTCTAAGTATGCTCTCGACCTTAGCCAGCAGCTTGGCCGATCTTTTTTTTCGCAGCCGTATCGCAACTCCGATGCGACGATGATGCTAGTGCAAATCTCTTTGGGACCTATATCTTCGATACGGCGTGCCACCGGTCCGAAGGGATTGCGTATGATGTCACTAATAATGTTCGTATCAAGCAAGTACCCGTTCAAAAAATGTTCTCCGGCTTAGCAGGCATATCCTCGATCTCCGGGAATTCGTCTTTCAGCCCGAGCGGGGATTCCGTTTTCCATGCGGCGATGAGCTCGACGATGTTGGACGGCTTGGTAACGGGCTCGATGATGAGCTTATCGCCTTCGCGGTGAATCAACACCCGATCCCCTGGCAACTCAAATTCCGCAGGGATGCGCACCGCCTGGCTACGATTGTTGCGGAACAGCTTCACTTCTTTGGGTCTTGAGGGCATTGAAACAGGCATAGTAAACCTCCTTTGTATATGCCGTGGCCTGCTCTTTCAAGTCCAGCGGCTTATCGTTTACTACGGCATAAGGTGGGGGTGCATTGGAAGCATTCGCGGTAAATGAACCAACAGCAGCAAAACCGCCCAAATGTTCCATAACCTATCTTATGCCGCAAAGTTGTGTAGGGGCTATTTAGTAATGCGACAGTTGGGCCAGTTAGAGATGCGACACTCTCGCCTCTCGACGCGCTAGTCAACGTCAACGTTGGGAGCAAG
>NZ_JACIAC010000010.1:0-100996 GCF_014193935.1 Rhizobium sp. BK377
GTGCCCGGGATGTAGAAGTAGCCGGTGCCGTAAGCGTCGCAGACGCGAACGTACTCAACCGGTTCCGGCTCGGCAGCGACGATTGCGTCTGCTGCGAATGCCGGTGCAGCGATGAGGGCAGCTGCGGAACCAAGCAACATCATACGAATGTTCATGGAAAGCCAATCTCCTAAGTTCGAGTGCGTTCCACGAAAGAACGTCCCCTCTGATAAAACCCGATCAATTCGGTAGGGCCTAAAATAGCCGAAAGGGGGGAGGGCTCAACAACGAATGCTCTCATTTTATAGCGAATTCTAACTAAACCGTGATGTGTGTGACAGAAGTACAACAGTCCTGAGGCGGGTATTAACAAGAGGTAAAACAGGACGGCGAAATATTGCTATTTTAGCACCACTTAGCCGGGTTGGCCGCGCGCAAATGGACACGGGGTCTGCGCCTCAATACCCAACTTTATCGCAAACCGATCCAGATGCGAGCTTGTATTCGCGCATTCGAGCTGCGCTACAGACGGAAAATGCGGCTGGCCGACGGGAATAACGGCATGCACGATCGGCACTCGATCGCGCCGCGATTCGATTTAAGCGATGATTCGACAGAGACCGAGAGCAAGCCTCGTGAAAGAGCAGGCGGTTCCAGAGGGCGCGCTTCTATATCTGCGATCCGAATCTCAAAACTGCGCGCGCCGCGCGTCGGGATCGGGAACCGGAACGGCAGCCATCAGTGCCTTCGTATAATCGTCCGCCGGGTGTTCGAAGATCTGGCGACGGGTGCCGGTCTCGACGATCCTGCCGCCACGCATGACGGCAACCTTGTGAGACATGCGCTCGACAACCGCCATGTCGTGCGAGATGAAGAGGTAGGAGAGCCCCATGCTTTCCTGCAGTTCCAGCATCAGGTCAAGCACGCGGGCGCGGACGGATACGTCGAGCGCCGCAACGCTTTCATCGGCAACGATCAGCTTCGGCTTAAGCGCAAGGGCACGCGCGATGCAGATGCGTTGGCGTTGGCCGCCGGAGAATTCATGTGGATAGCGCGTAGCGGCATCCGGCGTTAGCCCGACGCGGCGCAGGAGCTCTGCGATCCTGTCCTGGCGCTCGGATTTAGCGGCAATGCCGTGGATGACTAGCGGTTCTGCAATCGCAGCGCCCACCGACATGCGAGGGTCGAGCGAAGCATAGGGATCCTGAAAGATCATCTGCGCCGTGCGGCGTACGGGCCGCATCTCTCGATGGCTGAGGCCTGCAATGTTGCGGCCGTTGATGACCACATCGCCCGTGAAAGGAATGAGGCCGAGGACGGCCTTGCCGGTCGTCGATTTTCCCGAACCGCTTTCGCCGACGAGGCCGAGTGTTTCGCCCGGCAGAATGTCGAAGGAGACGTCGATGACTGCCGCGGGCGGCGCCTTACCCTTGAAGAGAAAGCTCGCAGCCCCACCATAGGTGACATTGAGACCACGCACATTCAGGACTGGTGCGCGATCCGGATGTAGGGTCTCGACACCGCGTGACGTGATGCGCGGTGGACCGTCCGTGCCGGTAAAAGCACCGAGACGCGGCACGGCCGAGAGCAGCTGCTGTGTATAATTCTGGCGCGGGGCGCGGAAAATGGTGACGGCCGGACCTTCCTCGACGATGCTGCCATCCTGCATGATGATGACGCGATCGGCCATCTCGGCGACGACCCCCATGTCATGGGTGATCAGGATGATCGAGGTGCCGAATTCTGACTTCAGCTCCCGCATCAGCTTGAGGATCTGTGCCTGCACCGTCACATCGAGCGCGGTCGTGGGCTCATCGGCGATCAGCACCTTGGGACGGCAGGAGAGCGCCATGGCGATCATCACGCGCTGGCGCATGCCGCCCGAGAGCTCGTGCGGATATTGCTTCAGGCGCTTGGCCGGATCGATGATTTGCACGGCATCGAGCATTTGAAGAGCAATTGCCTCGGCATTCTCGCTGCCCTGATGCTCGCGAATTGCTTCCATCAGCTGCGCGCCGATGGACATGACCGGATTGAGCGACGTCATCGGCTCCTGGAAGACCATGGCGATATCGCCGCCGCGCATGCCGCGCATGGCCCGGTCGGAGAGTTTCAGCAGATCGCGTTCGCCGAGCATGATGCTGCCGGAGGCCACTTGAAGCGAGGCCTTCGGCAGCAAGCCCATGATCGACAGCGAGGTCACTGATTTACCCGAGCCCGATTCCCCGGCCAGGCAGAGGGTTTCGCCGCTTGCAAGATCGAAACTGATATCTTTCAGAACCGGTTTGCGGCCCTCGGGTGTTCGCGCATCGACACTGAGATTGCGAACGCTGAGTATTGGCGCGGCGGGCATGGCTTCAATCACGCGAATACGATCCTCGGGAAGTAGAAGGAGACGACCCAATTCGGCAGATCGACGATTTCGCTGATGCGCAGATCGCCGCAGACAGAGCAGAGCAGATAGGCATCGATGGCACTCATGCCATGTTCAGCAGTCAGAAGATCGATCATGCGCATGACGCTTTCGCGTGCGCCGGTCATCAGATCCGGACCGATGCCGGTCGTGACTTCATAACCGGCGCCATCGAGATGGCGGGTGACCGGCTCGGTCGTCGTGAAACGTGGTGCCTGCAGGCGGGCATCCTTGACGAGATCGATCGTCGCCTCGACATTCATCTGGCTCTCGATCGCTGTGCCGCAGACTTCGCCGTCGCCTTGGGCAGCATGCGTGTCGCCGATGGAGAAGAGAGCGCCTTCGACCTCGATGGGCAGGTAGAGAGTGACACCGGCAGTCAGGTCGCGGATATCCACATTGCCGCCGACACGGCGCGGCGGCACGACGGAATGCGTGCCGGGTTCCGCCGGGGCAACGCCGATCGTGCCGGCAAAGGGTTTCAGCGGCACACGGCCGCCGGGGCCATAGAGGGCCGGGGTCATGCTGTTGGCGTCATAGGACCAGACATGCAGCGCCGGTTCCTTGAACTGGTCGGCGAGCAGGCCGAAGCCCGGAATATTGGCCGTCCAGCCGGTGCCCGAGGGAATGAACTTGCGCAACGTTATCTTCAGTGCATCGCCGGGCTTGGCGCCCTCCACATAGATCGGGCCTGAAACCGGATTGATCTTGCCGAAGTCCAGATTGTTCAGCGTCTCCAACGTTGCGTCGCTGCCGAGCTGGCCGCCGGAGGAGTCCAAGCATTCGAAATGGATCGTTTCGCCCGGCTTGGCGACGACGGCGGGTACGAAATCCTTGTTCCAGCCGAAGTTATGCTGGGCCCGGTGGATCGTGTGGGTGCAGGCAATGCACATAAGGTGTCTCCCTCGATTTTATGGAGCCTTCCCGGCTGGACCGGGAAGGCATTGTTTCCTTAGCGCTTATTGCTTCACGTAGATCGCGTCGTAATTGATGACTCGTGTCGGATCGATATAGATATTGTCAGCACCGCCCATGCGCAGCGACTTAGCAACGACGCGACGCTCGTTGATGACGGGAACCCACGGCGCATCGGCCATGATGTCGGTGAAGACTTTGCCCCAGGCAGTGGTACGCTCTGCGGACTTTGCCGGGTCGGACATGGAGTCCGCGGCAACCGCACGCTTGTCGAGATCGGCATTGCAATACCAGGACCAGTTCCAGCCGCCCTGAACTGCGCCGGCGCAACCGAGGATCGGGCCGTAGAAGTTGGACGGATCCGGGAAGTCGGCAATCCAGGCCATGCCGCCCGACCAGATCATCGGCGCTTCGCCTTCGGTACCGCCGGCCGAGATGACGTTTGCCTGTGCGAGAGCGCGAAGTTCAGCCTTGACGCCAACGGCTGCGAGATCCTGCTGGATCGCCTGGGCGATACGCGGCTGCGGATCGGTATTGGTGGAGTAAAGCACGGTCTCGAAGCCAGCGGGGAAGCCAGCTTCAGCAAGCAATGCCTTCGCCTTGGCGACATCGTAGCTATAGCCGACGAAAGACTTGTCGTAACCCGGCATCAGCGGTGGCAGCGGTTGGTTGGCAGGCGTTGCGCGACCATTGAGGATGCGGACGATGCGGTCCTTATTGATGGCCATGTTGATGGCCTGGCGCACTTTGACGTTATCGAAGGGCTTCACCTTGGTGTTCAGCGTGATGTAGCCAGTGTGAAGCTGCTCGCCATCGACGATCATCTGTGCGCCATCGGCAGAGTTCTTGATCTCGAGGAATTTTGCGGGCGGGATACCGTCGCCGGCAATATCGACTTCACCTTTCTGCAGGCGCAGCAGTGCAACCAGCGGCTCCTGTCCCACTTCGACCTTGAAGCTGTCGATATAGGGCACACCTTTGACGAAATAATCCTTGTTGCGCTCGAAGACGAGCTGCTGGCCGATCGTCCAGTCCTTCAGGATAAAGGTGCCTGAACCGACGGGGTTCTTGCCGAAATCGCCACCGGCGGCTTCGACGGCTTCCTTCGGCACGACCGAAGCGAAGTTGATGGCGAGCACATGCAGGAAGGTCGCGTCGGGACGCGACAGGTGGAAGATGACGGTGCTGTCATCAGGCGTCTCGATGCCCGACAGCGTCTCGGTCTTGCCGCCGGTCTCGTCCTCGAAGCCCTTGATCGCGCCGAAGAAGCCGGCGCCCGGGCCTTGCGTCTTCGGGTTGACGGCGCGTTCGATCGAATATTTCACGTCGGAGGCGACTACTTCGCGGCCGTTGGAGAACTTCACGCCCTTGTGCAGCTTGAACGTATAAGTCAGGCCATCGGGCGATACCGCAAAGCTTTCGGCGAGCGACGGAATCGGGTTCGGCGTGCCCGGTTCGTAATCCATCAGGCGCGAATAGAGGCTCTTGATCATCGACCAGTTGACCCAGTCGTAACCGATGGCCGGGTCGAGCGTGGTGATGTCGTCCTTGTAGGTGACGACGATATCGCTGCCCTGCTTGGGCGTTTCCTGTGCCATGGCGGCGGGGGCGAGGGCCACCATCGTTGCCATGGTCGTGTGTCGAAGCCAGCGTTTGAACATGCGGGTTCCCCTTCTTGGTTGCTGTCAACGTGTGCGGATGCGTGGATCGATGAGCGGCGCCACAAGGTCGGCGAGCAGATTGCCGATAACGATGGCAAGTGCCGACGTCAGCGTGACGCCCATGATGATCGGTATGTCGACCTGCTGGATGGCCTGCCAGGCAAGCTGACCGATGCCCGGCCAGCCATAGACTGCCTCGACGACGACCACGCCACCCATAAACTGGCCGATGTCGATACCGATCATCGCAATGATCGGTAGGATCGCATTGGGAAGGGCGTGGCGGAAGATGATGCGGCGCGAGGACAGGCCCTTGGCGCGGGCGGTGCGGACGTAGTCTTGATTGAGAACATCGATCATTGCCGATCGAACCATGCGGGCATACCAGCCGGCGCCGAGGACGCCGAGGGTGGAGGCTGGCAGTACGACATGGGCAAATGAGCCGTAACCGCTCATCGGTAGCCATCCGAGCGTTACCGCAAAGACATAAAGAAGCAGCAGAGCGACGACGAATTGCGGCGCCGAAACCCCGACGAAAGAGGCAGTCATCACAAGCCGGTCAGTGAAACCGCCGCGGCGAACGGCGGCGATCGTGCCGAGCGTCAGACCAAGCACCAGTTCGACCAGAATGCCTGATAGCATGAGGACGAGTGTCGCGGGCAGGCGGGCGGCGATCAGCGTCCAGACCTCGGTCTTCTGTGCATAGGAGCGACCGAGATTGCCGTGCGCGAGGTCGGAGAGATATGTGGCGAACTGGACGAGCAGCGGCTCGTCGAGGCCAAGTTCGTGGCGGATATTGGCGACTGTCTGCGCCGTGGCGCTTCGGCCGGCAATCATACGCGCCGGGTCGGCCGGCAGCGCATACAGCAGCACGAAGGTAATGGCGGCAACGCCGAGAAGAATGAGCGCGGCCTGTACCAGCCGGCGAAGGACGAGGAAGACCATCAGCCTCTCCCGCGCTGGGTCGGATCGAGAATGTCGCGCAGCGCATCCCCGACAAGATTGAAGGACAGGGCCGTCAGCAGGATGAACGCGCCGGGGAAGAAGACGAGCCAGGGGGCTGCCTGGAAGTAGCTCTGGCTTTCGAAGATGATGTTTCCCCAAGAGGGCTGCGGCGGTTGTACGCCGATGCCGAGGAACGAAAGAGTCGCTTCCAGCAACACGGTCGTGGCGATGCCAAGTGTGCCCCAGACGATTGCGGTCGGCACGAGATGCGGCAGGATATGCAGGAAGAGAACCCGTATATGGCCCGCACCAAGCGAGCGTTCGGCCATGATGAAGTCGCGCTCCACCAGGCCGCGTGTCTCCGTATAGACGATGCGGGCAACTTGCACCCAGTTGACGAGCGCGATCACCATAGCGACGATCCAAAGGCTCGGGCGCAGCAATGCGGCAAGCACGATTGCCAGCAGCAATGCCGGAAAGGCCATCATCAGATCGGTGAAGCGCATCAGGATATTGCCGACGATACCGCGCGCGTAGCCGGCGAGAATGCCGATCAGAAGGCCGATTGCAACCGCGATGCCGTTGGCGACAAGGCCGATGACGAGCGAGGTGCGTGCGCCAAACAGCATGCGCGAAAAGAGGTCGCGTCCCAGCGTATCCGTACCGAGCAGATAGGGACCGCCGGGCGGTAGCGGCGCGCCTTCCAGCGACAGTCCGTCGAACATCTGCTCATCGGGGTTGAATGGCGCGATCCAAGGAGCGGTCACCGCAAGCGCAATGACGACAACTACGACGATAAGACCGAAGAGGGCCGGCGGCCGCCGCAGCATGGCTTTGATCACGCGCATCAGCCGGCCTCGGGCAGTGGCTCTATGCCGCCAAGGATGAAGGCGGCGATCTGTTCCATCGGCAGGCGGCGGCGCATCGCGCAATTGCGCAGGATCGAATAGGCGCGTTCCTCGTCGACGCCATGCGCCTGCATCAGCTTCTCGATTGCGGCATGCACGAGCGGGCGAAGGCGAATGCGTTCTTCGAGATATTGCAGGCGCTCGGCGACACCTTTGCGCTCCCGATGAATGGAGACGGCCATGACGAGGGCCGGATAGACAGCGGAGGCCGAGATTGGCTTGGCGATGATCGCACCGGCGCCCTGACCGAGCGCCCAGGCGATACGGCCCGGCGCTTCCGAGCCGAGCAATGCGACGACGGGGCATGCCGGGATGGAGCCGAGACCGTTCCATGGCAGCAGATCGTCAAAGCCCTGGTCGGCATCGACGATGACGAGATCGGGTGCGTTTGCGGCCAACATTGGCGCCCATTGCAGGCTTGCTGACAGCCCGAGAAGACGCAACTGACGGATCAGCCTTTCGGCATTGCCGTCATCGCGGTGGAGAACGACAGCATGCCAGCCGGTGAAATTGGGCGTTTCCCTCATGAGACCACCCGCAATCTCGGCGAAGCCGGTTTGTTGCGGCCGGTCAAATAGGGATCGGCAGCGAGCGGCGGACGCGAGGCGATCACATCAAAGCCGTTATGGGTATTGATACGACCGAGATGAAAGGGCAGGGCGGCGTGGTTCGTTTCGCGGTCGATGTTGAGCGTACCGAAGGGTGTCGCCCAGATCTTGCTGTATAATTCCCGACGCACGTTCGCCGGCTCGTCGCCGTCGGCCGCCACGATCGCATCGACGCAAAGACGCACAGCCGTATAGGCGCTGGCAAAGACGCTGGAAATGCGGCGCGGCGCGCCGTAGTGAGCGAGGATCCGCTGTTTGAAGTCGCCATTTTCGGAGGTCGCGACGCTGTCAAAATAAGAAGCGGCACAGAGCTGACCGACGGCTGCGCCCGGCGCGATATCGTCAAGCTCACATTCCATCAGATCGCAGCTGACGACCGGGCAGTTTTCGGGCCGGAAGGCGGGGTCGCGATCGGCAAGTCGGCGAATCGCTTCGTGGAAGGCATAGCTCGAGGGGCCGATCAGATTGTTGAGGATGAAGCTCGGACGGCGCTGCTCGATATCGGCGACGATACGCCCGACTGCGGTTTCCTCGAGCGGGAGATATCGCTCGCCAAGAACTTCGCCACCGGCATTGGTGATCAGTTCGCGGGCGAGCCGGTTCATCTCCCAGCCCCAGACATAGTTGGCGCCGACGAGATAGGGCCGGTTGCCGTAGCGCGGGATCAGGTGCTCGAAGAGCGGCAGGAGATGCTGGTTTGGGCAGCCGCCGACATAAATGACGTTTTCGTTCGCCTCGAACCCTTCGTAGGGGCACATATACCAGAGCAGCCCGTCATGCTTTTCAATGAGCGGGATGACCTCTTTGCGGGCGGCCGAGGTGATGGTGCCGACGATGTGACGGCACCCGGCACGCAGCAAATGACGCGCGCCTTCGAGATAGGCGGCAAGATCGGCCTGCGGGTCGAAGAAGACCGGCTCGACGGGCCGGCCGCTTACTGCGGCGAATTCGGCGATCGCAAATTCCGCGCCGGCGCGCGCGTCGCGCCCCATCGAGCCGTAGGGGCCTGTGGTAGAGTAAAGAATGCCGATTTTCAATGCATCAGTCATGTGCAAGCCAAAAACCAAAAACCCCATGAGGGCATCCATCTGCGACGGGGCCATCATGGGGCGAAACTGCCCAGCGACTATCGAAGTCATGTAAAATACGGAGGAGCTTTTGCCTAATCCGCAGGCTTGAATAAAATACAGGCACTCTCGTGTTGTCAAGCAGCTCCGGGCGAATTGCAGCCGTACGACAGGATAAAGACGATCTCGCCTTAAGCAGGACAATCTGCCTTGCCTGGAACGCCATCATCACGGCGTCAGTCCGTCGGAGCCGTCATCCGAATACTGTCCCTCCGTCGCCGCCGAAACTTTCGCCAGCGGGGAGCTCGATTTTGTGTCTTCTCCCACCGAAGCGAAGGACGGTGCTCACGTCGCGCGATGCTGTGAGCCTTATCTTCATCGGCCTGCCATTCTCCCAATCGAGGTCGAGAAGCATGCCGCCGCGCAGGCGCAAGCCGCGGACCGAGCCGCGCGGCCACGCCTTGGGCAGGGCTGGAAGCAGATGAATTTCGCCTGCACGTGATTGCACTAGCATTTCGAGGATGCCGGCGGCACCGCCGAAATTTCCGTCGATCTGGAAGGGCGGATGAGCATCGAAGAGATTGGTGTAGGTCCGCTCCGGGCTAATGAGCAGCTTGACGACGTCGAGTGCATGATCGCCGTCGCGAAGCCTGGCCCAGAGATTGATGCGCCAGCCGATGCCCCAGCCCGTCGCATCGTCACCGCGGATTTCCAGCGAGCGGCGGGCAGCTGCGGCAAGGTTGGGCGTATTATCCATGTCGATCTGCCAGCTTGGATAGAGGCCATAGAGGTGCGAGACATGGCGATGATGGATTTCCGGCACCTGCAGATCCCAGTCCTCCAGCCACTCCTGCAAGTGGCCGGCCGCTCCGATCCTGTCTGACGGAAGGCGCGGCAGCACGCGGTCGATCTCGGCAACAAGCCCGTCTTCACCGCCGATGGAGACGGCGAGCGGGCGAAGCAGAGAAAGGAAATCCCGGATGATCTGACTGTCCATGGCGGGTCCGGCGCAGAGCGAGGCGCCATGCGGGTGGACATTCTCCGGCGATAGCGAAGGGTTGGTCACCAGATATTTGGTGTCGGGAAGGGGAACCAGCACATCGAAGACAAACTCTGCCGCCGCCTTGGCAACCGGGAAAAGGCGCCGGCGCAGGCTATCGGCATCGTCAAGATAATCGGCAATATCCAGCAACTGCGCCATGAGCCATGCGCCGCCGGTCGGCCAGAGGCCCCATTTGGCGCCATCGATCGGCCCGGTCGCCCGCCACAGATCGGTATTGTGGTGCATGACCCAGCCGCGTGCACGATAATGCACCTGCGCCGTCACGCGACCGGTTTCGGAAAGCTCTTGCGCCATCTCGACGAGCGGTTCGATGCATTCGGGCAGATTGGCCGGGGCCGGCAGCCAGTAATTCATCTGCAGATTGATGTTGGTTGTATATTTGCTGCCCCAGGGCGGATCGGTTTCCTCGTTCCAGATGCCCTGGAGGTTTGCAGGCTGCGTGCCGGGGCGGGACGAGGCGATCATCAGGTAGCGACCGAACTGCACGTAAAGGGCGGCGAGGGCAGGATCATGCCGACCACCAAAACCTGCAATGCGGCGATCCGTGGTCTCGTTAGCTGCGGACGTGGAACCCAGATCGATGGCAAAGGCGCGGAACAGCCTCTGATGTTCAGCCATATGATCCCGACGCATGAGTTCGGGACTGCGAGCCGAGGCTTTTGACAGCCGCGCGGCGATCGTGCCATCCGGATCGCCCGAGACATCATCGTATCGGCGAAAACTCGTCGCGGCATCGAGCAGGATCAAAAGCTCGTCTGCATCGTCGCCCGAGATGACGCCGTCCGAGAAGCTTAGTGTTCCTCCGTTATTGATCACTCGAATGCCGAAAGCGAAGCGCAGGGCGGCGGCAATGCCCCATTCGGCCTTACCGGTGCCGCAAAAGGTCAGTTGTGAGGCATTGCCCGCAATCAGCCGACCTTGCTGGGGGCTGCCGAGCGATATCCGGCACTTCACGGAATGGGGTCGATCTGCGGAAAGGCGAAACAGAAGCACGCCGTCGATGGCAGAGATGAACGCCTCGCGAAAGAAGGTCGTTCCATCGGCGATATAGGAGGTCGTGGTGATCGCTGTATCGAGATCGAGCGTGCGGCGATAGTTCGTCACGCTCTGCGAATGCAGCAAATCGACATGGAGATTGCCGATAGGCTGGTAGGACATCTGCTTGATCGGCCGCGCCATCAGATGCTCCTCGGCCATCGCTTCTGCTTCCACGTAATGGCCGGCGAAGATCAGCTCCCGGACCCTCTCCAGGTGGCGATAGGCATCGGGGTTGACCGGCCGGTAGGGACCGCCGGCCCAGAAGGTGGATTCGTTGATCTGCAGTCTTTCGGAAACGGGGTCGCCGAACACCATGGCGCCGAGCCGGCCGTTGCCAAGCGGCAGCGCGTCCGTCCATGACCGGGCCGGCGCGTCATACCAGAGAAGATTGTCCGCCATGCTCATTCTGCCGGGATGCTGTTTGCCGGCCGGGCGTCACGAATGCGTAGGCCCTCGACACCGAAGAGCAGCGCTTTTCGGGCCGGAAAGCCTGCGCTTATCGTTTCCCCGGGGCGCAAAACTCTTTCCGAACGGTCCTCGACGATCACCGATTGGCCCGAGTTGAGCGTGCCATAGATGAAGCGGGTTCCGCCGAGGTTTTCCACGACCTCGACCTTGACGTCGATTGAACCGCCGCCCTCATCGCGTCCCGCAAAATGCTCCGGCCGGATGCCGACCTTGACCGGCATCTCGCGGCCCGTGCCGACGATGCCGGCCCTAAAAGCCGTCCCGCAATCGAGCTTGATTGCCCCATCCGCACCGAACCTGCCATCGAGGAAATTCATGCGCGGCGAGCCGATGAAGCCGGCGACGAAAAGATTGTCAGGATCGGCATAGAGCGCGTCCGGCGTGCCGGCTTGCTCGATCTTGCCTGCCCGCATGACGACGATCTTGTCGGCGAGCGTCATAGCCTCCGTCTGGTCGTGGGTGACATAGATCATGGTCGCGCCGATACGACGATGCAGCTTGGCGATCTCGACGCGCATCGAGACCCTGAGTTCTGCATCGAGGTTCGACAGGGGCTCATCGAACAGGAAGACGGCCGGATTGCGCACGATCGCCCGACCGATAGCAACGCGCTGGCGCTGGCCGCCCGAGAGCTGCGCAGGTTTGCGTTTCAGCAGCGCTTCGATCTGCAACGTGGCTGCCGCTGCAGCGACGCTGCGGTCGATGTCGGCCTTGCCCATGCCGGCCATGCGCAGTGAAAAGCCGATATTCTGCTCCACTGTCATATGCGGGTAGAGCGCGTAGTTCTGGAAGACCATAGCCACGCCGCGCTCGATCGGGTCGGCCTCGTTCATGCGCCGCCCATCGATCTTGAGATCGCCGGCGGTGATCTTCTCAAGGCCGGCGATCATGCGCAGAAGCGTTGATTTTCCGCAGCCGGAAGGCCCGACGAAGACCGTGAATGATCCGTCGTCGACGCTCAGGTTCAGGCCCTCGATGGCTTGAAAGCTTCCATAGGATTTGTCGATATCGTGCAATTCTACGCTGGCCAAAGCTTCCTCCCTTTAACCGCCTGGTGGGCAGCGCGCGTCAGGTGATCCGTCGCGTCGAGCCTCGCAGGATGATGTCGCATTCAAGGACGACGCTGCGTGTCGCTCCCCCGGAGGGCTCCGTCAGACGTTCCACGAGAATGTCGGTAATGGTTTCGGCAACGCTTGCGACCGGCTGGGCGACGGCCGTAATGCCGGCTTCGTAGAGGCGGAAGATCGCCACATCGTCGAAGCTCGCAAGCGAAATATCTTCGGGCACATGCCTGCCGTTTTCCTTCAGCCAGCTCAGCGCCCCGATCGCCATGCCGTAATTGGCCGAGAAGATCGCGGTCGGTGGGTTTTCGAGCGACATCAGCCGTTTGGTCGCCTGATAACCGCCGTCCATGCGCCAGTTGCCGCGCACTGCGAGTGTTGGATCGATTGCAATGCCCCGGTCGCGCAGCGCCTGCTCATAGCCCTCCAGCCGTTCAATACCCGAGGAATTGCGTGGATCGCCTGTCAGAATGCCGATGCGGCTGTGGCCGAGATCGATGAGGTGGCTGACGATGCGGTGGCTTGCGCGATGGTTCTCCACCATCACCCGGTCTGCCGCCAGCCCGCGGACGTCGTTGTTGTAGAAGATGATCGGAATGTCGTGGTGGATCAGGTCGTCGACGCGATCATAGACTTCCGCAGTGCCGTCCATGACGAGCGCATCGACGCGCTGCGCCGCAAAGAAATCCAGTGCCTCGGCCACCACGCGCGGATCGCCGCCATGGCAGTAGGTCAAGAGCGCCCTTCCGGTCTGACGCACGGAATGAGCAAGATGCTCCAGCATTCGGGCATGGAACTCGTCGAAGGTCGGCACCAGGAAGCCGATCATATGGGTGAGATCGGTGCGGATCGAGGCGGCTGCGGCATTGCGCCGGTAGCCGAGATCCTGGATCGCCCGCTCGATCTGCTCGCGGTTCGAGCGACGGATCGTTTGGCCGTTAAGATAGCGCGACACAGTGCCGACTGCGACGTTCGCCACCTTGGCAACGTCGACGATCGTGGCTCCGCGCTTCCTTCCGGCCGTCTGGTCCGTTTGTTGCATTTCGAGCGGGCTCCTGCATTCATCCATGGGAAATGGCGCCAGGCCAAGCGCCTTCCCGTCGTATAGCCCAGCGCTCCGCCGCCCACCAGTATCGCGGGCGGCAAGAGCAAAGTCCGACGGCTCCCCTACTTCAATCTGCATTATGCGCCTTCGAAGACCACGGCGCTGTGGATGCGCAGGCGCGGCACCGTGATGTTGATGGCGCCATCGTCACCCGCATTCCAGGCAAGATCCTCTCCTGTCATCGCGTCAAAAACGCGCTTCGGTTTTGTCGGCAGGCGCACAGTGGCATTGACCGGGCCAATCGCCGGAATGTCCTCGATCATCTCCATGACCCGGGTCGAACCGTCGTCGCCGCGCACATCCTTGCCGCGGATCTGCGGCGGACCGTAGAGCAGATGCAGGATATGGCGGTCATGCTCGATCTGGCGCGTCAGTGTCGCCCGCCCGGAAGACGGTAAATCGGTGACCATGGCCGGATTGGGGACAAGTCGATCAAGAAGGCCGCGAACCAGATATTTGTAGAGCGGCTGGCCCATCGCCCGGTAGAGCCGGAAGATCGGATAAGCGATGTAGGCCACACCCTCGTGTTCGGTGACTGCTGCGCCCAGCATATCGGCATCCGGGTCGTCGGGCGCATGCTGATGTGAGCAGAAATGCTTGTAGGAGCGGTTGAAATAGGAGGGATATATGCCGGCCAGCACCGTCGCACCGACCGAACGGACGGTTTCGGCATCATCGTAGAAGACAAAGGCCGTTTCCGGCATGGACGGATCGAGATCCTTTCCGGCTTTCACATAGCTCGGCTTGAAAGCGATGGGCGCGGCTCCCCTTTCGATACCGAAGTCGACAGCAAATCGTCCGTTTTCATCAAGACCCGAACGCCAGGAGGCAATGATCCTGCCGCCGCCCGCGAGATAGGATTTGAGCCGTGCGGCGAGCGCGGCATCGACAGGGATTTCATCCGGCAGGATCAGCAGCCGGTATTGCTCGAAACGGCCAGACTTATCGATGACGTCGAAAGGCCGTTTCAGCTCCTGCAGCACCTGGGCGGCGCCATCATCGCTTGGATGGTTGCGTGCGCCCTTCGGGTTCATGTGTTCCGCCGAGAGTATGGCGATTTCGGAAATCTGCTTGGCGCCTTCGAGGAAAGGCTCGAGCTTTTCAACACGACGATAGGCCGGCGCGATCGACGCATAGGTGTCAGGGTTGATCGCTCCGTTCGGATGAAGCTGGTCGCCGACCAGGCATTTGGAGCCGAGCGCGATCATCTGGGCACATTCGTATTCCAGTGCATCCGGATGTTTGAAGCCGCCGAATTCGCCCCAGGACGTATGGAACTTGCCGGTATGGGCGAGAAAGTCCATGCCAAGCGTTGCCGCATAACGGGCGCTTGAGGGAAAGTGGTCGTATCCCCAACCGCCCGTCGGCAGGCTTTCGAGTTCGAGATGCGAATAGGTCGAAAAGCGTTCCGGCCCCTGCTTATGGATGTGGCCGCAATTGTAGAAGACGCGCAGGCCAGGGAATTCCGCAAACAGCGCTTCACTCGTCTCGCGGCGAAACTGCTCGTTGACGGCTTCGTCGTTCTTCAGGCGGTCGGCCGGGTTTTCAGGGTCGAGACCTTCGCACAGCATGCGTTCGACGCAGGCTGGGCAGACGCAATCCGGCGTCAGGATGATATCGAAGAAGAGGCCCTGCGTCGGATAGTTCTGCGCGACCTCGCGTGCCTGTTCGAGGATGTAGTGTCTTAGACCCGCATGATTGAGGCAGAGCGTGTGCCAGGCAGGGCTGAGTTGCTTGCCGGCGGAGGGGTCGGCCGGCCGGTCGTGATGATAGCGGTTCGATGCGCTCATGGCGCGCCATTCAGGATGTTCGCGTGCCGTCAGCTCGTCCCACTGAACAGAGATATAGATCGGGCTTTCGATATCCGCTGCGGCAAGCGCCTTCACCATGTCACCGAGAAGGTCCGGGCGGGCAAGTCGCGGATGCGGCTTGCCGACCTTGGTCGGATAATAGGACCAGCCGTGATGGCACTTGGCGAAGATGGTGATGGAATCGACATGGGCTGCTTTCAGTGTCGAGACGAAGACATCCGGATCGAAATCGGCGCCGATGCCCGGAATATGTTCCGACGTATGGAAATCGAGATGGATCTGGCGGTAACGCAGCGGCTTGTTCGTGGTCTTGGGCATGGTCCTATTCCTTTGCGCCGGTGCTTGTCTGGGAGCCGGCGGCGAACTGACGTTGGAAGACGAGGAAGACGAGCAGGGGAACGATGGTGGTGATGATGGCCGCCACCGATCTCAGGTCCCAATTGATCTCGTAGCTGCCGGAGATACGGGCGAGCAGCACAGGGAGGGGAACATCACTGCGCAGAAAGAGCATCGGCAGCAACAGGGCATTCCATGTCCAGAGGAACTGCAGGATGCCGACGGCAAAGATCGGCGACAGACTGTTCGGCAGCACCACATGGCGGAAGGTTGCCAGCGGCCCGCAGCCGTCGATCTTGGCGGCCTCCACGAGTTCGCGCGGAAAATCCTCGAAGAAGTTTTTAACGAGGAAGATCGACCAGGCGAAAGAGAGCCCGACATAGGGGATCAGCACTGATAGGATGTTGTCGATCAACCCCATATCGCGCCAAAGCGTGAAGAGCGGAATGATGACGACCTGTTGCGGCAGCACGAATGCATTGATGATGATGATCAGCAGCAATCGGCGGAATGGGAATGTCAGGAAGTGGAAGGCATAGGCCGCCGCCGGCGTCAGCAGCATGGTGAGCGCCGTCGCGAGACCAGCCGTCTTCATCGTCACCCACATGGAGTCTGCGAGCGGATATTTGTCCCAGACGCGACGCCAGGCATCGAGGGTGAGATCGAAATGATCAAAGCGCCACCAGCCGAGCGAGACGCCCTCGGGCGGGCGCAACGAGGTGACGACGATGCCGATGATCGGGATCACCCAGATGAAGGCGACGATGCCGACGACGGCGATAATCCAGCGAGGTGCTTTGCCGGTCATTTCGCACCTGCCGTTCGCTGGATGATAGCGGGGATGGAGACGATCAGGACTGCAAGCAGCAGGATGACGGTAGCGGCCGCACCATAGCCCAGTTTGAACTGCGTCATGGATTCCCGGTACATGAAATAGCCGACAGTCTCCGTCGAGCGCACCGGTCCGCCGCCAGTCAGGATATAGATAATGTCGAAGGCGCGCAGAGCCGACAGGAGATTGATGAAGACGGCGACGCGCACGCCCGGCATCGACAGCGGCATCATGATGTGTCGCATGGTCGAGAGCGGCTTGGCACCATCCATATAGGCGGCTTCAAGCACGGATTTAGGGATCGCCTGGATGGCGGCGAAGATCAGCATCAGCGGCAGTCCGACACCGCTCCAGGAGGCCGCGACGATCAGCGCCCAGAGGGCCGTGTTGGCGTCACCCAACCAGGCGTGCGCGAAGCCCGGAAAGCCCAGGAGCTGGATCAGTGAATTGAGCAGACCGCCGGCATCCGGCCTGTAAATGCCGATCCACATATAGCCGGAAACCGCTTCCGAAATGCCGAAGGCCGCGAAGATCATCACGCGGAAGGGCAGGGTCTGCTGTGGTGCAAAAGCGCACAGCATCGCCAGAACCCAGCCGATCGCCACCGAGATCGCAGTCGTGCCGATGGTGAAGATCAAGGTCGTCAGCAGCGTGTTGCGGAAAGCCGCGTCGGCGAAGAGCCGCGTATAATTTCCGAAGCCGATAAAGGCTGGTTTCTTGAGCCCCTGGATATCCCAGAAGCTCAGCCGGATCGTCTCGACCAGCGGGTAGATCACGGCGATCGCAAACAATACGAGAACCGGCGCAATCAGGATAAGCGCGGCGGGCGTGTTCCTGAGCAGACGCCGATGGCTTCTGATGCCAGCTGCCGGCGGAGAACCCTGCATCACGCCCGCCGCTTCCCGCACCGGGGAAGCGGAGGTGTCAGCCATCAGTAGGAACCCTTGGCCTTTGTCTCTATAGCCGCAAGGACAGTGTCGATATTGGCATCGGACGGATCCTGCAGGAATTTTTGCAACTGCACGCGATACTCGTCGACGAGATCGCCGGGCAGCAGGTCGCCGAGCACGAATTGCAGCCTCGAGCTTGCGACCGCCTGTGTCGCCACCTTCTGCGCTTCGCCATAGAGCGAGGCATCGACATTGCTGCTCGGTGAAGCATAGCCGGCTTTGGCAAGAATGTTGGCGGCCTCGGCACTCGTCCAGAAATCGAGGAAGGCGTCCGCCGCCTTCGGATTGGGGCCATTCGTCGTCACCAGTAGCTCCTTGGCGTCGACGCTCGACGTATCGTCATGGCCCATCCCGAGCGACGGGAACTGGAAGAGACCGTAATCCTTGCCTTCGGTGAGCTTGTAATCGTTCTTGGCACGATTGTTCAACCACATGCCGATCAGCAGATAGTTCTTGGCATCGGCCTGGAAGATCTGGTCGGCCTCACCGTCCCAGTCATTGGCAAGCATCGTGTTTGGGGCGCCACAGCAGCCGGTGGTCAGCATCTGCGCATATTTCGTCAGCGCCGTCTTCACAGCGGGATCGGTCCACGGGATCTCATGAGCGCCAAGCTTCGTCGCCGTCTCGACGCCCGCGGTTCTCAGCAGCAGGGTTTCGAACCATTCGGCATGTGCCCAATATTTGCCGGGGATCGCGACCGGAGCCGCGTAGCCTGCCTTTGTAAGCTTCGCGAAGGAGGCGACAAATTCGTCCCAGGTCTTCGGCGGTTCGGCAATACCGGCCTTAGCGAGATGCTCCTTCTTGTACCAGATGCCTGAACGGTCCCCGAACGTGTAAGTCAGGCCATAGGTCTTATCGCCAATAGATCCGAGATCCTTCCACGATTGGCTGATGAGTTTGTCCCAACCGAAGGATTTCCACTGATCGTCGATCGGCCGGAGCATATCGGCATCGGCAAGTTCCTTGCGGAAGGCCGGCCAAGTGTTGAAGAGCACGTCAACGACTTCGCCGCCCATCAGCGCGGTGCGGATGCCGCCGCGCATGTCACCCTGGCCAGTGATGGCGACCTCGCGGATCGTGACATTGGGATATTTCGCCAGAAAGGCCTTCTGGATCGAATGCATCATCTCGAGTTCGGAGCCGCCGATCCAGTTCAGAACGACGAGTTCGCCGCTGATTGAATCCTGAGCCCGTCCCGCTCCGCTGACGGCCAAGAGCGCAGCGCTTCCTGCGCCGGCAAGAAGGGTGCGACGACGGATTTCGGGCGCAAATCTACTGCTGCTGGTCATGTCATGTCCTCCCAAACATTGACTGTTGCCGTCATGCATTCAATTTAGTTGAAACGTTATCATCTATTTTGCCTGAAACAAATGTTTTTATCGATAAACAAACGAGCGATCGGGTAAATGATTGATGTCGCCTCGAAAAAATGAAGCAGAGCGATGATTGAGGTGCGTTCCCTGCGCTGATGAAGGAGCACGTGTCATTGGCAAGTGTGCGGCGATGATGCCCGATTTGATACCGGCCAATTACAGTCCCACAGAGGTGGAAATAGAGCGGTACTGTGTCTTCACTGCATAGGATGCATAGAATGCATAGGTTTCTCGCTCGCCTACGTGAGAAATGTCAGCCATATATGACAGCTAATGAATCTGACATTTTCCAGAGGGCGTGGGAAAATGCCTAGGCACTCTATGCATCCTATGCAGGCCCTGCGATCAGCTGAAGCCTTTCCGACGGGTGCACGAAGCCATCTTCTAGTAGAGCGCCTCCGGCATGCGGAATCCGAGGAGGCGCTCTATCCTATTGTTTTTTCGCAATTCCGGACGGAAAACCGGCTCCCACTTTTCCTGGAATTGCTTTAACCCTTTCGCTTCGGTGCCTTCGACGGGGCGTTCAACCGGCGCCAAGGCGCATGATCCGTCCTGATCGCGATCGAGGCGGATGACGGCAGCAGCGGTTCACGCTTACGCCGTCCGAAGCGGCGTTTGAAGCCGAGGATGTTTTCGATGAAGCTGCGGGCATAGAGGCCGGGGCCGCTGGAATAAATACGCCAGCCGCCGTCGATATCGATTTCGCCTTTCTTGACCTGATCCCAGTTGGTCATCGCCTGATAGCGGTCAAGGAAGGCGGCATCGCTGCTGCTGAAATAGGTGTTGCGCTGGCGCAGCGACGCATGCGGCAGGGCGTCGGTGACGGCGATCGGGTTGACGAGGCCGATCGTTTTCCAGAGCGCCTTCGCATTCTCGGCGATGGCGAGCGTCTCGCAGTAACGCAGATGCGCATGCACATACATGAGGCCGATCTCGCGGCCGAAGAAGGAAGAGGATTCCGCACGCCGGAACAGCGTTTCCGGGCCACCGGCATAGGTCGCAGGTTTCTCCATCAGGCGGACGCCATCAGGAAAAAGCAGGTGCTTTTCGATCAGCTTCATATGCGCCTGCCGCTGCTCCGGTGTGAAGAGCTTGCCGAGCATCGCCTGCGTCATCGAGATCAGCGAATAGTGCAGGCCCGTGCGTTGGTCATCGGGATGCAGCAGCAGCTCGACGCCGTCGTGGGCGGGGTCGAAGATGCCGTAACCGGCGACAACGCCATCGCGGATCAGGTGCTTGTTGAAGTCGCGCCGCATGGCGGTGGCGATCTTGCGCAGTTCGGTGGCGTCGGCGCCTTTGCCGATACGGCGCAGGATGGCGGAATAACGCACGATCTGTTCATAGAGCAGGGAAATCGTCCAGCTGCTCACCATCCAGTCGCGCAAGTGCGGGTCGGCCGGCTGCAAAGAATCGTTCCAGTCGCCCTCGCCATAGCGGATCAGATGCGTGCCGGGAATGAAGCGTTCGCGCACCGTATCGAGGAGCTTGTCGACATGGACGGCGATCGTATCGGATGGTGCTCTGCCCATAGTCTTGTCATCGCGCCAGGCCGCCTCTTCATCGAGGATGGCAAGGTCACCGGTCGCTTCGATATAGTCGCAGAGCGCCTTCAGCGGCCAGACGATGATATCACCGTGGCTGTCGCCGGAGCGGATGTTGGAATAGGGCTCCAGCATGAACCATTGCGGCCAGTCGCCCTTTTCGAGGTATTGCTCGCTGAAGACAGTCTTCACGACTTCCTTGCATTCGCGATCATGCTCATAGGCAAGCAGGAACTCGACCGGTCCCTGGCAGGCGTCGCGCGTGCCCCAGGCAGCACCGGTATATTGCTCCAGCCCGTGCGGCACGCTCAGGTGCACGATTGCGTCATGCGCCAGCCAGGGCAGGATCGCGGCATGGGCCACGGCATCGGCTCCGGGTTTGTCGAACGTCAGGCCGCGGATTGTCTCCCGCCAGAAACGCGAAGCCGGAGCCAGCATCGCTTCTTGCGTCACGCCGCCTGCGTAACGATCTGCCAGGCGTTCAGCCTCCACCTTGTCCCTCATCGATCCGACGACCGTCAAGGACAGCGATTGCGTTTCCTTAGACCGCACCGCAATGAAGGCACCGTTGCGAGCGGCGCCATCCTCATAGAGAAGCTCGTCACCGCCGATCGCCTCAACGGCATCTGGTGTGGAGCTCACAAGCCAATAGCTGGCATCGGGAAAACGCTCACCCCATAGCCAATGCGGGTCCGGGCGAAAGAGAATGCGCTTGGCATCGTCGTCGAATTCGGCGTAGCCGCTCGTGTCATATTCCCGCTCGCCGAGAACGAGGTGGCCGAAGACCAGGAAGCGGCACGCTTTACCCTCGACGGAAATCGCCCATTGCATGGCGGGATCTTCGCCGGAGGCCGCGGCTGTCACGGTGATGGTGCGGTCGGCAAGCCGATAGATCCAGCGGCAGTCGCTGAGGCCCATGTCGAAGACCGAGGGCACGCCGAGAAGCTGCCAGCCGTGGCCGACATCGGCAAGGATGCGCAATCCGCTGGTGCGCGTCAGATTGTAGGGATCGCGGGAGACGGAAAACAGCTTGTGGAAGGATGTATTGCCGATCGTCAGCTGTGCGGCAAAGATGCCCTGCATCCAGCAGGTCGAGGCCAGGGTGACATCGTCAAGCAACATGTTCTGGCCGCTGCGCACGATTGCTCCATGGCGGCGTGCGACCTGCAGTTCCTTTTCCCGCAGAACCACGTGGCGATTGAGAGCGCCTTCGGGCACGAAGAAGGACAGCAGCTTTCCGTCTACGCGCTCTTCGAGCATGCGATCAGGGTAGAGTCGGGCAAGCGCTTTGTCGTCAAGCGTTTCTACCGCCAGCAGCCGGGCATCCTGCAGGATACTGCGCGGCGGCACTTGCTCGGCCGCCCCGGTTGCCCTCGCTTCGGGAACTTTCAGATGATCAAGGCGGGAAAGATCGGCATTGTCGGATGCCGCCTGATGATCGTTGAGGAACAGGCCGAAGAAGGTCGCGGTCACGCCTTCGGCTGAAGTGGAAAGCGGCTTCGACTGAAGGGCCGGGCAGGCCATTTCATGTTGCCGGCGCTGGCTCGGCAGGTTGCTGCCGAAGGGGCCGACGAGAAGATCGTCCTCGCCAGCGGCCGATTTGACCAGTTGGATCGCATCGGTGGAGTAAGCAGCTACACCTTCGAGGCAACCCTGCGCGAGCCACGGATTGCGCCCGCCGCCCTGCTTGAGGTTCTGCCGGTTCATCACTACAGGGCCGAAGGCTGGATGTTCGGCAATATGATGGTCGATATATTGTGAGGCATAGGCCTCGCTGTTCATCAGGAAACCGCGGTCGCCGAGGCCGATATCCTGAACCAGCACGAGATCGGCCTGTAGTTTTTCCGTACCGGAATGCGCAAGCGTGACATGCCAGAACCATGTCGTTTCGGAAGGGGCAAGCATCAGGCTCACGTGATAGCGGATGTCTGCGACTTCGCCACTCCAGGAGAAGCCTGCCTCACTATGGCCAAAGCGACCCTGCGCCCGTGGTCCGACGATCTCTGCAACGGCAGGCTTCCTGCCACCGATCCGCAGATAGAGGCGTCCGACGCCGCCTGAGAGCGGCGACCCCTGGATCTGGTTGATCTGTACCGATCCGAGGCTATCGGCATAGTCGACGGAAAACAGTGTGCCGTTCGGCAGCGCTGATATGGAAAGGCCGGAGCCATTGGCGATTGTCAGAAGGCCGAGGTCGTCGCGGCGGGGCAGCTGCAATTTGCGATTCAGTCTCGAGGGCATGTGAGATCTCGTGTCGCCTAAAGGGAATCGGACAATGCCGCAAAATGTTTGAGCAAAACACTACCGAATGTCACGGATTAGATCGTGGCGTGTATGACGAACTCGCATTAGAGCGAAACAAACACTGGTCTAAAGCAAAACTGATTCAACCAAAATAAAGCGAGAAGAGAGTATAAATTATTGATCTTACTGCGAAAATATCCTTAAATATTTCGCGATGCAGGACGTTAAATGCCGCCGAGGATGGCTCAACCGAGTCCACGGTGCCCTCCCGACGATGCTGGTATTGAAGGCTGCCGCCTTGTCCTGCCTCAAAGAACAAGAAAGTCCTCGCGAAAGGGCGGCTTGTATTCAAGGCATTCAAGACCGGCCCAGCGGAACGCCGAACCGGCCCTGGCTGACTAGATATTTTGGCCGCCGGACACTTCAATGCGTTGTGCCGTGACCCACCCGTTGTCAGGGCCAATCAAGCTGGCGATCATCGGGCCGATATCGTCCGGCAGACCGACGCGGCCAAGGGCGATCATGTTTGCGAACGCCTCGTTATAGGCTGGCGTGTCGCGAACCGCGCCGCCCAGGAAATCTGTCGCAATCGCACCCGGGGCGACCGTATTCGCCGTAATGCCACGGCTTCCAAGCTCTTTCGCCATGTAGAGCGTCAGAGTTTCGACCGCGCCTTTCGCTGCGGAGTAGGCCGAAAACCCCGGATAGGAAACGCGGGTGAGACCGGACGAGAAGTTGACGATACGGCCGCCGTCTACAAGGAGAGGGAGCAGGGTCTGGGTCAGGAAGAAGACGCCCTTAACGTGGACATTGAAGAGATTGTCGAATTGCACTTCCGTGGTCTCCGCGAAACTTGCCATCTCGCCATGACCGGCATTGTTGATGAGGTGATCGAAGCTGGAGCGCGACCAGGTCACAGTCAGGGCGGATCGAACGGCTTCCGCGAAGGCTGGGAATGCCGATGTGGTACCGACGTCGAGCTGCAGCGCCACTGCTTTGTGGCCGAGAGCTTCAATTTCGGCCACGACAGCGTTGGCTTCTTCCGCGCCGTTTCGGTACGTCAAAATTACGTCGCCACCATGCTTGGCGATGCTGACTGCGGTGTTGCGTCCAAGGCCGCGGCTACCGCCGGTTACGAGTGAGATCGTCGTCATAGGTCAACTCCTTTTGCGATGACTGCTGATTGACACAATGCCTCCAGCCTAACCGGAACTGCTGCCTATTTCTCCAAACGAATTGCCTATTTCTCCGAAAGCGAGGAGTTGCATCGTCCCATGCACTTGCGATACGGCCGAAAGGCTTGCTAGTCTGGCGTTGGTGAAGGCCGACCGCCAATTTTGAGTTGCCTTTTTCTCTATTATCGCGGGGGTTTGATGAGCTTGCTGGAGATCGTCCGCCGTCATGCAGATATCAATGTCGATCGATTCGGAGTGGCAGTGACCCCGATCGCCGGTCTCACGGCTATCCGCGCCCTGAGCCCAAGCGAAATCCAGTTTGCGATCAACAGACCTCTGGTTGCGCTGGTTCTCCAGGGTCGAAAGAAAGTGAGCATCGGGCCGGAGACGTTCGATTTCGGCGCAGGCGATAGTCTCTTGATCACCGCCGACGTTCCCACGGTGAGCCAGATCACGATGGCAAGTCGCATTGCTCCCTATTATTCTCTCGTTCTCGAACTCGACCTCGCCATGATCCGCGAAATCGGTACGGAAATTGGTCCGGTGACAGCTTCGACCTCGAAGCCCGTTAACGTAGACCCGACGGAAACTGAGGTCGCGGACATCGCCGCCAGGCTGATGGGCCTGATCGATCGGCCTTCAGCCATGCCGATCCTGGCGAGGCAGCATCTAAGGGAGATGCACTTCTGGCTAATGACCGGCAAGCACGGAGCCTCAATCCGGGCGCTCGGTCAGACAGATGGCCACGCTGAGAGAATTGGTCGTGCCGTTGCCATCATCCGCGAAGGCTTTGCTCGTCCCTTAAGGGTGAATGAGCTTGCCGAGACGGCAGGCATGAGCCTTTCGTCATTTCATCAGCATTTCCGCGCGGTGACCACATTGTCACCACTTCAGTTCCAGAAGCAATTGCGCCTGATCGAAGCGCGAAGGCAGATGATTTCGGAAGGCGTTCCGGCCAGTTCGGCCGCCTATTCCGTCGGCTACGAGAGCGTCACGCAGTTCACGAGGGAATATGCCCGCCAGTTTGGAGCGCCGCCCGTTCGCGATCTCAAGGCGTTACTGGAAAATGGCCTAACCGCCGCGTGAGGTTGACGAAGCAAGGTTCTGTTCGCCGCTCCGGCGCGTCCTTAAGCCCGGGCAACAAACGGCAGATCGGCTTCAGCCATCAGATCGCAAGCGCCAAAAACCTCTCCGACGCCGATCAGTACTGGCCGGTCGAGGCCGATTTCCGCTATGGCCGAAGAAAGACCGTCCAGACTGCCGGCCCAGCGCCGCTCGTCGCTATTGGCGACAGAGCTGACGATCACGACGGGCGTTCTTGTATCGAGGCCAGCATCGATCAGCCTGTTCTGGATTGCTCCTGCTGTCCGTCCACCCATGTAGAAGATCGTCGTTTTTCTTGTGTCCGCGATAGCCTGCCAGTCGATCGTTTCGGGCAGGCTGCCATGGCGCGAATGTCCCGTGACGAACTGCACGCTCTGCGCATGATCGCGGTGGGTGAGGGAAACACCAAGTCGTGATGCCATGGCGCTCGCCGCCGTGATGCCGGGGATGACCTCGACCGGGACATTATGCTGCTTCAGATAGGCAATTTCCTCGCCGGCGCGGCCGAAGATCATGGGGTCGCCGGATTTCAGCCGGGCAACGTTCTTGCCGGCCTTGGCGAAAGTCAGCATCATCTCGTTGATATCTTCCTGGCGGCAGCTCGTTCGCCCGCCGCGTTTGCCGACGAGCAGGCGCTTTGCCTCGCGCCGCGCCAGCTCCAGAACCTCGTCCGACACCAGATCATCGAACAGGATGACGTCGGCGGCCTGCAATGCCCGCACGGCCTTTAGCGTCAGATATTCCGCATCGCCCGGACCAGCGCCGACAAGCGTCACCCGTCCAACAGGACGCGCCTGAGCCGGTCGTCTCATATCGGCAAGCAGATCGCGAGCGCTTGCTTCCGTCGGCTCAGCTCCGAAAGCGCGATCGACAAAACGCTCCCAGAAGGCGCGGCGCTCTGCGCCAGGCTTCAGACGAAGGGCAATCTCCTCGCGCAGTGACTGGGCAATGGCTGCCCAGGATTTCAGGGATGCCGGCAGCAGCGTCTCGATGCGGCGGCGAATGGCCTGGGCGAGAATGGGGGCGGCTCCATCCGTCGAGATCGACACCACGACGGGTGAGCGGTTGACGATGGAGCCGAACTGGAACTGGCAGAAAGCCGGCTTGTCGATGATGTTGACGGGAACGCTGGCTCGCTGAGCCGCTTCAAAAAATGTTCGAGCCTCCGCCTCATCTTCGCAGTCCGCTATGGCAAGCGCCGCACCTGCAAGGATATCTTCACGCCACGCCGTCGGATGGTGGATAAGCGCACCATCCGGATGCGATGAGCCGCGCTCAATGAGGGTGATGCAGGCTTCGCCGAGGTGCTCGGCATGGATATCGACCTTCGCACCGCATGCGGCCAGCAGTTCCGCCTTCCAGGCACAGGCATCCGAGCCGCCGGCAACGATCACCCGTTGTCCGGCAAGCGACCAGAAGACCGGCAGCTTGGCGAGCGGCGCCATGCGGGCAGGCGCCCGGTCGGCAACATCATTCGGCAGCGTCTGCAACACAGGCATTGATGATCCCCCTGATTTCGGCGCGGCACGAACCGCAATTGGTACCGGCCTTGAGTTCGTTGCCGATCGCGTCGACGCTGCGGCAGCCGGAGCGGACGGCGGCGACGATCTGGTTGACGCCGACGCTGAAGCAGGAACAGACGGTCGCACCCGGATCCGGCCTGTCGGCGCCCGGCCGGCCGGCGATGATGGCAAAGCGGCGACGCAGATTGCTGTGATCGGCAGTCAGCTGCGACACCGCCCAGCTGCGCGCGACGGCAACCGGCTCTCTTCCAAGAAAGAGCGCGGCAAGCAGTCTCTCTCCGTCGAAGAAGGCGATGCGACGGTCGCCCGATTGCTGGTCGGCATAACCCAGTGGCTCGATATGGTCGGCAATGCCGAAGCTTTTTCGGCACCAGGCCGCCCAGTCTTCGATGCCGTCACGGAAGGCAAGCTCCAGCCGCCAGCCGCCATCGGCCTTGGCGAGTGCCCAATAATCCGCGTCTGCCACATCAGGCTTTGCCTTGCTGACGGCGAAGCCGTAAGTGGCAGCGCGATAGCGGCTGACGGCAACCGCGACATTCTTCGAGGCAGGCTGCCCCGAAACGGGATCCGTTGCGGGTTTGACGACGGCGCCGATCCGCGCCTCAGCGGAATTCTGGTCGCTCCAGTGCATCGGCACGAAGACGCTGCCGCGTGCCTGCCGGTCGGTTACCAGCGCGCGGATGATCGCCTTGCCATAGCCGCTTTCGATCTGCACGAGGGCGGCGTCAGCCACGCCGAGTTCCATCGCGTCGCGCGGATGGATTTCCGCAAAGGGCTCGGCGATATGGGATGACAGCCGCGCACTCTTTCCTGTCCGTGTCATGGTGTGCCACTGGTCACGGATGCGACCCGTATTCAGCGTGAACGGATAGGCTGAATCTGTTCTGTCGGTTGCCGGTGCTTCTACGGCAACGAAACGCGCCTTGCGATCGGAATGGAAGAAACCGCCCTCAGCGAAGAACCGCGTTTCCCTTTTCTCCGTTCCAAAAGGCTGCGGCCACTGGAACGGCTTCAGCGCATCATAAGCTGGCGCTTGCGTCTCGGCGTAGGCGCCGATATCGAAGTCGCGGCTGCCGTCATTCTCGAAAGCGGAGAGTGCCGCGTGTTCGGCGAAAATATCGGCCGGAGACGTGTAGTCGAAGGCGGAAAAGCCCATCCGGCGGCCGACTTCTGCCATCTGCCACCAGTCGGCGCGTGCCTGTCCCGGAGAAACGAGAAAGGGGCGTTGCCTCGATATGCGGCGTTCCGAATTGGTAACCGTTCCGTCCTTCTCGCCCCAACCGAGGGAGGGCAGCAGCACATGCGCATGCCGCGTCGTATCGGTCTCGCGCAGCATGTCGGAGACGACCACGAAGGGGCAGGCGGCAATCGCCGCCTCGACGCGCCGTGCATCCGGCAGGGAGACGACCGGATTGGTCGCCATGATCCAGAGCGCCTTGACGCGACCCTCCTCGACGGCCCGAAACAGATCGACAGCCTTCAGGCCGGGTTTGGCGGCAATAGCAGGCGCATTCCAAAAACGCTGCACACGGTCACGATCATCAGTGTTTTCCATCGCCATATGGGCAGCCAGCATATTGGCCAGGCCACCGACCTCGCGGCCGCCCATGGCATTCGGCTGTCCCGTCAGCGAGAACGGCCCCATGCCGGGCCGGCCGATACGCCCCGTCGCGAGATGGCAATTGATTATGGCATTAACCTTGTCGGTGCCGGAAGCGGACTGGTTGACGCCCTGGCTGTAGCAGGTGACGACCTTTTCAGTCATCTCGAACAGGCGGAAGAATTCCCTCACCTGCATGGCCGGCAGGCCAGTACGCTCAAGCAGGTCGTCTACCGTTAATGCGGCGGCAGCGGCAAAGGCCTCTCCAAACCCTTTCGTATGGGCACCGATATAGTTCTGGTCGATGGCAGAACTTGCCGCGAGATGGGCAAGCAGTCCCATGAAGAGCGCGACGTCTCCATCCGGACGGATGGCCAGATGCAGGTCGGCGATGTCGCAGGTCATCGTCCGGCGCGGATCGATGACGATGATCTTCAGGCCCGGCCGGGCAGCCTTGGCGGCTGCCAGCCGCTGGTAGATGACGGGATGGCACCAGGCGAGGTTGGACCCGGTCAGTATGACGAGATCGGCAAGTTCCAGATCCTCATAGAGGCCGGGCACCGTATCCGAGCCGAAAGCGCGGCGATGGCCGGCGACCGAGGAGGACATGCAGAGGCGGGAATTGGTGTCGATATTGGCGGAGCCGATGAAGCCCTTCATCAGCTTGTTGGCGACGTAATAGTCTTCTGTCAGAAGCTGTCCCGAGACGTAGAAGGCGACGGAATCGGGACCATGTTCGGCAATGGTCTCGGAAAACCTGCTGGCGACAAGATCGAGCGCCTCATCCCAGCTTGCCTGTCTGCCCTTGATTTCAGGATGGAGCAGGCGACCATCGAGATCGATCGTTTCGGCAAGCGCCGAACCCTTGGAGCAGAGCCGGCCGAAATTGGCCGGATGTTCAGGGTCGCCCTTCACCGTTACGGTGCCGGTCTCATCCACCTTGGCGATCACGCCGCAGCCGACACCGCAGTAGGGACAGGTGGTCTTGACTTCCGCTCCCATCATTCCGCCGCCATGACAAGGCTTTCGAGCGCGACATAGAGCGTGCCGCCCTCGTTCCTGAGCGGAACGGTGCGCACCGCACCGTCGTCTGCACCGAGCGCCTTACCGGTCTCCAGCGAGATCACCCAGTTGTGCAGGGGGCAGGTGACGGCATTGCCGTGCACGATGCCTTCCGAAAGCGGGCCGCCCTTATGTGGGCAGCGGTTTTCGATCGCATAGACCTCGTTCTCGCTCGTGCGGAAGACGGCGATATTCATATGCGGGGTCTTTACGCAGCGGGAGCCGCGCAGAGGAATATCGGAGATCTCGCCGATAGGATGCCAGTTCATGGTTGATCTCCTCACTCTGCCGCCTGACTGAAGCCGATGGTCGCCATCGGCCGGAATTCGTGCTTGTCCTTGCCGGAGACGCGCTCCGACCAGGGATCGACCTGCGCGAATTTCTGGGAAAAGACGAAGCGCTCGTAATAAGCCTTGCGCTTGTCGTGATCCTCCATGATCTGCCGGCGGATCTCATCAAGGCCGATGCGCTTGGCCCATTTGTAGATGCGTTCGAGATAACGGGCCTGTTCGCGGTACATCTGGGTCAGCGCCACGATATGTTCGAGCGCTTCGTCCTCGGTCTTGACAAGGCCGAGCACCTCCGTGCCCTTGATGTCGAGGCCTGCAGCACCGGCGAAATGGATCTCGAAGCCGGAATCCACGCAGATGACGCCGATATCCTTGCAGGTGGCCTCCGCACAGTTCCGCGGACATCCGGAGACTGCCATCTTCAATTTGGCCGGTGTCCAGGAGCCCCACATGAACTTTTCGATGCGGATGCCGAGGCCGGTGGAATCCTGCGTCCCGAAGCGGCACCAGTCGGAGCCGACGCAGGTCTTTACCGTGCGCAGGCCCTTGGCATAGGCTTGGCCGGAGATAAAGCCTGCTTTGCCGAGATCGGCCCAGACCGCCGGCAGGTCTTCCTTTTCGACGCCGAGCAGGTCGATGCGCTGGCCGCCGGTCACTTTGACCATCGGGATCGCGAACTTGTCGACGACATCGGCGATGGCGCGCAGTTCGCCCGAACTGGTCACTCCTCCCCACATGCGTGGCACGACGGAATAGGTGCCATCCTTCTGGATGTTGGCGTGAACGCGTTCGTTGATGAAGCGCGACTGGTAATCGTCGGCATACTCATCCGGCCAGTCGCAGACGAGGTAATAGTTGAGCGCGGGGCGACATTTGGCACAGCCACAGGAAGTCTTCCATTCGAGCTCCTGCATGACGGCCGGGATGCTCTTCAGCCCCTTCGCCTTGATCAGCCGGCGGACATCGTCATGGCCGAGTTCGGTGCAGGTGCACATCGGCTGAACGGCAGCCGGATTGTAGCCGTCGCCGAGCGTCAGTGCCATGAGTTGCTCGACAAGCCCGGTACAGGAGCCGCACGAGGCGGATGCCTTGGTGTGGGCGCGCACGTCGTCGAGCGACGTCAGCCCCTTGGCCGTGATCGTCGAGGTGATCTTACCCTTGCATACGCCGTTGCAGCCACAGATCTCCGCGTCATCCGGCAAGGCTGCAACGGCCGCCATAGGGTCCAGCGGCGACCCTCCCTGATAGGCCTGTCCGAAGATCAGCGTCTCGCGCATCTCGGAAATATCGGTCGCTTTCTTCTTCAGGTCATTGAACCAGGCGCCATCGGCAGTCTCGCCGTAAAGTACCGTGCCGATGATCTTGTTATCCTTCAGCACCAGACGCTTGTAGACGCCAGCTGAAGCATCGCGCAGCACGATTTCCTCGCGGTCGTCGCCGTCGGCGAAATCGCCGAGCGAATAAAGTTCGATGCCGGTAACCTTGAGCTTGGTCGGCGTATCGGCGTGAACGAAGGCAGGCGAGCGATCGCCTGAGAGATGCGCGGCGGCGACGCGGGCCATTTCATAGAGGGGTGCAACCAGGCCATAGACCATGCCGCCCACCTCGGCGCATTCGCCAAGCGCAAAAATATCGCCGTCCGATGTCTGCATGCCGGCATCCACGACGATGCCGCGATTGACCGCAAGGCCGGCTTCTTTCGCGAGGCCGACACTGGGGCGAATGCCGACGGCCATAACGACGAGAGTCGCCGGGATAATGCGGCCATCATCGAGTTCGATGCCTTCGACCTTGCCATTGCCGATGATCGCCTTGGTATTGGCCTTGCAGATGACCTTGATGCCGCGTTCCTCGACCGCTTTCTGCAGCAGATAGCCGGCAGCAGGATCGAGTTGGCGCTCCATCAACGTCGGCATGACGTGCAGCACGGTCACGTCCATGCCGCGCTGGGCAAGACCGGCCGCCGCTTCGAGGCCAAGCAGGCCGCCGCCGATGACGACGGCTTTTTCACGCGACTGAGCGGCAAGCAGCATGGCCTGCACGTCGTCGAGGTCGCGATAGGTGATGACGCCGGGCAGGTCCTTGCCCGGGACCGGGATGATGAAAGGCACGGAACCGGTAGCGATTACCAGCTTGTCGTAATTTTCGACGACGCCGTGGTCGGACGTGACGGTCTTGGCGTCACGGTCGATCTTGACGACCCTGTGGCCTTTGTAGAGCGTGATGCCGTGCTTGATGTACCAGCCGTCACCGTGAATGATGATCTGCTCGTAGTCTTTTTCTCCCGAGAGAACCGGCGACAGCATGATTCGGTCGTAATTGACGCGCGGCTCGGCGTTGAAGATCGTGACGTCATAGCGTCCGGGCGCCCGTTCGAGGAGGTGCTCCAGCATGCGCCCAGGCGCCATGCCATTGCCGATGATGACGAGTTTTTCGGTCATGTTTTACTAGTCCCTGGATCAGGTTGCAGCCACGGGCGCGGAGTGCCCTTGGCGCGACAGTTGTTTTACGGAGAGGTGCATCCAGATCAGCGAGATCGCGACGATCGCGAAGAGCAGCAGGAAGCAGCTCGACCAAAGGCCGGTCATGTCCTTGAGGAGGCCGAAGGCGATCGGCAGGATGAAGCCGCCGAGACCGCCCATCATCCCGACAATGCCACCGACTGCGCCGACGCTCTCCGGGTAATAGGCCGGAATGTGCTTGTAGACGGCAGCCTTGCCGAGGCTCATGAAGAAGCCGAGCACGAATATGACGACGATAAAGATGACTGGGGTGATGGCGGTTGCTGGCAGCGACAGGATAAGGGTGGCGACTGCCGATACGGCAAACATTGCGTACATCACGCTGCGCGCGCCCTTCTTGTCCGAGAGCATGCCGCCGAAGGCGCGGAAGATGCTGCCGGGGATGGAATAGGCGGCGGCGATCATGCCGGCAGTTTCCAGGTTGAAGCCGTAGACGCCGACCAGATAGCGCGGCAGCCACAAGGACAAAGCGACGAAGCCTCCGAAGGCGAAGAAATAGTAGAGTGAGAAGCGCCAGACCTGAATGTTCTGCAGCGGCGCGAATTCCTGGGCGAGGCTCTTGGAGGCGACACCGCGTTCACGGCGAAGACGGAAAGCCGGATCATCGGTCGTGGTGAACCAGAAGACGATTGCCATCAGCGCCAGGCCGACGGCCCAGATCTCGGCGACCGCCTGCCAGCCCCATGCGAGGAGCACGAAGGGGGCCGCGAACTTGGTCACGGCCGCGCCGACATTGCCCGCGCCGAAGATGCCGAGCGCCGTTCCCTGCTTCTCTGCCGGGAAGAAAGGCGAGACGTAGGCGACACCGACCGCGAAGGAGCCGCCGGCAAGCCCGACACCGAGGCCGGCGATCAGCATCTGTGTATAGGTGTGAGCGTAGGAGAGCAGAAAAGTCGCCAATGCGGCGGCAAGCATCGTGAGCGTATAAACAAGACGGCCGCCGTACCGTCCCGTCCAGATTCCAAGGACGATGCGCACGAGCGAGCCGGTGAGCACGGGGGTGCCGACCAGCAATCCGAACTCGGCTTCATTCAGCCCGAGTTCCTGCTTGATGCGAATGCCGATGATCGCAAAGATCGTCCAGACGGCAAAACAGAGAGTGAAGGCGACCGTGGAGATCCACAGTGCTTTGGCTGGTTCGCCGGCGGACATGGGCTGCGCTTTCTCGATGACAGACATGGCTTCTCCGTGGCCCGACTTAGGTCGTGCCGATCCATCGCTGGGGGTTAAAACAAAAAGCCGCTGGTCAGGACACGCATGCACGAGCTGCGCGAGATATCCTGATCAGCGGCTTTGCTGGTGGCGCCCGTCGTTGGACGCCGAATTCATGGCCTGGTGGCCTATTTGCCTCAAACAATCGGTAGCAGATTGCTCAAGAGTAATTCTGTGTCTCTGATGAGCGCCTATGGCGCCCAAATCCTGCTCCGGTCGCCCTTGACCAGTACAATTTTATCCCTGCAAGCATCGTGCCAGTCTGTTGTCGTTGCTGCAGATCATTGAAATAAAAGGGAAATTCTTCGGCTTGCGCTGCTGCTGATTTTCAAAGCACGAAATCGCTGTGCAAAACTTTTGTGCGATTGCTCAGTCGCCGGTCGAAAATGCTGCAAGTGATTTATGCAATGCAGCGACCGATTCAGGCTTCATCAGCAAGCGGAACGAAGGGCAGGGCGCTCTTTACCGCAAATCCCGCAATGTAGTCAGGCAGTTTCGACGGATCGAAAACATGGCCGTCCATGAAGCGGTCGTTTTCGTCGGCGCCCTCGATACGAACGTCGGCATCGCTAGGTGCGCTGCCCTCGCCAAGGGCCGTGCGGTAAAGGTCCGGGCGGTAGGCGGAAGCGGCCGCGCGTGCGGGGTTGAGTCCGAGTTCGGTCTGACCCCAGCGGATCATCTGGCTATAGATCCACAGCGCCTGGCTCGTGCGCGGATAATTGGCAAAGCCCGAATGGAACATGAAGTAATTGTCGATGATGCGCCGGTTCCCTTTTGCATCGAGGCTGAATTCGCCTGCCAGCACATGGCGGATGATGTGAACCGGTGCTGCAATATAGCGGGGATCCGCGAGGGCCTCGGCAAGCGCATCGTGGTTTTCCGGCCGGTCGCACCAGCGGGCCGCAGCATCGAGGGCGACGATCAGTCGAGAGACCGTTTCCGGATGGCTGTCCGCCCATTCCGGGCGCATGCCGATCACCTTTTCCGGCGCAGATGGCCAGATATCCTGTTTGGCGGCGACGATACGGCCGACGCCACGCTCTGAAGCCACCATATTCCAGGGTGCGCCGACACAGAAGCCATCGATCGCGCCAGCGGCCAGCGCGTCGGAGGTCAGCGGCGGCGGCACGACGACGAGTTTGACGTCCTTGTCCGGATCGATGCCGCCGGCGGCGAGCCAGTAGCGGAATTCATAATTATGCGAGGAAAAGGGATAGGTGACGCCGAAGGTTGGCAGCGGCTCGCCGCTTGCCTTCATTGCCGCCAGCACCGTTGCCAGTGCCTCGGCGTTTTCAAGGGCGCTGGCGTTTTCCGACAGGTGCGCTGCATCCTTCATCCTGTCGAACAGACGGGTCGACAGCGTGATTGCGTTGCCGCCGCGTCCGAGAGAGAAGGGAGTAATCGTCGGTGACGGATTCGAGCCGAGGCCGAGCATGGAGGCAACGGGCATCGGCGAGAGCATGTGGGCGATATCGAACTGCCGGAAAGCGAGGCGGTCGCGGATGTTTGCCCAGGAGACGTCCTTGACGAGATCCAGCGTCAAGCCCTCCCGCTTGGCAAAGCCGAATTCCGCTGCGGTGATGAGCACGGAAGCGTCGATGAGCGGAATGAAGCCGGCCCGCAGAGTTCTGGAACCTTCGCCGTTGGCGCGGGCGGGTGCGGGCGGGCCGGCATCGGGATCAGGGCTTTTCGTCATCATGTTCACTCCGGCTTCCTCCGGACAGTCGCAACCAGACCGGCCATCACATCAAAAGCCCTGCCGCGGTCACGACGCTCTGGGCGATGTCGGACATCTTCTTTTTTTCGTTCATTGCCGTCTGACGAAGCAATGCAAACGCTTCCTCCTCCGACAGGCCGCGCATCTTCATCAATATGCCCTTGGCGCGTTCGACGATCTTGCGTTCCTCCAGGGCTGACTTGGCATCGGCAAGTTCGCGCTGCAGCCGGCTGAAGGCATTGAAGCGGCTGACCGCCATGTCAAGAATGGGTTTGACGCGCTCCTTCTTCAACCCGTCGACGATGTAGGCCGACACCCCGGCATCCACCGCGGCCTCAATGGAGGCCGTGTCGGAGCGGTCGACGAACATGGCAATCGGTCTGCCGACGGTACGGGTCAGCTGGAACAGATGCTCCATCATGTCCCGATTGGGGTTCTCGATATCGATGATAATGACGTCGGGCCTCAGCGTATCGATAATACGCGCCACACCCTGAACCTCGTGAATGACAGTGACGCGCGCATGACCAGCCTCTCGCAGCCCCTCTTCGATGATGGAGGCGCGAATGGTATTTTCATCGATCACAAGGATGGTCAGATCGAGCCGGCTCATGCGACATTTATGACGCAATGCAACAAGGCCGACAAGGCAAAAAGGCAATTTATTAGGCATTTTATGAAGTTGATGAAATAATGATCTATTTGCTTTATATATGTGCAATCCTGCCCGCATTCCTACACTTGTCGACAACTGGCTACCTATGCCTCAGTATAATGCACCGCCCCGACACTCGCGGTTATCCTCGGGCTATCTTGAAGACGGAGAGCGAAGATGAGCGACAAGCGTCCGGAAGGCGTCGAAGCGTACAGTCACCCCGCAGGCGGATGGGATGCGCTGAAAGCGGTGGCGAAAACGCTGAGGCATCAGCAGATCGTTGGGCAGGGAAGTACGACCCTCCTTAGGGCAAACCAGCCCGACGGCTTCGACTGTCCCGGCTGTGCCTGGCCCGATCCCAAGCATACCTCATCCTTCGAATTCTGCGAAAACGGTGCAAAGGCCATCACCTGGGAATCGACAGCCCGGCGCGTCGCGCCGGAATTCTTTGCCGAACACACTGTCTCAGAGCTTTGGGAATGGATCGATCACAAGCTCGAAGACCAGGGGCGGCTGACGCATCCGCTGAAATACAATAGCGCCACGGATAAATATGAAGCGATCGACTGGGATGATGCCTTCAGCTTGATTGGTGCGGAACTCAACAAGCTAGCGAGCCCCAACGAGGCCGAATTCTATACATCGGGCCGCGCCTCCAACGAGGCGGCTTTTCTCTATCAGCTTTTCGTGCGCGCCTATGGCACGAACAATTTCCCAGATTGCTCCAACATGTGCCATGAGGCGACCAGCGTCGGCCTGCCGCTGTCTTTGGGCGTCGGCAAAGGCACGGTGACGCTTGAGGATTTTGACGAGGCCGATGCAATCTTCAGCTTCGGCCACAATCCCGGAACCAACCATCCCCGAATGATGACGACCTTGCACGAGGCCTCGCGCCGCGGCGTGCCGATCATCGTCTTCAACCCCTTGAAAGAGCGGGCGCTCGAGCGTTTTGCCGCGCCGCAAAATCCGGTGGAGATGGTGACCCTATCCTCGACGCGCATTGCATCAGCCTATCATCAGCTGCGCACCGGCGGCGACCTTGCCGCCCTAAAGGGTCTGATGAAGTTGATCTTCGAGCGCGACGAGGCAGATCTTGCGGTCGGGGGCGAAGGTGTTCTCGACCGGGCTTTCATTGCCGAACACACCATCGGTATCGATGCCCTGAAGGAGGATCTCGCCAAAACCGGCTGGGCCGATATCCTCAGCGTGTCCGGCCTTACCATGGAGGCGCTGAACAGCGCCGTCGATGTCTATCTCAATGCCCGCAACGTCATTCTTTGCTATGGCATGGGGATCACACAGCATGCCAACGGAACGGCGAATGTCCAGCAGCTTGCCAATTTCCTGATGCTGCGCGGTAATGTCGGCCGCCTGGGCGCCGGACTCTGCCCGCTGCGCGGTCACTCCAATGTGCAGGGCGACAGGACCGTCGGCATCACCGAAATCCCGAACAAGGCGCTGCTCGACGGTATGGAGCGCGCCTTCGGTTTTCGTCCTTCTGCAGAGAAGGGCCACAACGCGGTCGAATCCATTGAGGCGATTGCGGCCGGCAAATCCAAAGCGCTGATCTGCCTCGGCGGCAATCTGGCTGTCGCCATGTCAGATCCTGACGTCACCTTCCAGGCGATGCGCAGGCTTGATCTTGCTGTCCATATCGCCACCAAGCTCAACCGCTCGCATCTCCTAACGGCAAAGACATCGATCATCCTTCCCTGCCTCGGGCGGACCGACCTCGACACCCAGGCGTCAGGCCCACAGTCCGTGACGGTGGAAGACTCCATGTCGATGGTGCATGCCTCGCGCGGCTTCCTCCAGCCGCCGAGCGAGTCGCTGAAATCCGAACCCGCCATCATCGCCGGCATTGCGATGGCCACACTCGGTACAAAATACGACATCGACTGGAACGGGCTGGTCGCCGATTATGATCGCATCCGCGAAAAGATCGAAGTGGTCTTTCCGGATTTTCACGAGTTCAACAGCCGCGTCCGGGTCCGCGGCGGCTTCCGGCTCGATGTTTCGGCCTCCTATCGTGTCTGGAAGACGGCGAGCGGAAAGGCCAACTTCCTTGTCGCACCCGGTCTTGACGAAGATCCCCGCCTGAAGGACCCGACGACATTGGTGCTGACGACGCTGCGCAGCCACGACCAATACAATACGACGGTCTATGGTCTCGACGATCGCTATCGCGGCATTTTCGGCCGCCGTGACGTCATCTTCATGAGCAGTCAGGATCTTGCCGAACGAGGCCTGCGTGATGGAGACCGGATCGATATCCGTTCAGCGACCAGCAACGGCGGCGGGAAGACCGTCATCGGGTTCACCGCGGTCGAATATAGTATCCCCGTCGGTTCGGTGGCGGGCTATTATCCGGAAATGAATGCGGTGATCGCGCTCGATCACTACGATCGCAAGTCAGGCACACCAAGTTACAAGGGCGTTCCCGTCAAGATCGCCAAGAGCAAGGTTCAGGCTGCGGCTTAGCTCGAAGCCTCGACGGTAACGCCTGTACTTTCGCGTGCGATGACCTCGAAGCCAAGATCGATCTGGTTCGGTGGCTGGCGGCTCGTCGAATTGAGGGCCGCCAGCACCTTTTCGGCGGCAAGTTTGCCCGTTTCGAAACGTCTCGTCATGATCGATGAGAGGGACGGTGACGCGCAGGCGGAAAATTCCAGATCATGAAAGCCGATTATGGCGATATCGTCTGGCACGCGGATGCCGCGCTTGCGGCACTCCTGCATGGCGCCGAGCGCCACGTTGTCGTCGGTGCAGAAGATCGCTTCCGGGCGGTCGCCACGTTCATGCATTAAGGTCAGGAGGTCGGAGCCGAGCGCAACCGAGCTGTGCCGCGGCCGCTGGGTGACGATCTCAAGGTTCTCCAGGCCTGCTTCCTGCATCGCCAGGCGATAGCCGTCGAAGCGCGACTGGGAGCGATGGTCGAGATTGCCTGCCAGAAAGGCAACACGGTTGAAGCCGCGGTCGATGAGATGCTGCGTTGCCGCCTGCCCGGCGCGATCCTGCAGCATGCCGATATTGAGATCGATCGGATCGGGCGACAACTCGAACGTCTCGACGACGGGCAAATGTGCCCGCGTCAGAAGCTGATGGGCAAGCTGCGTATGATGAATGCCGGCGATAATGATTGCTTCAACCCGCTGGCCGAGCAATACCTTGATGGCATTCTCCTCCTCCTGCTCCGAATACCGGCTGTTGACGACGATCACCTGGAAGCCGGCACCGACAAGCACGTCGTGCAGCGCAAAAAGATATTCGGCAAAGATCACGTTGTAGAGGGTTGGCACAATGACGCCGATTGCATGCGTGCGCGATGAGGCAAGTCGGCTGGCCGCGATGTTGGGGACATAACCGAGCTCCTGAATGGCGGCATTCACGCGCCGCCGCAGCGCCTCCGAGACCGCGTCGGGCTTGCGAAGTACGCGTGAAACCGTGATAGGGCTGACGCCAGCCAGATTTGCCACATCATCCAAAGTTATTCTTCGCATTGTCCTCTCGCTCTAACAGAACAATTCATATTGATCCGTAATCCATCTCGCAATTGCGAAATATCTATCGCGATAATCCTAGTTGACAGCGCTAGCAAATCCGATTTGACAGCGCTGTCAACTATGTTACGCTCAAATCGCACCGGAAAGGGATGGGATGGAGCCTTCCCGGAATCAGCATGCCAATAATATCTTGTGGAGGGGCGGCTCGGGCCGCCTGAGGAGGAGGTATTCAATGTTCAAGGTGAAGAAAGCTAAGATGGCTGGTGTCGCCGCGTTTTCCGCGTCGGCGTTTGCTCTTCTCTGCAGCGCGGCCATAGCGGAGCCAAAGGTTGTGTCCGGACCCGCCGCCGATCCGGATTGCATGGTTCCATGGTCCGCTGAGACCCAGTTCTTGCAATTTCCGAAGAAGGATGGCCCATACCGCATCGCGCTTGCTAACGGCTATATCGCCAATACATGGCGCATCCAGATGGTTCAGACGGCAAAGGCCTATGCCGCCCAGCCCGACGTCGCTGCCAAGCTGAAAGAGTTCAAGGTCGTCTCGACCGGCGAGGATGTTCCGGCCCAGATTTCGGCGATCAACAATTTCATCGATGCCGGTTACGATGCCATCGTCGTCAATGCTCAGAATCCGACAGCGTTCGGTCCGGTTATCAAGCGCGCCAAAAAAGCCGGCGTCGTTCTCGTCGCGTTCGACAATATTCTCGACACCAAGGATGCGATCAATGTCAACGTCGATCAGAAGGGCCTTGGTGCTCTCTGGGCCGATTGGCTGGTGAAGCACCTGCCGCAAGGCGGCAAGATCCTGGAAGTGCGCGGTGTTGCCGGCACCTCCGTCGATACGGATCGTCATAACGGTATCCACGAAACGCTGGACGCTTCGGGCAAGAAGTTTACCGTCACCGAAGTTGTCGGCAAGTGGGATGACGGCGTGGCGCAGAAGGCAACCGCCGATGCGATCGCCACCAATGGCCCATTTGACGGCATCACCGCGCAAGGCGGCGATACCGGCGTGGTACAGGCGATGATCGATGCAAAGCATCCCTTCGTGCCTTTCGGCGGTGAGACAGAGAACGGCTTCCGTAAATTCTGCGCCGCCCATGCGGCAGATGGCCTGAAATGCTCGTCGGCCGGTACTGGCCCGGCGCAGGTTGCTGTTGCCATCAAGACGGCCATTGCGGCGCTTGAGGGTAAGGTCGTTCCTCAGGCCGTCAAGCTGCCGACGGCACTCGTTTCCGATCCCGATTTCAAGGAAGGTGAGGATTATTACCCCAACCAGTCCGATAACTTTTTCGTCGGCAACTCCTTCCCGACCTGCGGCATCAACTTCTCCGCGCAGGAAATCATGGGGCAGAACAAGGAAAATCAGTAAGCACCACCATCCGGACCTGACTGCGGGCGTCCGCGCCCGCTGTCTCGATCTCGACACGACCGAATGGAGGCTGGATGCATGATCCTTTCTGAACCACTTCTGCGCATGGAAGGCATATCGAAACGCTATGGCGGTGCGATTGCGCTGAAGGAAGCCAATATCGCTGTTCGACCGGGCGCGATCCACGCTGTGCTCGGCGAAAACGGTGCCGGCAAATCGACGCTCATCAAGATTATGGCCGGTGTGGTAGCGCCCGATGAAGGACGCATGCTGCTCGACGGAAATGAAGTTTCTTTCGCGTCACCGGCCGCCGCCAATGGCGCCGGTATCGTTTGTGTCTTCCAGGAATTGTCGCTTATTCCCGATCTTTCGGTGGCCGACAATATCGTCATCAGCAATCCGCCGCTGCGTTTCGGTATGATCGATCGTAAAAGACAGCGCCAGATTGCCGAGGAAGCACTTGCTCGCGCCGGTGCTGCCGATATCCATCCATCATCCCTGGTGAAGGATTTGCCGCTTTCTCGCCGGCAGATGGTAGAGATCGCCAAGGCGCTGGCCCGCAAGCCGCGTTTGATGATCCTCGACGAGGCCACCTCGGCCTTGACCCAGTCGGATGTCGAGAAGGTTTTCGGCGTGCTCAAGCAACTTAGGGCCGAGGGCATGGCGCTGATCTATATTTCGCATCGCATGCATGAGATTGCACAACTGGCCGACGACTGCACGGTCTTTAGAAACGGCCGCAGCATCGAATCCTATCTCGCCGGCAGCAAGAGTGACCAGCAGGTCGTGGAACTGATGATCGGCCGTGAATATACCAATGTCTTTCCGCCCAAGCCGATGCAATCGAGAGCAGCCACGCCGGTTCTGTCCTGTCGCGACCTTTCCTGGGGAGACCGGCTTTCCGGAATCAATTTCGATGTGCGGCCGGGCGAGATTATCGGCTTCGGCGGATTGGACGGGCAGGGGCAGCGAGAATTGCTTCTGGCGCTTTTCGGTGTGCTGCGCGACCTCAAGGGCGAGGTGGCGATTGATGGCAAGCCGGTTGCGTTGAAGAGTCCCGGCGAAGCGAAATCGGGCGAGATCTCGATGGCGCTGATCCCAGAGGATCGTAAGACCGAGGGGCTGATGCTGCCAATGACGGTGCGCGAGAACCTCTCGATTGCGGCACTCGACCGCGTTTCGCGCAACGGTGTTATTGATCGAGCAGCCGAGCTTCGCGAAATCGACGAGCTGCTGAAGCTTCTGGCGATCAAGGCCGCGACGATCGATATGCCCGTCGCCTCGCTGTCAGGTGGCAACCAGCAGAAAGTGGTGATCGCCAAATGGCTGATGAACCGCCCGCGCATCATTCTGCTCAACGACCCGACACGCGGTATCGATGTCGGCACCAAGCAGGAAATCTATGCCCTGCTGCGCAAGCTTGCAGATGCGGGTGCCGCCATCATCTTCTATTCCACCGATTATGATGAACTGATCGGCTGCTGCGATCGCGTGCTCGTCATGTATGATGGCAGCATCATTCGCGTTCTGGAAGGAAACGAGATCAACGAGCGCGAGCTCGTCAGCGCCGCTCTCAATATCGACGCCAGCCAAGCACAGCAAAGGATAGCCCAATGAGCATGCAGGCGAGCGGCGAATGGCGCTACCGGTACGTTCAGCAGAAGGGCACGCTCTTTGCAGCCCTTCTCTTCATTCTAATGTTCATCATCTATGTCTCGAACCATCCCGCCGGCTTCACGCCCAACGTGGTGCAGACGGCCGCCAACAAGGCGACATTGCTTGCCTTCGTGGCCATGGCGCAGTGTTTCGTGGTGATCACTGCGGGCATCGATCTTTCGGTTGGCATGATCCTGATCCTGTGCAACTGCCTCGCATCGTGGCTCGTCGTCGGTACGCCGCTGCAGACGGGGCTTGGCGTCATTGCCGTACTCCTGACGGGTCTTGCCTGCGGCCTGCTCAATGGGCTGGTCATCATCTTCGGTCGGTTGCAGCCCATCGTCACGACGATTGCGACCAGTGCGGTCTTCTATGGACTGGCGCTGTTGCTACGCCCCACACCCGGCGGCTCGGTCAACGAGGATCTCGCCGATGCCTTCACCTCGACGTTTGGCGTCATCCCGGCAAGCCTTGTCGTGCTCGCGCTAGTCATCCTGGTGATCTGGGTGCCGTTCAGCCGTTCCGTGTTCGGCCGCACCGCCTATGCAGTCGGATCGGCGGAAAACGCCGCCTATATGTCGGCCATGCCGGTGAAGCGGGCAAAGCTTGCCGCCTATGCGCTGGCAGGCCTGCTGTCGGCGATTGGCGGGCTCTATCTGACCTTCTTTTCCTATACCGGCGAGGCGGCCTTTGCGAGCGGCAATGCCTATACGCTCTATTCGATTGCGGCAGTGGTGCTCGGCGGCGTTTCGCTCGCAGGCGGCAAGGGAAGTGCCATCGGCGCGATATTCGGCGCGCTCGCCTTCCGCACCATCGGCGACCTCTTGTTCGTCTTCGACTTCGACCCGCTCTGGCAGCCGCTTTTCCAGGGTGTTGTGCTGATGCTGGCAGTCAGCATCGGCTGCATCGGCCTGTCGCGGGTGCGCAATCGTCTGGAGTGGTTCCAATGAGCGAGGATGCTTCCACCATGCGGCAAATTCCCGTGCCTCCACGCTTGCGCGGTGTCGATCCCGCCGTGGCGATCGCCTTCGGCTGCATCATCCTGTTGCTTCTCGGCGGTTCGCTCTATTCCTCCAACTTCCTGTCTCCGGATTATCTGTTGCAGCAGCTGAAGGTGGCTTCGTTCCTCGGTGTGATTGCGACGGGTATGATGGCGGTCATCCTGCTTGGACAGATCGACCTGTCGGTGCCTTGGGTGGTTACGACAGGAGCGATGATGGCCTGCGCCGCCACCGCCTACGGAACGACGGGTGCGATCCTCGCGATCCCCTTCGGCATTCTCTGCGGCGCAGCAATCGGGTTCGTCAACGGGCTCGCGGTCGCCTATCTGCGCATTCCCTCGATGATCATCACGCTTGCCACCAATGCCGTCGCCCAAGGATTGATGGTCGTGTATACCGGTGGCTTCTCCCCTCAGGATTCGGCTTCTGCGGCCATGCGCTTCCTTGCAACCGGCTACACCATTCCGGGTCTTCCGAACGGCGTTCTGGTGTGGCTCGTCGTCGGCCTGCTCGCCGTCTTCCTTTTGACGCGCACGACTTTCGGCCGGTCGCTCTACGCGATCGGCAATCGCGAACGCGCCGCCTACATGTCCGGCATCAATACGCGCAGGATTACCCTGCTCGCCTTCATCATCTCGGGCGGTCTGAGCGCGCTCGGTGGTGTGCTGCTCGCGGGCTACGCTTCGAAAGCTTCCCAGTCCATGGGTGACGCGTATCTCCTGCCGTCGATTGCCGCCGTCGTGCTCGGCGGCACGCATGTGCTGGGCGGCAAGGGTTCCTATCTCGGAACCGTCGCTGGCGTCATCTTGATAACCCTGCTGCAGTCGATCCTCTCGGTCATGCAGATCGAAGAGGCCGGGCGTCAGCTGATCTATGGTGCCGTCATCATCGGCATGTTGCTGCTTTACGGGCGGCAGAAGGTTTCGTGACGAAACTCGGCGCTTCGCCTCATCGAGGCGAAGACTGTACGGCCAAAAGAAATGAGCCGGCGGAGTGATCTGCCGGCTCCGGTTGGCGCTTTTGATCCGATTACTTGCCGGCTGCCTCGGCAGCCTTCGCGATCACATCGGCGACCTTCTCCGGCTGAGACGCGAAGACTGCATGGCTTGCTTTGATCTCCGTTACCTTGCTGCCGGCCCGCTTTGCCATGTCGCGCTCGAGGTCGGGATTGATCGATCGGTCTTCGGTCGCGACAATCGTCCAGCTCTTTTTGGTCTTCCAGGCGGGATCGCCGACCTTGGCCGAGAAGGCGTCCTTGGAGGCGAAGACCTGCGACTTCGCTAAGAACGCGGCCTCGTCCTTCGGCAGGTCGGCGGCGAAGTCGTTGGCGAAGGCGGCCGGATCGAGATAGAGGTATTTTCCGTCCTTCGTTTCACGAATATTCATGCCGCCAGCCGGCTTGGAACTTGCTAGGCTGATGAGGCTTTCACCCTTGTCCGGCTGGAAAGCCGCGACATAGACCAAGCCCGCGACGTTGGGACTGTTGCCGGCTTCGGTGATCACCATGCCGCCATAGCTGTGCCCGACGAGCAGGGTCGGGCCGTCCTGCAGGTCCAGCACTCGGTTGGTGGCGGCGACGTCATCGGCAAGCGAGGTGATCGGCTCCTGCACGATGGTGACGTTGAAGCCGCGGCGTTCGAGAATTTCGGTCGCTTGGCGCCAGCCGGAGCCGTCGGCGAGAGCGCCGTGGACGATGACGATGTTCTTCACATCCGCCGCCTGGGCGGCAAAAGCGATAATGCTGGTGGCGAAGGCGAGGGCGATGGTAGAAAAATACTTGCGTTTCATGATATTTGCTCCTGTTGTTCAAGTTAAACGAGAGATGGAATGTTCAGCCGAAAGTGAAGGCGTAGGCCTGAACGCCGGGATCGAGGAAATGGATCTCGAAGTTGCGTGCTTCCACCGCGCCGGACTGGCGCACGAGCTGATAGAGCTTGGTCGAGGTCACCGTGCCGTTTCCATCGGCATCGATATCGCTGCCATGGTCGGCACCCGGCGCCTTGCCGTCGATCGTCACCTGGAAGCGAACCGGTTTGCCGTCAGCACTTGGGCCAAGAACGAGATGCAGATCGCGGGCGCTGAAGCGGTAGGCGATACCGCCGCCTGCCTGATCCAGCGTCGCCTCTTCGGCGCCGACAGTCCATTTGCCCGAAAGACCCCACCGGTTGAGACCCGGCTGCTTGACCGAATAGTCCCTGGTAGCATCGGCGCCCATGCTCTCATTGGAGGCAAAGCCAGTGGCCTGCTGATAGCCGATATAGGTCTCGCCGGAGCCGATGTCCTTCAGGTCCGGGCTCATCTCGGCACCTTTCGCATCCGGCACGACCGGTGCGCTTGTTGCCATCTCGCTGCCGGCTTCGCGCAACAGATCCTGGATCGCCTGCTCGGTCTGTCGGTAGTTGCCTTCGCCGAAGTGATGTTCGCGGATCTGGCCCTTGGCGTCGATCAGATAATGAGCCGGCCAGTAGCTGTTATCGAACGCACGCCAGATCTTGTAGTCGTTGTCGATCGCGACCGGATAGCCGATATTGAAGTCGCCAATGGCCTTTTTGACATTGTCGATCTTCTTTTCGAAGGCAAATTCCGGGGCATGCACGCCGATCACAACCAGGCCCTGTTCTTTGTATTTTTCAGCCCAGGCGCGGACATAGGGGATAGTGCGGATGCAGTTGATGCAGGAATAGGTCCAGAAATCGACGAGCACGACCTTGCCGCGGAGTTGTTCCATTGTCAGCGGCGGCGAGTTCAACCATTCGACGGCACCGTCAAGCGACGGCGCCCGACCTTCGACCGGCAGATCGCTATGGAAAGGTTTCTTCGCAACGGAAAGACCGATCGTCTTGTCGTTGCTCGCGACTTCGGACGGTCCTCCATCAGTGGGCTTCACATTCACCCTCTCGAGAACGGTCTGCTCGAAGGATGCGGTGCTGGCATAGGAAAGCTGCGAAAGCAGGCCAGTGTCGAGACCGAGTGCAATGACAGCGACGCCTGCAAGTACGGCAGCGCCGAGGCCCTGACGAATGCGCTCGCTGACGCCAAGCGACTTCTTCATGCCGGCAAAGATCTTGCCGCCGACTGAGAGTGCAATAGCCAGAGAAGTGGCGGCGCCAGCGGCGTAGGCAAGCAGCAGCAACGTCGTCTGCAGGTTGGCGCCCTGGAGTGCGGCGCCGGTCAGTACGAGACCGAGGATTGGCCCGGCGCAGGGTGCCCAAAGCAGGCCGGTCGCGACGCCGAGAATGAGCGCGCTGGCCGCAGTCGGCGCGGAACCACTCTTGCCGGAGGTGTTCAGCAGCCGATTGCCGAACTTGACGACTGGCTGGGTAATGAAGCTTGCGATACGCGGCGAAATCAGGCTGACGCCGAAGACGGCAAGCAGGGTCAGCGCAGCAAGGCGGCCATACTCATTGGCATTGATCGCCCAGCTCCCGCCAATGGCGGCAAGTGTGGCCACCAACGCGAATGTGGCGGCCATACCGATCAGCATTGGCAGCGTGCTGCGCACGAATGGCTGTCCGGCGCGGGCGAAGACGAAGGGGAGGATTGGAAGGATGCAGGGACTGAAAATGGTCAGCGCCCCTCCGAGATAGGCAATGATAAGAAGCGTCATCATCGTTTCCTCTGAAACCTGTTGGGTTCTGGACGGCGATGCGGCTCGGCCAGCAACGACGCTAATCTGTTGAGGCCATGTATCTCCTATGTGTCCGGGTTCGCGGCAATATGTACCGAAGTGTAGGAAGCGCCTTCCTTGCGGCTGCGCTATCTTCACTCCATCGCCGCCTTACCTGGCGTCGATCAGGCACGGAGGATGTAAAAATGGTCAAAGCGGAAGCCATAAAACTGAAGCGCGCCTATGCAGCCAAGGCAGATACGGATGGTATCCGGCTGCTGGTCGATCGAATCTGGCCGCGTGGCCTGAGCAAGGAGCGCGCGGCCTTCGATGCCTGGTTAAAGGATGTCGCGCCGAGCACTGAATTGCGCCACTGGTTCAATCATGAACCGGCGCGCTGGGAGGAGTTCTGCAAGCGCTACAGGGCCGAGCTTCAGCAGAAAGAGGAAGAGATAAATCAGGTGCTCGATTTCACAAAGAAAGGCACCGTCACCCTGCTTTACGCGGCCCGCGATGACGAGCGCAACAACGCCGTCGTGCTCCGCGATGTCCTCATCCAGCGAATTTCCAATTAAGAAGGCAGCCAATTGTATCCGAATGTATCCGGAAGGCCGGATGCTACATCCGCATGCAATAAAAGCGGATGCCCGAAACATCGGGGATACATGCCGGCTGTTTTCTCCCTGCCACCCACTCGAAACGGAGAGAACCAATGTCCAACGAAATCAATCTTCAGCGTCGTCGTCTTTTCGGCGTTGCGGCCATGACCATGGCGGCCGTCGAATTCGGCCTGACCAGCGCCGCCAGCGCTCAGTCACAGGTGACCGCGCCGGCCGTCAAGCCAGGCTCGAATACGTCCTTTGCAGCGCTGAAGCAGATCAAGGCTGGCGTACTGAATGTCGGCTACGCTGAAGCCGGTCCGGCAAATGGCCCGGTTGTGCTGCTGCTCCATGGATGGCCCTACGATATCTACAGCTATGTCGATGTAGCGCCTGCGCTCGTCGATGCCGGCTATCGGGTACTGATCCCCTATCTGCGCGGCTATGGCACAACCGAATTCCTCTCCGCAAAGACACCGCGCAACGGTCAACAGGCTGCCATCGCCACTGATATCATTGCCTTCATGGATGCGCTTGACATCGAGCGCGCCGTGATCGGCGGATACGATTGGGGCGGCCGCACCGCGGACATCCTGGCCGCTGTCTGGCCGGAGCGCTGCAAGGGCTTGGTCTCGGTCAGTGGCTATCTGATCGGCAGTCAGGAGGCGAACAAGAAGCCGCTTCCGCCGCAGGCCGAGCTGTCCTGGTGGTATCAATTCTACTTCGCCACCGAACGCGGCCGCGAGGGATATGAGGCCAACCGGCATGATTTCGCAAAGCTGATTTGGAAGCTTGCTTCGCCGCAGTGGAAATTTGATGACGCAACTTTCGACCGCTCTGCCAAGGCATTCGAAAACCCTGACCATGTCGCGATCACCATCCACAATTACCGCTGGCGGCTTGGCCTTGCCAACGGCGAAAAGAAATATGACGCGTTGGAAAAGAAGCTCGCTGCCTTTCCTGTTATCACCGTACCGACCATCACAATGGAAGGCGACGCCAATGGCGCGCCGCATCCGGAACCTTCGGCCTACGCGAAGAAGTTCACCGGCAGGTATGAGCATCGCAACATCACTGGCGGTATCGGTCATAACCTGCCGCAAGAAGCACCGCAGGCCTTTGCCCAGGCCATTCTGGATGTCGATCGCTTCTAAAACCTGCCTCGGCTGCCGCGAACGGAATTCCCAGTTTCGCGGCAGCCAATTCAGAGTCAAAACAGTAAGCAACGAGTCTGCATCTGAGATAACGATTCTGCAGCGCCAACAAGCAGAGGATCCGAAAGTCCGACATGGAGCACGTCGACCATATCCTGATCGTCGATGACGATCGTGAAATCCGCGAGCTGGTTTCAAGCTATCTGAAGAAGAACGGGCTTCGCACGTCAGTCGCCGCCGATGGCCGCCAAATGCGCAGCTTTCTCGAAGGCAATACGGTCGATCTCATCGTGCTCGATATCATGATGCCAGGCGATGACGGGCTCGTGCTCTGTCGTGAGCTGCGTGCCGGCAAGCACAAGGCAACGCCGATTCTGATGCTGACGGCCCGCAGCGACGAGATGGATCGCATCATCGGGCTGGAGATGGGCGCCGACGACTATCTGCCGAAACCCTTTGCCGCACGCGAATTGCTGGCACGCATCAAGGCCGTCTTGCGGCGCACCCGCTCCTTGCCGCCAAACCTGCAGATTTCGGAGGCAGGACAATGGCTTCGCTTCGGCGACTGGCGTCTCGATACGGTCGGCCGGCATCTTCTCGACAGGCAGGGAACCGAGATTGCGCTGAGCGGTGCCGAATATCGGCTGCTGCGCGTCTTTATCGACCATCCGCAGCGGGTGCTCAACCGCGATCAGCTCCTGAACCTGACCCAGGGCCGCGATGCGGAACTCTTCGACCGCTCGATCGACCTTCTGGTCAGCCGCGTGCGTCAGCGATTGGGCGACGACGCACGCGAGCCGACCTATATCAAGACGGTGCGCAGCGAAGGTTACGTCTTTTCCGTTCCGGTGGAGATTGAAGAGGCCAGATCATGAGTGCGAGCGGTGCCCTTCGCTCCGGATTTTGGCCGAGCTCGCTAAAGGCTCGGCTTTTCCTTATCCTGCTTTTCGGGTTGGCGATTGCCTACGGTTTGTCATTTACGGTGCTCTTCATCGAACGTTCCATGTCGGCCAAGGCCGTCATGCTCGGTACGCTGGAAAGTGACGTTGCAACCTCGATTGCGGTGCTCGACCGCCTGCCGGCGGATCAGCGCGGCGACCTGCTCGATCGTCTCAGCCGCGGCAATTATCGCTTCGAACTTGGGCCGGGTCTGCCGGGCGTGCCCGATAACTCCAGCAAGGGCAGGGAAATTGGCGGCAGGATCGAAGAAGCAGTCGGCGGCGCCTATCCGATCCGCATGGAATCCGTTCCGGGCGATGTTACGCGGTTGCAGGCGCATCTGACGCTGAGTGACGGAAGTCCCTTGACGATCGACATCACGCCGCGCCCGCCCATGCCCATTGCGGCATGGCTCCCCTATGTGCTCGCAGTCCAGATGGCGCTCCTGGTGCTTTGTACCTGGTTTGCCGTGCGCCAGGCGATCCGCCCGCTCGGGGCGCTTGCGGCGGCCGCCGACGCGCTTGATCCGACAAAGAAAGAAGCGCCGCTTAGCGAACGCGGACCGAGTGAGGTTGCCCATGCCGCGCGCGCCTTCAACGCCATGCGGGAGCGGATCGCTCACTATCTCGAAGAGCGGGTTCAGATTCTGGCTGCAATCTCCCACGACCTGCAGACGCCGATCACGCGCATGCGGCTGCGCGCCGACATGGCCGACGATTCCCCTGAAAAGGACAAGCTGGTGCGCGATCTCGGTGAGATTGAGCGGTTGGTCCAGGATGGGATCGCCTATGCCCGGAGTGCGCATGGCAATGGCGAGAAGTTTTCCCGTATCGACCTGTCTTCCTTCATCGACAGCATCGCCTATGACTATCAAGACATGCAGAAGGCCGTCAGTGTCGTCGGCCTCGTACAGGGCGTTGCATCGACAAAACCGCATGCGCTTCGTCGCGTTCTCACGAACTTCATTGACAACGCCCTGAAATTTGCAGGCGCAGCCGAAATCAGCGTTGAGCGAAAAGGTGAAGAGGCGATCGTTATCACCGTAATGGACCGCGGCCCCGGCATTCCGGACGCCATGCTCGAAGCCGCCATGCAACCCTTCTTCCGGCTGGAACAGTCGCGCAACCGTGAGACTGGCGGCACAGGCCTTGGCCTTGCCATTGCCCAGCAATTGGCAGCCGCCATCGGCGGCTCGGTGCGGCTCTATAACCGCGAGGGCGGTGGTCTCGCGGCCGAAGTGACGATCCGCGCCAACTGAATTTTTGGCTGCATTTGTATGCGAAAATGTCCAGATAGACCGGCGCTACGCTTTGATACAGTTCGGCCGATTTTGGAAACATACAGGATACGTCAAACGGTCAAAACCACTCCGTTACCAGATGTCGCAGACAGCGACGCGAAATCAAGGAGTGCTCTCATGACGACGATCGAAAAGGTTCTCTATACCGGCAAGACCCACACCACCGGCGGTCGCGACGGCTCCGCCCGCAGCAGCGATGCGCAGCTCGATGTGAAGCTTTCGCCTCCGGGCAGCGCCCATGCCGGCACCAATCCTGAACAGCTCTTCGCAGCCGGCTGGTCTGCCTGCTTCATCGGTGCGATGGGTCTTGCCGCCGGCAAGCGCAAGCTGAGGCTTCCCGCCGATACCGCGGTTGACGCTGAAGTCGATCTCGGCATGACGGGCGATGCCTATTTCCTGCAGGCACGGCTAAACATCAGCCTGCCGGGTCTGGAGCCTGAAGTCGCCCGCACGTTGATCGAGGAAGCCCACCAGACCTGCCCTTATTCGAAGGCGACGCGCGGCAACATCAATGTCGAGCTCAATCTCGTCTAAACATTCCGGTGTGGCTTGGATGCATTTGGCTGCGTCCACGGAGGCTCGATGAAAAGGATCATTATCTTCATTCTGGGAGCCGCGGTTTTTGCAGCACCCTGTGTTTATGACGTGTTATCTGACGAGCCGTCGCCACTGCTTGGTCTGCTTGCTGCGACCTCGGGAATGTCGAGTTCCCTATAGGCTGGTCTCAGTCCGATATCGCGGAAGGCAATAATGAAGGCACCGGCCGGCAGGCGGGTGCCTTTATTTTTATGCATGTTTTTCGGTCCGACGCCCGCTGAGCGGCGGCCGCAATTTCGTCCGTGATTTTAATACGGTCGTCCATATTATAACTCCTATGGCAAAGCACTCACATCGAAACACAATTCTCGAGGCAGGCCGCAAGGTCATGTTCCGCAAGGGGTACATTGGCGCGGGCGTCCGCGACATCGTCGCCGAAGCAGGCGTGCCCCAAGGCTCGTTCACCAACCACTTCCGTTCTAAAGAGGAATTCACGAAGGAAGTGCTGGACCTCTACTTTCAGGATCTTCAGAGCGCTATCGAGACGGCGCTGGGGGATAAGGCGCTGAGGCCACGCCAGCGCATCGAGAAATACCTCGATATCATCACCGGCCGTCTGGCTGCCGACGGTTTCAGCCGCGGCTGCCTCATAGGCGATCTCAGCCTTGAGGCGGCCCCGCAGAGCGAGATGCTGCGTACGCGGCTCGCGGAAATTTTTGGCGAATGGAGCGCGCCATTTACGGCTTGCATTGCCGAAGGACAGGCCTCGTGGGAGATCGATAATGCAATCGGGCCGGAAGATCTGGCCGAATTCCTCCTTGCTTCATGGGAAGGTGCGATCCTGCGCATGAAAGTCTCGCGGGATGCCCAACCCCTGGAGCGGTTCAAGAGGATCGTTTTTGCCACCGTGTTCAAGGATCACACCCATGAGACATGATATCAGTCTGCCGCGCGTGCCGGTGCTCGATTCCGAAATGGCCTATCGGGAGGCCGGCAGAACGGACGGCCCTGTCGCCCTCCTTCTGCATGGCAATCCCACGTCGTCCTATATCTGGCGCAACATCATTCCGCATGTCGCAGATGCCGCCCATTGCATCGCCCCTGATCTGATCGGCTTCGGACAATCGGGCAAGCCCGACATTGCCTATCGCTTCGAAGACCATGTGCGCTACCTCGACGCCTTCATAGCGAAGATGGGCATCAAGTCGGCCTATCTCGTTGCCCAGGATTGGGGCAGCGGGCTGGCGTTCCATCTTGCTGCCCGCCGTCCCGACTTCGTCCGGGGTTTGGCCTTCATGGAGTTTATCAGGCCGATCCCAACCTGGGACGCATTTCTGCAGAACAGCACCGAGCGTGAGATTTTTCGCAAGTTCCGCACCCCGGGAGAGGGGGAGGCGCTCATCCTCCAGGACAATATCTTCGTTGAAGGCGTATTGCCGGGGGCGACGCATCGTCAACTCAGCGATGAGGAGATGGCCGTCTATCGAGCGCCATTCCCGACATCGGCCTCGCGCCGGCCGACCTGGCGATTTCCGAACGAATTGCCGATTGCGGGTGAGCCGGCGGATGTCTATGCGACCATGGAAAAGGCACATGAGGCTCTGGCGGTATCGAACTATCCGAAGCTTCTCTTCGCCGGCGATCCCGGTGCGCTCATTCCGCCGACTGTTGCCGAGGATTTCGCAAGACGTCTGCGCAATTGCCGGCTGATCAAGCTGGGAAAAGGCCTGCACTACCTGCAGGAGGATCACCCCGAAATCATCGGCGAGACAGTTGCCGAGTTCATCGCTGAGACCGAGGCGCAGAACCTCGTCGGATAGCCAGCCGAGCGATTGCCACACTGGAGAACGAAGGCGAGCATCGACTTCGTTCTCTTTTCCGCGCAGCTGCTGCAGATGCTAGTGTATTCTTTTTGCAGGACGAACAGTGCGTTGTTCAATCCGCCCTGCGATAGAGAAAATCAGCAAATCGACGTCGGCATCGATCGTCGACCCATCCAACAGCCGGACGACGTCGTCTATCCCCGATACGGGATGGCCGGCGATTGCAAGCAGATAGTCGCCTTCACGAAGGCCGGCTCTGGCGGCAGGGCCGCCGTCTTCGACGCGGCGCAGGCGGACAGTCGTCCGTTGCGGAACGCCGGCCTCAAGCGCAATACGCCGATGCAGATCGACCGTATCGGCGGCGATACCGATATATCCGCGGCGGACCTCCCCGAAGCGCAGGATTTCGGACACGACATGTTTGGCTGTATTCGAGGCAACCGCAAAAGCAATGCTCTGCGCGCCCTGGATGACGGCCGTGTTGACGCCGATGACCTCACCCGTCGAAGAGACCAGTGGACCGCCTGAATTGCCGGGATTGAGCGCTGCGTCAGTCTGGATGATATCTTCCATCAGACGACCGCTCGCAGCGCGCATCGAGCGGCCGAGAGCGGAAACGACGCCGGCTGTGACGGTCCATTCAAAGCCAAGCGGATTGCCGATGGCAACGGCGATATGCCCGCGCTTCAGCTTCTTCGAGTCGGCAAGCTGCGCCCAGGCGCCGGACCAGTCGTTGGCTCGGATCAGGGCAAGGTCGGTGTCTTCGTCACGGCCGAGAACCCGTCCCTCCACGACCGCACCATCGGGCGTCTTGATGGTGACGGCCTTTGCATCGCCGACGACGTGATTGTTGGTGACGATGAGACCGTCGGGCGAAATGGCAAAGCCGGAACCATGTCCCGCCCGGCCGCCGATGCGCTCGATGCGGCTAACTGCCGGGCCGACCATATCGACGGTATTCGACACCGTTTCGGAATAGGCATCCAGCAGCCCGGCGTCTGAGGACGGCTGAATGTCACGATCAATGAATCCCATGAAATCTCCTCCGACACGCGAGGCGTCGACGTTGAGGACCGGCAGCGACTGCTGGAGGCAAAGGGCTGTCGTTCGACAGGTGAACAATGGAGATATCAGGTGAGACTTGTAGCGGCGTCTTTCAAGAGACGTGATGCCCGAAGCCGCAATGTGCGAGGTTGCTGTCTTGCAGAGCAGCGGGGCAGGATGAGCGTTTTGGTGCCAGGAGGCGAGTGGAAGTCGACGACCGCGTCGCAATATCCCGCGAAACGCAATGGCCGTCTTCAGTGTCAGATCGCGGATGGTGTTGATAGTCCCGGGACTGTTCCATCCGAGTAAACCAGTTTTCCGCGGCTGAAGGTTGCTCTCAGCCGTGGCAGATGACCTCCCTCAGCTACAACTAGATCGGCGCGTAGGCCAACTTCGATCGCGCCGCGATCTGTGAGCCCCAGCGCGGACGCCGGGTTGGCGCTGACGAGCGCCACAGATGCCGACAGCCCACCTGCTCCGGCTTTCGCAAGCGCGATGGCGGCTGGCAACATGCTGGCGGGATGATAATCGCTTGCCAGAATGTCGAGAACGCCGTGTTCATAGGCCTCGCGGGCAGAAAGATTGCCCGAGTAGGACAAGCCGCGAAGCGCGTTCGGCGCCCCCATGGCTGTTGCCAGGTCGAGTTTGCGAGCTTCCTGGGCCGCTGCCATGGTGACTGGAAACTCGCTGATGCGTGCACCCAATCCCTCGACGACCATCACCTTCTCGGCGCTGTCATCGTCATGGGAGGCGATGATGACGCCGTGCTCGCGCGCCGTCGCGGCTATGCCCTGGAGATTGTCAACCGCGTCATTGTTCTGGGCACGATTTTCCATGCGTTGCTGAACACGCTGGGCGGCCTGTTCAAGGGTGATCCTGTTATTGCGCGCGATCGTTTCGATATGGCGTTCGATATCGCGATACTGGCCCTGGCCCGGCGTATGGTCCATCAGTGAAACGAGGTCGAGCGCTCCGGCCCGCAGCAGGTCCTCGATGACGGCGCGGGCATGGGTGAAGGTGATTTCGAAGCGTGCATGGACCCGGTGGTCGACAAGTAAGTCATTTTTTCGGAGCTGAATCAGGGTCTGGATAATCGAACGCGAATGTTCTTCCGAGCGTATTTGGCCATGGCCGCTGCTGGCGTGGAAGGACAGCGCGGCAAAGGCGGTGGTGATGCCATTGCCGGCAAGTTTCTTGTCCAGTTCGAAGATGCCAAGCTCCAAAGGAAAGCGCACACTCAGACGCGGTTCGATCTCGCGCTCGATCATGTCTCCATGCATGTCGACGAACCCGGGAAGCAGCAGCCTGCCGTCGCCGTTGACATCAGCGGAAGCCGCAGGTTCTTCCCTGATTTCTGCGATCATGCCGTCTTCGATCCTGACTGCGCCCCGAGGTATGACCCTATCACGCAGCACGACTTCGAAATCACTCAGCCACATTCTGTGCTCCATCCTGGATCTGTCTGATCTGCCGATGCGACGGCCTAGCCTGTTACGCTGCTGTGATGACGAAACATGTCAGCAAGATCTTTGATCCGCAAAGTGGTCCTTCCGTGGTCGCCGACGTGCGCCTTCTGCGGGCTGTTGTCGCGGACCTCGGCTCAGCTTGATGCGGCGGCACGTGGCAGCGTCTGTGACCAGGCTACGCATGTCTTCGGAATGGAACTCAGACTGCGTAAGGATTTGCAGCCGGCGTCGTAAACCAGCAGGGACCGTTCTCGGTCATATGCACATGGTCTTCCAGGCGGACACCAAATTCCCCCGGAAAGACGATCATCGGCTCGTTCGAAAAGCACATTCCTGGGGCCAGCGGAGTTTTGTTGCCTCGGACGATATAAGGCGCTTCATGGATTTCGAGGCCGAGACCGTGACCGGCGCGATGCGGCAAGCCAGGCAGGCGGTAGTCCGGACCGAGGCCGTGGCGCGCGAAAGTGTTTCGGGCAGCGGCATCAAGGCTTTCGCAGGCCGCACCGAGTTTTGCCGCATCGAAAACGGCCTCCTGGCCCTCGCGTTCGATCGCCCAGGCGCGTTCGAACGCGTCATTGCCCTCGTCCAGCATATAGGTGCGTGTCAGGTCGGAATGATAGCCATCGATCCGGCAGCCCGTATCGACGAGAATGACGTCACCCGCCTGCAGGATCTGTTCGCCGTCCGCCCCATGTGGCAGTGCAGTCGCTTCACCGAAGGAGACGATACAGAAGGTCGAGCCGCCATCGGCGCCGGCCAAACGATGCTGCTGGTCGATGAAGCGAACCACATCCGAGGCTGCTGTGCCGGGGGCGAGCATGCTGCGGACCTTGTGGTGAATATCCAGCGTGATGCCCATCGCATACCGGATGAGGGCAATTTCCGCCGGCGATTTGATGGCGCGTAGTGCATGGATGGCAGGCCCTGCATCGGCAAGGCGGGTCGCCCCCATCTCTTTCGTAAAGGCGTGGCAGAAGGCGAGCGGTAACGCATCGTCGAGCGCGAGCTTGCCGGACGGGCCGACGAGCCGCGATACCAATGCGGCAGGGCTTTCTTCTTCTTCCCAGACGGCGATCTCACCGGGCAGATGTGGCAGCGTCTCGACGCGGCTGCGCTCAAAACCGGGTACGATGTACGTGAGCTTGTCGTCCGTCACGACCGCGCCGAGCAGCCGCTCGCTCAGGTGCCAGGCGAGTCCGGTGAAATAGCGTAGACTCTCGGTTGGGCCAAGCAGCGTGGCGGCAATGCCATGCGCTTCCATGCGCTCGCGCAAGCGAGACAGCCGACTGTTTCGTTCCTCATCTGCAATGGCTGCGACGGGATGGGACCAAGCTGGGAGAGACACGCTATATATCCGTTATTTTTGCCGAAATTAGATGATTGATTCCAGCATAGGGCGGTTGCGGGCACTGTGTCGACAAACATTCCACAGGATTTGCCTCGTGCTCGTCAGCGAATAAACGATCCCCGGTGTCCATGTCCACGATGTGTCGAAAGGCGAAAAGGTGGAGGCAGGCACCCAGAGGTTGCCCTGTACGCTCGCCCTTCGCCATTCTTCTGGCCGGCCTGACCAAGCCCGAGCTTGGCCAGCCATAGCCGATCACACACGCGCTGCTTGATTGGCTTCGCTCTCGATTCTCGCCTTGTTGTCAATTCCGCGCGGCTTCAGCGCTCTCGTCAGACACAGAGCCGCGATGATAACCGGCAGGCAGACAAGGAACGAGATCCTGATGCCGGCATGTTCGGCGACGAAGCCAAGCAATGGCGGCGCCAGGAAGAACACGACGAAGGACATTTGTCCGAGGGCCGCGACATTGAGATGGGCCGGGCGGTCGGTCCGCTGTGCCGCTGCGGAAACGGCAAGGGGATAGACTGCGCTACAACCGGCGCCCATCAGGGCGAAACCGAAGAGTGCGACATAGGGGTGCGGCGCAAGCCAGACGGCGCAGACGCCCCCTACCGAGAGAACCAGGAGAAAGGTCGCAACGGCGCGAGCACCAAACCGATCGACAAGCGGGTCGACGAACAGTCGGGCTGCGGCCATAAAGAAAGTGAACAGCGTGAGCCCGAGACCACCGATAAAGGGCTCGACTGTGAAGGCGTCCCGCATATAGATAGCCGACCAGTCGATGCCGGCGCCTTCCACCAGGAAGGCGGCAATACCGATAATGCAAAGGGGCATAAGCCCCCATGTCGGCAACGCTATGCTTGCACCTTCCACATGTTTGACCCCAGCACGGGCCGGTGCATTCTCAATGCCGGAGATGACGACAATGCCGACGATCAAAACGAAAGTGAATGTCAGCGCGAGATGCAGATGCATCGGAACGCCCGCCTGACGGAGGGCAGAACCGACGAGAGCGGTCAGGAAGAATCCAAGGCTCCAGAAGCCGTGCGCTCTGTTCATCACGCCGCGGCCGAGCCGGGCTTCGATCCGATCGATCTCCACATTCAGATTGATCTCTAGCGCTCCGGCGAGCAACCCTTCGCAGAGCAGAATGAAGAAGACGAGCCAGGCGGTATTGGTCCAGGGGATCGTCGCCAGCAGCGCAGACGTGCCGAGCACCGTCAGAAACGCCGTCCTGCGCGCGCCGACGCGGGCAATGAGCGGTGACGCGAATGTCAGGGAAATCAGCGCGCCGATCGCCGCGCCGATCAGCGTGAGGCCGAGTTCGGACTTGTTGACGCCCAAGGCATCCTGAAGGTCAGGCAAGCGCGAGAGCAGCGCTCCCATCGAGATCGCGAAGAGAAAGAAGCAGACATAGATCCGATGTTGCGGCTGGACGTGCATTCGATCGCTCCGGGATGTGATCGGTTCGGGAGTTGGACCTCAATCGCAACGACGGCGAAAAAGACAATTTCGAGTGGCATTTTTGAGATATATCTTGTTGACGACAACCGCAACAGCAACCTTTACGAGGTGTCGGCAGATGCTCGCGTTCTGTTCTGACAGCCGTAAGCAGGACGTCAAACCATCGGATATCTGACCTTTCGCGGTGCGCGGCTTAGCCAGCCTCGACCGTAGCGAGCCTGGCAGAAAAATATGATGTTCAAGTCCCATCGCCGCGCTGGCGCTAACCCTTGCTACGGCCCGGGCCTCGATGGAGACAGACTAAGGCCGACCCGGCCGCGCAGGAACGGAAGCCATTAGCCGCGCAAATGCCGCTTGAGATCGCACACCTGTCTTGGACAGAAGCCGTGCCGTATGCGTTTTGACGGTATTGGGAGAAAGGGCAAGCATCCGGGCGGTCTCCGGAACTGAGAATCCGCAGCCGACGAGCACAGCTACCTTCGTTTCCGCAGCAGTCAGGCTAAAGATGCTGCGGAGCTGTTCTGCCTGCCCGGTGGCCCGGCTTTCCGCATCGACGATCTGAAGAAGCACGCGGGCGCCGGAATCTGCCGAATCCCAGGCGACAAAGGAATTTGGCGGCAAGGGAGTGACCTGCGCGAGGTAGGGTGGCAGGCCCGACGGCCGGAGAATCTGCACTGCGCCTTGTAATTGCGCGGCGGAGCCGCCTGCAATTTCGATGGCTTGCCGGATCGCGTGGGTCAGAGCCTTAGAGCTGCTGGAAATGCTCGGCAGCGCCATGCGCTCATGTCTGTTGATCGAAAGGCCGTCGCCGCGTCTCAGGATGTCTTCAGCGGCGGAGTTCAACAGAACAATCTCGCCCTGGTCATCAAGCAGCATGGCGGCATCCGGCAGAGCTTCGAGCAGCCGCTGCAGAAGGCTGGCCTCATGCCTTATGCTTCCGACGAGAAGGGAAAGCTCTATCGAACGGGAAAGGTGCGGCGTCAACTGCAGGAGCTTCCGGGCAGCCTGGGCGTTTTCCGCATCCTGGGTTTTGGAGAGAAAAAGCGCTACCCCGCCGATGCCACCGCGTTCATGCAGGCTGGCGTGGGGAACGAAGAGCTGATTGTAGATATTCTGAGGCGCGCAGATGTCTGCATAATAAGCGGTCTGTCGAACGGCAGCATCGTCGATGAGTTCATTGCCGATTGCCACATGGTCCGGCTGAATTTTCTCGAACGCCCTTGCATAGGGATTACCGGCGTAATGTTGCAGGTAGAGATCGTTCAGATCTTCGCGCATCCGGCCGGGGATCAGAAAGCTGCTTTTCCCATCAGGTGCCTGATAGACAATATTGCCGGCTGTTGCTCCGACATAATCGACAACCGCGCATAGAGTACTCGACCACAACTGTATGTTTACAGAAGCCTGGTAGATCGCATTGACAATATCCGTATGCTCCATTTGACTGTCTCTCGATTGGCAAAGTCATATGAGCGGCCGAGGCCGAATATTAGTCCAGCCTGATCTTTTAGAGAAGGGATCGATACTTGAGCATCACCCGATTGGGTGAGGATGGAAAACTCTTTGATTTATAAAGGAATAAACCGCCGCGCATGAACCTGAGGTGCGGCTGAACACGGTATCGTCGGCGACGCAAAGCCGCAGTTCGTTGCTGATATTGACCATCCGAAATTAAGTAAAAAACAAGTTTTCCCCTCAAGAATTAAGGGCATCGATATTTGAGGGGACGTCATGAACGCGGAAGAGATCAAGCGGCCGATATGGATCCGCATCACGGCCTATGGATTTGCGGCCGTTATGTTTGCGAGCGCGGCAATCGGTGGTCTTGCCTGGTATCGTCAGAATGCGATGAGCGATCAATCGCTTCAGAAGGAGCTTTCGTCGGATCTGCATGTAATCCAGGCGGATATGGAGGCTCAGAAGCGGGCGGCAGCCGGGCTTGCGGTAACCCTTGCCGGCGAGCCTGAAACGGCTGATCTGATCGGCAAGAATGATCGCGCATCCCTTCTTGCAAAATATACTGCGAGCCTACCGGCGATCAAAGCGCAGGGCCTTCAGCTCATCACCTTCAGCAATTCCGATGGCATGGCCGTTGCACGTATCCATGCGCCGGATACTTTTGGCGACGATCTCAAGGGACGTCGCAAGACGATCGTTGCAGCACTAACGCAGGGTAAGCTGAGCGCCGGCATCGAACCTGGGCGGACCGCCGTCAGCATGTTTGCTTCGGCTCCCGTCATCAAGGACGGCAAGACCGTCGGCATCGTCGATGTCGGCACCTCGCTCACCAACGACTATTTTGCGCCGCTGGCGCAGTCGGTCGATGCGGCCGTTGCAGTCCATATCCTTCAGGACGGGAAATTCGTATCACAGGCCTCGACTTTCGGCGACAAGGCAATTCTCACTCAAGAGCAGTTGCAGGCAGCATTCAACGGTGACCGCGTCCGTGTCCACGCGATTCTCGGCGATAAGGACTATGAAGTGGCGGCCATTCCGTTCGAAGATTTCTCCGGCCGCAAGATCGGCGTTTTCGAAATCGGCTCCAATGTGACGGAGGTCGTTGAAGCGTCGCGGCAGGCGCTCTGGATGGCTGCGATCGGTACGGTTATCGTCTCGCTGATTTCGCTTGTTGGCTTCCTCGTCTTTGCGCGATCGATTGCTGCGGTTATCAAGAAGACGACCAGCACGATGGCGCGTCTGGCTGCAGGCGATCTCGATGTCGAGGTTCAGGGTCAGGCCCGGCCGGATGAAATAGGCGCCATGGCGCGCGCTGTTCAGGTCTTCAAGCAGAATGCGATCGAGCGGGTTCGCCTCGAGCAGGAGGCAGAAGCCAATCGTAGCATGAGCGAAAGGGAGCAGATCGAGCGGGAGAAGGAAAAGGCGAAAGATGCTGCCGATGTGCAGTTTGCCGTCGACAACCTTGCCGTCGGTCTCGCTAAGCTCGCCGACGGCGATGTGTCCTACCGCATCGATCAGCCCTTCGTGACGAAGCTCGATGGCGTTCGCAGCGACTTCAACAACTCCGCCGACAAGCTGCAATCGGCGTTGAACCGGGTGTCGCAGAATGCGCGCGGTATCGACTCCGGAGCAAACGAAATCAAGTCGGCCGCCGACGACCTTGCCAAGCGCACGGAACAGCAGGCGGCAGCGCTCGAGGAAACCGCTGCTGCCCTCGAAGAAATCACCACGACGGTGAAGGATTCGAGCAAGCGTGCGAAGGAAGTCGGAGAGCTCGTCTCACGCGCCAAGACTGGCGCGGAAAAATCCGGTGAAGTCGTCCGCAAAGCGGTTTCGGCCATGCAGCAGATCGAAAAGTCCTCGGGCGAGATCTCCAACATCATCGGCGTCATCGACGATATCGCTTTTCAGACCAACCTTCTCGCTTTGAACGCGGGCGTCGAAGCCGCCCGTGCCGGTGAAGCCGGCAAGGGATTTGCGGTCGTCGCCCAGGAAGTGCGTGAACTCGCCCAGCGCTCGGCAAACGCCGCCAAGGAGATCAAGTCGCTGATCAACACGTCGAGCGAACAGGTCAATTCCGGTGTCGGTCTCGTCGGCGAAACCGGCAGGGCGCTGGAAGCGATCGCCGCCGAGGTCCAGGAAATCAACCGCCATATCGCCGCGATCGTCGAAGCATCGCAGGAACAGTCCTCCGGTCTCGACCAGATCAATCTGGCCGTCAATCAAATGGACCAGGATACGCAGAAAAACGCTGCGATGGTCGAAGAGTCGACTGCCGCAAGTCACAACCTTGCGAAGGAGGTCGCTTCGCTCAACGAGCTTCTTGCCCAGTTCAAGCTGAACGAGACCGGTCATGCTCCGCGTTCTGCAGCACCTCGTGCCGCCGCGCGAAACGATGCACCGGCGCCGTCACCGGTTCGCGCCCTCGGTCGCAAGATCGCCTCTGCTTTCTCAGGAAATAGCGCACTTGATACGAAGGGCGACAATTGGGAAGAGTTCTAAAGCTCGAACCGTTAATGCGAAGTGCGGCGTGGCGATCATCGCCGCGCCGTTTTCGTTCAGTGGCCCAAAGGAGCTGCTAGCCGATCGACAGGCGCTTTTCGCTTTTGGCGTCGAAGAGATGCAGTTTGGTGAGATCAGGCATCATCCTGACGGTATCGCCAGCCTGCAGGGAAAGCCGGTCTCGCACCGTTGCCACTAAGGGATCCGATCCAAGCTTGGCGTTAATCTGGGTTTCAGCGCCTGTCGGTTCGATGACCGCCACCTCGGCGCTCACGCCTTCCGGGCTGACGATCAGATGTTCCGGACGGATGCCGTAGACCACTTCCGTACCACGCGCTGCCGCGGCAGTCTCCGGAAGCGGCAGGTGCGCTCCTCCGTCTGCGATGAATTCAAGCGGCCCGGACGCGCTGATCTTGCCTTTGATGACGTTCATGCCCGGCGAACCGATGAAACCGGCGACGAAGAGATTGGCCGGCCGGTCGTAGAGATCGAGCGGTGAGCCGATCTGCTCAACATAACCATCGCGCATAACGACGATGCGGTCGGCCATGGTCATGGCTTCGATCTGATCATGCGTCACATATATGGTCGTCGTTTTCAGTCGCTGATGCAGCTGCTTGATCTCGGAGCGCATTTGCACGCGAAGCTTGGCGTCGAGGTTGGACAACGGCTCGTCGAAGAGGAAGACCTGTGGCTGGCGCACGATTGCGCGGCCCATGGCAACACGCTGCCGCTGGCCGCCGGAGAGATTTCTCGGGTAGCGGTCGAGGAGATGTTCGAGGCCGAGGATCTGCGCCGCATCGCGGACACGCTCTTTGATCTGCTCTTTCGGCGCTTTCGCCAGTCGCAGCGAAAATCCCATATTCGCTTCGACCGTCATATGCGGATAAAGCGCGTAGGACTGAAAGACCATGGCAATGTCGCGCTCCTTCGGAGCGACATTGTTGACGACCTTGCTGCCGATCGAAACATTACCGCCGGAAATCTCCTCAAGCCCTGCGATCATGCGCAGCAAGGTCGACTTGCCGCAACCGGAGGGTCCGACGAGGATGACGAATTCTCCATCGCGGATGTCGATGTCGACCCCGTGCAACACCTCGAAGTGACCATAGTTCTTGCGGACATTCGCCACGTTTACGGACGCCATAATTGTCTCCGGCTGAAAAATCTGATTTCGGATCTGCGTTCGCTCGGAAAGAGCGACATGCGACGCCTCTTCTACCGAGGCGCCGTCGCGGTGGCGTAAGGAGCCAGCGCCGCGTCAATGGCAGCTAGGCAAAGATCGCGGGCTTTCGGCACGACACGCTTTTCAACCACATCAGGGTAGAGGCGAGCGAGATGCTGGCTGATTAGCGTTTCCGGGATCGCCTCGGGCAGCCGGGCGAGCAGTTCGTCGACTGCCGTTGCTGCCCGCGCGTCGGGCCAATAGTACCGGATGCGATCGCTATAGCTGAAATGTCGCTGCAGGCGCTGTTCGTCAGTCGTGCCGCTGTAATGGCCGGACCAGTGGCTGGGCTGAGCAAGCATGATCTCCTCCATGGTCACCGCCAGCCGGCCGGCTCTCTTGTCCCCGGAGAGAATAGCGGCGATCGCGTCGAGGCCGTAGAGCGCCTCCCGCAATGCAAAGGTCAGGCCGGGGCCGACTTTCAGGATCGCAAACCCGCCGTCGACCAGGGCCGAGAGCGCGGCTGCCGGCTGGTAGTCGGTGGAATGGGCTTCGAAAAGCAGTCCCTTCATCCCGTCGAGCGCGGAGATCAGCTTTTGCGCGCGCTCGGGCCTGTAGAGCGCGACATTGGCGTTGCCGAACTCGACGCCCGGCTGGACGACGATGGCGACTACCCGCTCCAGTGCGTAACCGACCCCAGCCTGGGTAAAAGCCTCACGATGAACGTCAAGCGTCTTCACGGCGGCCTCCCGTCGCGTGACCTCGATCTCGTCCAGGGCATGTGTGGCGCCACCCGGCGGCGGCACTTCCGTGCCGATGATATAGACCGGCGGACGACGGCCGCTGCGGCGGGCGGCGTCTTCGGCGGCCCCTGCCAGCCGCGCGGCTCTTGCTGCGGTCAGTTCATCGGCAAGAGCCACAGGTTCGTCGGCGCAGCCCATTGATGTGTCGAGATGCAGCTTTTCGAAGCCGGCTTCCACATATGCTCTTACCATGGCTTCGGCGCGTGCCATGGCATCGTCAGCGCTGAGTTTCCGCCACGGGTTCGGGCCGAGATGGTCTCCGCCGAGAATGATGCGCGCGGCGGGAAAGCCGACGCTTGCCGCAATTCGTTCGATGAAGGCGCGGAAATCCGCCGGCGTCATACCGGTATAGCCGCCCTCCTGATTGACTTGATTACAGGTTGCCTCGATCAGGACCACGTCGCCCTGCCGGGCGGCACGTCGCAATGTTGCCTCGATGACCAGCGGATGGGCGGAGCAAACGGACGTGATGCCACGGGGCAGGGGCAGCCCTCTGTCCCCGAAGAGTTTCGCCAGAGCAATCTGGCGATTTTGATCGACCGCGGCGCTCATGCGAGTGTGACAACTTTAGTGAGATGACGCGGTGAGACCGTATCGATGTGGCGTGCCTGAGCGGCACGTTCGCCGAGGATCTGCAGCGCGGGCAGAACGGCGAGCCCGGCGAGCGACAGATCGACATCAACAGGAAGCGCCAGGTCGCCGGGGCCGCCGAAGCCGATGACGACGGCGCCTTTTTCGCGCAGCTCGCCAACCAGCTTGGCCTCGGCTTCTCTCTGGTCCGAACTGTAGAGCACGATAATCGCCGTCTTCTCGTCGACGAGGCTGATCGGCCCGTGGCGATATTCGAGCGGATGGAAGGCCTGCGTCATGAGCTGGCTCATCTCCATAAGCTTCAATGCACCTTCAAGCGCGATGCCGAAAAGCGGTCCACCGCCGAGAAAGACGAAGTGCGAACGGTCCTTGATGATATCGGGCAGGGAAGCGTCGAGCGTGTTCGCAAGCTGCCTCGCCGATGCGACGATCGAAGCCGGCACGGTCTGACCGATCATCTGCAGGCTGAGCAAGACCATGAGGCTTGCCGACACCGTCATGACGATGCCTTCGTCCGGATGGGTTGGCGAGCAGATCAGCTGGTCGCAATTCCTGGCGAGTGCGCTTTTGGGCTCGACCGTGACGGCAGTAACGAACGCGCCGGCAGCGCGGCTCGCCTTGGCCGCAGCGACCGTTTCCGTCGTTTCGCCGCTGCGCGAGAGCGCAACCACATGGGTCTTCTGCCATTCCGGCCAGAAATAGGAGGGGCGGTTCAGCCACTCTGCGCCGGGCACCGCAATCGCCCTGCGCTTGAGGCTGTTGGCATAGGCGGCCAGAGACAAGGCAAGGTTAAAGGAGGTGCCGCAGCCGATAAAGACGAGGAGGTCGTCCGCCTTGCTGCTTGCCGTATTCGAGCCGATGGCTTTTTCCCAATAGGGGAACTGCTCGAAGATTACCTTCTCGGTCGTGTTCATGATGTCTCCGATTATTTGACCGAACCAGCCAGCAGGCCGCTGACGAGGTACCGGTTGAGAAAGATGACGACCAAAGCAGGGATAACGATCGCAATCGATCCGCTTGCCGTGATCAGCCCGTAGTCGATGAAGTTCTTGGTGACGAATTCAGGAATGAGAACCGTCAGGGGTTTCGTAGCCTGCGGTGAGAAGATGAGGGGGACGAGGTATTGGCCCCAGGCCCCCAGGAAGGTGAGGATGGCGGCCGCCGTCAGACCGGGTCCGGCGAGCGGCAGCACGATGTTGACGAAGATGAAGAGGCGGCCTGCGCCATCGAGCTGTGCAGCCTCTTCGAGTGCGATCGGAAGCTGCTCGAAGACGCTGCGCAACAGCCAGAGGGAGAGCGGCAGATAGGCCGAGACATAGATCAGCGAGACGCCGGTATAGGTGTCGACCAGATGCATTTTGATCATGATCTGATAGAGCGGGATGAGCACCGCATAGGCAGGGATGGCGAGTGTCGCGACGACAGCACCGAACAGAAGGTGACGCCCGGGAAAGCGCATCCGGGTGAAGGCGTAGGCTCCGAGTGCCGAGATCGCGACGCAGAGAGCCGTGGCGGCCGCAGATGTGATCACGCTGTTGAGCAGCGCAGCGCGGAACTGCTTCCACACTTCCACTCCGCCGATCCGCGCAATGTTGATGCCGAGCAGGCGCGAATAATGGTCGAGCGTGAAATGCTGCGGGAAGAAATGGATCGGCCGCGTGGAAAAATCTTCTGTCGGCGTCACCGAACTTGCGATCGTCCAGTAGATTGGACCGAGCGACCAGATCAGCAGCACGGCAAGACCCGTCCATATCATCAGGCGATAGAGAATGGTTGGTTTCATCAGTCGAACCGTGTGTTGCGATAGACGCGGAGGACGTAGACCAGCGAGACGAGCAGCGACACCAGGGTAATGACTACCGACAGCGCCATCCCGTAGGAGAAGCGAAGGTTCTGGAACGTCTCGAGATAGATCTGCACGAGGATCGGCCGCGTTTCGAGACTTGATCCGGCGAGCACCCAGGCCTCGTCGAAGAGGTTGAAAGCGTTGACAGTTGCATTCGTCATGGCGACGGCGATGGCGCTGCGCACGAGCGGAAGCGTGACCAGGCTGAACATCTGCACGCGCGTCGCGCCGTCGATACGGGCAGCCTCATAGAGATGCGCCGGAATGCTCTGCATGGCCGCCAGCACGATGACGATCGTCAACGGCATCATGCGCCAGACATGCACGACGGTGACTGCGATGATCGCGCTCGTCCGGTCATTGAACCAGACATGGTTTTCGAAGGGCAGGCCGAGTGCGACGAGAATGCCGTTCAACAGGCCAGCGCCGGGCTGATAGATCCATAGCCAGATGACGGAGTTGACGACACCGGGAAGCGCCCAGGGCAGGATGACGGCGGCAAGCACCCACTGGCGCCCGACCTTCATCTGATTGATGAGCGCTGCAGCCAGCACGCCGAAGATGGTTTCGGCAGCGACGGCGAAAACGACATAGACAAGGGTATTCGTCCAGGTCGTCGCCAGCTGTCCGTCCGACAGCATGCGGGTGTAATTTTCCAGTCCGACAAAGGGCGTTCCCGCCTGCATTGGATTGACCCGGTGCAGCGAGTCCCAGACCGTCCGGCCCATCGGATAGAAGACAAGTGCTGCCATTGTCACAAGGATCGGCAGTACCAGCAGCAGGCCGAGCATCGTGTCGGCATTGAAGCCGACACTCCGCTTGGCTGCGATACCTTCGACAGTAGCTGTCGTCATTGCGCCATGGCCTGCTTGGCGGCGTCGGCGATGGCCTGCATGGCCTGATCAACCGTCATCTGATCCTTCGCCGCGCTGTTGATCGCCGTGTTCACCGCGCTTGAGAACTGCGGATACCACGGCGGCGTTCCCTGCTGGAACAGCGGCTCGACAGTCTTCGACTGCGCAACGAGCGCATCGCCGCTTGTCAGCTTGCCGTCCGCATTGAGCTCGGAGAGGGCCGAAGTGCGTGTCGGCAGAAAGCCGTTTGCCGCGTTCTTCTTCTGGAACTCCTTGCTGGTGAACCATTTGACGAAGGCGACTGCCGCTTCCTTGTTCTGCGAGACGTTCGGAATGGCGAGTGCTTCCGGAAGGCCGAAGCTGCGGGTCTGGCCGCTTTCGGTCGGCACGAGGATCGCTTCCACCTGGCCGGCGACCTTCGACTGTTTCGGATCGTTCATCTGACCCAGGCGACCGGGTTCGCCCGAGATCATGATGCTGGTCAGGCCCTGGGCGAACATGCTCTCGTTGATCTGGCTGTCTTTGAGGCCCGTCGAGGCCGGGTCGACCAGACCATCCTTCAGCAGGCTCAGTTCGAAGGCGAGCGCCTTATAGCCGGCTGAATCGGGGGTGAGGAAAAGCGGCTTGAAGTCCTTGTCGAAGAGTTCGCCGCCGAAGGCCTTGGTCAGCAGATACCAGCTGGTGGAGGCACCCTCCGTCGCCGAGAGCGGCAGGCCGATTGGATAGGTGGAGATGCCCTTTTCCTTGATCTTTTTGGCGGCAGCGACCAGCGCGTCGAGCGTCTTTGGCGTCTCGGTGACGCCGGCATCCGTGAAATGCTTCTTGTTGATGAGCATGACGCGGAAGTCGTTGGTATAGGGCACGCCGAGCAATTGGCCGTCGACAGTGAAGATCTTGGCGACGCCGATGTCAGCGACCGTATCCTTGTCGATCACATTGTTCAGCGGCATGTACCAGCCGGCAGCGCTGAACTGTCCCGTCCACGACCAGTCGAATTCGGTAACGTCGGCCGGTGCCGTGCCGGCGACCAGCGCCGTTACCAGTTTCGGCCGGATGTCGTCCCAGGAGAGTGTCTGGAGGTCTACATGGATGCCGGTCTCGGCTTCGAAATCGGCCGCTACCGTGGCGCCCTGCGGCGATGGCATGAGGACCGTGATCGACTGGCCGGCAAGTGGCTTGGCATCGTCTGCCAACGCAGGCAGACCAATCACAAGGGCGGCTGAGGCAAGCAAAGGCAATATCAATTTACGCATGTTCCCATCCTTCTTTATCGTTGACAGTCATTGTCTTGATCGTGCGATCACGGCTTCAGCCTCGACCGCGATTTGCCCGAACCAGCGCCCATCAAGCTGCCAGTCGAGGAGTTGGGCGGCAGCCAGAAGCGCGCCGCCAATGGGAGGAAGTGCAGGTGCGATCGCGCGCCGGCCGATCCGCCGTTCGACCGCCTCGAGCAGGAGACGGCTGGAAAAGGTGCCGCCCGCATAGGTCCAGTCGGTTCCGCTCTCGCAATGGCCTGATATCGCCCGGTGGTGCTTGGCAAGCTCGTCGGCCGCCTTTTCGATCAGGCCAATCGCCCCTTCGTCACCCTGCTGGGCAATTCGGTCGACGAGGATCGAGAGCGCGGCAATACCGGCGCGCGGCCTTGCGAGCCCGTCGATCCAGCTGCCGAGCGCATTGATCGGATCGGAAATGTCGAGCTTGAGGTGATCATAAATCGCCTCTGCCAGCACAGTCGGTTTGGCACGCCCATCAAGGCTCTGGCTGATGAGATGCAATGCTGCGCGGCCGATCCAGTAGCTGCTGCCTTCGTCGCCGATCACATCGCCCCAACCGCCGACGCGTGCGGAGGCACCTGTGCCGTTGCGTGCCCAGGACATGGAACCGGTCCCCGACAGGACGAGTATGCCCGGGCGCCCGGCAAATGCGCCGAGATGGGCGGCGTCGACATCGTTGAGGACAGTTCTGCGGATATCCGGGAAGGCTTCATCGATGCATCGCTTCTGGAGAGCGGAAAGATGCGCAACTTCACCATAAGCAGGCAAGGCAGCGCCAACGGCGGCCAGTCCCGGCTCATTGCGGAAAGGTTCGATATACTTCTCCAGTTCCCGCCGCCAGTCCGGGTTGTCCATCGGATTGACGCCGCCGCCAAGCGCGGTGCGCAGAATCCTGCCGTCTTTGTCGGCCAGAGTGACGAGCATCTTGCTGCCGCCGCCGTCGATGCCAAGGATCAGCTCGTCGCTCATTCTTTTGCTCCGAGCTCGGCATAGGTTGCATCGACACCGAAATTGGCGAGTTCGGCGCGCCATTGGGGCGCCAGGCCCTTGTCGGTGATGAGTTTTGCCGCATTCAGCGGCGCGACTTTGTAAGTCGCCATCGTCCCGAATTTCGAGGAATCAGCGAGAACATAACCATTGGCAGAGCGGGCGAGCATGCGCCGGTTCAGACTGGCTTCCGCGCTGTCGACACTATAGATCGCCCCATCCGGGCTGATGGCGCTGGCACCCAAAAAGAGCTGATCGAACCAGATCGTTTCCAGCATTGCTTCAGCCTGCGGGCCGACGAGAGAGGCATTTTCACTGCGCAGATGGCCGCCGAGAAGCACGACTTCGAGATGCGGAATGTTCAGGAATTCCTGCGCGACGATCAGGCCGTTGGTAAAGATGCGCAGCGGCATCGGATTGATGCGGATCAGCCGGGCAAGCTGAAGAACCGTCGTGCCGGCATCGAGGAAGATCGCCGTGCGCGGCAGAAGCTTTTCATAGGCCGCGTTCGCGATCGCGCGCTTGGCCGAAAGATGGCGCTTTTCACGCTCCTGGAAGGCCAGTTCGACCGATGACCCTTCGGCGATGCGGGCTCCGCCGTGCACCCTGTCGATCGCGCCGTCCTGCTCAAGAACCTGCAGGTCGCGCCGGACTGTTGCGAGCGAAGCGCCGACCGCATCGGCCAGATCCTGAATGGTCGAAAAGCCGTTCGCATAGAGATGGCTGCGGATGGCATCGAGCCGGTCAGTTTTCACGCCGCCAGTCTGATTCACGGATCGCCCCCTGCTGTTTATCCTTTATTTGCGTCAACGTTCCCACTCAATACGATCAATGTCAATCAAGATTCTGATCGTTTGTGATCTTTTTGCGGACCGCGACGGGGATTTAAAAGACAAACAAAAGCACGCCCTCCCGAGGGATGGCGTGCTTCTTGACGACTAGCATTCTGGTGGTCGCGGCTCTGACGGCCTCAGTGGTATTTCGGCAGCAGATCGCCGTGTGCTTCGATCAGGTCGTCAACCAGGCCCCAGATCTCATCCGGCGACAGTTCTGCCGATGTATGCGGATCAAGCAGCGCGGCCTGATAGATGCGATCGCGCTTGCCTGTCAGCGCCGCTTCCACGGTCAGTTCCTGAACCGAGACACTGAGCTTCATGACCGCGGCAAGCTGCGAGGGAATTCTGCCGATGCGGGTCGGCTGGATACCGTTCCGGTCCACATGGCAGGGCACTTCCACGATACATTCGGGCGGCAGGTTCTCGATCAGGCCATTGTTGGGAACGTTGCCGTAGATCAGTGCGGGGTTACCTGTGACGGCAGCGTTGATGATGCCTGCGGCATATTCATTGCTGCGGCAGACCTCGATCGGCTTGTCGCCTTCGAGATCGCGGCGCAGGGCATGCCATTCGGAAATCTGCCGCTCACAGCGGCTTATATATTCGTCGAGCGGGATGTTGAGCTTGTCGATGAGCTCGGGACGGCGGTCCTTGATGTACCAGGACGTATATTCGGAGAAATGCTCGCTGGATTCCGTGACGAAATGGCCGAGCCGCTTCAGCACATCGAAACGCACCCGGTCGTCGTCCGGCACGCGTCCCTCGCCGGTGAGGGCCTTCAGGCGGGGATAGAGATCTTCGCGCCGGCCATCGGCATGCAGCTTCTCGTATTTCAGGAAGAAGGCGACGTGGTTGATGCCAGCCGAGATGTAATTGATGTCTGCAATGTCTTCGCGAAGGCAGGCGGCGAGATGAGCGGCGGTATGTTGCACGCTATGGCAAAGGCCGACCGTACGGATACTGGGTGCCAGCTCCTTGATCGCCCAGCAATTGATTGCCATCGGGTTCACATATTGCATCAGCAGCGCGTCGGGGCAGACCTCTTCCATGTCGCGGCAGATCGCCTCCAGCACAGGAATGGTGCGAAGTCCGCGGAAGATCCCGCCGATGCCGAGCGTATCGGCAATGGTCTGCCGCAGCCCGTATCGCTTCGGTACGTCGAAATCCGTGACAGTCGCAGGCTTGTAGCCGCCGACCTGCATCATCAGGATGACGAAATCCGATCCGCGCAGTGCCTCGCGACGATCGAGGGTTGCCTCGACTTTGACTTTCGTCAGGTCGAGCGCCTCGCAGATGCGTCGCGCCACGATCTCCGACGTCTTCAGCCGCTCCGGGTCGATATCAAAGAGGCTGATCACATAATCACTGCCCGAGGGTGTGGAGAGCACATCCCCCAGAATGTTCTGCGCAAAAACGGTGCTGCCCGCACCCACGAGGCAAATCTTCGGCATTTCGGTCTCCCGTAAATTAAAACCGTCATACTGGTGCCTCTTCCAAATCAGAATTTCTTCCTGTTATTGGAGGGAGTATTCCCGGATCGAAGCGCAGGAAGGACATGACGGACGATCAATTCAGCAGGAGCGGCGAGTGGGCGGGATCGCCGCGGAGCTTCCTGATCGAGCGCCACACGGCTGATGCCATGAGTGCCGCGCATTGGCACGACCATGTCGAGATCAATCTGCTTCTCGATGGCGCCATGACTTATCTCTTCAATGGCCGGCAGGAGAGGGTGGAGGCCGGGCGTCTTGTGCTCTTCTGGGCGGCCATTCCCCATCAGACAATCCTGGTGACGCCGGAAGCGCCGCTCATTTGCGTCTACCTTCCGCTCGTCGACTTTCTCGCGCTCTCCATCGATAAGAAGGCGAGACAGGCAATCATGCAGGGTGCCTTCGTCGTCGAGCCTCGCCGCCGCGAGACGACGCCGGCCACGGTCTCTGCCTGGGTCGAGGAATGGGACAGGGGCGATCCCGTCCGGCGTCAGCTGATCGCCGACGAGGCCAAGCTCAGGGTGCGCAGGCTCATCCTTGATCACGCCGATGATCGAGGCTCGTCCGCTGCAGCCGCTGCGACCCCGGTAAGCCCCGCCATCCGCCACTCAGAGGTGTTGACCGATCTGATCAATCGGCATTTTTCCGAACCGCTTAACCTGGTGGATCTCGGAAGGCGCGCCAACGTGCATCCAACCACAGCCAACCGGGCGTTTCGCGATGTGCTTGGCATCTCCGTAATGGAATACCTGACACGCTACCGCCTCGCGCGAGCGATGCAGCGACTGGCCGAGACGGAGGACTCGATCCTGGAGATTGCCCTCGACTGCGGCTTCGGCTCCAGCAGCCGGTTTTACGACATCTTCAAACAGCGAACCGGCACGACACCGCGACAGTTCCGTCTGTCGCTCGGTAAGCCGTAGCGTGTATCCTGATCGGAGCGCGGTCGAGGAATTGCAAATGCGGGCACGATCTGCTTCCCCCATCAATTGAGCAGCCTGGTCTGAGTGCATGCGTCCGATTGACGCACAACTTTCCCGATGGTAGTTTGAGGTTAATTGGTCAGGCCAGTTGACCAGTTGTGCGTTTGAGGAGAAGCGCGCCGGGAGGCCACAATGTTTTCGGCAGTTGAATCACGCCGCCTCTACAGGCAGGTGGCAGACCAGATTCGTCTGATGATCATCCGAGGCGAACTCGCTGTCGGCCACAGGCTGCCGGCTGAGCGCGACCTTGCGGAGCGGCTTTCGGTTTCGCGCCCCACGCTTCGCGAAGCGCTCATCGTGCTGGAAGTCGAGGGTTACATCAATATCCGCATGGGCTCCGGCATCTATGTCACACGCAAATCTGCGGCCGAAGCGATCAGTAACTACCGTGAACCGGTAGAAGGGCCCTTCGAACTGCTGCAAGCCCGCGCGATCATCGAGTGTGCGATCTCAGAGGAAGCTGCAAGGAACGCTGGTCCACAGGACATTGCCCTTCTCGACAAGGCGCTGAACGCGATGAGCGGCGTGGTTGAGGACGCGCGCGCCGTGCTTGTCGCCGACCGCGCCTTTCATACCGGCATTGCGGCAATCGTCGGCAACGCGACCTTGCTCCGCGTCACCGGTGAGTTGTTCGACATGCGCATGACGCCGTATTTCGAAAAGCTTGCCAGCCATTTCGAAGGACCGGTGTCATGGCGCACCGCGCTGGAAGAACACCGGGTTATCCGCGACGCGATCGCCGCTGGCGATACGGCAGGAGCGAAGGCCGCCATGCGCACGCATCTGACGAATTCGCAGAAGAGATTTTCCGAAAGCTTCGGGGAGGAGTTTTCGGGCGAGGAGGGGCGCGGCCATCCGGCCGGGCCAAACAAGGGAAACGCAGGCATTTAACGAGATCTCAGGAGGAGAGAGCGATGAAGCTGAAACTGACGACGATACTCTGCACCGCCGCCGCAATCATGGCGACGACGGCAATCGCACACGCACAGACCGTGCTTAAATGGGCGCATGTCTACGAGACCTCTGAACCGTTCCATACGGATTCCGTCTGGGCCGCCGACGAGATCAACAAGCGCACCAACGGCCGTTACAAGATCGAGGTCTATCCGGCTTCGCAGCTTGGCAAGGAAGCCGATATCAATCAGGGCCTGAAACTCGGGACGGTCGACATCATCATCTCCGGTTCGAGCTTTGCTGCCCGCGACTACAAGCCGATCGGCGTGACCTACTTCCCTTATATTTTCCGCAATCCTGAACACCTAATCGCCTACACGAAGAGCGACGTCTTCAAGCGCCTCGCCAAGGGCTATGAGGACAAGACCGGCAACCATATCGCCGCCGTCAGTTACTACGGCACGCGCCACACAACGTCCAACAAGCCGATTGCCAAATGCGCCGATATGCGGGGCCTGAAGATCCGGGTGCCTGATGTTCCTGCCTACCTCGCCATGCCACGGGCTTGCGGCGCCAACACCACGCCGATCGCCTTTGCTGAAGTCTATCTGGCACTTCAGAACGGCACGGTCGAAGCTCAGGAAAACCCGTTGACGACGATTGAGGCCAAGAAATTCTACGAAGTCCAGAAGAACATCAGCCTGACCGGCCATATCGTCGATCATTTGAATACGGTGATCTCGAAGACGCTCTGGGCCAGCCTTTCCGATGAAGACAAGAAGATCTTCGGCGACGTCATGCAGGAAGCCGCTGAGCGCACGACCAAAACCATTGAGGGCAAGGAAAACGGCCTGATCGCCACCTTCAAGGAAAAAGGCCTCAGTGTCACCGAGGTCGATAAGGCCGATTTCGAAAAGGCAGTGATGGAAAAGGTCAAGTTCGAGGACTTCGGCTACGATAAAGCAGATTGGGAAGCGATCCGCGCCATCCAGTAAAAGCACAACGGCGCGCGGGACGCTGCGCGCCCTTCTTCCTCAACCGGAACAGGGCCGATCATGTCGCAAGAAATACATACTCCAATCACCGCCGAGGAAATCGGCCACGAGTTCGAAGGGCATGCGCCCACCGCCAATGTCTCGGATTACGCCGTCGAAGACTGGATCACGCTGATCGTCTTCTGGCTGATGGCCGGTTGCGTCTTCCTGCAGTTCTTCACCCGCTATGTGCTCAACAACAGCTATGCCTGGACCGAGGAAATCGCCGTCAACTGCCTGATCGGCGTTGTCTTTCTAGGGGCCGTTATGTGCGTGCGCACCTCGCGCCACATCCAGGTGGACGTCTTCTACCATTACATGCCTGCAGGCCTTGCGCGCCTTCTCGCGACCTTCGTCGATATCGTCCGCATCGGCTTCTTTGCCTATGGTTGCTATCTGATGTGGCGTTATGTTCAGATCGTTGCCGACGAGCAGATGGTCACCGTCGATCTGCCGCGCAACATCGTGTTCTACAGCGTGCTTGCGGCCTTCGTGCTGATGCTGATCCGCGCGGTGATCGTCTTCATCGCCAATATGCGCCGCGGCTATTCCGTTCTGGAGCGCCCCGAAGAATTCCACGCTGTCGAAGGATGACCTGATGCTGCTCTTGCTTGGTTCATTTCTGCTGCTGATGCTGATCGGCGTGCCCGTCGCAATCTCGATGGCCGTCGCATCGGTTCTCTACATTGTCCTCTATGGCATTGCCCCTGACATCATCGTCGCCCAGCGCATGATCGCGGGTGTCGAAAGCTTCCCGCTACTCGCTGTTCCCTTCTTCATCCTTGCTGGCAATCTGATGAATTCTGCCGGAGTGACCGGCCGCATCTATTCCTTCGCCGTCGCGCTCGTCGGCTGGATGAAAGGTGGTCTCGCGCAGGTCAACATCATTGGCTCCGTCATCTTCTCCGGCATGTCGGGTACGGCGCTGGCCGATGCAGCCGGCATCGGCACGATCGAGATCAAGGCGATGAAGGATCACGGCTACCCGGTCGAGGCTGCGGTTGGGGTGACGGCGGCATCCGCGACGCTTGGCCCGATCTTCCCGCCGTCCTTACCCTTTGTGATCTACGGCATGATGGCGAATGTCTCGATCGGCGCTCTTTTCATGGCTGGCATTCTGCCCGGCATCGTCATGACGTTGCTGATGATGATCACAGTCGCCGCCTTTGCTTATGTGAAGCGCTGGGGTTCCGATGCGCCGTTCGACGTCAAACAGTTACTTTCGGCCGGAATGGAGATTATCGTCGTCCTACTCGTACCGTTGACGATTTACCTGATGACGCGATCCGGTGTATCGATGAACGCTGCGGCGGGTATTGCCCTTGCCGTGCTTCTGGTGCTCGATTGGTATTTCCGTTTTTCCGCCGTCATGGCGCTGATGACGCCGGTCATCCTGATCGGCGGCATGACCATGGGCTGGTTCACGCCGACGGAGGCGGCCGTCGCCGCTGTCCTCTGGTCCCTATTCCTCGGCCTTGTGCGCTACCGAACGATGACGCTTTCGACGCTCGCCAAGGCAAGCTTCGACACGATCGAGACGACGGCTTCGGTTCTCTTCATCGTCACTGCCGCCTCGGTCTTCGCATGGCTGCTGACCGTCAGTCAGGCCGCGCAGCTTCTGTCCGATGCTATCCTATCCATCACTGACAATAAGTGGATTTTCCTGATCCTGGTGAATCTGCTGATGCTCTTCGTCGGCTGTTTCCTGGACACGATCGCGGCCATCACCATCCTCGTGCCGATCCTTCTGCCGATCGTTGCGAAGTTCGGCATCGATCCGGTGCAGTTCGGCCTCATCATGACCCTGAATCTGATGATTGGCCTGCTTCACCCTCCGCTCGGCATGGTGCTTTTTGTACTGTCGCGGGTGGCGAAACTATCCGTGGAGCGCACGACGATGGCGATCCTGCCCTGGCTGGCGCCGCTCTTCATCGCCCTGATCCTGATCACCTTCATTCCCTCCGTATCCCTCTGGCTGCCACAGCAGCTCGGGCTTCTGAAGTAGGAGGTTGCGATGCAGACCCGGCTGGCAAGGCTTTATGCGAAGGGCGATCTCAGGATCGAGACTGCTCCGGTTACAGCTCCCGCTCCGGGCGAGGTGCTTTTGAAGATGGCGGCCGCAGGCATCTGCGGCTCCGACCTGCATTATTACCAGGACGGCGGCTTCGGACCGGTTCGGGTCCGCGAGCCGATGATACCAGGTCACGAGGCCGCCGGAACGGTCGAACTGGCAGGCGAGGGGGTGAGCTTGGAGCCAGGCACGCTGGTGGCGGTCAATCCAAGCCAGCCGTGCGGTGCTTGCGAATATTGCAGCATCGGAATGCCGATCCACTGCCTGAAAATGCGCTTCATGGGCAGCGCAATGCGCCTGCCGCATGAGCAGGGCATGTTCCGGGAATGGCTGGTAGTGCCGGCCAGACAATGCGTCGAAGTTGGAGCCTCGACAACGCCTGCTGAAGCGGCCTGCAGCGAGCCCCTATCCGTTTGCCTGCACGCCGCATCGCGTGCGCCGGGCATTGCCGGCAAAAAAGTCCTGGTGACAGGCGCCGGACCGATCGGTTCCCTGATGGTTGCCGTTGTCAGTCATTATGAAGCCAGCGAAATCGTCGTCACTGATCTTGCCGATGCGGCGCTCGCGCGGGCGAAAGCCATGGGCGCTAACCGCACGATCAATGTGGCCCAGGATGCAGCCTCACTTGCCGAATTCCAAGTGGGAAAAGGCTATTTCGATCTTGTCTTCGAATGTTCTGCTGCCGCCCCGGCCATTCATAGCGCCATTGCGGCGATCAGGCCTCGCGGCACCATCGTTCAGGTCGGCGTTACCGGGGATGTGCCTCTTCCCCTCAACGCCATCGTCGGCAAGGAGTTGCATATCCACGGAACACAGCGTTTTCACGAGGAATTCGCGACGGCGGTCGACCTGATTTCACGTCGGAAGATCGATGTGCGGCCGATCATCAGCCACAGCCTGCCGCTCGACGATGCCGTTTCAGCCTTTATCATTGCCGGCGATCGTTCACTGGCTTGTAAGGTACAGCTCACCTTCTAGTCGGTCAGACGATTGTCTCGCCGCCATCGACGACGAGGATCTGGCCCGTCATATAGGAGGAGCGGTCCGATACCAGGAACAGGATCGGTTCGGCGATTTCCGAAACATCAGCCCAGCGGCCGAGCGGCACCTTTTCAGCGATATAGCTTTCAATCTTGCCGCGCCCACCCATCTGCGCGATGAACGGCTCATTGAACGGCGTGTCGACCCATCCGGGGCAGAGCGCATTCACGCGAATGCCGAATTTTGCATAGTCACCGGCCATCTGCCGGGTCATGGCGATGACAGCATGTTTGGTCGTCGTATAGGCGATCATTTCGCGGTCGTAGAGCACACCTGATGATGAGGATGTGTTCAGGATCACGCCTTTGCCGGCTTTCTTCATGATCGGCATGACGAAACGCGCCGCCATAAAATGTGCCCGCACGTTCAGGCTCCAGGACTTGTCGAAGCCTTCGATCGCAACCTGTTCCAGATCACCCGCCACCTGTGCGCCCGCATGATTGTGCAGAATGTCGATCCGGCCGTGGCGTGCGGCAACAGCGACAATGCCGGCTTCAAGCCCCCTGTCGTCGGTCACATCGACCACCAGGCTTTCGGCGCTACCGCCTGCCTCGGCGATCAGGCTCACGGTCTCTTCGGCATTCGTGAAGTTGATATCCGCAACGACGACATGGGCGCCCTCGCGCGCCATGATCTGCGCGCCGGCGCGACCGATGCCCGAGCCTGCGCCCGTGACGATTGCAACGCGATCTTTCAGTATCATGGCATTTCCCCGGTCAGTTTGTCGTTGTCTTTTCGCGCATCAGGACGCGCGCGATGAAAATGAGCGCGAGCGAGGCGACGAGCACCATAGTCGCGATCGCATTGATTTCAGGCGTCACGCCGCGGCGAATGGAGGCGAAGACATAGATCGGCAGCGTCGTATTCGAGCCGGCCACGAAGAAGGCGATGATGAAATCATCAAACGAGAAGGTGAAAGCCAGCAAGAAGCCCGCCAGGATCGACGGCATGATCTGCGGGAGCACGATCTGCCGGAACGTTGTGAATGGCGTCGCGTAGAGATCGCTGGAGGCCTCGACGATATCACGTCCGAGGCTCGCGATGCGGGCTTTCACGATCATCGTCACCAGTGCCATGGTGAAGAGACCGTGCGCGGCAATGATCGAACCGTAACCGAGCGCGAGCTTCGGCGGCTGATCGCCCGGCCAGAGGGCGGCGATGACGGGGTTGATGAAGCCGAAGACCTCGACGAGGGCAACGAGTGTTGCAATGCCAATGACGACACCGGGCACGACGATCGCTGCAGCAAAGAGACCGTCAAAAACCGCGCGCGTCCGGGCGCCGAGCCGCTCCATGCCGATGGCAGCCATGGTTCCAAAGATCGCGGCGAGCGCTGCACTGGTGATCGCGATGATCAGGCTGTTGCGCAACGCTTCCATCAGGAACGTATTCGACAGCGCCAGGCCATACCATTGTGTCGAGAAGCCGGTGAATTCGCTGGCATTGCGGCCCGCGTTGAAGGAGAACAGCACGACGAGCGCGATCGGCGTGTAGAGAAACAGATAGACGAAAGTGACGAGCGCGCGCATCAGATGAGATCCACCTCCCGGGTACCGGCGACGCGCCAGGCGATACGCATGGCGACAAGCAGCACGATGACAACAACGGCAACCAGTGTGACGGCAATCGCCGAACCGAAAGGCCAGTTGCGCGATTGCAGGAAGAGATCGACAAGTGCATTGCCGATGAAGAAGACCTTGCCGCCGCCGAGAAGCTGCGGGATCAGATATTCACCGAGGAGCAGGATCGTGACCAGCGCAACGCCGGTCATCACGCCCGGAAGCGATAGCGGCAGGGTGATACCGAAGAAGGTCGAGATCGGCTTAGCACCGAGATCGGCCGAGGCTTCGAGCAGCCGGCGATCCAGCTTTTCCAGACTGACATAGATCGGCATGATCATCAGCGGCAGGTAACCGTAGACGATGCCGAGCAGCACGGCGCCGGGCGTATTGATCAGCCTGACATTTTCAATGCCGACGAATTCGAGCAGATGGGGAATGCCGCGCGCGCCGAGCAGGTACATCCAGGCATAGGTGCGCACCAGCAGGCTGGTCCAGAAGGGCACGACGACAAGCGAGACGAGCAGCAGCCGGCGCTGCGGGCTCGCCTTGACCGCGAGATAATAGGCGACCGGGTAGGCGACGATGAGGCAGGCAGCCGCCCCAATCGGCGCCAGGATGAGCGTATTGACGAAGGCGGCCGAGCGCGCGCCGAGATTGGCGAACTGTTCGAAGGTGAAAGCCGCCTGATAGCCGCCTTCCGGCGCCCGTTCGCCGAAGGCGAAGACGATGATGGCGATGAAGGGCAGCACCAGAAAGACGAACAGCCAGACACTGGCCGGGCCAACGAGGGCCGCGGTGATCAGGCGCCGTTTGGTGGCGTGGGGCAGGGGCATGGCTTGGTCTTCATCCACCGGATCACGAAGCTGAACCGGCTTCCACGCTGCGGGCTAGGGAAGCCGGGATGCAGGATAGACTTACGCCGACTTGAAGCGCGCCATCAGTTCCGCGCGACCCGGATCGGTGAGTGTCACGGCGGCGCCGAATTCCAGTGGCGTGAGCGCTGCTTCGTCCGGATAGACGATCTTGTTCGATGTGACCTCCTTGGGCAGCAGCGCGATGACGCGGCTGTCGGTGGTCGGCGCGCCGTTGGCGATGTGCTCCTTTACCGCATTCTGCGGGTCCATCAGATAGTTGAGCAGTGCGTAACCCGCGGCCTTGTTGGGCGCATCCTTCGGAATCGCATAATAGTCGGTCCAGATTTCACCGCCGTCGGTGCCGAGGATATAGGCAAGTTCCGGCATGTCGCGGTTGAGCTGCGCCCCGTCATTGGTCCAGCACATGGTGAGCCATGCATCGGTCGAACGCATCGACGGCTGGTAGTCGGAGTTGATGGCGAAGAGATGCGGCTTGACCTTGATCAGCAGTTCTTCTGCCTTGGCAAGTTCGTCGGCCTTGATCGAATTGAAGTCGTAGCCGAGCGAGACAAGCGCGCTGCCGATTGTCGTCAGCTGATAGTCATGCACCATGGCGCGGCCATCGGCTTCGGTCTGGGCGATCTCGAAGAAGTCCTTCCAGCTGGAAAGCTTGGTCTTGATCTTGGACGTGTTGACAGAGAAGCCGGTCGTGCCCCAGTTCTTCGGCACGGCATAGGTCTTGCCGTCGATCTGGCCTTCCTTGGTGAAGCGCGGGCTTTCGGTTGCCTGGCTGAAATTCGGGATCTTCGACAGGTCGAGCTCGTCGATCAGGCCGAGTTTGTGATGGGTCGAAATCGTATAGTTGGTCGGCACGAAGAGCGACCAGCCGGAAGCGCCGGCCTGTAGCTTTGCGAGCATTTCCTCGTTCGAACCGAAGACGTTGACCTCGACGGCAACGCCGGTTGCTGCCTTGAAGTTTTCGAAGGTTGCTGGGTCGTGATAGTTCGGCCATGTGGCGATCGACATCTGCGTGCCCAGATCTTCGGCCGCATGGGCAGGCGTCGACAGTGCGCCCGGGAAGCGCGACAGTACGGCGGTCGCAAGACCGAGGCCGGTGACCCCGAGGAAGTGACGGCGGCTGACGGAACCGCGCTTCAGGCGCATGAATTCGTCCATGAAGCCTTCGGCGGAAATGGGCAGATTGTCCTTATAATCCTTGCTCATGATGCTGTTCCCTTGTTTTGGTTTATGCATTCGATGCTGGAAAGACATGGATGGCGGCAGGGTCGAAACCGAGGAAAACTTCCTCGCCTGGCTCCACGAGATCACTCTCGTTCATGCTGCGGCGGTCCACCGTGATCAGGAAATCGCCGAGCCCGGGTACGTTGACGGCATATTCCGCGGACGAGCCGAGGAAGATGCGATGCGTCACGGTTCCCTTGAACGACGTGCCTGATGGCGCAGCCTTGCGCGTCAGATGGATTGCCTCGGGGCGCAGGGCAGCGATGACTTCGCCCGACGCGAGCTGCTTGCCGGAGGCGATTGCTGAGCCATCCGCCAGCCTGAGCGTCGTACCATCGGCTTCCATTGCCGCAGCGATACGGTTCGTCTTGCCAACAAAATCGGCGACGAAAAGATCTGCGGGGCGGTCGTAAACTTCCTGCGGGCTGCCGAGTTGACGGATGCGCCCGGCACTCATGACGCAGACGACGTCGGCCATCGAAAGTGCCTCTTCCTGGTCATGGGTGACGAGGACGAAGGTGATGCCGAGTTCGCGCTGCAGGGTCTGCAGCTCGATCTGCATGGCCGACCGCAGCTTCTTGTCGAGTGCCGCCAGAGGTTCGTCGAGCAGCAACACGGAAGGGCGGTTGACGATGGCGCGGGCAAGCGCGACACGCTGCTGTTGCCCACCCGACATTTCATGGATGCGCCGCTTGGCAAAACCGCCGAGCCGGACCATTTCGAGCGCCTCGGCGACGCGCCGGTCGATCTCTTTTGCCGTAATCTTAGGGCGCACCTGCTTCAGCCCATAGGCGACGTTCTGCTCGACATTGAAATGCGGAAACAGCGCGTAATGCTGGAACACCATGTTGACGGGTCGGCGATAGGCGGGAACGCCATTCATCTCGTGCCCGTCGATCAGCACCGTGCCTTCGCTCGGCTGCTCGAAACCACCGATCATGCGCAGGCAGGTCGTCTTGCCGCAGCCCGAGGGACCGAGCAGCGCCAGGAACGCGCCCTTAGGCACAGTAAGGTTGATGTCCGTCACGGCGGTCACGGCGCCATAGTTTTTCGTGACCGAACGGAACTCGATATCGTTCGTCGAAGCGGATGCCACGTCTGTTCCCTGCGGTTGGTTCGGAGTGGCAGTCTGTCGCTGCCTTATTGCCACCGTCGTTAAGGAAAGAGTAAGCCTGAGCTTCCTGCGCGGTATATACCCCGAGAGAGGTATTTAGGCGCATAACGTTTCGTGGAAGGTGTATATCCAGTCTGCGCGAATTTGCGTGGAACGGCAGAGGGAAAGGGCTAGATGAGCATAGACCTGGAAACGCTGTTTGCCGCCTTCAATGCAACGGTCGGCAAGGCCGCCATGACCGATGTCACTTTCGGCGACACCTTCCGCCAGATGATGGCCGCGCTCGTGCGCTTCGACTATGTCGTCGTCTTCGCCTATCGCGGCAAAGAGCGGCCGATCGATCTCTACAGCACCTTCGACCGCGAGGAGCACGTTGTTTTCGTCACACTCTATCAGGCCGGTCCTTATCTGCTCGACCCCTTCTATCATACCGCTCGAGAACGTCGTGAAGGAGTCTTCAGGATGCGCGAACTGGCGCCGGACAGGTTCTTCTCCAGCGAATATTACCGCACCTATTACGTCCAGACCGGACTTGCCGAGGAAATCGGCTTCTTCGTGCCCGTCGATGGCGATATTACTGTCGTGTTGTCGCTGATGCGGCGCGAAAGGACCGGCGTTTTTCCGACCGCCGAATTCGCGACGCTGAAAAAGGTCGAGCCGCTCGTGGCCAGTATGGTGAAACATTACTGGGCTGGGCTCGCGCCGCGCTTCGTTGCCCAGCTTGCCGCAAGGGGTAAAAGCCGCCGTAAAAGTGAGGTCATGCCACGCGCTGACACCGTCTGGCACGATCTCAACCTTACGGGTCGGGAAACGGCAATCGTCGAACTGGTGTTACAGGGCCATTCGTCGGAATCGATCGGTCTCAAGCTCAATATTTCGACGGGAACGGTGAAGGTCCACCGCCGCAACGTCTACCGCAAGCTCGGCATCTCCTCGCAGACGCAATTGCTCTCGCTCTATCTGAAAAATCTGAGCTGACGATTGGGGTGCGTACCCGGACAGTCGTCAGGCGCTTACCTCTGCCTCACGCAGCGAAATCAGCCGTCGTGCCGTCTCATCCCAGAGGATGAGCTTCACGCAGCCGAGGCTGTCACGCATATTGATGCGCCCAAGCTTCGCCAGCTCCGGATAGTCACGCAGCACTTCCGGCAGCCTGTAAAACGGCACTCGGCTCGACAGATGGTGGACATGGTGCATGCCGATATTGGCGGTGATCCATCGCAGCGGGCGCGGCAGATCGTAATGCGAGGCACCATGCATGGCGGAATGGGGAAACGTCCATTCCGGAGGCGTGGACCAGTGGGTGTCTTCGAATTGGTGCTGGACATAGAACAGCCAGACACCCGCCGCTCCTGCAAGCAGAACGATCGGCAGATGGATCAGCAGAAAGGGAACGATGCCGACGGCCCAGATGAGAAGAATGGCAAGCGCAGCGATGCCGGCGTTGGTCGCCATCGTTGAAACCCAGGGCAGCGCCCCGGAGCGCATCATACCGAACGGCAGTCTCTGTTTGAAGAGAAAAAGATAGGCAGGACCAATGCCGAACATGACCAGCGGATGCCGATAGAGGCGGTAGGCCAGTTTTCCCCGACGCGTCAGGGCACGATATTCCGCGACCGTCAGCGTGGCGATATCACCGACACCTCTCTCGTCCAGATTGCCGGCTGAGGCATGGTGTTCCGCATGCGCACGGCGCCAATAATCGTAGGGTGTGAGTGTGAGGATGCCGATCACGCGCCCCGTCCAGTCATCCCACTGACGCCGTCCGAAGAACGAGCCGTGCCCGCAATCATGTTGCAGCATGAAGAGCCGCAACAGGAAGCCGGCGGCAGGGACGACGAGGATTAAGCCGAGCCAATAGCCGAAGTGGATCGCAACCGATGCTGCCGCCCAAAGAAGGATAAACGGTATCAGCGTCACGGCCAGTTCGTACAGGCTTCGGCCTGTATTGGGTTTGCGGTAATTCGAGAGAATCTTGAGCCAGGCTTTTTCGGCACCGGCGTCTTGGCCAGCCGTCATCGTTGCGTTCATAGTCGGTCGGCGTCTTTCTGTTGGGCAGCGCTGCGGAAGAAGTGTTCGGCATGCTGGTAGTCATTTTCTGCGCCGATCCGGTCGCCGGCCAAAGACTTCAGCTCGGCAAACTGAAGGTACTGCTTGTGTCGATCCAGCAGGCGCTGCCTCGATGGTGTAGCACTTCTATTACGGTGGACGAAATGGTGATTATTCATGATAGATCCGAACCGCGAGGGTTCGCTCCTGATTGTCTGAGAATGATTGCTTGGGCGCTTTGCTCGGCGATGGTCCGCTGTCGCAGCTTGCAACTGATGCCTTGTCCTAGGAGACTGCGGCAGGGTGCGTTAGCGATCGGCGAGACGGTGTTTCCGTCGGCAGATGAGGTCGTTCTGATCTGGTCAGTGTGAGATCCACGCGCAGAAGCAAACTCCACTGCGGCTGCTACAAATCGCTGATGGGAAGGTCGCAAGCGCGTCGGCAATCGGGCAACGGAGCATGCATCATCGAGAATACAATATCCTCGGATGTTCGGGGTATTACTGCAGCATTGTGGCTGCATCACGTCGGGGATGTCTCCAAGCTATCCGGATCGAAAGAATTATATCGCTTCCCCGCCTGCTGTTGAGCTGGTGACCGACGCAGGCTATCAGAACGGGCAACAAAGTCCCGTTCCGAGAGACGCATCTGACAATGACCCTTTCATACCTGGTTACGCATTCTGGCGGCTTCCACGCCGATGAGCTGCTTTCGAGCGTCATCCTGACTCGACTGTTCCCTGAGGCCAAGATCATTCGCAGCCGAAATGTCGAATGGACCACACCGGCCACCGATCGCATCATCTACGACGTCGGTGGGCGGTATGATCCCGCCGCAGGCATCTTCGACCACCATCAGCGTGGTGCGCCCGTGCGTGAGGACGGGCGGCCCTACAGTTCCTTCGGTCTGGTCTGGAAACACTATGGAACTGACTATCTTGCAGCTCTGGGAGTGCCCGAAGCGCATGTTTCGTCGGTGCATGCCTCTTTCGACGCCAAGTTCGTCTTGCCTGTCGATCTGACCGACAATGGTGTGCTTGATCCTTCCATCGCAGGCGAGCTGGCCGGCCTTACGCTGCCGGCCTTGCTGGAAACTCTGAAACCCGTTTTCGATGCCAAGATTCCCGAGGCCGACGACCGGGCGTTCCATGCCGCCCTTTCGATCGCACGAAGCTTCGTCGAGGCCGGTATCGCGACGCAGGATGCCAAGCTGCGTGCCGAAGCGCTCGTTCTCAAGGCGATCGACGAAACAGGCGAGGGGCGCGTCCTCGAACTGCCGATGGGCATGCCTTTTCGCGCGGCGATCGTAAGAGCCAAGGCCGATCATCTACTTTTCGTCGTTCACCCGCGGGAAAACGATTGGTGCGTGACCGGTATCCGCCGTGCTGACGAAGGCTTCGAGCTGCGCGCCGACCTGCCCGCATCCTGGGCGGGCCTGATAGGCGATGAACTCGAACGTATCTGCGGCGTCGAAGGAGCGACTTTCTGCCATAAGGGTCTGTTCGTCGCGGCAGCAAAAACTCGAGAAGCAGCATTTGCGATGGCACAAATCGCCGTAGAACAGGCGCTATCGTAGGACGTCACGCATCAACGACGCCCCTTAGGCTTGTGAGGATCCAATGGTGTACGATGAAGCGATTTGTCTGGCGGCTTGCGTACAGCTTCGCTTGCGATCATCGTTTTCGGCGTGATGACGGTTCAGGTTATGCAGCGTCCTCGTCTACTGCCGCAGCGGAGCTTTCCGCGTTACGCCTATTTGCCAGGCCGGATGCCTCATCCTGTGCGGGATCCGGCAGGACATAGTTATCGGGTCGAGATGGAGCCAGTTCTTCCCACACTCGATTCCGACGAATTCGCGTGGGGCGCGGATCTTTTCAACCATGGTTATTACTGGGAAGCGCATGAGGCCTGGGAAGGGATCTGGCACGTCGCGGAAAGAGGCACTGCGCTGCGCACCTTGCTCAAGGGGTTGATCCTGCTTTCCGCCGCCGGCGTGAAGACCCGCGAAGGCAAACGCGCACCGGCTCTGCGTCATGCCGGTCGTGCTGCCGGGCTGTTTCGTCAGCTATCGCAAATCCCGCATGACGCCTTTTCGCAGGCGCTCGGAATGTCACTGACGACGCTTGCCGATAGAGCGGAAGCATCGGCAAGGGCCGCGCCAGTGTTGCGGATGACCACGCCGGGACAGCCGGAGCCAGTTTATGATTTCATTCTTGGAGATCCACTAAGCTTTGCGCCATAAAGGGTTTATTGGCAGCTCTGGCTGAGACAACATATGGGCAATCGCTATGAGCCTGGTTTTCCGATGATGATGGCATTCCTCAATCTGATGATAGTCAGACGCGTGATTGCAAAAGGTCTCCTGCTTCTCGCATTCTCCAGTTCGTGCTGCGGGCCATCGTTGGCTGCAGATGGGAAAGCAGATGTGTCAAAACTGCCGGAGGACGTGCGCGCCTTTATGGAGCGGCGCAATGGATGCGATCATTACCGCGGCGAAGATTCCTCCGACGCGGAGCGCAGGGCGCAAATTGATAGGGAACTGCAGCGACTCTGCATCGGAACCGATGCAGAACTTGCCCGACTGAAGCGCGTCTATGCTGGAAATAAGGCCGTTCAGCATACGCTTGACGACTATGAAGTGGACATTGAAACGGGAGACTAGCTCGCCGATCGGCGAGAGCCGACCGACAGCGTCCATCATCAGCCTCTCATCAAACTTCCATCACGTCTTCAAACGCTTCCGGGAAACTCTGACGTGCCACTTTCTCGTTGATGATCAGCATTGCCGCATAGGACATCGGGTCGAAATCCTTGTCGACAGCCACCACTTCTCGTCCAAAGAGCAGGTTGAGCCGAGCCGCGTCCAGATTGCCGCGCTCGAAGGGTTCCGCCCCGAAATAATGCCAAAGCGCATGCAGGAAAGCTGCGTCGACTCGGTGTTCAGCGGTGCCTGGCCGGGCGCGACGAGGCAGAGCCTTAATCGGCGTCACACCCTTCGGGTTGGCGCGGCGAATGGTGAATTGAATCCCGCTCCCCGGCATACCCGATGGAAAGCCGCGGTGTTTCGTCATATCGGGAAGATTGGCCACAGCTGACTCCTTCGCAATGGATTTGGTCCAATGTCGGGTTCGTCGATCGCAATACCCGCAGCCACACGAATAACGACGTAGGCGTTGCTTTACGAGCACGGCAAGGCTCCATCCATGAATATTCTTGTCCACATGACCCCGGGCCTGAATTTCGGCGTGCAGGCGGATCGCGCTGTTCATTCTTCAGGCAAGATAGGTCTTCCCGAATCGGGACGATGACGCCGGCGGCTGCCCTAAGGCACGCCGCCAGCAAAGTCGTTTAGCTCTTGATGGCGATGCGCTTGACCTGCGACTGCGCCTTCTCGGTTTTCGGCAAGGTCACCGTCAGCACGCCGTTCTTGAACCGGGCATCGATATTATCTTCCTTGACCTCGACGCCGAGCGGAATGCGGCGCTCGAAGCGACCGTAATAGCGCTCAGAGAATCGACGGTCCTTGTCCTCGGTTTCCGACTGCTTTTCGCCTTTCAACGTCAGCACGCCGTCGCTGAGCAGGACTTCAATATCCTTCTCCTCAAGCCCGGGCACTTCAGCCGTCACCTTGATCTCCTTCTCGCTATCGGAGATCTCGACGGTCGGCCATCCGCCGCCAAAGCTTGTCGTGCCACTTAGAGACGGCAAGCCGGAACCGAAGCCACGGAAGACGTCATCGAACAGCCGGTTTACCTCGCGATGCAACGATAAAAAAGGATCGCGATCGTCGTCGCGAAACAGGCTGGGAACCTGGTTGCCGGTGTTGCGGCTCCAGGGAATGAGATCACGGACACTCATAGTTTTCTCCTTTCTGTTGATTGGGCACAGCTCTCCCGTCGGCGGAAGGCTCAAGCCGCTTGTTTCTCAGCGTCGATCTGTTTTGTCTCGGCCTTGGGCAGCGCCTGGTCGGTCTTGATCTCGATCTGACGTGGCTTCATCTCTTCTGGGATTTCGCGCCTGAGATCGATGGTCAGCAGACCGTTGACGAGACCTGCGGTCACGACCTTTACATGGTCGGCCAACTCAAACCGGCGCTGAAAGCTCCGCCCGGCGATACCGCGGTGCAGATATTGCACCTCCTGGGAATTCGCCTTCTGACCAGAAACCACGAGCATGTTCTGCTCTTGTGTCATTGTCAGCTCGTTCTGCGAGAAGCCCGCGACTGCCATTACGATGCGATAGTCATCCTCGCTCGTCTTGACGATATCGTAAGGCGGCCAGTTGTCGATGGTGTCGATGCGGCTTGCTGTTTCGAGCGCAGTCAACATTCGGTCGAAGCCGACGCTTGACCGGAAGAGGGGAGAGAAATCGAGGTTTGTCCTCATAGCCATATCCTCCTTATAAGCAACATGGATACAAGGAGACGCCAAGAGCGACAGGCGTCTCCTGGACTTGTGCCGGTTCCTTTTGGCGACCGACAATGCTAATATAATTCAGTGACTTGCTGTTTCAAGGGACCGGAATTCTTCGATAAAAAATTGATTTTTGGGGCAGTGTCACCACATCCGAGCGTAAGTAGCTAACAGAGGAGCAATGGATATGACAATGACTTCAGACGATGTCATCGCCGTGCTTGGCCCTGTCGATAAAGCACTTGTAGCCGAGGTCATCGCGACTGGTGCAACGCAGGCTGAACTCGCAGAGGCATTTGCGTGGGCCAGCAATGACGAGGCCCTGATAGGCGAAGGGCGGCGCTTGGCTACGGGCAGGGTTGCTGCGCTCGTGGATCTGCTGACGTCGGATGAAGAAGAACTGGAATAGGGAAGGCAGACACCAGCCTTCCGAAGATCGTGGTTCATCTACACTATTGTAAGCACCCGCACGTCGCCCCTGCGTTCGACGACATCGACCACCACTTGGCGACCGGAGCGCCGGATGGCGACATCAGCCGAGCCGTTGCCGATAGATAGATGCCGCAAGAGCACTTCATCCAGGAAAGGGGGCAGCTCTGGCTCAAGAAAACTGATCTGCAGAGCGTTCGGATCGAAATCGAGCCCTAGGCAGGATTGCAGCAGCGAGAGGGGTGCTGCGGCTGCCCACGCCTGGGGAGAGCAGGCAACCGGATAGAAGGTCGGCCCCTGTGCCCGCCGACGCGCAAAACCGCAAAAGAGTTCTGGAAGCCGCCGCAGCTCGATATAGGTCGATGCGGCGAAAAGGCCCTCGAAGATCCGGGCAGCCTCAGTGCGATAACCATAGCGGGCAAGCCCGCTGGCAATCATGGCATTATCATGCGGCCAGATCGAGCCGTTGTGGTAGCTCATGGGATTGTAGCGGGCCTCGGTCGAGGGGATGGTGCGGATGCCCCAACCGCTGAAGGAGGAGGCACCCATCAGCGTGCGGGCCACCTTTACAGCCCTTTCGGGATAGGCGATGCCGGTAAACAGCGCATGGCCTGCGTTCGAGGAGCGGACCCTGCAAGGCTGCTTGTCTGCATCGAGCGCCAGCACATAGGTGCCGAGTTCTTCATCGAAAAACGAAGCATCGAAGGCGCGGCGCAAGCCTTCTGCCCGGGCAAGGAAGCTTGCAGCCCGCTCCGACCGGTCGAGCCGCCGGAAGATTTCGGCTGCCGCCTGCCAAGCGCCATAGACATAGGCCTGCACCTCGGCGATGGCGATCGGTCCCTTCGCCAATGCGCCGTCGGCATGGAAAACGGAGTCGTGGCTGTCCTTCCAAGCCTGATTGACTAGGCCTTCTTCGGTCAAGCGCCCATATTCGACGAAGCCGTCGCCATCGCGATCTCCGTGCTCGTCGATCCAGGCGAGCGCCGCCTCGATATGCGGCAGAAGACGAGAGACAGTGGCGACGTCGCCGGTCCGCCTGACATATTCGCCGGCGAGCATTACGAAGAGCGGAGTAGAATCGATGCTGCCATAATAGCGGCGGAAAGGAACTTCGCGTAGTTCAGCCATTTCTCCGGCGCGGACCTCATGCAGAATTTTCCCTGGCTCGGCGTCGGAGGCGGGGTCGATCTCCGTCGCCTGGTTGATTGCGAGATGTCCAAGAACGCCGCGGGCGATCTGCGGATCGAGCCAAAGCATCTCAAGAGCGGTAATGATGGCGTCGCGCCCGAAGACCGTACTGAACCAGGGGATCCCGGCATACGGATATGGCCCTTCAGGCTTGTCGGTCATCAGCATGTAGAGGTCGGCGATGCTGCGACGCGCGACTTCGTTGAAGATCCCGTTTGATGTTGCAATCGAAGCCGCGCGTGAGGACGAGGTGCGCAATGCCCGGCGGGCATCCCGCAGGGCAAAGAAGAAGGAACGGTGGCCGTGGCGTTGGGTTGCCGTCCGGTCGCAACCGATCTCTATAAACAGCGACCGCGTCTCGTGTGGCGCCAAGTGGAGATCATAGACGACATGATCGCTGCCAAGTTGGTCCGGCTGCGGATCGAAGGATAGCCGCGTCGACCGTTTCCGGTTGTCCAAGCCTATATAGGAGAGCAGGATCGCATCCCGCTCCGTGATAGCTGGAAGATGTCGTCCCCTCCTGGCCCTCACCGTTCCCCGCACCTCGAACAAATCAGCGAAATCAGCTCCAAATCCGATCTCTATCCGGACATGCTGCGGTCGCTCGTCATAGTTCCTGACCGTCAGCCGCTCGTAGCAGCCCGCATTCCAGAGGAAGCGGGTCCTGCGCAGATGGATCAGGTCATGGCCAAGCGTGAGCTTGCCCTTGTCGTCGAAGTGATCGGGATTGGTCAGGTCGCACCTCAGGGTAGCGTTGTCGTCGCGCAGAGTCGACGACAACAGCATTGGTCGCTTGCCGTTGATCGTCAGATAGAGATGCGAGAGATAGCGTGTATCCCCGTGAAACAGGCCTTCCGGGCTGCCAGGCCCGGAAAGCACGTCGCCGTTGTGATCGAAGACGGCGAAGGTGTCGCCGTGTTTAAGGGTGCGGGGTCGCCTCTCCTGCAGAGATGCTGTCGCAGGAATAAAGAACTGTGCGATCGGCGCTGCCGGGCTCGCCCATGTAACGGCCGGATTACTGCCTGTTGCAACCATCGAAATGGCTCCTCCGTGCGGTTAGGCAACGACTTTCAGGTCGAGCGACTGGCCGTTCGCCCGGCGAACAGACGCGGCTCTGGTACGAACGCCCGGCAGGTCGCGGTAGATGCCGAGATAGTCCCGCGCCATCCGTTCGGCTGTGAAACGCTTCTCAAAGGCTGCTCGGACCTTACGACGATCAAGCCGCAGCAGCCATTCGATATTTTCTGCGGCTTCCTGAACACTGTCGACCAGCACACCCGAGACGCCTTCGTCGATCACTTCAGGAGCGGAACCGCAACGGAAGGCAATAACCGGCGTGCCGCACGCCATGGCTTCGATCATGACCAGCCCGAAGGGCTCCGGCCAGTCGATCGGGAAGAGCAGCGCGCCGGCATTGCCGAGGAAGGCTGCCTTCTGATGCTCGTTAATCTCGCCGATGAATTCGACGTTCGGATGGCTTTTGACCATAGGCTCGATAACGGTTTGCCAATAGGCTTTGTCGGCATTGTCGATCTTGGCTGCCATTTTCAACGGCATACCGACCTTTGCGGCGATCTGGATGGCACGGTCCGGTCGTTTTTCGGGAGATATGCGACCGAGGAAGGCAAGGTAATTACCTTTCGGCTTTTCCGTGAACGGCAGCAGGTCGCGAGGCAGGCCATGATAAACTGTTCCAGACCATCTGACCGGCGGCATCGGGCGGCGCTGATCATTGGAGATCGAGACGAGGGGAGTATCGGCAAAAGCCTCGTAGAAGGGCTTGAGATCAGGCAGGTCGAGACGCCCATGCAGCGTGGTGACCGTACGATCGGCGAAGTCCCGGATCAGCGGGAAATGCAGGAGATCGATATGAAAATGCAGGACGTCGAACTCGTGTGCGCGCCTGCGGATCTCCTCCAGCATCACGACCTGATGCGGCAGGTGGTCCCTGACCGCCGGGTTGAGCCTGAGCGCGACATCCGAGCACGCCACGAGCTTGGCGTTGGTGATCGAATCGCCGCTGGCGAAAAGCGTGACGTCATGGCCTTGGGCGACAAGTTCTTCGGTGAGATAAGAGACAATCCGCTCGGTCCCCCCGTAAAGCTTGGGCGGAACGCTTTCGGCGAGCGGTGCGATCTGAGCGATCTTCATCGGCAAACCTCCTCAATTGAGCAAAGAGTCCTCGGGAAAGAACCGCCTCTGCATCCTTAAAGGCACGCAGCGGCCGGATAGGATGTCTAGGTCTCGAATGATTGTCGGCGACATCCTCCTTTCCGGTAGCTGCACAGGCCAGGGCTACCTAACCCGCGAACTCGCGGCGGGTTCCCCCGACGAGGCCTTTGGATGTCGAAGAAATGGGATGAAATTATCCCTTGAGATAGCCGATCGTTCTTCTCGGGTGCCCATGAAGCGAGTACGGACCGTTTCGCATCATTGCCGGCGTCAGCAAACGCCTCGGCAGGGGCCTCGACATGCATAGTCGGGTTAAGCGGATACGCGGTACTGATCACTGTCGCGGTTTTCCGCCCTATCGGTCTGTTTATATCTTCCTTTCTCATCGCCTGGCTCCATTGATCTCGACCGATGGAACTTGGTTGGTTTCGATGCATGTGGGAGGTCCGCCCCGGCAGACGGAGCGGACCTCCGCAATCGCTTTAGAAGTCCATACCAGGGCCGGCGGGCATGGCCGGCGCGGCATCTTTCTTGGGTTTTTCGGCGATCATGGCTTCCGTCGTTACCAGCAGGCCAGCAACCGAAGCGGCATCCTGAAGCGCGGTACGCACGACCTTGGCCGGATCGATGACGCCTTGCGCATAGAGGTCGCCGTATTCCCCGGTCTGGGCGTTCCAACCGTAGGAGAAGTCAGTCTTCTCACGCAGCTTGCCAACGATCACCGAACCTTCTGCACCGGCGTTTTCGGCAATCTGGCGGGCAGGCGACTCAATCGCGCGGCGGACGATATCGACGCCGACACGCTGATCGTCGTTGGCTGTGGGTAGATTGTCGAGGGCCCTGACGGCACGCAGCAGCGCAACACCGCCACCCGGCAAAATGCCTTCCTCGACAGCCGCACGGGTTGCATGCAGCGCGTCGTCGACGCGATCCTTCTTTTCCTTAACCTCGACCTCAGTCGAACCGCCGACGCGGATGACCGCGACCCCGCCAGCGAGCTTGGCAAGACGTTCCTGCAGCTTTTCGCGGTCGTAGTCGGAGGTGGTTTCTTCGATCTGGGCCTTGATCTGGGCAACGCGACCGTCGATTTCGGCCTTCGATCCGACGCCGTCGATGATGGTCGTATTCTCCTTCTCGATCGCCACCTTCTTAGCGCGGCCAAGCATATTGAGCGTGACGTTCTCGAGCTTGATGCCGAGGTCTTCGGAGATGACCGTGCCGCCCGTCAGGATAGCGATGTCTTCGAGCATTGCCTTGCGGCGATCGCCGAAGCCCGGAGCCTTGACAGCAGCAATCTTCAGGCCGCCGCGCAGCTTGTTGACGACGAGGGTCGCAAGAGCTTCGCCTTCGACGTCTTCAGCGATGATGAGGAGCGGCTTTCCCGACTGGACGACAGCTTCGAGGATCGGAAGCAGCGATTGCAGGTTCGACAGCTTCTTTTCGTGGATAAGGATATAGGGTTCCTCGAATTCGACCCGCATCTTGTCGGCATTGGTGACGAAGTATGGGCTGAGATAACCGCGGTCGAACTGCATGCCTTCGACGACTTCGAGTTCGGTTTCACCGGTCTTGGCTTCTTCGACCGTGATCACACCTTCGTTGCCGACTTTTTCCATGGCCTCGGCGAGATAACGGCCGATCTCGGCATCGCCATTGGCGGAGATGGTGCCGACCTGGGCGATCTCGGAGTTGTTCGAGATCTTGCGCGCGTTTGCCTTCAGTTCCCTAACGACCGCATCGACGGCAAGGTCGATACCGCGCTTGAGGTCCATCGGGTTCATACCGGAGGCGACAGCCTTGGCGCCTTCCTTGACGATGGCCTGTGCGAGAACCGTGGCGGTCGTGGTGCCGTCACCGGCAAGATCGTTGGTTTTGGAGGCGACTTCGCGCAGCATCTGGGCGCCCATGTTTTCGAACTTGTCTTCAAGTTCGATTTCCTTGGCGACCGAAACACCGTCCTTGGTGATGCGCGGCGCGCCGAAGGACTTGTCGATAACCACATTCCGCCCTTTCGGGCCGAGCGTGACCTTTACCGCATTGGCCAGCACATCGACCCCTCGCAGCATGCGATCACGGGCATCGGTATGGAACTTGACTTCTTTTGCAGCCATTTTCTTCACTCCTTTGATAGGCAGCTATTTGACTGATGGTTGGAAAGCGCCTCAGGCCGCCTTTTTGTGCTCGGCCTGGGCTTCGATGACGCCCATGACATCGCTTTCCTTCATGATCAGAAGGTCTTCCCCATTGATCTTGATCTCGGTGCCGGACCATTTGCCGAATAGAATGCGATCGCCGACCTTGACGTCGAGCGCCTGGATCTGGCCGGCATCGTTGCGCGCGCCGGAGCCGACGGCGATGACCTCGCCTTCCTGCGGTTTTTCCTTGGCGGTGTCGGGGATGATGATGCCGCCTTTGGTCTTTTCTTCCGATTCGACACGGCGGACGAGAATGCGATCATGAAGCGGTCGGAACGACATGTTTTCCTCCGATGGACAAACAATGATTATGTTGTTCCCCTGGCCGGACCGGATGACCAGTCCGGGCGGGTGCAAAGACCTCGGTCGAGCGTTTTGCGCAAAATGATCTGGTTTTGCATTTTTTCGATTTCAAGAGGGCGAATGAAAAAAATTAGCACTCGCACTTGGTGGCTGCTAACACACTGGAAAGGAACAGAAAACCTGAATCAGACGTTCACAATTCCGTTGATGGCCGCAAAAAATTGCGCCACCTTTTGACTGTCATGAAACGGAGATGAAGCATGCGATTTTCATCGGATCTCGAACGTCAATTGAATGGCTACGGGCTCACCACCGCTCACATTCTCTACCGCATTCCCGATTTTGAATCAGTTCTGCAGACCTACGTCTGGCAGGATTACGATCTTGCGCCGGATTTCCCTGAGATGCATAAGTTTCTGGATTTCTGGCAAACCAATCTCGATGGGCCGCTGCATTCGGTCCGCTATTCCCACCAGCGCCTGATAGGGCCGAACGAATGGCGCCATGTCGAAGGCGAGTTCAAGCTGCACTGAGACTTGAAACTGGATTTTTATCTTCCTAGCTCTTCTTGCGACCGAAGCCGATGAGTTCGGTCGCTATCTCATGTCTTTTTGGAATGGGTGACGGAACGTGGAAGAAAAGATCAGTGTCATCAAGAACCTTAGCGTTGAGGAACGCGAAGAGACCCTCATCGATATCGCGCGGATTCTGGAGGACACAGCACGGGAGGCCTTTGTCGAAGGCAACAAGCATTTTGCGGTGCTATCCAACAACATGGCCGCGGCAATCCGGATCAACGCCGACGAGCTTGCGCGCGATGACGTTCGAAATGCTGAGCGCGTGCTGCAGCAGGCAACGACAATGCTTTCAGAATTCAAAGCCGCCCACCCCTACCGATTGGTGAGCATGGCCGTTCACTAGCGAATTGTGGCGTATGGGGTGGAGCGAGCCCCAAAATCGGCCGGCGTCTATGACACCGGCCGAATGTTGTTGTAATTTAGTTCTGCGGAAAGTCCGTGCTAACTGTCACGTGTTGCCAGGCGTCGAAATTCTTCCGCAGAACCTCCAGGCGTCCCTGCGCGAGCTTATATGCATCCGAACCAAGGAGGAGCCGGAGAGGAGGCTCGGCTGCGTCGACTGCCCTGATTATGGCCGCCGCGCCGCGAACTGGATCGCCCGGCTGTTTGCCTGAATATTCACGCGCGGCCCTGCGTCGGGCGCCCGCTGTTTCGGCGTAATCGTCGATCACGGTCTTGGATTCGATCATGGAGCGACCAGCCCAATCCGTTCGAAAGCCGCCCGGTTCCACGATTGTCACCTTGATGCCGAGCGGCCCGACTTCCTGCGACAGAGATTCCGAAAACCCCTCAACGGCGAACTTGCTGGCATGATAATAACCGGTCGCCGGAAACGCCATCAGACCACCAACCGAGGATATGTTGATGATGTGACCGTTTCGGCGAGCGCGCATCCGGGGCAGGGCCTTTCGTGTCACTGAATAGAGGCCGAAGACGTTGGTTTCGAACTGACGGCGAATTTCGGCGTCTTCGCCTTCTTCGATGGCGGAGAAGTAGCCGTAGCCAGCATTGTTCACCAGCACGTCGATATGACCGAAGTGCGCTTCGGCGCTGCAAACGGCCGTCTCGACAGCCTTCTCATCGGTTACGTCGAGTGGCAGCGCGATAGCGTTGCCGTCATATTCTTCAACGAGGTCTTCGAGATTTTCCGGGCGGCGAGCGGTTAGCACAGCGCGATCGCCGCGCTCCAGCACCTGCTTGGCAAGCTCGTAACCGAAACCGGTCGAGCAGCCGGTTATGAACCAAATCTTCTGTGACATTGGATTGCCTTTCCTGTTTCAAATTTCCTTGGCTCGGCAGGCAGGAACCGTAACGCCACCGCCTGCGAAGCTGAACGTCGCTGAATTTGGCAACAAGCCCCCTTTGAAACTACGGCAATCATGCCAATATTTTGCACGATCCTGCCAAGCAGTCCGCCCCAGCCTTTCCGTATCGATGAGCACGTGTCAGACACGGAGCAATGGAGATGATCGTGAAACAAATCGTCGAAACGATGTGCGGCATCGTCGAGTGTCACGCCGACAAGCCGCGTACGCCGACAATCGTTCCGGGTCTTGTGCTCCACCAGATGGAGACAAGCATCAATCCGATCCACGCTCTTTATCATCCACGGGTGTGCATCATCTTGCGGGGAGGCAAGACAGTTAGCCTCGGCCACGAGCGGTTTCACGTGGACCAATCGACATTCCTGCTCGTCACCGTCGATTTACCTGTCGCATCACAGGTGTTCAAAGCCGATAACGGAAAGTCTCACCTTGCCCTCACTTTGGACCTCGACCGGACGATGCTTGCCGATGTCCTGCAACGCCTTCCACCGCATCAGACGCCGACCAGCCCTCCGGCCGGCATTATCGCTTCCGAGCTTACAAGATCGCTGCTTGAGCCTTTCGCGAGATTGCTGAATTTGCTGGACAACCCGGACGAGGTTGAATTTATCCGGCCCTTGATCGTTCAAGAGATCCATTATCGGCTTGCGCGGACTGGTCTTGGCGAGAGGCTCGGCCAATTCGCCTGGAGCGGCTCCCACCTGTGGCAGATTGGAAAAGCAACGAGTTGGATCAAGGCGAACTACAAGGAGCCCATGAGGATCGAGGAACTTTCCGAAATGGCAGGGATGAGCGTCACGTCCTTCCACCGCCATTTCAAAGCCGTCACATTGATGACGCCGATACAGTACCGAACTCAGGTGCGCCTGCAGGAGGCAAGACGTATGCTGATTTCAGAACGCGCTGCGGCCGGCACGGCGGGCGTCGCGGTAGGCTATGACAGCCAATCGCAATTTAGCAGAGACTACAAGCGAATGTTCGGGGCGCCTCCGGCGTCAGATGCCGCTCGCCTCGTCAGGACAATATGACGATACGTGCGCCGTGGAACATTGCGCCGACCTCGATCCGGCACCGAAGCGTGATCGGCATTGAAGAAAATCTGAGGTGCCGAGAAAAGTTTTCGTGCCGACCGCCAGCGTTTCGTTGACCAGGGCCGCGGGGCGCCGGCCAATGAATCCGTTGACGATCAGCCGCGTCAGTTAGGTGGCAATGGCCGGCTGCACTCACTCCGCAGCCTCGATTTGGCGCTTGAGATAGTGCCCATTCAGGAAAGAGTGGTAGGCATCGGCAATGCCCTCCTTCAGGACGATCTTTGGAGACCAGCCAAGCCTGCGAAGTTTGTCGGCACTCATGAGTTTGCGTGGCGTGCCGTCCGGTTTCGTGAGATCGCGGGTGATCTCGCCTTCGAAGCCGACAACCTCCGCAACCAGCTGCGCCAATTCGAGGATGCTAATGTCTTTTCCGGAGCCGACATTCACATGGCTTTCGGCGGAATAGGTCTTCATCAGATAGACACAGGCATCGGCGCAATCATCGACATGGAGAAATTCTCGCTTTGGTGTGCCAGTGCCCCAGATGCGTATTTCCTTATCGCCGTTGGCCTTCGCCTCATGTGCCTTGCGGATCAGGGCCGGCATGACATGGCTTGATGCGAGATCAAAATTGTCGCCTGGTCCATAGAGATTGGTGGGCATGGCCGAGATGAAATCCGCGCCGTGTTGCTTTCGATAGGCAGCGCAGAGCTTCAATCCGGCAATTTTGGCGATCGCATACCATTCATTCGTGGGTTCGAGCGATCCGGTCAGAAGCGCAGCTTCGACAATCGGCTGATCGGCGAACTTCGGGTAGATGCAGGACGAACCTAGAAACATCAGCTTTTGGACGCCAACTTTATAAGCGGCGTGGATGATGTTCGCCTCGAGAATCAGGTTGTCGTAAAGGAAGTCGGCCGGATAGGTATCGTTGGCGAGAATGCCGCCAACCTTGGCGGCGGCCAGGAAGACGGCATCGGGACGGTTCTTCGCCATCCATGCCTCCACCTGATCCTGCCGCCTCAGATCGACCTCGGCGTGCGGGACCGTCAAAATCTCGCAACCCTCGGACCCGAGGCGCCGCACGATCGCAGAGCCCACCATGCCGCGGTGGCCCGCGACATAGACCCTCTTTCCGGCAAGGCTGTAGATGACATCAGGCATGAACCAGGCCCTTGTTCGCACCGACCGACGGAACATTGCGGGCCATGACTTTCAAATCCTCGCGAACCATTTCCGAAACCAGCTGATCAAGAGTGATCTCGTGTTTCCAGCCGAGTTTTGTATGCGCCTTTGTCGGATCGCCAAGCAGAAGGTCGACTTCAGTGGGGCGGAAGTAGGCGGGGTCGATTTCTACCACGCATCGGCCGGAGAGCTTGTCATATCCCTTTTCGTCGATACCCTCCCCATGCCAATCGATCGGCATGCCCAGCCTGGCAAAGGCCTTCTCGACAAAGGAGCGAACGGTGTGCGTTTCGCCGGTCGCAAGAACATAATCCTCAGGTTCGTCCTGCTGTAGCATGAGCCACATGCCGCGGACATATTCTCGCGCATGTCCCCAGTCGCGCTTGGCATCCAGATTGCCGAGATAGAGCCGGTCCTGCAGGCCAAGATGGATGGCTGCGGCCGCCCGAGTGATCTTGCGCGTTACGAAGGTTTCGCCGCGGATCGGGCTTTCGTGATTGAACAGAATACCGTTCGAGGCATGCATGCCATAGGCTTCGCGATAATTGACGACGATCCAGTAGGCATAGAGCTTGGCAACGGCATAGGGGGATCGAGGGTAGAAGGGCGTCGTCTCGTTCTGTGGAACCGTCTGCGCTTTGCCGTAGAGTTCGGAGGTGGATGCCTGGTAGAAACGGGTCTTCTTGGTCATGCCCAGCAGGCGAATGGCTTCAAGCAGCCGCAACGTGCCGCCTCCATCCGCGTTGGCGGTATATTCCGGCGTCTCGAAAGAGACCTGGACGTGGCTCTGTGCGGCAAGATTATAGATTTCGTCGGGCTGCGTTTCCTGGACGACCCTTATGAGGTTTGTTGCATCCGTCATATCGCCGTAGTGCAGGATGAAACGCGGATTGTCGACATGAGGATCCTCGTAGAGGTGTTCGATGCGATTGGTGTTGAAGGACGACGAACGCCGCTTGATGCCGTGAACAATATAGCCCTTATCCAACAGCAACTCGGCCAAATACGCACCGTCCTGACCCGTTACGCCGGTAATTAGTGCAACTTTCCTGTTCTGTCTCATTCCGGTATCCATGATCGCTCTCCAACTCGAATACGAACGCTGTTTCTGACAAGCTGATGCTGCAAGGGACGGGCGCTGCGCCGCCTCAGTCAGGCGGAATGCCTTGCCGAATACATCGACGGGGCGGTGCCTTGCAGCGTGAACGGGCGGCTCCGGCCTTGCCTGTCATGCGGGGGAGCGAAGCGTTTTGCCTCATTTTTGCATCCCCAGATACGGGTGCAGCCAACGCAAGGTGAACCATGCCGCGATCGGAGATGTCTCGAAATTCTGATATTTCATCAACGACCTTGCGTATAATTCGGAGTCGCGGAAATTGTATTTGGCGTGACGTTTGGGTTTGACGTTGTTGATGGCGACGACGATATCGGCATTGCGGGCGCTCCTGAGCTGCTGCAGGCAGAATTCTGCGGCCCGGCGGCTGGTCTTTGCCCATTGCACGACCATCAGCGTTCGCTCGGCAAGCGCCGTCAGATGCATC
>NZ_JACIAC010000011.1:0-100629 GCF_014193935.1 Rhizobium sp. BK377
GGAAAACTTCGCTTTCCCTTAGCGACACTAGCTCATCGTTCGCAAAGCTCACCATAACCTGAAGGCCGCAGGTTCAAATCCTGACCCCGCAACCAAGCCTGGTAGTGTGCTGAAGGTTCTGCAAATTCTCTGAGAGGGGCGGTCATGGCAGGCTGGTGATGTTTACGTCACCCGATTCCCTCACGAGGAATCGCCACCATGACCAAGACTGAAGGTAAGACCGCCGCCGTCAAAGACATTCTGCTTGCGAACCCCGATGGACTGCGCGAGGTGATCCGCGCCGTGATGCAGGAGGTGCTGGAGGCCGAGATAGACGAGGCGCTGGGGCACAAAAAGGCGAGCGGACGCCGGAGCGGCTCGGCTATCGCTCCGGCCATCACGACCGCACGCTGATGGCGCGGGTCGGCAAGCTGGAGCTGCGGGTACCGCAGGATCGTTCCGGGCATTTCTCCAGCGAGCTGTTCGAACGCTGTCAGCGCTTCGAGCGGGCGCTGGTGGCGACGCTGGCGGAGATGTATGTGTAGGGGGTGCCGACGCGCAAGGTGAAGGCGATCACCGAGGAACTGTGCGGCCATGCCTTCTCGGCCTCGTCGATCCCGGCGATCAACAAGCGCCTCGACGAAAGCCTGCAGGCCTTTTCCTGCCGCCCGCATAAGAACCCTTTCCCTACCTGATCCTCGACACCCTCCACGAGAAGGTCAGGGAGGCCGGCGCCGTCAGGAGCCAGACGGTGCTGATCGCCGTCGGCATCGACTGGGACGGCCGGCGGCAGATCCCTCGCTGTCGAGATGGGCAATCGCGAGAGCCGCTCGGCCTAGAGGGACTTCCTCGTCAGCCTCAAGCACCGCGGCCTCAAGGGCGTCGAAGTCGTTGTCTCCGACGACCATACCGGCCTTGTCGCGGCGATCGGCGAAGTCATCCCCGAAGCCGCCTGGCAGCGCTGCGACGTGCACTTCCTGAGAAATGCGCTCGATCATCTGCCGCGCAAGCACGGCGACGATTGCCTGCAGGAACTGCGATGGCTCTACGACTGCCGCGACCTTGAGGAGGCAAAGACCGACCTCGCCGCATGGCTCGGCAAATGGTCGGGCAAGTACCCGCGGCTGGCCGGCTGGGTCGAGGAAACCATCGAACAGACGCTCACCTTCTTGCGGCTGCCGCGCACCCATCACAAGTACCTCAAGAGCACCAACATGCTCGAGCGCCCCAACGAGGAGATCCGCCGCCGCACCTATGTCGTGCGCATCTTTCCCAACACCGACAGTTGCCTGCGCCTGGTCAGGGCGCTCGCCGTCGAAACCCACGAGAACTGGATGGAAGCCAACCGCTACATCAATATGAACGATCTCAGAGAGCACAAGAAACTGGCTCTTCGCAACGCCGCATGACTAACTCCACGGGGTCAGTTCATCTCGGAGGGCTTTTGTGTGCTTGCAGCAGGGCTTGCCCTGCCCGGACGCTGATTGTCGGTGCGGCTAGCAAATTACGAAATACGGCTGATCGTGGCGCAGGTGCAAGCCTGGAAACACTTAACGGGACACGCTCTGCAACAGCTTGATTGAGGGAGGCATCAGGAACCGCGTTCGCCTATTCATCGCGTCGCAAGTTGCGAATTCGGTCGAAAAGAACGGCAAGTACAATTGCACCGCCGATAAAGCTGCCTTGCCAGAAGGCGTTGATGCCGAGCAGGCCGAGGCTGTTGCGGATAACCTCGATGAGGGCGGCGCCGATCAGCGCCCCAAAGGCGGTGCCGACGCCGCCGGCCAGGTTGGCGCCGCCGATGACTGCAGCGGCGATGACCTGAAGCTCCATCCCGGCGCCAATATTCGTGGTGACGGCGCCGAGCCAGCCGGTTTGGATGATGCCAGCAACCCCCGCCGACAGGGCAGAAATCATGTAGACGATAACCTTGATCACCTGCACGGGAACGCCCGTCAGTGTCGCGGCGTGTTCATTGCCGCCGATGGCAAAAACATAGCGGCCGAACTTGGTCCAGCGCAGCACAAAGCCGGTAAGGAGCGCCAATACGATCATGTAGAGCACTGGATTGGCGATGCCGAAAAGCCAGGCGCCGCCACCCAGCGCCAGCAGCTTGTCGTGATCAGGCCCGAACTGGAAAACGACCGTGTTGTTGGACGCAACCATCGCTAGGCTGCGCGCAATCGACAACATTCCGAGCGTGACAACGAAAGGCGGGAAGCCGAGATAGGCAATGAATAAGCCGTTGAAAGCTCCGACCAAAAGGGCAACGCCGATCGAGGCGGCAATGCCGACTTCAATACTGTATCCCGCGTGCATGACGACCGCCAGCACCATGCTGCACAGGCAAAGCACGGAGCCAACGGACAAGTCGATGCCGCCGGTGATGATGACAAGGGTCATGCCCAGCGCGATAATTGCGACGAACGTGACGTTGCGGGTGATATTGTAGATGTTCTTCGCCGTTGCAAATGAGTCCGTCGCCATCGATAGAAAAATGCAGGCGAGAATGACCGCAATCAGAACCCAGAATGTCTGACCGCCCAAGATTGTCGCAAGCCAGCTCCGTTGCTTCTGTCCGATCGTCTGGTCAAGTGTAATCGCCATCGTCGACCTTCTTCTTTCTCGCTGCGGCAAAAGACAGCATCGATCACACCTGTTCGATGGCGCCGGTAATGAGCCCGGTCACTTCCTCAGGCGAACTCGCCGCAATTGGCTTGTCGGCTACTTTTCTACCGCGCCGCATCACGATCACACGGTCTGCGACCGAAAACACGTCGGGCATGCGGTGGCTGATCAGGACGACGACAATGCCCCGGTCACGCAATTCGCGGATCAGATTGAGAACCTCGGCGACCTGGCGCACGGAAATGGCCGCCGTCGGCTCGTCCATCAGCACGATTTTCGCTTCCGACAGCATCGTACGGCCAATCGCGACCGCTTGCCGCTGGCCACCTGACATTTGCTTGACGAGATCGCGTGGCCGCGTCTCCGATTTGAGCTCGCGGAAAATCTCGCCGGCGCGCTTGTACATGGCTTTGTAGTCGAGAATGCGAATGGGCCATATGCCGCGTCGCAATTCTCGTCCGAGGAACACATTTGCGGCTGCCGTAAGATTATTGCAGAGCGCCAGATCCTGATGAACGATTTCGATGCCATGCAGTCGCGCTTCCTTCGGCCGATGCAGGACGATCTCGGCACCATCGAGACGCATGGTTCCGTGGCTCGGTCGAAAGTTGCCGGCGATCATCTTGACCAACGTGGACTTGCCCGCGCCGTTATCGCCCATGAGGCCGACGACTTGCCCCGCTTCGAGCGAAAACGAAACGTCGTTGACGGCCTGGATGGCACCGAAATGTTTGGAAATATTGGTGAGTTCGAGAACCGCCACCAGCCTTCTGGCCTCCCAAAACTTGTCGCTGTCCGTTCGCTCCGAGCCGGCCTGTTTCGACGCGAGGCTCAGGCGAACTCGCCTTTCCAATATCCTCCCAGGAAAAGCGAATATGAGCATTTACGCAAAACCCCGCGACAGCGTCAACTCATTGTCCGAGATGCTGGACCTATTGTAACAAAAATCTGTTTTGTCAGACAAATATTAATTGACGGAAGTGGCGCGCGAATATTAGCTATTACTGGGAGAGAGAGCATGCTGATCCTTGTTACCGGTGCCACGGGCAAGGTCGGGCAGCGCTTCATTGCTGGGCTGCTTGACGATCCGAGATTTTCCAAAGCCCGTGTTCGCGCGCTTTGTCACAATCGTTTGTGCGAGGCAACCGATCGTGTCGAAGTCATCCGCGGCTCGATCGCCGATCGCGATGTCGTGGCGGCAGCACTCAACGACGTTACCCATGTCGTGCATCTTGCCACTTGCAAGGAAACCCCTGAAGACGTCATGGATGTTACGGTCAAAGGTCTCTTCTGGCTGCTCGAGGAGTTCCGCGGAAGCGTCACGGCACGTCAGTTCATCCTGATCGGCGGCGACGCGGGCATTGGGCATTTCCACTATCGCCATTCCGGTCCGATCACCGAGAACGCCCCCCATTGCGCCTATCCCGGAAGCTACGCGCTCTCCAAGGTCCTCGAAGAGGTCATGCTGGAGCAGTTTGGCATTCAGTACGGCCTTAACGGCTGTTGCCTGCGCGCGCCCTGGATCATGGAAAAGGACGATTTCAAGTATTCGCTGTCCTTTGGGGATGACGTCTTTGGTGGCCCGGACTGGAAGACGCTCGTCCCGGAAGAAGCGGCGCGACGCTATGCGGCCATGGGCACGGTGCCGCTGCTGCTCGATGCTGACAGCCGCCCGCTCAAACGCAATTTCGTGCATGTCGACGACCTGGTATCGGCAATATTGGCAGCGATCGATAACCCGCGGGCGGAGAGGCAACTCTTCAATATCTGCATGGATCGACCTGTCGACTATGGTGAAGTCGCCGCCTACCTGTCGCGTACGCGAAATCTCGCCTCGGTCGAGATACCAAGCCGCTTCCATTCCAACTGGATGGACAACAGCAAGGCGAAATACCTGCTCAATTGGCGGCCAAACTACGATCTCGAAATGCTTATCGACTCGGCGTGGCAATACGAGCGTTCGAAGGAGGAACCTCGTATCGTGTGGTATCCGGGTTGATTTCGTGTGGCGGGCACGCAGTGTCCGTCTGTTTCAAGGGAGGAAACTATGAGGAAGGCATTATTACTGACAGCCGCAGTTTTAGCATTGACCGCCGGGCAGGCCCTGGCCAAAAAGCAACTCGTCATCGTCGTCAAGGGCCTCGACAATCCGTTCTTCGAAGCGATCAATCAAGGTTGCCAGAAGTGGAACAAGGAGAACCCGACAGCGGAATACGAGTGCTTCTACACCGGTCCGGCATCGACATCCGATGAAGCCGGCGAAGCGCAGATCGTTCAGGATATGCTGGGCAAGCCGGACACTGCCGCGATCGCGATTTCGCCATCAAATGCCAAGCTCATCGCCCAGACCCTGAAGACTGCCAATCCGAGTGTTCCGGTGATGACGCTCGATGCCGATCTTGCTGCCGAGGACGCGGCCTTGCGTAAGACCTATCTCGGCACCGACAACTATCTGATGGGCGCACGCATCGGCGAATACATCAAGAAGGCCAAGCCGAAAGGCGGCAGCATCTGCACGATCGAAGGCAATCCGGGAGCAGATAATATTCTGCGTCGCGCGCAGGGTATGCGTGACACGCTCACTGGCCAGAAAGGCCTTACCGCGCTGAAAGGCGAGGGTGGTTGGACAGAAGTCGCCGGCTGCCCGGTCTTTACCAATGATGATGGTGCCAAGGGCGTCCAGGCAATGACGGATATCCTTGCGGCCAATCCCAAGCTCGACGCGTTCGGCATTATGGGTGGCTGGCCATTATTCGGCGCGCCGCAACCCTATCGTGACCTGTTCAAGCCGATGGCAGACAAGATTGCCAGCAACGATTTCGTCATCGGTGCCGCCGATACGATCGGCGACGAGGTTGCTATCGCGAGGGAAGGTCTGGTGACTGCGCTCGTCGGCCAACGGCCGTTCGAGATGGGTTACAAGGCACCTTCGGTGATGATGGATCTCATTGCGGGAAAAGCAGTTGAAGATCCGGTCTTCACCGGGCTCGATGAGTGCACGAAGGACACGGTCGATACCTGCATTCAAAAGTAGGCTTACGGCTCGGCGCACCAGGTCAGAGTGCGCCGACTGTCTTCACGTAACGGATCGAAAGATCTGCAGGGCTTGACGCGCCCTGAATTCCGCGCTTTGTGCCGGATCCAATCGCAGGCGACTTCCTCGTTATTACGATTGTTTTTGATAGTCCGTGCAGGCAGTCGAAAGAATGCTGAGGCAGTAGAAATAAATGCCTGACAAGAAATCGGGAAAGCCGACGACACTGGTCGAGGTGGCGACGGCTGACCGCTCAGCCACCACAAGGCGCCCAAATGCCGCCCGCATGACCGGAGCGAGTGTTCATCTGTCTTTGGCAGGCGAGATTGGTCTCAGGATCGTGCGCGGTGACTATCCGCCCGGTACGATCCTGCCAAACGAAGCAAAATGGTCACAAGTCTTTGACGTCAGCCGGTCGGCGGTGCGTGAAGCGATCAAGATGTTGATGGCAAAGGGCCTGCTTTCCTCCCGCCCGAAAATCGGCAGTTGGGTCGAACCCAAGGAGCGCTGGAACCTGCTGGATCGGGATGTATTGGGCTGGTATGTTGCATCTCCCGATCGTGAATCGTTTTTACGGGCGGTGCAAGAACTCAGGCACATGATCGAGCCGGAAGCGACTGCCCTTGCTGCGGAGCGCCGAAGCGAGGCGCAAATGGAGGCGATCAGTCAGGCGCTACGAGATATGGATCAGGCGACATCACTCCAGCAGCGGACAGAAGCCGATGCGCGATTTCACATCGCGATCCTGCGGGCCTCGGGAAATGATCTGCTGGTGCCGCTCGGCGTATTGATCGAATCGGCGCTGAACCACCTTTTCGCCTATGTCACGCGAGAGGAAGACGACTTGCAATATGTCATGAAACTTCATGAAAATATTGAAAAAAGCGTCCGTTTGCAACGACCGAACATGGCGCGTAACGCCGTCCGCAAGGTGCTGGCAAATACAGACCAGATCATAGCACGCTGGTCGCGATAGAAATCTGTATCCTGGCCTGTCGAGGGCAACGGCTGCAGTCCCGTGCGTAAGCTGAAATAGCGCCTGACCTTTGACGGAAAAGCCCGCCCTCAAGCGGCTCTTGCCGGCCAGGGACTGAATTGGGCTTTCGTTGCTCAAGCGGCGGGCGCTGCGGCCCGACGTGGCGATCTCGCCATCAGCCGCGCATAGGCGATGGCTGACAGCATGTTGACGTGATTGGCGCGGCCGGTTCCGGCGATGTCGAAGGCGGTGCCGTGGTCGACCGAGACGCGGTCGATCGGCAGGCCGAGTGAGACGTTCACGGCGGTCTCAAAAGCGACGAGCTTGATCGGGATGTGACCCTGGTCGTGATATTGCGCTATCACCAGATCGAAAGCGCCGTTATAAGCGCGCGCAAAGACCGTGTCGGCGGAAATCGGGCCGACCACGTCGATACCCTTGGCCTGTGCAAGTTCGACCGCCGGTGCAAGAAATTCCGTGTCTTCGGTTCCGAAAAGGCCGTTTTCGCCGCAGTGCGGGTTGAGACCGGCAACGGCGATGCGAGCCTTCCTGCCGAGGCGCATGAAGTGATTGTGGCCGGCTTCGATCGTTGCCAGCACGCGTTCGGTCTTCGCCCGCTCGATCGCACCCTTCAGCGAGACGTGGGTGGAGACGTGAATGGTATTCAGTCGCTCGGAGGCAAGCAGCATGAAGGAGCTCTTGGAACCGGTCAGGTGCGCCAGCAGGCCGGTATGGCCGTCGAAATGGTGGCCGGCGAGGTTCATGGCTTCCTTGTTGATCGGTGCCGTCACAATGACGTCGGCCTCCTTCGACATTGCAAGGTCGACGGCGCGGGCGATGTAGCGAACGGATGCGTCGCCGGCGACAGGGCTGACCTTGCCGATTTCGGGGAGGGGGGCGCCAAGCGGCACCTCATCGACGGCGATGGTATTTCCGTCTTCGGAGGCGGAGGGGCCGAATCTTAGGCTGACGTCAGTGGCGCGCGCAGCGCGTTCCAATGCTTCGGCATTGCCAACGATGACGAAATCGCGCCGTTCGGCGGCCGGCAGTGCAGCCAGTGCCTTGACAATCACTTCAGGGCCTACGCCGGCGGGGTCGCCGAGGGTCACTGCGACTTTTGCATTTCTGTCCATCAGTAAAATTCCTCTTGAAAGCCCTGCCTCAATAGGCTGCTTCGTAGATCGAGCGTATGTCAGTGCGCGTCAAGTCGCGCGGATTGTTATCGAGCAGCCTGCGGATCGCGAAAGCATCGTCGGCCATGGCGTCGAGATCGTTCTCCGGCACACCGAGGCCGGAGAGCGTCATTTCGATGCCGAGTTCGGCGCAGAAGGCATAGGCCGCATCGAAGACCGATTTGACGGTATCGGATGTGTCGTAACCAAGCGCTTCCATGATTGCCTTTGTCTTTTCCGGCACGGCCGGCGTGTTGAAGGCGAGAACATGCGGGAAGATCAGCGCATTGGCTGCGCCATGGGCGATATGCCAGCGTGTGCCGAGCGGATAGGCCAGGGCATGGCCGCCGGCGGTATTGACCGGACCAAGGCAGAAGCCGCCGTAGAGCGAGGCCAGCGAAAGCCCGGCACGGGCTTCAGCATCCGAACCGTCGCGGACGGCTCTTGCAAGATACTTGCCGACAAGCCGCGTTCCCTCGATCGCATACATGTCGATCATTGGATGCGCTTTGCGATTGGTGAAGGCCTCGACGCAATGCGCCATGGCATCGACGCCGGTTGCTGCAGTGGTTCGGGCAGGAACGGAGAAGGTTAGTGACGGGTCGATGACGGCGATATCGGCGAGCATGTGAAGGCTCTCGACTGCGAGTTTAGCTTTGGTCTCGGGATCGGTGACGAGCGCGCGGATGCCGGCCTCGCTGCCCGTGCCCGATGTGGTCGGCACTTGAGCTAGCGCTGCCTTGCGCGCCCTTTGCACTTTGTTCGGGCCGACAACCTCGCGAAGCGTCTGCTGCGAGCCGGCAAGCACGGCAGCGAGCTTGGCAAGATCCATGGCACTACCACCGCCGAAGCCGACGATAAGCTCAGCCTGTGTAGCTTCTGCCGAGGCCAGCACTTTGTCGAGATTGGCAATATCCGGTTCGGGCGTTACATCGGAGAAGACCGAAACTTCACCCTTCAGCTGCAACACATCGATGCGTGCGGCATTGAAAGCATCCGAGATAACCAGCGTTCGGGAATAACCCTTGCCGGCCGCCCAGGCGCCCAACTTCCCCGCAGTTCCGACACCGAACTCGATCAGGTGTGGCCTGACAACGGTAATAGGTGAATCCAAACTGACCATAGGCGGCCCTCCCGCTGCGCGACGGGCTTACCCGTCTATAATGTAAATTTGTTATCCTGTAGCACAGTTTTTAGCAATAATGAATGCGGATTTTTATCGTCCATTGATGAGTTTTTGGCGAGAACAGTGGGCATCGCGAACTTATAAATTTGCGTAAAGTACTGATATATTTGACAATATCTGGTATTCCGACCGGTGTCCTATCCAAATAACTCAGCTTGTCAACTGTTGTCGTGCATTTGTAAAAATCGCCTCACGCATAAGCAGGCCGAATTGTTTCAAACATTCGGCCTGGCCATACGTTATCGGCTGCTACGATGGCTTCTAAGTAATTGATTCTAATGGAATGCGTACATATTTGATGGCGCGTCGGTAGTAGGTGTAGGCCACATGAAGCGCGCCATCCGCCCCCTGCGTGATGGAGGGGTAGGAAAACTCGCGATTGAGCATGTCCCTCGAATTGTTGCTCAGGCAGTAACCGTCGCCGGTATCGAGATCGAACTTGCGTTCGAAATAGCCACCTGCATCGGCAGAGATTGCAAGGCTGAGCGGCGCGCGCGGAACACCCCAGATGGCCTTTCTGGCCGACATTCTCGAAATCTCCGCGACAGGCTCCTTGTCGCTTTCGATTTCGTCATAGAGCGAGTGGCGTCGCGCGTCGGAGGACGCAGCATTGCTGTGGTTGTAAACTATCGCGATTCTCCGGTCCGTCAGCCCTACGGCCTGGATCGAGGAATTATTGTTGGGCAGATTGGTCGGCTCCGGCGCGCTCCAGGTCTCGCCTTGGTCTAATGACAGCGAGGCGCGAATATTCTCCGAATAACGATCGCGGAAGAAGGCGATCATCCTGTCGCCCTCGAGCAGTACGATATTCATGTGCACGGCGCCCAGACTGCCTTCTATCTCCTTCATCTGCCAACTCTTTCCGGCATCGCGGGAGATCAGAACGCCTGCGGTGTCGGCATCGCCGCTCCAGCGCTGACCGGGCAGGCTGATGCAGCGGAAGATGGGAAGTAGCCAGTCGCCTTTGCCATTAACGACAATCTGCTGGCGCACGAAGGTGCCGGGAAGGTCGCAGAGAATGGTGGGCGGAGCAAAATTCTTGCCGCCATCTTCAGAGATCCGGCATTTGACAACCGCGCCGTCCTGGTCGCCAGATGTCTGTGAGGTGTAAAGCAGCCAGACCCGACCGTCTGGCGCATTAAAAATCAGGGGATTCTGCTCGGATTTTGCCGGATCATCAGACATTTTCTCCGGTTCGGACCAGCGATCCGCGCCGGGCGCCAGTCGCGACATGTAAATCGAGATGTCGCCCATGCCTTCCATCGTGCCGCCAAACCAGACACAGGTCAGCGTGCCATCGGCCAGAAAAGCGAGATTGGCGGCATGGTTCTGGATGCAGGGTGAGGGCAGATAGGCATCAAAGCGGCCAATCTGGGCGTCATTTGCCCTGAGCATACCATCCATCAACGCCGGCACTTCCTCGGGCTTCAAACCTGTCGTTTGCATCGCATTCCTCCTTTACGGCAGCTTGGCGTAGCCTTCAGCGAGTGCCGCGTATTCGGCATCATTGAGCGGGACCAGCGGCGGGCGCGTGCGTCGCCAACCGGCGTTGCCGGTCTTCAGGCCGACCATGGCCTTGATCGTCGGGATCTGGACATAGGAGTTCGACAGGGTGCGGAAGGCGTTGATGCGCGCCTGCGCAGTCTCGACCTCCGCGCTCCTGGCCTCGTCGTGAACATGGTCGTAAACCGTACGCAGCGAATTTGCGACGAGGTTCGAGGTCGCGGTAATGCAGCCGGCGCCGCCGGCCTTCAGGAGCGGCAGCAACAGCGGGTCGGCACCACAGAGTACCGAGAAACCAGGGCAGGCTGAGATGATCGCCTGCATGTTGTTGAAATCCCCTGCAGATTCCTTAATGCCGACGACCGTTTCCGGGAAGGCTTCGACCAGGCGGCTGATTAGCGGAACGGAGAGCGGAACGCCTGAGACCTGCGGGATGTGATAAAGGATCACCTGCAGCCCGGTATCGCCGATCTTTTCCAGGATCTGCGCATAGGCCGTGAAGAGGCCCTCGTCCGAGACGCCCTTGTAGTAGAAGGGCGGCAGCATGACCACCTTGGTAATGCCGAGCGAAAGCGCATGCTTCGTCAGTTCGACCGTCTCGGGAATGGCGACGACGCCGGTGCCCGGCAGCAGCTTGTCGGCTGGAATGCCAGCCTTCAGTGCCGCTTCGAGGATCATGCGGCGTTCGTCGGAAGAGAAGGAGTTGGCTTCGCCCGTCGTTCCAAGCAGTGCCACACCGTGGCAGCCTTCTTCGACCAACCGCTGGCAATGTTCGGTAAAGAGGCCGAGATCCGGACTGCCATCGGTGTTGAGAGGGGTAGTGGCGGCGCTAAAGACGCCTGTAATCTTGTGATTGCTCAAGGTATCCTCCTCGTCAGACCGGGCCTTCCCGGCACGTTCCTGGGCAGTCGTATTCATCCCAACGCGGCGCAGTTGTCAATCTTACAAATTTGAAAACTTCACATGGCTATTTTCAAGCTATTGATTTTTATTATTAAATAATCGGTATTCTTGATTTTTACCTTTCGCTCGTTCTTTTTCATTGACAGATTTACATTATCGCGCAAATGTCAACGTCATATCGCGCAGCTTCGGGGAGGTCTTTCGAAAGGCGCGCTATTTGCCAGGGAGGAGCAAATGACAATTGAGAACTTTTCGCAGATTTCCCGTCGTGAGGCGCTGAAGCTCGGGCTTGCGGCCGGTGTCGGCTTCTCGCTCTTCGGTGCGAGCGCGCGCATCGTCATGGCGCAGGACGGACAGGTCCTGAAGGCCATCAATCCCGCCTTCGATCAGGACTGGTCGCCGCTGCGCGGTGGCGGCAGAACCTTCCGCTGGAATTCCTTCTGGTGGGCATCGCCGATGTATTTCGACGCCGAGGGTAAGATCCAGCCCTACGTCTTCACGAGCTGGGACTCGCCAGACAAGAAGGTCTGGACGTTCAAGATCGACCCGAAGGCAGTCTTCTCCGATGGCAGCAAGATCACCGCGGCCGATATCAAGGGCTCCTGGGAAGTTGCTTCCATGCCCAATACCAAGAACCAGCGCGTCGACCAGGTGCTGAGCAAGGTGCAGGGCTACAAGGAAATCTCTGCCGGCTCCGCCAACGAGCTGACCGGCGTAACAACGCCTGATGAATCGACGGTTGTCTGCACACTGACGCAAGCCGATGCGATCTTCTTCATGCGCCTTGCCAACCACATTGTCCCAATCACCAAGGCCGCCCAGTCGCGCGGCAGCGATGGCGAGGAAGTGGCCGATTGGTACAAGCCTGACAGTAGCGCCGTCTACTCCGGTCCTTTCAAGCTGACGGCCCTTGATATCGATGCCGGGACCCTGACCTTCGAGCCGAACGAGAAATTCTTCGGACCGAAGCCGAAGCTTGCCCGCATCGAGATCAGCTCGATCGAAGACAATGTCACCGCGACCTCGCTGATCCAGTCCGGCGAATATAATGCTCACACAGAACTCGTCACCTCGACGATCATCCAGGATCTCGGCCCGGAATTTTCTGCCGGTCCGCTCATTCCGACCAGCCAGCATTTCTGGTTCAACACATCGCGCGCACCGATGGATGACCCCAAGGTTCGCCAGGCGCTGATCATGGCGGTCGATCGCGACGGCCTGTTCAAGGCGTCCTATCCGGATGGCCCGCATAAGAAGGCCGACCAGATCTTGAACTCGGTTCCGGGTGCGGATAATTCCGGCTTCGAACCCTATCCGTATGATCCCGCAGCAGCCAAGAAGCTGCTCGCTGAATCAAGCTATGGCGGTCCGGAGCGTCTTCCAAAGCTGCTGTTCGTCGGCATTTCCGGACCGGCGATCCAGGCGGCTGCCCAGTTCATCGCCGAGCAGTGGCGCCAGAACCTTGGCATCACCGCCGTCGATATGAAGCCGCAGCAGGACGCCTATGCGGGTCCGGACCAGAACTCGGTGCAGATCTTCCGCGATGACGTCGGCACACGCGTTCCCGACGCGGTCTCCTATCTCGCCGGCTCGATCGCCTCCACCTCGTCCAACGCCCAAAACAAGCTCGGCGGATACAAGAACGACAAGGTGGACAGCCTGCTTGCAGAAGCTGCAACCAAGGCTGCGGACGATCCGGATCGCGTGAAGCTGGCGCAGGAAGCCCAGAAGGCCTTCCGCGACGACTGGGCTTTCCTTCCGTGGTACTCTCAGGCGATGTCGCGCTGGGCAACCAAGGACGTCAAGGCAATGGAAAAGAACCTTGACTGGCAGGTCGTGGCTCCCTGGGATGTTTCCATCGGCTGAAGCCGATAGCAGGGCCGCATGATGCGGAAAAGCAGCGGCGCGAAGGCCGAAAGGTCTTCGCGCTACGTTTCAAGAAGTACCGGCGGCTGCGGCCTCCCGCGGGAACGCGCCGGGCAAGAATGGGAGGTGGCCTTGTTACGCTATGTGCTTACGCGGTTTGCCATCTGGATTCCGTCCGTCCTAGTCGTGATGATGGCCGTCTACGCGATGGCCTTCTATGGTGCCGGCGATCCGATCAAGCTGATCTTCCTTCGCGCGCCCGGTGACGTCGCTTACAACCCGCAGCGTATCGAGGCGATCCGCGAAAGTGCAGGTCTCAACAAGCCCTTCATCGAGCAGTTCGGTCTTTACATCTGGAACCTCCTGCACGGGCAGTTCGGCAATTCGCTGACATCCGGCCGCTCTGTCTGGGCGATGGTTTCGGCTGCTGCTCCCGTCTCTTTCCAGCTTGCGCTCTGTTCCATCATCCTGACGACGGTCGTCGCGATCCCGCTCGGGATGATCGCCGCTATGAACCAAAACAACCGCGTCGACTACACGATCCTCGGCACGGCGCTTTTCCTTTGGGCAATCCCCGCTTATGTCGCAGGCCCGCTCCTGATGGTGGCGCTGATCGTCCTGATGCCGATGATCAAGGTGCCCTATGGCTGGGGCGGCGTCTTCGACGTGCGCATCATTCTGCCGCTCATCGTGCTCTCCTTCCAGCCGATCGCGCTGATCGTTCGCCAGACGCGCGCGGCCGTCATCGAAGTGCTGTCCGAAGATTTCGTCCGCACGGCGCGCGCCAAGGGCGTGCCGGAAATCGTGGTGGCACTGAAGCATATCCTGCGCCCGGTGCTGACACCTGTGGTCACGCAGCTCGGCCTCATCATGATCACCATTGTCAACGGCGCCATCTTCGTCGAGCTCGTCTTCGGTCTGCCGGGCCTCGGCCGGTTGACCGTGCAGGCGCTCACCAATTCCGATTATCCCGTCATTCTCGCGATCACTCTGATCGGATCCTTCCTGGTCATGGTGTCGAACCTGCTGGTCGACGTGCTCTACCCGCTGCTCGATCCGCGCGCCAATGATTCCAGAAGGAGCCGCTGACGATGTCCGCTATTCCTCTTTCGACGATCGACACGGCCGAGGAGCCGCCAGTCAACCTGTGGCGCGATGCCTGGCATCGCCTGAAGCGCAATAAGCTTGCGATCTTCGGCCTGATCGTGATCGTAATTCTCGCCTTCACGGCAATCTTCGGCCCTGCGCTGACGCCTTATGACTATCTCAGCCAGGATCTAGCTTCGCGCAACGCGCCGCCGTCACTGGCGCATTTCTTCGGCACTGACGATCTTGGCCGCGACGTCTTCAGCCGTATCGTCTTCGGCACGCGCACGGCCTTTCTCGTTGCCGTCATCGTCACGTTCATCGCGGTGCTGATCGGGCTCCTGCTTGGCGCCATCGCTGGGTTCTTCGGCAATCCGTTCGACCGCGCCATCATGTGGCTGACGGATGTGACGATGTCGGTGCCGAACCTGCTTCTCGTCGTGGTCATCAATGCATCGCTGAAGACGCCGATCACCAGGTGGATGGAGGCGCAGTATCTGGCGACCCTCAATCCCTTCTATCGCCAGACGGTCTGGGTGGATTTCATCCTGGTCTTCGGCTCAATGGCGCTGATCTCCTGGCCGCCTTATGCACGCCTCGTCCGCGCCCAGGTTCTGTCGATCCGCAACCGCCCATACGTCATGGCGGCACAGGCGCTCGGCCTTTCCAACTGGATCGTCATCCTGCGTTATATCGTGCCGAATGCGCTCGGGCCGCTGATCGTTTCCGTCAGCGCCGGCCTCGGCACCGCGATGGTGCTGGAAAGTGCCTTCAGCTTCCTCGGCGTCGGCGTCAATCCGCCGACCCCCAGCTGGGGCAACATGATCTCGGACGGCCTGCGCGTCTGGCAGCATTATCCGCATCTCCTTGCCGCTCCGGCGGCCGTGCTCGGTCTTGCCTCAGTTGCCTTCAGCTTCCTCGGCGACGGCCTCAACGACGCACTCAATCCGCGGGGCAGCAAGTGATGAACGCAACAAGCAATGAACGCCTGCTGGACGTGAAGGATCTCACCATCGAGATCGATACGCGCCGCGGCCCTGCCGTCGTCGTCGATGGCATCGACCTCTACGTCAATAAAGGCGAGACGCTCGGCGTCGTCGGTGAATCCGGCTGCGGTAAGAGCCTGACGATGCTGAGCCTGATGCGGCTCCTGCCGAACAAGATCAAGGTGACGAAGGGTTCGGCGACATTTGACGGGCGCGACCTGCAGAAGATGTCGAACGGCGACCTGCGCAAGGTACGCGGTGGCGATGTCGGCTTCGTCTTCCAGGATCCGATGACCTCGCTCAATCCGGTCATGCGCATCGGCGACCAGATCTGCGAGCCGCTGATCTATCATCGCAAGATGTCGAAGAAAGAGGCACAGGCTCGCGCCGTCGAACTTCTGCGCCTCGTCGGCATTCCAGGTCCCGAAGAGCGGCTGATGGCGTATCCGCATGAGCTTTCCGGTGGCATGCGCCAGCGTGTGATGATCGCCATCGGCCTTGCCTGCAATCCGAAGCTTCTGATCGCCGATGAGCCGACGACCGCGCTCGACGTGACGATCCAGGCGCAGATCGTCGATCTGGTGAAGGATCTGCGCGCTAAGCTCGGCATGTCCGTCGTCTGGATCACCCATGACCTCGCGCTGATCGCCGGCCTCGTCGATCGCGTCGCCGTGCTCTATGCCGGCACGGTCGTGGAAGATGCGCCGGTGGACGCGCTCTATGCTCGTCCCAGCCATCCCTATACGCGCGGCCTGCTGTCCTCGATCCCGAAGCTTTCGGATGCGCCGGCAAGCCGCCTGTCGTCGATCGGCGGTACGCCGCCGGAGCCAGGCCGCCGTCCGAAAGGCTGTCCCTTTGCGCCACGCTGCCCGCTGGCCGAAGCCGTCTGTCACGAGCGTGTGCCGCGGCTGGAGCCGATTGCCGGCAACAGCGCGCATCGCGCCGCCTGTTTCGTCGTCCAGAAAATGCAGGAGGCTGCGTGATGGGTGCTCAAACGCTCCTGAAGGTCGAAAACCTCGTCAAGCATTTCCACGTCAAGCTCGGTGCTTTCGGAGAACGCTCGGCGACCGTCTATGCGCTCGACAATGTCAATCTCGAGATCATGGAAGGCGAGACGCTGAGCCTTGTCGGCGAATCCGGCTGTGGCAAGTCGACGACCGGTTTCACCATCCTCAATCTCTACAAGGCGACAAGCGGCAAGGTGGTCTACAAGGGCCAGGATCTTGCCACGCTCGATGAAAAGCAGATGCGGCCCTTCCGCCGCGACCTGCAGATCGTCTTCCAGGATCCCTATTCGACGCTGAACCCACGTATGACCGTGGGCGAAGCGATCGGCGAGCCGATCCTCTTCCACAAGCTTGCCACCAAGGCTGAGCTCAAGGATAGGGTCGCGGCACTGCTCACCGATGTCGGCCTGCCGACGCGTTTTGCCCAGCGCTATCCGCACGAGCTCTCGGGCGGCCAGCGCCAGCGCGTCGTCATTGCGCGTGCGCTTGCCTGCCAGCCGAAATTCATCGTCTGCGACGAGGCGATCTCGGCACTCGACGTGTCGATCCAGGCGCAGATCATCAACCTGCTGCTCGACCTGCAGGAAAAATACGGCCTGACCTATCTCTTCATCGCCCATGACCTGGCCGTCGTGCGCCATATCAGCACGCGCGTCGGTGTCATGTATCTCGGTCGTTTGGCCGAGCTTGCGACGCGCGAAGAGCTTTTCGACAATCCGCTGCATCCCTATACGAAGGCGCTGCTGTCGGCTGTTCCCGAGACCGATCCGGAGCTCGAGCGCACCCGAAAGCGCCAGATCCTGCAAGGCGATGTGCCGAGCCCGCTAAACCCGCCGACGGGCTGCCGTTTCCACACGCGCTGCCCGATCGCCATGGAGGTTTGCAGCAAGGTCATTCCGGAATGGAAGGAAGCGAAGCCCGGCCATCTGGTTGCCTGCCATGCCGCCAATCCGGGGCAGACTTCATGACGCTGAAAGTCGCCATCATTGCCGACGATCTGACCGGCTCGCTTGATACGGGGACACCCTTCGTAGAGGCCGGGTTGTCAGTCGCTGTGGCGATCGATGTCGAAGCGGCCGGCAAGGCGCTGGAAACCGGTGCCGAAGTCGTGGTGGTCAACACCGACTCGCGCAGCCTGCCGGAGGAAGAAGCGGCCGCGCGCGTGCGAGCTGTTGCCGAGATCCTGCGCGCCGCCGGGTCGGCCATCTTCATGAAGAAAATCGACTCGCGGCTGAAGGGCAATGTCGCGGCCGAAAGCATTGCGCTGGCCGATGTACTGGGCCTCAAGACTATCCTCATGGCGCCGGCAATTCCCGATCAGGAGCGGATCACATATAGAGGCTGCGTGGTCGGGCGCGGTGTGGAGCATCCCTTGCCGATAGCCGACCTTTTTACCGGATCTGGTTGCGACGTGACGGTTGCCGATGCCGAAGACGATGCCGATCTCGATATTGTCGTCGCGGAGAACGACTGGCTTTCCACCCTTGCCGTCGGTGCCCGTGGTCTGGGTTCGGCGCTCGCGCGCCGGCTCGGCGGAACTGCACGGCTAGTGCCGGAATTTCATAAGACGCGAAAAACACTCTTTGCTTTCGGCTCGCGTGATCCGATCACTGTCGGGCAGATGGATCGTCTGGAAGATTCCGGTGCGCTGCGGGTTGTCGTTGATGCGCCGATGGGCGCGGTCGAAAGCGGTGAGGGGCTGGCACTGCCGGTACTGATGCGTTGCACGGGCGAAATGACGGATGATGCTGCACTCGTTGCCGCTCGCTTTGCCAAGGGCGTGAAATCAGTCATAGCTGATACGAATCCGGACTTGATCATGGTGGGCGGCGGCGATACCGCGCTTGCTGTATTCCGGGAACTGGGCGCTTCGGTCTTGTTGCCGAAGGGTGAAATCGAGGCCGGCGTGCCGTGGCTCGACGTAATCGGCGTCAACGGGCGGCAATTCCGGTGTGGCGTCAAGTCGGGGGGCTTCGGCAATTCCGATAGTTTGCTAAGACTGATCGTTCGGAATCAGGCGGCGTAAAGAATGCCAGCAGGGAGAATGAGAGTGGACGAAGCGAGTGGCGGATCGGTGAAGCCGGAAGCGGCGTCGGCAGCCCGGCCTGGCAGAGCCGTGAAGCTGGTCGACCGTGTCTTCGATCAACTCATGGAGCGTATCCGCGCCGGCAACTATCCGCCGGATTCACGCCTTCCGGGCGAACACGAACTTGCCTCGATGCTCGGCGTTTCGCGCCCCATCGTGCGCGACGCGCTGGCGCGCCTGCGCGAGCAGGGGATCGTCTATGCAAGGCAGGGGGCGGGTACCTTCGTCAGCGCGCATGGCTCGCCGACGGCGCAGCTTGCCTATTCGCCGGTGAAGACGATTGCCGATATCCAGCGCTGTTACGAATTCCGCCTGACGATCGAGCCGGCTGCCGCCTATTTTGCCGCCAAGCGCCGCGACGATGCGGCGATCCAGAAGATCGCTGCAGCCCTTGCGGATCTGCGCGAGGCGACGAGCCATCAACTGCACCGGGTGGACGCCGACTTCCTCTTCCACCGTGCCGTCACCGAGGCGGCCAACAATCACTATTACACCGCCTCCATGGATGCGCTGAAAGCGCATATCGCCGTCGGCATGCATCTGCATGGGCTTTCGCTGCTTGGTCCACGGCCGGGCTTGGAGCAGGTGTATCAGGAGCACAACGAAATCTACAAGGCGATCGCCGAGGGCAGGGCGGAGAATGCCAGCGACCTGATGCGCGCTCACCTGGAGGGTTCGAGGGATCGTCTGTTCGAAGGACGCGTGCTCGACCTGTCTTTCTGAATGAACCCCGGTTTTGGAACGGAAATTGGGGATTTCAGTCTTCGAACAAGGCACTTTCCGTCGCGAATATTTTGGTGATGTATTCGGCGACGGTCCGGATCGGCAGATCCTTGCGTTGCTGCCGTCGGGTGAGAAGCCAGGCTTCCCGCGGCGGCGGCGCTCGTTCGAGTGGGCAGGGATAGAGGCTTCTTTCCAGACGACCGATGTAATGCGGCAGGAGTGCCAGACCTGCGCCTGACTTGGCAGCCATCGCTTGGGAAACCTGATTGTTGGCGCGGAAACACACACGCGCATACGGGAACTGGCGGGCCAGCCAGATCGCCTCCGGCACGTAGCCGTTCACCTCGTCAAATCCGACGAAGACGGGTTCCGCGCCGTTTTCGACTTGCCGGCAAACCTCCTGCGTTCCGTAAAATCCGTATCCGATCGTCGCGAGCTGCTTGGCCATCAGATCGCCGTCCTGCGGTTTTCCTAAGCGTATGGCGATGTCGGCCTCGTGGCGTTCAAGGCTTATGGTGCGCAGGTCAGTCGCAAGGTCGATATCGAGGCCCGGATATTGTTTGGTGATTTCCGCCAGACGGGGGATGAGGAAGCCCTGTGAGAGTGCGGGCGAAGCGTTGATGCGCACCAGGCCTTTCGGCGTGTCGTCCTTCCAACCCCGTCCAAGTGTCTGGACGGAGGCTTCCATGTCGCTTGCTGCGGTGAGTGCGCGGGTTCCGGCGGGTGTGAGCACATAGCCATCGGGGCGGCGCTCGACCAGTTTTTCGCCGAGCGTTTCCTCGAGCGAATGAAGGCGGCGGGCAATCGTTGCGTGGTTGACGCGCAATGTGCGGGCCGCGGCCGAAAGGCTGCCGTGGCGTCCGAGTGCGAGAAAAACCCTGATGTCCTGCCAATCGGGCTCTGTGCGTTTTTTATCAGCCATTGGCAAAGAATAGCGAATTTTTCGCAGAAGGGAACGGGGCTAGATAGGAGGCGACCTCGAAACAGAAAGGTTGCCGATATGACCTCTTCCCATCTCAATCTTACGCTGATCGGCGGGCCAACCGTGTTGATCGAATATGGCACGCTCCGGCTTCTCACCGATCCTACCTTCGACCCGCCGGGCCTCTACAGGGAAAAGCCCGTTCGCTTCGAAAAGACTTCCGGACCTGCCCTGTCGGTCGAAGAGATCGGCCGGCTGGATGCTGTCTTACTCAGTCACGATCAGCACCTCGACAATCTCGACAGTGCCGGCCGGGCAATGCTGCCGACAGTCCGCACCACATACACAACAAAAGCTGGCGCCGAGCGGTTGGGCGGCAATGCGCTGGGCCTTGCTCCTTTCGAGACCGTCACGCTGGAAGGCGCTGGTGGCGAGAAGCTGCTGGTAACAGCAACACCCGCCCGCCACGGCCCCGTCGGCATTGAGCCGATATCAGGCGATGTCGTCGGCTTCGCGCTTGGCCGCGAAAAGCCGGGCGATCTTCTCTACGTGACCGGTGACACGGTCTGGTACGAGGGCACGGCAGAGGTCGCCAGGCTATTTTCTCCCAAAGTGGTGCTGCTGTTTACAGGTGCTGCCGAGCCCCGTGGCCGTTTCCACATGACGATGGGTAGCGAAGACGCTCTGGAGGCGGCGCATGCCTTCCCGAACGCGCTGCTCGTATCCGCGCACAACGAGGGCTGGGTGCACTTCCGCGAAACGCAGGACCAGCTCGCGCACGCATTCTCCGTCTTCAACCTCGAGGATCGCCTGAAGCTCTTCGAAAGAGGCAAACCGCTCGCCGTCGATCTGACGGCCTGATCACCTATCAAACATGGCAAAGCGCCATCTTCCAAGGAGACATACCATGAGCAATGAACAGAAAGTCGCAATCATCACCGGTGCCTCGCAGGGTATCGGTGCAGGCATCGTCGAGGCCTATCGCAAGGAAGGCTATGTCGTCGTTGCCAACTCCCGCAACATTCAGCCGTCATCAGATGCAGGTATTATCGCAGTACCCGGCAGCATCGGCGAGCGTCGTGTGGCCGAACAGCTCGTCAAGACGGCCGTCGAGCGTTTCGGTCGTGTCGATACGCTGATCAACAATGCCGGTATCTTTATCGGCAAGCCGTTTACCGATTACACGGTCGAAGACTTCGACAACGTCGTCAACGTCAACGTTGCCGGCTTCTTCCACGTCACGCAATTTGCCATTGCCCAGATGCTAAAGCAGGGCCATGGTCACATCGTTCAGATCACCACGGCCCTTGTGGATCAGCCCATCGCCGATGTCCCTACGGGCCTCGCGACGCTGACCAAGGGCGGTCTCGATGCCGTCACCCGCGGGCTTGCCATCGAATATGCCAAGAGCGGTATCCGCGTAAATGCGGTGGCGCCCGGTATCATCAGGACGCCGATGCATGCGCCGGAAACGCACGATTTCCTTAAGGGTCTGCATCCGGTCGGCCGCTTGGGTGAGGTGAGCGAAGTCGTAGACGCCGTGCTCTATCTCGAGCGTGCCGGCTTCGTCACCGGCGAGGCGCTGCATGTCGATGGCGGTCAGCACGCCGGTCGCTGGTGATCATGAAAAGGGGAATGGACCGTCATCAAGGAGAACGACAATGCCTTATGTGAATATCAAAGTAACGCGCGAAGGCACGACCCCGGGCGCAACGAGCACCACGCCTGAGCAGAAGGCCGCCTTGATCAAGGGTGTCAGCGATCTGCTCTTCGACATCATGGGCAAGCCGCATGACAGCACCTTTGTCGTCATCGATGAAGTCGAGATGGAAAGCTGGGGTGTCGGCGGCCTGCCCGTGCCTGAATATCGTAGGCAGCTTGCAGAAAAAGCAGCAAAGCAGAAATAGTGTCGTGGCGGCCGCAAGGCCGCCATTCGCTTTACGATCAAGCGCAATGCATAGAGTATCGTGTCATGGGCAACTGGCAGGGCAATCGTATCATCGGCCTATTCGGAGTGAAGCTTCCCCTCATTCAGGCGCCGATGGCGGGGCGACCAGGCGAAGCGAGGCCTTGGTCGCTTCCAGCCGCCCTACTGACAATCGAGCAGACGAAAGCGGCGCTCGCCAGGGTGGGCTGGGCAGGTTGCAAGCCTTGCACGCGAGGAGTGCGGAACTAACGCGGTATCTCGTCGAAGCCGATTAATTGGCGGTGTCGCTGTTATAGGCACAGCAGCCGTTTTGCTGTCGGGCCGAGGTGACTGGAGGAGAGAGGCAGGCCGCTTGCGACGGGTAGCGGAATGCAGGCCGGAGCCAGCACAGGCAAACCTTGAAGGCGACTGCCGCATCGCGAAGATCGGAAGCGATTTTCGAAAGGCCGATGCGCAGATTCAAAAGGTTAGAGCGCCATGCGTCGCTTCGCCTGAGATGACGGCGCCTGTCTGGGCCAGGGAGGACCTGTTCTCCGATGCTGCCGAGCTCTTCTGCTGCACCTCAATGTCGGATGCGCTGTGCCAGAGTTGCCAGCCTTCGCCCTGTATGAGACCGCTGTCGGAGAGATCTTTCCAGTTTCGATAGGTGCCGGTGCTCGTGGAGACGAAGTTGCGCGCATCTTCGGGGGAAGAGTACATCGTGTACTCGGCCGTATGCTCTAAACGGTTGACGGGATCGGCGACCTTGTGAAGAAAGCTCGACAGGAATTTGAAGTGCAGAAGGGCGCTGGTGACGCTGACGGCGCCACGAGTTTCGCCGAGATTAAGAGCGAGAGGCCAGACCTGATGCGCGGATTTGAGATAGAGGCGCTCACCGGATACGTAGATCAGCGGGATCTTATTGAGCGCCGGGCCATCCCAAATGCGGCCACGGAAATAGACACGGCCGCGCACGCCGCCCTTGATCCAAATGGTGCGGCTGCTCTTGTCGAAATGCGATTCATAGCCTGAGCGGTCGAAGAGGTTACATGCGTCGAGCGGATCGCAGCCGGGCTCGCAGACGTTTTCGCTGACGGGATTGCGGCTGTACATGTCGATCATGACCGAGCGCAGCGAACGAGCGTCAACCGATTCCATATAGGCGGTCAACTGGCCGATCGAATGCGTGTCGCAATGCGGATAGACGAGAAACTCATCTGCATCGACATAGAGAACCCATTTTTCCTGGCAATGACGGTTCATGACCGCATTGATCCAGTCATTGCCGAAGCGCGCTGCCTTGTAGGAGCCGGTGGCCGAAAGCAGCGAGACATCCTGCATGCCGGACAGGAGCTCGGCGGTGCCGTCGCTCGAACCGTTGTCAATGCAGATGAAATGCTCGACACCCAGATTGCGATAATATTGCAGGAAGAACTCCATCCGGTGTCCCTCGTCACGGATCACGCAGATCAGCACATGGCGCGCCTGCTTGAGGCTGTCGCGCAGCCCGCCATAGCCGACCTGTCCGGCCTTCAGCGAGCGGCGCAGCCGGGCCTTGGCATAGTGCGAAATACTGTTGGTCAAAACACTCATTTCTGCTCCTGAACACTCGCGCCGGCTTAAAGACCGGTTCTGCCTGCAGGGCCGGGCCGATTTTCGTCAGACGACATAGTCGCCGGCGAGCAGGGTCTGGACACGCGGATTGGGCATCTCATTCTGAAGGGCATGTCGCACGCGCTCACGCATCGAACGGTATTTATAGACCACCTTGCGGTCGAAGCTGATGCCCCGGTAGAGCGCATTGTAGGCCGGATGTGTCTTGCGCAGATCGATATAGACCTGGCTTTCGGTATCGCTCCACGGGAAAAACGTGCCGTGCCAGGGCTTGGGGTGCGCCATGTAGTGGACGATAGCGAGCGAGGACATGTCCACCAGATGCAGGAACTGCTTGGGAAAGTTCCAGCGGTTCGACACCAGGATGAGCGAGGAACCGCAAACATAGTTCAGCGCGCCCTGATCATGCTTGCCGTCGCATGCCTCCGGATTCGTGGCAAAGAGCTGCAGCGCTTCTGGCCCGATCCAGCCATCGCGATGGAATTTCAGAACGCCGGCATTGAAGTAACTGCTGTCCTTGCCGTTTTGCAGCAGGCCCTGAATGGACGTGTAGTCGCGGGCCGCGAAGAACTTTCCAGGGGGCGCGAAGGCATTTTCGAGATCGGCAAGGCTGCTGACGATCTGCGTGTCGCCATCCAGGTAGATGATCTGGGTATAATTGTCAGGCAGGATCTGGGCGAGTACCAGCTTGGCCATGGTGCTGACACTGATACGGCCCATGAAATGCGAACCGTCGAGCTTGCCGAGGGATTGGTGCAGTGCTTCTGTCGCATCCATCAGCTTGACACCGCTCAATGCCAGCAGGCTCTTCAACTCCTCGAAATTGTCCAAATGTTCCGACATAAGAACACAGACATCCGTCTCGGAACTTGCAAATTTTCGGGCCTGCAGCGCCGAGAGAATAGTCGGAAAGGAATATTCGACATCCGTAACGTAGGCCACGCACTGATTACTCATGGTACAATCCTTCTCGTAGTTCTTCGTCGGCAAGTGTCTTTGTCGAGATGCTGTCCTGCATGTGTTGCAAGCGGGTATATCCCATTCGATCGGGAGCCAATCGTGCCGCGTCGGCATTTTGTTCGCGGCGGATTGTGAGAAAATTAGCTATTGCTATCGCTCCGCTACCGAAAGCTGGGTGTTGTGGATTTAGCCCTGTGATGTGAAGATCGGCATGGGGCGCATGTGGGACGATAGAAAGGAATAAGGCATCGCAATGCTGAACGGCACGATCATTGTGATACTGATTTCGCTCGCAGCCGGTGCGGTCATTCGCGCCTGGGCCTTCGCTATTTTCGCGATCGCCGTCGCCCTCGGTTTTGGAATCGTAGCTCATCAAAACGCGTCGCTGCTTGAAGCCGCACTTTACGGTCTCGGTATCCTCGTGCTGATGCAGGTCTGTTATGTGACGGGTGTCTTCGTGGCCGGGCTTTGGCGCCGCAACCGTAAGCCATCCAGGGAGAGCGCAATGGTCGACCCAGCGCCCGTGCCGAGCAAGCAGCGGCAAAGCTGACATCGTCGACATTTTTTCCGCCCGGCACATCATCGCGACGAAAATACCGGCGTGCTCATCAGAGATGCCGGTGTCCTCTGCAGACGGGCCATACGGTTCGGCAGCGGGTAGGGCGCGGCCAGGCAACCGCTTGCAAGCCCCGCCGTGATGCTGAAAAGCAGGCCGAGGTCGGTGCTGCTTCCGGAAATCGTCGCCGAGGCGATCTGCGCAATGGAGGCGAAAACGGCGGCCATCCCAATTGCTCGATTTTCACGGTTCACCAGTTTGCTACGAGCCGCAGCCTTCACTAGGCTGCAGAGGAAGAGCACGAATAGAACCGTCCCGGTGACGCCGACGTTCGACAGAAGTGCGGCGGCGAAGCTCGATGCGCGCACGGTGCCGAGGCCTGCCCCGAAAGTGGCCGTCTCCACGAACGAGACCAGTGCCAATGTGTTCCAAGCGGTGCGCTCCTCGCCGGATTGCGATTCGAGCTTGTTGGCCAGGGTGATGTTCGCCAAATCGCCGACGGCATTCCAGGCGCTCGGGATTAGGGCTACGGCCATGATCACGCACGGCACCATGAGTAGAGTGATCAGAAGGAAGGTCGCATAGGGACGTGTGGCCTGGCCGCTTAAGAGTCGCTTGAGGCTAAACAGGATCGCAACACCAATTATAAAGAGGCCGGCGACATAGGCAGTCGTCGAAGTGCAGAGGATCAGGGTCAGGCCGATCGATACCGTTGCAAAGCCGGTGAAGCGGCTCGGGAAGCGTTCAAGCCAGAGGATGAAGGTGAAGCTGAAAAACACCAGAGCCGCCGCACCATAAGCACTTGCCTCCGGGAAGGATCCGACGATGCGCTTGAAGCCACCGATGACCTCGGCTGTGTGCATTGTATAGTTGGCGTTGCGGATGAAATCGAGCAGGTTGGGCTGGCCTATCGTGAAGGTCGCAATATCGAGAAGGGCGAAACCCAGGCAGACGAGTGCCGTGACGATGAGCTGGCGGGCGATGAAGCGTCCCTGTCCAAGGCGGGCAAGACCGCAGACGACGGCGAAGCAGACGAGGTCGCCGAGCAGGTAGACGGATTGCGTGAGATTGGAGGAACCGGGCGCCAGTGGCGATGCCATAATCGACATCACGCCGGAACTGCTGCGTGCGGATGAATAAACCAGGGTCGCGCCGGCGAAAATGCGCGGCAGGAAGAAGGCTGATACCGCTGAGAACAGGACATAGGCAGCAAACCAGAATCCGGGACCGGGATAGGCTAAGCTTACCAACGCCGCCTGTTTCTGACGCGGACGCAGCAGCACACCGATCGTGACGAAGAGCAGCAGGAGGTGGCTCGGCTGGATGCTGCTGCCGCCGAGCGCAGGAAGCTGGAAGGCTGCGGCTGCACCGAGCAGTGTGGAGATGCAAAGCGCCGTGATCGCAAAGCGGGATCCATAGTAGACGAGCGCCAGGCCGAGCAGGAGGACGATGAAGCCAATCGGTTCAATTGTCATGCCGCAACCTCCGACCCGCATCGAAGATTTCTGTCATGACGCCAAGCAGACCAGCGTCGCGGCACGATGAGACAGCGACTGCAGACATGAACTCAACCCCGACGCTAGCTGGCATATTCCTCCAGTGTCCCTTAGTTCGATCCCGTCTGCGATACCCAGTTCGGACCGGGCGCCTCGCTTCGGGCTACATTAGGAGCGAGGCCGGCCGGCTGCTGAGGCCGTTGGGCCTGAGACGCGGTCGACGACGCAGCTGCCTCGACGCTGATTTCGATGATGTCGTGCGGCAACAGGGCCGTGTTCTCATCCGCTACGATATTGCTGTAACTACCGTCCTCGTTGCGGCGAACGATCTTGAAGTTCTTCTTCGTCGTGCCGAGCAGCGCCGACTCTGCACCCATGCGGGCGAGTTCGGCGCTGTAGCCGGCCTGATCGCCGAGAAGCTGCGCCACCTGCATATCGATCCCCGCCTTGTTGATGGCGAGGTTGATCGTGTTCAATTCCTGCTGGTTTTCAGCGTTGCGCTTGTTGATGATGGTTGCCTTTTCACGCTCGCTCTCGTTCAGCCCCTGACGCGACTTGGTCAGCGCGATCTCGAGGTCCAGCAGTTCGCTCTGGGCTTCGGCCAGGCCGCGGTCGACTGAATATTGGCGGGTGTTGCTGGTGAGGCCCTTGCTGACGAGGCTGTTGACGTTGTTCAGTTCCTGCTGGGCAAGATCGATCTGCCGCTTCTGTGAGATGATCTTGGCTTCGAGCGATTGGATTTCCTGCGTGTAGAGGCGGTTCAGATCGTCTGCAGCCTCAATCTGGCTGTTGGATTCGACAGCGCGCAGGCGCATCAGGTTCAGTTCCTCTGCCTTGAGCTTGTCGATATCGGGCGCGCCGGCGATCTCCGAGGGAATGTCGAAATCGGACTGGCCGGCGATCTCGGCGCGCAGGCGTGCTGCACGCATCAGGAGATCGCGGCGATTGAGGAGGGCTGTGCGGTAGTCACCGGCCGCCTGAACGCGGTTCCGCTCGTAGTAGCTGTTGTCGTCGCGCGCCCGCATATAGCCGCCTGCAATGCTGACGGCTTTGATGACGGTCATATTGGCCTCGAAGGGATAGCGTCCGGGCCGCTCGATGCTGCCGTTGATGAAGATCGGGGCGTGTTCGTCAATTTCGACGGCGATGAAGGGCCTTCCGGGAAGGTCGGCCTTTTCGGCCAGTGCGTCCGAAATGTCGTTCGACAACTGCTCGGTCGTCTGACCGGAGGCCTTGATCTGACCGGCGATCGGAATTGAGAGATTGCCTGCGTCATCGACGCTGTAGGTTCCATCGAGAGCTTCCCAGCTGGCATATTTGGAATCAGTCGAACGCCATTCCACGATCCGCAGCTTTATCTTGTCCTCGGGAACGAGCGTGTAGCTGTCGGCACGAGCTGCGCTCCATCCCATTGCGCAGGTGAAGACGGCGGCAAGGCCAACGAGCGTAAGGCGATCAGGGAAAGACATGAGCCTCATGGCGTCTGTTACCTCCGTTTTGCCGCGATGGATGTGGAGGACATCTCGCGATTTGAGGACTGGCTGAGCTCGAGAATGCGCATGGGAGATGCACGTCCCACCAGAAGATCGGACAAAGCCAGGAAATTGCCGTTCAGCCGACCACGACGGTCGACCGCGGGATCATTCAGCAGGGTACCGCGGGCGTTCGCCAGAATATTGCGGCCGATCTGCGCCAGCGCACGGGTCAAGGACATGGTGCCCTTGCGCATCAGATGCACGGGATTTGCGACTTGCGAATAGCCCAGCCGCTTGCCGGGCTGGCGTCCGGTCTTGACGCCGAGATGGACGCCGCAGGCGCCCGAAATACGCACCGACCGTCCGTAACGAGCCATTGCCCGGCTGAAATCGACATCTTCGAGCCAGCCGTAGAGCGGCAGCTCCTCGTCGAAGGCGAGCCCGTGGCCGGCAATTGGCGCCAACCGAACCGCCATATTACATCCATAGGCATTATAGACTTCGGTGACCTGTTCGCCTCTTTCGCCTGCGGTCTCAATGACGTGTATGGCTTCAGATTGGGTCATCCCCTTGCCGAGAATGCCGTCGGCGAGGACGTCGCCGGTCGCGATGACCACATCCGGATTGTCGGCAAAGACCGCTGCCATGCGCGGAATGAAGCCGGGCGCAGGAATGAAGTCGTCGTCGAGGAAGATCAGCACGTCCGCGTCCGCGCCTGCGGCTTCAATGATCCGGTTGCGCTGGCAGGTCAGCCCGCGGGGGCCGACCATCAATTCCACACCCTCTCGGTTGGAGAGCCCGGCAGCGTCATCCAAGTTGGGGACGCAGACGATGATGCGATCTGGATGAGGCTGAAGGCTATCGATATAGGTCACCGTCTCCAAAAGCGTCGTCGGCCGGCCCGCCGAGGCAATGCCGACGGCGATCTTCAGTTTCGGTGCCTGGGGGGTCGGAGCGGTCATGTCCGAACACTCGATGGTGTGTTGTTGACGATCGCGCCAAGGATTTCGGCGCCGACATTGCGCATGCTGTCAATCACGCGAACGGTTTCGTCAATCGAAGTGCGGCCGTAGGAGGTTACGAGGAGAACGCCGTCCAGCTCCGGCGCGATCGCATTGGCGTCCGGCGACGAGGTGAAGGCGGAGATATCGACGAATATGGCGTCGAATTCCTTCTTCAGATCATTGAAGTTGAGTTGAGTGCGGCGTGAACTCAGGCGGATGGCGGGCGTCACAGCGCGGACCTTGCCCAGAGGCAGGAATTTCAGTGTCGGCGTCAGTGACAGGGTAGCGGTGCGCATCGCCTCGATATTGTCGAGCACGTCGATTAGGCCGGCCGAACTGTTCGGCGCGATGGATTTGCTCAAAGAAGGTTTGGTCGCTGCAGCGTCGATCAACAGGGTACGCGAGCCTGACATCGCCGAGAGCACGGCAAGCTCGCAAGCGATGGTGGATGCGCCGCCGCCCGGGTCGACGGCCACGAGGCCGATCACCACACGCCGTCTGCGGCGAAAGCCGGTGACAGTCGCACCTAGTTCGGCCATTCCGGGGATTATCGGGTAGGCAACGGTGCCGCTATCGTTGGCAGTAGACAGCGCCGCGGCGCGGCCAGCCCTCTTTGCGCGTCCGAGAGGTGTGACGAAAGACAGGCCAGCCGCCTGCGAGAGCTGCTGGGTGCGCATGATGCGCCGATCGCTGACATGGCGAATCATGGCGAGGCCGAGGCCGGAACCGGCGCCGACAACCAGCGCGAAGGCGAGGATCAGCGAATTGTTCGGCTGCGCCTTGGAGACCGGCGAAGTGGCCCGCGAGACGATAGTGGCGTCGGAGACGGGATAGGAAATGCGCTGCTTGGCCTCCGTGTATTGAGTCAGGGTATTTTCGAAGAGGGTGCGGCGGGCGTCAGTCGCGCTCTGCAATTCGGCAAGCTTGAACTGGTCGCGCGGATTTGCCTTGAAGGTGGCAAGCGCGTTTGCTGCGTCGGCAAGCCCGCGCTGCTGCTCATTGACGAACTGTTCCAGCCATTCACTATACTGCTGGGCCGCAACGGCCTTCATCTGGACATTCTTGTGGATGTATTGCTGGGCAACCGCGTCGGCGATCTCCACCGCGCGCTGCGGGTTGGATGCAGATGCGGATATTTCGAGGATCGTCGACTGGCCGATGCGGCGCATCGCCACAATATTGCGCAGCCGCGCGATGACCCGATCGGTCCGACGTACTTCCTGGCCCGCCGTTGCGGGCTGGGCGTTCCCTGAGATCACGTCACCCTGTGCCGTCTCGGGCTGGGCGCTGCTGGCTGGGTTGCTGGTCAGCCAATCTTTCACCTTGTCCTGCAGGGAAAGGGTCTGATCGGAGAAGGCCGGATCGTTGGCGAGGTTCAGCGCGCTGGCCACGCCGCCGAGAACATCGCTAGACTTTGCTATTTCAAGCTGCGCATCGATGAAGGCGTCTTCGGCGAAGGCCCTTTGAGCCTCCGAGCCGTTCGCTTGCGGAAAAACCATAAGCTGGGTACTGGCCACATAAGTCGGCTTAGCAACGAAGAGATAGGCGGCGGCGAGTATCAGAAAGACTAAGGTGGTAAATACCATCCATGGCCAACGCATCCTGACGAAAAAGGACATATCCCGCAGCGTCAGCGACGAACTATCGCTGGCAGTGGCCGGCAAAGATATCGGGGAGACGCTGCTGAAGACGTGATTTGAGTTCATAGTGTCCTGATCCAAGGGGCGAGAGTGTCTCTTCGTTGATATCCTGCAGGTGCGTATGGCCCGCTCGGGTCATACGTCGTTTTGGGACTAGTAGCAGCCGCGCTGCGAGAACAGCGCTGGAACGGTCTTCGCGACGATGATGAAATCGCGCGTGAGCGACCAGTCGCGGACATATTGGACATCGAGCGCGACGCGATGCTCGTAGCTGACATCGTTGCGCCCGCTGATTTGCCACTGTCCAGTCAGACCCGGTCTGGCGGCCATGTAACTCGTGACATGCTCGCCGTAGCGAGCCAGCTCCTCAGCTGTCACCGGCCGCGGACCTACAACGCTCATTTCTCCCCGCAGGATATTGATGAGCTGCGGGAGCTCATCGATACTGGACCTCCTCAATATCTCGCCGACAGTGGTGATGCGCGGATCGTTCTTCAGCTTCCGCGTTGCTTCCCATTCGGCCCGCGCTGACGGATTGGTGCGCAGCAAGTCGGCAAGCTGGGCGGCTGCATCGGTCTTCATGGTGCGGAACTTGAGGCAGCCGAAGGCGACGCCCCCATATCCAATACGCGTATGTGAATAGAAGACCGGCCCTTGATCGCTCAACTTTACGATGAGTGCGGTGATCAGCATTAGAGGCGACAGCAGAATCAGAGCAGTCGTTGCAATCACAATATCGACCGCCCGCTTAGATGCCCTGCCGACTACGTGAGGGCGCAATACTGCGTGACGATCGTTGTTCATCCCGAACTGGTCAACCTTCGGCCAGGATTCACGAACTTTGATACTCTGTACTTCCCAAGTCATCGACCGACTCCAAAAGTTTTCGGTTAGAACCTTACGAAGTTTGGTGCAGCGCAATGTGCTTGTCTGTGACCGCGGTCATAATGATTAACAAATTCTTTATGCTAATACTGTGATGCTTCGAAATTCTGTCCGAATTTGGCGGCAGGGGATTTCTACATCCTAATTCTCTTCGATAATTCAACTTACGCGAGGTCTGAGCGCAACGGCTTGCATAGATGAAGCCGGGCGTTGCAGCCATTTTTTGAACAATTCTGAATTTGATCGCCCCAAAAATAGGCACTTTGGCTTAATACCTCTCCTGAATTCGACGGATACTAGAAAAAATATAATCTATATAACTGGTGGTATTGTCACTATTATTTGAGATGCTCCTGTCATCTTCGATTGTTATTTGACTCTCAAGTTAGGACAATATAAATGATGCAGTGCAGCATCAGCTACGGCCAATTTGTTTTGTTGGGGAGTTATGCGCATGGACGGAGCTACACAAACGAGAGACTATAGGGTCGCTATGGGCAATGCGGCTATTAGCGTTGTTCCGGATACATCTTTGAACAACCGCATCTCAAGTGATGACGACTTCCCGTTCTGCCGCGCGACTATACGCAACTTCCGCCGCGGTGAACTTATTGCAGGCGCTGGAGTCTTCGTAGACATGTTCGCCCGGGTGCAGCGCGGGCTGGTCAGTGCCAGTACAATGCTGCCAGACGGCAGGGAGTTCATTGTCGAGATCATTCCGAGAGGAGGGTTGATCGGCGAACTCGAAGTATTGCGCAGGCAAATGCTGAACCTGGAGTATAGAGCCAGTTCTGATTGCGAGCTATACTTCTTCGAAGGCCGGCTGTTGCGGGAAAGGTACGCAACCGATCCGCAGTTTCAGGAAAAGGTCTTTTCGAGAACGCTTGCGCGCGTCTCCGAACTGGAGCGGCGCATCATTTCGAACGCCGGATCGAGCCTGCAGTCGCGGCTGGCGGCAATGCTTCTGCGACTCTCTTCAGTCTACGGAAAGGACACGCCAGCCAACCGCGATGTGCTGGTCATTTCCCAAAACGATCTGGCAGCGACGCTTCCGGCTTCCCGTGAAAAAGTCAACCAGTGCTTGCGGCGACTGCGTGAATGCAAGGTGATCGACGGAGCCCAGGGCAGGATCCGTATTCTCAACCGTAAGGCGCTGGAAGCCTATGCCGACGGTGCAGCGTCGGCGAAATAATGCGCTTCGTCACGATCCGGCCGCCTTGGGCGGCCGGCCTGTGATCACTTCACCCGTTATGGGCGGCATAGGGTTCCAGCCGTCAAGAGCGTCCATTGTGTTTGTCGTTGGAGAGCTTCTATGAACGACACCGGCCAACTGCGTCCCGATGAAAAAGGGTCCGCCGTTTCGACGTTGCGGTGGCCGGCTTCCGGACGCTACGCCAAAATTTGGAGGGACGGCATCGCTGCGCGACCGGTGCTCGACCGTGTGGTCATAATCGATGACTATTCGACGGCGAGGGGCGGGGCGACCGCGCTTGCGGTACTGTCGGCGAAGCTCTTCCGCGGACTCGGCATTGCCGTCACTTACATCTGCGGCGACGATGGCGCCAGTGAAGAGCTTGTTTCTCTCGATGTCTCGATCGTTAAGCTCAATAGCCGCGACCTTTTGAGTTCCAACCGGGTGAAGGCCTTCGCGACCGGCATTCACAATCCTGCAGCCGCTAGCATGATTTCCGCCTGGTTGCGTGCCAACGATACGCCGAGGACCGCCTATCATGTCCACGGCTGGCATCAGATCCTGTCACCGGCCGTCTTTGATGCGCTTACACCTGTTGCCGATCGATGCGTCGTTCACGCCCACGACTTTTTCACCGGCTGTCCCAATGGTGCGTTTTTCGATTATCGAGCGCAAGATATCTGCCGGCGACGTCCGCTCGGGGCGAGCTGTGTTGCCACTTCCTGCGACAAGCGCAGCTATGCGCAGAAACTGTGGCGGACGGCCCGTGGCGCCAATCTCTTCCGCGCGCTCAGAAGCCGCCCCGCCTTCGGCAGGATCATCCTGCTCCATGAAAAGATGGCTGAGTTCCTTGTAAGCTCCGGCTATCGACCGGAACGGCTGATCACCATCCGCAACCCGATCGCGCCGCTGACGCCTGAGCGTGTCGCAGCCGAGGATAATGACGAGTTCGTCTTCATCGGGCGGCTGGATGAGGAAAAGGGTATCGAAGACGCGCTTGCCGCTGTGCACAGAGCCGGAGCAAGGCTTTGCGTCATCGGCGATGGGCCGCTGATGCCGAAGGTCGTCGCGGCTGGCGATCATGTCCGAGCCATGGGTTGGCAGTCGCATGCCGAGATCGGCCGGATCATCCGCACTGCAAGGGCTCTTGTCATGCCGTCCCGCTATCCGGAGCCGTTCGGCCTTGTGGCGATCGAGGCGGCGCGCAGCGGCCTTCCCGTCATCATGAGCAAGGGCGCCTTCCTTGCCGAGGAAATGGAGAGGGCCGGAATGGCGATCTCGTGCAACACGATGGACGAGGAAGTCTTTGCCGCAACGCTGACGGCCTTCCGCCAGATGCCTGACGAGGATGTCCGTTTGATGAGCGAACGTGCCTTCCAGCTGTCGCCCAATCTGGCAACGACACACGAAGAATGGCGTGATGCCCTTCTCGCACAATACCGCAGTCTGATTCCGACACATGTGGTGCCTGAGCCGAAGGGCGGGGCAATTGTACAAGGAGCGTTCAGATGACTGTTAAAGCAGCAAGCTCTCTCCCCGATGCAATGGCATTCCGAAGCGACGCGCCCGTCGTGGCAAGAAGCCGGGCCGTCGAAGCCGGCAATAGGGCCGATGCGAAGCCGCTTCGCGTCGCAATCGTCCACTACTGGCTGGTATCGATGCGCGGAGGCGAAAAGGTGGTGGAAGAACTCTGCCGTATGTTCCCGCAGGCAGATATCTTCACGCTGGTGCACAATCCCGATCGTACCAGCGATTTCCTGAACAGCCGCAAGATTCAAACGTCCTTTCTACAGAAGATCCCGCGTTCGACGCGTCACTATACGAAGATGCTGCCGCTCATGCCGTTTGCGCTCGAGCACTTCGACCTTCAGGACTATGATCTTGTCATTTCAAGCGAATCCGGACCTGCTAAGGGCATCATCACGCGGGCGGATGCCCTTCACATTTGCTACTGCCATTCGCCGATGCGCTACATCTGGGATCAGTTTCACGTCTATCGGCGCGGTGTTTCCTGGATCGGCAAGGCAATGATGTCGCTCACGGCTCCGATGCTGCGTGCCTGGGATGTAACCACCGCCTCGCGCGTCGATATGTTCGTAGCGAATTCCAGCTATGTGGCGGGCCGTATCCGCCGCTTCTATGACCGCGATGCCATCGTCATCTATCCCCCGGTCGCGACCGACGATTTCGCCATCGGGCAAGGTAAGGGCGAATTCTATCTCTATGCAGGCCAACTCACCGCTTATAAGCGGCCGGATATTGCCGTGAAGGCCTGCACGGAAATGGGCCGCAATCTGGTCGTGATCGGCGAGGGCGAGCAGGAGGACTATCTCAGGTCCATCGCTGGACCGACGGTGGAGTTCCTCGGCCATCAGCCGTTCCCAGCTCTGCGTGATCATCTGTCGCGCTGCCGCGCTCTGCTGTTTCCCGGCATTGAAGACTTCGGAATTCTGCCGGTGGAAGCAATGGCAGCCGGCCGGCCAGTTCTGGCTTTCGATGCGGGCGGTGCACGCGAGACTGTCTGCGCACCCCATGTCGGTTTCCGCTTTGCCGAGCAGAGTGCGGAAGCTCTGATGGAAACGATGGCAGCCTTCGAAGCGGTCGAGGAAACGCTCGATCCGGTGGCGATTCATAACCACGCTCTGAAATTCTCCGCAGCAGTGTTCCGCGACCGCCTCGGCTCGCTCATCGATGAGCAACTCGCCAAGCACGGCCTTCAGGCCGCAAGCCCTGTCAGGAGGAAAGTAAGCTGACACGCACAAAAACCCCGGAGCGGCAGCACCCGGCGCTTCCCAGAAGAGGTTCGTTGCTCATGGCCAAGGAATAGATCGTGTCAAGCGTATCGCATAGAACGGCGACAGCAAGCATCTGGACAATCGGCGGAAAATTCCTGGCGCGGCTGCTCGATTTCGTGAGCCTGCTCATTCTTGCAAGACTTTTGAGCCCGGCCGATTTCGGGATCGTCGCCATTGCCACGTCGGTCCTCGTCATCGTCGAGGCGATCCTCGATCTGCCGCTCACCCAGGCGTTGGTGCGTATTCCTTCGCCATCCGAGCGGATGTTTGCTACGGCCTTTACATTGAGCCTCATTAGAGGAACGGCGATCAGCCTGATAATGATCGTCGTCGCCTGCCCGATGGCTCTCATCTACAATGATCCGCGGCTCTTTTCGCTGATTGCCGTGATTTCGATCGCGCCTGCGATGCGCAGCGTGATTAGCCCGCGCTTGGTGCTTTTCATGCAGCGCTTCGACTTCCGGCGCGAATTTGCCCTCGACATCATCGCCAAGGGATCGACCCTGATCTTCGGCGTCGGTATCGCGCTTGCGACCGACAGCTACTGGGGGCTGGCGATTGGCGCCGTTGCCGGGCCGACGACGGCGACCATACTTTCCTATATCTTCGCGCCGATGCGGCCAAGGCTCAGCCTTTCTGAATGGAAGCATTTCCAGGACATGATCGGCTGGAACACGGTTTCGCAGGTTCTCAACTCGCTCAACTGGCAGATGGATCGGCTGCTGCTGCCGCGCTTTACGAGCCTTTCCACTTATGGTGCCTTCAGCGTCGCGGACAATCTTACTGGCATTCCCTATCAGACGTTCGTCGGCCCACTCATGCGTCCGCTGATGGCGGCCTTTTCCAATGTCAGTGACCGGGGCAAGCAGATTACTGCTTATCTGAAGGCCACAAATGCGATCATGGTCGTGGCGGCGCCCGTCCTGCTCGTGATCATTCTCCTGGCCGATCCGATCCTGCGAATCGTCGTCGGCGAGAAGTGGGCATTTGCGGCGCCGATCCTGCAGTGGCTCTGCACCGTCAGCCTGATCGGCCTGCCGACGACCATCATGCCGCCGCTCGTCATGGTTCTCGACAAAACCCGATACGTGGCGCTCAGAATGTCTGCTGAATTCGCAGTGAGGGCGCCGGTTACGGTGCTCGGCGTGGTGATGTTCGGGCTTGACGGTGCGCTGGCAGCGCGCGCTATCTCCGCAGTCGTTGCCTATGTCGTCTGCCTCGTCATCACGCAGCGGCTGATCGGTGCCTCAATCGGGGCGCAGCTTTACGCGTTCGTCCGGCCGCTTGCGGCCTGCCTGCCGATGATCGGTTTCCTGCTCTGGGTGCAGCCCGTTCTCATTGCCACGCCGCTCGGCATCGAGCTCGTCGCTGGCGTTAGTCTCTGCAGCGGTGCCGCGCTTGCGATCTTCTGGGCTTTCTCGCTGCTCTTGTGGCAGGCCGTAGGACGGCCCGACGGACTAGAAGCCATCGTCATGAGGAAGATCACGCCCTGGCGAAACGGAGCCGTCGTTTCATGATCGGCTCGCAAACCCCGCAACGGGTTCGAAAAATCTCCTGGAGGGAGCACAATGCGTCACGTTAAATTTGCCGGAAGATTTGCGCTTCTGATCGTCATCGGTCTTTTCGGCCCGCCAGGCCCCCGGCCCAGTGAGGCCGAAGAGCCACTCAATCTCGATGATTTCCAGCTGACCTTTGCCGAAGACTTCAACACACTTGACGTTTCGGCCTGGGGTGAAAAGGGATCGCGCTGGATCGCGCATACACCGTGGAATGGCGATTTCGGCGACGCCCAGTTTACCGACCCAATGGACGGTTTCCCTTTTACGGTCAATGATGGCATCTTGCGGATCGAGGCTCGCAAGGATGCGGATGGTAAGTGGCGCTCCGGTCTGCTCGCCTCCACCAATCCGAAAGGCGAGGGCTTTTCCCAGAAGTTCGGTTATTTTGAAGCGCGCATGAAGCTGCCGCCCGGCAAGGGCGTCTGGCCAGCTTTCTGGCTGATCGGCCTCGATCGGTCCAAATTCACCTCGGAAATCGACGTGATCGAATATTACGGTCGTGCGCCCGGCGAGTTCAGCATGGGCTATCATGTCTGGCGCCCGAGCAACCAGCACACGACGGATGGCCATCTGACGAATGTGCCCGAAGGCTCGCTCAGCAGCGACTACCACACTTTTGGCGTCGATATCGGCCCGCGGAAATCGAGCTTCTATTGGGACCGCAGCCCGATCTGGAGCTTCGATACGCCGCCGGAATTCCAGATGCCCTTTTACCCGCTGGTCAATCTTGCCCTCGGCTCAGGCTGGCCGATCGATGAAACGCCGGACCCCTCCTATCTGCTGGTCGATTATATCCATGTCTATCAGCGCAAGAGCCTGATTTCCGGGGAATGACTGTCAGGACCGGTTGCCTGCCTGCGAGCGTTTCAGCGCGTCAAGGACGATGCCGGTCAGCCGGCGCGACGGCGAACTGCGGGGCCAGAGAATGCCGACCTCGCGGGGCGGGAAGGGGAGCGGCAGTTCCAGGACAGCGACATTGAGGCCTTCCGGCCAGGGTCTTGCCCAGTCCGGCACAAGCGAGACGCCGAGCCCGTTGGCGACCATGACGGAGATTGCTTCCAGAGCGTCGAGTTCCAGACGCTCGGTGGGCTTCAGGCCCTGTTTCTGAAGATACTCATCGGCAAGGCGGCCGCCCCAGTTGTTCCGGTCGTAGCGGATGAAGGGGCGGGTCTTCAGGAGATCGTGCGGGTCCGCGTCACTGCAATCGCCGGGCGCGATGAGGACAAGACGCTCGGTTCGCAGAAGCTCCCATTCCAATGTCTTTGGTATCGGAAATGGCGGCTTTACGATGATCGCCGCGTCAATGTCCCTGTCCATCAGCCGCTGATAAAGATCGGTGGAGGCGCCGGGCAGCAGGAACACTTCCACAAGCGGCATGCTGGCAAAGACCTCGTGCAGTGCGGCTGGCAACAGCCCGGTCAATGCCGTGGTGATCGCTCCGAGGCGCAGTTCGCCGGAGGGAAGGCCGGCATTGGCGAGGCTGCGCAGATCGCGGACCTCTGCCAGTATCCTGCGGCTCTTTTCGATGATGGCATGGCCCGTATCGGTGGGTCGAACGCGACGCCCGACGCGGGTTAAGAGCGGCACACCGACATCATCTTCCAGTGCCTGCATGCGTTGGGCGACCGCGGCTGGCGTAATGCCGAGGCGCCGGGAGGCTTCAGCCAGCGACCCAAGCTCGGTAACCAGCAGGAAAGTATCGAGAAAACGCGTTTCCATAAGAATAGAATTCTTATCTTCTGAAAGCATAAAAAGCGAGATTTTTCTTCTTTCCGTGATCGCCATAATGCGTGCGAAACCGGAGTATCTGCTTTGGATATGCAATTGGACGGAAAGACCGCATTGGTATTCGGCGCGGGTGGTGGACTGGGTGGCGCTATTGCCCGCTCGCTGGCTTCGGAGGGCGTTCGCGTCGCCGCTGCGGATATCGATGACGTTGCGGCTGCAAAGACGGCGGATGGCATCGTTTCCGCGGGAGGGCAAGCGATCTCCATCGGCTGGGATATTGCCGATCTCTCCGTCATCGACGCAAGGCTCGCTGCGATCGCGAAAGCCTTCGGACCTGTCGATATTCTCGTCAACAATACGGGTGGCCCGCCGCCAACGCCGGCGTCCGGCCAGACGGCGGAAACCTGGTCGAAATATTTCGACATGATGGTTCGCTCGGTGATTTCGGTGACGGATGCCGTGTTACCCGGCATGAAAAAGCGCGGCTGGGGTCGGGTCATCACCTCCACGTCGTCAGGCGTCGTGGCGCCGATTCCCAATCTAGGCATCTCCAACAGCCTGCGCCTGGCGCTTGTCGGCTGGTCGAAGACGCTCGCGCGCGAAATCGGCCGCGACGGGATCACGGCCAATATCGTTCTGCCGGGCCGTATTGCGACCGGTCGGATCACTTTCCTCGATGAGCAGAAGGCCAAGCGCGAAAACCGGCCGGTGGAAGAGGTAACGGCGGAAAGCACCGCTTCCATTCCTGTCGGGCGTTACGGGCGGCCGCAGGAATATGGCGATACCGTAGCTTTTCTGGCGAGCCAGCGTGCATCCTACATCACTGGCTCAGTCATCCGCATCGACGGTGGCCTCATCCAGAGCATATGAAGGTACGATCCATGTCTCTCAATCCGTCAATCATCGAAACCCTGAAAGGCGTCTCCACGGCGACGCTGACTACCGTGCTTCTGAAGAAGGGGCTCAGGAACGTCTGGATGCGTGGTAGCAGGCCGCTAAAGGCCGGCCAGGAGCGGGTTGTCGGCCCGGCCTTCACGCTGCGTTTCGTGCCGGCGCGCGAGGACCTGGCGACGCCCGAAAGCTGGGCTTCGCCGATCTCCACGCGAGCGGCGATCGAGGATATGCCGGAAGGGTGTATCGCCGTGGTCGATGCCATGGGCGTGCAGGATGCCGGCATCTTCGGCGATATCCTTTGTGCCCGGATGATGAAACGCAAGGTCGCGGCCTTGGTCAGCGATGGTGTGGTGCGCGATCTCGAGGGCGTGCTCGCAAGCGGGCTGCCTATATGGTGCTACGGCATGGCGGCGCCGCCTTCCGTTGCCGGGCTGACTTTCGTCGGCTGGCAGCAGCCGATCGCCTGCGGCGGCGTTGCGGTTTTCCCCGGCGACATCGTTGTTGCCGACAAGGATGGCGCCGTGCTCATCCCGGCCGCTCTCTTGGATACCGTGCTTGCCGAAGCACCGGAACAGGAACGCGTGGAAGGTTGGATCATGGGTGAAATCGACCGGGGCGTACCGCTGCCCGGTCTCTATCCCATGAATGCTGAAACGAAGGCACGCTATCAGGCGTGGAAGGATGCACAATGAGCTTCGGGACTGACGCTAAGGGCGTCTACGCTATCGCAACCACGCCATTCCTGCCTGATGGTAGTCTCGATACGCCGTCGATCGACCGGCTGACCGAGTTTTATCAGGACAGCGGCGTTACAGGCATGACAATCCTCGGCATCATGGGCGAGGCACCGAAACTGGAGCCTGCGGAATCGCGAGCTATCATCCGCCAGGTCGTCGGCCGTTCAAGGGTGCCGGTCGTTGTCGGTGTCTCCGCACCCGGCTTTGCAGCCATGCGTTCGCTCGCCCGTGATGCGATGGACATGGGGGCTGCCGGCGTGATGATCGCTCCGACGCCGCTGCTTCGCACCGATGAGCAGATCGTCCAGTATTTCGCACAGGCTGTCGACGCTGTTGGGGCCGACGTTCCCTGGGTGCTGCAGGATTATCCGCTGACGCTGACAGTCGTGATGTCCTCGGGCGTGATTGCCAAGATCATTTCCGATCATCCCTCCTGCCTCATGCTCAAGCATGAGGACTGGCCGGGATTGGAGAAGATCTCGAAGCTGCGGGCAATGCAAAAGGCGGGCGATCTCCGCCCCTTCTCGATCCTCTGCGGCAATGGCGGAATGTTCCTCGATTTCGAGCCGGAGCGTGGTGCTGACGGCGCTATGACCGGCTACGGTTTCCCGGACATGCTGGTCGAACTGATCAATCTGTTTGCCGCGGGAAAACGCGACGAGGCGCATGATCTCTTCGATGCCCATCTGCCGCTGATCCGCTACGAGCAGCAGCTGGGTGTCGGCCTTGCCGTCCGCAAGCATGTCCTCATGCGCCGGGGAGTCATTACTTCGGATGCGCAGCGCAAGCCTGGAAGCGCGCTCAGCGCCACAGCGCGGGCTGAGGTCGATTATCTCCTGCGCCGTCTTGCGCGGCTTGATCCGCGCGCAGTTTTCTGAGGGAGCTGGCACGCCGCGACATAGAAGGGTTCCCTGTCAGAATGCCGGTCCAGCTTCTATCCGCATACAGTGGCAACGATGTTGCCGGCGGCCTGAAGTTCGGTCCGCCTGGCCGCGGCAATCGCCTATGAGGGAAAGTGCCGTTCAGGACGACGTTCAGCCCCTTCAGCAGCGATTCTCCCGCCGATTGACTCTTCTGCGAACTGCGACCGGCAGCGCCGCCTAACGGGCTTTGTTCTGTGGACTTGCATCTGGCAGTTCAGACAGGGCAACGTTAAAAACAGTCGCACTCCTCAATGGGTGACACCTCGATGTCACAATGACAACGCAGATATCCTCCCAAGAAATCGAATCGAACAAGGATGACCAGAGTGGCACAGGCACAGCCGCATGAGCGGATTCAATACATTGTTGAAGGCGGCCATCGTCTTGCCGGCGAGATCCAACCGAGCGGCAACAAGAACGCTGCCCTGCCGATCATCGCCGCCTCGCTGCTGACCGATAAACTCGTGCATTTGACAAATGTGCCGCGCATCCGCGATGTCGAAGCACTGGTCGAGCTGATCCAATCTGTCGGCGCCAAGGCACGCTGGCTCGGCCGCAACGAACTTCAGATCGAAGCAAGCGACCTGAAGCCGGCCGATCTCGATCCCGGCCTCTGCGCACGTATTCGCGCGTCCATCCTGCTTGCCGGCCCGATGCTGGCGCGCTGTGGTGAAATCACCTTGCCGCCGCCGGGCGGTGATGTCATCGGCCGCCGCCGCGTCGATACTCACTTCCTTGCATTGGAGCAGCTTGGCGCCGAGATCAGTGTCAACGGCTCCTACAGCTTTCGCGCAAAGTATTTGCGTGGTGCGGACGTGTTCCTCGACGAACCCTCGGTCACGGCGACTGAAAACGCGCTCTGTGCGGCTGTCGCTGCCGAAGGCAAGACGATCCTGCGCAACTGCGCATCCGAACCGCATGTTCAGGATCTCGCGCATTTCCTCATCGCGATGGGCGCGAAAATCGAGGGTATCGGAACCAATACGATGACCATCCACGGCGGCCAGCCATTTGGCAGCACGTCGCACCGTGTCGGGCCTGACCACAACGAGGTCGGTTCGTTGATCGGCCTGGCTGCCGTCACCGGTTCCGAGATCGTTATCCGCCGAGCGGGCGTGGAGCATCTGCGTTCGACACTGATGACCTTCGAGCGTCTCGGCATCCGCTGCCGTATCGAAGGCGATGATGTCGTGGTGCCGGCAGGGCAGGAGATGAAGATCCAGCCGGATTTCGGCGGGCATATTCCAAAGATCGAGGATCAGCCCTGGCCCGCATTCCCCGCTGATACGATGTCGATTGCCATCGTCACCGCCTCGCAATGCGACGGCGTGGTGCTGATGTTCGAGAAGATGTTCGAAAGCCGAATGTTCTTCGTCGACAAGCTGATCGCGATGGGCGCCCGCATCGTGCTCTGCGACCCGCATCGTGCGATCGTCGCCGGTCCTTCCAAGCTTCGCGCCGCGCAGGTGGAGAGCCCCGATATCCGAGCCGGCATGGCGATGCTGATCGCCGCGATGTGCGCTGAGGGTACTAGCGTCATCAACAATGCCCAGCAGATTGAACGCGGCTATGAGCGGATCGAAGAACGCCTGAATGCACTCGGCGCGCGCATCACCCGCGTGCCGCCGCGCGAGGCTTAAGCCGTTCTATCGGCTTCAGACGCTGTGATTTGCGTTTTGCCAAAGCAAATTTTCGATCGTCGCAACTCTGTCATATAGCTATGGCGAGAACGTGCTTTATCGAGCAGATTGAAGGGAGCGTGCCATGATCGAAAACACTCAGCTCGACCGTATCAAGAACGAGATTGCCGACAGCTTCGATGAGGAGCTGGAAATGCAGATGGAGGAGGACCGACTCGATGAGCTTGTTGCCGAAGGGATGTCCGGCCCGGCGGAACAGACGCTCGACCGCAAGCTCTATTTCCGCGAACTCTTCCGCCTGCAGCATGAGCTCGTCCGCCTTCAGGACTGGGTTCAATACAAGAAGCTCAAGGTCGTCGTGCTTTTCGAGGGCCGCGACTCCGCCGGCAAGGGCGGTGCGATCAAGCGCGTGACTCAACGTCTCAATCCGCGCGTCTGCCGCGTCGTGGCGCTTCCGGCACCAACCGAACGCGAGCGGAATCAGTGGTATTTCCAACGCTATACGCCGCACCTGCCGTCGGCAGGCGAAATGGTGCTCTTCGACCGCAGCTGGTACAATCGTGCAGGTGTCGAGCGCGTCATGGGCTTCTGCACAAAGGACGAACTTGAAGAGTTCTTTCGCTCCGTGCCGGAATTCGAGCGCATGCTGGTCCGCTCCGGCATCATTCTCATCAAGTACTGGTTCTCGATTACCGACGAGGAGCAGGAATTCCGCTTCAACATGCGCATTCACGATCCCCTGAAGCAGTGGAAGCTGTCGCCGATGGACCTGCAGAGCCGTGTCCACTGGGAAGAGTATACCAAGGCCAAGGAAGAGATGCTGGACCGCACTCATATTCCGGAAGCTCCGTGGTGGGTCGTCCAGGCCGTGGACAAGAAGCGGGCACGCCTCAACTGCATCGCACATCTCCTGACCCAGGTTCCTTATGAGGACGTTCCGAAGGAAGCAATCGTGCTGCCCGAGCGCGTGCGTCACGACGATTATCACCGCGTCGCGGTTCCGCCGGAAATGCATGTTCCTGAAGTTTATTGATTAAGGATGCTGCTGCCGGGTTCCGGCAGCAGCATCCGCAAGGGGCCTTCCCGTTGGAGGGCCTCAATGCGCCGATTGCTGTTTGGCGCGAGCGACGATCTGTGTCGGATTGACGAATTGCAGCGCAATGACGAGCCAGAAGAGTGTCGTCACCATATAGACCACTGCCATCGCGTCGATCGACTGGCCGGCGCGCACGCCTGAAGCAAAGACAGCATAATAGAGTGAAACGACGAGCGTCTGAGTCTGCGGTCCCGCGATCAGGAAAGTCAGCTCGAACATGGCGAGCGTGCGCACCAGGACGAGGAGAAGTGCTGCCAGCATGCCGGGCAGCAGGAGCGGCAGCAGAATGCGGATAAAGAGGCTGGTGGTGCCGGCGCCGAAGACACGGGCGGCTGCTTCGATACGCGGGTCGATCTGCTCGATGAAGGGGATCATGACCAGCACGACGAAGGGGAAGGACGGCACGAGGTTGATCAGCACCACGCCCCAGAAGGTACCGCCGAGGCCGAGCTGGTACAGCACGGTCGCCAGCGGAATGCCATAGGTGAGCGGCGGGATCAGCAACGGCAGCAGGAAGAGCAGGATGATGGCGCGCTTACCGGGAAAGTCGCGCCGCGCGAGTGCGTAGGCGGTCATCACGCCGAGGATGCCTGAAATGATGACGACGACGAAGACCATCTCGAAAGTGACGATTAGAACGTTGGAGAGCTGAAACTCACTCCAGGCGCTGAAATACCAGCGGTCGGTCCAGCCGCGCGGCAGCCAAGTGCCGAGCCAGCGCGTCGCAAAGGAATTGAGGATGACGGCTGCGATGACCGCCAGCAGATTGAGGACGAAAAGGGTGGCAAGCGCCCAGACGGCGATGCGCCAGATCTTCGAGGTAAGGCCCTGGTCACGGATCATGGCTCAACCTTTCGTGCCGCCGGCCGGGCCGCGGTAGAAGAAGGAACGTGCGCCAAGAACGGCGACGACGACAATGAGTTCGACCATGCCCATGATCAGGGCGATCGCTGTGCCGTAGGAATGGTCGTATTGCTCGAAGGCGGCCTGATAGGCGGCAATTGAGATAACGCGCGTCGGACCGGCCGGCGCGCCGAGCAGGACGGCTGAGGGGAAGACTGCAAAAGCCTGGACGAAGGACAAGCAAAAGGTCACGGCAAGGCCGGGTACCAGGAGCGGCAGGAACACGCGTATGAAGCGCTGCCGCGGATTGGCGCCGAGGGTTGCTGCGGCCTGTTCGATCGCCGGGTCGATGCCAGTAATGTAGGAGAGCGTCAGCAGGAAGGCGAAGGGGAAGCCGGTGATCAGCAGCGAGGCGAAAACGCCCCAGTAGTTGTTGGTGAGCTTGATCGGCGATTCCAGAATTCCGAAAAGGATGAGCGTCTGATTGAACCAGCCGCGCGGGCCGAGATAGGTCAAAAGGCCATCGGCGACGAAGACCGTGCCGAGAGTGATCGGCAGCACGAGGATCGTCGTCAGCAGCCGCTGGCGGCGCATCAGGCGGACACGGAAGGCGACGGGGATTGCGAAGGCAAGGTTGACGATCGTCACCGGCAAGGCAAGCCACATCGTGTTGGCGATGGTGCCATATTGGAACTGATCGGAGAAGAACTTCGCGTAGTTCTCGTACCAGACGCCGCCATCCTTCGGCATCAGCGAATCCGCAACGCCGTAGACGAAGGGGTAGATGAAGAGGGCGATCATGAAGATCAGCCCAGGCAACACAAGCAATGTTGTGCCATCAAGGCCTTGAGCGGCAAGCCGGGTTTTCAGTGAGGGACCGCCGTTCATGCGGGCACCCCTTTGAAGACAAGCGAGCGGCCTGCGACCGGCTGCAGAGTGGTGGCAGAGCCGCGTGGCAGCGCATCATCGGAGCGGAAATATAGCTCCGATCCCTCCGCTGAGCGGGCCATGCCGAAGAAGGCACGGCCGCGATATTCGGTGCTCGCGACAATGACGGGAATGCCGCTACCGTCGGTGGCAACCAGATCTTCCGGGCGCACGGAAAGCATTGCGGCATCGCCGACCCTCAATGTATCGCGCATGGTGCCGGTCAGCCGCGCGCCAGCGGCTTCGATTTCTGCTTCGTCGCCGGAAACGGAGACGACGCGGCCGGGAATGCGGGTGCGGAAGCCCATGAAATCAGCGACGTTGAGGTTGACCGGGCGCTGGTAGAGATCCTGAGGTGTGCCGATCTGCTGGATATGGCCCTGGCTCATGACAACGATGCGGTCGGCAAGCGACAGAGCTTCGTCCTGGTCGTGGGTGACGTAGATGGTCGTCGAGCCGATCTGGTCATGGATGCCGCGGATTTCGGCGCGCATTTCCAGGCGCAGCTTGGCGTCGAGGTTGGAGAGCGGCTCGTCCATCAGGACAATCGGCGGGCGGATGACAATGGCGCGGGCAATGGCCACTCGCTGCTGCTGGCCGCCTGAGAGCTGGCCGGGCAGTTTGTCTGCCTGGCTTTCGAGGCGCACGAGCGCCAGTGCATCGATGACGCGCTTGTCGGCCTCTGCACCACGAATGCCCTGCATCGCAAGGCCGAAGCCGACATTCTTGCGCACGCTCATGTGTGGGAAGAGGGCATAGCTCTGGAAGACCATGCCGAAGCCGCGCTTTTCCGGCTCCAATTGGTCGATGCGATTGCCGCCGAGGCGGATTTCGCCGCCGGACAGGCCAAGCAGGCCGGCGATGCAGTTCAGCGCCGTGGACTTGCCGCAGCCGGAAGGGCCGAGAAGTGCGATGAATTCGCCAGGTTCAACGGTGAGATCGATCCCATCGAGGGCATTATAAGCGCCGAAGGACCGCTTGATGCCATCAAGCTCAAGGCGCGCACTTTTCCGCGATGACGCTGCTGCTGCGTTTTGAACCGGCAAAGTCAATGCAATCTCCATTTATCGGCAATCATGGCCGTTAGAAATCCGGCGCCGAGATACCCGGCGCCGGTTCAATTCGATCACCAACAATCAACCCTTCTTGGCGCCGATCTTCTCGTCCCATATGCGGAAGGCCTGGACGAGTTGCTTGGGCTCGAGCGGCACTTCCAACGGGTTGCCGGCGATCCAGTCGGCATATTCCGGCCGGCCGAATTCCTTGATGGTTTCCTGGCTTTCTGCAGGCGCCATCTCGAGAGCGACGTCCTTTACCGCCGGACCTGGGTAGAAGTAGCCGGCATCATAGGCGATTGCTTGCTGCTGCGGCTGATAGATGAAGTTCAGCACGTCCAGCAGAACGCCGACCTTCTCATCGGAGACGCCCTTTGGGATCGCCGCATAATGCGCATCGGTGACCCAGTGGAAGCCTTCGAGCTTGCCGACCTTGGCTTCCTCAGGAACGATGCCGAGGGCACGAGGGTTGATGTCCCAACCGGTCGTCGTGGCGACGATGTCGCGCGTACCTTCGCCGAGTTCCTTGAAGACCACGGCGGTGCCGGTCGGGTAGTATTCGATGTTTTCGCCGAGCGCGGCCAGATATTCCCAGGTCTTGGACCAGCCGTTGACCGGGTCGCGCGGATTGCTGTCGCCGAGCAGGTAGGGCAGGCCCATCAGCAGCGTGCGGCCCGGGCCTGAGTTTGCAGGGCGGGCATAGAGGAACTTGTTCTTGTTCTGCTTCGTCCAGTCGAGCAGTTCCTGCGCCGACTTCGGCGGGGTCGCTACCTTGTCCGGCATATATTCAATCAGCGGGCCGGACGGGTAATAGGTGATGACGACACCCTGGTCCTTGGCAAGTGCCTGCATCTTGAATGCCTGTGGCTGCAGGATGCTTTCAAGATTTGGAAGGGCGGACTTCTTGCTGGACAGGTCGACCCAGAGACCCTGGTCGACACCGGCCGAAAGCGCGTCGGTGCCGGTCAGCACGAGATCGATATCGACCTTGCCGGCAGCCTGCTGGGCCTGGATCTTGGCCGGCAGTTCCGGAGCAGGCGCCTTGGTGAAGGAAAAGCTGGCGACGAATTCGGGCTTTGCCTTGGCGTAGTTCTCGAACATGCCTTGCGTCAGCGCCAAGTTGCCGGCGACATCGACGATGGTGATGGTTACCGGGCTTGCCGGCGCTTTTGCCTGAGCGAAAGCGCGAAGCGGCAGCATTCCGGCCGCGGCGACGCCGGCAGCTCCGCCGACGAAGGTTCTGCGTGTGATCTTCATTCCGTCCTCCTCCTCCTTTGCGCGGTGCCGGCCTTTGCCCCGAGCGCCGCTCGTTTGCATCGCGATGCACGTCTCATGCCTCGATGCCCCGGTTTTCCGGCGCATCCGAATGCTCGCAGCTCGAAGCGTTCCTCCGGGTGCAGCGCCATGCCGGCGTTCTCCTCCGCGGCATGGCTTGGCAACAGAATTCAATTGATATACTAGTATGCACGAAAGTGTCAACGTCTTGAGATCATGCATGCGGCAGGCCTCCGACTCTGAAATCCTTGCCTTTCCGGCGCCGCGCGATGCCGGCGGAAAGATCCGCCGCGTGACGACGGCGGCGGCGATCCACGAGCGGCTACATGCCGATATTGTGTCGCTGAAAATCCCGCCGGGCACGGCGTTGCAGGAAAAGCGGATCGCCGAGGATTTCGGTGTGAGCCGCACGCCGGTGCGTGAGGCGTTGTTGAGGCTCTCCGAAGGTGGGCTCGTCGACATCTATCCGCAGTCCGGCACGGTGGTTTCGCGCGTGCCCGTTTCGGCCATCCCGGAAGCAGTCGTTGTGCGCAAGGCGCTCGAGGGAACGACGGTCGAGACGGCCGCCAAAATTGCAACGGAGGGCGATATAACGCGGCTCGATGCGATCATCGCCCGGCAGAAGACGCACGCAGCCCTCGGCAATGCCTCGGGCTTTCATGAAGAGGATGAAGCCTTTCACGAGGCGATCGCGCAGATTGCCGGTTATCCCGGTATCTGGACCATTCTCAAGGCCGTGAAGGTTCAGATCGACCGGGCGCGGCGCCTGACGCTGCCGGTACTCGGGCGCATGGACAATGTCGTGCGCGAACACATGGTGATCCGCGACGCCATCGCGGCGCACGATATCGCCGCAGCGCGCGAAGCCATGGTTCATCACTTAAGCGCCGTCATACCCGACGTGGCGGAGCTGCGCTCGCAGTTTCCGGACTACTTCTGCTAAGAAAACGAGAGAGGAGACAGACGAAATGCGGCAAGGTTGGAGATGGTTCGGGCCGGAGGCACCTGTCACGCTGGACGAGGTGCGCCAGACAGGTGCAACGAACATTGTTTCGTCGCTGCATCAGGTGCCGATCGGCCGCGCCTGGACCAAGGCGGAAGTACGAGAGCGTCAGTCGCTGATCGAAACCACGCCGGCAGGCCGTTCGCAACTGACCTGGAGCGTCGTCGAAAGCATCCCGATCCCTGATGCCGTTAAGCGCAAGGGCGGGGAAGCGAAAGCCGAAATCGAGGCCTGGATTGCCAGCCTCGAAGCTGTCGCCGCCTGTGGCATTCCGATCGTTTGCTATAATTTCATGCCCGTCGTCGACTGGACCCGCACCGATCTCGACTATGTAACGCCGACCGGCGCCACGGCAATGCGTTTCGATCATGAGCGTTTTGCCGCCTTCGAATTGTTCGTTCTGCAGCGGCCGAGCGCTGCAGCCGAATATTCCGACGAGGATAGGGCACGGGCGAAAGTCGTCTATGAAAGCATGACGGAAGCGGAAATCGCCGAGCTTACTCGCATTATCACTTCGGCTCTACCAGGCTCCACGACCGAGCCGCTGACCATTCCGGCATTCCGCGAAAAGCTCATCGCCTATGAAGGCATCGATGCGAAGAAGCTTCGCCAGCATCTCGTCGAATTCCTCGAAGCCGTCGTGCCTGTCGCGGAAGCGCGTGGCGTAAAGCTGACGTTGCATCCGGACGATCCGCCGCGCTCGCTTTTCGGCCTGCCGCGCATCGCATCGACGGCTGAAGATTATGCAGCGCTGTTCGATGCCGTGCCGGCGGCCGCAAACGGCATGTGCTATTGCACCGGCAGCCTCGGCGTACGCGCCGACAACGATCTGCCGGCGATTGCGCGGCGTTTCGCCTCGCGCATCTACTTCGCGCACCTCCGCGCCACGACCCGCGAAGGCGACGGACGTACCTTCCATGAAAGCGCACATCTCGAAGGTGACGTGAACATGGTTGCCGTGCTGAAGGAATTGGTTGCCGAAGACCGCCGCCGCAGCGCCGACCAGTCGATCGTCTTCCGCTCGGATCATGGCCACCGCATGCTCGACGACCTGCAGAAGAATGTCACGCCCGGCTATCCCGCAATCGGGCGCCTTCGCGGCCTTGCCGAGCTGCGCGGCATTCTGCACGCGCTCGACGCGCCGCCGGCCTGATTTCAGATCCGGCTTGCCGTCGAAAGCTGCCGCAGCGCTTCGACGGCCCGTCCGGCATCGACGGCAGGTACGAAAATCTTGTCAGCGGCCTGCGAGGGACGTTTGCCGTATTTTCTGAGAGCCATGGATCGGCAAATGCGCTGACCGGCGGGGAGGGAACCCGGTTAGCGCCAGAAGAGGGGGCGATCAGAAATGGTTCCGGCCGATTTCGTCCGGGCGGCGTGGCGCAGCAACGCGGACCGGCTGGTATTCGTAGATCGGATTCTCCGGTCCCAGGCGCAGAAGCGCGCAGTGAAACTTGTAATTCGCCCCGGCCACGATGTTGGAGAAGATCACGTCCATCAGTATGTTCTTCCCGACGCTGATAAAAATTGGGCGCTTGAGCTTTATCATAGCGCTCACCTCGCTTTCTCAGCCGACACGATTAAGCCTTATGGCTTTAGAGCCAATTCCAGATAGTTGATGAGGGAATCGAATTCGACCGGCTTGCCCAGAAAGGCCAGCGCACCGCCTTCAATGGCGGCCATGCGGGTCCTCTCGTCACGATAGGAGGTCATGAAGATCATCGGCGGCTTTTCAGGTTCGCGGTTGAGGATCTCCTGCAGTTCGATGCCGCTAAGTCCAGGCATCTTAACATCGACCAGCATGCAGTCGATTGCCGCCCTGTCGTCAAAGGCGAGAAACTCTTCCGCAGAGGCAAAAAGCTTGCTCTGGTAGCCGCAGGACTGGATCAGATCGTCAAGCGCCTCCCGGATGGCCTGGTCATCGTCGACGACCGCGATTGTGGATATATGTGACACGAGATTGGTAGCCTTGCTTATTCTTGCATTTCGTTGACTTATATTATGGCTGGGAACCGTGTCGCGGTACCATACAAGGGTCTAGGTTCCACTATCTGCCTTCCAACATTTCCGCCTTGCGGACCAGATCGGCCACCGATCGGACCTGCATCTTGCGCATCACATTGCCACGATGCAGCTTCACAGTAATTTCGCTGATGCCGAGGTCGTAGGCGATCTGCTTGTTCATCAGACCCTTGACGACGGCGGCCATCACTTCCCGCTCGCGGGGTGTCAGCGTATCGACAAGTGAGGCGACGGCATCGCTTGCCGCCATTTCCCGTCGGCGGGTCATGTCCTTTTCGATCGCGACGCCGACGGCATCGATGATATCCTGGTCACGGAAAGGCTTGGTGAGGAAATCGACAGCGCCGGCCTTCATCGCGCGCACGCTCATCGGAATATCGCCGAAACCGGTCATGAAGACGATCGGCATCCTGCTGCCGATCCGTTCGAGATGAAGCTGGAAATCCAGCCCGCTCAGGCCTGGCAGGCGCACATCGAGCAGAATGCAGCCCGGCCGGCGCAGGTCTGCGGTATCGAGAAAGGCGGTTGTGGTCGCGAAGGAGGCGGCATCCATCTGGATCGACCGGAAAAGATCGACAAGCGACTCGCGGATGGATTCGTCGTCATCGACGACATAGACGATCGGTGATGCGGACTGCGAGGCTGCCTTCGATGCGGCGCTAGTGTCTTTCATGGTCGTCCTCGATCGGTATGATCATTTCGAAAATGGCGCCCCCTTCGGGATGATTGCCGGCAATCAGCTGGCCGCCTCTGGCTTCCAGTGTGCTGCGGCAGATCGAGAGCCCCATGCCCATTCCGGAGGGCTTGGTCGTGAAGAAAGGGGTGAAAAGCTTCGCCATAGATTCCTCGCTGATACCGGGGCCGAAATCCCTGACGGAGAGGGTGACGAATATATCATCCTTCCTAGCGAGCGAGATCAGAATCTTGCGCCGGTCGATAGCCGTTTCGCGCATGGCCTGCACCGCATTGGTTACAAGGTTGATGAGCACCTGCTGTAGTTCGATGCGGATCGCTTTCACCGTGAGCGGCTCTTCGGCCGGGATCACGTCAAAGTCGACCATGTCGCGCTGGAAGTCGTGCTCCATCAGGGCGCCCGTTTCCTCGATCAGCGTTTCGAGATCGACCTGTTCGGGCGTGCGATCTGTCTGTGTCAGCATCGAGCGGGTATTGTGGATGATTTCGCTTGCCCGCTGGCTGTCGCGGATGATGCGCTCGGCCGAACGCCGCACGGCAGCAAGGTCCGGTGGCTCGCGATTCAGCCATCTGAGCAGCGTCTGGGCGTTGACGACGATGGCGCCGAGCGGCTGGTTGAGTTCATGGGCGAGCGATGCGGAAAGTGTGCCGACGGTTGCTGCGCGTGAGGCCAGGGCCAGTTCATCCTGAGCCTCGCGAATGGCTTTCTGCATCATTTCCCGCTGGGTGATATCCACCATGCCGACAACCACTCGGTTGAAGGCAGTGGGATCTTCCGGAAAACTCATGCTCATGATGACGAGCCTGGTCTCACCGTTTTCCGCGACCAGATTGCCCTTACCCTCGAAATGCCGTTCCCCACAGAAGATGGCATTCATGAGGTCCAGAAAGGTATCGTCATCGGGAGCGATGTAGCGCCGCATCGTGAGCGCCGGCGGGCCGTCACCCACGTGGCCGAGCAGTTCCAGGGCTGCGTCGTTGGAGGCGATCGTTCGAATGAGGCCTGTGCAGGTGGCGATAATGCCTGGATTGGTGCGGTAATATTCTTTGAGATCGGCCACGCCTTCGGCTTTCAAGGACATCAGGAAGGCGCGCACCGCAGAATAATCTCGTTCCCATAGGGCGATACGGCTGTGCTCGAAGATGTAGCGATAGCGTGTTTCGCTGTCGCGCAGGTGCAGGTTGGCTTCGATCAGCCCCGCGCGTGCCGCCTCGTTCCGGAGAATGAGGGCGCAGGTGATGGTGATGGCGGCGAGAGAAACCGCCAGTCGCAACTGGGCTGGAATATCCTCACCGAGACCATGCGAGTAGAAATAGGCAAAGAGGGTAAGGGCGGCACAGACAACGGCCAGGAGCGTGGTGCCCATTCTCGTCAGCATTTCTGCCGACAGCAGGAGCACGATGACATAGAGAACGGCGATGGCGCTTTCGATCTCCGTGAAGGCATCGACATAGAGCACGGCGGCGCCGAGCACCAGTGCGATCAAGCTAAGCGTGATCTCATGCGAGAGCGTTCCCCGGCGATTGACGAGTTTCGATACAATAGATGGTCCCATACCCCCTCGCTATTGGTTCCGGTCTTCTACCCATACCGGCTGGTGTGCGCCACCTTAACGGCGTGTTTATTGGCGCAAAACTATACCAAAGTGTTGAAAGCTTAGGCGAATTGTCTCTACGCTTGAAAAGGAAAGACCGTCCCGGGCGGCGGGACGGTCTCTGGCGGATGGGAGGATCCGCGGGGCTTCGGCGGAGGGGCGCGCCTGCCCGAGGGTGGCAGGGGCGATGCCACCAGCCTGGAACCATCGATGGTCGGGTCGGTTCCGAGCTACGACTACAGGTTAAATCCAAACGTCCTGCGACATAACTATACTTAGGTTTTGGTCCGGCCATACGAACGGCTGGTCGGGTTTCCTGAACGAACAGCTCTGAAGCTTCCCAGCGTGTGGAATAAAACCGCCATCTCATTTTGAGATGGCCGCATCGAATAAACCTATTGTCACAATAGTTTCGCCACGGCGTAGTCTTGGGAGGGAAAACATTTTAGGACATTGCTGTTGAATATGTGCGCTTTGGCCAGACCGGCCTGAAATGCCGCCTTCAGCATAGGCCCAGACGGATGAGGAGTTGCTCAGCTATTTCCGCGGCAATTCCGGTTCGATCTATCACCTTTGTGGATCGGCTGCGGTGGGTCCGGATGCCACGACGTCGGTGGTCGATGCGTCGCCGAAGGTGCATGGGATAAGTGGGCTGCGGATCGTCGATGCCTCGATCTTTCCGAACATCACGGCAGGTAATATCAATGCGCGACGATGATGGTGGCGGAGAAGGGCGCGGCGGCGATCCTCGCCGCAGCCTGAAAGCTGACACTTAATGACGATGGATCGGGTCGATCCACGGTACGTCTTCGGGTTTCTCGACCGGTTCGATATCGAGATTCACGACAACCGGTTCATGGCCTGAGCGCACGACCACGCATTCCAGCGTCTCGTCGCGGTTGGCGTTGATTTCCTGATGCGGCACGAAGGGCGGCACGTAGATGAAATCGCCGGGGCCGGCTTCGGCGGTGAATTCCAGGTTTTCGCCCCAGCGCATACGGGCCTTGCCTTTCACCACGTAGATGATGCTTTCGAGATCGCCGTGGTGATGGGCACCGGTCTTGGCGTTGGCGTTAATCGTTACCGTGCCGGCGCAGATCTTTTCGGCGCCGGCACGCGCGTTGTCGATGGCGGTTGCTCGGTTCATGCCCGGGGTCTGCGCCGTATTCGGATCAAGCGCATTGCCGGGGATGACCTTCACGCCATGTTCGCGCCAGTCGATATGCTTGTGATCGTCGCTCATGCCGCTCCTCCTGCTTTCGAACTCAATCTAGGCAAGGGGGGATCGGTGGCCAAGGGGCGCCTCTCGGATTCGTTGCCGGCAATGGCCCGCTTCCCTTGGGGCGGGCAGCAGCGGGCGGAACATCCTCAGGCATTTGTTGGAGCGATGAAGCGATGTCGGAGTAGCATGTGCCGTCGCGAGGGTCGGGATTGAGAACGGCGGAAATAATGCTCTCAACGGTATCGAGAACAGCGATCATCGGCTCGGCGACGAGGTTTGTCGTCAGACGCCTGAACTCGATGGCCTGAGGCCGGCGGCATCGGCGCGGCGGATGCGATCGGCGAAATGAGCGCCTTCCTCGGCAGACAGCCATTCAATGCAAGCTAAATAAAGACGCATGAAAACTCCTCCACTATGCCTGCAGGCATGGGACAGATCGCGACCTGCGGCAAGAGGGATCAGCTAACGGCACGGATGATTTTCCGCCACGGCTTGACGGGCAGAACCAATGCCGGAAGAGTTGGCGGATCGGCCGGAGCCGCAGGCCGCATTCGGGAGGATTTCATGGATCTGGGATTGAAGGGAAAGACCGCCGTCATCACCGGTGGTTCGGTCGGTATCGGACTTGCCATCGCCGAAGGGCTGGCAGCGGAGGGCGCCAACCTCATTTTATCTGCGCGTGGACGCGAGCGGCTCAATGCTGAAGCTGTGCGTATCGCCGCAAAATATGGTGTCAGCGCCACTGCGGTTGAAAGCGATGTGGCGACCGTCGAAGGCACGGAGGCGATCATCGCGGCGGCAGCCGAACGTGGCGGAGCCGATATTCTCATCAACAATGCCGGCACCGGCTCTAACGAGACGGTCATGGAGGCGCCCGACGAGAAGTGGCAGGCGTATTTTGATCTGCATGTGATGGCCGCCGTGCGCCTTGCGCGCGGAATTGCGCCGCAGATGAAGAAGCGCGGCGGCGGGGTGATCCTTCACAATGCCTCGATCTGCGCCGTGCAGCCGCTGTGGTACGAGCCGATCTACAACGTCACCAAGGCGGCGCTGATGATGTTTTCCAAGACGCTCTCCACCGAGCTCGTCAAGGACAAGATCCGCGTCAATTGCGTCAATGCCGGCCTTATCCTGACGCCTGACTGGATCAAGACCGCCAAGCAACTGACGGCCGAAACCGGCGGCGACTGGGAGGGTTATCTGCAGAGCGTGGCGGACGAACATGCCTCGTCCAAGCGTTTCGGCACGCCGGAGGAGTTGGCGAATTTCTTCGTCTTCCTCTGCTCCGACCGGTCTAGCTATAGCATCGGCTCTACCTATTTCGTCGATGGCGGTATGCTGAAGACGGTCTAAACGCGATTTAATGGTCCTACGCCGCGGGTCTGTGCGGGGCCGGCTGTCAGACGACGGAAGACTTTGTAGGCGCGGTTTTACGGCAACATAGAAGACCGAAATAACCTACTAAAAATGGTTATTTTGTTGTTTCTTCATGGTTCTGACTTTATTTCCCTGTTATTACTGAAGCATAGTGCCGCAAAGTGCAGGGCGACCCAGATGTTGACGAAAAAGGGAAAATACGGACTGAAGGCGCTGGTCGATCTGGCGCGGCTTGCGCCGGGCGAAACCGCCTTCATCAACGATATCGCTTCGCGCAATAATATTCCAAAGAAGTTCCTCGATACGATCCTGCTCGAACTGCGCAATGTCGGCATCCTGCGGTCGAAGAAGGGGCCGGGCGGCGGCTACTCACTTTCGCGGCCTGCGTCGGATATCCGCATCGGTCACGTCATCCGTACGCTGGATGGGCCGCTTGCGCCGATCCGGTGTGCCAGCCGGACGGCTTATGAGGCCTGCGACGACTGCGCCGATCCCGAGACTTGTCAGGTGCGGCGCTCGATGACCGAGGTCCGGGACGCGATCGCCGCCATTCTCGACAACATGACGCTCGAACAGTTCGTTGCCGGCGGCGGCATCGAGACGGTCGAGGAAAAGCTTCCTGTTTCCGCCGCAAGCTGATCCGTCTCATGTTGTTTTCACGCACGCTCCCGCTCAGCATATTGCTGCTGGGACTCCTTCAGCTTTCCCTGATTTTTTGAATATGGGCACCTGCCGCATCGAGCAGCGCCGCACGCGGGATTGCCATGTCGTGAATGCGGGCGTTGCGCCAGTGGCGGTCGAGGTTGAGTACGAGGCTGCCTGTCACGCTGCCTGCCAGTTCGAAGAGGGCATTCGCCGTATCCAACGCCACTTCGGTTGCGCCAAGGCAGACCGATGAGGCCGAGAAATGGGCTTCCGCCATGGCAGTTTCGGTGGGGCTGACCTGCGCGATATCGAGCTTGCGGCCTGCCTGTTCAAGCGCGCCGGTCGCGGTTTCAATGCGGATGGCGTGCTCGCCGATTTTGCCAAGGAGGCCAGAGGGAGCCTTCGCCATGACGAGCAGGTCGGCAAAGGCGGCGCGAGCGATGCCGAGGCTGACGGCCGCCTGCAGCAGAAGTCCCAAGGATTTTTCCGTGGCGTAATCGCCAGACAAAGCGGCGGCAACAGTCTCGGCATTCACATGCAGCTTGCCAGCAACCAGCGTCGCCGCGCCGTTGGTGCGCAGGCCGAAGGCGTCCCAATCGTCCACCGCCTGCAGTTCATCGCTGTCGTGCTGAAGATAGAGAATTGGTCTGCGGCGGTCGGGATCGATCGCTGCTGCGGCAATCCAGTCGGCGAAAAGAATGGCAGTTGCCTGTTCCGATCGGCCTGTCAGGCGAAAGCCGGAGCCCTCGGCAACGAGGCTTGCCTGATCGGCAAAACGGGCAGCAGCGAAACGGTCACCATCCAGCGCGCGGCTGAAAAGGGCGATCTTCAGTTCTTCCGAAGGCTGGCTACGCAGCCCTTCCAGCACCCGGAAGTGAGATGCCAGCACGTTGCCGATCGAGGCGTCGCTTTCGGCGATGATGGCGACGATCTCAGCGAGCAAGGTGTTTGAGATATCGATCCCGGTATATTCGGGGGGAACGGTGATTGCGGTAAGGCCGGATTGCGAGAGCATGTCGAGTTCGGCGTTCGGCATGAGGCGGGTGATGTCCCGTTCGCTTGCCTGCTGGCGAAAGGCGGTGGCAAGCTCGCGGGCCGCGGAGACGGCCTCCTCCTCAGTCTCGATGCGGTGCGCCGGAGAACGCATATTGTCGCGAAGTTGCGATACGGTGCCCATCTGCCACTCTTTCCTAATGCTAAAAAAGTGCGTGATTGCATTGGCTTGCGTAAGGCCGCTTTTTCCACAAAAGTCCGGCTGGGCGAATTTTCTTACCAACTTGATCGCCTTGCCGTATGCTCTACTTATGGTTAAGGGACGGCGAACCGATCAGGAATAATGATGAGCGATTCTCTTGCACGAAGCCGCGAGGGTTCGAAGGCTGGACGTCAGCCGCGTCCGCGCGTGAGCATGGATATAGCCGACATCCCGACCTATGCCATCGGCGACGTGCATGGGCGTCTCGACCTGCTGCAGAAAGCGGAAGAGGCGATCGTACGCGACGCCGAGCATCTGCCGGGAACCAAACTCATCGTCATGCTCGGCGACTATATCGATCGTGGTCCGCAATCCGCACATGTCATCAACCATCTCATGGATCCAGCGCCCGAAGGATTCGAACGCATCTGCCTTGCCGGCAATCATGAGATCGTCATGCTCGACTATATCGACGGCTGGGCATCCTATGACGACTGGATGACCATGGGTGCTGCTGAGCTTCTGCGATCTTACGGCCTCGATCCCGATCATCTGCCTCTCGTCTTCCGCTCGGGTGCGCAGCTCGACGCCTTCATCCGCCAGTCGCTGCCGCATACGCATATCGATTTCATCCGCTCTTTGCCGATCATGCTCGATACGCCCAACGTCGTCTTCGTGCATGCGGGCATCGACCCCCGGGTGCCACTCGACGAGCAGGCCGACGACGACCTGGCCTTTATCCGCCAGCGCTTCCTGGAAAGCCCGCTGCCGCTGCCGAAGCTCATTGTGCATGGCCACACGCCCGGCGACCAGCCGGATGTGCAACCGATGCGGCTGAACCTCGATACCCGCGCCTTCAAGAGCGGCAGGCTCTCCGTCGCCCGCTTCTGGCAGGGACAGGTTTACCTCTTCTCCACCTGAGCCTTAAGGTATTTCCAGTTTTCTTCGAAACACGAAATACTCTCTTTGTTTCACGGAGTTCCGGACGCAAGGTCGCAATGCACTTTTGCTGGAATTGCTCTAGGCAGCATTCTCCTCCGCATCGACGCGGGCCGGCGCTTCTGCCGGCTTTTTACGCCAGCGGCGCAGCACGACGTAAAAGACCGGCGTCAGGAACAGGCCGAAGATCGTCACGCCCAGCATACCGAAGAACACGGCCGTGCCGAGCGATTGACGCATTTCGGCACCTGGGCCGGTGGCGATGGCAAGCGGCAGAACGCCGAAGATGAAGGCGAAGGCCGTCATCAGGATCGGGCGCAGGCGCAGATGACTTGCCTCGATTGCAGCATCAACGACGCTTTTTCCTTCTTCCTCCGCCTGTCTTGCAAACTCGACGATCAGGATAGCGTTCTTCGCCGCAAGGCCGATCAGGACGATCAGGCCGATCTGGGTCAGGACATTGTTGTCCATTCCTCTGAGCCACACGCCGATCAACGCGGCGAGCACTGCGAGTGGGACAATAAGGATGATCGCCAGAGGCAGGACCCAGCTTTCATATTGTGCCGCAAGCGCAAGGAAGACGAAAATGACAGACAGGGCGAAGATGTAGACGGCGGTATTGCCGGTGTGGGTTTCCTGATAGGCAAGCTCCGTCCACTCGAAGGTCGTTCCCGGCGGCAGGATCTGCCCCGCCAGCGCTTCCATCTTCTTGATGGCATCGCCGGTCGATGTGCCGGGCGTCGGATTGCCCTGAAGCGGCACCGAGACATACATGTTGTAGCGCTGGACAAGTGCCGGACCGCTGGAATCCTGGATGTCCATCAGGGTGCCAAGCGGAACCAGTGCGCCGGTTGCCGAGCGAACTTTCAGGGCAAGAATATCGTCCCTGTCCATGCGGTATTGCCGATCGGCCTGGGCGCGAACCTGGTAGACGCGCCCGAACGCATTGAAATCATTCACATAGGCCACACCGAGGTTAATAGAGAGCGCGTTGAAGATGTTGGGGATCGGCACGTTCAGGAAACGTGCCTTGTCGCGGTCGATCGCGAGGAAATATTGTGGGCTCGCATCCGAGAATGTCGTGAAGACGCCTGTCAGACCCGGAGTCGTGGCCGCGGCGCCCATCATCTGGCGGGCCAGACCAAGGACTCGCGTCATGTCCGCGTTTTCAAGATCCGAAATCTGCATCTTGAAGCCGCCGGAATTGCCGACGCCGCGCACCGATGGAGGCGGGATGGCAATGATGAAGGCTTCCTGTATGCTCTGCAGCTTGCCATAGAGCTCGCCGATGATCTTGTTGGCGGTTTCGCCACCTTCCTCACGCTCGGCAAAGGATTTGAACGGGACGAAGACGACGCCAGCATTCGAGGCATTGGTGAAGGTCGCCCCGCTGAAACCGGCAAATTGCACGGCATTGCCCACACCGGGCACCGTGCGGGCAATTTCGCCCACCTGTTTGACGACGGCATCGGTACGCGCCAGCGAGGCGCCGTCCGGAAGCTGGATGACGACGATCGCGTAGCCCTGGTCCATGGTCGGGATGAAGCCGGAGGGAACCTTCTGGCCCATGTACCAGGTCGCGCCCAGCAAGCAGGCGAAGACGACGAGCGAAGAGATCAATCCAACCCAGCTGCTGACCAGATGCCGGACGATCCAGGAATAGCCCGAACTCATTCGATCGAACCCGCCGTTGAAGCCGTTCGCAAGTCCGCTTCCCAGCTGAGAGAAGATATTCTTGCGCTTGGCTTCGTGATCATGGGCTTTCAGCAATATGCCTGCGAGCGCAGGCGAAAGGGTCAGCGAGTTCAATGCGGAAATCGCCGTCGTGACCGAGATCGTCACCGCGAACTGCTTATAAAATTGCCCGGAAATGCCGGGAATGAACGCCGTTGGCACGAATACTGCGATCAACACCAGCGAGATGGCGACGACGGCGGTTCCGACTTCGTCCATCGTGACGTGCGAGGCCTGTTTCGGGGTCATGCCGCGCGCCAGGTTTCGCTCGACGTTTTCCACCACCACGATCGCGTCGTCGACGACGATACCGATCGCCAGCACGAGACCGAACAAGGTGAGCATGTTGAGCGAGAAGCCGAAGGCGAGCAGGACGGCGAAAGTACCGATCAGCGATACGGGGATGGCGATGATCGGAATGAGGGCGGTTCGCCAGGATTGCAGGAAGACGAGGACGACGATCGCCACGAGGATCGCGGCTTCGGCAATGGTCCTGTAGACCTCATTGATGGAATCCGAGATGAATTCGGTCGTATCATAGATGATACGGTACTCCAGACCCTGCGGGAAATTTTGAGACAGGTCCTTCATGATGCTTTGGATCTGATGGGCCGTGTCCAGTGCATTGGTTCCCGGCCGGGCGAATATGCCGAGAGCAACTGCGGGGTCGTTGTTGAGATAGCTGTTGGTGACGTAATCCTGTGCACCGAGCTCGATACGGGCGACATCCTGCAAGTTTACAAGCCGGCCGCCGGCTGTCGATTTCACGATGACGTAGCGAAACTGGCGCACGTCCGAGAAGCGTCCGTCCGTGCGCACCGTATATTCAAAAGCATTCTTGCCGGTCACGGGCGGGGCGCCGATCTTGCCGCCTGACACCTGGACGTTCTGGTCTCTCAACGCCGCAACAACGTCGTCAGATGTCATTCCGTAGGCGGAGAGCTTTTCCGGATCCAGCCAGATTCTCATCGAATACTGGCGCTCGCCGAAGAGCTGCACATCGCCGACGCCGTCAAGGCGCACGAGAACGTCGCGTATGCGGTTACGAGCGTAGTTCGAGACATAGAGCTGGTCATAGCGGTGCGACGGCGACAAAAGGTGCACCACCATCATCAGGTCAGGCGAGCTCTTGTCGGTGGTCACGCCAAGCCGCTGGACTTCCTCGGGAAGACGGGGCAGGGCGATGGAAACGCGGTTCTGCACAAGAACCTGAACCTTATCGAGATCGGTACCGAGCTTGAAGGTGATCGTCAGCGACATGGCGCCGTCGGCGCTGGAATAGGAAGACATATAAAGCATGTCTTCGACGCCGTTGATCTGCTGTTCGAGCGGGGTCGAAACCGTGTCGGCGATCGTCTGCGGATCGGCGCCTGGATAGGAGGTGCGCACGACGATGGTCGGAGGCGCGATCTCCGGATATTGTGAGACCGGCAATTGCGTATAGGCGATGCTGCCGACGACGAGCAGAACGATCGAGATGACCGCCGCAAAAATCGGCCGGTCGACGAAGAAATGGGCAAATCTCATTGGCCGCTCTCCGCACCGGCGGCTTCCGGCGGCGCGTCTGTCCGCTCCTTCGGCAGTTCGGTCATCTGAGATGTTACCTTTGCGCCGGGCCGGGCGCGTATCAGGCCGTTGACGATGATCGTCTCGGTGCCGTCAAGGCCTTCGCGGATCACGCGATAGCCGTAGAGCCGCGGACCGGGCCTCACGGGCTTGGTCGAGACCGTGCCGTCTGCGCCGACGACATAAACGACGCGCTCATTCTGGTCCGAGCCGATTGCCTCGTCAGGGACGAGAATGGCCTGATAGGTGTTGGAGGCTTCGACCTCGATGCGGCCGAAGAGGCCGGGCTGAAGGACGAGATCGGGGTTGGGGAAGCGGGCACGCAGACGAATGGTGCCACTCTCATTGTCGATCCGGTTCTCGGCGAAATCGAGTTTTCCCTTGAAGGGCTTGGCATTCGGATCCGAGATCGTGACCGTCACATCCAGTCCGCCACCCCCCTGCTGGAGATCCTTGCCGAGCTTGCGTGCCGTGTCGGCGAAATTCAGCAGGCGGCGCTCGTCGACGTCGAAATAGAAATCGATCGGGTCGAGTGAGACGATCGTCGTCAGCACCGTCTGATCTGTCTGCACGAGGTTGCCGGCGGAGATCAGGCGGCGGTCGATGCGGCCGCTGAGGGGCGCGGCGATCTCGGTATACTCCATGTCGAGAGCCGCACGATCGGCTGCAGCCTGCGCGCCGCGGACATTGGCCTGTGCCGAATCGAATTCGCGGCGGCGATCGTCCAGCGTCTGCGCCGACTGGCTGCCGCTCGAAGCAAGTGACTGGGCCCGCTTATACTGAGCATCGGCAAAGACCAGAGCCGATTTCGACGCCTCGAGCGCAGCATTGGCCTGATTGAGCGCGGTTACGAACGGCCTCTGATCGATGACAAAAAGCCGGTCGCCCTTCTTCACCAGGGCACCGTCGGTGAAGTCGATTTCCTGCAGGTAACCACCGACGCGCGAGCGGACGGAAACCTCGTCGACAGGCTCGAAGCGGCCGATGAACTCATCATTGTCGACCACATCGCGCACGACGGGCTTGGCGACGGTGACGGGCGGGGGAGCAGGCGCCTGCTGCGCCTCAGCAATGAGCGGCAGGAAGGCCGCAAAGCAGCCGAGCGCCAGTGTCTGTCGAAGCGAATAAGCCATTCCGGTCCCCCTTGCGGGCGGCCGAATGCAGCCGCCTGAACCTATGCCTAAGATAAGCTGTTCATGTCTGCTGGAACGAAAGCATGAGCCTCGTCCTAAGTCCGAATTCTACTCATGCGTGGCTGCCGGGAAGATGACAGATGCAAAACCAGCATCTCTAAATCAACCGGAGGGAGAAATTCTGCTTCTCCGTAACCCTCTGAAGGCAGACTATAAACGGGAGAATCCAAAAATTGCAAATGCCAATTGAGTGCACGGATTTGGAGTTCGGCAAACTCCCAGCATTTCCGGTGATATGCCACTTCATCACATTGTGGAGACGAATTTGCCCGCTGCTTGAACTTTTCAAAGACCGAAACGAAGGCTCTGCTTGGCCGTGAGCGCTGCGGCATTTTGGCCGCAGGTGCGGAATCTTACGGTTGCATCCTTGTGCATTGCATATGCTCAATATATGTACCGATATCATAAGGGTGCTTATTAATAGCCGGCGAAGGTACATGACCAACAATCCAACACTCGGTTTTCTTCTGCACGACGTTGCCCGTCTGCTGCGCAAGCGGTTCGAGCAGCGCGCAAAGGACCTTGGGTTGACACGGTCTCAGTGGCAGACGCTTGCCTATCTCGCCAACAATGAGGGCATCCATCAGAGCGGGCTTGCCGAAATCCTCGAAATCGAGCCGATCACGCTGGTCCGCATCCTCGACAAGCTCGCCGAGCGCGGCCTGATCGAGCGCCGCCAGCACCCGACCGACCGGCGCATCTGGCTGCTTTACATGCGCGAAGCTGCTCATCCGATTCTCGCCGAAATGCGAAAGATCGGTGACGTGACACGCGGCGAAGCGCTGGAAAGCATCGCACCCGAACAGCGCGAGCAGCTTTTCCATATCCTATCCGTAATGAAGACGAACCTGGTGCAGGCGTGCCGGTCCCCGGTCGCCGAGAATGAGACGAAACATGGCTGATCAATCCTCCCTGCGCGTCGTGTCCGACGCGAATGCCAAGAATCCTGCCGAAGAAAAAGAAATTCCCCAACAACCGGAAACGGTGGCTGAGGCGCCTTCATCCAATTCAGCGCCCGCGGCCGCCGCGGTGGCTGCGCCTGGCGGCAACAAGGTCCGCCGCCGGCGCAGCTTCACCCGACCCGTCCTATTTGCCCTGCTGCCCGTCGCGCTCGTCGTCGGCGGCTACTATTACGTCAACGGCGGTCAGGTCATGTCGACCGACAATGCCTATATACAGGCCGATATGGTGGGTATCACGACCGACGTTTCCGGTATCGTCGCGCAGATAAACGTGCATGAGAACGAGCAGGTCAAGGCCGGACAGGTGCTCTTCAGCCTGCAATCGGACGCCTTCAGGATCGCGCTTGATGGCGCCAAGGCGCAGCTCGGCGCACAGCGCAACCAGATCATGAACCTCAAGGCCAGCTATCAGCAATCGCTTGCCGAGATCACCCAAGCTGAGGCCGATCTGCCCTATTACCAGGATCAGTTCGACCGGCAGCAGAATCTTGTCAACAACGGCAGCGCGACCCAGTCGGCCTATGACGAAGCCAAGCACAATCTCGAGGCTGCGCAGCAGAAAGTTTCCGTCGCCAAGGCGGAAGCAGCAACGACGCTTGCCCAGCTCGGCGGGAGTGCCGACCAGCCGGTCGAAGAAAACCCGCTCTATCTGCAGGCCAAGTCGCAGGTCGACAATGCCCAGCGCGAGCTTGATCACAGCGTGGTCAGGGCGCCCTTCGACGGCATTGTCACCAATGTGAATGCGCTGCAGGTCGGCTCCTACCTCCAAGCTTCGCAGCAGGCCTTTTCGCTGGTTTCGACCTCGCATCTGTGGATTGCCGCAAGTCCGAAGGAGACGGAACTTACTTACGTGAAGCCCGGCCAAGCGGTAGATATCTATGTCGACACCTATCCGGGCGTCCTATGGAAGGGAAAGGTCGAGAGCATCAGCCCGGCATCGGGTTCTTCCTTCTCACTGCTGCCGGCGCAGAACACCACCGGCAACTGGGTAAAGGTCGTACAGCGCATTCCGATGCGCATCAGCATCGACAACTCTCAGGGCAAGCCACCGCTTCGCGTCGGCATGAGCACGGTCGTCGATGTCGATACCGGCCATGCGCGGGGCCTGCCTGACTTCGTCAGCAAGTTTCTGGGCGACATCAAGAGCCACGAGTAACGGCTATGAGTAATGCTCCGTCATCACCGGCAATCCCGGTTGCCAATCGCGGCGCGATCACGGCCTGCGTAATCCTGGCCGTCATTATGCAGGCGCTGGATACGACGATCGCCAACGTGGCGCTGCCTTACATTCAAGGCAGCGTTTCGGCGTCCGCCGACCAGATCAATTGGGTTTTGACCTCCTACATCGTCGCGGCCGCGATCATGACGCCGCCGTCGGGCTTTCTTGCTGCCAAGTTCGGCCGCAAGCGCGTGCTGTTGACGGCGATTGTGGGCTTCGTCGTCGCCTCCGTGCTTTGCGGTCTGGCGCAATCGCTGCCGCAGATTGTTGCTTTCCGTCTGCTGCAGGGCCTGTTCGGCGCCTCGCTAGTTCCGCTTTCCCAGGGCATCCTTCTCGACATTTATTCCGTCGAGGAGCGCGGTTCGGCCATGGCCCTATTCGGCGTCTCGGTCATGGTCGGGCCGGTTCTGGGTCCTGTCATCGGCGGCTGGCTGACCGACAATATCAGCTGGCGCTGGGTCTTTTACATCAACGTGCCGATCGGTGCGCTCGCCTTTGCCGGCATCGTCATCTTCGTTTCAGAGACGAAGAGGGATGCGCTCGCCAAGCTCGACTGGTTCGGCTTCGGGATGATGAGCCTGTTCATTGCCGCGCTCCAGCTCTTCCTCGACCGCGGCGAGCAGCTTGACTGGTTTTCCTCCGGCGAAATCGTCATCGAAGCGATTGTCTGTGCCGCAGCCTTTTATCTGCTCCTGGTGCATACGCTGACGGCGGAGAAATCCTTCGTCAATCCGCGGCTGTTCCTCGACCAGAATTTCACCGTCAGCATGATCTTCATCTTCGTGATCGGCATCACCTATCTCGCCTCGCTGGCGCTGATGACGCCATATCTGCAGACGCTGATGGGCTATCCGGTCATCACGGCGGGCATCGTCATGGGGCCGCGCGGCCTGGGGACCATGCTCTGCATGTTCATCGTCGGCCGGCTGATCGGCAAGGTGGATACGCGCTGGCTGCTGCTGCTCGGTCTCGGCCTGACGGCCTGGGCAATGTATGACATGACTGGCTGGACGCCTGACGTTTCGCAGTGGACGATCGTTTCGGTCGGCTTCATCCAGGGTGCCGGCCTCGGCTTCCTGTTCGTACCGTTGACGACAATCGCCTTTGCGACGCTGCCGGCGCAGATGCGCGGCGACGGGACCGGCCTCTACAACCTGTCGCGTAATATCGGGTCCTCTGTCGGCATCTCGATCGTCTCGGCGCTGATCGTCGAGAACACGCAGAGCAATCACGAGTCAATCGCAGCCTATGTGACGCCGTTCAACCACGCTTTCAATGCCACGGCGGCACAAGGCCTCAACCCGCTGACGGCGGTCGGCCGCGCGGCGCTTAACGACGTCATCACGCTGCAGTCGACAATCATTGCCTATATGGACGACTTCAAATTGCTGATGCTGATGTCGCTTGCCGTCATGCCACTGGTCCTGTTGCTGCGCAAGCCGAAGGCTGCGCCCGCCATGGACCATAGCGCCGTCATGGAATGAGGTTGAAGGTTCCCATTAGCGGAACGGCTTGCTCAGATATCGCGATCCCTGAATGCCGAAGCGCCATGGTGCTTCGGCATTTTTCGTAATGCCGATCCGCTTGCCTGAGACGATGGGCACAGGAGCGGAAGGCGAGATCGCATAGGGTGGCCGGTCGAGCGTCCGATCGTTGACGGAGATATCGATGTCGAGTGCCTGGCAGAGTTTGCCTGGGCCGCTGCAGAGCTGGGTCAGCACATCGGTGCCGCGCCGCTCCATCATGGCCGGCAGGCCGATTTCCGGCTCCAGCGCACGGATCAGCACTGCCGAGCCCGGTGTACAGACGAAGTTCAGGCACCAGTACATGCCGTAGATGCGGTAGATATAGACATTGCCTGGGCGACCGTACATGGCGCCGTTGCGCTTGGTCGGGCCGCGGAAACTGTGGGAGGCCTCGTCATCGGGGTAATAGGCTTCCGTTTCGGTAATGCGCCCGCCTGCGTCGTTAACCGTCAGATGGCAACCGAGCAGGTCGCGGGCGACCTCGACCGCATCGCGTTCGAAGAAATGGCGCAGGCTTTCCCCGGCAAGCGGACCGGCGCCGATCGCGCCATTGATCGTCTCTATGCTCATGGAGAGTGGCGATAGCATTCCCATCGACGATCTGTCACCCGAACAATGTATGGCTTATGATCTCGTCAGTATCATTTTGGCACGGATTCAGTGGCCGGCATTGGGGTCGCGCATTGGAATGGAGGATACGGTGACGGAAACCGGATCGCTTGCCGGGAAGGAATCTTCGAGGCCTTCGTTCAGTTCTTCCTCCAGCAGAGCGGCATCCTTGCTGCGGGCGCTGTCGCCGTGGACAGGTTCGAGTCCGGAAGAAAGCAATGCTTTTGCCCTGGCTACGGCATTTTCGTGCGTGAGGTCGGGGGCGCTGCGCAGCGTGACTGCTATCCTGTCTTCACCCTCGTTGCCGAACTCGACGACGAAGCCCTCATCCGTCTGGTAAACCATGATGTCGCTGAGTGCCATACTCGCTCCTCCGAGAACGCTAATATGAGTGAAGCGTGTTTTCGGAGTTTTGTCGAGCGAAGACCTTCACCAGCCAGTCTATGAAGACGCGCACGCGCGGCGAGAGCTGGCGGTTGCGCGGATAGAGCAGCGAGACCGGCGTCGGCGTGAGCGGAAAATCAACAAGAACTTGGACGAGGGTGCCGGCGGCAAGATCCTGTTCGGCGTGGTAACGCGGGATCTGGATCATGCCGAGACCCATACGTGCGGCGGAGATGTAGCTTTCGGCTGCGTTGACGGTCACGGTTGCGGGAATGGTGATGTTGTGGATGCTTCCATCGACGATGAATTCCAGGGGCAGGGGGCCGGTGCTGCCGGTCGCGCGGAAGCCGACCATGCGATGCGCATCCAGCCTGTCGGGATGTTCGGGCTGACCGAAAGCAGCGACATAGGACGGCGAGGCGAGGGTGATCTCTTCCAGCATGGTGACGCGCCGGGCGACCATGTCGCTGTCCTGCGGAGTACCGACACGCAGAACGCAATCGATGCCCTCGCGCACCAGATCCACCAGTCGGTCGCCCTCACTCATATAGAACTCGATATCAGGGTAGGCTTCCAGAAAGGACGGCAGGCTCGGCAGCACGAAATGGCGGGCGAGCGTGCCGTGGACGTCTACCCGCAGCAGGCCTTTCGGTTTGGCACCGGCAAAGGCACCCTCCGCGTCTTCGATGTCGGCGAGGATCGACAGACAACGCTGGTAGTATGCCTCGCCGTCGAGTGTCGGGCTGACATGGCGCGTGGTGCGCTGAAGCAGGCGCACACCGAGGCGGGCTTCCAGTTGTTTGACCGCGTCGGTCACCGTCGAGCGCGGCAGGCCGGTATCTTCGGCCGCGAGCGTGAAGCTGCGGCGTTCCACGACGCGGGAAAAGACCCGCATGGCATCAAATCTGTCCATGTTATTTGTTCGCATTCGCCGGATAGTGATGCCGAATAATGGCCGATTATCCGCAAAGTGAAAAGGGGCATCTTCTTCTCATCAAAAGGGCGCTGCGGCGCCGAACCAAAGGAGAAGAACATGTCTGCTAATCAAAACAAGGTCGCTCTCGTTACCGGCGCTTCCCGTGGCATCGGTGCTTCGATTGCTGAGCGACTAGCAAAGGACGGCTTCACCGTCGTCATCAACTATGCCGGCAATGCCGCTCTTGCCGAAGAACTGGCGCAAAAAATCGAAAAAGCTGGCAGCAAGGCACTGACGGCACAAGCTGACGTCGCCGATGCTGACGCCGTGCGCCGCATGTTCGATGCTGCAGAAGCAGCCTTCGGCGGTATCGACGTTCTCGTCAACAACGCCGGCATCATGTTGCTTTCGCGCCTTGCCGATGTCGACGACGCGACGTTCGACCGCCAGATCAGCATCAATCTCAAGGGCACGTTCAACACGCTGCGCGAAGCTGCCAAGCGTCTGCGTGACGGTGGCCGGGTCATCAACTTCTCGAGTTCGGTCGTCGGCTTGAAGCCGGAAACCTACAGCGTCTACGCTGCCACGAAAGCCGCCGTCGAGACGATGGGCGCTATCCTGTCCAAGGAAATGCGCGGCCGCCAGATCACCGTCAACACGGTCGCGCCAGGCCCGACAGCCACCGACCTCTTCCTTAACGGCAAGTCCGATGAGCTGATCGATCGTCTTGCCAAGGCAAACCCGCTCGAACGTCTCGGCACGCCCGAAGACATTGCAGCCGTCGTTGCCTTCCTTGCCGGCCCGGATGGGGCCTGGATCAATGGTCAGGTACTGCGCGCCAACGGCGGCATGGTTTGACATTGAATTCGTGGCGGCATGACGCGTCGCCACGCTCTTCCCTCGCATTCTTTCAACCAACCACTCTCACAGAAGGAATAGGACCATGAGCAGACAAGTCATCGTCATCACCGGCGCCTCCAGCGGTTTCGGCGCTCTTACCGCCCGCGCGCTCGCCAGGGCCGGCCACACGGTTTATGCCTCGATGCGTGAAACCCAAGGCCGCAACCGGCCGCAGGTCGAGGCCGTCGAAGCCTTCTCCAAAGAAAACGGTGTCGATCTGAAGGTCGTGGAACTGGATGTCGCCTCCGATGTCTCGGTCGAAGCTGGTATCGCCAAAGTGATTGCCGCCGAGGGTCATATCGATACCATCGTCCACAATGCCGGGCACATGTCCTTCGGCCCGGCTGAGGCCTTCACGCCGGAGCAATATGCCGAACTTTTCGATATAAACGTGCTCTCGACCCAGCGTGTGAACCGCGCGGTGTTGCCGCATCTACGCAAGCAGGGCAAGGGCTTGGTCGTCTGGGTCTCCTCCTCGAGTACTCGAGGCGGCACGCCTCCCTACCTTGCTCCCTATTTCGCTGCCAAGGCTGCTATGGATTCGCTTGCCGTCTCCTATGCTGGTGAACTGACCCGGTGGGGTATCGAAACCGCAATCATCGTTCCCGGCGCTTTCACCAGAGGTACGAACCACTTCGCTCATGCTGGCTCACCTGCCGATACGGCCCGCGTCGCCGAATATAGCCAAGGTCCGTACAGGGATGGGCCGGAACAGGCGCTGAAAGGTCTTGCCTCGCTCGAACCTGCCGATGCGGATGCCGCTACTGTTGCGACCGCCATCGTCGATGTGGTGAATATGCCTTTCGGCAAACGGCCGTTCCGCACCCATATCGATCCATCGGAAGACGGCGCAGAAATCGTCAATGGCGTTGCCGACCGCGTTCGCGCCGAACTCTTCCGCCGCATCGGCCTCGAGGATTTGCTGAAAGCCGTTGTCAGGAAATAACCGTCTGTAGCAAACTTGTGAACGGTCTGTTGGGTGCACCCCCTTATTATCTGGCGCAGCGCACCTATATCAAAATGGACGGAGGCGGACGGTATCTGCCGTCAGCCTCCCGACCTCCACTCCAGGGCCTGCCGCGCCTTTCCTGCGGTGCGACAGGCCTTCAAGTTTCAGACATCAGATCAAGGCCCGTGACGGTTATCCCTCCCATCACGGGCCGCTCTCCTCTGCGAATGATCTTTTGTCAGCGGGCGTTCAGTTTCGCGTCCGCCAGCAGTTTCACCAGCCAGTCGACGAAGACGCGAACCTTGTTGCTGAGGTGCCGGTTCGGCGGATAGACGACGTAGAGAGGCAGCGACTCGCGCGTCCATTCCGTCAGGGTCTGAACCAACTCGCCTTTCGCAAGTGGTTCACGCGCCATGAACACGGGGATTTGGGCAAGGCCGAGACCTGCGAGCGCTGCGGTCATGTAGGTGCGGCTGTCGTTGACCGAGAGAATGTAGCGCGGATTGACCTCGACAACCTCATTATCCTTGCGGAATTCGAACGGTACCGTACGATTGTTCTGAGCGCGGAAATAACTGACGGAATAATGTTCGGTTTCAAGCTCTTCCGGCCGCTGCGGCAGGCCGAATTTTTCCACATAGAGAGGCGCGGCGCAGGTGATCATCTCGATCTCCGAGACGCGCCTTGCAATGAGCGACTGATCGGCCGGCGTGCCAGCTCGCAGCGCGCAGTCGACGTTTTCAGCGAGATAATCGACGGTGCGGTCACCGACGCCGAGGTCGATGCGGATATCGGGATAACGCTGATAAAAATCACAGAGCGCCGGCACCAGAATGGAATCGGCAAAGGCGCCTGCCATCTCGACGCGCAGCCTGCCCGTCGGCAGGCTTTGGGAGTTTGAAAGACTGCCGTCCAATTCCTCGAGTTCGGAAATGATCTGCGCGGCGCGTTCGTAATAAAGTGCGCCATCCGTCGTCACCATGACCCGGCGTGTCGTGCGATTGAGGAGCTTGGTGCGCAGATGCGCTTCCAGCCCCTGAATGAGATTGGTCACCGTAGCCTTGGGCATGGCGAGCATGTCGGCGGCGCGGGTGAAATTGCCGGTCTCCACCACGCGGATGAAGACGCGCATAGCCGAGAGCTGATCCATCGGTTCAATTCCGCAGTTTGCATTGCAACATTGTTCAGGATTTGGAATAGTGTTATCGCGATATCGCTTCTTATTCCCCGATTTGAATAACAATATGTTTTTGGTTCAAAATGCAAGAGGCGGCTGTTGTCCGCCTATCGCAAGCAGCGAAGAGATAGAGACTATGGTGCCCGAAATCAAAGACATGATGCTGGAAAAGGTGGCTGCTGGCCCCGTTTCCGCGCGCGTCTATATGGGCGCCGATTTCGGCAAGGGTCCGCCGATCGTCCTCTATCTGCACGGCGGGGCGTTTCTCGACAGCGACCCTAAGGCCGATCGCCCGATTGCACAGAGCCTGGCAAAGGCAGGTGCGATTGTCGTTTCCGCCGACTACAGCACCCTTTCGGACAATGTCTTTCCAAAGGCGCTCGAAGTTTCCTTCTCGATCTTTTCTTACCTCGCTCTCAAGAAAGCTGGCCTGGGGGACCGTAAGTCGCTGCTCTTCGTTGCCGGCGAAGAGGCGGGCGGTAACGTCGCCGCCGGTGTCGCGCTGAAAGCGCGTGACCAGATGCCGGATGTGCTCGACGGCCAGATCCTGCTTTCTCCTCTTCTCGATCCTTTCATGGGGACGTCCTCGATCCGCAAGGCGGACAAGGTCGGCATGCGCCAGCGCTGGACGGAAGGCTGGAGCCATTACCTGAGCGGCGGCGGCTGCCATCCCTATGCTGCGCCGTGCCTGTGCTCGCGTATATCGGGCGTTGCACCGGCCCTGATTTTTACGGCGGAGGATGATCCGCTGCACGACGAAACCATCGGTTATGCCGCTCGCCTCAAGAAGGCAGGCGTTGGCGTGCGCCAGCATGTTCTTCCCGCCGGGACAGGCTGGCCTTCCATTTATGGCGGAAAATCTGAGGGAACTTCGAGCTGGCAGGACAACGTCAGCCGCCACTTCGGGGATTTCCTTCAGGACGTGAGCGTTCAGCCACTATTGCATTGACGACGAACTGATTTTTACGGCCATTTGGGCCGCAAGGAGAGTACCAATGACGTCCAAAAATAAACGCTGGGCCCTTGTGGGCGCTGGCCTGGGCCTCGCTGCGTCCGTTTCAGCAACGGCCATCTTTTTCGAACTGCCGATGAGCGCAACCGCTACGGCCGCCTCAGAGCCTGCACAGCCTCCGGCCGTGCCGGTGACCGTCGCTGTCGTCGCCAGCCGCGACGTGACGAACTGGGAGAGCTTCTCCGGTCGTCTGGAGGCCATCGATCGCGTGCAGATCCGTCCTCGCGTCGGGGGTGCGATCCAATCCGTGCATTTTCGCGAAGGCGCTTTGGTGAAGCAGGGCGACTTGTTGTTTGCCATCGATCCTGCTCCCTATCAGGCGGCGGTCTCGCAGGCACAGGGTCAGGTCGCTTCAGCCGAAGCCAAGGTCAGCCTGGCGCAGACCGAACTCGATCGCGGCCGCCGTCTCTCGGACAACCGAACGATCTCGCAGAGCGATCTCGACCAGCGCCAGAGCACACTGGCCGAAGCCAGGGCGAGCTTGCGCTCTGCGCAGGCGGCGCTGCAGTCCGCTCAACTCGATCTTGATTACACCCAGGTACGTGCTCCGGTTTCCGGGCGTATCGGCAAGATCGAGGTCACGGTCGGCAACATTGTCGCGGCCGGTTCGGCTTCACCTGAGCTGACGACGCTGGTCTCCGTCGATCCGATCTATGCAAGCTTCAATGCAAGTGAAGAGATGGTCACGAAGGCTCTTTCAGAGCTTCCGGCAACTGATGCCGCATTGCCGGCTGTTGAACAGATTCCGGTTGAAATCGGCACGCTTGCCGATGAGGGAACGCCGATCAAGGGCAAGCTTCAGCTCGTCGACAATGAAGTCGATGCTGCCAGCGGCACCATTGCAGTGCGAGCAGTCTTCGACAATCCCGGCGGCAAACTGATCCCCGGCCAGTTCGTTCGGGTGCGCATGGGCCAGCCGAAGGCCGAGAACAAGATCGTCATCAGTGACCGCGCTGTCGGAACCGACCAGGACAAGAAATTCGTCTTCGTCGTCGACGGTGAGAACAAGGTCAACTACCGGCAGATCAAGCTCGGTTCGCTGTTCGATGGCCAGCGCGTGGTCGAAGGGGGCCTCGAAGTCGGCGACAAGATCGTCGTCAACGGCCTTCAGCGTATTCGTCCGGGTGCAGTCGTAGCACCTCAGATGGAAGAGAAGGTCGCGACCGCTCAGTAAGAGTTGAGCCTCCTTCCCTCGGGGAGGCGGCCCTTACGCCAAATAACATGACCTGCCGGTGCGCCTTGGAGCCGCCGGCGAGGGACTTTGCATCCATGTTCACCCCGGAGAGGGCTTTGAAATGAACATATCCAGATTCTTTATCGACCGTCCGGTCTTTGCCGGTGTTCTTTCGGTCCTCATCGTGGTCGCCGGCCTCATCGGCCTCCGGGCGCTGCCGATCTCCGAATATCCCGAGGTTGTGCCGCCGTCGATCGTCGTGCATGCCACCTACCCCGGCGCAAACCCGTCCGTTATCGCCGAAACGGTAGCCACACCGCTCGAAGAACAGATCAATGGCGTCGAGGGCATGCTTTACATGGCGAGCCAGGCGACGTCTGACGGCGCCTTGAACGTCACCGTCACCTTCAAGCTCGGCACCGACCCGGACAAGGCGCAGCAGCTCGTGCAGAACCGCGTGTCGCAGGCCGAACCCCGCCTGCCGGCGGAGGTTCGCGCGCTCGGCATCACGACGGTCAAGAGCTCGCCCGACTTTATCATGGTCGTCAACCTTGTCTCCGACGGAGACAGCCACGACATCACCTATTTGCGCAACTATGCGACACTGAACATCAAGGACCGGCTCGCCCGCATCGCCGGTGTCGGCCAGGTGCAGGTCTTTGGCGCCGGTGACTATTCCATGCGTGTGTGGATCGATCCGCAGAAGGCCGCCGAGCATAATCTTGCCGCAAGCGACATCAGCAATGCAATCAGCTCGCAGAACGTCCAGGCCGCTGCCGGGATCATCGGCGCTTCGCCGAGCCAGCCGGGTGTCGATCTTCAGCTTAACGTGAACGCCCAGGGTCGTCTGCGCACGCCCGAGGAATTCGGCAGCATCATCGTCAAGACGGGCGCCAATGGCGAGATCACCCGCCTGCGCGATGTTGCCCGCATCGAACTTGGTGCCGCTGACTACACGCTGCGTTCGCTGCTCGACGGCAAGCCTGCTGTGGCTGTTGCCGTTCTCCAGGCACCTGGTTCGAATGCGATCGAGATCGCCGACAATGTTCGTGCCACCATGGACGAGCTGCAACTCGCCATGCCGACAGGCGTGAAATACGAGATCGTCTATGATACGACCAAGTTTGTTCGCTCCTCGATCGAGAAGGTCATCGACACGCTGCTCGAAGCAATCGCGCTCGTCGTTCTCGTCGTCATCCTGTTCCTGCAAACATGGCGTGCCTCGATCATTCCGCTGATTGCCGTTCCGGTATCGATCATCGGGACATTCGCGGTCATGTACATGTTCGGGTTCTCGATCAATGCACTCAGTCTTTTCGGCTTGGTGCTAGCGATCGGTATCGTTGTGGACGACGCGATCGTGGTCGTTGAAAACGTCGAACGCAACATCGAAGCCGGGCTCAGTCCGCGTCAGGCGACTTACAAGGCCATGAAGGAAGTCTCCGGCCCGATTATCGCGATCGCGCTGGTGCTTGTTGCGGTCTTCGTGCCGCTCGCCTTCATCTCCGGCCTGTCGGGTCAGTTCTATCGCCAGTTCGCGCTGACGATCGCGATCTCGACCGTCATTTCTGCCTTCAATTCGCTGACGCTGTCTCCGGCTCTGGCTGCTCTTCTCCTGAAGGGTCACCATGCGCCGAAGGACTGGCTGACGCGGTTCATGGACGCGATCTTCGGCTGGTTCTTCCGTGGCTTCAACCGCGCCTTCGGGGCCGGCTCGAATGCCTACGGCAAGGGTGTGGGCGGTCTCGTATCGCGCAAGAGCATCGTCATGGTGATCTATCTTGCGCTCGTCGGTGCGACCTACAGCATCTTCAATACGGTTCCGGGCGGCTTCGTGCCGTCGCAGGACAAGCAGTATCTGATTGGCTTTGCTCAGCTGCCGGATGCCGCAAGTCTCGACCGCACGGAAGACGTTATCAAGCGCATGACAGACATCGCCTTGAAGCAGCCGGGCGTTGCCAACGCGATCGCCTTCCCGGGCCTGTCGATCAACGGTTTCACCAACTCTTCGAATGCCGGCATCGTATTCGTGACGCTGAAGGATTTCGAGGAGCGCAAGACGCCTGACCTCTCGGGTGGGGCGATTGCCATGGCCCTGAACCAGAAGTTCGGCGCCATCCAGGATGCCTTCATCGCCATGTTCCCGCCGCCGCCGGTCAACGGCCTCGGCACGACCGGCGGTTTCAAGCTGCAGATCGAGGATCGTGCGGGTCTGGGCAATCAGGCGCTCGACGAGGCGACCAAGGCCGTGCTTGCCAAGGCCTATCAGGCGCCTGAACTCGCCGGCCTGTTCTCCAGCTTCCAGATCAACGTGCCGCAGCTCTATGCCGATCTCGACCGCGCCAAGGCCGAGCAGCTTGGAGTGTCCGTCACCGACGTTTTCCAGACGCTGCAGATCTATCTCGGTTCGCTCTATGTGAACGACTTCAACGCCTTCGGCCGCACATACAGCGTCCGTGTACAGGCCGACGCCAAGTTCCGCGCCCAGCCGGAAGATATCGGCCAGTTGAAAGTTCGCTCGGCATCGGGCCAGATGATCCCGCTTGCGGCCCTTCTGAAGGTGGATGCGAGCACGGGTCCGGAACGCGCGAACCGTTACAACGGCTTCCTCGCTGCCGATATCAACGGCGGTCCGGCGCCGGGCTTCTCGTCCGGCCAGGCTCAGGCGGCGATCGAGAAGATCCTGCATGAAACCCTGCCCTCGGGCATCGACTTCGAGTGGACGGACCTGACCTACCAGCAGATCCTTGCCGGTAACTCCAGCGTCGTCGTCTTCCCGCTGGCCCTGCTGCTCGTCTTCCTGGTACTCGCTGCCCAGTATGAAAGCCTGACACTGCCGCTTGCGATCATCATGATCGTGCCGATGGGCGTTCTGGCCGCCTTGACCGGTGTCTGGCTCACCGGTGGAGACAACAACATCTTCACGCAGATCGGCCTTGTCGTCCTTGTCGGCCTATCGGCGAAGAACGCGATCCTGATCGTGGAATTCGCCCGCGAGCTGGAATTCGAAGGCAGGACGCCGCGTGAAGCTGCAGTCGAAGCCAGCCGCCTGCGTCTGCGCCCGATCCTAATGACCTCGATGGCCTTCATCATGGGCGTCGTGCCGCTCGTCACCTCGACCGGTGCCGGTTCGGAAATGCGTGCGGCGATGGGTATCGCGGTCTTCTCGGGCATGATCGGCGTCACCTTCTTCGGCATCTTCATGACGCCGGTGTTCTATGTGCTTCTGCGTCGGATGACGGGCAACCGTCCGCTTATCCAGCACAACGACAATCATCCGCAGGACGAGGACGACCATATGAAGGTCGCTGCGGAGTAACTTCTCCTTTGTCGGGTAAATCGGGCGGGGACCTTGGTCCTCGCCCGTTTCGTTTTGGGGATGCGACAAAAATGCGTTACGTCCATCAAAACGGTTGCATGCTGGGGCGAGGGAGATATCAAGGGCAGGCAACATTTCGGGAGAGCTGGAATGCCCGACCGGGAGGAAAGAAATGACCGATAGCAAGACCGCCAAGCGCCGCCTGCGTTCGCAGGACTGGTTCGATAACTCCGATCATATCGACATGACGGCGCTCTACCTGGAGCGCTTCATGAATTACGGGGTAACGCCTGAGGAATTGCGCTCCGGCAAGCCGATTATCGGCATCGCCCAGAGCGGCAGCGATCTGACGCCCTGCAATCGCGTCCATATCGAGTTGGCAAAGCGCGTGCGTGACGGCATCCGCGATGCTGGCGGCATCCCGATCGAATTTCCGACGCACCCGATCTTCGAGAACTGCAAGCGCCCGACGGCAGCACTCGATCGCAATCTCGCCTATCTCGGCCTTGTCGAAATCCTCTACGGCTATCCGCTCGACGGCGTCGTGCTGACGACCGGCTGCGACAAGACCACGCCTTCGGCGATCATGGCGGCTTCGACGGTCGATATTCCGGCGATCGTTCTCTCCGGCGGGCCGATGCTCGACGGCTGGCACGAGGGCAGGCTTGCCGGCTCCGGTATGGCGATCTGGCAGTCGCGCCGGAAGCTCGCGGCAGGTGAGATTGATGAAGAAGAATTTCTGCAGACGGCGCTCGATTCGGCACCCTCCGTCGGCCATTGCAACACGATGGGCACGGCCTCGACCATGAATGCGCTGGCCGAGGCGCTCGGTCTGTCGCTGACGGGCTGCGGCAATATTCCGGCCGCCTATCGCGAGCGCGGTCAGATGGCCTATCGTACCGGCCGGCGTGCCGTCGAGATCGTATTCGAGGATCTGAAGCCGTCGGATATCCTGACGCGGAACGCCTTCCTCAATGCCATCAAGACCAATTCTGCGATTGGAGGATCGACGAACGCCCAGCCGCATCTTGCCGCCATGGCGAAACATGCAGGAGTCGAGCTATACCCCGAGGATTGGCAGTTGCATGGTTTCGACATTCCACTGCTGGCGAATGTGCAGCCGGCGGGTGTCTATCTCGGCGAGAAGTTCCATCGTGCGGGCGGCACCCCTGCCGTCATGTGGGAATTGCTGCAGGCGGGCAAGCTCGACGGTGACTGTCGCACGGTCACCGGCAAGACCATGGCAGAGAATTTGCGAGGGCGTGAGCCAAGGGACCGCGACGTCATCAAACCCTACGGTGAACCTCTGAAGGAGCGTGCGGGCTTCCTCGTGCTCAAGGGCAACCTCTTCGATTTCGCCATTATGAAGATGAGTGTCGTATCCGAGGATTTTCGCAAGCGTTACCTGCAGGAGCCGGGTCGAGAGGGCGTCTTTGAAGGCAAGGCTGTCGTTTTCGATGGTTCGGAAGATTATCACAAGCGCATCAACGATCCGGAGCTCGGTATCGACGAGAACACGATCCTCGCCATCCGTGGCGCCGGTCCCCTCGGCTGGCCGGGCTCTGCGGAAGTGGTCAACATGCAGCCGCCGGATCATATTCTGAAGCGCGGCATCAAGAGCCTGCCGACGATCGGCGACGGGCGCCAGTCCGGCACTTCGGACAGTCCGTCGATTCTCAATGCCTCGCCGGAAAGTGCGGCAGGCGGGGGGCTAGCATGGCTCAGGACCGGCGACATCATTCGCATCGATTTCAATCAGGGGCGTTGCGATATGCTGGTTGATGAGGTCGAAATCGAGCGGCGCAAGGGCGATGGAATCCCGCTGGTGCCTGATGATGCGACGCCGTGGCAGCGAATCTACCGCAAGACGGTGACGCAGCTGTCAGATGGTGCGGTGATCGACGGCGCGGTCGACTTCCGGCAGATTGCCAGGAACCCACCGCGACACAATCATTGATTAAAACAATACTGATCGAAAAGAAGGCAGTCGTAACGAACGGTTCACCTAGTAACTAGTTCGGTACTTACGAAAAGGCTTCATTAATGAGGCTTGCGACTATATTATGAATTCTTGCAGGCTTCGAAGGCTGAAACGAATTGCCCGAGAATAGACCAACGCGATCAGAGAGAGAGTTCCAGGATCTTCTTCGGCGACTGGAGCTGGCGCTTGATGCTTCGCAAATTGGTGTGTGGGAGCACAGCATCAATAAGGATTCTATTCTCTGGGATGCGCAGATGCACCGTCTTTACGGCACCGGTCAGACAGATCGAGAGGTGTCTACGCGTATCTGGTCGAACGCCATACATCCTGACGATAGGGAACAGGCCGAGCGGGATTTCGAAAAAGCGGTTGCCGCCCGCGGCGCCTATAATTCTCAGTTTCGCATCATTCTGCCAAGCGGCGAGATCCGCTATCTGCGGTCACGTGCGCATTTCTATGTCGATGAGGAGGGCACTCCCTCCTTCATCGGTGCCGAATGGGACGTGACATCCGATGTGCTGCTCAATGCCGAGCTTGGCAAGCAGAAAATGATGGCCGAGGCCAGGGCGCTGGCGCTTGAAGAAAGCAATGCCCGGATCGAGCATGTCGCCAATCATGATTATCTGACCGGCATGCCGAACCGGCGCCTGCTCGACAGGCGGCTGGCAGCGCTGCTGGCGGACAAGAATGTGTCGACGCTTGCCGTTCTGCATCTCGATCTCGACCAGTTCAAACAGATCAACGACAGCCACGGTCACGCAGCTGGCGATGCCGTGTTGCGCACCGCATCGCTCAGAATTGCCGCAGCCATTCCCTCGGATGGTATGGCCGCCCGTGTTGGCGGCGACGATTTCGTCATCGTGCTCATCAATTTCGCCGGCCTCGATGCGCTGAAGGCGATCGTCGAGGATGTGCAGCGGCGACTGCGGAAGAAAATCCGCTTCGGACAGGAGATGCTGCAATCCGGTGCGTCGATCGGCGTATCCTGGAGCAGCGATAAAAGGGCACGCAACCTGCTCGCCGAATCCGATCTGGCTCTCTATCAGGCAAAAAAACTCGGACGCAACCGCATCGAATTCTTCAGCCGACAGCTTCAGGAAGACTTGCGCGGCAAGCGTCGCCTGGCCGAGGATCTCGCCCAAGCCCTAGAACAGGGCGAGATCATTCCCCACTATCAGGTGCAGCTCGATGCGCGCACCCGCGAGATCACCGGGCTGGAAGCGCTGGCACGTTGGAACCACTCGGAGAAGGGCGTGCTTGCGCCGAGCTTTTTTCTGCGCCTTGCGGATGAATACGGGCTTTCGGCGGAGATCGATGCCGCTGTCCTGCAGCGCGCGCTTGAAGATCGCGTCACATGGCTGGCGATGGGTTGCCACGTGCCGCGCATCGCCGTGAACATTTCGCCTGGGCGTCTTACCGACCCCGCTTTGCTGGATAAGCTGCGCCGATTGGCTATCCCACCGGGTGCCATCGTCTTCGAGCTGGTAGAAACGATCTTCCTCGACGATTGCGACGAGAAATTCCTCGTCAATATCGACCTCATCAAGCAGATGGGCATTGATATCGAGATCGACGATTTCGGCTCCGGCCATGCTTCGCTCATCGGCCTTGTACGGCTGAAACCGAAACGCCTCAAGATCGATCGCCAACTCGTCACCGATGTGGTGGAATCGGCCGAGCAGCGGCGCGTCGTCGGGTCGATCGTCGAGATCGCCAAGGCACTCGATGTGGAGGTGATTGCCGAAGGGGTGGAAACCGAAGCCCATGCCGTGACGCTGTCGTGGCTCGGCTGCGACAGCCTGCAAGGTTTTGCGCTTGGCTATCCATCCAGCGCTGCCGATACGGCTCGCCTTCTCGCATCGACCGGCCACGACGGCAAATCCCCGAATGTGGCGGCTGAGATTGGGGCTGAAGTTTTGTCGATGAATGGAATGTGAGGCCGATTTCGGTTCGAACGATACGCTCGGTACCGACACGGCACGCCTCGGGTGCGTGCCGTATTTCTCAGGTAGTGCGGAAGCGGCCCCGGATCTGGCTCATGTAGAAGTCGCCAGGAGATGCTGCTGCGGTCAGTCCGACGACGACGCCTTCGGGGACATCCTCGTAATGACGGCGTTGGCCGTTGGTCAGATAGAGCGTGAGATGTCGAGTCTCGCGCTCGTAATCGATCGCTTCGATGAGTTTGGACTGCAGTCTAGTTTCCATCCGGGACTCCCCGATGTGTTTCGCGCGAGAGAGGTGGCTGCTGGATCCGACGAGCGGTTCAAAGCAGCCTCAAAGCTAATCTCTGGTCGATTCGAGTCAAGGATCGAAAGAGTTGAGCCGCACCTATTTTGAGTTAAATGCGTCTGGAAGTTTGACGCACTATATTATCGGCTTATCGGCCATCGCCATGAAAATGGAGCACGCCCTGCAATGGCGCAAGCGCCTCCAACCTAATCGCCTCGCTGGTCGATGCGATTAGGTTGGATGAGGGGCACGCGGCCGCAACTCGTTGTCAGCGAATTGATCAGGCGCGTCGCCAGAAGATGAGTTCCGGCACTTGCCAGGAGCGATCGGGCGCTGGCAGCCAAGTCTTCGGGGAAAAGTAATCCTTCGTGCGGCGCTGTTGGGCGGAGCTCTCCTGAAGCAGGAGCGTGAAGTTGAAGGCGCCCGACCGCGAATATTCCTGGGTGAAGTTGATGAGGGCACCGAAGCCTTCCTCCTTCACATTCCTGAGATTGCGGATTGCCGTCAGCGCATCATGGAAATCCAGCCACGCCGGTTGCGTCAGCATGGTTTCGAAGATGCGCAATATGGCCGGATCAAGCTGCCCGTTACTGTCGGTCGCGGGACCGACGAGTTTCACGCGCATGCTTGTAATCATGCCTCTGCCATTGCCGCGCACGACGAGGAAGAGCGAGCTGACGACATGCTCCTTCTCCTTCTTGTAGACATGTTCGTAGGAACATTCGAACGTATCGGAATTGAAGGCCGTTTCCGCCCATTCGCTGGTTTCGACGCCGGCTGAGCGCAGCGCCTCGCACATGACAGGGCCGGAAATCCGCCAGGTGCGCAGGAAAGCGCCCGCAAGCGCCGGCTGCGGCGGATCGAACATGCGCGGCGCGATCTTGATGCTGACGGGTTCGGTGCGGCGGAAGATCTTAGGTGGCGGAGGAGGTGGGGGTGCCGCGGGCGGGAAAAGCTCTATACCGAAGGAGTGAGCCAGTGACTTCAGATGCCGCATGTCATTCGACAGCAGCACCGTTGCCCCGACAATTGAAACGGACAGAACAATCAGCAGCCACATGACGGCGCGGCCGTTTCGCGGCTGCGGCGCCAGTTTCATGTTCTGATCGGACGACGGCATCGTCAGTTCGCGAGACCTCGGACAATGGAAGTCATCATTTATAAGGCTCGCGTTGATGTGGCAATCGATCTCGACCGGAGCAAGGCACAATCGATTAAGGCCGCTCCGATGCAGCGATCGAAGTCTGTCAGGCCGCGATACGGCGATACCGTGTTCTAATCCGGTCGATATAATACTGGCCCGGAGAGGGCGCCGCCACCATGGTGCTGACGTCGCTGGCCGGTACGCCGTCGAACAGGCGCTCTTCGCCGTTGCGGAAGCGGATGCGCAAGCGCCCGTCTTCCTGGCTGAAATAGACGTTCTGGATAATCCGGGATTTAACTGGAACTTCGTGCATTGTTTTTGTCCCTGTTTCGTTTTGCGGCACCTTAAAAGTAAGGATGCGAAAATACCGTCAAGGCGTATGGTAAAGATTGTTTCTATCGGAACAGAGACAGTCTAAAAAATCGCGTTTCAATAAAATTGTACGGATCGACTTAAAAAGCCTGCAAATACCGGCATGTAGAGTGACCCTCATGAAAGCGGCCGGGCATGGACAGATGCGACCGTCGCTACGGCCAGGCGGAAATCGCCGACCGAACGGAAACGGGGACTTTAAGATGAGCAAACTTCTTCTCGCCGCCGCACTCGCAATCACAATATCGGCTGCGAGCCAGCCGGCCTTTGCCTTCGGCCCGGGCGGCTTCGGCCGCGATCTCATATACACCTCGGCTATCGGCCATCTGCCTGAGGAGCCGTTGACAACGAGCGCCGGTTTCGTTCGCCCGAACGTGCCCTTTGCTCTGCGTGCTCCGTTACAGGTGGATAGCAGGCTCCCCCAGCTCAAGGCCTATTCGCGGCAGCTGACCATCGCCGTCAGCTTCGTTTTCGACAGCGTTCTCAGCCAGGCTGCCCAGACTATCGGTACTGCCGAAGCGTTGGGTCCATTTCTGCGCTAGGGTTTAAATACTAGATACTGCAGTTTTTCGATTTGCACTCGCCGGAAGGATCCTGCGGGCGCAGTAATTTTCTTGAGATTGCAATTACATTGTTTCATGGTAAGGCGGGATCGAAGTTCTTTTGCATTGCATTTCAAAACGACGATACGCATCGTTCAAGCCGTGAACGTGAGTTCATCATGACCGGTCTGAGCGCCGCGGCAATCGACTCGACGATTGCTTGGCGCATGGCGGAATGGACTAGCGGGTTTCAATCTGGGAAGGTTGCATGAATTCGGAATTTGCCGTTCGTTCGATGCGGCCCGGCGAACTGGAGCTCGCGCTGGAATGGGCACGCCAGGAAGGCTGGAATCCCGGCCTCGACGATGCGATCGCATTCCACGAAGCCGATCCTTCCGGATTTTTTGTCGGTGCCATCGGTGAGGTGCCGGTCGGTTCTATCTCCGTCGTCAAATATGGCGACAATTTCGCCTTTCTCGGTCTTTATATCGTGCATCCGGAGTTCCGCGGCCAAGGCTTCGGCAAGGCGATCTGGAATGCCGGCATCGCTTCGGCAGGAGACCGTACGGTCGGCCTCGATGGCGTTGCGGCCCAGCAGGCAGCCTATCGCAGAGCCGGTTTCGAGCTTGCCTATCGCACGATCCGCTATGGCGGCGTGCCGGCATCGGTGCCGCAATCATCACTCGCCGCGCAGCCGGTTCCGGATGCGCGGCTCGAAGGTCTGCTGCGCTATGACAGCAGTATCTTTCCGCAGCCCCGTGCCGCTTTCCTTGCCGCCTGGTGCACGGCCCGCAAGGGGCGGAGCTCGCTCGTCGTGCGCAGGAGCGGCAAGATCCGCGGTTACGGGACGATCCGCCGCTGTTATGAGGGCTACAAGATCGGCCCGCTTTTTGCCAGCGACGCAGATAGCGCTGCGGCCCTTCTGGCGAGCCTCATTCCGCAGGCACACGGCGCGTCGATCTATATCGATATCCCCGCCGCCAATGCCGAGGCGATTGCACTTGCAGAAAGCGTAGGGCTCGAGCCAGTCATGGAAACCGCGCGCATGTATCGCGGTCCGGCGCCGGAAATCCCGCTGAAAAACGTCTATGGCGTCACGACGCTGGAGCTTGGTTAGTCGACAGGCGAAGCCGCCACGGTGGGCGCAGCCGACTTCGGCCGCCCTTTTTCAGCGATGGCGATGCCGCCGAGGGTCAGCACCAAGGCAATCATGTGGAAAAGCTGCAGGGTTTCGCCGAGCAGGGCGACGGACAGCAGCGTGCCGAAAACCGGGACGAGGTTGATGAACAGGCCGGCGCGATTGGCGCCAATCTCCTCGACGCCCCTGATGTAGAGTATTTGCGCCAGCAGGGAGGCGAAGATTGCCGTGTAGAAGGCAATCGCCCAGCCTTCGCCATCCGGCCATTGAGCCGCGCCGCGGGAGGCTTCCCAAAAAAGCAGCGGCAAGGCAGTCAGGGCCGCGCCGAGTGCCGGGATCGCCATCAGCGTGCGCCAGTCGACGATGGGCTTCCAGCGCAGAAAGATCGTATAGACGGAATAGGCTGCCACCGCGATCAGCATTAGGCCATCGCCGCGGTTCAAGTTGAGCTGCAGGAGCGTCGCGAGATCGCCATGGGCAGCCGTCAGCGCGACGCCGACGAGGGTCATGCCGAAGCCGATAATCTGGGCCAGCGAGACGCCGGTGCGGAAAAAGACGAAATTCAGCAGGAAGATCAGCATGGGAATGCCGGCCTGCTCGATCGCGACATTGATCGCCGTCGTGTATTGGACAGCCGAATAGAGCATCGCGTTGAAAGTCGTGTAGCCGATGACGCCATAGAAGAAGAGGAGAGGCAGGTTCCTGCGCACCACCGGCCAGTCCTTCCTCAACTGCGGCAGCGAGATTGCGGCGATCAGTACGACGGCCAGGAACCAGCGCAGGAAGGTCAGCATCATCGGGCTGACATGACCGAGCGCGAGCTTGCCTGCGACCGCATTGCCGCCCCAGCAGAGAGTTGCAACGACGAGGCAGATATAGGCTGTTGCTTGCAAGGTGCTCTTTCCGTCTTTTTCGTCTCTGGCGGCTTTTGTGATCGGGCTTAGCCTGCCGGCGGCTGATTTGTCACGTAAAAAGCCGAATCTGCTGTGACAACAGGGTCGCTTTCCCAAAAACAAAGCTTTATAGATGCGCGGGTTTGAGCAGGTGTGCGGTTCTCCGCCGGTAACAGGAAGAGTTTGATGACGAACGTGGTCGTGGTCGGTTCGCAGTGGGGCGACGAAGGCAAGGGCAAGATTGTCGATTGGCTTTCGGAGCGCGCCGATATTGTTGTGCGCTATCAGGGCGGACACAATGCAGGCCATACGCTCGTCATCGACGGCACGAGCTACAAGCTCTCGCTGCTGCCTTCCGGCGTCGTACGCCCCGGCAAGATGGCGGTCATCGGCAACGGTGTTGTGGTCGATCCGCATGCGTTGATCGCCGAGATCGGCCGGCTGGAAGCACAGGGCGTGAAGGTGACGCCTGAGAACCTGCGCATCGCCGACAACGCGACCCTCATCCTTTCTTTGCACCGCGAGCTCGATGCCTATCGCGAAGATGCAGCTTCCAACAGCGGCACCAAGATTGGCACGACCCGCCGCGGCATCGGCCCGGCCTATGAAGACAAGGTCGGCCGCCGCGCCATCCGCGTCATGGACCTTGCGGACCTCGAAGCCCTGCCAGGCAAGGTCGACCGCATTTTGACACACCACAACGCACTCCGCCGCGGTCTCGGCGTTGCCGAAGTCAGCCACCAGACGATCATGGACGAGCTGACCTCGATCGCGGACCGCGTGCTGCCCTTCCGCGATACGGTCTGGCTTTTCCTCGACAGAGAGCGCCGCAAGGGGGCCCGCATCCTTTTCGAAGGTGCGCAGGGCAGCCTGCTCGATATCGATCATGGCACCTATCCCTTCGTGACCTCGTCCAACACGGTGGCCGGCCAGGCCGCTGCCGGTTCGGGCATGGGTCCGGGTTCGCTCGGCTATATCCTCGGCATCACCAAGGCCTATACGACGCGAGTCGGCGAAGGTCCGTTCCCGACCGAGTTGACGGACGAGATCGGTCAGTTCCTCGGTGAGAAGGGCCATGAGTTCGGCACGGTGACGGGCCGCAAGCGCCGTTGCGGCTGGTTCGACGCCGCACTCGTGCGCCAGTCGGTCGCCACCAACGGCATCAGCGGCATCGCGCTCACCAAGCTCGATGTGCTCGATGGCCTTGATGAATTGAAGATCTGCGTCGGTTACATGCTCGATGGCGACCAGATCGACCATCTTCCGGCAAGCCAGGCGGCTCAGGCTCGTGTCGAGCCGATCTACATCACGCTGGAAGGCTGGAAGGGATCAACGGTCGGTGCCCGCAGTTGGGCGGATCTGCCGGCGCAGGCGATCAAATATGTTCGCCAGGTCGAAGAGCTGATCGGCGCGCCTGTCGCGCTTCTTTCCACCAGCCCCGAGCGTGACGACACCATACTTGTGACCGATCCGTTTGAGGATTAATGTCGCGGGTCACCTAAGGCGACCGTTCGGGAGCATGCCGGACTTCTTGAGAAAGTACTGATGGCGGATTTTATTGCAGTTATTCGGCGGGCAGTCGACGGCCTGTCTGAAAATACGCCCGAGATGCGGGTGAAGGTCTACGAGCGTGCGCGCGGCGCGGTGCAGCGGCAGCTCGAGAACATGAAGCCGCGTCCGCCGGAAGCAATGCTGCAACGCCAGCTCGACAAGCTTGAGGCCGCAATCCGCGAAGTCGAGGGCGAACACTCGGAAGCGGTGCCTGTCGAGGAGCCGATCGCAGTCGCTCCCGAACCTGAAGTCCACGAGGAGCCTGCGCTGGAGCATGAGCCTGCAGCAGAGACGGCCCCTGTTGCTGAGGCACCTGACCACGAAAGTCACGAACAAGAGGATGCGGAGCATCCCGTCTATGAGCAGCCTGCTGAGGCCGAAGAGGTCGTTCAAGAGGCCGTTCCCGCCGAAGAGGCGGTGCCCGAGCATGCTGAATGGCATCCGCCTCATGAGGAAGAAACGCCTGCAGAAGAATGGCGCGCCCCGGAGCAGGCAGAAGTTCATGCCGAGCCCGAGCGCGCTCATGAGCCGGGGGAGGAATATTATCCGGAAGAACCACGGCCGGACGAAGTCGCAGCCGAGCCGGTAGCCGAATCCGCCCATGAGGTGGAGGAAGAGCTTCAGCGCGAAGAGGACCATCAGCCGATTCCACGCGGCATTGACCGTGCGTCCAATCGGCTGGTCGAGCCGATGGCCGATTTCGAACCGCAATCGCAGCCGCAAACCAGCGACTTCATCGAGCATACGCGCGAAGAGCCGGTCGCAATGGATGCGGCGGCGCATTTCGATCGCATGTGGTCCGAACCGGTTGCCGAGACGCCAGCTCCTCTACCGCAGGAAGCCGAGACTGAATGGGCGCGGGAAGAACTCCATTCCTTTGCCGAGGCCGCGCCCGCCGTTCCCGCCGATGCTTCGGCACGCGCTTTCGATGAGGTTTCGACGCTCGCAAACAGTGCTTCGCCGGTAGTCATGCCGGCCGCCAAGGAAAACTTTTCCTGGGAGGCGGCCGCTTTCGACGATCTGCCGCCGATCGAGGCCGGCACGGGCAAGAAGACACCAGCTGCCGCGCATTTCGACGATGTCGATATCTTTGCGGAAGTACATGCCGGCAATGGTTCTGCGACACCCCAACCGACAGCTCCCGGTGAGGGCTGGCGTGAGGCGCGTGCGCTGCGTGGCTATGACCGGCCGAACGCTGTCACCGATGACGACGACAGCAATCCGCCGATGGATCTCGACCAGATCGTCGCTTCCAAGCTGCAGGGCAAGAACTTTCGCATGGAGCCGAAACGCCGCCGCTTCGGCATCGGCACGATTCTGGCGATCCTCGTGACGCTGGGCGTTCTTGGCGGTGGCGCTTATGCCGGCTGGATGAACCGCGAAGCTGTCATGGAAATGGTCGACGGTCTCGTCAGCTCCGCACCGTCGCAGGCCGTGCGCGACGATCCTGCGACGTCTCCCGCGCAGCAGAACAGCACGCCGGCCGCGAGCCAGCCAACAGATCAGAGTGCCGCCAGGCCGCCGGCGCGACCCAACCAGGAAGTTGCCTCGCTGGACGGATCGGCTGCCAATGCCAAGTTCACCCAGCGGCTGCTTGCCGATGGCACCGAGGTCGATAACGGCCCGGCAGCAGTGCCGGGAACGCCGACAGCGGAAGGCAAGTCGGTTGCCGAGCAGAACGTTGCTGCAGCCGATACCAGCACGCCGAGCGTCCAGTCCGATGCCGCGCCTGCGGAAAACCTGACGCCGAATGGCCCGGTTGCGGCACCCGCGGCGCAGAACACGCCGGTCGGTGCTACAGAAAAGATGTTCCTCTATGAAGAGCGGATTGGTGAAAGCTCACCAACGGCAATCGAAGGATCGGTTGTCTGGACCGTGCAGCATGAAGCCGGGCAGGGCGGCCGCCAGGAAGCTACGGTGCAGGGCAACGTCACCGTGCCAGAGCGCAATCTTTCGGCACTCCTGACCTTCAAGCGCAATTCCGACCCGTCGCTGCCGGCAAGCCATCTCGTGGAAATCGTCTTCTCGGTTCCGCCGAATTTCGAAGGCGGCAGCATCGACAGCGTTCAGCGCATTTCGATGAAGCGCACGGAACAGGACCGCGGCGATCCGTTGATTGCGGTGCCGGCCAAGATTACCGACGATTTCCACATGATCGCGCTCAACGACTATCCGGACGCGCGCAAGGCCAACCTGGACCTGCTTGCCACCCGCGACTGGATTGATGTTCCGATCACTTATCGCAACGGCCGCCGGGCGCTGCTGACCATGCAGAAGGGTGCCACTGGGGGGAATGCCTTCGGTACGGCGATCAAGGAATGGACGGCGCTCGGAGATCTCTCGACCAGCCAGTGAGGTCAATTCCGGAGCCCCGAGAAATCATACATAACAAAAGGCGGGCCGCAAGGACCCGCCTTTTTCATATCATACGGACAATGGCTTATGCTGTGGCTTCGACCACACGCACGGCTTTGGCACGCTCCAGCGCTTCCTTGCGAACCGCATCCTGCACCTTTTCAAAGGCGCGGACTTCAATCTGGCGGACACGCTCGCGGCTGATGTCGAACTCAGCCGAAAGGTCTTCCAGCGTCACAGGATCTTCGGCGAGGCGGCGGGCCTCGAAGATGCGGCGTTCGCGGTCGTTCAGCACGCTCATGGCCTTCGACAGCATACGGCGACGGGTGTCGAGCTCGTCCTGCTCGATCAGCACGTCTTCCTGGCTGTCGTGGTCGTCCACGAGCCAATCCTGCCATTGGCCGCTGTCGCCTTCGGAGGCCTTGATGGGGGCGTTCAGCGATGCGTCGCCGGAAAGGCGGCGGTTCATCGAAACGACCTCTTCCTCGGAGACGTTCAGCTTTGTCGCGATCTCGGTCACATGCTCCGGCTTCAGGTCGCCTTCGTCGATGGCCTGGATACGGCCCTTCAGGCGGCGCAGGTTGAAAAACAGGCGCTTCTGGTTGGCGGTCGTGCCCATCTTTACCAGGGACCACGAACGCAGGATATATTCCTGGATCGAGGCCTTGATCCACCACATGGCGTATGTGGCAAGGCGGAAACCGCGTTCCGGATCGAACTTCTTGACGGCCTGCATGAGGCCGACGTTACCTTCGGAAACGACTTCACCGATCGGCAGGCCGTAGCCGCGATAGCCCATGGCAATCTTCGCGACGAGGCGAAGGTGGCTGGTAACGAGCCTGTGTGCGGCGTCGCGATCGCCGTGCTCGGAGTAACGCTTGGCGAGCATGTACTCTTCCTGCGGCTCCAGCATCGGGAATTTGCGGATTTCGTCGAGATAACGATTGAGACCGGCTTCGCCGGCGGTAATGGACGGCAAGTTATTTCGGGCCATGATGCACCCTCCTTATATGGATTCCGGTTCCCGATGGAACGCGCCCTCGCGTTAAAGGCAAACCGGGACATGCGGCTCTCTCCAAGCCCGCAATAAGTCTATTTACAGATAAGTATGGCGAAAGAGGGATTCAAGGCCGCTTCGGCGTTCACGAGAGCGTTATCCGGCTTTTGCCAGAGCCAACCAGAGGCATTGATTTTATTGGCGGCTGCCGCATTTTTCCAGTGGCGGCGGTACTCTTGTCCAGCCGCTTTCACGAGGGGGACCAGATGATCAGACCAGCCTTTGCCGCCATCCTGCTGCTTTTAATTTCGGCCGCTCTTTCGTCCTGCGGAAATACCGCGAGGGGGCTGGCGCAGGACGGGCGCGACACCAGCCATGCTCTCGACAATGCCACTCATCGGGTCCTGGGCGCCGGCGCCAAGAAATAGCGAAGCCTGATCTCAGCTTCGCAGCGCCTCGGCAAGCTCCACCATATCGACCGGCAGCGGCACTTCGAAATGCATCACTTCGCCGGTGCGCGGATGCTCGAACTGCAGCATGAAGGCGTGCAGCGCCTGTCGGTCGAAAGCCTTGACGATCTTGCCGGCCTCGTCGGGCAGAAGATTGGCCTTGGTCTTGAAGCCGGCGCCATACACGGTATCACCGAGCAGCGGATGGCCGATATGGGCCATATGGACACGGATCTGATGCGTGCGACCGGTTTCCAGGTGGCATTCGACGAGCGAGGCAAGCGCACTGGCATCCGGGCTTTCGTGGAAGCGCTCGAGCACTTCGTAATGGGTGATCGCCTCGTCGGCACTCTCGTTTTCGGGGCGCTTGACGGCACGGCGGGTGCGGTCGCCGGTGGCGCGGCCGAGCGGTGCGTCGATCGTGCCCGAGAGCGAGCGCGGACGACCCCAGACGATCGCCTGATAGGCGCGTTCCAGCGGCATGGTGCGGCCGTGGTCGGCGAACTGCAGCGAGAGATGGCGATGTGCCATATCGTTCTTGGCGACGACCATGACACCGGTCGTATCCTTGTCGAGGCGGTGAACGATGCCGGGGCGGCGCACGCCGCCGATGCCGGAGAGGGTGTCGCCGCAATGGTAGATCAGCGCGTTAACGAGCGTACCGGTCCAGTTGCCGGGACCGGGATGGACGACGAGACCAGCGGGCTTGGAGATGACGATGACGTCATCATCCTCGTAGAGGATATCGAGTGGGATGTCCTCGCCCTTTGGCGCCGGGTCTTCCGGTTCAGGCAGGATGATCTCGTAGCTGTCGCCGGCTCGCACCTTCTTTTGAGGATCGGTAATCGGCACACCCTTCAAAAAGACCTGACCATCTTTGATCAGCGCTTTGATGCGGCTGCGGGAAAATTCCTCGCCGACCTGCGCGGTCAGCCAGGCGTCGAGGCGGCCTTCGGCTGTCTCATCGGCGGTCAGGACTTTTCTATTGTCATCTGCTTGTTTAAAGGGGTCGCTCAAGACGCTTCTTCTCCGACGTATTTTAAGAACGGGACGCCATAGATGACGAAATTCGAGCCAGCCGACGATGAGCAGGAAGAAAAGCCTCTTGATCCGGCTATGGAAAGTGTCCGGCGCAAGATGGTTCGCCTGCAGATCGTCTCGGGCGCCATCATGTTCGTGAGCCTTATGGCGGTCTTCGGCGCTGTTGTCTACAAGGTGACCCGTACCGAACCTTCGCAGACTGCAACGTCCGCAGGCTCTTCCGGTGTTCCCTCCGACGCGCCGGTGAATTCGACGGCCTCGCTGCCGCTCGGCTTCAAGATCGAGCAGACATCGCTTTCGGGCGGACAGATCCTGTTTTACGGCACAGCGGTCGATGGCAAGCGCAAGGCCTTGGTCTTCGATATCAAAACAAGTCGCATCGTGGCTGACATTACCCTGACGGGCAATTGAGCCGGTATGGCCGGACAGCCCCTCACGATCGAAACCCCGGACGATCTGCGGATCGCGGAGTTTCGTGATATTCGCGAGCGCGACCTGACGGGCCGGCAGAGCCGCTTCATCGCCGAGGGTACAGTCGTGCTGCGCATGCTCGCCGATGCGCATGTGGCTGGTAGAGGATTTTCAGCCGAGAAGATCTTGCTGCTCCGCAATCGGCTCGACGGCGTGGCGGAGATTCTCAAGCGCTTTCCGAAAGACGTACCCGTTTATGTGGCCGACGCCGATGTTCTCGATGGTATCGTCGGCTTCAACATGCATCGCGGCGTGCTTGCACTCGGTCGCCGCGTGCAGACGACGGAAACCATGCTTCTCGATGCGCTACCCGAGGAGGCGCTGGTTCTCGTCGGCTGCGGCATTTCCAATCACGACAATGCCGGGTCGATGTTCCGCAACGCCGCTGCCTTCAAGGCGGATGCGATCCTTCTTGATGAGACCTGTTGCGACCCGCTCTACCGCAAGGCACTGCGCGTTTCGGTCGGCTCGGTCCTGAGCATGCCCTACCATCGCGGCGGCGATGCGCTCGCTCTTCTCTCTGGTCTTGCCGAGCGCGGCTTTGCAATCTGGACGCTTTCGCCCCGCGGCGAAGCCGATATCCGGCAGATACCGGCCTCCAATCGCATGGCGCTCGTCGTCGGCACTGAGGGCGAGGGGCTGCCGGAGGCGGTGCTTTCCCGTTTCCGCAGTGCGCGCATTCCGCAATCTGATGGGCTGGACAGTCTCAACGTGGCGACGGCGACGGGCATTGCGCTCTTTGCCATATCTTCGGCGATGGCACGGATCTGACGAGGATCAGCGCTGCGGATCGGCGATGATCGCAGCTGCGCGGTCAGCGAGGTTCACGCGGTCGTTCGGTCCTTTCTTCTCCCCGCCTTCAGGCAGAAGGGACCGGATCGGAGAAGATGAGCCTTCCTTGAGCGCAGTGAGCGCCACGACGCTGGCGGCGATCGAGGTGATTTCCTCACGAAGGGCGCCATCACGACCGGTGTTGTTTCTTGCCTTCTGCAGGTGGTCGGCAAGTGCCGCACTGCGCCGGCGCGCATTATCGCTCATCTGCTCTGTGATAGCAGCGAGATCAAATTCAGAGGTTTCTGCTTCGTTGGTTGTGTCGGCGCCCAGATCGACAATAGCTTTCGAGAGGCCGGCATCACGCAGGACCTTGGCGGCCTTGCGAAGTTCGGCATTTGCAGCCTTCAGCTGATCCTTCAGTTTGACGATTTCCTGCTGACGGCGGCCGAGCAGGGCTTCCTTGTCCGCGGCAGAGGCGGCCTCACGGGCGGCTCTGTCTTCCAGGCGAATGACCATGTGCTGCTGCTGGCTGAGCTTCTGTTCGGCGTCCTTGGCGCGCTTCTGCAGTACGGTGACGTCCTGGCGCATCGTATCGCGTTCGTCGCGCAGGGCGTTGGCGCGGAACTTCAGGTTCTCGGCCTCGGTCTCACGCGCGGCAAGGTCGATCTTCAGGTTGTTGGCCTGTTCCGTGATCTTGGAAAGCCGCGCCCGCAGCGTTTCCAGCTCACTATCCTTGTTGGAGCCGGCCTGTTCGGCAATATGCAGGCTCGTCTTCAACTGGCTGATATAGTTCTCGTCCTTGCGCAGATGGGAGCGCTGCTCGGCGGCCTCTACCTGCATTTCGCCGATCTGTGCGCGCGCCTCATTGAGTTCAGAGGCAAGCCTGCCGGCATCGACGGCGAGTGCGTCGTGGCGAAGCTGCAGGGAGAGCGACTTCTCGCGTTCGCGGTGCAGGTCCTGCGCGGTGCGGGCGTTTTCAGCGGCGTAGAGGGCGCGTGCCATGTCCTTCTGCGCCCGCACTTCCTGCGGGCTCAGCGGCATCGTCGCCTTGAGGCGGTTTTCCGTATACCAGACGATGCGGCGATGGACGGCGGGCGAAACCAGAAAGACGAGAAAGGCCGCGGTCAGGAAGCCCAATCCGAACAAAAGAGCATATTCGATCACGGCACGGCCATCGATTCAAAGGTTGATACGGGTCAGTCCAGTTGATTAAGCACGCAGGGGGCACATCGGCAAGGCTGCGGGCACCGGTAAGACCATATTCCCAGGGATAGTAGCGCCGATTTCAGCTTTTCAAAAGGGGTTCCAGGTCGGGTTCGGGGTGACCTTCAGATAGCCGACATTGATGCCGAGGCGGGCGCCGATACCGGTGCGGATCGGAACGACGAGAACATTGTTGTTCTTCAGAAGCGTCATGCCGAAGCCGGCAATGACATAGGCCGAGCCGCTGACGCCGCCGAAACGTGCATAGATGGAGTCGATGGACGGAAGGTCGTAGACCAGCATCATGACGCGGGAGCCCTGGCCACCATAGTCGATGCCGAGAGATGGACCCTGCCAGTAAAGCGGATGTTCGCCAGCATTCTTGGTATTGAGCTGGCCTTCGCCATAGGTGAGGCCGGCAATGAACGCGCCTCCGCCTTCCTGACCGAGAATATAGCCGTTCGGCAGGCCGTATTTCTGGAAGGCGCTTTCAACGACTTTGGCAAGGCCGCCACTGGTTTCGCCGAAGAAGGAATGACCGGCATCGACGATTTCCTGCATCGTGTACTGGCCGTTGTTCTGCTGGGCTGCGGCCTGTCCGGTAACGATTACCGACGATACCATGATAGCGGTCAGCAACCTGCAGAAGCCGATAAATCTTCCCAGAAATTGGAGGCGCATGATGTCATCCATTCGTCATTGTCGGGGGCATTGGCATTTGATGCATTTTGCGCCGATCGTCTTAACAATCGGTTTACCAAATATGGTGTCATTATGGCGGCGAGTACGGTCGCAAACTTCGCGCAATTTTGATCAGGCACACTACCGGGCGGAATGACACTGCCGCCCTCAGGAGACGATGATGTCCAAGAATCCGAATCTCACCCTGTCCGGCCCGGACTTGGCAGCACTTCTTTGCAGTCGTGTGTGTCATGATGTGATCTCGCCCGTCGGCGCGATCAACAACGGCCTGGAGCTTCTCGACGAGGGCGGAGCAGATTCGGACGCGATGGATCTTATCCGCACGAGCGCCCTCAATGCTTCGGTCCGTCTCAAATTCGCACGCCTTGCCTTTGGCGCATCCGGTTCCGTCGGCGCCTCGATCGATACCGGCGAGGCCGAACGTGCAGCCAAGGACTTCGCGATGGCCGAAAAGAAGACCGAGGTAACCTGGAACGGTCCGCGCGCGATCGTCGCCAAGAACAGGGTCAAGCTGCTCCTGAACCTCTTCCTGGTCGCATATTCTTCCATTCCGCGTGGCGGCAATCTGGAAATCACCCTGGAAAATCCGGAATTCGATGCGAGCTTCAAGCTCGTCGCCAAGGGCAAGCTGATGCGCGTGCCGCCGAAATACGTCGAAATCGCCACCGGCACCGTCGAAGAGGCAATCGATGCGCATTCGATCCAGCCTTACTATACCGTACTGCTGGCCGAAGAATGCGGCATGGTTCTGGATCACGCGGTTAGCGCCGAAGAGATCGTCTTCACCGCCAAGATCGCTGCCGCGTAATTCTCCGATTGCTGATCGCGGTGGTAACGATTCTTTAGCCTGATCAACCTATGCTCGAAGGTTAGAGAAGGCCCTCGACGGAGACAGCGAGGGGTCAGGAGCGCCATGCAGAGATTCATGATCACCGACAGTTCGGACATCGTTCGCAAGGTCGGCAAGCGAATCCTTTCCGAACTCGATTTTCTGGTCAGCGAAGCTTCGAACGCCGAGGAGGCGCTGCAACGCTGCCAGGCCGAGCTTCCCGAATATCTGATCGTTGATTCAGGTATGGAAGGAGCGCTCGATCTCATCGCCGCCATTCGCGCCATGGACGGCGGCAAAGAGGTGAAGATCTATTATTGCGTCATCGAGGCCGACCTGAAGAAACTGATGGCCGGCAAGCGGGCGGGGGCCACCGACTTCCTGTTGAAGCCCTTCGATCGCAAGATACTCACCGCCGTGTTCGGAAATCGCGCAATCGCCGCCTGAGCAGTCGCGCAAATCGTCAACGTGAGCCGTCCTCCTGGGCGGCTTTTTATTTTGGAGATGGCGGCGCCAAAACAAAAATCCCGCCACGCAGGCGGGATTTTAAGGATAAGGGGATTTCGGCGGATCAGGCGGTTTCGGCGTATTCGGCGCCGTCGGGCTCGCGCAGCACATAGCCACGTCCCCAGACGGTTTCGATATAGTTGGCGCCGCCGGCAGCATTTGCGAGCTTCTTGCGCAGCTTGCAGATGAAGACGTCGATGATCTTCAGCTCCGGCTCGTCCATACCGCCATAGAGGTGGTTCAGGAACATTTCCTTGGTGAGCGTGGTGCCCTTGCGGAGCGAGAGAAGCTCCAGCATCTGATATTCTTTGCCCGTCAGGTGAACGCGCTGGCCGCCGACTTCGACGGTCTTGGCGTCGAGGTTGACGATGAGCTCGCCCGTGATGATGACCGACTGGGCATGGCCCTTGGACCGGCGAACAATCGCGTGGATACGGGCGACGAGTTCGTCCTTGTGGAACGGCTTGGTCATGTAGTCGTCGGCGCCGAAGCCGAGGCCACGAACCTTGTCTTCGATGCCGGCCATGCCCGAGAGGATGAGGATCGGCGTCTTGACCTTCGACAGGCGGAGAGTGCGCAGCACTTCGTATCCGGACATGTCTGGAAGGTTCAGATCGAGAAGGATGATATCGTAGTCATACAACTTGCCCAGATCCACGCCTTCTTCGCCGAGATCTGTCGTATACACATTAAAACTCTCAGATTTGAGCATCAGTTCGATGCTCTGCGCCGTAGCGCTGTCATCCTCGATGAGTAGTACCCGCATAATTATCCCCTTTACCGCCGCCGAAAGGTGGCATGGCCCCCTACGCGATACCGAATAAGCTACGTGATTTGGAAGCTGCCACGAAATGGTTAACAAATTCTAATTCACTCTGGCAAGGAATATCGAATTTATTAAATAATTTTTCCATTTCTCTGTTTTCCAATGAGAATCTCTGAACCTGCTTCTCAACTCTGACATTAAGAAATCAAGCTAAGTGATTCATCCGACTCGCTAATGAAAAGGTTCGGGTTCCTGTCCTGGCATTTACCGAGCCTTAAATCATCGGGCCTATCATTAACGATGCCCGTAAACGAAAGGTTACCAGCGGTAGGTTTTTGTTAATATCGCAGGAAATTTTTCGGCAAACCGTGTCAAAGCGGCGCGCAAGGGCGGTTTCTAGTTGAGCCGGGGTCTCGCATCACGGGAGTAATGCGTATGAAGTCGCGTGAGAGCCTCGTTCGCCTGAAAGAGTTTCAGGTTAACGAAAAACGTCGTCAGTTGCAGCAGTTGCAGATGATGATGTCTGAATTTGAACGGATGACGAAGGATCTGGAGAGCCAGATCGTCGTCGAGGAAAAGAAGTCCGGTATTTCCGATCCGAATCACTTTGCGTATCCGACCTTCGCGAAGGCCGCACGTCAGCGCGCCGACAATCTTCAGGTTTCGATCAAGGAACTGAAGGTTCAAGAGGAGGCGCTGGAACTGGCGCTCGAGGAAATGCAGGCGGAATATGCCAGGGCAACGGCGCTCGAAGAGCGCGACGGCGCAGTTCGCGTCCGGGCCTGACGAATATTGCAGGCGCCGGTCCCGGCGCCTTGGGTATAAACCACAGAAGCCATGCATGACGGGCGCGGTGTCCGTCATGCATGGCTTTTGGAGTTTCCATCTATGACGGCTGCCCTCAATTTACCACGTCATTCCATTCCGGATGGCGTTGCGCTTGCGATTTGAAGAAGGGGCACAGCGGGATGATCTTCCAGCCGCCCTCGCGAGCCGTCTCGACCGCATGAAGGGCGAGCGCCAGGCCGACGCCCTTGCCGCGTAAAGCATCCGGTACCCCTGTGTGATCGATGATGATGAGTTTCGGCGATGTGCGGGAATAGGTCATTTCCGCTTCATGGCCTTCCAGCGCCGCAACATAGCGGCCGCCGGAAGTGGTTTCCTCAATTCTGATATCCATCTCTATCTCCTGACGAATTCGAATATGTGATCGGGAACGTGACATGGCGGCGTCGGCATGCCAACCGCGGCGGCAGGAGACAGTGTGTTCAAACGGAGAGGATTGAACGGGCTCTCGCTGGTCCCGCTCGCGCGGCGCCGTTTCTTCTGGCGCTTGGCCTCGCGCTGCCGCTCATCTCGCTTCGAGAGGTTCTGGTTTTTTGATGAGACGCCGTCACCGCCGGAAATCGTGTCATCGCTCCGGAATGGGTGAGTGGGCGGGGCGGCACTGGTTACGCAATCGTATTGGCGGTTTTGAAAGTGACCGGAATCGCCGCTTAATCCATGGCTGCCGGGGCAGCCTGTTTTATCGCACCGTCGTACCGCCGCCGTGATGGTGATTGCGGCATCGATCGCCGGGACCTGCGAACAGGTTTATGCAGACCCGTGCGCGACCTCGGCAATGATTTCGGGCCTTCTTCATTCCCTCAAGGGAAATGCGTCCGGCCCGAAATAATCAACTCGAATGGAGTGGGATCAGTGGCGGTACTGCTGGATGCGCGTGGTGCGCAGGCCGGCAAGACCGTGGCTGTTGATAGACGACTGCCAGGAAAGGAATTCTTCGACAGTGAGCGTGTAACGCTCACAAGCTTCTTCCAAGCTCAACAGGCCACCGCGAACAGCCGCGACAACCTCTGCCTTCCGGCGGATGACCCAGCGCCGCGTATTCGGCGGCGGAAGATCCGCAATCGTCAGGGGGCTGCCATCGGGGCCGATGACATATTTCACTCGGGGACGTATCATTTCGGTCATTGGACTCTCTACACAACGCAAGACCACGGGCGCCACTCTAACTTGCCACATTTAAAAATTGCCTAAACGCATCGTAAGACTTTGATAACAACTTTAGACGCTGCCGAGGGGCCTGATTTGCGGACTCCTGCCGCTACGTCAATTTGATACGGCTGCATGGGAGCCATGCGGAATAAATGTTAGATGTTTCCCCCGGACAATCTTATAAGCGCTGCAACATAAGTATGAGCGCAAAGACTTCGTCTTCGTTCTTCTCGCAGCATCATAAAGCTCGCCATTTGAATGGTTCGTATCCTTCGGATGCGAGGCACATAGCGTCTTTCCTGATCGTCCGGCGCGTCCGATCCGCGGCTGGTTGCGAGGTCGAGCCGAAGCCAGGCCCGTGAAGGAACGAGAGAATGAAGAGACGTGAACGCGCAGTCCGCGACTGCGCCGATGATACCGCATTTTCAGCGTTCAGGGCCTGTTCTGCGGGCATTTCCGCTGTCGACGGTGCAAGCCGCCTGGATGAGCTGACGAAAGCCGCCGGGTTCGAATTCCACCTGTTTTCCGTATTCCCGCGCGGGGACCGGACGGCCTTTCTCGAAAACAAAGTAATCAGCAACTGGCCGCAGAGCCTCGTCAACTTTTACGAGGAGGCGGACCTCTTCTATTGTAGCAAGCTGGTCGCCGCCATGAAGCGCACGATCATGCCTGTTTTCTGCGAAGAGGGGCCTTTTGGCGGCACTGCAGCGAATCAGGAAAACCGCCGTCTGAACGCGATGTTTCAGATGCACGGCCTGAAGCAAACGTTCGCGTTCGCGCTCCACGACGCTGACCTGAAACAATACATCTTCGCGTTTTCGGGATCGGGTGGCATGCCTTGCCGGGATGCAGCGATGGCGCTGGTTTATGGGTGCATGGAGCTTCTGGACAGGCTGGCGAGCGACGAGAAGCCGCAAGACCGGCCATCGGAAAGCCTCACCCGGCGGGAGATCGAATGCCTGCGCTGGTCGGCTGCGGGCAAGAGCAGCGACGAGATTGCGATCATTCTCGATCTGTCGTCGCATACGGTGGTGGGATATCTGAAGAGCGCGATGCGCAAGCTGGATTCGGTCAACCGCATGCAGGCGGTCGCCCGGGCATTCCG
>NZ_JACIAC010000012.1:0-63698 GCF_014193935.1 Rhizobium sp. BK377
GATCGCGTCTGACAGGCCAGGCTGGGTTATACTCACCTTGGCTGCGGCTCTGCCGAAATGCAGCTCCTCTGCCACCGCAACGAAGTAGGATAGCTGGCGTAGTTCCATGATCCCTCTCTCTTTTACTGACGAAAGGAATTGCCTCCCGCCGCGGACGAGAGCTAGCTATGGTTCTTTTCGAGAATCACGCCTGACGTGAATGATCGTTTGAGACCACGATACGCAGAGAAAATCGCCACGTCAAGGCGATTTCGATAGGAGATAGCGATTTTGTTGCCCGTTCAATGCAAGATGGCACGAACCGCTCTCAACATGAGTGTGAAGGATCTTGCTGCTTCCGCAAGCGTATCAACAAACACGCTTGTCCGCTTCGAGCGTGGCGAAGAACTCAAGCCGAGAACAATCGCTGCGATCCGATTTGCATTAGAAAACGCAGGGATCATTTTCATTGAAGGAGACTACCAGGGCGCCGGCGGCCCCGGCATTCGTCTCAAGGATCCAACTGGCTAATCGCGGTCTGGCAACTCATCGGTCGCCTTGAACAGGTTCGAACCGGAGACCCGTGGTTCGTGCGCAGATTTGAGAGTGTGATTTTCAGCCGTTTTCACGCTGACAGTTTGGCGCAATATTGCGTCCTATTCACCTTGAGACGGCCGACCGCTTGCTTTATATGATGCGTGATGATTGATGCGCGATGAGGCAGATATGAGAACGACCTTGGCAATCGACGACGATGTCCTGATCGCGGCAAAAGCGATGGCAACCCAGCAGCACCGGAGCGTCGGCGAGGTCATTTCTGAGCTCGCGAGACGTTCTCTTCGCCGACCGCCCAGCAGCGCTGAGCGCAATGGCATTCCTCTCCTGTCAGTTCGGCCAGGTGCGCCGCCAGTGACGCTCGACATCGTGAACGCCTTGCGTGACGAACTGCCGTGACTTTCCTGCTCGACGTCAATGTACTGATTGCCTTAATTGATCCGGGCCATGTAGCTCATGATGACGCGCACGAGTGGTTCACGGCGATGGGTCAGGTCGCGTGGGCTACCTGCCCGATTACCGAAAATGGTGTCATCCGGATTGTCGGCAACCCCAAATACCCTAACTCTCCTGGTTCACCGGCACTCGTGATGGAGATCGTCCGCAAATTGCGCTCGCTCCCCGGCCACAGTTTTTGGCCCGACGATGTGAGCCTTGTTGGATCAGGTGATATCGCTCCCACAAAGATACTAACACCGGGACAAGTAACTGATACCTACTTGCTTGCGCTAGCCAAGGCGCGTGGTGGCCAGCTGGCGACATTCGACCGCAAGCTGTCAGCAGCAGCGGTTACAAGGGGCAATTCTGCCTTGCACCTGATCACCACAGGTAGACCGTGAGTGTGCCCGACCCAGCGCCTTGATGAGATCTGAACCGGCGACCACGCTACTTCCGATCGAACTAGAGTGCCGACGCAGTCCGGTCCTCGATCTTAAGCCGCGATCGAGCTCATACTGAATTCGTGACTAAACAGTAAGCGCTGTTTTCAGGCCACGTCTTTGAGTTCGTTCCTTGCGGCATAAGTCCACGGCAGCAGGTCGTCGATTTGGCTATTTGGATGGCCGTTGGCGATCCTGGTGAGGACGTCTGAGAGATAGGCCAGTGGCTCGACATGGTTGAGCTTGGCGGTTTCGATAAGCGACGCGATGGTTGCCCAGTGTTCTGCCCCGGCGTCTGAACCTGCAAATAGTGCATTCTTGCGATTGAGCGCAATTGGCCTGATGGATCGCTCGACGGTATTGGAGTCGATCTCGATCCGGCCATCGTCGATGAACCGGGTCAAGCCATCCCAGCGTGACAAGGCATAGCGGATTGCTTCGGCGAGCTTCGTCTTCTGACTGATGAGGCCGAGTTGTTCGCGCAGCCAGGGAGCGAGGCTATCTGTGATCGGTCGGCTCTTCTCTTGGCGCGTGGCGGTACGCTCCTCGTGTGTGAGGCCACGTATCTCGTCTTCAATCCTGTAAAGTTCGGCGATGCGTTTGAGCGCCTCGCTGGCAATGGGTGCTGGACCGGCGGCGGCGAGTTCATAGAAGCGGCGGCGAACGTGAGACCAGCAGAAAGCCAGTGACACGGTGTTCTTTGCCGCGAGTGGGCGATATCCACTGTAGCCGTCGACCTGCAGAATGCCGACGAAGCCGTCGAGATGGGCCATCGGTCGCTCGCCTTTGCGATCCGGGGCATAGATATAGGCGACGCCGGGCGGGTCATTTCCTTGCCAAGGGCGGTCGTCCCGCGCATAGGCCCAACGCTGCCCGGTCTTAGTCTTGCCACGACCCGGGTCGAGCACGGGGGCTGTCGTCTCGTCGGCGAAGAGCTTCGACGATGACTTCAAATGATCGAGCAGCCGCTGATGGACAGGACGCAGATGCCAGGCGGCGCGACCGACCCAGTCGGCGAGCGTCGAGCGGTCGAGGTCGATACCTTGACGCTTATAGATTTGCGCCTGGCGATACAGTGGCAGGTGGTCAGCATATTTGGAGACCAGCACCTGGGCGACGGTGGCCTCGGTCGGAATGCCGCCTTCAATCAGTCTTGCCGGGGCCGGAGCCTGGACCACGACTTCTTCGCAAGCCCGGCAAGCATATTTCGGGCGGCGCAGCACAAGCACGCGGAACTGGGCGGGCACAATGTCGAGCTTCTCGCTGACGTCTTCGCCGATCCGATGCAGGTCATTGCGGCAGCAGGGGCAGGCATGGTCATCAATATCAACTACGATCTCGATGCGCGGCAGATGGGCTGGCAGCGAACCTCTGTTCGTGCGGCGTTTGGCGACCTGCGCCTGTCGAACAGCGGGAGAGGCTTGCTCGTTGTCCTCCAGACCGGCAGCCTCGACTTGCTCGGCCTCTTCAAGCCCAAGCAGGAGCTGATCTTCTGGGAGCGTCTCGGCACGGCGACCGAACCGGTGGCGCTGCAATTCCTTGATGATCTGACGCAGACGGGCGTTCTCCGCCTCGCGCGAAAGCACCATCGCTTTCAGCGCGTTCAGATCATCCGGAAGCTCGTCCGACGTTATCGCCATGGATCGAGAACAGCATATTTTACCGCTCGGATCGAGAGGCTGGATGGCGCTGATTCAATTGGTCGCGGCCGTCATCCAGCCTTTACCGGCGTGCGCGTTTCGCTTGGCGCATGAACGCGTTTCCAGTCCAATCCCTCGAACAAAGCCGAGAACTGGGCCGCTGTCAGATGCATCGCGCCGTCCTGCATTCGAGGCCAATGGAACTCGCCATCCTCAAGCCGCTTGGCAACCAGGCACACGCCGCTGCCATCCCAGAAGATCAGCTTGATCCGGTCCGTTCGTTTGGCGCGGAACACATAAATCGTGCCAGAGAATGGGTCAGCACCCATCTCCGCCTTCACGAGCGCCGCCAATCCCTCAGCACCTTTACGGAAGTCGACGGGCTTGGTGGCGATCATCACCTTTACCGCACCGGACGGACCGATCACGACTGAGCCTTCAACGCCTGGATCACAGCAGCAATTGTCGCGCTGTCCGTGCCAGATGCGATCCTGACGACCGCGCCGCCAACCTCCAGCTCGATTGCCGCAACTGGAAGTGCACTCCTCGTAATCGTCTTTCGCCGTGTCGGAGGCGGCTCTACCGGACGATCAAATACTGCTGCCACAAACATCGGCGGCGAGTCTTGCTGCGCCTGACTCCGCGCCTGCCGACGCCAGGTAAACAATTGTCCGGGAGACAACCCGTGCCGACGCGCAACAGCACTGACCGACATCTCGCCGCTATAGCTCTCGGCGACAATTCGGTCTTTCTCCTCGTCGCTCCAGTCGCGGCGACGGCCAGTTCCCGTAAAAACCTCAAACCGTTGCACCGGCACGTCTGCACTGGTGCCATGCGTAAACCCTGTAACCGTCATATGTCGAAGCCTCGTTCGGCAACAACATCAACAATCACGCGCTGATCCGGAAGGTGGGGTCAAAACACCGCTTACACTAAACAGAAGACCTTTCTGCTTAGTTTCCCCCTCTTGCCGCGGTTGAATTGGAGGTCGAGCCAATGCGAGAGGTCTCCAAGCGCCTCCCAAATATCTGAACAGTCTGACTGACTAGAAACGGAAAGCTGGGGCTTCGAACACAGCCCTCCGCGACAGACACGGGCTCTTTGATTTTGAAACAACGCTAGCGCTGATCCAATTCGACTTCTTCGGCTAATCGTGACCCCGCCTGGTATTCATGGCCTTAGTGCCAACCCTCGGTCGGAACCAATTTGGCTGCCTTGCCGGCGCGATCCTACTGACACATCAGGCGGGTGGAGCATCCCAGGGATTTTTAAGTGCGATCCCGAGGGTCTCGAAATCTTTGACGTTGCGTGTCACCAGCGTCATTCGCCGCGTGAACGCCGTCGCTGCGATGTAGGCATCGTTGATTGGCTTGGGGTGAGGCACATGCCATTTGGCTGCCTGACGGGCGGCCGCCTCGTCAAGGGCGAGGATACGTCCGGAAAACGCGGTTAAAACGGCATTTTCCAACCAATTCCGCAGCACCTTCCCGGCCGCAGCATCGTTGTGCTCCACCAGCCGGACGCCAATCTCGAGTTCATGCAAAACGACAGACGAAATAAAAGTCTCTTCCGGATCTACGGTTTCGTTCCAAACCACGACATTGGGATCGGCCCTGCCGCTTGCGACCTTGCGCAACTCCGACACCACGTTGGTATCGAGCAGCAGCATCAGGACAGGTCAACCGGCTGAGCATGTTCCGTGCGCGACACGAGCGGCAAGTCGACGTCCTCCGCACCCGGCGCCGCGAGCATATCGCCGAGCGTGCGCGTTTTGCCGGTAAGCCGTTTATAATCCTCGAACGACAAAAGGACATGGGCGGGCCGGCCCCTGTCGGTGATGATCACAGGCCCTTCCTGGGCGGCTCGCTTGGCGCGACCTAAATCTTGATTAAGTTCTCGGCCCGAAAGTGTGGTGACGCTCATAACAAGCCTCCAATGATCGTGGTTACGTAACCACATTTAGTTCATATGGGGCTGATTTACAAGGTTGAAGCGTGCATCCACTGCCGGCGAGAAGCGCGAGAAGGTATCGACCACCGTCAGAACCCTGGTCTTGCGGCCAGTGGCCAACTGGTCATGAACGAAATCCATTGCCCAGACGTGATTGGAATGGGTCGGCTCCGTGCGGTCGGTTCGCAGCTTCGCCTTGACCCGACGCTTGGGAACCTTGTTGCGGAGTTGCAGGTCCATCTCCTTGTAAAGACGATAGATTCGCTTCGGATTGACGGGCCAGCCGTCGCGCGTGAGCAGCACGTGCACGCGACGATAACCGTAACGCAGCCGTGTCTGGCAGATCTCTTTGATCTTCAGCTTCAACTCGGCCTGCTCGCCGCGCCTGGACTTGTAGACATAAAGCGACCGGTCAATCTTCAGCACCGAACATGCGCGCCGGATAGAAACCTTCCAGTCTGCCTTGATCGTGTCGACAAGCTTGCGCTTGCGGGCAGGCTTCAGAGCTTTTTTGACAGCACGTCCTGAAGCATCGCCTTGTCCAGCGACAGGTCGGCAACAATCCGCTTCAGCTTGGCATTCTCCTCCTCGAGCTGCCGCAACCGCTTCATCTCTGACGGCATCAGACCGGCATATTTTTTGCGCCAATTGTAGAAGGTCGCGTCCGAAATTCCTGCCTTGCGGCAGACCTCACCGATCGGCGTCCCGTCCTCCGCCTGCTTCAGAACAAAGGCGATCTGCGCTTCCGAAAACTTCGAGGCCTTCATGAAATTCTCCTCTTCTGCCCAATAGGGATCATAAGTAGAAAATTCCAAGTCTGAATGGCCTAATTTAACGGGGGCACGTCAGGTGACCGAGCCTGGAATTTTTCCCATCGGCATCAAGCTTGGCCGCCATGTTGACTAGCTCGGGAAGTGAGCGGGCGTTCATTTTCCTCATCACTTGCCCTCGATGTGCCTTTACAGTGATCTCGCTGATACCGAGTTCATAGGCGACTTGCTTGTTAAGCAGCCCGGAGACCACGAAACTCATTACCTCTGTCTCACGGCGGCTGAGAGATGCGTAACTTTCGCGCAATATGTCTAGCTCTGCCTCGAGTTCTTCATATCTAGTGCTTGCCTCTAAGGCGCGTTCGATCGCGTCGATCAATGCCTCATTCTTGAAAGGCTTCGTTAGGAAGTCGACAGCCCCCGCTTTCATTGCCCGGACCGTCGTCCGAACGTCGCCACAGCCGGTCACGAAGATAATCGGCAATCCACTTCGGCTTTCCGAAAGCAATTCCTGCAACTTCAGCCCGTTGAGATCGGGAAGATTGACATCGAGGATAAGGCAATGCGGAGCAAGCGGCTTCGGTTGCGAAAGGAAGGCTCCGGCCGAACCGAAAAGCTCGGGTTTCCACCCGGCACTAAGGATCAGCATCTCCAGAGACTCCAGGATAGAGATATCGTCATCGACTACAAACACTATCGGACGCGTAATTGTCGATGGAGCCGCATGCGCATAGAAGGCTGCATTCGTCGAGAGATTATACATTGCGATACCTCCTTGTTTATGCCCGCAACGGGAAACAACTGGTGGAACCGGAACAAGCGTCGGTGCGCAGACAGATCCATGCCTACCAAGATCATCAGTTCAGAAAAACTAGCGATCCTCCGCGGGGCGACCTGCCTTATTCGTCATTTTCATCCTGCGTGATCGAAAGCAGAACCCAGGCGCGGCCTTCAGCATCATCGGTAAAGTCGGAAATCAGATTCAGACTGACAAAGTCCCCATTGTCGTTACAGAGTTCGTATGCCTCCCGAAGCAGATCGACAATTTGACGATTATCGTCGAGGAGTTCTGCTATCATTTGCCGCGGCTCCAGATAGTGTTGGTCGTTGTCCAACAAACGTTGGAGGCGGGCGACATGACCAACAGACCGGAGTGTCGTCGCTCCCAATTTGCGTACTCGCGCTGCCATAGGCTCCACCGCGGCGAGAATTTGGGCGGATTGTTCGTCCAGCAGCAAATGGTACTCGCGAAAGTGCGATCCTGAGACATGCCATCGGAAATTCTTGGTCTTCAGATAAAGCGCGAAGAAGTCTGCGATGAGCCCTGTGAGCGCGGCCGCAACATTCCTTGTCTCAACGACCTTCAGCCTGGTGCTTTTTTTCCCCGAGGTAATTCGCTTCGGTTCTGGCCACACCTCCTCCACAGTCGTTCCTCCAAGTATGCGCGGGTCCAATGGAGTCAGTTCTAGCGCATCATTACAGGACTTTCCTTGAAGCAAACCTGAAGAATCCTGAAGGAGAATTTTCGCTACGGACTGCGATCAACCGTCGCCGCCTCGTCCATCAATCTCCGGCGATGACAGAGATCCGAGCAAGAGGCGAGCCGCTGATAGATCCGCTGTATCAAACCCTTCGGTGAAACGATCATAAACCGGCGCGAGGACTCGGCGCGCCAAATCCCGCCGGTTCTGTCCAATATGCAATCGTGCCAGACTCATTGAGGCTCTGAGTTCCCAAGTCAAAGCGCCTTGCACCCGCGAGAGACTTATCGCCTTGTTGAAGCACTCCTCTGCCAGCGAATGTGGTTGGGTCAGGGATTGAAGGGCGAGTTGACCTTTGATGCGCAGCAGTTCGCCCACATAGTAAGTCTCTCCACCCCGTTCCGACCATGCAAGTGCACGGTCGATCGTCGCTGACGCTTCGTCCGTTCGATTGAGTCCAGCCAATCCAGTTGCCAGTGCACCCAGGAACTCCGGATACCACACCGTCCATCCTGTGCTGTCACAATGATTGAGTGCTGTCGTCAGCAGCGAGACGCCTTTATCCAGGTCGCCACGCTGGATATGCAGCTTCGCATTCAGGCAATGTGCGGCATTGACCCAGAACGCCGCGCTTCCAGCGGACGCCAAACCCAGTAACCTCTGTACCGCGTGTTCGGCGGCATCGAGATCGCCAGCCATAAGTGCAACCGGGACCGCCGCCAGGCGAAGCACCTCATAGATCAAGGGGCGGCGGTTCGCCGCAGATTCAATACTCTCTCGTGCAGTGACTAGTGCCTGATCAAAAAGCCCTTGCAATGCTAGCACGCGCGCCTGCATCGCCTGCGCGACTGCGTGTTGATCTAGCTGGAGCCAGATCGTGTACCGTTGATCTTTCAGAATCACGTCGTTTCCAAGAACACGCTCCAAATGGCGCCGCGCCTGGCTCTGATCGTCTCCAAAGTGAAGTGCGCTTCCAAGTAGCCGATCAGTAATAAGCGTGATGGCAGGATCGCCGGTCCGTTCGGCAGCGCGCCCGAATTGCAATGCGACCAACCCCGCCATTCGCGATTGACCCGTATTCAAATGCAGGATCCACAAGGCCCATAAAGCCAACACTTGAACCTTCACATCATCGATCTCTCTGGCACCCTCGAGTGCATTGGATAGAGCCGCCCCGCAGCGCTCGGCAGATCTCATCGTAAACATCAACGTGAGCCCGAGAGCGAGATGAAGATGAATTCTGACCGATAAATCGATATTCAGTTCCGGCTCGAGACGGTCAAGCGCGAGCTCCGCGCGGTCGCAACATTCGACCATCAGTCCGAGATACGTCCACACCGGCACATAGGCGACGGTCAGCGCGATTCCGATCGCCACGTCCCCGCCTGAGCCGAAAGACCAACTAAGCGCCGCTCGGACGTTGCTAATCTCCCTCTCGTTCCGGGCCATGTCCTCCTTGGCTGGATCCAACGTCAAGCCAATAGTGGTCGGCGTTATCAGATCACGAAAATACTCGGCATGCCGCCGCGATGCTTGATCAGCTTCATCTTGTTCAACAAGCTTCTCGATCGCGTAGACCCGGATCGTCTCGAGAAGGCGCCATCGGCCACTAGAAACAGATGATTCCAGGGTCACCAGCGATTTCGATACGAGATTTGCGATGCTGTCGGTGATCTCCGAGAGATTAGTCGCGGTCCCATTAAGAACGGTCGCTGCCGCATCGAGCGTAAACCCGCCTGCAAAAACGGCCAGGTGGCGTAGCAGCCGCCTTTCGTTCTCCGGGAGCAGCTCATAGCTCCAATCGAGCGTTGCACGAAGGGTTTGGTGCCTCGGGAGCGCTGTTCGTCGCCCCCCAAACAATAGGCCAAACCGATCATCAAGATGTTTGGCAACTTGTATGGTTCCAAGAACGGCGGCCCGTGCAGCCGCGAACTCTATAGCCAGTGGAATTCCGTCAAGATGTCGACAGATAAGAGCAACGACAGCAAGGTTGTCGGCCGCCTCCGAGAAGTCCACATCCAAAGCCTTAATCCGCTTCACGAATAGCTCGACCGAGCTGCATTGGAGGACATCGTCTGGGCCAGCCTGATCGTCCTGTGGCACGTCTAGCGGCGGCACGCGGTACACTTGCTCACCCGCAATCCGTAGTACTTCGCGGCTTGTCGCTAAAACAGTGACGTGCGGGCACATTCGCACGACTGTTTCCGCAAACTCGGCGGCTGCGTCCACTACGTGCTCGCAATTATCCAAAACAAGGAGAAATTTTCTTCCACCGATCCCGCGTGCCACAGCGGTGGCAGAAGTCTCGCCGCCTAGTCTTACTCCGATAACACCAGCGACAACGGAGGGAACCAACGAAGCGTCTAAGAGCGAGCCTAGCTCCACGAGCCAGCCTTCACCTTGAATGGTAGGAATTAGGGTCCGCGCCACTTCCAGTGCAAGCGCGGTTTTTCCGATTCCGCCCGGTCCAGTCAACGTCACCATTCGGTAGGCTGACAAGAGATCTTGCAAGTATCGCATTGCAGCAGACCGCCCCACCACGTCTGACATGGCGGCCGGAAAATTGGAAACGAACGGCTGAGTTGGTACTTCATTATCCAGTGCCGATACATATTCCTGCCGTCTTAGCCACGTTCCCAGCAACTGATAGCCCCGACCCTTGGACGTCTTCAACATTCCACGATCTTGGCCAAGCGCTTTTCGGACTGCCGAGACATGAACTTGAAGAGTATTTTCCTCGATAATCATACCCGGCCAGACCGCTGCCATCAGTTCATCTTTACTGACGACCCGCCCCGCCGAGTGAACCAAGACCTCGAGGAGATCAAACGCGCGGCCGCCAAGTGCAATAACAATCCCGCTTTCACGCATCTCGCGCCGTCCGAGATCGATCTCCAGCCCTTCACATTCAAAGATCAATGTTGCCTTTTGAGCTGCCATGCGGTTCCCCAGAATTATTTATTTTCACGAAGAAGAAGCGACGATGTTGATTCCTTGAGAGTTCTTATGCTGACAAGTTTTTCCGATAGTCCGGCACCTCATCCTCGGAAGAAAGTTCAATAAGCAAACGTTCCGCCTTCCATACCTAAGTGCAATTACGCGTCACCGAGGGCCTGGCTAACATTCGTCCATCACTTCGCATGTGGCGAGCCATTTAGATGTACATCACGAATGTTCCGACTACCGCGGTTCCATAGTGGAACCACAACCTCTTTTTGCTGCTAGATCGGAGACAGATAATGAAACTTCGTTTTGCAATCACTCAAGTTATTTTCCTCGCGCTCTTCGCAACAGCAGACGTCCGGCAATTGTCAGCGACGGAAGCAGAAAATCATGCTGCGACGATCGATCGGCTCTACCGGGTCGACTGCGGCCATTCCCTTGCGAATGACGAGTCTGTCTGGACGCCCGGCGAGAACAAGGGCAAGTCTATTGAATTCTCGTCGACATGTTATCTAATCCAGCGCGGCAACGAATACCTCATGTGGGACACTGGGGTCCCCGAAACGGCGATCGGTGATCCCAAGGGGTGGTCCACACTTCCCAGCCTTATCGTATATCACCTCGACAAGACGATATCCTCGCAGCTTGCTCAAATTGGGCTGAAGCCAGTCGACATCGACTACGTCCTCGTGTCCCATACGCACGGTGATCATATCGGAAACGTCGGTCTGTTTCAGGACGCCACGGTTGTGATGCAGAAGGCAGAATACGAATGGATCAATTCGCCTCCACCTTCGGACCCGAACCTCAACACGCTTGTGCAGCTAGCTCGGAAGCTCCTCGGACACCCTCTCCGTCTTGAACTCGTGACTGGAGACGTCGACCTGTTCCGCGATGGCAGCGTCAAATTGCTGTCGACGCCGGGGCACACCCCAGGAAGCCAGTCGCTGCTGGTCAATTTGGCCAAGACTGGTTACGTCATTCTGTCGGGGGACGTGGCACACCTGGAGGATAATTTCGAGCGAGACATCGTCCCCGCGCTGAATGTCGATAAGCCCGAATCCATCTCGTCCATGGACCGGATCAAGCAAATCATGAACGAATACGATGCGCAGCTCTTTATCAACCACGACAAGCATCAGGCCGACGGGCTCAAGCTCTTGCCTGATTTCTATGACTGACACTGGATTGACCTGTCGGCGCCAAAACGCTTCACTTCGAGGCGTGCGGTTCCATCCGAGGGTCTCCACCCTCTCGTACAGGAATCGAAAAGGCGAAAGTTGCGCCATGTGGGTCGTTCGCTTCGGCCCAAAGATGACCGTCATGACTCTCGACGATTGCGCGGCTGACGGAGAGTCCTACTCCCATGCCATTCGATTTTGTCGTGAAGAACGGGCTGAACAATTTCTCGGACATGGCAGAATCGAAGACAGGCCCCGCATCCTTCACCGATAAGCGGACGCGATCTGCGTCTTCTCGGACCGTGGCAATCTCCATATCCTTTGAGCGACCAACTGTGCCGTTCATCGCCTCAACGCCATTTTTGATGAAGTTAAAGATAACCTGTTGCAATTGCACGCGGTCGCCTCTCACCAGCGGCAGATCTGCGGCGAACCGTGTCGTCAATCTTACGCCGTTTTTCCGTAGGTCGCTGTGAGCAAACCCAATCACCTCCTGAGCAATCGCGTTCAGATCCACTGTTTCCACGACCGGATCGCTCTTGCTGTAGAGAGCGCGAATTCGTTCGGTGACTTCCGAAGCACGGTTTGCGTCTCGAATTGTCCGCCTGACAGTTTCCCGCGCACTTTCAAGCTGGGGAGGTTCGCTGCTCAGCATGTGAAGCCCGGCGCTAGCGTTGACCAGAATGCCAGAAAGTGGCTGGCTGAGTTCGTGTGCAATGGCAGCCGTAAGCTGCGCCATGCCCATGACTCGAGTCATGTGAGCCAATTTCACCTGGGCCTCGCGCAGATCATCCTGGGCAATCTTCCAGTCATGGATATCGACATTGATGCCGAACCACTCAACCCCACCAGAAGCATCCACGAGCGGATTCCCGCGGCAGATGAACCACCGGTATTCTCCGTCGAAACGACGAAGCCTCGCCTCGCACTCCCCGGGCTCCTTGGTCTCCGCCATTTCCTGCCAGGTTGCCGTCAACTCCGGCAGATCCTCGGGGTGTACCGCCGAAGCCCATCCCCACTCCCGTGCTTCATCCATCGAAAGTCCGAGATAGGTTCGGAAATTGCGGTTGGCAAAGTTACCGCCTCCGTTGGGCAGCGCAGACCAAACCATCCCGGGGATTGTGTCAATGATCAGTTGTAGCCTTCTCTCACTGGAAGCCATCTCTTCCTGAGCGACCTTCCGATCATGGATGTCGATGAGGCTGCCGTACCACATGAGGATGTTGCCATCATCATCGAACATAGGAAGCGCCCTGACATCAACCCAGCGGTAATCCTCGTCCACGCGGCGGCGGTACAAGACCTCGACGTTGTAGGGTTCACCGGTGGCCACGGAGTGCTGCCACGTACGGATGATCCCGGCAACCTGGTCTGGATGGAGCCCTTCTGCCCACCAAAAGCCGTCCGTAAGATCGGACGCTTCTACGCCCATAAAGTCCAGGCCCTTCTTGTTGAGATATCTGATGGCTCCGTCAGGTGTAGCACTCCAGAGCGCCTGAGGAATGGTTTCGGTAAGCTGGCGCAGGTGGATCTCGCTCGATTGCAAAGCTACGGCCGCACGCTTCCTCTCCTCGATATCTACGTTCAGACCGTACCAGCGAACGACGGCACCGCTACTATCCACAAGTGGATTGGTCCGAAAGAGAAACCAGCGATACTCGCCGTCGAACCGACGAAGTCTTGCTTCGGCCTCGCCTCCCTGTCCGGAGGAAAGCATTTCGATCCAGGCGGCTACAAGCCCATTAAGGTCGTCTGGGTGGACAGTGGCTGTCCATCCCGTACCTCGAAGGCTCGCCGCATCGTGACCAACGTACCTCAGATAATGGTCATTGAAGTACTGCGCGGATCCGTCCGGCCCCGCCGACCATGCCAATCCTGGGATCGAAGCTATCACCTCTGTGAGGATCACCTCTCTCGCGGCAGTTCGCCGACTGTCCCCTAGCAGGGTCCCAGGCCTTTTCTTAAATCCGGCCCTTGCCTGGAGAACAGCATGGGAAATGATCCGGCGCTCAATCTCGGTCGGAAAACCATTTCGGCAGGCGCCAATGACCAGCTCGCCGCTAACCCCATCGTGGTCGAGCGGCGTGATAAAGAGGGGCAGCCTCAAGTCACCGATGTCCAATTTTTCAGCGTATCGGGAGTTCCCGAGAGTCGCTTGCTTCAATCCCGCTTCGATTTCACTCGCGTTGAGATCTGGCGAACATTGCAGAAGCTCGATAGAGCCATCCTGGGCTTGGCTTCGGAGAGCCACTGCGACGAAATCGACAGCTAATCCGCGGAGCAAGGAATCAAGAAGCGCCTCGGCAACGAGGATCTCATACTCCATCTGCGATGAAATCCCCGACATAGGTTGTTGCCCTGCGCACCCTTGGATTGCCGAAACGTACAATATCCTATGGCTTGGGCGCCAGCAATTTCACAGCATGCTATCTCGCCTGTCGGCGAGCCTTTTTGGGTCGCACAAGACATGTTCTATCGGAGCCAGAACGTTGGGCCCGATACCATTGGATGACTTGTCGCACCGCTTGATCCACTTTTAACTCGCAACATTCACTTCGTTGCGAGAGGGTCCGATGGAAGGCTCCGAACCTCATGCCGTGCCGACCAGCGTGTCGTCGAGTACACAGCTGATATGTTTGCGACTGTTTTGCGCGGCCAATTCCAATATTCCCTGTGACTCTAAGGAAGGATTCGGCAAAGGGGGCGGTGGTATTGCGCCCGGCGCGCAAGCCAACTCGGCGATTGCGTCGCTAATACTTTTCGGATCAAGTGCTACCCTCTCGCTTGGTGCTCTGGCCAACATGTTCGACAATATGTGGGCAAAGATCATACGAGAGCTCGTGCCGCCACTGCAAACAGGTCTGGGGCTGTAGCCTCGACAGCTACGATCAGTTCACACCCGATGGAAATAGGCCAGATTAAGCGGCCGTGGCCTTGTCGCTCGCCCTCGACGCCGTCCATTGCACCATGATGTAGCTCGGCCGAAGTTCTGCCATCAGAGATTAGAGGCAATACCATAGTATAGTGTGCGTGGTGCAAGTTTGCGGTAACCTCCTGATTGTGAGTACCGTCCATGCTTCCAAGTCACCGGACGCGAGGCGCTTTTCACCACGTGTGCTACGAAACATCGGCAAGGTTTATCTGCGGACGATACGGCCAGAATTGACGGAAAAATGAACTGGGGCGGTCTACAAAGTCATCAGACTATCCGGTGGGCGGTCGCCTACGGCTTGTTCGGCGCACCTCGCTCAGGAGCGTCTATAGCCTTCGCATTGGCAGGACTCTCGATCACGGGGAACCCCGCTACTGGGGCAACGGCGTTCGCGGCCATGACAACCGCGCAACTTGTCGGAGCCTTGCCAATTGCCCGGTTGGGGCGGGGGGCGAACTCAATTGCATTCTTCAAGGCTCTCATCTTTATTCGCACGGCAGCACTGTTCGCTTGCGCTACTGCGTGTGGAGCGGGCGCGCCGTTCGCAGTTTTCATCGCTGCGGCAGTGGCCGCCGGCGTCGTGCAAGGTGCGGCATTCGGCTATCTGCGTGACAGCGCGAACTATCTTGTGGTGCAATCACAGATGACACGAGCCCTCGCCTTGGCAGCCTTTGCGTCGGACCTCACCTTCCTCGTCACCCCGATTCTGGCAGCCAGTCTTGGATCGATATCCGCATCATTCTCGATAGCTGCAATCGCAATACTCGGCGCGGCGCCCGCAATGATCTTGCCGTCCGCACGAAGCAAGGTAGAGCCGCAAGCGGCGGAAACCCGAACCAAATCGCTGACGCCTGAAGTCCTTCTCTGGCTCGGATGCGCCTGTGCCAGTTCCGCCGCGATCAGCGGCATCGAAGTTGGCGCGGTGTCGCTTGCGATGGGGTTCGATCTGCAAGGGGGGTACGGCGCGATATTCACCGGGACCCTGTGTGCGGCGTCGCTTGTCGGGTCCATGGGAAACGGCCTGCTCAACAAAGCCTACTCGAAGCAGCAGGTCGCCGCGATGTTCCTCTCGATCATTATCGGCATAGCGCTGATACTTCAGCATTCCTTCGGTTTATCGATACTCGGCTGCGCGCTTGTCGGGATATGCGCCCCATCGCTCGGCATCCACTACTCATTGCAGCTCAACAGACTGGCGACGCCAGAGATGAGGGCTGAGGTTTTCTCCGTGCTGAAAATTTCGACTTCACTGGGAACTATCCTAGCCTCGGCGACGCTCGGCTGGACTTCTGTCACGCTTACCCTGACCGCTTCGGTATGGATGCTCGCTTGCGCGCTGGCGGCAATTCTCTCGAAAGACTTCATCATTGGGCGACGGCTGACCGAGACGCACCTCAGCGGCGGCGCCGGACTAGCGACGGCTCCTGCGATGACAGCGGGGCGACGAAGTGAACGGAACGACCGTTGATGTCAATTTCACTCGACGAGGAGGCAATCGCGTTTGGGTCCAACGACGGCCTACGACTCTTAAACAGCCTGCCCGGCCTGGTGTGGACAACGGATGAAACAGGCGCCCTGTGCTATGCGAACTCGCGCTTCACAGACTTCACTGGCTTGGTGATCGATCAGGGTGGCTCGCGGCAGTGGGCAAGCTTTCTGCATCCGGACGATCATCTCCTCATCGTTCCGGCGCAGAAGGGTGGCGTTCAATTCCTCGCCGCCCGTTTGCGGCGACGGGACGGACAATTCGAATGGTTCAATCTTTCTGCTTCGCCAATGAAAGGGCTCGGAGGGGAGGTCTGTTGGCTTGCGACGGAACGTCTTGAGAGGGTCGACAACCAGATTGACAACGCCGATCGTGACTTTCGGAGTTTCCTAGATTCCTTGTCACTCCAGGCGCTTCTACTAACGCCTTCTCTGGAGCTTAAGTTTGCAAATCAAGCAGCATGGCGGTGGTATGGCTTATCACCAGGCGCTCAGGTGCAAGACAGATCAGGCCAATTCAATCTTAGCAAACTGAAAGAAATCGCCTTTCGTTTGCAGGCGGGGAAGAACGGAAACGAACCAGCTGTCGTGTCGTATCAAGCGCTCTCTGCGGACGGAACGCTGCGCTGGCTGGAGGCACAGGTCGTACAAATTCGCATTCAAAACGGAGAATTGGCGGGCTATTGCGTACTTCAGAGCGACGTCCAGGACAATCGGGAATCCTCCCACCTCCTCGCGCAGGAAATGGAGATACTCGAAATGATCGCGCGAGGCGCACCGTCGGCAAGTGTTCTTCAACGGCTTTGCGATGTTGTCGCGGATCTGGTTCCGGACCTCGTTTGTGGCTTCCTCGAGCTTTCGCTTGACCGCAAGCTCTTCCGAATGGGGGCGGTTACTAGGCTGCCAGGCGAGTTCAGGGAGATTTTCGACGGAAAGAGCGTGATCTCGGACAACAACCCCTGCTCCACGGCCGCTTTGACAAAAAGGACTGTCGAGATCGCAAATCTGGCCGAAAGCGACCAGCGTGAGACGTCGATGGGCGAGATCATGTTGGCCAACGGTCTGAATTACTGGCAGGCCATTCCCATTCTGTCCCCCTATGGGAACACGGCCGGGATATTTGCAATCCTACGTCACCAGCAAAGAAACCTCGAACCTCGCGAGCAGCAAATAGTCGATCGAGCGAAGCATATCGCAGCTATCTCCATAGACCGGACGCGTCACGAGGAAGCTCTTGTCAGACGAGAGACGCAGGTCGAGCGGAGCCAGGCTCAGCTCGTAGCGGCTCAACGCATTAGTTCAACAGGCAGCTTTACATCTGATATCCAGCGGGATGAGAACATCTGGTCTGAGGAGTTCTACAGAATATTCGACCTCGACCCTGAGCTCGAGCCAAGCATCGACGCGGTCAGGGAGCGGGTCCATCCGGAAGACCTGGAACTCTTTGACTTCGAGATGAAGAGAGGGTTCGCTGGCGAGGATGCTGATTTCGTCTTTCGGATCATCAGGACAGACGCGTCCGTCAGATTCATTCGAGGACTTGCCAGGGCAACACACTACATCGGCGATCACCCGGTGTTCATGGGAACGGTACAGGACATCACCGAGACAAGACGAGCGGAAGATGCTCTTCGACGCGGTGAGGAAGCCCTGTTAAAGGCGCGAGAAGAACTCGCATACGTCTCCCGCGTGATGACAATTAGTGCTCTGACGACCTCCATCGCGCACGAGGTGAGCCAACCACTTTCGGGCATTCTCGCGAACGCCAATGCATGTGTCCGTCTATTGGCGCTCGATCCGCCGAACATCGCCTCCGCAACAGACACTGCCCGGCGGACGATCCGAGACACCATGCGTGCGACCGAAGTTATCAAGCGACTTCGGGCTATGTTCAATCGGCAATCTCCAGCAATGGAGGAAATCGACCTCAATGAGATAGCTCGCGAGGTGATTGCGTTATCGACGCGAGACATGCGTGGGAAATTTATCGTGCTGGAGGCCAAGCTGACGCCAGAGCTGCCGTCCGTCAGCGGCGATCGCATTCAGCTTCAGCAGGTCATTCTGAATATGGTCCTGAACGGGATCGAGGCCATGGCAGAGATCGAGGGGCGACCTCGCCGTCTGCTCGTGCGAACCGCGCTGGCGGGCGAGGACATGCTCACCTTGTCGATCTCGGATGCGGGCGTCGGCATCGCCGCTGACGCTGCGGACAAGATGTTCGAACCCTTTTTCACGACGAAGAGGAACGGGATGGGTATAGGCCTCTCCATCAGCCGTTCGATCATCGAAAACCATGGCGGCCGGATGTGGGCGATGCCGAACGACGGGCCAGGCGCGACGGTTGCCTTCTCTCTTCCGAGCCTTGGCAAGCCGACTGACCGATCGGCGACGTGAAATGAACTCGGCAGGCAGCCGATACCTAAGTCTGGTTTTGCAACACCTCGAAGGCAGCTATTCTTCGATCATCGCCTCCTCCTAGGGCGATACGCTGATGCAGCGACAGCGCGCCCGGTCCTCCCCCTCGCCGGAGCGCGCGGATCCTCCTGGTCCGCTGAAGGCCGTCTCCACCCGCCCGGAGGCGGCCTTCGTGCGGGCTCACGTTACCCGGGGGCTTCGGCGGAACGTTACGGGTGCGTGAACCGAGCCATTCCCGATGCGGATCTCGACGCATTCGTCGATCGCTTCGCCCGGAAGATCGCGGGCTTCGACAAAGACGCGCTTGCTGACGCGAAGCGCTTTATTGACGAAGCCTCCCTTCCTGGTGACGACCTCTTTCCACCCGCTCTCGATCAGTTCTTCATCTCGACTAAACGCCCGACAACAAGAGCTCGGATGACGAAGCTTCTGGAAGCGGGACTGCGGAAGCGCTCAGTCATTGAGCTGAATCTCGGCCAGCGTGTTGCGTCGACCGGGGTTGGCGACTTGCCAAGCGAGACTGCCGCACAGGGACGGTGACGGCATCGCCTTTCTAATCGCACTGCATCGCGGGTCATAAGGGCGAGGGCGAGTGAAGGCCCATTCAGCGCACCCGGAAACATCGGAACTCCTCGGTCGAGCAGTGCAACGCGCCGTAGCGCGCAAGGCTCGTGCGACACCCGGTTTCTGAGACCAGTTGCCGATCAGGACTTCCTGTCCTTCTGCTTCCCAACGCCCTCCAGTAGTCGCTAACCCCTGGGTGGCCTTACCTAAATCAATTGGCCACCCCAATTCCGCTTTTCATAAAGGCGCCGTCTGAGCTCTTCTTCGGTGCTCAAGCCGCCCTGATACAGAGCGACCAGGTATCGAGCAGCCTCCTCGGCAACATCTCCTTGTCTGTCGCATCGACGTTGGGCGCAGTATTCCCTCAGGAGACTGCGCATCATCGCGATTTCTTCGGCGCCGAGCGGCCGCCCACCGATCGAAAAGCTTCCGTGCATCGCAACGCCTCTGCCAGTATTACGCCGGGTCGATCGATTTGCACCGCTGTGCACATATCTCGCCCAAATTGCGGATCGAGTTACTGACGCCTGTAGATGCTGCAGGAACCCAAACTCGCACAGTGTGCGCGGGTTGCCTCACGGATACCAAAGCAACGACCAGAGCGGCAATCGCCACAAGGATCACGAAACCGGGAAATGTGGACCCTGCGGGCCTGTAGTCACGCGACATCATTATCTCCTTTCGGCTGTTGAACGCCGTCATGGAGAACGAGTATGTCGAATGCCGTCTTGAGCGGGATTGAACATAGGTATCGCCGATACGTTTGTATGGCCAACACCTTCGTTCAGTAGCGGCGAGCAATCGATCTCTCCAAAGTCGCTGTCAAGCTAGTGCGTGGACGTCCTCGATCGCGGAGGGGTCCTTTGCCACACCTTGGAGACGACTCATGAGCAACATTGAGCTTGCCAACTTGACGCGCCGTTCATTCAGTGGCGCGGCTCTTGGCTTGACCGCCACCGGAATCTTTGGAACCATCGTGGGCACCGCACGCGCGGATCAGACCAGCGGCCCGAAACAGAAAGCAGTACCTCTTACCGCGAGCGAGACCGTTGATGCTGGCGACCTCAAGGTTGCCTACTCAGTCGGCCCGAAGGACGGATCGCCCGTTATCCTTCTTCACGGCTGGCCGTATGACATACACAGCTTCGCAGCAGTCGCCCCGATCCTGGCTGATCGGGGACACCGGGTGGTCATTCCCTACCTCCGCGGATATGGCGGCACCACGTTCCTCTCAAAGGAGACGAAACGTAATGGACAACAGTCCGCGCTGGCCGTCGACGCTATCAAACTGATGGACGCCCTCAACATCGATCGCGCCACCATCGCCGGGTTTGACTGGGGCGCTCGCACCGCCGACATCGTGGCTGCGCTCTGGCCCGAACGCTGCAAGGCATTAGTCTCCGTCAGTGGCTATCTCATCGGCAACCAGGCAGCCGGGAAGGTTCCCCTATCCGAGGAGCGAAGAGAAGTCCGTGTCGCACATGGTTGCGGGCATTAGAATTCCGGTCGAATTCATTTCGTCCAGGTCGACAGCGCCGTCACCGTCGTGGTCGAGCTTCTCATTCATGTCGACCGTGGGGCGGCCGTTTTCATCGACTGCGACGCCTGGTCGGAGAATTTGATTAAAGTTATTGAGCTCGTCTCCCGTCAGCTTACCGTCCCCCGTCTCTGTCGATTTTGGTGAAAGCCTTGTTCAGCATCTGGGAAAGCGGCGAGGCGCCGGCAGCGACCGTCGTCAAAAATCTCCCGTGAACATGATCAATCAAATTCGGTGAGATTCACCGCAAAGGAGATACTTGCGGTTCATCTTGAGCGGGCAAAGGCCCTTGGAAAGCGGAAGGAACGGCGACCTACATCGCCGTTCCTTCCGGCTATCGGCCAAAAATCAGACGTTGATACTCTCGAAGCATTTCCGCGTCCTCAACCGAGCCATGGTGATGGAGCTGCCGCCAGGAGTCACCCTGTCTGACCAACCAACGCGTCGTTCGAAACGCGATATCGAGCTTGCCATCCGCGGCAACACAGGTTCCGCGCTCTCTTCCGACAAAAAGATGCCAATCACTCCCTCCCTGACTGGTGAAGTCATGGAAAGTGACATGGACCTTGGCCGGGCCGCTGAAGAGCTTGGAGTAGCCCTCCGCGATAGCCGCCCAGCCTCGTCGGATTCCGCCGATCGGGTTGTCCATGCTTGGCGTGTCTCCTTCGAGCCAAACTGCCTCGAGCCCACGAAGATCGCCGGCGTTAAAAGCCCGGTAGAATTCGATCAGGGAATCGAGAGGGCCGCCGTCTCCGGACTTTTCCTCAACACCTTCAACTTCCTCAAGGCGGGTCTTCATATTCACCTCGCGCATTAGAGCAAGCCAAGCAACGACTTCGCCGCTGCGGTTGACGACGCGGGATTCTGGCCCGTGACCAATTGACCATCCACGATGGCGAAGCTTTCCCAGTCTCCTGCCTTTTCATAGTGCCCGCCAAGCGCCTTCAGATCATCTTCGACCAGGAACGGGACCACCTTGGTAAGTTGAACCGCTTCCTCCTCGGAATTCGCGAAGCCGGTCACTCGCTTACCCTTCACCAGCGGGTTTCCATTGTAAGTCACATGGTGGAAGACGGCAGGTGCGTGGCAGACTGCGGCCACGGGCTTTCCGGAACCGTAGAATTCTTCGATAAGCGAGATCGACTTCCGGTCCTCGACGAGGTCCCACATAGGTCCGTGGCCCCCCGAATAGAAAATCGTGTCGAAATCCTTGGCATCTACCGTTGCGAGACGCACCGTGTTTGCAAGGACTGACTGGGCGTCTTTGTCACCCTTGAACCGGGTCATTGATGCCGTCTGATTGCCCGGCTCGTCGCTCTTCGGATCGATCGGTGGCTGCCCACCCCTGGGCGAGGCCACAGTTATGCTTGCCCCGGCATCTTTGAAGACATAGTAAGGCGACGCAAATTCCTCCAGCCAAAAGCCTGTTTTCCGGCCTGTATCACCAAGCCGATCATGTGAAGTCAGAACCATCAAAATCTTGCTCATCGTCGTCTCCTTGAATCTGTTCAAGACGTTTGGTGTCTCATTCGGTCTTTGGCGAGCGAACTCCTATGCCGAGCTGGAACACTCCATTGACCCAACGAGCATGCTCAAGAGATGACCTGCATGCCATTGTACGATGGTGTCGTGGCGACCGATGGCGATGAGGCGCCGATACCATCGTACAATGGCATTTCAACCAAAAACTCGCATGCTTCGCGTCGAGGGGCGGCGGAATATCGAACATTAGGGCAGTATCGCCTGCGCCCACCCGTGATACAGTCTTTGCAATTGATGAGCTTGCGCTCTTAAGGAGGCAGCACATGTACCGGATGACCTCGGCGATGACTCAAAAGACTACCGCGCTTCTGAATGCCGCGGATGGGCCGAGAGTTTTCGTGGTTGACGACGATATTTCTGTCCGGGAATCCTTGGAGCTCCTGATCGGGTCCGCAGGGTGGCGGCCGATTCTTTTTGATTCTGCTCAGGCATTCCTGACCGCCACACCGGATGCAGGACCAAGCTGCCTGGTCTTGGATGTAAACATGCCCGGGCTCAACGGCCTGGATCTCCAGTCCTTGATCACGAAGAGCGGGAACCGAATGCCGATCATATTCGTGTCTGGCTTCGGCGATGTGCCCATGACCGTAAAGGCACTAAGGGGCGGCGCTCTCGATTTCCTAACGAAGCCGATTGATGCGGAGGCGCTCCTCGCGGCTATACAATCAGCTCTCTCGCAGAGTGAGGCCCTCATTCGCGATGAGGAAGAGCTGATGCGCCTTCACGTGTGCTACGATGCCCTAACCCCGCGAGAGCGCGAAGTCATGTCGGGCGTGGTGAAGGGCCTCTTGAACAAGCAGGTGGCGTTCGAGCTCGACATCAGCGAAATCACCGTCAAGGCGCATCGCGGCCAGGTCATGCGTAAAATGGGCGCTCGGTCCCTGCCGGATCTTGTAAACATGGCGGCAAAGCTAAGGATCGACGACGGTCGAGAGACCCACTAACGCTCCTGAAGCTGCGAGTGAAGCGGATCCTGCGAGAACGATAATGAGTGGTCGGCCATTCATCGCGACATGCGGGATCCTCCGGCGTTGGACGGTCCGATTACTCGATTGACATACTTGGCAGGAAACTCTGCCTTGAGCCGACGAGCAGTGGGAGGCAGTCTGCCGCGCACCGCTACACTCGTCTGATGGCCGAACCCGCTTCCAAGGCTGCCATCGCGTCGTCAAACAGCTTCACTGTAAGCTCTGCTGAGGGAAGCCGTTTCACCAAACCAAGAGCCTGCCCCGCCCAGAGGTTGGTGAAGTCATTGTGCCCCTCCGCCTCCGCCTTCGCGCGGATGGCGGTGAGCGCCACGCCAGCAGTTGGGAACGCGGGCGCCACGTCCGAAAGCGGTCCCAGTTCCCGCATCAAGCGGTTTACAACACCTCTCGCGGGCCTTCCCGTAAAGACATTGGTGATGGCCGTGCTCGCGTCGCCTGCGCGACCAAGAGCGTCAGCGTGCAGATCCGGAATTTTGGCCTCCGGAGTCAGAAGGTAGGCAGTCCCGATTTGCACCGCCGACGCTCCGAGCATCAGCGCCGCCGCAACTCCGCGGCCATCTGCGATTCCTCCGGCAGCAATGACCGGAACCTTGACCGCGTCCACGACCTGCGGAACGAGCGCCAACGTTCCTACTTGGGTTGTCATGTCCTGCGTAAGAAAGTTCCCGCGGTGCCCGCCAGCCTCGAAACCCATTGCGATCACGGCATCAACACCATGTGCCTCGAGCCAGACTGCCTCGGCAACGGTCGTCGCAGACGACAGCACTTTGGCCCCTGTGGCCTTAACCCGATCAACGAGTTTTCGATCCGGAAGACCGAAATGGAAGCTCACCACCTTGGGGCGGAACTCTTCGATGACCTCGCAGAATTCGTTGTCGAAGGGCGCGCGCCCGGCGCCGCTGACCGGAGCAGCGGGATCAAGGCCAAGTTCGACGTAATATGGCGCCAGGAGTGCTCGCCACCTCATCTGACCAATGGGATCGGCATCAGGTGGCACGTGGCTGAAAAAATTGACATTGATTGATCTCGTTGTTCTCCCAGTGATCCGCGATAGCGCCTCATGCAACTGCTGAACGGAGTACTGTGCGCTCGGCAGCGAACCCAAGCCGCCAGCTTGAGACACGGCAATCACCATTTCCGCAGTCGTCGCTCCAGCCATCGGCGCCTGTACGATAGGAAGCTCTATTCCAAAAAGGTCGAGGATTCGGCGGTCATGCCACGTTCTCATTTCGGACTCCGTTCATGATGCACTGCTCTGCCGGGCCTAGTTGAACAGGCAACGACGACCGGGGTCTATTGGACCTTGGTGTCCCACAACATCTCCACCGATCCAAAGGTATCGGAGACACTTTGGTACAATAGCGTCTGCACGCTCCTTGGCGCGAAAGTCGCCTCCAATGCCCCACAGGGCAGTCCCTGAATGTCAACAGCGGCAACGCTCCAGCGCCCGTTCGCTGGCCATTGCCGCTCGCAAAACAAACAAATGGAGGCAGCACGAATGAGTGTGCACAAGACGGTTCTGATTACCGGTGCATCGCAGGGCATCGGCGCCGGGCTCGTGAAGACGTTCCTGGATAAGGGCTGGAATGTCGTCGCGACGTCGCGGCGGATCAAGGAGGCGACATCCTTCGATCGTGCCGGGAGGCTGGAGCTGGTAGACGGAGACGTTGGCGATCCCAAGACCGCAGAGAACGTCTCCCGCGTAGCGATCGAACAGTTCGGGTCCATCGATGCACTCGTGAACAACGCAGGCGTGTTCTTTACCAAGCCGTTCCTCGAGTACACGATCGACGACTTCCGGCAGCTCTCGTCCACCAATCTTGAAGGTTTCGTGCACTTCACGAAACACGCTGTCAGGCAGATGCTCCGACAGAGATCCGGAGGGAGCGTCGTTACGATCACTTCGTCGCTGACCGACCACCCGATCGCAGGCGTCAAAGCATCGCTGCCGATGATCACCAAAGGCGGCCTAAACGCGATCACCAAAAGCCTCGCACTGGAGTTTGCAAGCGACAACATCCGGGTGAACGCGGTTTCGCCTGGCGTTGTCGACACGCCGCTCCACGCTACGGGCCCACGAGACTATCTTCGATCCTTGTCGCCGATGGGGACAATCACTGCGGTGCAGGAAATCGTTGACGGGGTGCTCTACCTCACGGAAGCTTCCAAAATCACTGGGGAGGTGCTGCACGTCGACAACGGCGCACATCTCGGCAAATGGTAGCGGCGAGCGCCGAGGCGCGAATTCGGGAGACCGGTCTGGTGCTCCCGCCGCCGCCCACCCCTTTCGGCGCGTATGTCGAAGCCGTTCAGGTCGGCTCCCTGCTCTTCCTGAGTGGCATGCTCCCGGTTGTCGGACATACGCCACTCTACATTGGAAGGGTTGGCAGCGGGCTTTCCGTTGGCGATGGCTACGACGCCGCCAAAGCCGCATGCCTAAGTGGATTGTCCGCCGCGCGAGCGCATCTCGGATCCCTGGATCGCATACGCACCGTGGCCAAACTGGGCGTATACATTGCCGCGTCCGACGACTTCCGCGAACACCCCAAGGTCGCTGACGGAGCATCCGAGCTCTTGCTCTCGGTCTTCGGACAAAGCCGCCTTCCGCCGCGCATTGTGCTCGGTGTTTCCAGCATTCCGCTGGGAATGCCGCTCGAGGTCGAGCTCGTTCTCGACATCAACCCATAGCAATCCCTCTCAACAACCATGGAGAACGCAATGAAACCGAACTCAAATCGATCCATCGGGATCGCGATGTCGTCCAAGTTCCTGACGGCTGCCGCCTTGCTCATGCTTCCGGCGCTGGCACTCTCCGGCCAGACCATGGTCGCCGAGTCGAACAGCAAGCCCGCTGACATCAAGTCCGCGCCCGGCAGCGAACGGCCACAGATCCGTGTCGAGAAGCGCACTTCCGCCTACTGGCGCGTGATCTTCGACAATCCGCCCTTCAACATTTTCGGTCCGAAGACGATTCCGCAGATGGAAAAGGTGGTCGCCGAAATCGAGGCAGATCCCAAGCTCCGGGTGGTGGTTTTCGACAGTGCCGTCCCCGGCTTCTTTCTGACCCACTACAATTTCACGCCGCCCCTCTCCGAGTCGACCAGCCTCCCTGCAGGGCCGACGGGCCTGCACCCCCTGCCCGACATGCTGGTCCGCATCAGCAAGGCGCCCATCGTGTCGATCGCACTCATCCGCGGCAGAGCCACGGGCGTCGGCAGCGAGCTTGCCCTGGCGAGCGACATGCGTTTCGCCAGCCGTGAGAAAGCGATCCTTTCGCAGTGGGAAGTTGGCGCAGGTTTCGTCCCGGGCGGTGGCCCGATGGCTCGCCTGCCGAGGTTGATGGGACGCGGCCGCGCGCTCGAAGTTCTCCTTGGCTCCGACGACGTCGACGGCGATCTCGCCGAGAAGTACGGCTACGTGAACCGTTCGTTCGACGATGACAAGCTCGATCCTTTCGTCGACGCACTTGCGACCCGCATTTCTGGCTTCGACAGGCAGGCAATCGCCGATACCAAGCGTCTGGTCGATTTCGCCAGCCTTCCCAGCGATCCTGAAATCGGAGCCGGGTGGGACGCGTTCATTTCTTCCGTGCAGCGGCCTGTCGCGCAGAAGAATATCGGCCGCCTGATGGAGATGGGACTGCAGACGAACACAGACATCGAAGCCCGTCTGGGGCATTACACCGGAACCTTGGCCGAAAAGTAGGCCAAGACGGCACCCGCGCACGGTACGGCAGGTTGCGCGGGTGCCGATCCCCTTCTATCGCACCGTTCGGGTTTCCGACCGTCGATCCCCTAAGGAAAAATCGCGGCGACCGCAGTATTACGACGAGCGCTCGACAGTTGGCGAGAACGCGCTTCACAGGGTTCTTTACCGCTCACGCTGAGCCCGTGGATGGTTCGCAAGTTGCGGCGCTACTGCACCAGCAAAGAGCGTTCCATGAGAGCGTTAGACAAGAACTCAAAGAGAGTGGTTAACGCGCGCTATGTCCTGCGACGGGAACGTCGTTGCCTGGCCCTCAACGATGACACCGACGCCCAGCTTTAGCAGATGAGGCATGGAAATTTGGTCGCCGTCCTTGATCTCGCCTGTGCAAACATCCACTGAGTCAGCGATGTCGTCATCGAACGAGGCATTGTTTGCCGCCACGTCGATATTTAGCTTGCCTGGTACTTGCCTGACAGCAACGGGAAGCAGCAGCCTGTGCTTGTCCTGATTGCTCATCCGATTGATGAAGTTGAAATCACTGCATGGGGAAGCTGAGAGCATCGCGAGCGAGTCATGGACTCGCCGCCGCGGGGACGCTGCTTATCGAGGAACTTGGGGCGGCAATGAAACCTACATTCATTGCCGTCCCGTCTTTTGCAAGTTATTGCTCGGAGGCCTTGGCTGCCATGGTAGCCTTTGCCCACCACACCAGCTCGTCCAGCGCGGTCTTGGCCGACTGCAACAGGTTGGCCTCAATGTCCTCGATCGGCTTATTGCCGCCCAGCGGAGACGTCGCGAAGAAATCGCCGGCGCCGATGTGAACCGCGGCATGAGTCGAAACCATCTGAAGTTCCACACCGATACCTCGGAGGTGTTCGAGCGCCCGCGCGCCGCCCATGCTGCCGTAGGCGATCGCAGTAAAAGGCTTTCGACCCCACTCGACATATGCCTGGTCGAGCGCGTTCTTGAGGACTCCAGTAATAGACCGATTGTATTCTGAGACCACGAAGATGTAGCCATCGTAGCGACCGACCGTTTCCTGCCAGCGAACTGCCTCGGCGCTCTTGCTGGGCGCCCATGCGTTCGATGCGACCTCGTCGAAGAACGGCAGTGGGTAGTCACGCAGGTCGACGACTTCGACGTCGATATCGCCACGCAGCTGGGCCTGTTTCAGCATCCATTGCGCTGGCTTGTCGGCGAACCGCGTCGGACGCGTGGAGCCGATGATAAGGGCGATTTTCGGTTTATTGGACATGATAGCCTCGTTGGTTGGTAAGGGATCAGGTGGGGATTACTTCGAAGTTAGGACGTCCGCGTAGGCGTAGAGGCCCGGCGAACCTCCCGTCATGATGAAGAGGACATTCGATTGCGGTTCGATTGCCCCACTTTCGATATCAGACAGCAACCCGGCGAACGCCTTGCCGCCGTAGACGGGATCAATGAGCAAACCCTCTGTACTAGCAAGGAGTTCGACGGCGTCGACCATGCTATGTGTGGGCATTCCATATCCGTCGCCCAGTTGCGTTCCGCTGATCCGCAGATCGGCCGGAGTTAGCCGCGCATTGATCGACAACAGCTCCAGGACCGCGGCGACCTTTTCGACAGTCGCGGAGAGACATTTGTCTGCTGGCGCGAGCACTGTGTGTGCGGCGATTCGCGAGGGATGAGATCCCGCGATGACCATGCCCGCGGCTAAGCCAGCATGCATGCCGCCGCTGCCGTTAGGGATAACGATATGGTCGAACGTCACACCGATTTCAGTCGATTGCCGCGATAGTTCGAACGCGCAATCTACATAGCCGAGGCAGCCGACCGTCGTTGAACCGCCGAGGGGCGCGACGAACGCTTTCTTACCTGCTTCGGCAAGTTCCTGCACTCGACGGGTCGCATGTGCACCACCATCGTCGCCTCGATTCAGGATATGGACACGTGCGCCAAAGAGGCGGTCCAGGAGGACATTGCCATTCGCCTGGTAGATCTCTGTCGTACGAGGAACCATCTGGGCGAGAATGAGCTCGCAGGCGAGCCCCGTTCTGGCGCAAGCAGCCGCGGCCAATCGCGCGAAGTTGGATTGAATTCCTCCGGTCGCGACCAGAGTGTCACATCCTTCCGCCTTCGCCTGCCCTATAAGGAACTCAAGCTTGCGAAGCTTGTTGCCGCCGCCGCCGAGTTCCATAAGGTCATCTCGTTTCGCCCAGATCGATACGCCCCGCCTCCGCTCCCCAAGGACTTCTTCGAGATGTACCAAGCGCTGTATCGGTGTGGGGCCTTGCATCAGACGCTCTCGAGGAAGGCCATGGAAAGGTTCATGATGGATCATCGGGTTCACCGTCGTTTTTAGGGTCTGGGCGCCGCGTCTCAGGCAAAGCCCTATGCCACGGCAACCCTAATTCAGAGCCCTTGCTAGTGCGCAACGGCGGAAACGTGGTAGCGTGGAGCCGGAACACTGCGGGAGAGGTTCGGCATTAGTTTCTGCCGTGCCGCCTCGTAAGCGTTCCAGTCATTTTCATCGGGCACGGACGGCAACGTGATAAGCTCACCCATGTCCAGCCCTGCCAGTGCGGCATCGACGGTGTCGTCCGGCTTCATCACGATGTTGCTCGGAAGCCGATCCAGAGATCCGCCCGAAGCATCCCAGAAAGGCGTCTCCACCGCACCAGGAAGCACGGCCTGGATCCTGATGTTCTTCTCAGCGAATTCCTTCTGCAGTGAGAAGGTCAAGGCGATCACGAATGCCTTTGTCGCTCCGTAGACCCCGTTGAGAATTTCGGGCGCGATGCCCAGAGCGGAAGCCATGTTGATAATGGTCCCGTTGTCGCGAGCGGCAAACGATGGCGCCACGGCATATACGAGACGCGTCAACGCTGTGACATTGACCTTGATCATCTGCTCCATCGCTTCGACATCGGACATGAGGAGGGGCTCAACGGCACCGACGCCTGCGTTGTTGACGAGCATCGTGATAGTCGGATCACTTCGCAGGATTGCTTCGACCTTAAGCAGATCTTCCCTTTGTCCAAGGTCGGCGCGGACTGTTGCAACTTTGCGTCCAGTCGAGTTCGACAGGTTCTTTGCGAGCTTGTCGAGAGCGTCCTGGTTCCGAGCCGCGAGCACGAGGTCGTAGCCGCGGCGGGCAAGGCGGTCGGCGTAAATAGCACCAAAGCCAGACGACGCGCCGGTGATGAGCGCGGTCCCTTTACCGATGATAGTCATTTCGAGTCTCCTAATGTTAAGGATGAGTTGATTGCGCCACCGATTGGGAACCGGACTTCCGGATGCCGCTCGGGGGCTTGTCAGGCCATGCAGTTAGACCGAGACTGCGGGCAGCTCATCCAGCTCCTTCTGCGGAATCGCCGCTTTGAAAGGCCGGATTGCGTCTTCGGCGCAGCGGCCCGAACATATCCCCGCCTGAAAGCGGCAGTCGCTGCCGTGGCAGCCAGGAGTTCCCGCGAGGTCGGCGCTATGGTCGTTTTGGCGTCGATGTTGGTCATCAGGTGCTCCAGTCGGGTTTTGAAGGTCATGGGCTAAAAGACATCTGGCAGGCGGGCAGGCGCTATTGGACCATGGTATCGGCGATACTTTCGGATCAGTCGGGCGCCCTGGAGCCAACACCATCGGACAATGGACACGATGCTCTTTGCGGCGCATCGTCCTCCCCGCAGCGAACTCCGCTGCCAGACCTTACCGAGGGAGATTTCGATGAGCGTTCAGGAACGAGCAACAGCGTCACCCATCACGGCGAACGATTTGGACATGAAGCTGGAAGTCGTGGTCATTCCGGTTTCCGACGTCGACCGCGCCAAATCGTTCTATACCGGTCTCGGCTGGCGGCTCGATGCTGACGTTTCCGGACAGAATGGCTTCCGCGTTGTTCAGGTCACGCCGCCAGGCTCACCATGCTCCGTGATTTTCGGGTCCAATATCACCACCGCGCAACCCGGCTCGGCTCAGGGACTCCACCTGATCGTCTCCGACATAGAAATGGCTCACGCTACACTCGCCTCACGTGGCGCCGAGATGAGCGGCGTGTTCCACGATGCGGGCGGCGTCTTCCATCATCGCGGAACCGAAGACAGGCTACCTGGCCCTCACCCGACTCGCGCCAGCTATGGCTCATTTGCCTCCTTCAGCGATCCGGACGGGAACGGCTGGGTCCTCCAGGAAATTACAAGGCGCCTGCCCGGTCGCATCGACACCAACGGCGCGACTTACGCGTCTGCGTCGGATCTTTCGATCGCGCTCCGACGCGCAGCCGATGCTCATGGTGAGCACGAGAAGCGCAACGGCGGCAAGCATGATGAGAACTGGCCCGAATGGTACGCAGAATACATGCTCGCCGAACAATCCGGCGTACCGCCGACCTGAAGCTAACTTGCGGATCGGTTTTCTTCCCGCGTGAAGTCAACGAAAGGCTTCGCAAGGAACGCTCCCGCGTTATTGACGAGGGTATCGATGCGACCATATCTGTCGACGGCTTCCTTCACGGCTCGCTCTGCGGTTTTCGCATCGACGATATCCCCGGCAACGGCGTGAACGCCCGACGCCGGTGAGGAAAACGTTAATCGCGTCAATGCGATCCATCGCTCGAGCTCCAACGGAGGTCTTAAGCCCGTCATCCTTGCAGCACATGCCAGGATAAGCCAGCGCTGGCAATCACACGTCACCCGATACCATTGGACAATAGACAGCAGGACGCCCTTGATACAGCGTTGAACGCATGGGCCATGAATGACGTGCGGATGGACAACGGCAGCCAGATAGCATCGGCATTTCCGATAAGAAGCAGGGTCACGTGAAGGAGACGAACCCCGATACCATGAGCTTTGCTGGAGCGAGCCTCAGCCGCCATCGGCACATATGTGCGTTCTTCAATGGCTCCGAGGATGCCTTCCAGGTTCTCGGCCCTTTCATCCGCGATGGTTTCCTTTGCGACCACAGGGCAATTCACCTGGTTGGCGCGGACAAGTGTGAAGCTCATATCACTCGTTTGCGTTGCGAAGGGATTGACACGGAAGCGTCGCAAATCTCCGGGCAACTCGAAATCCGGAATACGGTCGACACGTACCTCAAGGACGGACTATTCGACCAGGACCGAATGGTGGAGGAGTTCAGCGCCCTGGCGAGTGGTAACATGAACGGAAATTTTCCCTTGAGCCGTATTGTCTGCGACATGGATTGGGCAGCCAAAAATCGAGAACATCTTAGGGATCTCATCGAATTTGAATCTCGGATCAACGACCTATGGAACCAGCACGATGACGTTGTGATCTGCGTATACGATCTGACAAAATTCGGTGGCGACACAATCATGGACATCTTGCGGACGCATCCGGCTGTTGTGATCAGCGGAGTTCTCCGGGAAAATCCGTTCTATATCCCGCCAGTGCAGTTTCTCACGGAACTGCGTGAAAGGCGCTTCGGAAAAGGGGAGCAGTGGGCCGCTGCTGAATAACATGCAAGACATGCTCATGGTGGCGTCGGAGAACCAAAGACTCCGGCGCTGCATGAACAATATCCTGAGTATCACCGCACTTCCGGCAGTTTGGACTGGCGGAACCGTCGATGAGATCGGCGCCCTCTTGTTGGACGCCTTGAGAGCAATCCTCGACGTCGATTTCCTGTTTCTCAGGGTTGCAGGCCAGGCGGATCAGCCCGAAGTCCTAATTGAGCGATCTGGCGAGGGGTCGGCGAGAGGCCGATCGAAGCTCATCGACGACTTGATCAGAACTTTAGGGACAAACGTAAACGATTGGCCTCGTGAAGCCGACCTTCAGCAAGGCGGATCCTCCTTTAGAATTGTCACCGAGAAGCTCGGCGTCCATGGGAAAACCGGAGTGCTTCTCGCCGGATCGATGGTGCCATCGTTTCCCAGCGACGAGGAACGCATTGTCCTGCACGTTGCCGCCAGTCAGGCTACCATTGCCGTCGCCGAGGTAATGCGATTTCGCGACGACACCCGCGCTATTGCAGCTCGCGAACTCAAGAAGGTTGTAGACGCCATCCCGGTAATGGCTTGGTCGACACTTCCCGACGGTTGGGCAGATTTCTTTAACGAGCACTTCCTGAGATACCTCGGGATAACCACTGAGCAGGCTGCGGGATGGGGGTGGACGACGGCGCTGCATCCCGACGACTACGGACCGCTCCAAAGCGTGTGGGCGGGCTTGCTCGCTTCCGGTGCCCCTGGAGAGACCGAGGCGAGGCTGCGGCGATGGGACGGACAGTATCGATGGTTCTTGTTCCGCGCCAACCCAATTTTCGGCGAAACTGGGAAGGTCATTCGATGGTACGGGACCAATACGGATATTGACGATCGAAAACGCTTCGAAGAAGAGATGCGTCGGAGTGCGGCATTGATGACTCAGGCCCAACGCCTGACGGTGACAGGGAGCGTGTGGTGGAGACCCACTACCGGGGAGATTTACTGGTCTGACGAGGCGTACCGGGTGGCGGGACATGACTTGGGAACGACCCCGACTGTGGACATGATGCTGGATCGCTGTCATCCGGATGATTTGCCGATAGTACGGAAGTTGATCTCGATCGCGATGCTCCACGGTGAGAACGTCGATCTTGAGCATCGACTGGTGATGGAGGACGGAGCCATAAAATACGTCCACGTCGTTCTTCAGAACATAGGTGCTGACCCGGCAGATCCAGAGTTTATCGGTGCCGTCGCGGACATAACGCAAAGGAAGATCTCAGAGGAGAAACTGCGACGAAGCGAGGTTCTTCTCACCGAAGGTCAACGAATCAGTCGGACCGGGACATTCTCGTGGAAAGTTGAAACTGACGAGATCGCCTTTTCAGAAGAGCTTAACCGCATATTCGGCTTGGAGAGCGGGCGAGTGGATTTCGAAGGTATCAGTCAACGGGTTTTCGAGGAGGATCTGCCTCTTCTCGCAACCAAAATGGCTGAAGTCAGGGAGGGGGGCGACAACCCGGACTACGAGATTCGGCTGCTCGTCGACGGGCAATTGAAGTACGTCCGCGTTGTTGGACGGATCATCAGGCATCTCAACGGTACCACCGAATGCATCGGAGCAGTGCAGGACGTGTCGGCCCAACGAGTAGCCGAACTGGCCCGCGACAAGCTGCGCTCGGAACTGGCCCAACTCGCTAGGGCGATGAGCCTCAGCACGATGGCGGCGTCCATTGCACATGAGGTCAACCAGCCGTTATCCGGTATCATTATGAACTCTAGCGTCTTGCTTCGTATGCTGTCCACGTCTCCTCCGAACGTTGATGGCGCGATCGAAACGGCAAAGAGAACCATTCGCGACGGAAATCGGGCATCCGACGTAATCACGCGCCTCAGAAACCTTTTCAAACGAGGCGTGGCAACTCTCGAGCAGTTCGATCTCCACGACGCAGCCCGGGAAGTGATAGGGCTGGTAGCCAACGATCTGCAGCGGGGAAGAATCACCCTTGTTGAGGATCTTTCGAGTGCACCGTCGCTTATCGTTGGTGATCGTGTTCAACTGCAGCAAGTGATGATGAACCTCCTTCGCAATTCCATTGATGCAATGGCAGATGTCGCTCAGCAGCAGAGAAAAATTGTTGTTCGTACAGTGTTCAGACATCACGAAGTCAGTGTCATCGTGGAGGATAGTGGAATCGGCCTTGGAAATGCCGACATCGAGCGGTTGTTCGATGCATTTCACACAACGAAACCCAATGGAATGGGAATAGGCTTGTCAGTGAGCCGCTCGATAGTCGAGGCTCATAAGGGAAGGATGTGGGCGGAACCCAGTCCTTCCGGTGGCGCAGCTTTTGGCTTCGCTTTGCCAGTCGGCAGGCGAGCGGAAGGTGACATCCCGCTTTCGGAAGCAAATTCATGATCAAGACACAAGATACACTCGTTTCAGTTGTCGACGACGACGAGTCGGTTCGGGAAGCCCTCCCCGACCTAATCCGGATCTTCGGATTTAACGTCCGTGCGTTCTCCTCGGCAGCTGAGTTCCTGGATTCAGAATGGCTGAAAAAAACCGATTGCCTAGTCCTCGACGTGGCAATGCCAGGTATGTCCGGCCCTGAGCTTCAAGAGGAACTGGTTCGAAGGGGGGAAAAAATTCCGATCGTCTTCATCACTGCGCACAAGGACGAGAATGAGAGAATTCCGCTGCTTCAGAGCGGCGCGGTGGACTGCCTATTCAAGCCTTTCAGCGACGTCGCACTTCAGGAAGCGTTGGATCGGGCCTTGAGATAGGTCCGAAAGCAAAATTTTCTGCGATCTCAAGTGAATGAGCCTCAGGTTGCTGCTGGGGCGTGGCTACACCCAACACCTTAGAATAGTATACGGCAGGTTGCGGAAATCATACGCTACCTGAGCAGCTGAGTTCGAAAGGACAGTCATGGAGGCGGGACTCGTTCGAGTTCTCGACACGTTACCGGGTATGGTGTTCAGCATCCGACCCGGTGGGGTAATCGACTTTGTCAACCAAGCTTTGGCGGAATACACCGGTATCCCACTCAATGCTACAAATGACTGGAACTGGCCGATAGATCCTGGACATTTGAGTGCCGCGACATTCCCCAGCGAATTTCGAATGATGCTGGCACGAAACGAGCCTTTCGAAATGGAGATTCCTGTCAGCCTCCCCCATGGGGCCTGTCAGTCACTCCAACTTCGTTGCAATCCGATGTACGATGCGGGCGACGTTCATAGATGGTATGGAATCGCAACTGAACGCAATGCGGACCGCCGACCCCGCGGTGATGAAAACGACTTTCAACGCATCGTGGACAGCATCCCCGTTCCTGTGGCGGTGACCACACCAACGGGAGACGTCGAGGCCTTAAATAATCCGGCCCTTGAATATTTCGGCATGACGCTAGAGGAGCTGAAGAACTGGAAGGCGACCGAAGTGGTCCACCCTGAGGACCTCCAGGCGACTACCGAAGACCAGCTAGCGGCCCATCGCGCGGGAACCTTCTACAACGTGGAAAGCAGACATTTACGGAAGGACGGAATCTACCGCTGGCACAACGTTCTCGGTCTTCCCCTGAGGGATACCGATGGAACGATCCTGAGATGGTTCCACCTGTTGGTAGACATCGACGATCGAAAGCGCGCCGAACTGGAGCTAGCAGCCCGCGAACGTGAAGCGACAGCGGTCCTCGAGAGCATCTCTGCCGGGATTGGCGTCATCGGCATCTCTGGCGAGGTGGAGGCGATCAACGGTCCCTTGTTGCGCTACTATGGGCGAACGCTCGGTGAGCTCCGCGATTGGGAAACAACCGATGTAGTCCATGCTGATGACATGGCCCGGATGATCGACGCTGTTCATCGTGCGATTACTTTGGGCGAACCATACGATCTCGAAGTCCGGCTCCGAAGAGCTGATGGGGCCTATCGCTGGTTTCAAGTAACTGGCTCTCCGTTAACGGATGCCGATGGCCGTGTTGTCCGCTGGTACGCGTTGCACGTCGACATTGATGATCGCAAACGCGCCGAGGACGCACTTGCAGAACGGGAACGCGAATCCCGCTTCATAGTGGACGGTATCGCGGGGATGATCGCGATCTTTTCACCCGAGGCGAAGCTGATCGGTGGCAATCAACAGATAATAGATTATTTCCAACGGCCTATTTCAGAGCTCGATAATTGGGCGACGAATGGGATTACGCACCCGGACGACCTGCAGCTATGTATAGATAGCTTCATGGGGTCAATCGCGACTGGTGAGCCGTACGATTACGAAACCCGTTTCCTGCGCCACGACGGCGTTTGGCTCTGGTTCCAGCTCAGAGGTCTGCCGCTTCGAGATGCAGAAGGACACATCGTCCGCTGGTACGGGCTGATGACCGACATCGATGATCGTAAGCGTACGGAAGAGCAACTTCGAAGAAGTGAAGCGTTTCTGGCCGACGCCCAGCGACTGAGCAAGACTGGGAGTTTCTCGTTGCGCCTGGATCACGGCGATATTGTTTGGTCCGCGGAAACCTATCGGATTTTCGACGTGGAGCAAGGTAGTCCAGTTACATTGCAGACTGTTTTATCCCGCCTCGATCCTGAAAGCGTCCTTACCGTACGCGATGTGATCGAAAAAGCCCGAAGTGAAAGCGCCGATTTTGACTATGATATCAAGCTCGTCATGTCAGATCGGTCCGTCAAGCACGTGCGTGTGCTTGCGCGTAGCGAAAAAAACAAGGATGGCGAGCAAGAGCTTGTTGGTGCAGTGCAGGATTTCACCGAAAGCCGCATCGCTGAAGAGGCGCTCAACGAAGTCCGCTCGGAATTAGCTTACGTTACCCGTGTCACCAGTCTCGGCGTCCTGACTGCTTCGATCGCCCACGAGATCAATCAGCCATTGGCGGGGATCGTCGCGAATGCCAGTACCTGCCTTCGTGTCCTCGCGACCGAGCCACCGAACCTGGAGATCGCCAAAGACACCGCCAAACGGATGGTCCGTGATGCAAATCGCGCGGCAGATGTCATCGTTCGGCTACGAGCTCTGTTCAGTCGCAAACCGCCGCTGGTCGAACCTATTGACATGAACGAAGTCGCCAGCGAAGTCATTGCTCTTGCGTTCAGCGATATCCAGCGAGCGCGAATACCTGTTATCTTTGATTTCGGCGTCGGCCTGCCTCCCGTTGCTGGCGCGCGGGTACAGCTACAGCAGGTAATTATGAATTTGCTTCGAAATGCGATCGAAGCAACATCCGTAATTAAGGATCGTCCTGGTCGTATTCTCATTAAGACCGTAGCGAGCGGCAATACCGTTCAACTTACCGTTCAAGATACGGGGATTGGCTTCGGCCCAGACGGCACCGATCGAATTTTCGACGCCTTCTACTCTACTAAGCCCGACGGAATGGGCATCGGTCTCTCTGTGAGCCGCTCGATAATTGAGAATCATAATGGGCGTCTGTGGGCGGAGAGCAATCCGATGCACGGCGCGACTGTCGGCTTCTCCATCCCCAAGCACTAGTCGCCGTTGCCAGCTGAGAATTACCCTTCGAGGAGATTTGTACCGACGGACGAATGCACATTGAAAGCAGAATGGTGGAACAAGTAAATCATATCTCTCTCGTCGATGACGTAAGTCGGTGCGTGATGCACTTCCAGATCTTCTTAGATCATTCGGCTTTAGCGTGGGCTCCTTTGCCAAAGTCTTCCCGAGCGCGCGCGTTCGAGATAGCGATGCATTGATAGAGGCAGATTCTCAATTGCGAATGTTCGAAGCGTTTACACGACGAAACCCGATGAGATGGTCATTGGGCTCACCATCTTTCGTTCGATCATCGAGGGGCGGCAGACCCTGCGCCGAAGCAAGCGATGACCAGGACGTTACAATCCACTTTTCCTTTCCTGCGTACCGGGAAGCAGAAGAGACATCCTCAGCTCTTGGCTCGATCCGATACCAAAGTCTCGTCCATACCTTCGTGCAATAGTGCGATCGCTCCATCAATGGGACCTTCCTGCTCGCAGAAGCAAGCAACACCCAGGAGGATGCAATGTCCCAGATACAGCCGACGGTCACCCGTCGAACCCTTCTCGCAGCAGCCGCGACCGCAAGCGCAATCGCTGTGATCCCGCAGGCATTTGCTGCCACCAGCGCAGCTCCCGGAATTAAACCCTTCAAGTTTACCGCAACGGACGAGCAACTCGCTGATCTTCATCGTCGCGTCGCCGCCACCCGGTGGCCGGATGAGGAAAACGTCTCGGATGATAGTCAAGGCGTTCGTCTCGAAACGATCAAGAAGCTTGCCAAGCATTGGAAGGGCCACGACTGGCGCAAGGTCGAAGGCCGCCTCAATGCGTTCCCGCAGTTCACCACGGAGATCGACGGTCTCGACATTCACTTCATCCACGTGAAGTCGAAGCACGAAAGCGCGCTGCCGATCATCATCACTCACGGTTGGCCAGGCTCCGTGATCGAGCAGCTGAAGATCATCAAGCCCCTGACGGATCCGACCGCCTACGGCGGCACCGAAGCCGACGCGTTCGACGTTGTCATTCCCTCCCTCCCCGGCTACGGCTTCTCGGGCAAGCCTCGGGAGACCGGCTGGAACCCACCGCGGATCGCAAAGGCCTGGGCAGTGCTCATGGAGCGTCTCGGCTATACGAAGTACGTGGCACAGGGCGGCGACTGGGGCAATGCAGTGACCGAGCTCATGGCCGTGCAACAGCCTCCCGGGCTTCTCGGCATTCACACGAATATGGCAGCCACAGTTCCGGCCGAAATTTCGAAATCGCTGGCCGCGGGAACACCGCCGGAGGGACTGTCCGCCGACGAAAAGCGGGCCTGGGATCAGCTCGACGACTTCAATAAGAACGGTCTCGGCTACGCGATCGAAATGAACAACCGCCCCCAGACGCTCTACGGCATCGTCGACTCGCCCATTGGTCTCGCCGCGTGGATGCTCGACCACGACATCCGGAGCTACCGCATGATCGCGCGGTCGATCGACGGCGAGAAGGAAGGCTTGAGCCCGGACGACGTGCTCGACAACGTCTCTCTTTACTGGCTGACAAACACCGCGATATCCTCGGCACGCCTTTATTGGGACAATGCCCATCACCCGAGCGGTGGTTTTTTCGATCCTCGCGGCATCAAGATCCCAGTCGCCGTCAGTGCCTTTCCCGACGAGATCTATCAGGCGCCGCAGAGCTGGGCCGAGAAGGCCTACCCGAAACTCATTCACTACAATCGCCTGCCCAAGGGGGGGCACTTCGCGGCGTGGGAACAGCCCGAGCTTTTCACCTCGGAGCTCCGCGCCTCGTTCAAGTCGCTTCGCGATCAGATCTGACAGCCGGCGGCGCAGCTACCTGTGCCGCCTCCACCGCTTCGACCACCCAGAAATCAAGGAGAATGACAATGCGCGAGAACCAGATCGTGGATTCCAGCTTCACCGCAATCATCAACGCGCCGATCGAGAAGATCGACATCCCGGCCTGGTGCTTCTCGCTGCCGGAAAAGGAATACCAGGGTTGCTCGCCCGCCCATATCGCGGCCGGGTTCACGACCGATCCTGACGGGACGCGGATGTCGATCAACGTCGAGACGATCGGCGGCTCCCTTATGGTGCAGCACTATCACGAGACCCTCGGGGAGAAGACGCACCTCATCCTGGACTCTGACTCGGACGTCTTCACGCCGACGGGCCGCGTGGTCATTCACGTGACCTGGGAGCTCAGCGTCAAGGCGCTCGACAAGGATCGCTGCGAATTTACCAATCGCGTCCAATCCTTCGCCACCGACGAAATGCTTGCCGGTCTCGACCGTCAGGGCATCCCTTTCGAGATCTTCAAGAGCCAGCGGCAGCCGATGTCTATCGCCCATAATAAGGGTGAGACACCGCTGTTCGCAGCCAGTATCGAGCGCTTCGCGCTACGCCAGAACTCTGCCAAGGCGGCTTGAGCAGGAGGCGGATATGACCCATTTGACGGTTCCCTACGATACCGCGAACACCGCCCTGCTGGTGGTCGACCCCTACAACGACTTCATCTCCGAAGGCGGCAAGATCTGGTCTCGTATTCAGGCAGTAGCTGAAGCGAACAACTGCGTGCAACACATGGCGCAGATCCTCGAAGCCGCGCGAGCTGTGAAGATGCCTGTCTTCTTTGCCATGCATCATCGCTACCGCGAGGGCGACTACGAAAATTGGAAGTTCATCGCGCCGATCCAGCGCGCTGCTTGGCATCGCAAGAGCTTCGCGTTCGGAACCTGGGGCGGCGAGTACAGGGCCGAGTTCGTGCCTGCAGCTGGCGAGACCGTTGCTCAGGAACATTGGTGCTCAAGCGGCTTCGCCAACACGGATCTGGACAACCTGCTCAAGCGTCGTGGAATACAGCGGGTGATCGTGATCGGCCTGATCGCGCACACCTGCATCGAGGCGACTGTCAGATTTGCCGCAGAACTGGGCTATGACGTGACGGTCGTCAGCGACGCCGTCGCGGACTACTCGGACGAGATGATGCGCGCGGCGCTTGAGATCAACATGCCCAACTACGCGAATGCGATCATCAACACCGATGAAGTCCTCAGCGCGATTTCTTTGGCAGCAACGGCTGCAGTGGCAGCCGAGTAGACGACTCTCCTAAAATGCGGTCCGGGCCTGAAGTTCCCGAACCAGGGCATCACGGTGAAGCGACATTCTGGACGACGTCTTCCTGATGTCTAGGCCCTCATCTGCGGGCCGGACAAAAATCCACGATCGGATAACGGAATGGTTCGTTATCTGACGCGACATATCATCAAATGTATGAAATCACCGATATTATCGGCAGAACGTCATGTTGGAGACCTGCCTGTGGCATGGGGTCTGACTGTCACGCTGACCGCAAAAAAGGATCCTGGCCGGATCCCTTTTCTGTTCTCAGTGGTAGGCGCCGAGACGGAGCGACCGGAAATCCAGTTCCTCGTCATAGCATGGAGTTCGTCCTTCGTCTTCCAAACCCGCTCGAACTTTTCCTTCGTCAGCTTCTCCATCTCCGAAATAACGCTCGCCGAAAGCACGCACGGTGCCCCAGTCGATTTATCTGCGCCTCACCAAAGGTCTCGACACACCGTTGGTTCGGCACGCGGAACGCACTCTTGCCAGGTTGCCGTAAGCCTTTCGCGTTTGCCTAATCCCCGTCTGCCAGCGCCTGAGCGAAGGTTTTGCCGTAGGGAAAGAAGAGCTCCTTGCGGCCCTCCTGCCACGCGGTCCGCAGTTCTGGCCGCGTAATGTCCCAGTCCAAGAAGGACTTTTCGAAAACCACGCGCAGATCCTGACGAAGATCTTCCACTGTCGGTCGACCGAAGAACCAATATCCGTTGTAGACCTTGTAGACGACAAGGCCCGGCCCGAGAACGATGACATGGGGGATCATCGGGTTATGCACCGGGTCCGTGTATTCGGCGATATCAAGGTCCTTCTGGATCGTCCGTCTTGGATCCGACAGAAATGGCCAGTGCGCCCCGACGCCACTGCGGAACTCGTGCGTCTCGGCAATGGTGTCGGTGCTAATCGTCACCATCCTGCAATAGCCGACCTCCATCTCCCGATCGAGTTGAAGCAGGCCCTCGTGCTGGCGGCGGTCCTTGGGGCAAAAACTGCCACGGCTAAGAACCAGCACCATTGGATATATGGACTGCAGGTCGGAGAGCTTTCGACGTTTTCCGGTGTGATCGCTGAGCTCGTAGTCGGGGAAAACGGCTCCTGGCACAATATCGGATCTCATGACTGATTCCTCCGTTTGTATGAGGCTTATGAGGTCGCTAAAGGTCGACCACGATGTCACCTGCAGGCTGCGAGCAGCAAAGCAGTACGTTGTTGTCCGCCGGCCCATCAATCGGCTTTGGCTGGTACGTGACCGACCCCGAGATCATTCCGGTCTCGCAAGTATGGCAGACGCCGGTCCGGCAGGACCATCGCACCGGCACATCGCAGGCCTCGGCCAATTCCAAGAGATTGTGGAGGCGAGGGTTCCATCGCACGTTCAAGCCGCTTCGGGCGAACGAAACCAGTACTCCGGAGTCGGGTTGAACCTGCGGTTGATGCGGTGGCCGCCGCGGTGAGGCTGCGATACCCGGGGTGATGGAAGAAGCCGAGCCGAATGTTTCGGTGTGGAGGCTGGGGCCTGTCACCCCGAGATGGGCAAATCCTTCCGTAAGGTCGCTCATGAACTTCGAAGGTCCGCACAGGTAAACGTCGCCGTCGATCGGCAAATCCAATGTTCGAAGGGCAGCCGTGTCGAGGTGACCTTGCGCGTCATAGTCGACGCCTTGCCGGTCGGCAGGGCCAGGCGCACTGTAGCAGATATAGCTATGGGTGTGTGGGAGCGACTGAAGAAGCTCGGCGACCTCTTTTGCGAATGGATGTTCCCTCCTACTGCGAGCGCCATAAAGCCACCACACCTGCCTCGGCGATCTTTCCGCCGCAAGCGCATGCAGCATGCCGAGTACCGGCGTCACGCCGATTCCGGCGCTCACGAGGACGACGGGCCGGTCGCCGGGGATTAATGTAAAGCTGCCACGTGGGGCGCTAACTTGTACCAGATCACCTTGCTTCAGCTCCGCACTCAAATACTTGCCGGCAGCGCCCTGAAGCTCCCGTTTGATGCTCACCCTGAAACGATTGTTGTCTGGCCTACCGGACAGCGAATAGCTGCGTAGCAGAACTGGTGCCGAGCGTGGCTGCAGGCGGAGCACGACGAATTGCCCAGGCAGATAGCTGCTCAGCGAAGTTCCATCCACGGGCTCAAGTTCGAGCGAGGTGACGCGATCGGCCTCGAACGTCTGGCGAACCAAGCGGAATTGGCGGAAGCCGTCCCACGCCGGATCCGGATGTGCCACACCGGTGAGACCGGCATTCCCTGTCGATTTGACTCCACTGACCGATTGCCTCAGCAAGGCCTCGAAGGAGTGACGCCAGCCTAAACTGAGCGCGGGAATACGCAACGCACGCTGCAATTGATCGTGAGGATGCCCTGGCTTGTAGAGCAGCGCGCTGATGTCCGAGACGGTCATGGCGCCCTCGCCGGAGGCTGTCTTTACGATCTCGTCGTCCGGTTGGACGTCTCCCTCCTCAAGGACGCGAAGATAAAAGCCGGGCCTGTCATGGGAGACCAGCAGTGCCGCCATTTCGGGGACGTCCATTCGAATGCCGAGCCGATAACAGGTGACACGCGGCTGCGTCACCTCGAACAGGGCGCCACCGATGCGGTAGCGGTCGCCGATGCAAACCTCCGCGTCCGCCAGCCCCTCCACTGTGAAGTTTTCGCCAAACTGACCGTAGACGAAGTCGCTTCGTCCAAGATGCCTTTCCCAGAACTGATAGGAATCGATCTGGTAGACCAACACCGCCCGCTGCTCGCCGCCGTGCCCAGCACGGTCCGCCTGCCCGTCGCCATCGATGTTGAGTTTCCGGACCATGCACGGACCATCGACTGGAACTTTCCAGACGGCGGTGTTGACGATCCTGCCCTGCCATTCGGCGTCGCGTGGTTGGCCGACGTTGATCGAAAGAAGTCGAGCCATAAGACAGTCTCCGCTCGCAAGGTTTCCTCAGGAAGAGAACAGCAAAGGTGGTTCCTATTCTATTATACCTAGGTCTCGGCGATACCTTCGTTGGATAGCCACCTACTGACGGGCTGCTCTAACTTTTCCAACAGGATTTCTCGGGCCATCGCAACATGAACAGGCACGCTAGGCCAATTTCGGCGACTGACCTTTTCAAAACGATACGTATCGTTTATATAAGGCATCGAGCACGCGAAAGCCTCTTCGGAGTGTCCTTGGACGTGATCTTACGGGGGATGCAGATGACGCTATTCGCCGGCCCGCCTTCCCGGCGGAAGCCTGGGAGACGGGCCGCGGAAAATCTCCCGGACACCAAGCGCGTGACGAATCCACATCGTACCAACCAAACGGATGAAGAAAATGGACTGGCTGCGAAACAAGAACCAAGCGGACGAAAGATCTCTAGCAAACGTCACCGCATTGGTGCCGGCCTCCCCGGAGAACGCGCCCGCGCCTGCTCCCTCACCTGTAACCTCGCCCAACAGGACATCACCGTCCTCGTTCGTCGTGCCAGTCACTGCGATTGTGATCGCGCTTTGCGCCGTGATCGGCGCTGGGGCCAATTGGGATTGGTGGGTCGCCAGCCGGGCGGTGCAGACAACCGACGACGCGGCCGTCTATGCGGACGTCTCATCCGTCAGCGCCCGCGTTGGCGGCACCGTCGAAGCGATCTCTGTTGGAGACTATTCCCGCGTCAAAGCCGGAGACCTGTTGTTCTCGATCGACCGAAAGCCGTTCGAAGTCGCCCTTCGGGCCGCGAAGGCACGGCTCGAAGCCGCGCGTGCGCAGCTCGAAGACAACGACACACAGCGAACGTTCCAGCTCACTCAGATCGATGTCGCCGTTGCAGAGCAGCAGGCTTCCGCCGCCGATGAAATCCAGGCAAGCAAGGAGCTGGAGCGCCAGACGCGACTTGGCCTCGACGGTCGGGTGAGTTCGGTGCAGACGCTCGAGAAGGCCACCGCAGCCCACGAACGGGCGCTGGCGAACTCGAAGATGACGGATGCGACCGTCCTCGCCCAGCGGGTAAAGCTCGACGTCATCGCAAAACAGCGCGACGTGCTGAAAGCAAACCTCGACACTGCGGCTGCCGACGTCGCCGCGCGCGAGCTCGACCTCGACTACGCCGATGTGCGCGCCCCGGTGGACGGGGTCGTGGCCAAGAGAAACGTGCAGCTTGGAAACTATGTCGCCACGGGCACCAGCCTGATCTCGATCGTTCCACTTCCCAGGATCTATATCCTTGCCAACTACAAGGAAAACCAGTTGGCGCTCGTTCGCGAGGGGCAGAGGGTCGACATATCGGTCGATCTCCTGCCCGGAGAACACCTCCAAGGGACCGTCTCGAACATATCGCCGGCAACTGGATCGACGTTTGCGCTTTTACCTCCTGACAACGCGACCGGCAACTTCACCAAGGTCGCCCAGCGTCTGACGGTGCGCATCGAGCTCGACCCGGACCAGTCGAACTTCGACCGTCTGCGCCCGGGCATGTCTGTCATAACGCGCATAACCACGAAGGCCGAACACCATGTCTAGGAGCGCAGCAAGCGAGCTTCCGCGGCAGGGTTATGTCGCGGTCGCCATGATCATGGCCTCGATATTGACGGCCTTCGACGTCCGCACCGCAAGCATTGGCTTGGCGGACCTGCGCGGGGCATTCGGCTTGAGCTTCGACGAAGGCGCGTGGCTGAGCACCTTCGCCACGGCACCGCAAATCCTTGTCGCACCGAGCATTGGCTGGTTGATCGCCGTCTTTGGCGTAAAGAAGGTGATGATTTGGCCGACCATCCTTTATTCGGTTATCTCGATCGCCATTCCGTTTGTTCGCGGCTTCGAGCCTCTCATTGCATTGCATGCGATGAGAGCGATGGTGCTCGGCATCTTTGTCGGAGCAACACTGCTGGTCGCCTTTCGCAACCTAGATCGAAAGTACTGGATCTTCGCCCTCTCCTTCTATGTCCTGCGAATTCCATTCGCACAGAATCTCGGGCTTTACACCGCCGGGAGCTATACCCAGACCATCGGGTGGCAGTGGCTCTACTGGCAAGGCGCGATTGTCGCCCCGTTGATCGGCCTATTATTCTGGCATGGTGGCAAGCCGATGCAGACCGACCGCGACCTTCTTGCCCGTGCCGACTGGGGTGGGATGACGCTCTTTGGCGTGGCCTTGACGACGCTTTATTTTGCGTTGGATCAGGGCAATCGGCTCGACTGGTTTCGTTCCGGCTATGTCATTTCGCTCCTCATAGCGACGGCTTTTCTCGTCTGCGTCTTCCTGTGGCACGAAACCCGCATCAAAGAACCGTGGGCTCACATCTCGATCCTCTATCAGAGGAACATAGGGCTCGGATTTGCCGCCATTGCATGCTTCATGATCGCAAGTCTTGGGAGTTCACTGCTGGAGCCGAACTTCCTGATCAGTGTGGCTCGCCTGCGTCCAGAGCAGATCGGGGACTTTGCGGCGCCATGCGCCATCCTGCTTCTCATGGCGGCCACCGCCACCGCGGTGACGCTCGTGCGCACGGTCAAGCAGCGGGCCACTTTGACCATCGGGTTCACCTGTTTTGCGCTGTCGGCATGGCTTGGCACGCAGTTGACCAGTCTTTGGTCGCTGCCGGAGTTCCGGTTGATCGTGATCCTGCAGACATTCGGTGAGGAGATTGTGTTTCTTGCCGCGGTGGCGACCCTATTCAGCAACGTGAACCCGGCACGCGCCATATCTCTCGTGGCTTATGTCCAGGTCATGCGACTGATCTGTTCTGAAACGGTGTCGACATTGATGACGACGTGGGTTCGCCAGCGCGAACAACTGCATTCCAACCTGATCGGTCTTCACGTCACCGGGGCGACGCCCGGATGGACTTCTATGATAGTTCAACTTGGCTCGGGCTCGACGCCGGCCGCGTCTCAAGCCGAAACGGTGAAGCGCGGCGTCGGCATCCTAGCGAGCCACGTTCAGAGGGAAGCGAACGTGCAGGCCTACATCGACGGTTTCTGGATCACCTTCATGGCGGCGATCGTCGGGTTGATCGTAGTGTCACTGATGAAGCCCTCCCCGGCGCATCCGCTGACAACGCGATGACGCGATACCCGGTCGAGGAAAAGACCGCAACAGGAGTTGCTGGTAAACCATGCCGCATGAAGGAAATCATCAACTCTAGTGCAGTCCGGGCTGAAGGGGCTGCTGAAACCACCCCTGCCTGGTGATTTTGCGAAAATTGCTTGGACCCCGGCACTCCCTGTCTGTCGTGTCACCGAAACCTGTCGACACCAAGGTACAATAGGCCCGGATACCGTGCCGCCTTAGAAGAATGGGATGCACGATGATCGGAGGGCTGTCTCGCCGAAAGGCACTGAAGAATTGTCGCTAATACGAAGGAATTGGCAAATGGAAGCTTCGGACATGCTCCGCTACAAGAAAATCCCTCTCTCACATGGCGCTGGTACGATCCCGGCCGTTGGCTTCGGGACCCTGATTCCCGATCCGATCGCGACGAAACAGGCGGTGAAATCTGCTCTTTCCGTCGGCTTTCGTCATTTCGACTGTGCCGAGCGATACCTCAACGAGGAAGCGGTGGGTGAGGCGTTCAGCGAGTCGATCGCCGCGGCAACGCTGCGCCGCGAGGACCTTTTCGTCACCACGAAACTGTGGAACACAAATCATCGCCCGGAACGGGTGAAACCTGCCGTGGAAGAAAGCTGCCGCCGCCTGCAGGTCGACTACCTCGATGCCTACCTCATCCACACCCCCTACGCCTTTCGTCCCGGCGAGGAAAAGGATCCGAGAGACGAACAAGGACAGGTCATATACGATCCAGACGTCACGTTGATCGAGACATGGCGCGCGCTGGAGGAGCTCGTGGAGAGCGGGCGGTGCAGGTCCATCGGCCTTTCTGACGTCACGCTCGACAAACTCAAGGAGATCGTCGAAGCGTCGCGGATCAAGCCCGCAATCGTGCAGGTGGAGTCGCATCCATACCTGCCCGAGTGGGAGCTCTTGGATTATTGCCGGCAACAGGGAATTGTCCTGCTTGCCTTCGCCTCTCTCGGCCACAAAATGGTGCCGAATCTCCTCGAGGATCCCGTCATTGCCGCGATAGCCGAACGCCTTGGCAAGACGCCTGCTCAGGTTGCCCTGGCCTGGGCGGTACAACGAGGAACGGCCTTCCTGACCACCTCGGTGAATCCAACGAGGATCCAGGAGAACTTCGATATCTCCAGCCTGCCCGAGGACGCAATGCAGCAGATGCGCGAGCACATAACGACGAACATCCGCTTCAACAGCGTCGTCCATACCGGGGTTCCTGGCTTCATCCCTCGCGTTAACGAGGCCGCGAAGTGAGGTTCAAGTAACTTCGTCAAAGGAGAAATCTGAGATGGAAGACGACGAATTCCGAACTGCACTCGAACGACATTGGGCCGCTTCGGACGCCGGGGATTTCGAGCTCGAACATGAAATCTACCGGGAAGATGCTTTGCTTGAATATCCGCAGTCTGGTGAGCGGATACGTGGCCGTTGGAAGATTCGGAAAAGCCGCTTTCTCCAGGTCAACAAGAAGCGCTTCAGCGTCAGCCGGATCGTAGGCAGCGACGGTCTCTGGGTCACGCAATTCATCCTTACCTACGACGGCGTGCCTTCCTACGCGGTAAGCATCATGGAAGTCGCGAATGGTCTTGTAGCGCAGGAAACCCAGTACTTCGGAAATCCTTTTGATCCCGCACCGTCGCGCGCGCACCTGGTCGATCGGTGATGGGGTGGTTGTTGATCGGAGGTACGAAGTTGGGATACGTCTTTGTTCATGACCACGAAGCCGAAATCCGCCCCCGCGCAGAAACGAACGTCCATTGGATCGCGTCGCAATCCGGAAACCGAGGCAGCAGTACTCGCCGCGGCCAGAGAGCTGATTTCGGAAAAGGGGTATGCCGGGTTCTCGGTGGACGAGGTCGCCCGTCGGGCTGGAGCAGGAAAGACGACCATCTATCGCTGGTATCCGACGAAGGCCGACCTTTTCATCGCGATCTACACGACCGAGCGTTCGACCTTCGTACCTGTTCCAGACACTGGCAACCTTGTCGAGGAACTGGTGCAGTACACCACGAGCCTGTGGCGCTTCTGGGCGTCGCATCCGGCCGGGGCGGCGCTTCGCGGATTGATCGCCGAGGCGCAGGGCACGCCGGAGGCGTTGAGCGCTTTGCGGGACAGGTTTCTGCCGGATCGCACGGCCGACGTCAGGCGGTTGGTGGCCAGCGCTGCCGCCCGCGGCGAGCTACGCGGCGACGAGGTGTGCGATAAAATTTCACTCTGGGTGGGGTTCAGCTGGCTGAAGCTGCTGCTTGGTGAGTTGAATGACGAAGGCGTCATCCGGCCGGTGATGATGCAGATCGCAGGTGTTCCACGCGACGGGTAGCGCCGAGCAATAACTATCGGACCGTCGCCGGGTATCGAGGCGAAGGTTGGTAGCATTGGCCGCAAATGACGCCGGATTGGCCGTTTTCGTCGTCAGATCAAGACTTCGGACGAACATCACGCGCCTAAAGCGCGTACGCTTTTCGACAAGCCGCGGCTGGGCCCCATCCTTGTCCGCCAGGAGGAAGGCGCGGCCCATGCGCGGAGGGCTCCGCGCGATCGAGCGGAAAGGCGGGCGTCGTTCTCGTCGGGCGCTGGTGTGATTGTGCCTGAAGGTCAAACAATGGTTGCAGAGATGGATTGCAAAGATAATCTGGTGGCAGGGCGAAGGACCGCGCTGTCTGACGTGCTGGCAGTTGGCCTTGGCGTTGTGTTCTGCGGGCTCAATCCAGCGCTGACCGCTCAACGAGACGGCCATAATTTCTCGTCACCCAGCAACCGTTTCTGGCGGGTTCTGCATTTGGCCGGCTTTACCCCCGTTTTGTTGCGGGCGAGCGATGAACGGGAGCTACTGCAATATGGCTGCGGCATTACGGCCGCCGTATGGCGGGCGACGAGAAGGGCAGCCGACCTGACAGCCAAGGATTATTTGACGGCTGCGCCCGAGCTGGAAGCAAAGATCGGCGGGTTTGCGCCAGCCAATCTTGCCTTCCTCGGCAAGGCCGCGTTTGCTGCGATCAATGGTCGAACCGATTGCGACTGGGGCGAACAGAGCGAACTATTCGCCGGTGTGCGGACGTGGGTCCTGCCCAACCCAAGCGGGCTCAACCGGGCGTTCACCTTGGATCGCTTGACCGGACACTACCGAGAGCTAAGAGCAAAAATCCAGCAAATCTCGTAGGTTGCGGCGGCCCGCGGACAAAAACTGTCGCGGACTCGCTGGGAAAGATTGCGGGCGTCCTTGAATGCAAGGTTTGCGAACTTCTTGCGGAACCCGCTGAAGGAGAGCAGCCTCCTGCAAACCTGCGTCCCGGACGCCATTTCAATTGATTAAGTCAATCTCGCGGTCGCCTGGAGGGATACGAACCTGCGACTCGAGCTTAGGTGAGTGCGCTTAATTAATGACGGCAAACGTTTCCCTACAACAACCTCTTCTCGGCAAGTAAATCAACAGCATCGTTGGTCCCTCAAAGAGGCGGCGCGGACTCAACGCCAGTCGAGCGTGCGTGGGTCACGCCAATTTTCATTCGTTAGGCCGCAAAAAGCAACCAAAGGTGTTGCAAAACAAGCACGCAACTTCAGAAACGAGCGCGTCCCCTTCCGTCGCGCCAACTACTTAGTGTTGCACTGACGGGAGTCTGCTATGGATTGCCTCAGTCGATGACCGGCAGCACATGAGGGCCATGTGCTTTTTCAGATATTGATTGAGATCTGATCGAAGAGCGGGTTTCCCGCTCGGGTGAAGGGCATTGCTTTCAGGATAATTTGCATGGCGTTTTCGTCATTTTCAATCAGGACCCTCGCATCGGCGGTCCTTATTTCCTCGGCCTTTTGTGCAACCCCCATCAAAGCTCAGGAACAACCAGCCGCCGTGTCCGCGGTTCCGGATGTCCAGCAACAGTTAGCCGCCGCAGGTGCGCAGCAGCCGGTTCAGCCGGCGCGCGTGCAGAAGTTCGACGATTGGTACTATCGCTGCATCGACGGCAAGGCTGCTGACGGTGCTGCCACCGCTCATTGTGAAGTGGCACAGGTCGCCACGGTCAAACAGGGCGACCAGGACGTCAACATTCTGACGCTTGCGATCGCCAAAACGACTGATGCGACGGTTGCATTGAACAAGAAACCTGCCAAACAGCAGGCAAGCGAACTCGTTCTGACCGCACTGGTGCCGCTCAACATGTACCTGCCGGCTGGCCTCGGCATCAGCGCCGCCGACAAGCGCGTCGCGCAGCTCGCCTATCGCAACTGTAACCAGGCGGGCTGCTGGTCGCAGCAGAAGCTGGACAACAAGATGATGTCGGCCCTGACGAAGGCCGCGGATGGCACCGGACACTTGGAGATGATGAACGGCCAGAAGGTCAACATCAAATTTTCCCTGAAGGGGTTGTCGGCGGCGCTTGGCGCGCTGCAAAAGACCGCTTCCAACTAAGGCCGGCCGGACACGCTATGTCATCCCGGCAAGTAGCCTTCGGGGCAGATTGTCTTCTTTTGACCATCGCCACTCTGCTGGCGGCGACGTTCATTGTCTCCATCGCCGCCGCCCAGACACCCAATGCCGACTTCGAGCGGCGCCGCGCCCAGGAAGCCGAACAGGAGCGCCTGAAGTCCCTTGGCCAGATGACGCCGCAGCCTCCGGCCGAAGCCAAACAGCCGGCCATCTCCAGCGGCAACGCGGTCGGCTCCTGTTTTGATATCACCCATGTCGAGGTCGAAGATGTCAAACAGTTCTCGGCTGCGGCCGTTGGAAGGATTACAGCGCCTTACGCCAACCGCTGTATCGGGGTCGGCGACATCAACGCGCTGCTGCGCGACCTGACGCATCTCTATCTCGACAAGGGTTTCGTGAGCGCTCGCGTCTATGTGCCTGCGCAGGACATCGCCAAGACCAAAACACTGCGTCTTGTTGCCATCGAAGGAACGCTTGGCGACATCTATGTCAACGGCAAACCCGCACCTGGTTCCGGTATGATTGCCACGGCCTTTCCCGGTATGAAGGGTCAGGTCACCAATCTGCGTGATATCGAGCAGGGCCTTGACCAGATCAATCGACTGACCTCCAACAATGCCAAGACGGCGATGCTGCCGGGCAAGAGCGACGGCACGTCGATCCTCAATATCGAGAACGAACCACGCCATCCCTGGCATCTTTCCATTGGCAACAGCAATCTCGGGCAGCAGCAGACCGGATATTCCAAGACCTCGGCCTCGCTCGGCTACGACAATTTTTTTGGAATCAATGATCAGTGGAACCTCGGCTACGAGCATAGTGGCCCTGACTATCCCTGGCCGGATGACGGCCAAGGCACCAGCCACAGCTATTCCGGCAACGTCAGCCTGCCTTACGGCTACTGGACGTTCTCGCTCGACGGCTCATGGTACGAATACAATAGCTCTGTTCCCGGCAATTTTGGATCACTGGATACCTCGGGCGATTCCAAACAAGTCGGAATCGGCGCCAACCGGGTGATTTTCCGCGACAAGGATTCGATCACCACGTTCAACAGCGGTTTGATCTACAAGGAATCGAACAACTTCCTGCTCGGCAGCAGAATAGAAGTTGGCAGCCGGCGATACACAGTCGGTGATCTCGGCATCTCCCATTCGCGCCGAATGCTGGGTGGTCTCTGGGTTTTCGATCTTTCCTACAGTCAGGGGCTCGATCTCTTCGACGCCGTTGCGCGAGGCGATCCTGGAGCCGGTGATGCCGATCCGCGTTTTTCGAAATTCACCGGCACGATTTCGGCGACGAAGCCCTTCGAACTGGCTGGTCAGCATTTTGAGATCAACTCGATCGTAACCGGGCAATATTCCCCGGACAATCTGTTCGGGGCCGAGCAGATCTCGGTGGGTGGTTATTCCTCCGTGCGCGGCACACGCGAGACCATGCTGTTCGGCAATAACGGCTTCTTCGTGCGCAACGATCTTGTCTGGCGCACCCAGGCGTTTTCCGACAACCAGGAACTTGCCAGGATATTCGGCGAGTTGCGCCCCTATTTCGGTGTGGATTACGGACGGATCGCCTCCCAGGCCCGCTACACCATCGCCGGCGGCGACATGTTCGGCTGGACGCTCGGCGCCAAGCTCGCCGGCGGCAATGTCAATTTCGAAATCGGCTATTCGGATGTGCTCGGCGGGACAGTCGAAAAGGATGACGCCGGCCTTTTCTTTGTCAGTTCCTCCTTGCATTGGTGAGTGGGACAACCTCGTTCGGCTGTTATCGCAGCAACGGCCGGTCACCGACGCGGCTGCCATTCTCGGCGTTAAACCAGTCACGATCACCGGTCGGACCAGGCGCATCCGTCGATGGACTGTGCTGTTGATCCCACCGACCACCGTCATCGTTCTCCGTCGTCGCGCAGCAGGGCCTGAAACGACCGCAAGGAAACTGTCCGCGATGCGTGTGCTCGCCGCACAGGATGTAATCTTCAATTTCAGATTCACCTTGGCTTTACCAAATCGGCACGAACTGCGCCTGTTTTCCTCCCCATATACGTGTAGCCGTTGACGTTTGCGACCGAGTCCCTCAGTAGAAGTCGTCAATATGTGCCGCATGACGCGGCCTGGAATGAGGCGAGACGCAGGCTAGATTTTCCGCGAGGTCCGCGGACGTAGCCCGACCCTCAGAAAGGCGAGCGTACCGTGGGCAAGTGTTCGAGGCAGCAATCCGGCAAATCGTCGAAAGAAGGGACCGTCTTGCGGCGGCTCCCCAGCAGTCTCCTTCATCGACTGGCACGCCTCGGGCATCAGTCACTTGCCGTGACCCTCAGTGCGCTTTTATTCCTGCAGCCGGCGATTGCTAACGCTCAGTCGGTCTCGGCGAGCTCTACGGCGCCCGCCGCGAACCAACCGGGCGTCGGAGCGGCACCGAATGGCGTGCCGCTCATCGATATCGTCACGCCGAACAGCTCTGGCCTGTCTCATAACAAATTTTCGGATCTCAACGTCGGCGCACAGGGCCTGATCCTCAACAACTTCAATGGCGAAGTCGGAACGTCAAACCTCGGCGGCGTCACCCCCGGCAACCCGAACCTGAAGACGTCCGGTCCCGCCTCGGTCATTTTGAATGAGGTAACGAGCGGCAATCGTTCGGCGCTGAACGGCGCGACCGAAGTGTTCGGTGGACGCGCCGACGTCATCATCGCCAATCCGAACGGGATCACGTGTTCGGGCTGCGGTTTCATCAATACGCCACATGCCACGCTGACGACCGGCGTGCCCACGATCGGCGCCGACGGCAAACTGTCGGGCTTCACTGTCAATGGCGGCGACGTCACCTTCGAGGGCGCCGGTGGCAACTTCGCAGCCGCTCCTGGTTCGGTCGACCTGTTCGATGTGGTTGCGCGTAACATTCACGTCAACGCACCGATCTACGGCAAGACGGTCCGGCTGACGGGCGGCACCAGCAAGTATGATTACGCCACCGGCGAGTCGACGGCACTGACGGCAACCTCCGGCACGCCGGAATATGCGATCGACGGCACCGCGCTCGGCGCCATGCAGGCAGACCGCATCAAGGTCGTCGTCACCGAGAAGGGTGCTGGCGTCAAGATGAGCGGCGACATGGCCGCCAACGCCGGCGAGCTTACACTGTCGGCCGACGGGAAGATCTCGATCGGCAATGCGTCGGGGCGCGATGGCGTCACCGTCACTTCGAAACAGAAGGTGACAGCGGCCAAACTCACCTCGAAACGGAAAGTCGCCGTCCAGGCCGACCAGGCAATCACGTTGCAGTCTGTCGCGGCCGACGGCGATATCCTGCTCGGAAGCGCCACCGGGCTGCTCAGCGTGTCCGGCGACGTCAATAGCGGCACGACAGTGCAGATGAGCGCCGGCGACGGCATTGCCGCTGGCAGTGTAACGGCGGGCAACGGAGCCGCAATGCTGTCTGCGAGTGCCGGGAATATCGACATTGCTGGCGCTGCAAACAGCGCCAGTGAGCTTAATCTGACGGCAACGGCCGGCTCGATCTCGGCCGCTTCGCTGCTCAGCAACCAGAACGTCGCGTTGAACGCAGGCCTGGACATCGCCATAGGCGGTGATGTGCTGGCGCAAGGCAATGTCAGCGCCAGCGGCCGCTCGGTCTCCACCGGCATGGTCGTCTCAGGCATCGATATTGCCGCCACGAGCGCGGATCCAACCGGCAATGTGATGTTAGGCGCGGCCGGCGACCTCGCCTTGACGGCGACCGGTGGAAATATCGCGACAGGCAATCTCTTGTCAGCCGGCGCTCTCACGAGCGCGGCAACAGGAAGCATGACGGCCGGAAGCATTCAGTCTGCAAGTGACCTGACGGTTGCCGCGGCTTCACTATCGGCCGGTGCCGTCACCTCGCATAAAACACTCACCGTCAATGCCGCGACCAATGTCGCGGGTCAGATTCTCGGCGCGGGCGACATTCTGATTTCGGGTTCGGACATTCAGGCCGGCACCATCGTCTCCGGCGTCGATTTCGCGGCAACCGCCGCCAATAGCGGCAGTCTCGCGCTCGGCTCGTCCGGCGATATGACCCTGCAAACCGCCGGCAGCCTGTCCACCAATACGCTGCTCGCGGCAGGTTCCATCTCCGCCACCGCAGCAAATCTCAACGTCGGAACTGCAACCGGCCACAAGGATATCGCCCTTTCCGGCAGCTCCAGCCTGACCGCCACCGGTCAGATCCTTGGCGCCAACGACGTCGCGCTCTCGGGTGGTGCGGTCACGACCGGCCAGGTGATCACGGGCGTTGATTTTTATGCCATGGCGCAATCCTCGGCAGGCGCTGTCGTCGTCGGCCCGGCCGGTGACCTGACGATCAACGCCACGAGTGCCGCGACCGGACCGCTCTTGGTCGCAGGCAATCTCGACGTGACAGGCGGCTCGTTCATAGCGTCGGATGTAACCGGTCACGGAGATGTCACAGTCAACGCGGCCACTGACATCACCGGCACGCTGCTGGCAGCCGGCAATGTCGATATCACTGGCGCAAACGTCACCGCAGGCACGCTTGTCTCCGGTGTCGACTTCGCTGCCACCAGCCAGTCCGTGGACGGCAGCGTCGTTCTCTCAGCGCAATCGCCTGCGATTGTCGCGGGTTCGGCCGGTGCGCTCACGCTCGCGGCGACGGCCGGCAATATCAACGCAACCAACCTGCTGTCAGCCGGTTCGCTCGACGCCACCGCAAGCGGCAGCATCGCCACCAATGCCGTATCCCACCAGAATCTGACGATGATGGCGGGTGGGTCGATTGCGCTTGCCGGCCAGTCCATGGCTGCGGGCAATATGAGCCTGCAGGGCCGGTCGATCTCAGCGGCAAGCCTGGTGTCGGGTGTGGACTTCGCCGCCACCCGGACGGCGACGAACAGCGCCCTGATGCTCTCGCAGCGCAACGCCCATTCGGGCACGATGACGCTCACCGCGACGAACGGCGACATTATCGCCGGCAATGCACTATTGTCCGGCGGCAATCTTTCCGCCACGGCAAGCGGCGGCATCAGTTACGCGCTGCTGCAGAGCCTTGCCAACGCCTCGCTGAAGGCTTCGGGAAGCATCAGCTATACCAACAACAGCAATGTCGCCGGCAATCTGGGGATCGATACCGCCGCAATTGATCTTTCTGGATCGCGCGGATCCAAATTGGCCGTGGGCGGCACCCTTGCCGTCACCGGCACATCGGCGAACCTGACCGGAAGCAGCCTCGTCCTCGGCGGACTGGCGCTCGATCTCAGCGGTCGGGCCGATCTGACGGGCGCGAAGGTGAAGACGGTCACCAACGCCGGTGGCTCTGGCGACATTGACATTACCGCCGGCAGTCTGACCGCCAACAACACCACGACGCTGCTCGCGGACCATGACCTGACGCTGACCCTGCCGACGCTGTCCAACAGCGGGCAGCTTGCCGCCCGCAACAACCTGACGATCAACACCAGCGGTAATCTGACCAACTCGGCCACCGGCCTCATCTATGCCGGAAACGACGCGGCATTGTTTGTCGGAGGCGTGCTTGCCAACGATCAGGGCGCAGTTGTCGCCGGCCGCGATCTTGCAGTCGCCGGCAGCGCCGGTGGAGCCCGCAATGCTGCCGTTATCAACCGGTCCGGCCTGATCTCCGCAGACCGCAACATGGCGATCACCACCGCAAATCTGCGCAACGAAAAAACGGTGGCCCCCACTGTCACGAGCCAGTTGATCTCGAGCACGGCAGTGACTGCCTATGACACTCTCGAGGGGAGCGTCTGCGACACCTGCGACCCGAGCAGAGGAATCGAGTACAACGGCACGGTCTACATCATCGATGACACCGATCATCACGTTTGGCGTGACATTGCCGAGGATCGGGTGCTTTCGTATGGAAGCCCGGCGGCGCTGATCAAGGCCGGCGAGATCCTCTCGATCAACACCGTCGATCTCACCAACGCCTATAGTGCCATCGAGGCGGGCACGGGCATGACTGTGTCCGGCACCGGCACGCTGACGAATCTTGGCTTGCAACTGAAGCGCACGGTGTCTCTGAACTGTGACCGGGCCGCGGGTTGCCAGTATTATCCCACCTTCGTCGCGCAAGAGTGGATGGAGCGGCATACGGGCGAGACCGGCGGCAACGGCGATCCCTATCTGGTTACGACCTACGAACCCAACCCGTTTGGCAGGCGCGATGCCTCGAAGGATCTCTACCCAGGCAGCACGCTCGAGAGCGTGACGGCGATCGGCGGCGTTGCCGCGACTATCCGGTCGAGAGGAACGCTTGCCATCAGCGGCTTTGCCGCCGTCAACAACACTGCCGCCGGTGGTTCGATCGCTGGCCAGGCGACGATCAGTGCACCGGTAACTCAGAGCAGCCCGCTCACTGCCCTTAACGGCATGACGGCCGGTGGCGCCCTGTTCACGGTCAATGCCGCCCTTGGCAGCGTCGGGAACAACGGGAACCTTACGGCTTCGCTTGGCAATCTCTCCCAGATGCCGCAAGCCAGCTGGGTGCGGTTGGCAGCGCTTGCCAAGCCGCAATCGGGCGGCGTCGGCGGCACGATCCCGGGCCAGGCCTTCATCTTCGAGAGCCGAGCCGCCTTCCTCGACGTTTCGACATTCTACGGCTCGAGCTATTTTATAAAGCGCATCGGCTACCAGCCGGAAACCACCGTTCCCTTCCTCGGCGACGCCTATTTCGACAACCAGCTGATCGATACGCAGCTGCGCCAGCTCGTCGGCGACGGACTTGGCAAGGGCTCCTTCATTCCCGGCAACAACGCCACCGAGCAGATGAAGACGTTGCTCGACAACGGTGTCGCCTATCTGCAAGAGAACGGCATTACCTTCGGCCAGGCGCTGACGCCCGAGCAGGCAGCCAATCTCAAGCAGTCGATCGTCGTCTACCAGCCGCAGATCGTCGACGGCGTCACGGTGCTGGCGCCGGTCGTCTACCTCTCTGCCGCTGATCGCGCCGGGATCAAGGCCTCCGGCGCCACCATCGCCGGCAACAGCGTCGACATGAACGTCGGCGACCTCACCAATTCGGGGGCCATCGCCGCAGCCGGCGGCCTTACCATCGCCGCCAACTCGATCAAGGCGACGGGGGCGTTTCTGTCGGGCGGCAACATGAACCTCAATGCCGCCAACGGCATTACGCTTGCCGCCCAGACGATGTCGATCGGCGGGCAGACGTATGTTTCCGGCAATGGCGGGGTGAAGGCCGGCGGCGACCTCAAGCTTGCCGGCGGCGCCGGCGATCTAACCCTCCTGGGCTCGACCGCCACGGCCGGTGGCAATGTCGCCCTGAGCACGAACGGCAATATCAACATCGCCGCGGTCGGCAACAGGACGACCAGGACGAAGCGTGACCGACGCAGCAAGACAACCATTGTCGAGACGACGGCGACCGGCTCTCAGATCACAGCGGGAGGCTCCATCGCAGCTGACGCAGGCGGCAATCTCAATGTCGTCGGCAGCAACCTTTCCGCAGCCGGAACCGTCGGCCTCAAGGCGACCGGCGACGTGACCATCGCCGAGGCGGTCGAGACCACGACGACCGACTACAGCTACAAGAAGAAGGGCGGCCTGTTCGGCGGCGGCAAGAAGAAAGCCAGCCATGCTGAGACGCAGACGCTGGTCGGATCTTCGGTGAGCGGCGGGACGGGGGTGTCGATCACCTCTGGCGGCGACACCGTCGTTTCCGCCTCGAAGGTGACAGCCGGGGATGAGGTCAAGAAGGCAGATATCAATGTGAATGCCGGCGGCGATCTGCTGATCGCGTCGGCCACGGAAACGACCGAGATCGATCAGTCCTCCTCGAGCACGGGTCTCCTGTCCAAGCAGAGCTCGAAGCTCCACAGCTATGACGAGACGACGATTGCCTCCGAGCTTTCCGCCTCCGGCAACGTCAACCTGAAGGCCGGTGACAACGCGCTCATCGCGGGCTCGAAGGTTACGGCAGGCGGCAGTCTCGGCGTCGAAGGCGACAGCGTCTCCGTCATCGGCGCCGAAGAGCAGCACGAGTTCGAAAGCAGCAAGAAGAAGTCGGGCCTGTTCGCCGGCTCCGGCGGCGGCTTCATTTCGCTCTGGGGCAAGGAGCAGAAGGACAAGAGCCAGGCTTCCGAGCTCAATGTCGCCTCGGTCTTGACCGCCGGCACGGACGTGATGATCAAGGCGCGCGAGAGCGACGTCAACATCATCGGCTCCAGCATCAACGCGAAGCAGGACATCGACCTCGACGCCGCTCGCGACGTGAACATCACGCCCGGCGCCGAAAGCAGCTCGGCCTCGGAGCAGGAAAAGCGCTCCGGCTTTGGCCTTTCGTTCTCCTTCGGCAATGGTAGCGCCTCGATCGGCATCGGCTACGGCAAATCGGTCGACAAGATCGCGCAATCGGCTTCGACGAATGCCGCATCAACGCTCAGCGCCGGTCGCGATGTAACGATATCGGCAGGTCGTGACGCCAATCTCCAGGCCGCGAAGGTGGAAGCTGGCCACGACGTCGCCATCCTTGCAGACCACAACGTCAATCTACTGTCCGCGCAGGATATCAGCAACTACAGTGCTATGCATGAAGAGCTCTTTGCTGGAGTGAGTCTGTCTGTCTCGTCTGGGCTGGTGAGCGCTGCGGAAGGCGTTCAATCGGCCGCAACCAGTTTAGGTAGCGGTGGTGGCCTTTACGCGGCGGCGCCGACCGCACTCGCGGCAATCAACGCGTATAAGACATTCGACGATGTCATTAAGGGTAAGACGAGTCCGGGATCCGCATCACTGACGGCCGGCTTTACATACCAGAAGCAAGAGAATGCGGCAGCTTCGTCAACGCCCGTCGTGACGACGATACGAGCCGGCAATGCGGTCGCCATAGAGGCCACCTCGGGAGACATCACAGGGCATGGCGCCCAGATTTCAGCCGGCTACGATGCAAATGGCAATCAAACGCTCTCAGGCGATGCGAATGCGGGCAACGTTCTCCTGTCTGCTGGTCATGACATCGTTCTCGAGAGTGCGCAGGCGACGAGCGAAAGCTCGAGTAAAAGCATCTCTGCGGGAGCAAGCATCGGTGTCGGCGCTGAGTACGGCGGCACAATTGGTCTGACTGGCAGCGCGAGCGCGGGCATGGGTAAGATGGGCGAAACCGGCGTTACGCAGGTTAACAGCCACGTCATGGGCTCCGGCGCCGTCGCCCTCAACTCGGGTAACGATACGACGCTGAAGGGTGCTGTCGTGTCGGGCAACACCGTCATTGCGAATGTCGGCGGCAATCTCGATATCGTCAGCCAGCAGGACACCTCATCCTATAGGGAAAAGACCGCCGGTGCGTCGATCGGATTGTCTTCAACTGGCGCACTTTCCGGCGGCGCCAGCACGGGAAAAGTCAACGGAGATTATGCGAATGTTTCCGAACAGAGCGGAATCGTCGCAGGGGGAGGTGGCTACCATGTGGCTGCCGGGGGTACGGTCGACCTTAAGGGAGGGGTCATCGCCTCCACGGCCGAACCGCAAAACAATGAGCTGAGTGCCACGGCACTCACCTATTCCAATATAGAAAACACTTCGAGCGCCTCGACCGCCGGCTATGGGATTGTTCTCAGTCCGAGCGGCATCCCAATGCCGGTCGTCGATATGCCCGTGAGGCAAGACGACAACGGCGCAGCGCTGGCGACGCTGTCGCCGGGGAAGCTGACGCTCAGCGACCAGAAACAGGATCTCGCCAGCCTCAACACCGATCTGTCCAAGGCGAATACGCAGGCTGAATTCTATGACATCCAAACTTTGAAGCGTCGGCAGGAAAGTGCAGCAGCCGTTTCGCAGCTGCTGAACATGGCGATCGGCGAGATCTCGCAGAAGCTCGGCTTCGACGATGGAAGCCCCGAAAAGATCGCACTGCATGCGGCGGCGGGCGCGCTCACGGCGGTGGTTTCCGGCGGCAATGTGGGACTTGGCGCCTTCGCTGGTGGCACCCAGGAATTGATCGGTGCGGTCATCGGCAAGGCGCTGATGGATAATCCCAGCCTGACGCAGGAAGAGCGCAATGCGCTCAGTCAATGGGCGTCAGTTCTCGTCGGCATGGCAGTCGGCGGAAGCCAGGGGGCCTCTATTGCGCTCGACGCAGAGAGCTTCAATCGGCAGCTTCATCTTGAGGAAGCGAAGCTGATTGAAGCCAACGCCGCCCAATATGCTGTCCAACAGGGTTATTGCTCCAGTGTGGATGGCTGCTCCAATGCTGCTGTCGATCTTGCGGTGTCTGAGCTCATTAGACAAGCCGTCAAGCAGGTGGACATCACCGGGGCCGGCTATCAGCAAAACGATGCGGCATCAGCCTTCCTAGATAGTATCGCGCCGAAAGGATCGATCCCCGGTATATGCAATGCTGGCTCCGCCAATTGCGGGCAAATCTATTTCCACGCAAGTGGTGACGTATATCGCGATAGCTCGATTAACGCGGATTTCTTCACAAATCTCGTTAAGTTCTACGATATCGCCTCCAAGGTCTACAATCAGGAGCATGTCACACAGATTAACATTGCAGACAGCCTGTTCCAGCAGGCGCAAATCATCGATGAGATACGATTTGCAAACGGAAGGGTCGACCAAGCGATGCTGCCGTGGGACATCTTCAACGGCGTCTTCGCCGGCATAGGCGGCCCATTTGCGATCAGACAGAGGATTGCCGAACGAGAGATGGCGAAAACTGAGGGAGCGGGTTCCGCTGCCAATGCCGGGAAAATCGTCATCGACAGTAAGATCAGCGGTCAACTCCAATCGCGAGGATGGACGGAGCAGGAATTAATGTTCGTCGTAGCTCGGGGATCTGTCGGTGCCACAACCGACAACCGATCTCCGTCCAAAACCCCAGATGGCTTGCCCCGAAATGATACCGCGTCCGTGTACGGCTCGAAAAGCGGATATGTTGTCGTCAACGATCGTACGGGTGAAGTTGTACAGGTAAGTGGGAAGAACGATCCTGCCTGGATTCCGGATAGTCGAATTAAGTGGAAGTGAGCGGCAAATGAAAATTAATCCCAGATTACGCTACGAATCGGCAGACGATTTTTTCAATCTTGGCGGAAGCGCTGTTATGAAGGTTACTGTCGATGCCGCGCTCAGCATTTGTCAACGCGCAACTAATCGCGGGCTGGTTGTTGCCCGAATCGAAGGTGGAATCTGGCATGTTGAAGGGTTTGAGGCGAGATTGGATTGCATTTGGGACGGTGTTGACCCACCGGTAGATTCTGAGAAAGCTAATCAAAATAATTATGCAGCTGCTGAGTTCATTCGGTCAGAAAGTGGAATACACGATACTTTTGTGATCACGGCCCCATCGATGAGCGGATGGTAAACCATGCCAGAATGAATGTCGCTCTAAGAAATACATATAGCATTGACGACAGAGGCGCATGTTAGGCGATTTGGACGTTGATAGATCCGAAGATTTGTCTTCGCTGCGACCAATTTGGGAATGAGACCTATGAAGCGTACCGAACAAGTTGATGAAATCGCTCGCGATTCGTTTGGACTCTCCATCGCCGGACTTTTCAGCGCAACTACGGCGCACATCCCTTCACCCTCTTTCGAGCAGCAAAAACAAACATTTTTTTGCTTAATTGAGCAATTGCTGGCTTCCGGAAGGATCAAGTTTATCGCTCCGGGAGTGGATTGCTATTTATCTGCGGCCAACCCGAGTCCGAGGCTCACAATCAACGACAGCGAAGCGCAGTGGAATGCTTCTGCGAAGGAGATCGTAAGGCAACTTTCCACCCAATGGCCTCAGCAAGCGCATGATGAAAATGACGTGGACTTGGTCACCTATTTTTACAGTATTCCAGGACTCATTTGGGTCGATGATGATGGAACTCTCGTGGCCTCATAGGTCGGAGGCATTGCACAAGCAGCCGTTTCCAAAGATCAACCTCAGGCGAACGCAGCAGTCTAAATCTGGTGAAATAGTTCGGCGTGGGGCGCTCCCCCGAACGCCAGAGCCGGACACAATCCTGGTCCTGGACAGAATTGGGGATGGATGGGCTAACGTTACACGGTTGCGATCAGATCTCATCTTAGATCAACCCGATAGATTGTAAGCAATCGATCCGGCGCGAGCATGGAACTATCTTCATTTATGTGGCCAAATCTGCTGACAACCTTTCAGCTTTGGGTTATGGGCCCATAACGCCAGAGATCGAATAGGCTGCTGCCGACCATCGAGCCGAGCCACAGGCGTCGGAGCATATAGAACCTATCTGCTTAGCCGTCGCCCAGATCAGAAAGCGGTAATTCGCGTCGTAAGCGGCCGCGAGGAAGGGCAGCCGCAGGAGCGTCAGCGTGAGCGGCCCGCAGGAGACGCGGGACCGACTACCCTGCGACTGAGTGTTCCGTTTCCCGGCCGGCGTCGTCGCGACTGGTCGCGCTCCCGATACCAGACATCCAGCTGTCTCCTGCCCTATCCTGCCCTCACCTCCCCGGCCGCACCAGCGACCGTGCGATATCGATGATGTCATCCCGTGAGGCGGTCGGCTCCTCTCGGTTCCAGGCGACACCGAGACCGATCTTGAAATCAATGCCGCGTACCTTCTTCAGCTCGAAACCGCGGTTCGGCAGATCCTGCGTCCATTCCGGCACGAAGCCGAT
>NZ_JACIAC010000013.1:0-37836 GCF_014193935.1 Rhizobium sp. BK377
CAAGTCGCCGATGACCCGCTCGGCCACGCTTCTCGACAGAAGCCGCTCGGTCTCGGAGGTGACGTTGAGCGGCGCATCGCCGCCGGCATCGCCGCCGCTCAGCGCGGTTGCCAGGGGCTTGTGGATCATCAGCCGGGACCCGGCATGATAGCTCGGCTGCAATCCCGAGATCAGCACGATCGACGCCGCCATCAGCACCGCCGTCACAGCAACGATCATAACAAGCCGCCGACGGATCAAACGTAAACCAGACGTTAGATCAAACTCCTCCGATTTCATCTCCGTCTGAAAGCGGGGTTCGTAATGGACCGCCGGGAGCGGCACGTTGCGGTCTGGCGGAAAAGTCGAAATTGTCATTTTGCGCTAACCCTTGCTTGAGGTTGCGCGGAGATGGTTTCGTAGAGTTTTTCCATCGACCGCATATAGGCCTTCATACTGAAATGGTTGAGATAATGGGCGCGTGCCCTCGTCGAGAGGCGGCTGCGGACATCTGGATCCGCAACCAGTCTCGCAAGGGCCGCTGCCAAGGCATCCTTGTCTCCGACAGGGACGAAGACACCGGTTTCACCGTCGGAAATGACCTCTTCGTGCGCCCCAACGCGCGTGGTGACAACAGCAAGCCCATGGGAAAGCCCTTCGAGCACCGCCATCGCCAAGCCTTCGGCATGCGAGGGCAAGACCAGGATATCGGCACGTGCACACAGCGCGCGCGCCTCGTCGGCGCCAAGCCATCCCGGCATGTCCACCAGGCCTGAAAGGCCCATATCCGTAGCCTGGCGGCGATAATCTTCGACAGGCCCGTCTCCTGCCAGCACGGCGCGCCAGCGAAGCTCTTTCATGACCGGATGGCTAAGGGCGAGCAGAAGTTCCGGAACGCCTTTGCGTTCGCTCAGCCGGCCGAGAAATATGATCAACGGCGGCTCGCCGGCACGAATGTTGTGTGCCCCGGGATCGGGGACACAATTGTGAGCGATCACGAGGCGGCGCTCGTCTACGCCCAGACGTGTCGCAAGCGTCACGCGATCACGCTCACCCAGCGCCACGACGCAATCAGCACGTTGAAACATCCGGCGTATCAGCGATTGTTGACGCGGCGAGCGTGCAGCAAAATCGCCGGCATAATCGTAGTCGTGTAGATGCAATATGTGAAAGCACCCGAGCAAATGGGCAGCTTCAGTCAGGATCAGCTTGCGGAAGGTGCTGCCGCGGCCTGCGACATGGATATGGTGAATGCGTTTCGGATCGACGACTCGATCCTTCGCCATTGTCAGGATTGCGCCCAGCAGACGCAGAGACGACGACGCGGCAGACCATCGAGGCCCTCTGGTGTCGGTGACGGCGTGTTCTGCCCCGCCTTCTTTCGCCGTGCTGGTCAGATATCCGATCAGCCTGCCAATACCGCCGCCGTTCTCGCAGCCACCCGGAACATAATGGCGGACCCTTGTCGTGTTCCGCACCACTGACGGATGACCATCCATAAGTACTTTCATCAGCATGATCCGACCACCTCGCGATAAAGAGCGGCTGCCCGGGCGCCGACCTGTTCGGGCGAGTTCGGTCCTGTGGCCCATTCGAGTGCCTTGGTGCCGAGATCGTTTCTAAGATCGTTATTATCCGCCAATGTACGGATCGCTTTCGCGAGCTCTTCCGCATTATCAGGCGGAACCACCATTCCCAGTCCGTTGGGCTGAACGGTCGCTCGCAATTCGCCCACGTCAGTTACGATAACGGGTTTGCCGAAGGCCGCAGCAAGGTTGAGCACGCCGCTTTGGGATGCTTCCGTGTAGGGAAGGACAACGATATCGGCATCGAGGAAGAGCTGGGCGACCTCCTCGTCTTCGATAAAACGGTTGCGAATGTCGTAGCGGCCAGCTTCACCCATGAGCGGCCGGAAGACCCAGGGATCATCGCCGCGGCCTGCGACCGTAATGCGCAGATTGGGGAGCGCATCCTTAAGTATCGCCTCGGCACGGATCAGTTGCTTCAAACCCTTGTAAGCGAAAATTCGCCCAAAGAGCAGAACGCGCACAGTTCCATCGGCGGCACGCCGCGCCAGCTTTTGCCGCCGAGCAAGTTCCGCATAGCGATGGATGGCGGGATGCGACAGGACATGCACGCAGTCTGGAGATTTTGAATATCGATCGAGGACCATCCGCTTCAGTCCCTCGCCATGCACGACGACATGCCCGGACTGTCTCACCATTAATTCCGGTGCCCAGCCGGGCAGCGTACGCGTATCGGAATCGCCGGGATGCAGTTCCACATCATGAACGGTGGTCACGAGCGGGATCGGTCGCCAGAACGGCACGGCAAAGTTCAACCACAGCGTAGTATTGCTCAAGAGATGAATGAGGTTCGGCTGCTCGTGCCGGATGAGGCGCGTGAGTTGATGCAGGAACCAGGGATTGGCAAGCGACCGATGTCGTGGCCAGTCAAGAAGGTGAAGGTCGACGGCCGGATCGAACCAGGAAGCAAGATGAGCATAGCGCCGGCGCGGGACGCCAAGGACGACCGGCATATGTCGCGCAACGCCGCTTGCGAAGGAAATAGTGTAGTCCTCCAGTTCGGAAACCAGCAGCAGCGCCTTCATTCCGCTGCCTCCGACAAGCCGATGTCTTGACCGGGGCGAGGGAGGTAATAAGCGCTACGCAGCGCGTCGCGGGTCCGCCGCAGCAAGTTTGGTTCCCCGGCGAAAAGCAGCCCTTCGACGGCAAGCTTGAGCCGGGTGCGCGCATTGACGCCATCCAAGCCTGCCGCTGCCATCTGGTAGGGATAGTGATCCGCCAGACTGAGCCTTGCCGGTAAATCGTGGAACGAGAGAAACCGGTTCGTCGCTTCGACGCTACGCTGCCAATGGGCCATTCGCCTTTTCAGCATGGAGACATCATCGATTGGCCGGTACCAGTTGTTACTGTGAATTCGGTAGAATCCAAGTGAGTCCGGCAAGGCGGCAACGTCGCCCAGAAACGGATAGATCCCAGTGAGCCAAGCGTCCGCGGAGATGCGGAACTGTTCGGGAATAGGACCCGCAGCATCCCATGCGCTGCGTCGTACCGAGATGGCCGACGTCATCGGGAAGGGCCACCAGCCTGCTGATCTCGTCAGCTGCGGCGACAGATCTCCCGAGCACAACGTCCGGGGAATCGGTTTGAGGGTCGGCGCGCCATCAATCGAAGTCGGCTGAAGTCGGTGGTAGACGAGCGAGACCTCGGGGTGTGAACGAAAAGTCGCCACCGTCGCCGACAGCTTGCCGGGTGCCCACCAGTCATCGGCGTCCAGAAAACAGAGGATGCCGCCGCTGCTGAACTTCACGGCGGTGTTGATCGCGGCCGCCTGTCCCGAGTTCTCCTGAACAATCACCCTCACGCGGCTGTCATAGGCTTCCAGAATGGAAAGCGACTCGTCGCTGGACCCGTCATCGACGACGATTATCTCGACGTCGGGAACCTCCTGGCCCAAGGCGCTGTCTATCGCACGTCCGACGAAGCGGCCGTAATTGTAATTGTTGATAAGGACGCTGATGCCCGGCCGCTCCATGACACCCTCTCAAGCGGCTTGTTGCCTGGCACCGTGGTGCAGCAACATGATCACGATCGCGTCCGTAGGGATCTCCATGACGGTGTCCCTTTGCTCGACGGGGGGCTCGCTTGTAACTGAATAGGTCGCCGCTGCTAATGCCGGCGCGAGGGACATGTCCATCATGTACTGTGCAGAACCAGGTCCAGAACGCGAAACCATAGGAATCCCAACCCTCCAAGCTTCAACTATGAACAATCAGCCCTGCGCCGGAATCATCGCCTCACGTCATCAGAAACTACCGCCCGGCCATGTCCTTCGCACTTGCATTCTTTTCCAAGCTACCGGTGAATGGACACAGGTAACATCTGCTCTTATTGGCAATCCCCTTGACTCTGGCCGCCACCCTTTGGGGGAGGGATCGCCGAAAGCGTAAGTACGATGCAGTCCTCAGATAAAGGGTACATGCTTTAGACGTAGATGCTGTCGGCCCACCTTGCCGGTGGTTGACGCAATCATGATCGCGAAAGACTAATAGAGAACGCTGGGGCGTTCGGACCGCTGGCGGCTCAGCGCGCTGTCGGCATGACTGCGCGCCATGTCGACGCTGCGCAGTCATGAAGTCGCAGAATTGTGGGCATTGAGATCAATCCCCGAAAGCCTCGCGTGGCTAGGCAGGCGCCCCGATGATCGGAGGAACGATGTTGTTGACAGCGAGTTGTGTCAACACGTCCGCACTGAGCGTCCCTCGAACGCCGGGATGGCGATGGCGGCCCTCTTCGGCATAGGAGTAGGTCTCCGCATCCGACGGACCGAATGTCATGAAAACCGCGACACGGTCGGGCGTTCTGCCGAGCCGTCGAATGATCGATCGCGTCACGGTGAATGCCTTCTGAACGTCCAGGCGAAGCAATGGACCGATCCGCTCGAAGATTTTGCGAAGGCCCCTGTCAAGCAGGGTTGGCATCTGCCCAGCATGTTCGATCCGCACGTCGAAGATGATCGCATCCCCAGCCCGCACTCCAAGGCCCTTCGCCGGCAGGCTCTGGACCAAGCCCTTGAGGTGGGATCTGGGCCGCACCTTCAAGGTGGCGTTCGAGTTTTCGTCCTGATCCTGCAGGTAGAATGCAATCTTGTAGACCTTGAAGTTCTCGTCCGAGAAAATGCTTCCATCAGCGCAGCGAGGATGGTGAGGAATGTCATTGTGCCACGACGATGTCGTGTTGATCATGAGATCGCATTCGCCTGTAAGAACGACATCGAGCGGTCGGGTAATTTCCTTGAGGCGGTTGAGGATCATATCGGAAGTCATAAACCTGGCGACTTCGTCTACAGCATACATTGCGTGAAGCTGAAATTTGCCGCCGTACAAATACTTGCCACCTGACCTCAGATACTGTTTGGAAACACGCCGTAATCTCTCCACCTGCTCGGGCGTCAGGACATCCCTGATGACGACGTAGCCATCGGAGGTCAAATCGTTCTGCAGCCGACTGGTCGTGCCGGGCGTCTTTGAAGGTTCTCTGACCGGCATCCGTATTTCATCTGTTGAATTCACCTCTGTTGAATTCGCCATTGTCTTTCTCCCGGCTTTGTCGCGCTCAAACCTCCCCAGCTTTGGTTGCGCTAAAGCGACTGTCTTCTGCGGCAACGCGAAGGTCAAACCGCTCTTTTCGGGGTAACGCTTATCAAAAAGAGCAATCATGCATACCCGGAAGATGCCGCCTTACTTCGAATATCGTAATTCGTTCTATGCGGCGCGCAGAAATGTGAAGTCTTTCTACGTCCAATAGCTGGAGTTGAAAGTATGGAGGCAGCGGGCTTGCCAGCATACTCTTGCTACAGGTTCAGTTGGCAAAAGCGTAGATCATGAGAAATTCACCAACAGACAGAAACCAAACTTCAACCCTTGATCCGGGGGACTCTCTGAAGTGGACGAATGTCCTTGGTGTTCGAGTTTCTGCGGTCAATCTCAAAAGCGCGACCGGACTTATCGAAAAAGCGATTGAAGACGGCAGGAGAGAGTATGTCTGCGTTCGCGACGCGCACGGCGTCGTGCGGTGTCAAAAAGATTCCAAGCTTCGGTCCATCCATAACCGGGCGTTCCTCGTCACTCCTGACGGCATGCCGTTGGTATGGGCACTGAAGCGCGCGGGTCATGCGGAAAGCGACAGGGTCTACGGACCGGATCTCATGTTATCCGTTTTCGGCGCCGGCATCTCCAAAGGGTTGCGGCACTTCCTTTATGGAGCAACAGCCGAAACGCTCGAGCAGCTGCGGACGCGTCTTCTCGAAAAATTTCCGCAGGCACGGATCATTGGGTCCTATGCACCGCCTTTCCGCCAACTATCGATGCAGGAGGAAGCGGATATTGCCGACCGGCTCAATCGGTCGGGCGCCGACATCGTCTGGGTGGGGCTGAGCAGCCCCAAGCAGGAACTCTGGATGGCGCGTATGCGCGATCGTCTGGAGGCGCCGATGCTCATCGGTGTCGGCGCTGCTTTCGATTTCCACGCCGGCCTCAAGCGGCAGGCGCCGAGGGCCATTCAAAGAAGCGGCTTCGAATGGGCGTTTCGTCTTCTATGCGAGCCGCGACGGCTGTGGCGGCGCTATGCGCTCGTCGTGCCGACCTTCATCTCCCTGACTGCCTTCCAGAGACTGGGGCTTCGGAAATTTCCGATCGAAGACGCCATTTCCGGATCGGGTGCGTCGGGACAAAGGCCGTAGAGGGGTAAAAGCATCATGTCCTCATTTGCGCCGTCAGCGATGACATCGGGTCCGTCGAAGGCATCCACCACAAATGAAATGGCGTCACGGGCAATTCCAGCAGGTTCCGTTCCGCCCATAGCAGGTAAGACTGTTGGTCCGTTAGGGCAGTCAGGGCTGACTATGCCTGCTTCGCTACGACGCCGGCTTCCTCGGCTTGCAACCTCGTCATTGATGATTGCCGGGGATATTGGAAGCTATCTGCTTATCTATTTTGTTCTCCTGACTTTTCTTCCCAGTGGTCCGGAGGGCGCGGTAGTAGAGCGTGCTTTCATCCTCGCAGCAGTGGCTGCGATCGTTCTTTATGCATCGGTCGGCCTCTATCCTGGGTATCGGCTGCACGACCACGAACATCTGCGGCGCCGCACGATAGCCGCCGTCAAAGTGGCTGCCCTAACGGCATTCGGAGCACTCATCTTACCGGAAGGGGAACGACTGCTGCTTGCCATCATTGGCTTCCTCGGCCTTGGGCTGATTGTTCAGCCGGTCATGCATTGGCTCGCAAGAGGCCTGTGCCGGAGACTTGGAATCTGGGGAGAGCGCGCAGTCATCATAGGGGGACGGAATCTCATTCCCGCGCTCATGGCGCATTTTAGGGACCACTGGCAGTATGGCATCAGGCCGGAGCCCTTTTCCCAGGACATGTTTGAAGCATCGTCTGAGGGCGGGCCATCCATTGCCCTGATTGCGGGGGACATCGGCTCGCTTATCCCTGATCTGGCGGCGATGCGCAAAAAATTCGCCGAGGTCGTTCTTCTGTCCGATACGCCGAGTCTCAAGGTTACCGGATTGCGGCCAGCGGATGTCGGCGGAGAGATCGGTATTCGCATCACCACCGGTGGGCGTTCGGTCAACACGGACCTGGTTCGTCGGGGCCTCGATCTCGCGATCGCCATTCCTGCAACGATCGTGGTTGCGCCCTTCATCGCGATTGCAGCAGCCGCGATCTATGCCATCGATCCGGGCCCCGTCTTCTTTCGACATACCCGGGAAGGACTGTCCGGCAAGCCGGTGCACGTCCTGAAATTGAGGACGATGTACCAAGATGCAGAACAGCGCCTCGAAGCGTTGTTCGCAGAAAACCCTGCCATGCGAGCCGAATGGTTGAGCCACTTCAAGCTCAAGGACGATCCGCGCGTCCTGCCGGTTATCGGACACCTCCTGCGCTCTTCGAGCTTCGACGAGCTCCCGCAACTGGCGAACATTATTGCAGGCGAGATGGCGATCGTCGGCCCGCGTCCGTTTCCGGAATATCACCTGCTCGCGATGGATGGTGAGTTTCGAGACAAGCGACGCTCCGTAACGCCGGGGCTCACGGGCCTTTGGCAGATATCGGAACGGAGCAACGCGGATATCGAACTGCAGCAGCAACTCGACGAGTTCTACATAGACAACCGGTCCTTGTGGTTCGACTGCCAAATTCTTCTCAGCACGATCCCTGCAGTCTTCAAACGCAGGGGAGCCTACTGACCATCCTCTTTTCACGAGGCAACCATCAACAACGGAGCACACCAATGCACGGACAAAAGCGAATTATGGTAACCGGCGGCACCGGGTTTCTGGGATCCTTCCTGTGCGAAAGGCTCTTGCGAGAAGGCAATGATGTCCTCGCCGTGGACAATTATTACACCGGCTCGCGCGACAACGTGCTGCATCTTCTCGACGACCCACGCTTCGAGATCCTTCGGCACGACATTACCTTCCCGCTTTATGTGGAGGTCGACGAGATCTACAACCTCGCTTGTCCGGCATCTCCGGTCCACTATCAGGTCGATCCGGTTCAGACCGTCAAAACCAACGTGCATGGGGCCATCAATATGCTTGGTCTCGCCAAACGAACAAAGGCGAAGATATTCCAGGCCTCCACGAGCGAAGTCTATGGCGATCCGGCAGTCCACCCCCAGCCCGAGGAGTATCGAGGCAGCGTCAATCCCATAGGGCCACGGGCATGTTATGACGAAGGCAAGCGGTGTGCCGAAACATTGTTCTTCGACTACCATCGTCAATACGGCGTTGAGATCCGGGTGGCGCGGATCTTCAACACTTACGGGCCGCGTATGCAGACCAATGACGGGCGCGTCGTCTCCAATTTCATCGTTCAGGCGCTTCAAAACGAGCCGATCACCATTTTCGGCAACGGCACGCAAACGCGTTCGTTCTGCTATGTGGACGATCTGATCGAGGGCTTCATCCGCCTGATGGCTGCGCCGGCCGGCGTGACGGGTCCGGTCAATCTCGGCAATCCAGGAGAATTCCAGGTCCGGGAACTGGCCGAAATGGTCATCGAGATGACGGGATCGAAATCGAGCATCGCTTACAAGCCTCTACCGGTCGACGATCCGACGCAGCGCAAGCCGGACATCAGCCGTGCAAAGCAGGACCTGGGCTGGCAACCGACGGTGAATCTGCGTGAAGGGCTCGAGAAGACGATCGCCTATTTCGAGTGGAAGCTGTCTGGCGGAGCCAGGAGCGTATCTGGCGTCCGGTCTCCGCAAACGGCCTACACCCCTCAGCCTGCTCCGGCCGTCGGCCTTCCTGTCCAGCAAGCCGTATCGATCGGGCCGTGAATAGCACCGTCGATCATCGCAGGGCGAAGCTCGGTTTCGAGGGATGGTGCCGGAAACATGAATGTGCATAGCATACCAACAGGAGCCGCCCCCGTGGGCGCAAAACAGCAGCTGGGGCCGATCGTCTTTGCGGTCGATGCGGCCTACGCTGTTCCCCTGGCGACCGCTCTCAGATCGGCTGCCGAGAACAACAGAGGCGCATGGCCCCTGGATATCCATGTTATTCATGAAGGACTAGGCGAGGAAACGAAGCGACGGATCTTTGATTCTCTGCCCGCAAACTCTGCAGTCATCCAGTGGCACCCCATAGGCACGTTGTCCTTCGCGAGCGGATTTTCCACACGCCCTGGCGTCTCGAAAATGACCTTCGCAAGAATTCTCCTGCCGCAGTTCCTGCCGGAGACCTGCAATCGAGCTTTATATCTGGACGGCGACATCCTCGTGCTGGGTGCGCTTGAACACTTGTGGAACATCGATCTGGGCGAGGCAGTAATCGGCGCTGTTTCGGATTACTGGTTGGACAATGTGGTGAGCAACGGATCGAGGGCCGCAGGTGACGTCCGGGTCGAACGCTATTTCAACGCCGGCGTTCTTCTTATCGACCTTGCAAAATGGCGAGCCGAGCAAATATCGGAACGATCTCTGGAGTATCTCGATCGCTTTCCGACTACGGAATATTCAGATCAGGATGCACTCAACGTCGCCTGTGACGGAAAGTGGAAAATCCTGGACCGCGCCTGGAATTTTCAGTTCGAGCCGACGCAGGTAATCGCCCGTCTCGCGCTCGAGCAGAAGCTCGCGATCGCTCATTTCGTGACCAACGTGAAGCCTTGGAAATCGGGTAGCTTGAGTCCGAACGCCGCATTCTACGATACGTTTCGATGCCGGACCCGTTTCGCGCTCACGCCGCGGCAGCGCGTTCAAAGTGGCTTGAAGCGAGCAGGCTCCCGGCTGCTTGCCCGATCCGCCTTGTTGAGAGCTGTATGGTCCTGCACCAAATCGGCCATGCGAGCGCCCACGGCTCAACGTCTGCGCGAATGAATCGGAAAGCGAGGAACGTATAAAAGCAGAACGATGCCGAGTTCGGTTTTTTGAAATGCCTTGAAGGAAACGATTGCCTGCGGAGGAATGAGTTTGCAACGTGTTGATGTCGTAATTCCCTGCTACAACTACGCTCATTTCCTGCAGGAATGTGTTGAAAGCGCTCTTTCGCAAGCTGGCGTCGATGTGCGCGTGCTCATTCTGGATGACTGTTCGCCGGATAATACGCCGGAAGTCGGATCAGCTTTGGCATCCCGGGACAAACGGGTCACCTATCGCCGGCATAGCGCAAACAAGGGTCACATCGCCACCTACAATGAGGGCATCGAGTGGGCGGGCGGCGACTTGTTCCTGCTTCTCTCGGCGGATGATTATCTCTTGCCAGGTGCGCTGGGTCGCTCGGCGGAGCTGATGCGCAATAACCCGGATGTGGGGTTCACGTTCGGGAACGCGCTCATAGCCGAGCCACACGGCATCATAACCAAGCGCGTCGACCCTCTTGGTAATAAGAGCGTGCCCCCCAAGCAGGTCCTGACTGGACCGCAATTCATGCGGTTGAGCGGAGCAAACAACCTGGTTCCGACACCGACGGCTATCGTGAGAACGGCGCTGCAAAAACAGGTCGGCGGCTATCATAAGGAACTCCCGCATACCGGTGATATGGAGATGTGGCTGCGCCTCGCATCACATGCCGGGGTGGGCTATATTAACGAGAGTCAAGCAGTATATCGCCGACATTCCGCGAATATGTCTCTTCAATACTACGGGAAAACTATTCTTCCCGACCTCCGGCAAAGAAAAAAAGCTTTCGATATTCTGTTTCGCCAGGGTGCAGACAACCTCAAGAAAGATGAGAAACTAAGACGCTTTCTTACCAGAGATCTCGGGAAGGAGGCGCTTCGAATGGCCGGCCTGGCGTTCAATAACTTCGACGTCGCCACCGCCGTGGCTATTCAGCGCTTTGCCTTGGAGGTTTCCCCTGAGGTGCGAAATTCGTTGCCCTGGATCAAGCTGGTCTGCAAGCAAACCATCGGCCCGAAATACTGGTATGCCTTGAATTCCATAGGACGACGAGTTGCAGGATGAACGGACAGGGTCGGGTCGTTCATCCACGAGTACGAAAACCACGGTCGGTGGTTGCGCGTCATCGAAGATCGGTCGGAATGCGATCGTCAATAGCCGTGAAGGCGCTAAGACGTGCTGCCATTTTCGAGTGAGCGACAAGGGCTCCGAGGTGCAGCGCTTTCAAATCACCCCGGGAGCGCATTTGCGCTCCCGGGGTGATTTGGGCAACAAAGTACAATATGCGAAGGGATCTGCCCCAACAACGGCCTCAGCACGGCGTCCTATTCGCGCTCGCGCCTGAAATACCACTCTGGAACAGGTCGTTGAGCTTGAACACAACTTCCGTCCTATTCGTTGCTTTGACCTTCTTCATAATGTTGCGAACATGGACCTTTACCGTGCTTTCTCGCAGATTGAGCTCGTAGGCAATGATCTTGTTTGCCTTTCCGCGTCGGAGCGCTTCTACGACCTCGGCTTGACGATCCGTAAAGATGCCGGCCAACGGACGAGCGGTGGTGTTGCTGGATTCCAGAAGGTGACGCATGGCAAATAGCGTGCTTGCGGGCACAAAAACCCCACCCGCCACTGACAATGCAATCAGCTCCATGCAAACGCTGATACTGACCGAAGCAGGTATGTAGCCCTTGGCCCCGTATTCGATTGCCCTCACGATTTGGCTGAAATCATCGCTGTCAGCCAATATGATGACTGGTATCGCTCCGAATTCCGAAGCAAGGCTCCTGATCTGCCCCGCAACGGCGGGTTCATCGATCTTCTTGCCGCCGATGTTCAAGAGGATTGCCGAAAGCGGCGGATATTCGTTGCATCTCCGCTTCCATTCCTCAACACTTTCGAACGCCAGTATAAGTAAATCCGTCTTGTAGGCCGCCATGCACTGCGCGAGGCATTGCCTGTCGAGTTCACGGTTGTCGAGGATCACCAAAGTGTGGCTTGGCCTCGACTGTAAGCTCAATCCGGTAGAGTTATTCTCTACCTTTAGTGGAAGAGCTGTTTTCTCCTGCCTGAAGTCTAAATTTGGTACAAGCGCTGAATTCACTGCTTCATCCTCCCCAGCCGAGTTTCCCTACGCCATAACAACAACCGAACACTCAAGCCCTTCAGATATGAGGGTTTGGCAGCACTAAAGTAGGAACTGAATACCACAGTTCCTGTTATCTTAAACTAGCTAATATAGGCTAAAGGAGCAGATTAGTTCCATCGTAAGGTGTAAATAGGACGTAATTCCTGGTATAACTTATACGATACTACGTCATCCGCGGAATGATTGATTGCGTTGTTCTTCGGTTACGGACCCGATTGCTAAATGCATGAAAATAATGCGCGCCCTCCACGCACGATTGGGGCAGCCCGAAGCCTATTCCACCACCAATGTTGATTGTTGGCTATGAACATCGGCGTACATCGTCATAGGTAGATACGTCTTTAGGCGGATGCGCTTAGACGTTTTGTTTCTTTACTCCAATGACGAAAACAATTCTCTTTGATTGGAAAGAAATATTTGTTTTCCGAGATGAAATCTTGGGCGCAATCATCTGATTGACGGTTCATCTAGGAATCAGGGTGTGTTGAGAGCGTAAGGGGTGCAGGCGTATGATTGCATCAAACGTAAAGCTGGATGATAGCAGCATCATCCATCATCGAGATCTTGTAAATCTCTATGGCTGCACGATCGGCGCGGGAACGCGCATCGGCACTTTCGTTGAAATCCAGAAAAACGTCCTCGTCGGGAAGGACTGCAAAATCTCCAGCCATTCCTTCATCTGCGAAGGCGTGACGCTGGAAGACGGCGTTTTTATCGGTCATGGGGTCATGTTCACCAATGACACCTACCCGCGCGCCGTCAATGCCGATGGCAGGCTGCAGACCGAAGCAGACTGGATCGTTCTCCCCACGCTGGTCAAGCGCCACGCGTCGATCGGCAGCAATGCCACCATTCTGCCTGGCGTAACCATCGGAGAGGCCGCGCAGGTCGGAGCGGGGGCGGTTGTAACGAAGGATGTGCCTGCGGGCGCCATCGTTGCCGGCGTTCCGGCTAGGATTATCGGTCGCGTTCACGACCGGTCAGTCAACATGCAGGCGTTGGGAGGAATGCGATGATCGGCATTGCGGTTGTTGGATATGGTTATTGGGGTCCGAATCTGGTTCGCAACATATCGGAAGCGGCAGGCGCGCAGCTCATTTCAGTCTGTGATCTCAATGTCGAACGGCTGGCGGCAGTTAAAAGCCGCTACCCCGCAGTGACGATCACCGATGATTTCGAGGAAGTCCTGCGCGATCCGAGAGTTGATGCCATCGCTATCGCGACGCCGGTCTTCACCCATTTCAAGCTCGCCATGCAGGCTATGATGGCCGGAAAGCATGTCTTCGTCGAAAAGCCGATGGCATCGACGACGGAGGAAGCCTCGCGGATGGTCGAAGAGGCCGCGCGCCGACGCCTCGTGCTGGCCGTGGATCATACTTTCGTCCACACCGGCGCCGTCCGCAAAATGCGCGAACTGGTCGAGAGCGGCTTGGGCGACATGTATTATTACGACTCGGTTCGGGTCAATCTGGGGCTTTTCCAGCATGATGTCAGCGTCATCTGGGATCTCGCGGTGCACGATTTGTCTATCCTGGACCATGTCGTACAGGAAAGGCCGGTGGCGGTTTCGGCGACGGGCATGAGCCATGTTCTCGGTGAGCCGGAAAACATCGCCTATCTGACACTCTTCTTCGAAAGCAAGCTTATCGCGCATATCCACGTCAACTGGCTGGCACCTGTCAAGGTGCGCCGCACGCTCATCGGCGGCAGCAACAAGATGGTCGTCTACGACGATCTGGAGCCCAGCGAGAAAATCAAAGTCTACGACAAGGGCATCACGCTGAACCCGAACTCTCAGGCCTATGGCGAGAAATTGCATCAGATGATGGTCGGCTACCGCAGTGGCGACATGTGGGCACCCAAGCTCGATATGACCGAAGCATTGAAGCGTGAACTGGATCAGTTCGTCGAGTGCATCGAGCAGAATTCGCGGCCGATTACGGACGGCCACGCCGGGCTGCGTGTCGTTCGCATTCTTGAAGCCGCAAGCCGGTCGCTCGCCCAGCGCGGTCGTGTCATCGAACTCGAAGAGGCGAGGCGCATTGCATGATCCCCTTCCTGGACCTCAAAGCACAGTATCAGTCGATCAAAAGCGAAATCGACGCGGCAGTGCTCGGCGTGCTCGCCTCAGGGCAATATATACTGGGCGAGGAGGTTGTCCGTCTCGAGCAGGAGTTCGCTGACTATTGCAACGTCAAGCATGCGATCGCCGTCAATACCGGGACGAGTGCTTTGCATCTGTCCCTTCTTGCGGCGGGCGTCGGCCCCGGCGATGAAGTCATCACCGTGCCATTCACCTTTGTCGCGACGGTGTCGGCGATCTGCTACGCAGGCGCACGACCTATATTCGTCGATGTCGAACCCGCGACGCTCACAATGGATGCGGCCCAGCTTGAGGCGAAGATTACGTCCCGGACGAAGGCCATTATTCCTGTCCACCTCTACGGCCAGATGGCCGATATGGACGCGATCAAGGCGGTCGCCGACCATTACCGGATACCGGTCATCGAGGACGCTTGCCAGGCGCATGGCGCTCGCTACAAGGGCGCTCGTGCCGGCAGCATCGGTGCATCGGGCTGCTTCAGCTTCTATCCGGGCAAAAATCTCGGCGCCTGCGGTGAGGGAGGTATCGTCGTGACGAACAGCGACGATCATGCCAAGACGATGCGCATGCTGCGCGACTGGGGTCAGGAGCAGCGCTATCACCATCTGCTGAAGGGCTTCAACTACCGCATGGACGCCATTCAAGGCGCTATCCTTCGCATCAAGCTTCGGCATCTCGAAGATTGGACAGAAGCACGTCGGATGCATGGCCGGCGCTACACCTCGCTGCTTGCGGGAGCAGGGCATTTGAAGACGCCTGTCGAGGCAGCAGAGCGGCGCCACGTCTACCACGTCTATGCCATCAGAAGCCGCGATCGCGATGCGCTTCAGCGCGTGCTTACTGCGGAAGGCATTCAGTCCGGACTGCACTATCCGATCCCCGTTCATCTGCAGAAGGCCCATGCCGACCTTGGTTGCCAACCCGGTGATTTCCCCGTCTCGGAAGCCGCGGCACGTGAGGTCCTCTCGCTGCCGATCTATCCGGAGATGCCCGCGTGGCACGTCGATCAGGTGGCCGCTACGCTGGAATACGCCTATGTCAGCTAGTCATGCAGGTGAGGCTCGCATCGTGCAGGCGGTCCATGGCCGTCACGAAAGGCCGGCGGACCCTGCCTACCAGGCCGGGCTGGCCGAAGAACTCAAGCAATCTTATGGACGCGCTGGCCTTATCGAACTCTACGGTCGCTTTGCAATGGGCGACGGTGTCGTCGACACCCTGATGCGGAAAGCCATCTGGCAGGCGCTCGTGCGCAGTTGCGGTGGAGGATTGCAGGTCGCGGGCGGGGCCGGTTTCAAACATCCGGAGACTTTCGAAATCGGCAATGGCGTGTTCATCGGCGCCCAGGCCTATATCCAAGGGCGCTTCGACGGCACTTGCGTGATCGGCGACAATGTCTGGATCGGCCCGATGGCCTATTTCGACGCGCGCGACCTCGTGATCGAGGATTCTGTCGGCTGGGGGCCAGGCGCCAAGGTGCTTGGCTCGGCCCATACGGCACTGCCGGTCGATGTGCCGATCATCCGCACGGATCTGGAAATCAAGCCGGTCCGCATCGGCGCATGGGCCGATATCGGCACGAACGCGACAATTCTTCCCGGCGTCAGCGTAGGGAAGGGGGCAATCGTCGGAGCAGGCGCAGTCGTCGTCTCCAATGTCGAACCGTTTTCGGTCGTCGCCGGTGTGCCGGCGAAGTTCATACGCTGGCGCGAGGAAGCCGATCCTGTGCTGGATATATCGCGTGGAGGAAGATCGTGAGAAATCAACGAGTGCTCATTACCGGTGGAGCCGGCCTGATCGGGTCGCATATTGCCGATCTCGTCGCATTGGAAAAGCCGCGCGAGATCATCATCCTCGACAACTTCGTGCGTGGACGCCGGGACAATCTCAGCACGGCAATAGCCGGCGGAGCCGTTAACATCGTCGAGGGAGATATCCGCGACAGAGCGCTCCTCGCAAAGACCTTCGAGGGCGTCGACATCGTCTTCCATCAGGCGGCCATCCGTATCACGCAATGCGCGGAAGATCCGCGGCTCGCTTTCGACGTTTTGGCCGAGGGCACGTTCAATGTCCTCGAAGCAGCCGTCAAGGCAGGTGTGTCGAAGGTCGTCGCTGCTTCCTCGGCCTCTGTGCTGGGTTTGGCCGAGAGCTTTCCAACCACTGAAGCGCATCATCCCTATAATAACAGGACGATCTACGGTGCGGCGAAGACATTCAACGAGGGGCTGCTGCGCAGCTTCGCTGACATGTACGGCCTGCGCTATGTGGCGCTTCGCTATTTCAACGTCTACGGGCCGCGAATGGACGTTTACGGCGCCTATACCGAAGTGCTGATCCGCTGGATGGAGCGTCTTGCCGCCGGAATGCCGCCCGTCGTCTATGGAGACGGGAGTCAGACGATGGACTTCGTCGATGCACGCGATATTGCGCGGGCAAACCTGTTGGCTGCGAAGAGCGATGTCACGGACGAAGTGTTCAATGTCGCGAGCGGCAGGGAAATAAGCCTCCTGGAACTCGCGCAGATGCTGAGCAGCATCATGGGGGTATCACTGGAACCGCAACACAAAGAGGCTCGTGCGGTCAATGGCGTGACCCGGCGCCTTGCAGATATCACCAAGGCCGAGAAACTCCTGGGATTCAAAGCGGAAATATCGATGGAACAGGGGCTCCGCGACCTTGTGGCCTGGTGGCAGCTGAAGACTGCTGCGGCAGGAGGTCAAGCTGCATGAGCCCGTCACCATCGACAATTCCGGTCGCCAAGCCTGTTCTTGGAGAGGAGGAGGCCGAGGCCGCACGCCGCGTTATTCTGTCAGGATGGGTGACGCAGGGGCCGGAGGTCGCCGCTTTCGAGAGCGAATTTGCCGCCTTTGTCGGTGCGGCGCATGCCTGCGCCGTCTCCAACTGCACGACTGCGCTGCATCTTGCTTTGATGGCTGTCGGTGTCAGTGCCGGCGATGAAGTCATCACGGTCAGCCATTCGTTCATCGCAACCGCGAATGCCGTTCGCTACTGCGATGGGGTGCCTGTTTTTGTCGACATCGAGGCGGACGGCTACAATATCGATGCCAGCCTGATCGAAGCGGCAATCACACCCCGCACCAAGGCAATTCTCTGCGTGCATCAGCTCGGCATGCCTTGCGATCTCCGCTCGATCGTGGAGATCGGCAGGCGCCATCAGATACCGGTTATCGAAGATGCGGCCTGCGCGACGGGGAGCGAAATCCTCTGGGATGGACGCTGGGAAAAGATCGGCAAAGCGCATGGCGACATTGCCTGCTTCTCCTTCCATCCCCGGAAGGTCGTCACGACGGGTGATGGCGGCATGTTGACCACCGCTAATCCCGAATATGACCGGAAGTTCCGGCTGTGGCGCCAGCATGGCATGAGCATCACGGATACTGTCCGTCACGGCTCGAAACAGGTTATTTTCGAAGACTATGACGAACTGGGTTATAACTACCGTATGACTGACCTTCAGGCCGCTGTTGGACGCGAGCAGTTGCGGCGGCTGCCGGAGCTGATTGCGCAGCGCAGGCTGCTCGCCGAGCAGTATTGCGAACGCCTGTCCACGATACCCGGATTATCTTTGCCGGCCGAACCGCGTTGGGCTCGCAGCAATTGGCAGAGTTTTTGTGTGAGACTGCCCGATACCGTCGACCAGCGCGCCGTCATGCAGATCCTGCTCGATCAGGGGATCTCGACGCGGCGCGGGGTGATGAACATTCATCTGGAGGGAGCCTACTCCGACAAGAGCTCCCACCGCGCTGCCACGAGCCTGCTGCAAAGTGTGTTAGCGCAGCAGCACACGATCATCCTCCCGCTCTATGCCCAGATGACGGTAGCCGATACCGAACGGGTTGTTGAGGCGCTTCGCGAAGCCCTTTCGGTGGTTGCTATCGAACCCTCGGGCGTACAACGCATCGTGGACGTTGCTCTCGCCTGATTAGACTATTCGCTCGGCAAAAATATTCGCATCCAAAAAACAATGCGCGCATCGGGCGATGCGCGCATTGTTCGTTATGCGGATTTCGCAATCCATCCACGGACGATGGAAGGCACGGATTCCGGCGGAAGCAGCTCGATCAGCATACGCAGCGAATAGAGCCCGCAGACTGCTACGGCAACGAAGCCAATTGCCGTCGCCGGCCAGAGTGGCAGGACCGCGAAGGTCAGGAATACCAGTGCCGATGCGGGCAGGAAAAGCAGCGCGTGTCTATGATTGGCGGACGACCAGCGAAAGCCGGTCAGACGCCGCACGATCACGTAGACCAGGATGCTGTGCCAGACATAGAGACCGAAAAACGCCATGCCGGCTCCTGGCGTGCCGAGCAGCGATACGAAGAGCCAGGCGAGCCCCACATGCACGACTGCTGCCGCTACCTCCGTCCAGAAGAAAATCGCCTGAGTGCGCTTCGCGACGACAATGAAGCCCATTGGCCACGAGATAATCCGGAGCATCATTCCAAGGCAGATCCAGCGTAAGAGATCTACTGCCCCGTGAAACTCTGCGGAATAGAATAAGCTCATCATGAGCGGCGCCAGGGTCAGCGTGGCGAGCAGGCCGGGACCGGCAAGCAGCATGCTGATTTCCGCCTGTTCGTTGGCCAGGCGATTGCATTCGGCATTGTTGTCCGCTGCTGCGGTCAGGCGCGGATAGAAATCCGTTCCCATCGCCTGCAGGATGAAGCCGGCGTAGAGGCCGCCAAGGCCCCAGGCTGCCTGATACAATCCCGCCGCCATGACGCCCCCCTCCTTTAGCACGATGAGCCGGATGGCATAGGCTGCACCGAAGGTCAGAAGCCCGCTTGCCATGAAGACGAAGCCGAGCCTGAGCAGTGCCGACACTTCCCGGCCGAACTGGCGCGCGGGCATTGGCGAAGGATGCGGGCAGATCCGCCGGCTGTACCACCAGCTCGGAAGGATCGAGGCAGCCGCGATCACCACAAGGGACGGTGCGATCGCCTGCATGCCAAACAGATAAATCAGCGGGATGCTGACCGCTGTGCCGAAAAGCCCGGCAAGCACATTGATGCGGGCAAGATCTGCAATGCCCCGCAGGCCCTGGATCAACGCAGTCTGCCCCGCAGAAACCAGTCGACAGAAGATTGCCAGCGACAGCAATGCAATGCCACTTGCATGCTGGTAGTCGCCGAAGGTGAAATTCGAGACTGGGAATGCCAGCGCGGCGAGCAGGAGCGCACCAAGCAATGCGAGCACCATCGATAGGCGTCTGAGCACTGTCGCCGATCGCGCGATCCTTTCTGCGTCATCGGTGCCCGCAGCTTCGGCAATCTGGCGCACGCCGCTGCTTCCCACACCGAGCCCGGCAATCGCTTGCGCGATGTCGAGGATTGATCCGTAAAGGCCCATGAGCCCGACACCTTCGGGCCCGAGCAGAACGGCCATGGCCTTGTTTCTGATAATGCTGAGTGCGACGTTCACGAGCGAGGAGCCGCCCATCAGCATCGTCGATTTGAGGATTTGAGTGTAAGTCTGGCTGCTGGGTGGGGTCATGCGCAAAGTCATCAGGTGCCCCTAGCCATTTATCCAATGATAATGCTCAACCGTCCGCAGAAAGCCTGGCTGCGGAACGTGCGTTTCGCGCCTCACCGGCTCACCTGACTCATATGCGCCTCTGTCTGAACAGGCAGCGCAGCAGCGTCTTCGGAGGGCGTATCCGCAATGCGGTTCTGGGTTACTCTGACCACGTCACCTGGCGCCAGTTCCGTCGTTTCGGAGGCCTGGAATTCTGCAACCTGTCCGTTGTCGCGCCGGCTTACGGTGAAGGTCAGCGGAAGTTCTTCACCGCGTTCATTCACGTTGCCGCTGCTGGCGAGTTCTTCGAGAAGCAGTTGTTGCGTCGTGTCGCGCTTTAATCTCAGTTGATCGAGATTGGCCTTCTCCGACTGTACTTCGGAAGCGACTTCATTCCGGCGCGTGTCGGAAAGTCCCTCGAGATTGCGCGTCGTCTCGTTGATCGCTTGACGCCCTCGCATGATAGCTGTGACAAGATCCAGCTTGTCAGACCGATAGGTGTTGAGCAACCGCTCCAGATCCATCTGGCGCGAGGTGATCGTGAGGCCTTTTTCGACCAGCGTCTTGACGCTGACCAGCTGTTCCTCCACGGACTGGATATTGTCATCCGAGCCTTTCAGCTTCTCCTCAAGCGCATCGATTTCCGCCTTCAGGAGATCGCGCAATTCGACGAGCGCCGTCGACTGCCTTTCCAGCGCACTTGCGCGAGCCTGAAATATGACCCTCTCCTCGTCATAGATACTGGCCGCATATTGCTGGTCGGCGGCGGGCGGCCGCTCGAAGGTTATCTCCTTCGCTCCGGCCATCTCCGCTTGAAGCCGCGCGAGCTTTGCGGAGCTGCGCAGCAGTGAATGCTCTATTTCCCGCAGGTCTCCGGCAAGCGTGATCGTCTGCGATCGCTGCCGTGCCGCCGGCCGCAGCGGGCCGCCGCTCATAGCCAGGGATTGCAGGACGCTGAGGCCAGACCGGAACTTGTATTCCCCCGGCGTGGTTACGTCTCCCACGACGTAAATGGACGGGTAGTCGAGAACGTCGATGGTGACCGCAGGTATCTGGGCCAAACCCATCTTTTCCTGCAGGCGTTTGGCGATTTCCCGGGTGAGGCCGGCATTGTCGAGATTTCCAACGGACAGCGATCCCAGAAAGGGCAGGGAGACTGCGCCCTCATTCGAAATTGTGTATTCGCCGCCGATCGCATCCCATCGCTCAAACTCACCCTTGGATGGCATCCATTGGACAACCGTCAGGCGGATTTTCGTTTGCGGAGCAAAGGGCGTGCCGTCGGCGAGAGCTGGCGACGCAATACCGGTGAGAAGGACGAGTGCACTGGCGGCAAACGTCGCACGAAGGAACATGCGAGGAACGCGGTACGAAAGCTTCATGTACATGTCCAGCCTGCAAAGCATCCTTAAACGGATACAGGTTCAATGTCTTAGACGCTGCGCGCGCGCCGAACGCCGGGTCCGCGGCCGCATTACCAGTGTGCAGCCTGGCGGAGCCTTGAGGAAGATGAAGGCCGGATGCTTGGCTTCATCACTATTGATGAGACGGGGTAGGGGGCTTCAACCCAAATCGAGCGCCGACATTTCCTCGGCTCACGAATGGCCGTTGGATGCGGAGGGGTTAAGCCTCCCACGGGTTGACGTCATAAGCCAGGAAATTGCAATCAGGTTGCATCGCGCTCCGTGCGCAAATTGGCGACGACACGCCTGTTCTGCACTTTGCAGGAACGTTGCGTGCAGTCGCGAACTTCGCGGTCCGCACCGTAACCCTTGGCCCACATGCGTCTGGCGTCGACGCCCTTCGAGACAAGATAGGCCATGACGGCATCGGCGCGCTGCTGCGACAGGGTCTTCATTTTCGACTCCGAACCGGAATCATCGGCAAATCCCTGCAGCTTGATCAGCCAGGCCGGGTTCCTGTTCAGCCAGGCAGCCTGATTGTCCAGCGTTGTCATGGCGACGGTATCGAGCTTGGCGGAATCTTGCGTGAAGTAGATCCGTCGGCCGACACTGAGAATGAAATCCTCTTCGCTGCCAGCCTTGACGTTCTCGAAACCAGGCGCGGGATCATTGGTCTGGCCGGTCAGCGGTGCTGCTGTAGGCTCCTCTACGGAAGCAATATCGGTAGTGGTGCAGGCGGTGAGCGCCAGGAGCATGGCCGAGGCGGCAAGGCGCCTCGCATATGCGGTCAACACAGACATCAGAGTGGTTTCCTCATTCGACCGGGGTGGCCTGGCTGACTTCGGCGGCGGGCGCCTGGTCGGCAATATGCGGCAGAACCTGCACCGCGGTGCCGATTGGACAACGCTGGTAAAGATCGATGGCGTCTTCGTTGAACATCCGGATGCAGCCACTGGAGGCATCCTTGCCGATGCTCCATGGTTCCAAAGTGCCATGGAAGCGATAGCCGGTATCGACGCCGTCACGCAAAAGATACATGGCTCGGGGGCCGAGCGGATTCTTCGGTGAGCCTCCCGCCACGAATTCGGGCAGTTCGGGATGCCGCTTGCGCATCTCCGGCGGCGGCGTCCAGCGCGGCCACAGCGATTTGCTATCGATCGTGGCGCGGCCAAACCATTTGAAACCCTCGCGGCCGACGCCGACGCCGTAGCGAATGGCCGTCTTGTTCTCCATGATCAAATAGAGAAAATGATGCCGTGTATCGACAACAACGGTGCCGATCGGCTCGCTGCTGAAATACTTGACAACTTGACGGTGCCATTGCTTCTCGATCTTGGCGAAATTCGTCGCCCTGAACGTCACGCCATTGTCGACGGCGGTGCCGGCAAAATAGGAAGCCGCCTGGCCAAAAGCCGGCTTTTGTACTGCGCCTGCGCCAAGTAACGCCAATCCACCAAGCAGAATATCCCTGCGGGTCCACACCATCGGCCATATCCCCCTCAAAGCCAAGCAGCGTGGTGCCAGTAAATCAGATTTTTCATCTGCGACAACATAAAACTCCTCCCGTCTCCCAAAAGGTTGAGGTCGAGTTTCTGATGTCCCAGGGAGTGTTGCTCTGATCGTTACTCTGCGAGGACGGCGCTACACCCGCACGCGGCACTACGGCCAGTGACTATGCGCCTATTTTGGAACTCGTACTCGGCAATGATCAAAAACGGGAGCGCAGTCCGCTTCCTGTCTCGCCAAACCGCGTTCCAACCAGATCTTCCCGGGTGCGAATGACTGAGGCCGATAGCGGTCGTCCAAAAAATCAAAGCCGGTTGCGGATCACTACCAAGCCGTCCGTGCGGTGCTGAGCGCGAACGTAAGGGAAGAGGTGACAAGGGCCACGTGAGCCTTGAGCGAAACGGCACAGTTTCCCGGATAGGAGAGGTTGTGCTGGATTAGATGCTTGAGCAACTCCTCAGCATTGCGCTTTTCGGTCAGCGGAAATGTCACAGTCATATGCGTTCCTCCGAGGAGCAAATTCGACCTTTGGAGAGATTTACGCTCGAATTCTTTTGCGCTGCAACAAGAAAATTTTAACTATAAAATTAAAATCGATTAGCTTTCGAGGTGGCCATTTTAAAATCGTTTTAAATTCTGCAGTGGTCGGGCCGGAGCCGCTGCGACAAAATGCACACGGTCCGATAAGATCTTGTTAATCATCCAGGTCGCAGATGGAAGGAAGTTTAAACGTTCTACCAGCGTCGCGAGAATACGTTCCGCCCTGTAGGGCTTTAAATCCGCAGGCCCACGTGAGAGCCGATGCTGATGGCTGGGTTATGCGCTGGTGCGTTCTGTTCGCGGTGTGTGGCAATGTCGATCATTCATAGTATCAGCGTCAGAAGCGGTCGACTGGTAAGGCTCACCTTCGAATCCGCCCCCTTCATGCGGGCCGCTCGTAGGACCGCCGGAACGGCACGTCAGGCGAGAAGCCGCATCGTCACCCTCGCAGGCGTCCTAGGCATCGTCTACGCCGGAATGTTCGGCAAGCTGATCTATTACGGCCTTGCCGCCAACATGACGACATCGAGCATTCCGCCCAATCCGATCATGGCTTCCCGGCCCGACATTCTCGATCGCAATGGCGAACTTCTGGCAACTGATATCCGCACGGTATCGATGTTTGCCGAACCGAGTCATATGGTCGATGTCGATGAAGCAGTTGAGAAGTTGACCCAGCTCTTCCCGGAACTCGACCGGAAGGCACTCTATCAGAAGCTCTCGGACAAGCGTTCGCAATTCACCTGGCTGCGTCGCCAGTTGACGCCGAAGCAGCAAAGCGAGGTTTTGGCTCTTGGCCTTCCTGCCATCGGCTTCCGTCCCGAGGTAAAGCGCTTCTATCCTGGCGGGCGCACGGCGGCCCACATTCTCGGCTATGTCGATATCGATAACAAGGGCATGGCCGGCATGGAGAAATATCTCGATATGCAGGGCCTTTCGGATCTGGAATCGACCGGACTGGCAGTGCGTGAAAACCTGGAGCCGGTGAAGCTGTCGATCGACATCCGCGCGCAGAATGTCGTTCATGACGTCGTCACCGACGCGATCACAACCTACAAGGGCAAGGCTGCTGGCGCCGTTATTCTCGACATCCATACCGGCGAAGTGCTCGCCATGGCGTCCGCTCCCGATTTTGATCCGAACGACCCGCAGGCGACCGGCAGCGAAGGCTGGCTGAACCGCATGTCGAACGGTACCTTCGAAATGGGCTCCACCTTCAAGACTTTCTCGATGGCATTGGCACTCGACAGCGGCACGGTGAAACTCTCCGACAGTTTTGACGCGACCGGGCCGTTGCATTACGGCGGCTTCACCATCCATGACGACCGTGACGTGCCGCGCCGCTGGCTGACAATTCCGGAAATCTTCCGTTATTCCTCCAATATCGGCACGGCAAGGATGATGGATTTGGTCGGCATGGATCGTCAGAAGGACTATCTGACACGCTTTGGCCTCTTAACCAAAATGCAGACCGAGCTGCCGGAGGTGAAAACGCCGACACAGCCGAAGGTTTGGAAGAAGATCAATTCGATCACGATCTCCTTCGGCCACGGCGTCGCAACCACGCCGCTGCAGACAGCCGTCGCCGGTGCCGCTCTGGTCGATGGCGGCGAGCTCATAGAGCCAACCTTCCTGCCGCGCTCGGCCGAAGAGGCGGCGAAAACCGAACAACAGATCGTCAAGAAAAGCACCAGTGATACGATCCGCTATCTCTTCAAGCTGAATGGCGAGCAGGGCTCGGGGCGCACGGCCGACGTGCCGGGCTTCCATGTCGGCGGCAAGACGGGCACGGCAAACAAGGTCGTGAACGGCCATTATTCGCACACTCTCAGTTTCAACGCCTATCTGGCGGCCTTCCCGATCGATGCACCGAAATATGTCGTGCTGTCCTTCATCGACGAACCGCTGACCGGGCAGCATGGGCTTACTTTCGCGACGAATACTGCCGCTCCGATGGTGCATGACATCATCAGTCGCGTTGCACCGATCCTGGGCGTTGAACCCGACTTCGGACAGAACTTGCTGGCCTCGTATTGAGGGTGGCACCAAAAAGCGTGCCGCGCATCAGATGCTGCGCCATAAGTCTTTGTGTTCAGCATATCATTTGTGAAAACCGCTGCGCACTTTTGGGCGATAAGCCTTAGACGCGAGACTTCGGTGTGATCGTCAGTGCCGAACCATGAGCGCAGCGCATTTCCGTCGCAGCGGATGGGTCGCGGTCGTCGGCCTTGTGCAGAAGCGTCGAGCGATAGCCTTCCGCATGCGTGCCGTGGATTAGCGTTACATCGGCATTGCCCGGATTGTCGGAGCGCTCGAACCATTCGACGCTGTGATGTAGGAAAGTCATCTCGAAGGCACGGTTGGTGACGCCGTGGCCGACGATGATCGCAGTGTCGTTGCCACTGCCGATGTCATGCATGACTGTCTGCAGAAACAGCCGCACCCGCTGGGCAACATCTGCACGGCTCTCTCCATCAGGCGGACGGGCATAGAATTTGCCGCTGTTATTGCGAAGCCGCGCCCATTTCTCAAACTCTTCCGGAAATTTCCGCCGCTGCTCGGCCCGGTCGTAAATCTCGGTAAACAGACCAAAATCTTGCTCCCGCAACAGATAATCCTCACGCACATCACCGATCGCGTCTGCAGGCGAGGCCTCGACGATCGCGTCCTTGGTCTGACGCGTTCGCAAATATGGCGAATGCCAGATGGTCGCTTTCGGCGCAACGACAGGCAGCGTTGCCAGATAGGACGCGATGGCTCGCCCGGCTGCCAGCGCTTGTCGATAACCCCATTCCGTCAGCGGAACATTGTGATCGCCGAACTGCCGGTAGGCGCTCTCGGTGATGTTGCCGAGAGATTCGCCGTGTCGAACGAGAAAAATGCGCATAGCTGTCCGTGTCTGCCGAGGAGGAGCGCATCATGAAGGGCGCGAGCTCTGTGTGCAATGGTCGTAGGCCTAGCCGCATCTTTTGCGCAGGTTAAGACAGGTGGTGTCATGCGACCCTGGAATAGCCGATACCATTCCTCGCAGAAATGCTGCAGAGACGATATCTCCAAGGCTGCTTGAGCCCTCGCTCCTTGCGGGGTTGCTCCTGCGGCTTCATGAAATGTGCAGTCCTGGCAGCATCGAGCCGAAAATCGGCGTCGATCTTCGGGTAGTCTGATGCCTTCAAAGAGTTAGAGCGCCCGTGTGTCCGAACGGACACGGCGCTCCAGCGCCCGCCGCGGGGTGCCCTTCCAATGCCGCTCCCCGATGTGACTCCTGCAGGCATCATCGCGCAGACCAGCGTCGTGGGATCAACGGTACACCCGCGCAATCCTCAAGCGAAACGGAATAGAGGCGTTATGCTGGTGTGGCGATCGGAGTGTCGGCTTTCAGTCTCGTGAATGCCGCACCCGAATGCGTGTCGAAAACGTAGACACGATGCGGCTCCACGACAAGTTCGAGAATTGCTCCGTCTGCGATCGCCACATGATCGGGAAGATGGACGACCGCGGCGGTTTCGCAGGATTCGACCGTGCCGTAAACATAGGTTTCCGTTCCGATGCTTTCAGCATAGTCGACCTGAAAACGAACGCGAAAACCGTCGTGAACCCGATCACGCGCCAAACCGAAATGACTGGGACGGATACCGAGTGTGACCGCCTGGCCGACCTTGGCATCCGCAGCCTCCAGCGGCAGGTTGAGCGCACCGAATCCCGGCACCTGCACGGCTATCCCGCCTGGGCCGCAGGAAAGTAACTCGCCTTCGAAGAAATTCATCTGCGGAGAACCGATGAAGCCCGCAACGAACCGGTTCGCCGGAGTTTCGAAAAGCTCCAGGGGCGTGCCAATCTGTTCGACACGGCCGGCATTGAGTACGACGATGCGATCCGCCATCGTCATCGCCTCGATCTGATCGTGGGTGACGTAGATCATGGTCGCTCCCAGCCGCTTGTGGAGGCGGCTGATTTCTCCTCTTGTCTGTACCCGAAGTGCAGCATCGAGGTTGGAGAGCGGTTCGTCGAAAAGAAAGAGCTTCGGGTTTCGAACGATGGCTCGCCCGATCGCAACGCGTTGCCTCTGCCCTCCTGACAACTGCTTGGGACGCCGGTCAAGAAGTGGTTCAATGGCCAGCATCCGGGCTGCTTCCTGCACCCGGGCGTCAATTTCAGTGCGCGTCAACTTGGTATTTTCCAGTCCGAACGACAGGTTTCTCGCAACGGTCATATGCGGGTAGAGGGCGTAGGACTGAAACACCATCGCAATCTCCCGCTCGCCTGGAGCGGCATGCGTTACATCCTTGTCGCCGATAGCAACGCTTCCGCTCGTGACGCTTTCGAGGCCGGCAATCAAGCGCAGAAGGGTCGACTTGCCGCAACCGGATGGGCCGACAAGGACAACAAATTCACCCTCGCTGACATCAAGATCGACGCCGTGGAGAATGGCATGATGACCGAAACTCTTTCGAACATCGTTTAATGTTAAGCCAGCCATTCGCCAGTTCCTTCTAAACCAATTCGAACAAATTTGTCGTCGCGTGGGCCGCAGTTTGGAAGGTATGAATTAGTTCGTCAAGATGACGAACATGAAATTTAGAATCTGACTCGTTTTCACTCCCGACTTTTCGGCTCGAAGTCGCGCTGGGGGAAGGGCCGCGCCCCATCGCTTTCAGGACAGCGTTGTTCAATTGGAGAACTGCTTCACTGGCGCATTCATTTGGAAAGAGCTGTGACAGCAAGACGAGCCTGGTCCCAGACGTTCGGGATCAGCGAGGCGGCGGCGGCAAACGCCGTTGCTCTGGAAGGGCCTGCGGTGAGAAGAGAAGGTTGTGAAGGTGGGTCAAGGCAATTGCAAGCGCCCCGATGAGCGTTGCGCGGCTGCCAAGCGCGCTCGCTTCCACCTTTATATTGCGCCGACTTGCCTTGGCTATGCCTTCGCGAATCCGCTCGACCATCAATGGATGGGAGCCAATGCTACCTCCAAGGACAACGATGGTCGGATCGACGATCGCGTTCACGGACACGATCAGGAGTGCTGCGATATCCGCGACTTTGCGGATGACGTTTGCGGCGATCGGATCTTCCTTTTCTGCAAGCCTCAGAATATCTCGGACGGACGTGTCCTTTATACCGCCCGAGCGGTGATAGAAATCGCTAATTCCCTGCGCTGCGATGGCGCATTCGAGTGCGCCGCGCTCCAAGCTGTCCTCCGCATAGGGATCAGCCCCGAACGGAAGGTAGGAGATCTCGCCGGCTGCCCCACTCGCGCCGCGCATCAACTTGCCGCCTTGAAGTACGCCAAGACCGATACCTGTTCCAAGCGAGATGAAGGCCAGGGTATCGATCTCAACTGCACGTCCCTGCCAGGACTCGCCGATGACGGCTGCGTTGACGTCGTTTTCAAGCACAACCGGACAACCGAGCCTTTCGCGAAGTGTTCTGACAATATCGATGCCGGCAAGATCGACAAGGTTCGGTGCCATTGAGAGCGCGCCGGTCGTCGGTTCGACCACGCCGGGCGTGGCGATGGACGCTACCAGAACATAATCACGCGCCACACCGCTTTCGGCAAGAATCCGCCCAAGCGCCGCTTCTATCTGTTCGAGCTGATGATAGCCGCCGCGATGGTCGGAGGGATATTCGATCTCATTCACAATTCTGCCGACGATATTGCCGAGCACGATCCGCGTTGTCGTGGCACCCATGTCGATGGCGACGGCGTAGCCGGCCGTGCCGTTCACCTCATAGGTAATGGCGCTGCGGCCGATGCGGCCGGTCGTAACGCCTTTTTCGCGAACCCAGCCAGCCTCTTCCAGCGTCCTGATGACCTCGGACATCGTCTGCTTCGAGAGACCGGTGATCTTGGAAAGTTCGGCACGGGACGTGGGACCCGTGTGCAGCAAGACATCCATGACAGCGCGAACCGAAATCTGTCGCAGCATCGGGGGCGCGTTTTCAGTCAATGCCATGGGCCAAATATTCCGGTCGATCTAGGATTTTGCTGTTCGTCTGCTTCTGCTTTTTCCACGAATGCCCGTCAATTTCAAACTGGTTGTTGACAGACCGGAAGGCCGGCAATAATAAATTCGTCAACCTGCCGAACAAATATAGAAAAGAGCTGCGTTTGTCAAATATTTCAACTATCGCGCCAGATCTGCGGCCGGCGGTTGACAATCGTCGCGCGAGCGTTTCGGGTCTCATTGCTGGCGTTGATCTCGGTGGCACCAAGGTGCTCGCCGGCCTATCCGACCTTAACGGCGTACTCTTGGCGAAGATGGAAGAGCCGACCGCCCACGGCGAAGGCGCTCCCGTCCTCAAGCAAATTGTGCGCATGATCTTGACCCTAGCGGAGCGGCATCACGACCGGGGTCCTCTCCTTAGGGCCGTCGTTGGCGTACCGAGCGCCGTTTCGCCCTCTACTGGTCTTGCTTCGCTGTCGCCGAATCTTGCAATCCCTGCGGACCAGCCACTTGCCGGGCTTCTTGAGGCCGGATTGCCCTGCGGCGTGATCGTCGAGAACGACGTCAATCTGGCGGCGTTTGCTGAGGCGACGCTCGGAAGAGCCCGCGATTGCACTTCCGTGGCCTTCATCGCCTTCGGAACTGGGGTGGGCATGGGGCTCGTTATCGACGGCAGGCTTTTTCGCGGTCACCACGGCCGTGCGGGGGAACTTGGTCTTCTGCCGCTCGGCGCAGATCCGCACGATGCCGCGCCGAAAGCAAGGGCCGGCCTCTTTGAGGACCAAGTCGATTCACCGGCCATACGCTCTCTCTATCGAGATGGAACCGTGCCGGTGAGTGAGATCTTTCTGAGGGCGGGTTCAGGAGACCCGGAGGCGTCTGCTGCTATCGCGGCGCTCGCAAAGTCCGCATCGGTCGGCCTGGCGTCCATTCAGGCAGTATTCGATCCGGCATTGATGGTACTTGGAGGCGGCATCGGCTCGCGCCCGGAGTTCATCGAGCTCGTCTCGCAGCATATGTCGTCTCTGCTGCCGTTTGCCGTGCAGATTGAACCGACTTCTCTCGGTCCGGAGGCAGGAATGCGCGGTGCCTTGATGCTTGGTTTGCACGAACTTTCCAGCCAGAAGGCCGCATAAGAACAGGAGCTCGCTCATGACGAAGCCACGCACGAAGCCGCGTGTCCTTAGCCCGCTTGCCGATGGACAACTCGTATCGGAAAAGCCGGTCCTGCTGCCATTCATGGCACCACGCCTGCAGGGTGATTGCTGGCCGGACGGCAAGATCGAAATTTCTGTCTGGGGCTGTGGCAAGATCGCGAACCTGACCTTCAGCGGTTGGCGTGGGCCTTTCACGTATGCCCCGAACCGCGTCGAAACCAGCGGCGGCGGCCTTTATGTGGCTCAGTCGGCACCGGTGCTGTTTTTGAAGGGAGCGAAACTGCAGACACTCGTACCCTCGCGTCGTTGCGCTTGGTGGGGAAGCACCACGAAACGCCAACCGGTAGAGCGGCTGGGTGAACGACGGATTGCCCGAACCGGATGGGGTGTGGTTATTGTCGAGCAAAGACCCGGCGGCATATTCCTCAGCGCTGGCGCGTCGAGCGACGAAGCCACCAAGGGCCTCGACCTCGCTCAAGAGGAGGTAGTGGCCGAAGCTAACGCCTATGTAGCGCGCTGCGATGAAATGCCGGAAGCTTCGCCGCTGATGCGCAGCATGATTTCGCAAAGCCTTCATGCCGCACTTTCGAGCATTCGTCAGAACGAGCATGGCGATTTTGGCGGCCTTGCTGCAGGCCAGGCTTACAGCGCACCGGCACGAACCTATTATCGCGACGGATACTGGACGCTTCAGGCGCTGTTAGCGCGTGAACCCGATGCCGTACGCTCGCAGATCGAGCTGCTGGCGCGCGGCATCCAGCCCGATGGAGAGGCGCCGAGCGGTGTCATCCTGACCGGGCCGGCACAGGCCGAAGAATGGGAGAAGGTTCGCAGATCGCACCCGCAGATCAAAGAGGAGCACCTTCGGCCGGGAGATTGGTGGAGTGACCACTTCGACAGCCCGTTGTTCTTCATCCTGACGATCGGCGACTATGTCCGTACGACCGGGGACAGTTCCCCGCTGACTGTTCATTGGGATAAAGTTATTGCCATCTTTGATCGCTACTGCGACTTGGATAGGGCAGGGAACGGCTTGCCGGTCAAGCCTCGCCATGATCGTGATTGGGCCGACAATGTCTTTCGCCATGGTTACGTTTCCTATGACATCGGCTTATGGATCGGTGCCCTCGACGTGATTGCCGCTTACGGCGGGACGATCGACGAAAATATCGCCGCCAAGGCTGCCGCAACCGCCAAAAAGGCTCGCGCATCGATCGACGACGTCCTTCTCCAGGCCAGCGGAACCTACGCCGACTACGGGGAGAAACACGATTTCGTCGAGGATCATCTGACGCTCGACAGTCTCACCCTGCTTCGATACCGAGCCGTTTCGGCAGAACGTGCAAGAACGGTCCTTGCGAAGGTGGAGGCGTTCCTGGAAACCCGCAACAACGCCAGTCAGCCCTACGGGGACTGGGGTGTCATGTGTGCCTTTCCGCCCTTCAAGCGGCCAAAAGACACCCGCTCGAAGTCCGCCTTCGCATACCGCTACCACAACGGATCGGATTGGCCTTACCTGTCGGGTCTTTATGCCGAACAACGTCTGATCCATGACCTTTCGGGCGCGGAATATCCCTTGCTGCGCTGGTGGGAAACCTGCCTGGAAGAAGGGTGGGTGGGCGCTGTGGAATATTTTGCCCCGCCGTGGGGGCGTGGATCGCTGCTCCAGGGGTGGAGCAGCATGCCGGCGATGGCCGCCCTCGCGCACAAGGACAAGCTGCGCCCGCCGCTTGCCTGAAACGTCCTCAGAACATGGTCGCAATCTTTTACAGACCAGGAAGCAAATGCAAAAGCCGCCCGAGGCGGCTTTTCATTTGACTGGCACCGGCTTTCGCTACTCTTTGGTCGCTCCGGCCATTAGGCCGCTCATCAGCATTCGTTGCAGGGCCGTGAACATGACGAGCACTGGCAGGACGGAGAGAACTGACATCGACAGCAATCTTGGCCAGTTGATGCCAAATCGTCCGACAGTGTTGGCGAGCGCAACCTGCACAGTCCATTTGTCCTGATCAGTGATGACCAGGAATGGCCACAGATAATCGTTCCAACGCCAGACGAGATTGAAAGCCAGAAGCGTGCCGATCGCGGGTATGGATAGCGGCACGATGATCCTCAGCAAGATGCGCCACTCCGGCGTTCCGTCAATCCGGGCTGCCTCCAAAAGGCTGTCGGGAATGTTCGTGATGTATTGCCGCATCAGGAATACGCCTGTCGGAGTTGCGGCTGGAGCGATGATGATGCCCGCAAGCGTATCAAGAAGGTGGAGATCGCGCAGAACCAGAAAGACCGGGATCATGACGATCTGCAACGGCACCATCAACGATGACATGATCAGCAGGAAAAACAGCGTGTCGCCTTTAAACCTGAATTTCGCAAGCGCATAACCTGCCATGACGCTGATGGTGACGGACAGCAGTGCCGATAGCACGGAGACGATTGCCGAATTGCGGAAAAAGACCAGAAATTTTGCCCGCGATACCGTTTCGATGAAATTCTGCAGCGTTACATGGGCCGGAAAAATGGTTGGCGGCCACTGGAATATCTCCTGTTGCGATTTCAGCGACGACAGGAAGAGCCACACCGGCGGCATCAGGAAGATGAAGAGCGCCAAGGCCACGAACGCGAGCCGCCAGGGCGAATAGATCCGTGTCATTTCTCGCTCCTAGACAGGCGCAACTGAACGATCGTCAGCAGCAAGAGAATTGCAAAGAGAACCATCGACTGGGCGGCGGCAACGCCGGCCTGCATCGGCTTTTGAAATGCCGTGTCGTAGATCGTCTGGATCAGGTAGACGGTAGCCTTGCCGGGTCCTCCTCCGGTCAACGACACGACGAGTTCATAAACCTTAAAGGCTTCGATCGACGACAGCACCAGGACTACCGCCATCGTCGGCCTGAGAAGCGGCAATGTGATATGCGTGAACTGGCGCCATCTGGTGGTGCCGTCGATGGACGAGGCTTCGTAGTAGTCCGCCGGGATCGCAGTCAGGCCGGCGATGAAAATCATCATATTAAAGCCGGCTTGGGCCCACACCCATGCGATGATCATCGCAATCTGAGCCATGGTATCTTGTTCGAGCCACGGAACCGGAGCAATTCCCACCAGTGACAGCAGATAATTCACGAGACCGTTGTTCAGGCCGAAAAGCCAGCGCCACGAGACGCCAATGATCAAAAGACTGATCATAGAGGGGAAGAAGACAATCGTGCGGACAATTGCGAAAAATTTCGTCTGCGGCGAAAGAAGCAGTGCCAGCGCCAAGGAGGCGATAATGTTTAGTGGCACCGCGATAACGACGAAGACAACCGTCTTGACGAGAGACGTCTGGAAGTCAGCATTGCTCAAAAGCCCTAAAAAATTATCAAAGCCCACATATTGCGGCAGGGTGCTTGGGACTTGTGGAACCACCACAACGCCCCGCTTGAAGAATGCCATCAGAAGGCCTTGCACCAGCGGATAAAGCGTAAAGGTGACAAGCAATGCGATTGTCGGCAGCATGAGCAGATACGGCCAACTGACATTGAAAAGGCTGTTGCGGCGACCCTTCGGCACCGGGTGGGGACCCAGTGCCGAACTGCCTTGTTGTGTGATCAGTGCCGTCACTTGCTCGCCTCAAGCGAGTCGTCCGCAGCTTTCTTGATCTGCGCGATCGCCTCGGCTGAGGAAATCTGACCGGCGACGGCTTGCGTAACGGCTGACTTCACCGTGCCCCAAACCGACTGCATCTGCGGCCAGGCCTGGTCTGTTGCCGCGTAGGCCGGGCTGGCGTTCAATTCGTTCTGCATTGCAGTGATTGCAGCCGTTGCGGCCGGATTGTCATACTTGACCGGCGGCGCCTTGAGGTTGGCAGGGATCATGCCGAAGGTCTTGGCGTATTGCGCCTGGATCTCCGGGGACGTGATCCATTTTATGAATTCGACGGCTTCCGGCAGGTGCTGGCTTGTGTTGAAGGCAACGATGTAATCGCCGCCGTAGATCGATGAAGCAACCGTCCCGCGTGGCGTCGGTCCGGCTTGCCAAGCGAATTGTGCATTGGTCGCCAGCCCGGCAATCTGCCAGCTCCCGGACATATAGGCCGCTGCCTGACCTGCAGTGAAAAGTTCCTTCGGATTGTCCGAACTTGCGCCGCTCCACAGGCCGGGCGGCATGGCAGCCTTGGTGATTTCGATGAATTTGTCGAGCGTGCTCGTCCAGGCCGCCTCGTCCATCACGACCTTGACGGGCTCCTTCTCGGTGTAGATGTGGTTGCCATATTGATATTCGTGAACGATCCACCGGCTCGCAGAAACGTCCCAGACCAGCGGATAGCGGGTGCCGGATTTCTCTGCTGCCTCCTTGACCTTCGGGATGAACTCTTCCCATGTCCAACCGGTCGCCTGGTCCGGAATGGCAACACCTGCCTTTTTGAAGGCATCGGCGTTCAGGAAGATCCCTGTCGAGGTGACACGCAGGGGGGCGGCAATGACCTTGTCGCCAAGCCTGGCTCCATCGGCCCAGCCCTTGACGAAGTCGTTGATCCATTCCGGTCCGATCTCCTTGCTGAGGTCTGCCAGGAAGGGCCGAATAACCGGCTCCATGGAGGAGGTCAGGGATAGATCCGGCATGATCCCCGAGGCTGCATATTGCTGGAATTTCTGGATCATCCCGTCGTAAGGGGTGATTTCCAGATCGAACGTCGTTTCGGGATGCAGCTTCGTGTACTGATCGAGCAGCGCGCGCGTGTCCGCTTCCTCCTGATCGTTGTCGACATACCACACGAGCTTGAGCTCCGAGGCTGTGGCGAACGACATTGTTATCGCCATAGCGCTGGCGGTCATTAGGATTGTCTTTAGCGTTTTCATAGGGCTCCCTCTCTGGCTTGTCATTCATTTTGACATCCGAAACGAACGGCCTGCAATAGAACTCCCTGAGGCCTTTGTTCGTAACCATGACGAATTAAATACGAGTTTAGCGGCCTGTCAACACAACAGATCCGCTGCGGCGAGATTTAGTTCGTCCTGTTGACGAATAAATGAGCCGCATCTATGAATCCGGTGGAATAGGCGGAGGCATGTGAATGGAAATATTCGTTGAAGCCGTGGAAGGCGTTATCCAGACGGCGCTCGACACGATCGCGTTAGCAGGGGGCGGGACGGTCTTCCTTCGGCCGGGCCGTCACTCGGCGAGTGCGCTCCGACTGAGAAGCGATATCACCTTGCATATCGAAGAAGGCGCAGTCCTGACCTTCGTAGCTGACTATGAGTGCTATTCCGAAAATACGGTCAGCGTATACGCCGAGGCTTCGGATCGCGCCTATATCGTCGCGCAGAACGCCTCGAATATCACCATCACAGGCAAAGGCACGATCGATGGACGCGGCGATGCCTTCCACACTGGCTTCGACGAGGGCGTCGGAACTTTCACTCCGGTAGCCGAACGGCCGCGTGTGATCGTTTTTGAGGATTGCACGAACGTTCGTTTGGAAGGCGTTCATATTGCGGATTCGCCCATGTGGACGATCCACCTCGTGCGCTGCCGCGATATCGTCGCTCGAGGGCTTCGTGTCTCCAATAACCGCCAACTCCCAAATACGGACGGGATCGTTATCGATAGTTGCAGCGACGTCACGATTTCTGAAGTCATCATTCGCACCGCCGATGACGGTGTTTGCCTTAAGACGAGCTTGAGCGACAGAGGAATTGGACGTTGCGAGCGGATCGAGATTTCCGACAGCGTGATCGAGAGCAAAAGCTGTGCCCTCAAGATCGGCACCGAGAGCTTCGGCGACATATCTCAAGTCCGCTTCCTGCGCTGCCGGATCGAGAATTCCAACCGTGGTCTCGGCATCTTTTCGCGCGATGGCGGCAAGATTGAAGATGTCGTCTTCCGCGACATAGAGCTCGATTGCAGCGAGACGCCCGATGGGTTCTGGGGTTCCGGTGAACCGTTCACGATGACCAAGCTCACGCGCCGTCCGGAGCGCCCCGCAGGAGCAATCCGGACTGTGCTCGTCGAGAACGTCTCGGGGCGAAGTCACGGCGCGATCAATCTTTTTGCGGAGGAACCGCGCGGTATCGAAGATGTCGTTCTTCGCGGGATCAATATCAAAATGGACGAAGGGCCGCTTGGCACTGCAAAGCGGTACGACTTGCGGCCGACAAATGCTGATCTCGCACCGCCGAAGGGCGTGTCGGGGCGCGGCAACGCTTGGGTTCGGGGACAGGACGGCAAGATCGTCGGGCTTTTCGACTATCCGGGGGGATTGCCGGGCGTGTTTGCGCAAAATGTGGCAGGTCTTGCGTTGGAAGACGTAAAGATCCGCCGGCCCGAACCGCTGCCCGCAGGATGGAACCAGGTAAACATCGCGTTGATCTCCTGCTTGTAATCTTGCTGGAAGCACCTTGGTGGTTGGACTAAGGCTCTTCTCGTCGGCGGATGGCTACAGGGCGTTGAGCTTCCGAGCGGTCTCGCATCGATGGGAGACGCGTCCGCGTTCGACCGCGCGTCACCGGTCTCCTCCAGCATGATCCGCTGGCGTTCGAACGAAAACGTCAACTGCGATCCGACATAGCGCTGCTCGCGCTTGCACAGGATCTCGCCCAACCGATCCGGCGCCAGGTTCATCGGCCGATGCAAGTCCTCGGACCGGGCAGGGACGATCGCAAAGCGCCCATTGTAGTCCTCCACGAAGCCCGCAAAAAACCATTGCCTGCCTCCATATTGTCGATGCCAGCCAGCCGTAATTCCTTGACCAGCCGATCCTGCAGCGTCCGATTCATCCGCTCGACACGGCCCTTGGCCTGGCTCGAATTTGCACAAAGGATCTCGATGTTTAGCTCGCACAGCGCCCGCCCGAACTGGGTCATGCCCTGGCCACCTTTGGCGTCCTTCTTCGCCACCCGAAACACAGAATGCTTGTCGGAATAAAAGGCAATTGGTGAGCCGTGGCGCTTGAGGTAGAGCGCCAGTGCCTCGAAGTAGGTGAATGCACTTTCGGAACGCACGAAGCGCAGCTGCATCAACCTGCTCGTCGCATCGTCAACGAACACCAGCAGCGAGCAAGGCGGTCCGCGATCCTCGAACCAGCGATGCTCCGACCCATCGATCTGCACCAATTCACCATAAGCCTCGCGTCGCAGCCGCGGCTGATGAAACGTCCGCCGCTGCTTGCGCGACAAGGTTGGTCCGAAATCGGCATAACGCTCGCGAACCAGTGTCATCGCGTAATCGCGCACACCGTCACTGATCCGGTTGTTCGACGGCCGGCCGATCGCCTTGTGCCGGATCGACGCCGCACCGCCAGTGCTGATCCGCTCCAGCAGCCGGCGCACCTGGCGCTCGCTCAGATCAAGCACATGCGCCGCCGACACCATCGTCATCCGGCCGTCGATCACCTTCGACAAAATCTCAATCCGCTGCAGGTGACGCTCGCTCATCGCAATCAGTCCCTCCGCAACCTCCCAGGTCCCCAGAACCCGGGGAGAGTGACATTCTTACTTTGCAGAAACAGGACACTTCAACTTGTCAAAGCTGGTTAGATGCGCGACGTCGCCAGCCAGTTAGAAATGCGACACTCAGCATCTCCGCTGGCGCTGACGGCAGCCCCCGATCCGACC
>NZ_JACIAC010000014.1:0-18421 GCF_014193935.1 Rhizobium sp. BK377
GATCGCGTCTGACAGGCCAGGCTGGGTTATACTCACCTTGGCTGCGGCTCTGCCGAAATGCAGCTCCTCTGCCACCGCAACGAAGTAGGATAGCTTCTCCGGAGGCGCGGGTGCCGACCAGTTATCTGGTGGAGATGGTGACGATACCGCCAGTTACATCGACAGCACAGTTGCGATGACATTCAATCTCGCGACCGGCCTGCTCTCGGGAATCGGAGCGGGCGATACCTTCGACAGTATCGAGGTGATCGCGGGCTCGAATTTCGGGGACACATTCATAGCCAGTGCCAATGCGGATCGTATTAATGGCGGCGCTGGCGTCGACATGATCAGCTACGCTGGCGCTAGCTCGTCCATAACCATCAATATGTTGACCGGTACTCACACAGGGCTCGCGGCAGGAGACGTCTTCACGAATGTCGAGGTTGTTCAAGGCACAGCTTTTAACGATTCCTTTATTGGAGATAACGGCTCCAACATCTTCATCGGAGGCGCCGGTGCGGATTCGTTCGACGGCGGCCTCGGCGTCGATAGCCTCTGGTATCTCACAAGTTCCTCTGGCGTTAACCTGAATTTGGCGAACGGAATTTTGAGTGTCGGTGACGCAGCTGGCGACACATACACCAACATCGAACGTTTTATTGGTTCGAATTTCAATGACACACTGACCGCCGGCGCGACCGCCATAAGGCTTGAGGGCGCCGGAGGGAATGACATAATCAACGGCAGTGCTGGCGCAGATGTCCTTTTCGGTGGCACGGGTACGGACATTGGTGCAGCTGGCCCGGTGTCCAACACTGCGCAAGCGGATACAATTTCTGGCGGTGACGGCAACGATGAGATTTACAGTGCCGGAAACAACCAAGGCGTATCGGCCAACTATGGGACCGGTATTGATGCCGGAACAGTGATCAACGGTGACGGCGGAAATGACACCATCGTCGTGAGCAGCGCCACGGCTTTCGGCGGTCTTGGCGACGATACAATTACGATCTGGGACGCGGGTATTGCCGATGGTGGAGCAGGCAACGATGTCCTCACCGGACAATTCATCGGATTCGAGCTTTATGGTGGTGATGGTTCCGACATCCTCAACATGAAGCTGGGCAGAGGCTTTGCTGATGGCGGAAACGGGGGCGATACCTATCATACCAACACCGTCCTTCAGTCGACAATTCACGATACGGGCGTCGGAGGCAGCGACTTCGTCTTCCTCGATCGGATTCACTCGGCAGCTGACTTGGATCAAGTGAGGGTAGGAAACGATCTTGTTCTTCAATCACATGCCGATGCGACGTCACCGGATACAACATATTTAAATGCCAAGGTGATCTTGGAAGATTGGTACGCCGGTGGAAACTCGATTGAGTTCTTTGTTTTTGCAGATGGCTCCCAGGTCTCAGGCTCCCTGTTGGGTTGAGTCCAGTTTGATGCAAGGCAAATTTGCGATTGTATTGTTGCCTTACATTTTTCTCTCACTGCGCCCCTAACGAGGCATCTATCATCGCAACCATTTTCACAGGAGGACAGATTGGTCTCTTCCGTTGGCACATTAATTACTGGGACGATTGATGGACGTCAAAGATGATCGGCGCCTGCCCTACTGGCCGGCCGCATTGAACAAGGGGACGGCCGCAGCATACTGTGGCATGTCCTACGACTTTTTCAGCCGCTTTTGCCCTGTAAAGCCCATCGCCTTCACAGATTCTGCGCGAGGGCAGCGCTATCTTCGGCAACGTTTGGACGAGTGGCTTTTTGCGCTTGATCCGAATGAACCGATCGACGCACGCAGCGCGAAGAGAACCGACGACGAGTTAGAGAGCTGGGAGTCCTGGGAGCACAGTCCCCGCAAGAATGCGGAGCCGCGGACGGGCGCCGGCGGTTATCCAATCGTCGACGACCCAAGGGACCCTGTGAAGAAGTGGTATGACAGCCTCGGCTTTGACCCTGAGACAATGGGCCAGGAAGATATGTCTCGGCTTATGGCCAAGGCTCATGAAGAATGGGCGGCGACCATTCCTGGGTCGAAACTTGGCAAACGGGAAATCAAGGCCCTGAAGTTTCTGGCGGCAATAGGTCCAAACATTAAGGTTCATTGGCGTGATGTGAAGGACTGCGGCCCGGACACCGAAGACCGCCTGAAAATCAGAGGGTTTTTGAAGACATTCTCACAAGAGAAATATCCTGATCGGATCGGCTACTATATGCTCACGGACGCTGGGCTAGAGGCATTCAATGAGATCTGTTGAGGGACAAACGAAAGGCAAAAATCATGTCGTCTTACGCGAATTGGAGCCGACCATGACCCCCGCTCGTTTCACCGAATGCCTTCTGCACATCCGCTGGACGCCGATCAATCTGGCGAGCGCGCTGCAATGCGATCTGTCGTGGGTGGAAGCGATGGAAGCGGGGAACGCCGAAGTGCCGGCGGGCTTGGCTGCATGGCTGGAGGTGCTTGCTCAGTGCCATGAGGCTGCAGGGATCCCGACGACCTACCGCGGGCGAGGACATGAGTAGAGAGCGACGGCGGGCACCGACAAATGAAAACCCCTGACACTGCAGATCAACTCGAAGACGCTGCCAATCGCATAGCGGATATCTCGCGATCAGAACTTCAGATAATGCTGCGCCGCGCCGCCCTGCTCATCCGGAACGGCGCTGCAGTGTCAATGGAAGACAATGTGGAGGAAGTCCTCCGCGACCTGGCGGGCGAGTTCGGCAAGACCCGAAATGATACCATCAGGCTCATCGTCCGTGAGTGGATGGAGCAGAACGCCTATCTACCGGTGCACATGTTGGATGAGGATGGTGAGGTCGATGGGGAAGCTTGATTGAGCGAAGACCGTGTTCAGCTTTGGATTGCCCTGTGCTTCATGGGCGGTTTTTGCGCGTACAATTGGTACTGGTACATAAAATCAATTTTCTTTTATCGAAACAACGGTTTCGATTTCAGCGTGAATTTCGGGCCCGATATATGGGATGACGACAGCGGTCTGTCGATGAGTCCACGAAGCAAGTTTCTATTCGGCTGGCCAACTTTTGTAGCTGTGAGTTCTCTGCTGCTGATATTTATCGTCCTGGTATTGGTGGGCGTACTCAAGCCTTGTGCCGGTTGCGGATCATAGCATTAAAGGGAATATTCCAACCCGGGGTGAAGCTAATGCCAAACGACTTCGCGATAGAGCAAGCTGCAGATTGGGTCGATTTAAAATGAGCATTTGGAAGGGGAAAGCCGTAGCCATTTACTATTTGGTTGTTTCAGGGATTGCATTCTTTCCGGTAAGGGAGATTTACCTTGCTTCAACGCATGTCGACATTGCCCTTACGTTCGCGAACTGCGGAGCGAGTTACCTAACCGGCGGCCTTCTATGGTTGTCCATGGCCACGTTATCAGTGCTGCTCCACATGGTAATCGGTTATTTTTACTATTCCGCAAACAGGGAAGGACCATACGGTCCGCTGGCAGTTGTTGGGCAGCGAGAGAAGCCACCAAGGAAGCGTATTCTTCCGTACGTTGCCAACCTCGCTGTTCTTGCGAGCATTGGGTTCGCAGGGGCGATGACCTATCCAAAATGTAGAGCTCCGAGCGAATCGTCTTTAAGACTCGGCGTCGACGGCGGGTTGAGTTGGAACCAAGGACCGGGTGGACCGCACACCCGGCTTTAGTGGGACAAGGACGTGAGGTGTCCCCGCGTGCGCGGTCCGCGCGTCTAACCTTGGCGGTTGAGCAAAGTTCCGGCGAGGTTTCCGAGTCCAGAAAAAGTCAGGCAGGCAGTCTCGACTCCTGCGCGAGATTTATAATTAAATGCACTCCACTGGAAGATGCGGCAAAAAAAGACCGCACGGGTTGGGGGACGAGTTGGAAACCAGATTTGTCGCGCGGGCCGCTGGCGCCGCTGTTCTTTCGCTCGCAATATCGAGCTGCACGACAACACCGGCCGAGTTCAATGCAAAGCCATCAGCAGTGAGCAAGGCGGCGCTCTGCAAGACGGCACTGGAGACGACCGATCCAGCGTTCCAGTTCCAACTCGTGTCGGAAGTAAACCGGCGCGGGATGAACATGCTGGAATGTCAGCAGATGGTCGCACAGCAAAAACAGGCTGCTGCAGCACTGGTTGCTCTCGCACTCGTTGGTACAGCGGCGGCGGTTTGCGCCAACGGGAACTGCGGCGGCGGTGGATATACACCCTACCGACGCTATCCGGGCAACTGCTATTCCTACTACGACCGCGCTGCGGACGGGAGCCTTTGCGGGAATCGGAGCGCGATGTCACGGCCGGGGGGCTGGTAACCCTTCTGCTTGAGATGGCTTGGCAGTTGCGGAATTGCTGAATTGGAGGATCTTCGAGAGGCGATGGCAAACCTGCGAGATATATTTGACAGACCCTTCGCTGGCCCTTCATCCGCTTCCACTCTTCGAGGGCCGGCTGGACAGCGGCGTGATTCCTCTCGACCGTTTGCTTGAGGGTTTTGATTTCCTCGCGGATCTGAGCATCAACCTCGCCGCTGATCGCAACTGTTGTATCGAGATGGCTGATCTGCCTGGCCTGGCTGTCAAGCCGTGCATGAATGACCGCTCTGCTTTCGCGAGCGTTCTGCTTCTCCTCCTGGAAATCCTCCCGGATGCGCTTCACGCCTTCTTCGACGCGGCCGAGCGCGTGAAGGATATCTTCGTTTGATGCCATTCCTGCGAGCCTGCCCTTTCAGTGCGAATACCTGCTGATACGAAAAAGCCGCCCAAATATATGAGCGGATGGGTGATTGACGGCCAGAGATCAGGATTGTACTCGACCCGCCGCCACGCTCACCCTGACGAGGTGGCAAAGGAGAGGCCCGGTTAGCACGAGGGATCGGGCCTCTGCCTTATCCCAAAAATATTTCTCGCACTGGGAACTTTCGTAAAGCCGCGATGTAATGCATCTGGGCCGTACGACGAAGGTTGGTTCAGCCCACCAGCCTTCATAGCACTCGGACGGCCCGCCCCTAACTTCCCTTGCCCGCTTCGGCGGGCTTCTTTTTGTCCCCTCAGATACGAGGGTTCGACCTCATGCCCACAAAGTGCTGTCCTCCAGCAAACAGGATGACCCATGGATGGGTTCCACATTGCATTCAGATCGACAGCACACATTGGCTTTTGATCTTTATTCACCCTAACGGCATTGTTCAGGCGGTTGTGGAAAGCGCGGATCTCATCGACGTGATCCAGGATCAGGCCAAGAGCGGGACGCTGTGACCGCCGTCACATGTCACGCGGTTTTCACACGACATTCTACATCCTGACGTTTAGTTTTTCACGCGGGACGGGTTTAGCAAGCGCTGGGGGTACTGCGTCATGAAATTCGACACGCTGACTGAATTTGATCAAGTCATTCTCATCTTCAAAGATCCCGGCCGGCGGCTAACCGTTCGAACAGTCCAGGAGGCCGCGACCGCGTTAATCAAGGATTGGCCGTTGGACGACGGTGAGGAGTTTCTTACCGCGGTGAAGGCCTGTCTCGACGTAATGACTGGAAAAGCCAGCAGTGATGAGCTGAGAAGCGCAATCCTTCGTGCAGCAAACGAAGCTGGTGTGGCCGCTGTCACTGCCCTTCATTGAAGTTTCCGCGCTCGTCAAGCCGGCACCAGCAGCGATCGATGATGGGGCGGTGGGGCTCTGGGCCCAGCACGGCATTGACTAGAAGCGAGGGCCTTTAACGTCCGTGGGTTGCAATCCGTGTGCGTACAATCCGTATTGCGTTCCCCAACCTACTGCGACGATGCGTTCGCCCGGTGACAGGCTTGATCTAACGCTCTCAGGAACACCGCAATACTGGTGTGCGAAAGGCATCTCTTCGAAAACGACTGGCGATCGGCACTTCACTCCACCGAAATCGGTCGCTCGCAGTACCGTAAACGGGAGCGCAACTTGATGACCTGCAAACAGCGGGAGCAGTATCGGCCAAATAAACAGGATGTTGCTTCCCGCAAAATAACCAAGGTACGCTGCACCTAAGACGGCGAGGTTTAGTTCACTCCGTTGTGCCTTCTTGCCACCTTTCCAAGCGGCCCAAACAAGAAACGCCGCAGATAGCAGGCCTAAGATGATGCACGGAAGACGTGTCTCAGCCGTCCATTTTGCCGAAGGGATGAATCCGATATTGCCCAGCATCACTATCGTCGAGACAAGCCCGAGAAACAGCCAGACAACAATTAAAATTAGGACGAATATTGTAAGCCGTGACGTTTTTGGCTGCGGTGAATCGCCCATGAATGTCTCGCAAAATTAGACCGCTATTACTTTCATAAAGGTCTCCGATTTGCCAAGCAAATGATGACAGAGCGGTGGTGACGCACTTAGCGCCAAGGTATATCGTACGCCAGGATGCAGGTGGATAAAGTGATATGTCAGCAGCGGATGACAACAAGAAAGCGCAAGCACAGGAAGACAAGCGGTCTCTTGACGAGGTCCTGATGGGACGCAAGTTTTTCATACTTGCCCGGACCATAGAAGAAGGTTGGCGACTTACTACGAAGGACTTCAAAGCGTGGCGTTCCTCGATCAAAAACAAGAGGTAGCCGCCCCAGGAAGATAGGGCGACGGGGTCTGGCTAGCACGATCGGCCAGTCGTATATACTCAGACAAAACGCCATGTCGGATTTCGATGCTGACCTTTGTTGTTACTCACGTATATTTCCCACCAATACCGGCGCTGGCAGCGGCTGTGAGCCTGATGTTCGTGATATTCGAGCGACCGAAGAATTGGCTGATTGTCCTGGCAGGCTTCCCCATCCTAGCCTTCGTCTACGCTATTGTTTTCCCGATCTTTTTTGCGCGGACTGTTTTTTCAATATTGCTGACGGTCTTCGCAACCGTTCTGCCATGTTTAGCTCTTGCGCTAGTTTTCCAACGACTGTGGGGATTGACATATGCAACCAAGGAGGCGCTCTCAGATACGAAAGCAATACGAGGGACTGTGCTAGTGTTGCTTAGCGCGGCCGTGTGGACGGCCTTGGCAACGTACACTCCAGACCATTGCTTCACCACAAAATGCAAGATCGGCGATTTTTTATTCGGACCGAGGTCTTTCGCAAACTTCTGGTCTGCCAGCCTCTTCGGAGGATTGCACGCTTCAGCTGCTTTTATCTTTTTTTATGTTCTTGTGATCCGACACGTCGCGTCGCGCCGGACCGGACATACTGGCAGGGCCTAAGCCGGCAAGGTTACAGCGACGACCCCAAGCGCATTATTTCAGACTCGATGTAGAAGCTTCCCTTTGATGACGGGGTGGTGGGGTATAAAAAATAGATAATTGTTGTTTAGTCTCGATCTACTTGCTCTGAGTTGACTGCCGGGAGGATCAATTTGATCAAAAATCGGTTACGCGATTTTGCGATTTTATATGCTTGGCCCATGCTTTTCACAGCCTTTGTGGTTTTGAACCGCTCTGACCAATACGATCTAGTCGCTCAACGAAAATTTCTGGGTGACAACTCATGCTACACGGATCTTGCTCTGCATTTGAAGTTGCATGTAGCAGTGTTACTTTCAGTTCTGACTTCCTACGCAGCTATGGCTTGGTCGTTGAAGAAGTTCACGATGCTAAGCCCCACTAAAATAGCGCTATCTTCCGTGGTTTTCTCAATGCTCATCTCAGGTCCGGTCATAAATTACTACGTCTGCCCCACATGATGATGGGGTGGTGGGTGGCAAGCATGTCCTATACGCTTCGTTCCTCAAGGTTTTGCCGCGCTTAGGAACACAGCTTCTATGACACCCGATGAACGAACGATTCTGAAGGCTCTAGCCCATATGTGTCTCCAGTACCTGGACGAAGGCACGGAAGGGCTCATCCACAAATCTATGGGCCCCGGCGAACACGCTGTCGAAGTGTTGGCATCCTACGGCCTAGTGAAGCCGGACCTCGGAGGTGGGTTCTGGACAGACGAGGGTTTGCGTCTTCTGGATGACGAATGGCCTTCTGATCGTGCGAGCTTCCTGCAACGCATGTCAAAATCCTGAAGGCCAGCCGCAAGCAGATGATGATGGGGCGATGGGGATCAGGTGAGAAGCTGCTGGTACCCCAACCGATCGCGCTCCCAAACCTGACTGTAAGACAGGAACTTGAAGCCAAGCTGTTTTGCATATGAGGTCCAGTCGTAAAAATCCTGCTGCGCTATGTCGATTGAGCCACCCGCCGGGGTGATATTGTGGATATATGGGAAGATCGTACCGCCTACAGCGGCGACCTTTTCCAAATCCAGCTTCATGTTGGCCAAAGAGGTCAGTGTATAGCCCTGCCCGGGCATCATGCATTGCTGATCTCCGAAGCCAAACCGTGTAAAGCAAGGCCTGTATGTGGAGCTACCCGAGGTGCCCCCTCCAAGCGTGGTAGTCCAGATGCCACAGCCCGCTGCTTGAAGCGCATCCGGAAGTGCCCTGACCGTGAACGGGCTGCTAAGGTCGATGAAAGCAAGGCGTGTTACCGCCGCGTTGACATTGCCATCCAATGCCAGACGAACCGGACGCCTTGAGCATCTTGTCCACCATTTGGGGCTTGCGCTTGGCGGAAGACCGGCGGCGCGTTTTGCCCAACGGCTGATGCTTCCCGTAAGCAACGATACCTTGCTCCGCGTTATCCGCAGGCAAGGACTTCCGCCGTCGACTCCGCCCTCGGTGATCGGGATCGACGACTGGGCATGGCGGCGCAACCATCGCTACGGCACGATCGTGTGCGACCTGCAACGTCGGCGACCGGTCAGTCTACTGCCGGACCGGGAGCCGGCGACGGCAGAGGCCTGGCTGCGGCAGAATGCCCAAATCCAGATCATTGCTCGCGACCGCGGTGGCGCTTACGGGCTGGCGGCTGCAAAGGCGTTGCCTGATGCGGTGCAGGTCGCTGATCGATGGCATCTGATGGAGAATGCCAGCCGTGCGTTCCTGGACGCCGTCCGCAAGTCGATGCGGCAAATCCGCAAGACGCTCGGCGCAACGCGTATCAATCCGAAGCTGCTGACCGCGGCCGAACGCCTGCAATACGAGGGCTATCTCCGACGGGAACAAGCCAACGCGGCCATCATGACGCTGGCAAAGGACGGCATGACGATCAAGGAAATCGTGCGTCGCACCGGGCATAGCCGCGGCCTGGTCCGCCAGGTGCTCAGAGGGCAACGAAACGATGTCTTTCGGTCCCGAGAAAGTTCGTTGGAAATGTATCTGGAATGGCTCGACGCACAATGGGCTGCCGGTAAGCGGAACGGCACTGAGCTATGGCGGCGTTTGAAAACACAGGGCTTTCGGGGTTCGCGCCGGGTCGTGAGTGAATGGGCCACAAGGCGGAAGCGGGCTGACAAGGCCGATGCGGAATCGTTGACTCGCGTTCCATCCGCCCGCACGATTGCCCGCCTTCTCACAACCAACAGAGACAACCTGACGAAATCCGAGACCGTCACCATCGCGGCCATCGAAAGCGGCGTCCCGTTGCTCATTGCGGCTCGCGATATCATTACCGACTTCCATCTGATGATCCGGCGCAAAGCGGAAAACCAGCTCACGTCTTGGATCGACCGCGCCCGAGACAGTCTGGTTTCCTCCTTTGGCAATGGCGTGGTGAAAGACATTCAGGCTGTCCGGGCGGCTATCGTCTCACCCTGGTCCAATGGACAAACCGAAGGGCAGATCACCAAGCTCAAGCTGGTGAAACGCCAAATGTACGGACGCGGAAAGCTTGATCTTCTTCAAGCCCGGCTGATCGGTGCGACATGAGAGAATCGCACCAAATCTGCGTCAGAGCCAAAATTGCACGTCGAAACACAGCTGGTGAAAGGCACAATTGAGAAGGGTGAGCAGCCTCGAGATGCCGCCGCACGTGAGCTTTTCGAAGAGAGCGGGTTGGTCTGCCCGGTCATCATGCAACCCCTAGGAATACTACCTGTCGGTAAGGATTGTGTACCTTGGCATTTCTTCTTGTGGCATTCGGTGGGGCTCCCGGACGCCTGGAGCCATGCTGCGGAGGATGACTTCAGTCATACGTTCGAGTTTTTCTGGCATCCAGTAAAAATGGCACTCGATGAGTAGTGGCACCCGATCTTCCACCAAGCCTTCCAGTTCTTCGCGAACCGCCTGATTGCGCAATGAGCGCCATTGGCGCGTCCTTGCCATCTCTGTCACAGTGGCAATCCAACGCACGGCCGGCGAAGCTCATCAGCCAGGCAGTGCATAAGGTCCGATTTTGACGTCAGCGTCGGAGAGCCATCAAATCAGAAAGATCGGGGGAAACTCCCCATGGTTCTTAGCGCGCGCCGGGCACAACCGGAGCAGCTCGCATACAACGTTGAGGAACGGCATGCTGGGGTTGGGGAAGGTAAAAGGATCGCTGGCACGATCATCCAGGTCAGCCAGGCAGAGGTCGCGCGCGGCGGTACATTTTTTGACTTCGTCACCGTCGAGGGCGACGACGGTCAGGTCTACAAAATTCGCAGGCTGATCGCAGGATCGGACGTCAATCCCGACATTGTCATCGGCCGCCACTTGACGATGCATATCCAGTCTTCCGAACTATCTACACTTGGCTCGTGAAAAGAAACGTCATTCACGCGGTCGAAACGGACCGCGGGGTTGCCATCGGCCTTACGAGAGCCGAGAAGCTGGGGTTTCTGATGAAAATATTGTTCGTGACCCCGATCTCGATGTTGCTCAGTCTTATTCCGAGCGCCCTTGTCGTCCTGACATACCAAACCTTCTTTGGTGGCGGCGCATCCGCTTTCTGGTTCCTGCTGCTGCCCGTGGCTCTGATCCTGCATGGAGGCGTCGTGCTGGCGCTTACCTTGATCTCGATGAGCGTCACGAAGGCCAGGCTGACGGGGCTCGGGACAGCGCGAACCGTCTACAATGGTCGGCGAGTCGGAGAGGTGTGATAGGGTCAGTATCGGCTGTTGCGGGCTACCCTCTTTCGAGAGGGGCTAGAGGGTTGCTCTAGCGACTGCCAACCGTCTCTAAGTATCGGGAACGAGCCGACAGGAAGCGAACCCGCTGGGCTATGCGACCATCATCGGGTGACGGACCCGGTAAAACTTGAGACACGGCGACCGCCCCGCCAAACGCGAAGCAGTTTGTCCACGTTTGCGTCAACGCCATCTGTGGATTGTAATTCGAGATCATAGACGTTGCCGATGTGTATCTTTTCGTAGTCTTGCATCGCGCTACCCTTTGGCCTGTCGCCGCGCAGTGTTTCGCGTTCGATCAGAACGTCGAGCGGACAGTGTACGGCGACGAAGAAGACGTCGTGATTTACGAGGAGGTCCGACAGTTTTTCCAGCCACCCCGCAGTATCGAGGATGTGCTCGAGAATGAGATTATTGCCGGCGTCGGCGTAGGCCTTCAACGAAGCATGGAAGCCGTCGAAGAAGGCGTTTCGGGCGTCGGACCAGCGGAAGTCGCCATTCTTGAAGCGTTTCGTCGGGAGGACGCCTGCGTCACGAAGATGATCGATCGAAATGTGCCAGAAGGGCTGCTCGATCCGCTCCTGAAGGGTTTTGGCGATGGTCGACTTGCCGCTGCTGGATGCTCCGTGGAGAAAAATTATGTGTGCCATCCGAGCCCCGTGTTTGAATTCTCTGAAAGTGATCGCTCGAATAAAAGTTCGTTGTCCTTCTCGCCCACGTGTTCCCAACCAGCCGCTCGATAAAACTGTTCCGCTCTGGTGCTTGCATCGGTCGTCAGCCATGCGTGCTCTACACCCGCCGACAGAAGGCAGGAGCACGCTTCCGCGAGAAGACATGACCCAATGCCTTTCCCTTCGAAGCCGGGCGCGACGAAGAGGGCCCAAATATTGCCTTGGCGAGGGTCGGCCGCAGAAAATCCGACGATAACCCCCTTCTCCTCCCAGACGGCTACGCCCGGATTGGTGACAGACCATTCGTAGTCAGCGTCCGTGACCTTCGAAGGATCACCGAGGATATTTTCTACGACACAGGACCGAACAAGTTTGAGTCCTGCGATGTCGTTAACTACTGCATTCCTGAGCATGATTGAGTTGTCCCCGTATCTCGCACGTCGAGAGGATGACTTTATTCCGTATCCGGCGCAAAGTCCGGCAATGACGCAAAGCAGCTAGATTGAAGTTGTTGACGAGGAGGTTGCCCATGTCGACTTTCCGGAATGCAGTTGTTTCTTTGCCTGGTAGAGAGCGCATAGCAAGAACGCCTTTCGGTGCAAAGATCGTGATCCATGCCACAGCCGCCGAGACCGGAGGCGAGTTCGGGATGTGGGAAACCCTCACTCCACCGGGTCATGGCCCCGCCCCACACACTCACACGCGAGAAACCGAAGTCTTTCGCGTAATCAAAGGGCTCTACCGTTTCCGATGCGGTGATGAGGAGTTCGACGCACCGCCAGGAGCCGTCGTCGTTCTGCCACCTCATGTCCAACACAGCTGGAGAAACATAAGCGACGAGCCCGGTCAGATGTTCGGCACGGTTAGCCCTGGGGGATGCGAGCAGATGTTTATCGACATCGAAGCTTCCTGTGCCGACACTCCCGAGAAAATCGCTGTTATTGAGGCGCGTTTTGGGATCGTCAATGATCTGACGCTAGCTCTCGGATTGTCGTAATCAAGGAGCTATCAGGTTGACGAAGCGGCGATTTCAAGGCCGCGCCCTCACATTGCAGCGATTTCGATGGAGAGAAAGATACAGTTTGACAGGACTTACGCAGGGGTGCCCTTAAAGCCGCGGTAGAAGCGTGTCGGCTGCAGCAGCGAACTGGCGATATTGTCGACGATCGGCCCATCCGCCTCGCTCTTCGCCTCGCTTCCTGCCACTCGCGATCGGCCACAAACTCGGCCCACTTCTGCTCGCGCTCCGCCAGCGACCGCCATTCGAGCAGGTAGGTCCGATCGTTGCTGGAAGAACGGATCAGGACAGCGGGGCCGAGAGCTGACATTGCCGCACGCTCTCTGCGCCCCGATGTTGCCGGACAACAAATCAAATCCAGCTAAGCTCTTGGCCATGAGGTGCGCACCACGCCTGAGGTTCACCGTTGACGCTCAACAGGAACATATCTTCGCGAAGCGCTCCCGCTTTTGCAGCAATTTCCGGGAACACCGTCGGACTTTCGTTAGAGAGCCACACTGCCCTGGTTCCGATCAGGCTACGCGCAAAGTTACTACGGTCGTCCTGGCTGGAGACATAGCCCAATACAGCGGTATGAAACACAACCACCGTTGCATCCCTCGGGGCTTCGTCGAGCAGCGATCCGAGATCGGTTCTCAGGTCCCCGGTGACGATGCGCGGCTTGTGTTTGCGAGCAAGGTGCATCGCCTTGCGCAGGCATAACAGTCGATCATGATGCTCAGGCCACACCAGGTTCTCCAGCCATCGCACATCGTCGTCCTTGGAGACGTCCAGCGGATTTAGGTCCAGCCCCGCCCTCCAGACAATCTCTGGATGCTGTTGCGGCAACGGAACCTCTTCCGACACCAGGCAAGTAAAAGTCGGAGCGATGCTTCGAAATTGCGCTGGTGGGTTCAGGTGCCGCCGACCCCAATCATAACCGTAGTAATCCGGGAGGAGGCAAAGTCCTGCGGATGTGCCGACTTCGATCAACGCCAGGGGGCCGTGCAAGCGTGCGAGTGAGGGTAGAAGGCCTGCGCACCTTCCCGGCTCGTTGGTTTGGGTCGTGCGCGTCATCATCACTGCGGTAACGGCATCGGAATGGTTGCTAACTGCGTCTTCGAAGTCAGCAGCCGAAGACGGCGTTCCCGTTACCAGGCGGACGGCAGCAAACAGGAGATTTGGTTGCTGTTTTTCCGGCGGCAAACGAGACAGAAACGTGAGGATGTCGGGAGACTTGGCGACGTGGAGGGCAAGTTGTTCATAGAGCGCGGACCGTCCCGCAGCCTCCAGCCTGGCAAAACGACGATAGCGCTCAGCGATGTCCTCCATGTCCGCTCCCCGTCTGAACCAGACGGATGTTGCCTGATTGGTCCAATTCACACAAGTCGACTATCGGCCCAAAGCAGCCACCCAAAGGCCGAACCACGCTGCCGGTCATTGCCCCGGCAAAAGGATGTAGCGGGTATTCGGATCGCCGTTCCAGGCATCCTCTATCCTGCTCAGCGGCACACTGGTAAAATCTGTATCGAAACCCGCAATGGGTGCCGCGTCGAGAAGCTCGCCTGCCCCAGCTAACAGGTCAGCCACAGCGACGCTTCCAACACCGCTGCCGATGAGCTCCAAGCCGGTGCTGCGCAACATATCACCCCTGATTGAAATTTCAGCGCCCGCCATAGTGCCCAACTGAACATAGCGCAGACGCGGTTCGCCCATCCGCGAGCCCCGGTCTTTGGTCGCCGCTCCCAGAACACGGACCGCTGGCTCGCCCCAGACGAAGTCGAGAACAACGTCAATGCCCTGATCAAACTGTTCGCGCAGCTTGCGATCCGCGTCGTCATCGAGTGCAATCTTGACATCCGCATCAAGCCTATCGAGCTTCTGCTCATTGCGCCCGACGGCGACAATCCTGACTGCGCCGAAGTGCCTGGCAGTCTGGATTGCCATGCTGCCAGATGAGCCTGTCGCACCGACGATCAGAACCGTTTCTCCTTTCTGCAATTTCGCGCGACGCGATAGCGCCACCCAAGAGGCAAGCGCACCGGTCGCCAGCGCCGCGGCGCGATCGCTTGCAAGACCATCGGGGATCGGCACGGTCATGGCGCGTGTCGCCAACGACTTCTCCGCTAGCGAACCGAATGGTGCTTTCGGAAAAAGGAAGTAAACACGCTTACCTTCGGCATCCCGCCCGATGCCGTCCACACCTGGAACAAATCCGGCCATAGCGCCGCTGGTATAGTGACGACCGGAAGCAAGAAGCTTCACGATCGGGCTAATGGCCGCAGCCTCCACGGTGATAATGGTTTCATCATCTCCGGCTTCGGGTAACGGGAACTCTTGGAAAGATGGCGGGATGCCGAACGAGTTTACAACTGCAGCCTTCATTCTTTTCACTCCTGTGATCTGTCAGGCGGTGCTAGACCATTGCCGTTGCACGATCTATACCTATAAGTCGCGAAATTTTACGCCATCGTCCAAATCGGGGAATTGGAATGGACATTCTTTCCGAACTTCTCAGTCTGCTGAAGCCAAGAAGTTACATTACCGCGGGCTTCGATGCCGGTGGGAATTGGGCGCTGACGCTGGATGACCTTGCCGGGAGGATAAAATGCTATGCTGTAATGAGCGGCGAATGCTGGCTGACTATGGATGGCATCGGAGATGCAATAAAGGTCAGTGCCGGCGATTGCTTTGTTCTTCCCAGCGGCCGCTCGGTTCACATTGCCAGTGACCTTCAAACGAAGCCGAGACCAGCGAGCGAAGTGCTCGATCCTAACCGCAGTGGTGAAGTCGTTACCTATAACGGCGGCGGCGACGTTCTTCTCGTCGGCAGCCGCTTTGAGATCGATGGATGTTACGCAGAGTTCATGCTGAAGGACCTACCTCCGATAATTCGCGTCGATACGTCCTCCGACAAGGCAAAACTACGGCTTTACCTCGATCTCATGATGGCAGAACTCAAGGAGATGAAGCCGGGTGCGATATCGGTCGCTCAGAATCTTTCCCACATGATCCTAGCCCAAGCGCTGCGCCTCCACCTGCAAACAGCGAATGAGAGGGAAGTTGGCTGGTTCGCCGCCCTATTAGACCCGCGTATCGGGAAGGCCATGGAAGCGATGCACTCCGAGCCTTCACGCCCGTGGACTCTGAAAGCCCTAGCCGACAAGGTCGGTATGTCACGCTCGAGTTTCGCCGCTCATTTCCGAAGACGCGTTGGAGAGACTCCTATGTCATATCTCACGCGCTGGCGCATGGCGTGCGCCGCCGAAAGGCTGTCGCTGGGACGTGAAGCCATCGCGCAGATCTCGGCGTCGCTCGGCTACGCTTCGGAACATGCCTTCAACACCGCTTTCAAGCGCGTCATGGGCATGCCACCTCGGCAATACGGCAGACGCAGGGAGCAGGTCTCACCTACCTAAATCAGTAGAGAAAACTTCACCGCTATGTAGTGGCCAATCTGTCTAACGAATGCAAATGGCGCGATGGCGACCACCGGCCTTCGCCGATGGCCGCCGATTTCAAAGCTCGATCTGCTCGGCGATCCGCAACGCATCGTCGATCTCCATCCCAAGATAGCGAACTGTACTCTCCAGTTTCGTGTGTCCGAGAAGGATTTGGACAGCGCGCAGGTTGCCCGTCTTCTTGTAGATCAATGCAGCCTTGGTGTAACCGATGTGCCGCTCCCACGTTGTCCTCGCCGCATTGATCTGTGATCGCCTTACCATGGACGAGCAACGGGAGTTTCTCCATGGAGAATACATTGGAGGTTCTCACGACCAGGACGTCTGGCCGTGAGGTTCACCGGCACTGGCCGGACGAGGTAAAAGCGCAGATTGTTTCGGAGAGTCTTCGGCCCGGCGTGACGGTGAATGAGGTTGCCGAACGACATTGCTTGGAGCCGAACCACCTCTCCACTTGGCGAACGATGGCGCGGCATGGCAAACTGGTTCTACCCGCACCCGAAGATGCGGTAGAGTTCGCAGCGGTGATCGTCGAACCACCTGTTTCGGAACTGTTGATTAAGAAGGCCACCACCCGTCCCGAGATCATCGTCGGGTGTCAACATTCGTCTGGAAGAAGGCGCATCTGCAACCCGGATCGCCGCTGTCGCGCGTGCCTGCGCGGTCCCAGCATGATCTTTCGATCGAACCGGGTTCGGATCGCGCTCTACAATCATCTTGGAAACCGGCACCATCGTGAACTTTTCAGGAGTGGTTCGACCCATAGTTTCCGCAAGCTCCGAATTTCAACGCAACTGCGGCGTAGTCTACGCGAGGCTCGGTTCATGGATATATACCTTGAGGGATACGGGGTGCGCATCCTTGGGAATTATGACCGCACCGATGTAATTATTGCGGAAACATGCGAGCAATTAGATGTGCTGGAAACGGAAATCTCTCGATTCGACCTTCACATGCTGCGTAAGTAACATCGGCTGCCAGCTCCTTTTGGCGCACAGCTCCGATCCACGTCATGGCTGGCTCTCGACCCTTCAACACGTCCTGGTCAAGGCGCGGTGTGCCCGGACCAACGCTTACCGATCGACGAGCCTGGCGCAGAGATTTCGGGCCGCGCCGACGAAACACTGCGAGCCATCATGGGATGTCAGCAAGGGGCACTCCGCTGCGCTCGGCGCAAAGGCGACGCGTGCGCTCCCAGGCGGGGCGCGCTAGTGCCCTTGCGTAGTAGGCGTTCAGCCGCGGGTACGGTTTAAGGAGATCGGTATGGCCGACCTCGCGCAGCGCGGTAACGAGGAGAATATCGGCGACGGTGAACGTTTCACAGGCGATCCACTCTCGGCCATCGAGCCGGCGCTCCAGCTCTGCGAACCAGCGATTGGCCTCCTCTACCAGCACCGTCCGCCGCTCGGCCGCGCCCACGCCGCCCATGCCGGCGTCGATTCCGTCGATCCCCGACAGCGGCCGTTCGACAGTGGTCAGTGCGGCGAAGCACCACTGCACGACTTGAATGCGTCCTATGAAGTCCGCGGGAATCAGCTTGCCTGCCTTTTCGGCGATGTAAAGCACCACCGCGCCGGATTCGGCAACGATGATGCCGTCGTCGTCAATTACAGGCACTTGGCGGAAGGGGCTGATCCGCCTGTAGGCCGGACTGTCGAGCTCGCCGGCAATGAAGTCCAGAGCATGGAAGCGATAGGGCAAACCGGTTTCCTCGAGCGCCCATTGCGCACGCAGGTCTCGACCCTGCCCAAGCATCTCGGGATGAACGCGTCCGAAACCATATAGCGTGATCATGGATTCTCCGTTTGCGCCTCTGTGTCGCCTGAAAAGTCGGTGGCGCTCACTTGTACTACGTACAGTACGGCTCCGATATGGCCACCCGCGGCTCGAAATCGGGCAAGCGGCCGTCCGAGGCGATCGAGCTTCCAAGCCACCGGAACATTGCCGTCCGGCACGGAAGTAGCGCAGGTGCGGCTGGAGAAAGCGCGGTCGGCGGTGCAGATCGTCGCTGCCAGGAATACGTTGGAGGGCCTCACGAGACGAGCCGCAAAACTGTCCTGGCAATCTTAGGAAACCACCCAAAGACGCCTCAGCATATCGCACGGCTTTAGCTCAAACAATCATCGGCCGCACCGTGGCCACTCGCGATCTAGCTAAAATACAACCAGCCGCTCTACCTTTTGATTTATGGCTCACTGTTATTGATCGCCTGTGGAGTGTGATTGTTGTGACGCAACAACTGTCACCGCCATGGCGAAGGAGCTTTGATTTGATGCATCGTTTCATTTTTGACCGATCTGGCAATTTCGGAATTATGACAGCGCTACTCCTCGTGCCGATCCTGGGCGCTGCGGGTACAGCCATTGATTTCA
>NZ_JACIAC010000015.1:0-3909 GCF_014193935.1 Rhizobium sp. BK377
TGGTTGCGGGGTCAGGATTTGAACCTGCGGCCTTCAGGTTATGGTGAGCTTTGCGAACGATGAGCTAGTGTCGCTAAGGGAAAGCGAAGTTTTCCCGCCAGCGAAAGAAGGCTTGCGGAAGGTCTTAAGAGACCCTTCGAGGGGATATGAGAATTTGGTTGCGGGGGCAGGATTTGAACCTGCGGCCTTCAGGTTATGAGCCTGACGAGCTACCGGGCTGCTCCACCCCGCGTTATCCAGGCGACGCTAGCGTCGTCCGTCCAGGTTTTTGCCGTTCGGCAAAAGACCGATTGCGCAAATCCCTTTGGGATTTGTCGCGGCTACGCAAAGCGCGTGCGCTTTGCGGATCTCTGCCGAGCAAATTGCGAAGCAATTTGTCTCGCGTTCATGAGGCACCAAACACAAAAGGCCGCTTTGATAGCGGCCCTTTGATCGGCTTTGGGCCGTTTGGTTTTCATGATGAGAAGATAGTTTTATCCGCGCATATAGCTTACCGAAGCTTTTCAGCTTCGGGCATATGCGTTTTCACGAGTTGCGTTTAGCAGACCTGGCAGCGACCGACTCTCCCGCGTCTTGAGACGAAGTACCATAGGCGCTGGGGCGTTTCACGGCCGTGTTCGGAAAGGGAACGGGTGCAGCCACCCCGCCATAACCACCAGGTCAGCGAAGCGCAACTTGTGTGAGAAGCTGGTGCAGGCCGAAGGCCTGCTTGTTTAAACACGTCAAAGGCCCAAACCGGACAAACACTTGCGTGTTTGCCGGGCCCGTCGCAAAGGCTGACGCCTTTGCTCTGTCGGGACGAATGCAATGCATTCACCCTGAGATGAGCATGGTCAATGAGAACGATCAAGCCAATCGAGCTATTAGTACCGGTAAGCTTCATGCGTTGCCGCACTTCCACACCCGGCCTATCAACGTGGTCGTCTTCCACGGCTCTGATAGGGAACACTCGTTTTCAGGTGGGTTTCCCGCTTAGATGCCTTCAGCGGTTATCCCGTCCATATATAGCTACCCTGCTATGCCCTTGGCAGGACAACAGGTCCACCAGAGATATGTCCATCCCGGTCCTCTCGTACTAGGGACAGATCCTGTCAATATTCCTACACCCACGGCAGATAGGGACCGAACTGTCTCACGACGTTCTGAACCCAGCTCACGTACCGCTTTAATTGGCGAACAGCCAAACCCTTGGGACCTGCTCCAGCCCCAGGATGCGATGAGCCGACATCGAGGTGCCAAACAACCCCGTCGATATGGACTCTTGGGGGTCATCAGCCTGTTATCCCCGGCGTACCTTTTATCCGTTGAGCGATGGCCCTTCCACGCGGAACCACCGGATCACTATGACCGACTTTCGTCTCTGCTCGACTTGTCAGTCTCGCAGTCAGGCGGGCTTATGCCATTGCACTCGACGACCGATTTCCGACCGGTCTGAGCCCACCATCGCGCGCCTCCGTTACTCTTTCGGAGGCGACCGCCCCAGTCAAACTACCCACCATACACTGTCCCGGACCCGGATAACGGGCCGCGGTTAGACATCCATGACGATAAGGGTGGTATTTCAAGGATGGCTCCACGGAAACTGGCGTCCCCGCTTCAAAGCCTACCACCTATCCTACACATGCCGACACGAATGCCAGTGTAAAGCTATAGTAAAGGTGCACGGGGTCTTTCCGTCTGACCGCAGGAACCCCGCATCTTCACGGGGAATTCAATTTCACTGAGTCTATGTTGGAGACAGCGGGGAAGTCGTTACGCCATTCGTGCAGGTCGGAACTTACCCGACAAGGAATTTCGCTACCTTAGGACCGTTATAGTTACGGCCGCCGTTTACTGGGGCTTCGATTCAAAGCTTGCACCTCTCCTCTTAACCTTCCAGCACCGGGCAGGCGTCAGACCCTATACGTCGTCTTGCGACTTCGCAGAGCCCTGTGTTTTTGATAAACAGTCGCTACCCCCTGGTCTGTGCCACCCCACAAGAGTTGCCTCATATGGGGTCACGCTTCTTCCGAAGTTACGCGTGCAATTTGCCGAGTTCCTTCAACATAGTTCTCTCAAGCGCCTTGGTATACTCTACCTGACCACCTGTGTCGGTTTCGGGTACGGTCTATACGGTGGAGCTATTTCCTGGAACCGCTCCGCTGCCCTGATAATCCAATAAACCAGAACAACTTGTGCGATCCGTCACTTCCACCAGGCCCACGAATATTAACGTGGTTCCCATCGACTACGCGTGTCCGCCTCGTCTTAGGGGCCGGCTAACCCTGCTCAGATTAACTTTAAGCAGGAACCCTTGGTCTTTCGGCGAGAGGGTCTCTCACCCTCTTTATCGTTACTCATGTCAACATTCGCACTTCCGATACCTCCAGGACCCCTCACGGGTATCCCTTCATCAGCTTACGGAACGCTCCGCTACCACTCCTCAAAGAGGAATCCTCAGCTTCGGTGCATGGCTTCAGCCCCGTTACATTTTCGGCGCAAAGACCCTTATTTAGACCAGTGAGCTGTTACGCTTTCTTTAAATGATGGCTGCTTCTAAGCCAACATCCTGGTTGTTTTGGGATCCTCACATCCTTTCCCACTTAGCCATGACTTGGGGACCTTAGCTGGAGGTCAGGGTTGTTGCCCTTTTCACGACGGACGTTAGCACCCGCCGTGTGTCTGCCTGGTAGTACTTCCCGGTATTCGGAGTTTGGTTAGGATCAGTAAGACGGTGAGTCCCCATAGCCCATCCAGTGCTCTACCCCCGGGAGTATTCGCCAGACGCTCTACCTAAATAGATTTCGCGGAGAACCAGCTATTTCCGAGTTTGATTGGCCTTTCACCCCTAGCCACAAGTCATCCCAATCTATTGCAACAGATGCGGGTTCGGTCCTCCAGTTGGTGTTACCCAACCTTCAACCTGCTCATGGCTAGATCACTCGGTTTCGGGTCTAATGCAACGAACTATATCGCCCTATTCAGACTCGCTTTCGCTTCGCCTACACCTACCGGCTTAAGCTTGCTCGTTACACTAAGTCGTTGACCCATTATACAAAAGGTACGCCGTCAGGGTTGCCCCCTCCGACTGTTTGTAGGCATCCGGTTTCAGGTACTCTTTCACTCCCCTTGTCGGGGTGCTTTTCACCTTTCCCTCACGGTACTTGTTCGCTATCGGTCATGCACGAGTACTTAGGCTTGGAGAGTGGTCTCCCCATGTTCAGACAGGATTTCACGTGTCCCGCCCTACTCTAGGACATTAATGATATCTACGCGTACGGGGCTGTCACCCGCTACGGCCGAACTTTCCAGATCGTTCCGCTTTAATCACTAATGCCACTGGCCTGGTCCGCGTTCGCTCGCCACTACTTGCGGAGTCTCGGTTGATGTCCTTTCCTGCAGGTACTTAGATGTTTCAGTTCCCTGCGTTCGCTTCTTACCCCTATCTATTCGAAAGTAAGATACCTTATCACAATGCTTGGAAAGATAAGACGATCAGAAGATCGTCTTAAATTTTCCAAGCATTTAAGGTGGGTTGCCCCATTCGGAGATCCATGGATCAAAGCTCATTCGCAGCTCCCCACGGCTTTTCGCAGCGTATCACGTCCTTCATCGCCTGTGCATGCCAAGGCATCCACCAAATGCCCTTACGACACTTAATCGTTCTCATTGCCAATGCTCATCATTTACTGGATTTGGAATTCCTAGCCTTCTCGCTTGCGCTCGAAGGGGTTCCAAATCGACTATCCGGACAAACCTGAGTTTGCCGAACCAGAGGCACGGTTACCTTTTACAACCGACCATTCACGATGCCATCGACGTGTTCGACCTGATCACTTTATTGGAGCTACGCCGAGCAGCTCGCTTGTGTCAGGTCTTAAGACCAGCTTCTCGAGATGTGATCCGATACCGCGCGGTCAGGCAACGGCA
>NZ_JACIAC010000016.1:0-5449 GCF_014193935.1 Rhizobium sp. BK377
ATCGTCGTCGCCATCAACAACGTCAAACCCAAACGTCACGCCAAATACAATTTCCGCGACTCCGAATTATACGCAAGGTCGTTGATGAAATATCACGATATCAAAGCGTAAATCTGAATATTGCCAATGGGTTAATAGATTTTATTGCTCAAGTCGTGGTAAAGTCGGTAGTACCATGAGCAGATCGTGATAACGAAGGATGGTGGCCCGGAACCGAGCCATCAACGACGTCAGCACCAACGGCTACGTGAACAAGGATGTGAAGTGGTACAACAATATCACGTTCAACGGCACTCCGCGCGAGGCGTCGGTACTTTCGGACGGCCGTTCGTCGGACGCTGCCGACGGGAACCTGCTTGGGTTTGATCCGCTGCTTTCCGACCCGGCCACGGGAAATTCCACCTGAAGCCGGCTTCGCCGGCCATCAATGCCGGAACGTCAGCTTTCGGGCTCGGATACGTCGCCCTGACGGGCAGGCCCGTGTGAACGGCAAGGTCGACATCGGAGCAGATGAGGCCGATTCCGATGCAGACACGCCGCCGAATGCCCCAGAACGTTTCTGGCTCGGCACCGCGATGAATATGGTCGCCGAGAACATTCTCGCCAACGGCGGCTAGCTCATAGTGAGCTCAGTGGCGTCGATAGCAGCAGCTCGGAGCGTGATATAGCCGGTTAGCGGCAAGGCAATGGATCCGTCGATGGCGCGCGTCGCCAGATCTGGAAAGCCTGAAAGGTCTCGGTGATTTGAAAATGTTGGTCGGACAGGAACGCGGTCAGGATCCCTTCCGGATCGTAGATATCAGACTTGCTGGTGACGATGAGGGTTGGAGCCTCCAGTGTGGAAGCAAAGCCTGGCCGCGGCTCGGAGACATAGAGCGCACTGCCGCACTCGCGGCCGAGCGGCACGCTGTAAACGAGAGCGCCGAGCGCGTCGGCATTCCACCAGACGCGATCACCCTCAGCGAGAGCTGAGCGCACGACGCCGGCCGCGGAGCGATAGTCGTCCTTGGCGTGGCGGGGAGCGAACCTGATGCTCGCGCCGGAGGCCAATGCCATCATCAGAAAGCCAAGCACCACGAGCTTGCCGACGGGCCTACGCCAGAGCAACGCCACGCCCGCCGCCTGCAGCGCCAGGATGACCGCGATTGCGGGCGCAAGATGGCGACCGACGACGCGCCAGTGCAGAATATATCCGGCAATCAGGATCAGTGCAGCAGCGGACGTGAAGGCGATCGCGCACGCTGCCAGCGTGCGAGGCGGAATATTTCGAATGGCCTGGATCAACCCCGCCAACGTAACCGCCGCGACCAGGATGGCGTAGCTCGCCAGAGCAACCACGTAAGAAAAGACGATCGCCCCCTCCCCTGTGCGCAGATCCGTGCGGCCCGGCCCGAGGCCTGCAAAACCGAACAGTTCGTAGGCCGAAAAAAACAGAGTCCGCGCGTCGGTCGTCGCCACTTTGGTGCCGCCAGCCCCTCCGATCACCGTCCAGAGATAATAGAGCCCGAGCGGCGCCATCACGACCACGAGGAGAACCGACGGCCCGATGAGATGGCTGGCTGCAAGCCGGCGACTGCGCCAGGATACGGCGCACGCGGCGGCGGCAACCGCGGCCGCGGCCCATATCGCGCCGAGCAAGCTGCTTCCGGCAAGAGCGATAAGCCCGAACGCGAGCAGCCATGCTTGACAGCGGCTAAGAAGGGGGACCTCTGCGCCGCGATCGCTCGCTGCAACGACCGCGCGCTCGAGCAGGCCGAAGACCATGAGGCTCGCCCCGATTTGCATACCATAGGGCCGCGCCTCATCGATGTAGTACCACAGGAAGGCGCTGGTCCCGGCCACCAGAAGGCGATCAACCCGACCGTTAGCGAAAATGTAGAGGCCAGGAATAAGCCAAAGCAGGTTCATCATCCTGAGAGCGATCTCGCCGTCGCCTGCGATTTTCTCCCAAACCCAGATCGCCACGAGGAAAAACGGCATCTGCGCATCTGAACCGGTCTCTGCGACCATGCGGGCCAGAAACGCCCCGAAGTGCGGCTCCGCTGCGCGCCAGGCGGTGTTGGCTTCGTCTATCCAGTAGCTCTGTCCGCTGATCGCGATACTGAGCGCCCCCAAGGTGGCACCCATGGCAACCCACGAAATGACCTGCCACGACGACGGATGCGACCTCTGTGAAAACGATCCTGGTTTATTTACCGGGTTCGATGGTGCGGCGATCTCGGCGCCCGTCGTCAGATCGAGGTCAGATATGCCCATCCACGTACAAGTCCCAAAACCGTGTCCAGCGCGCCGCCGGCAATACATCTATCCCGGCATAGATCGGCGCTAAGACTAACGCTTTCTCCGTTCGAGCAACAATCAGCACAAAGTGGTACGCGTACGTCTTATGGCTCGCTTTCGACCAGCCGGCATAAAGAATAAAGTTCATTTCTACAAAGGCTTGTGCGTCATCATAGACGGAGATTCCGAGAGAAGTTCGATGAGCCTTGAAGCTTGCAAGTTCGGCAAGCTGGATGGAGCCGGGCATGGTCAAGAGTAAGACTATTGTAAAGAGTGATCGGATCGAGCGGTTTCCTCAAAACACCTGTGGGCGGCTCCGCTGTCTCGGCGAAGACTTTTATCAGGCCCGATCCCTATTCGGCATGTGCCTGCAGTTGCTCGATCGGCTGAGCGCCGATCGTCGTGCGGTCGCTGGCACGCATGGTCCAACCCATTTCATCACATCGGGGGCTTGAAATGTTGCCGCACAGCACGGAGCTCCCCCGCACATGGCCAATTGCTACAACTGATCTTTCGCCCCGAGGCATGCCCGATAAGGAAGGCCTGGTGCTGAGTATCGTGGTGCCGGTGTTTAACGAGGAGGAGACGATTGTGCTCTTTCTCCAGGCTCTGGATGCACAGACTAACGCGATCCGCAGCGCTCTCGGATCAGGCGGGCAGGTGGAGATTCTCTTCGTCGACGACGGCAGCCGAGATCGCACTGTAGAGATCATCGAAGGCCTCGTGGCGCAGCGATCGGATGTCGGCCTGATTTGCCTGTCGCGAAACTTCGGCAAGGACGCAGCGCTGGCCGCCGGCCTTGCCCATGCCCGCGGCGACGCAATCATCCCGATGGACGTCGATCTGCAGGACCCGCCGGACATCGTTCCTGATATGGTAAGCGCCTGGATGCGCGGCGCAAAGGTGGTCAACGCACGCCGCAAGAGGCGCGGCAGCGACACCTGGCTCAAGCGCTGGAGCGCCACGGCTTTTTACGGCCTCTATAATCGAATGGCCGATTATCCCATCCAGGACAATGTCGGCGACTTCCGACTGCTGGACCGCAGCGTCGTCGATGTTCTGAACGGCATGCCGGAGCGCATCCGCTTTATGAAAGGCCTGTTCTCCTGGGTTGGCTTCACGCAGGCGACGGTCGAATACGACCGGCCGAAACGCACGGCAGGCACCTCGAAATGGGTATATTGGCGCCTGTGGAATTTCGCTTTGGACGGGATCACCGGATCGACGACGATGCCGCTGCGGATCTGGACCTATGTCGGCCTCGTCGTCGTTTTTCTGGCGCAACTCTACGCGGCCATCATCATCGGGCGAACGCTAATATTCGGCGTCGATGCGCCTGGTTATGCATCGATAATGGTGGTCATCCTGGTGTTCGGCGCATTCAACATGATCTCCGTCGGGCTCCTTGGCGAATATGTCGGCCGCATCGCTGTCGAGGTCCGGCAACGGCCGCTTTATCTGGTGGAGCATCTGACGGGCCGAGCCGCTGCCGTGTCGGATAGCGGCACCGTTGCCGATCAGGCGAGGCGCAGCGCGCCCGCCACCGCCGGCTCTGTGCGACGGGTCGGCATCGCCGCAAGTTCCGCAGTGGCGAGCGCGAGACCGCCGGAAGGCCAGTTGAGCAGCCAGTATCCGGCAGAATGACATGGTGGATAAGGCTTGCTACCCGGCAATCTACAGCCCCAGTGTCCTCATGCCTTGGCGTTCGATGGAGTGCGTCGGTGTCATCATTGCGCTGCTCCTTCTGAGCGGATGTGTTTTCCCTCTGATCGATCGCGATGGCCACCTGGATGCCAGTGAAATGGCGACTCTTCGCCTGCTTGGCATGCCTATCTATATGATTTCTCTGGGGCTTTTGGCTCGAAATCAGGCAGAGCTGCTGGTCGCCATCCGCCGCAGCCTGCCGTTCGTTGTGCTCCTCCTTTTACCGCTTGTCTCGGTGCTGTGGTCGCCCAGCCCCGCTCTCACCTTGCAGCGGGGCGTCGCGCTCGTTCTCTCGGTATCGCTTGCGTATCTTCTCGCCATCCTGTTCACGCCGCGGCAATTCCTATTGCTGACGGTCGTGGTGCTCGGCTCCGGCATGGCGTTCAGTCTTTTGATGGCTGTGGCATGGCCCGGTCGCGCGTTCACCGTGGGCGAGAGCTCCCTGAGAGGGGTCTTTGACAACAAGAACGCGCTCGGGTGGAACGCCGCAATCGCGACTTTCGCATGCAGCGTGATGGCAGCGGATCGACGGGCGGGGCTGAGGATCGTCAGCATACCGCTGCTGTGCGCCAGTCTCGTTTGCCTCGTCGCGTCCCAGTCGATGACGGCCATGACCTCGCTGGCCAGTGCGGTGGTGGCCACGGTTTTCTTCCTTGCTCTATCAAAGACCCGCGATCTCGGACGAGTGACCCTCGTGCTGGTCTGTCTGCAACTGGTCGCGCTGGTCCTTGTAGGTCTCAGCGAACTCCTCGTTCCCATGCTCGAAGCCCTGGGCAAGGACGCGACGCTGACCGGCCGTGTTCCGCTCTGGCGGGAAGTGGATCACGCGATTGGAAGGCGGTTGTTGTTCGGATACGGATATCAGGCCTTCTGGGCCGACTCCAACGCCGATGGCTGGCACGTCCGAGCCGCGGCGGGGTGGCCGGCGCCGCACGCCCATAATGGATTTCGCGACACATTGCTGAGTCTCGGGCTCCTGGGCTTCATCCCCCTGGTCTGGACCATCGCCCGCGCAGTGCGGCAGGGAGCGGCGCTGCTATGTGACGCTCCCGAGGAAGGCTGGCTGTGGCTGAATGTACTGGTCATCATGTTCCTGGTGATGAACCTCACGGAAACGATCATCCTCACTCAGAATAGCATTCTCTTCGTCCTGTTTGCGACTGCCGTGATTATGTTCGCGATCCGGTTTCCCACCGAAGCGAGAGATTTAACGTCTGGGTTACGTTTGCTGCGTCGGCGGCTTGTTATGATCGTTGCTGTGATGGCGGTGCTGATGGCGGCGTCGATTGTGCTGATCTCGGGATTGCAGCCGAGCTATCATGCCGGGTCCCGGCTGATGATCCACAAGCCCCTGGCAACCGCGCTGAGCAGCGGCGATGCCGGCGGCGATGCGCCGCTCAACGTCACCTCCGAGACCGAGCGGCTTCTGTCGAGAAGCGTGGCCGAGCGGGTCATCGGCGACTTG
>NZ_JACIAC010000017.1:0-3724 GCF_014193935.1 Rhizobium sp. BK377
ATCGGCTTCGTGCCGGAATGGACGCAGGATCTGCCGAACCGCGGTTTCGAGCTGAAGAAGGTACGCGGCATTGATTTCAAGATCGGTCTCGGTGTTGCCTGGAACAGGGAAGATCCGACCGCCGGCCGTGACGACATCATCGATATCGCAAGATCATTGGCACGGCCGGGCCGGTGAGAGGAGGAAGGTCGGCCGCACCGCGCCGAACCGACACGGCTGTCCGTTGTCTTACGCGGCCGTCACCGGTAACTCTCGAGGACAGCAGGAATCGTCACCGGGACACGAAGTAGACCGGTTGTTCAAGGGTAGGGGTATAATTGTTTAAAATATTCGCGAGAGTAGATCTTTTTCGAGGCTTGCAGGATCGGGAGTTTATCAAAAGATACGATTACCATGTCAGTGGCCTACCTATGGATATGGTAATTTTGTCTGTATTGATCCTGTTTGCTTTTGCGGTTGCGCGACGTGCACTGGAGATCGTTGGGCTGGGACTCGAATGGGTTCTGGCTTTTCTTCCGAAATACTACTTCGAACTGCCGTGGCTTGCAGAGAACCACCCGGCGCAAGTCTCTTTGTACGCCTGCCTATCGTTTTTCTTGATTATGTATGCGACATTCAAAACGTTTGTCTTCTCGCTGTACATTATTTTTATTCCGATGAGCCGAGAAATTTTAGTTAATGATCGAAAATCGGTAGTAAAGACAATTGCGATCTACCTATTGGTCTTCTTTACCCTAATTTTTCTTTTTCCGTTGCCGATCTACGGTGCAGGCGCTTCGACAACACTTCTCGGAAATGCCTATTTCCTGACATTTTTCAATATACTTTTTCTATGGATGCTGAGTGGGGGAATCTCTGCCACTGTTTTGCTGTGCAAGAGAAGCAAGAAACGAGATTAGGAGATACAAAGTGAATAAATCGGGTAGAGTCGGAACTTATAGAACTATGCCCGATTGGGCCAGTCTGGCATTCAGCACTACTTACGGAGCTGCGGCCGGTGTCATGGACTACGTGGCAGAGGGGGCGGACCAAGAACAGCGCCAGCTTCTCACTATATTTTCGCAGTTTGCTTTATGACCGGATGATCCTATATAATGTCTCACGTGAGCAAGGAGTGGTCACTATGTCATTTACGGCTTATTCCGATGTGGCCCGGCTGTTAGGGATACCATCTCTTACCAGATCGGGTGCCGATGTTTCGCCGTTGCGCCTGATTGAGCGCATCGAAGGGGGCCTTCCAGTCGAGAGCTTGCTGCGGATAGCAAATTCCCTCGCACCCAACGATATCAAGTTCATTTATAACGTGGTTCCGAGAGCCACCTTAAACAGGCGTAAAGCCCGATCGGACAACAAGCTTTCTGCCGATGAAGGTGCAAAAGTCACCCGCATTGCTAGGGTCTGGTCCGCAGCGGTCGACGTTTGGGGTTCGGAGGAAAGTGCACGTGCTTTCTTGTTTCGGCCACATGCGATGATCGAAGATAAAAGGCCGATCGATCTCGTCATTCAAAACGAACTCGGAGCGGAAATGGTTCTCGATATTCTTGGCCGTCTGAAATATGGGTCCGCCGCTTGACGGCTCAGGTCCTAGACAGAACGCTTCTAGCCTATCGCATCGGCGATCCGCGCGGCGCCTATCCTATTTTTGACGCAACCGGCTCGACCATCGCTCCCGGGCGGTGGAATACGCCCGCAAGCCCGATCATCTATGCTAGCTTGCAGTATTCGACCGCTCTCCTGGAAAAACTGGTGCACGGGTCGGGCGCACTGCCGCCGAACCAACACTATGTCGAGATCACCATAGCGGCTGGCGTGTCCTATGAAGTGTTTTCAGAGCCTGCTTTGCCGGGGTGGGACGCAATTCCGCCGCATGTCAGCAAAGTCTATGGAGAGACATGGGTGCAAGAGGCGCGCAGCGCTGTCCTCTTGGTGCCGAGTGTGATTACCCGAATCGAGCAGAACGCCATCATCAATCCAGCTCATCCCGAGTTTCGCAACATTGGTGCGAGCCTGCACCGGCCTGTCTTCTGGGATCGGCGGTTGTTTGGCTCGTAATTTATTGAGGCAGGCATCAGATGAAGGCGGATCGTTCTACAACTATCATTCAGCGCGCAGCGTTTCGTATAGCAATTTGATAATAATGTATAATTCCCTGTGAGTTCATGTCGAAGTGCGGCGCACGCGACGCTAGCCGGCACGTCGCATTTGCGCGAGTAGTTTCTTGCGAAAGACCTGCGCGGGAGTTCGGTAGCCCAAGCACTTCCGCGGCGTAGAGCTGAGCCGGTCGCAGATGTCCTTCAGCTCGCCATCGGTGATCGACAGGGGTCTACCTCTCGAAAGCCATTTGCAAACCGGCCATTGGTGTTATCTTCTTTCTCCCAAGGCGACTGTGGGTTACAGAACCAAGTCTGCCAGACTGGTATCTATCGCAAGTCGCACTTCATCCTTGAGCCAATGGTTATGTCATAACGTATCGCATAATCTATCGAAGGGAACCGGCCTTCGGGATCTTTGGCTTTGGGCGTCAGTCAACAGACAGGGTTGAGCGGCAATAATTTCCGCTTCTGGAACCCGAGCGAGCCTTCGCTGGCTGGTCAGCATCAGCAGTGATGGTGGTGGAGAGTGGCGCTAGCCAAGCTGATCGCCGAATGATGTGTTCGCGCCACATTCCGAACCGGCAGACTCTTGTTTGGCAATGAGAATCGCAGACGTTCAACCGCGAGCGGGGTTGTGAACTGACCGAAGCTGGAACTTGTTACCCCGCAACATTGTAAATCTCGGCAAGGTCGCGTAGATTCCAGTTCCCGCCAGACAACACTGCACACACTTTTTCGTCGCGCTTGACGTCTATCCTGCCCGCCAACAGTGCTCCGACGCCAATCGAGGCGGCTGGTTCAGCGATCAGTTTCGCATCCTTGGCAAGAGCACGCATCCCGGCGATGATGTGCTCGTCTTCAACTAGAACGATCTCGTCCACCTATCGATAATTGGATACGGGTTTTGACCTGGAACGCTTATCCTCAAGCCATCCGCAAGCATAGACAGACCGGCGTCCTCGTGGTCAGCGGCGGTATCGCCGCGGGCGCGATGCTCGGCGGCATTCTGGCCTCTTTCATCGAGCCGGCATTCGGCTGGAGGTCGCTATTCATGGTCGCGGGCGGTATGACGATCGTCGCGCTGGTCGTGGCGATTGTCCTTCTGCCGGAATCGATCCGTTTCCTGATCGCCCGCAACCCGAGCCATCCGGATGTCTATCGCCTTCTCAAGCGGGTATCGCCCTCGGCTGACATACCGCAGAACGCCCGCTGGATTGCTAACCGGCTGCTACTGACGGAAGGGAACCGGCTGTTCGAGGTGGATCCCGGCGGACCGACAATTAAGGAATTGATTTACCAATGTCGCTCCGGTTCGCGAGACGGGTCAAGGTCTCCGCGCCATACCGAACACCAGTGCTGATCCGGTCGTTGTACGTTGCTTGGCGGCTGGCGATCTGGCCTTCGCGCCATCTTTCGCCATTACTGCCCACCCCCTGCCTTGACGCCCGTTCCATTTGCGCCCGGCGTCGAAAGGTTCGAAAAGAATGGAGCGCCCGCCACAAACTCTCAACTAGGAAGCATTGTCCGCTGCGGCTCGTCTTAACTCGTTATCCGAGGCGAGCTGACGATCTTCAGGAACAAGGCCTTCATAGCCTCCTCAATACCCTCGGTTGGACTAACCGCGAAATAGA
>NZ_JACIAC010000018.1:0-1818 GCF_014193935.1 Rhizobium sp. BK377
TGAGCTGCTGCAGGCAGAATTCTGCGGCCCGGCGGCTGGTCTTTGCCCATTGCACGACCATCAGCGTTCGCTCGGCAAGCGCCGTCAGATGCATCGTATCGGCCGAGGCGAGCACCGGGGCGCTGTCGAAGATGACGATCTGGCCTCTGGCGCGGGCCATCTCGATGATCTCGGCCAGGTCGGCCGACCGTATGCGCCGCTGCAGACCGGGATTGCCGGCCGGGATGAAGTCGATGCCGCTCGGGTGGTGATGGACGATGTCCTCAAGAGCTGCCTGCCCACTCAAGAACTCGTTCAGGCCCTGCGTCAGGCCGGACCTGAACAACGTGTCGAGATGTCCGCGCCGGATGTCGCTGTCGACGAGCAGCACAGGCGTGCCGTTGGCGGCGAGTTCGATTGCCAGCGATCCGGCCACCAGCGACTTGCCTTCGCCGCTGTGGGCCGAGGTCACGGCAATACTGTTCGGCAGCTTTCCGCCATTGGTCTGTTTGAGCGAAATCATGATGGTGCGGATCGCTTCGTCGAACATGCCGATCTGCGTTTGCCCGAACAGCCTTGAAGGGTCTCTGCGGTCTTTGCGTCGCAAGTGCGGGACGAAGCCGGCCGGCACGATGCGCGCCATGCCGGTGATCTGGTCGAAGCTGCGCACCGTCCTGTCCATCATCTCGACCACGAAGGCAGCCGTTACCGCAACCGAGATGGAAGCGAAGAAGGCACCGATCAGATAGAACAGCCGGCTGCGTCCCTGGGGGGTGAGCGGCACTGCAGCCGGTGACAGAACCTCCAGTTCGGCGCCCGGCAGCATGGCCTGCCCGACGAGGCCGCGGCGCTGCTCCTCGAGCTTGTCGAGCGCCGTCTGCTCCTTGTCGGCGATACGCTGCAGCCGCGTAAGCTCGGTCTGCGCCAGGAAAGAGCGGGAGCGCTGCTCATAGGCGGCCGTCAGGGCCGATCGGACGGTGCGATCCTCGTCATCCAGAGCGGTCAGCCTGGCGCGCATGGACTGCAGGTACCGGTCGACCGCCGTGCTGAGATCGGCGCGGGACCTGTCGATCTTTGCCCGCAGGTCGACCACGGCGGGAGCATCGGTGCCATAGATGTCGAGAAGGCGGGCCAGATCCTGCTGCTGGGTCCGCAGGTCGGCCTGCATCACGCCGATGCTGTCGGGAACGGATTTGGTCTGGGCGGCAAGCGAAGGGTCGTCGGCCGCTTCCAGTGCGGCGATCGCATCCTTGATGTCGGCGCGGCTTTGTCCGATCTTCGTCTGCCGGTCGCTCAGCTCGACGATCGCCTTGATCTGTTCGCTCTGATCATCGTCGTTTTGAACGACGCCCATCGTTTGCTGATAGGTGTCGGCAGCATCGCGGGCGGCCTTGGCGCGATCCTGCTGTTCGGCGATGCGCTGGCCGATCCATGCTTGCGCCGTGTCCAGGCTGGCGCGGATACTGTCCTTGCGTTCTTCGAGATAGATGCTGATGAGCCGGTTCGGGACGGCGGCTGCGAGTTCTGGATCGCCGGCCGTAAAGCCGATCTGGACGACGTCGCTCTGGCCGTCGCGCCACACACTCAGCGCCTTGTAATAGGCCTGGATGACCGGCTCGACATTGTCTCCTGCCGGCTGCGACGGCTTATCGCTGCTCACCAAGCCGCGCAAGGTTGCCCTGATCTCATCGACGACGGAGGCTTGGCGCAGGGCCGGGTTGAACTCCGGCCGCTCGTCGAGCCGCAAGTCGCCGATGACCCGCTCGGCCACGCTTCTCGACAGAAGCCGCTCGGTCTCGGAGGTGACGTTGAGCGGCGCATCGCCGCCGGCATCGCCGC
>NZ_JACIAC010000019.1:0-1750 GCF_014193935.1 Rhizobium sp. BK377
TGTAGGGGCTATTTAGTAATGCGACAGTTGGGCCAGTTAGAGATGCGACACTCTCGCCTCTCGACGCGCTAGTCAACGTCAACGTTGGGAGCAAGGATGACGACCCGCAGCCTGGTGGAGACCATGAGCGTTTGGAGTCGTGATGTCCTGTTTGATCACCATGTCGCAGAAAGAATTGCATCGCCTCGAAGTCATTCAAAAGATCAATGATCGACGCCTAAGCGTTGTCCAGGCAGCGGAGCTGCTCGACCTCAGTCGAAGCCAGGTGCACAGGCTTCTGCAAGCTTATGACCGGGCCGGTGCGGCCGGTCTGGTTTCGAAGAAGAGATCGCGGCCAAGCAATCGGCGCCACAGCGAAGATTTTCGCAATGCGGCGCTGGATCTGATCCGCGAACGCTATCTGGATTTTGGCCCGACGCTGGCTCGCGAGAAGCTGATTGAACTGCATCACATCTCGGTAGCCAAGGAGACGCTGCGCCAATGGATGACCGAGGCCGGCATCTGGATATCGCGACGCGAGCGCAAGCAGCGTGTCTTCCAGCCGCGCGGCCGGCGCGATTGTTTCGGTGAACTGGTTCAGATCGATGGATCGCATCACTGGTGGTTCGAGAGCCGCGGTCCCAAATGCGCACTGCTGGTCTACATCGATGACGCCACCGGCAAACTATTGCATCTGCGGTTCGCCGGATCGGAGAACACCTTCGATTACCTCCATGCGACGAAGGCCTATCTGCAGCAATGGGGCAAACCTCTGGCATTTTACAGCGACAAGCACGGTGTCTTTCGTTCGACCCATGCCTCGGAGAAAGACCGGACAAGCGGTCTGACGCAGTTCGGCCGGGCTCTTTATGAACTCAACATCGACATCATCTGCGCCAATACCCCGCAGGCCAAGGGACGCGTGGAACGGGCCAACCAGACGCTGCAGGATCGTCTGGTCAAGGAACTGCGGCTGCGCGGCATCGACACGATCGACGCAGCCAACGCCTATGCGCCGGCGTTCATGGCGGACTTCAATGCCCGGTTCGGCAAGCCGCCGCGCAATCCGAAGGACATGCACCGCCCCCTCGCCGCACATGAGAATCTCGATGGCGCCATGTGCCGGAAGGAAGTCCGCACGCTGTCGCAGTCCCTGACGCTACGCTACGACAAGGTCTTGTTCATTCTCGATCCGACGGAGCAGGCCAAGGCGCTGGCGGGAAAGAAGGTTGTCGTTTGCGACTATCCGGACGGTCGCCTCGAGATCATGCACGAGAGCTTCGTCCTGCCCTACAGAACCTTCGACACTTTGCGGTCGGTCCATCGCTCGGAGGTCGTCGAGAACAAGCGCCTAGACGACATGCTTTCGATCGTCGCCGAGATGCAGGCCGGACGTGAACAGCAGCGCAGCAAGAGCGGGCCGCGTCGAACCGGCCAGACGGACCATATGTTTGGCATTCGCGATGGCAGCCAGAGCAACGGCTACCAAAAGCGTGGCCGCAAGCCCGGCCGGCGGACGGACTTCATGAATGATCCTGAGGTCATTGCCAAAAGGCAGCAGGCGCTGGCGCGCATGGAGGCAGCGGAATGAACCGCTGGCACTCATAGTCTCAAAGCTAAAGCCGAAGGGGTGTCCTTCACCCGCCCCCGCTCCTCCCTCGCAACCCGGCCCAGCCGGTCGGATCGGGGGCTGCCGTCAGCGCCAGCGGAGATGCTGAGTGTCGCATTTCTAACTGGCTGGCGACGTCGCGCATCTAACCAGCTTTGACAA
>NZ_JACIAC010000020.1:0-1233 GCF_014193935.1 Rhizobium sp. BK377
CGGCCGGACCGGGATTGCTGTGGACCTGCCGGGAATGGAGCGTTTTGGCGCGGTGTAAGCCGTGGCGATCGCACCTTCCCGTCTGCCGTCCCAAATCGGCCAAGCACATAAGATTGCTAATAAAAACCCCGGTTGAAAATTAAAACTCCTGATTTTGCATAAACTTAACGCAACTGCGAAGTTTGCTGCGATGCGAAATTTCTCTGGACTCGGTTAAACAAATGTCGCAAATTTAGGATGTAGTAGGGTTAAACGTCGCCTAACACCGTAGCGCCTTAATCTGGCGCTAACCAAGCCAGCGAATGACACCGCCGAAAGCTTCAACGTCCCAAGCTTCGAAATCCAAAGCTTCAAAATACAAAGGGTAGATCCTTGAGCGTCATGGACCTTAACAAGAGTATTTCTGAAGAGAGCTTTCGCGTTGCCCCTGTTCGTCAGGTCAACGCGAGGTTCCCTGTTGCCGCACTCGACAGCATCGCCGCCCCGCCCGCCTCCGTGCAGTTCGCGCTGAAGCGGGCCTTCGATATTGTCGCCGCGGTCAGCGCCCTCATCGTGCTGGCGCCGCTTCTTCTGGTCGTCGCCGCCCTGATCAAGATGGACAGCCCCGGTCCGGTGCTCTTCAAGCAGACCCGCTGGGGCAAGAACTGCCGGGCCATCAAGGTCTACAAGTTCCGCTCGATGCGCACGGACATGCAAGATGTCACCGGCGTTGCCCAGACCGTGAAGAACGATCCGCGCGTCACCCGTGTCGGCGCTTTCCTGCGCCGCTCCAACATCGACGAGCTGCCGCAGCTTCTCAACGTGCTGAAGGGCGACATGTCGGTCGTCGGACCGCGCTGCCATGCAATCGGCATGCGTGCCGGCGGCATGCTCTACGAAGAGCTGGTTCCGGAATATCATCACCGCCACGCCATGCGGCCCGGCATCACCGGTCTGGCGCAGATGCGCGGCCTGCGCGGCCCGACCGACCGCCCGGCCAAGGCACGCGCCCGCATCGCCAGCGACCTCCACTATGTCGAGAACTTCTCGCTGCTGATGGATATCCGCATCATCATCGGAACGCTGATTTCCGAACTGAACGGCGGCAAAGGCTTCTGATTGGAAAGAAGACGGTATCGGCTGTTACAGCAGCCGATACCGGAATGCCCGGGCGACCGCCTGCATGCGGTTGACCGAATCCAGCTTGCGCATCGCGCTCTTCAGATATCCCACCACCGTATGCGACGACAGATC
>NZ_JACIAC010000021.1:0-1043 GCF_014193935.1 Rhizobium sp. BK377
CGACGATGCCGCCGATCAGCATTGATAGCGCAAGAAACGCTGCACTCTTGATTCTTCCGGCCACTGGCCGTACATATACCAGGAAACTGGAGGCCCTGAAATGGCTCAAGCAGCAAAGAGACCGGCTACCGGTCGTATCCGCGGGGAGCGCCTCGAGACGCGCGTAACCGCCGACCAGAAACGATTGATTGAACATGCCGCTGCCCTGCAAGGGCGCACGGTGACGGATTTCGTTTTGACAAGCGTACAGGATGCGGCGCGCCGCGCCATTGAGGAATACCAACACCTGGAGCTTTCGGTACGGGACAGTCAGGCGTTTGTCCAGGCTTTGGTTGAGTCAAGGCCGGTCAATGAGCGGCTGCATGACACCGTTCGCCGCTATCGTGAGAGAACAGGCGTTTGACGGGTGGGGGCAGCGGACGACATCCCGCGGGTCGAGGTTCTCGGCCCGCAACATGACCGATCGGGGTTCGAAAGCGGCGTAGAGCCGCTCGACAGATATTTCCAGACGCAGGCCGGACAAGACGCCAGAAAAAAGATGGCGGCGCTTTTTGTGCTCGTGCTGCAGGATGGCAGCATCGCCGGATATTACACGCTCTCGTCGACGGCTGTGAGGCTTCCGGAATTGCCGGCGGCGACGGTCCGCAAGCTGCCGCGCTACCCGTTGATCCCAGCGACCTTACTGGGCCGCCTCGCAGTCGATCAACGCTATCAGGGAAGAGGTTACGGTCGGTTCCTCCTCGCGGATGCGCTCTACCGTGCCGTACGCAGTGAGATAGCATCCTTTGCAGTGATCGTGGACGCTAAGGACGAGAGCGCGAAGCGCTTCTATGAACGAGAGAGTTTTCTGCCGTTTCCGGATCAACCGTTGAAATTGTTTCGACCGATGACAGACATCGTTAAGTTGTTCGAATAAACATAACAAAGAATAACTATCCACATCGGGGGGCGAAGAAGAAATGACGGATAAGAAGGCCACGGCAGCCTCAATAGCCTTGATGAGCGACTACGCTGGCATGAAACTGTACGAAACGGCATCGCCA
>NZ_JACIAC010000022.1:0-1004 GCF_014193935.1 Rhizobium sp. BK377
TCACTTTATTGGAGCTACGCCGAGCAGCTCGCTTGTGTCAGGTCTTAAGACCAGCTTCTCGAGATGTGATCCGATACCGCGCGGTCAGGCAACGGCAATCCGATCGTCCGTCAGACGAAGCCCGAAGGCAACGAACAACACGCGATAAACCGCTTGAGCGGTTTACGCTGGACGATCCAGAGCGACAAGCTTCCTTCCACCCTCCAGTCCCTCCACCATATCCGGCCGGCTAGGCCATCCATGGTTTCACAAGAACTGGGCTCGGACGTCGGATAAAATCCAACACCTGGAAGCCTCCAGATCAATCTTCTCTTCACGATATATGCAGAACAGGCATCAGGCCTAAGCCGATGCAAACTTTTACTTCTTCAAAAGACATCATCGCCGTCAGTCTCGACACCAATCGATTTGGTGGAGCTGAGCGGGATCGAACCGCTGACCCCCTGCTTGCAAAGCAGGTGCTCTCCCAGCTGAGCTACAGCCCCATCAGCTCGATCGCCCGGATAAATCCAGGTTCGGCAACGTTCCGCATCAGCCACATTCCATCATCCCTAACCCTCATTCGCTACAGCAAATCGCATTTGCTGGTGCAAATGGTGGGCCCGGGAAGACTTGAACTTCCGACCCCACGCTTATCAAGCGTGTGCTCTAACCAACTGAGCTACGGGCCCATTCGGGGAACCGGTCGACGCGGTTTTTTGTCTTCTTGAAGAAAGAGAAACGTGGACGGCGAAAGCTCGCCATACCGTCATGACCGAAGTCTACGCGGCGTATTGCGTTTCGATGGTCACCTGACTGGTGCCATCTATGTTCTAAAAAGCGGATTTTGCGTGGCCTGGATAGCTTGTCCTTTTCGCTTGCGCTCAAAGGGCATCCAGGCGGGCCATACGGCCACCCTTGCTAAAATCGGCTTCCTTAGAAAGGAGGTGATCCAGCCGCAGGTTCCCCTACGGCTACCTTGTTACGACTTCACCCCAGTCGCTGACCCTACCGTGGTTAGCTGC